>CAWGPB010000031.1:0-373449 GCA_963824335.1 uncultured Actinomycetota bacterium
CGAGCCCGACGGTTGTCCGGCCGACTCTTGCGATGACACGAACGACCATCTCGGTGTTTTCACAATTCTGCATCTCGCCAAAGCTTTCGCTGAACATGACACCGTGACGCCACGGCTCTACGTGCTGACCTCCAACGCGCAACCCGCCTTGGGAACCGAGCGGCTGGCCGTCGAACAGGCCGCTGTCTGGGGTCTTGGGCGGGTGTTCGGCCAGCAGGAGTTCACCAACCGATGGGGCGGACTTATCGACATCGACGACGCCGACGATTGCACACAGACCGCGTCGCGGGTCTGCGAGCACATCCTCGCCGAGGACGCCGAGGATCAGATTGCCATCCGGGGCCACTCGGTGTTCGTTCCTCGTCTTCGCCAAAGTGCGCGCCTGACGCAAGCGTTCCCCACCAAGCTCACCCCCAACGCGACCTACGTCGTGACGGGTGGTGGGGGAGCCCTCGGTCGCATCGTGGCCACTTATCTGGCCGAACGCGGCGCGCGCCACATTGCGTTGCTATCCCGCAGCGAGATCCCGCCGAGGGACCAATGGCCACAGCTACCTGATGACCACCGGCACTACGCGACCATCAATGCGATCCGCAAGATCGAGCACCTCGGTGTGCGAGTAACCACCGACAGTGTCGACATCACCGACATCGACGAGGTGGAAACCTGGCCGAGAGATCACCTCCACAGTGGGGGCCGACCGGTACGCGGAATCATCCACGCCGCAGGCACTGTCGATGACCGACTGCTGGTGAATATGACCGAAGACGATTTCACCAGGGTGATGGCGCCGAAAGTCAAGGGCGCCCGTGTGCTGCACAACGCTTTCCGCGGAACCGATCTGGAGTTTTTCGTGATGTTCGGGTCGGCGGGGTCGGTCGTCGCATCGCCTGGCCAAGGCAACTATGCCGCCGCCAACGCGGTCATGGACGCCTTCGCGCACTACCGACAGGCACAGGGTTTGCCGGCTCTCACAATCGGTTGGGGCCCATGGTCAGTGGGGATGGTCGAAGAACTCAAGCTGGAAAAGGTCTACGCGCAGAGGGGGATCGAGCTCATCACCCCCGCGTCGGGCACCCGCATTCTCGATCGGCTGATCAACCAGAAACTCCCTAATGTCATTGCGATCAGCGCCGACTGGGCGCAGGCTCGCCGTGCAGGGATCGGCGGACAGGTTCCGCCAATGTTTTCCGAATTGGGGACGGTCGAGACTTCCTCCGACGCAGGCGATTCAGAATCGTCGATACTCGAGTTTCTGTCAGCATGCCCCGCAGCCGACCGGCTCGAGCTCGTCGCCAGCCACGTTCAACAAGTCGCCGCCGCCGTTTTTGAGATCCCTGCCGCCGATATCGGTCCCGACGACGGTCTCGACGACATCGGCATGGACTCTTTGATGGCAATGGATTTCAGGCTCAGGGTCAATGCGATGTTCGCGATCGACCTGCCGCTGCTCGAGCTACTTCGCGGCGTAAGCGTGAATTCACTGGCCGACCGAATCCTTGCCGACCTGCACTTGACGGACGCCGGCCCAGTGGCGGAAGCCGAGGAGATACCGGCAGCCGACGACGTCGACCTATTGATCGAGCAGCTGTCCGAGACCGAACTACGCGAAATGCTCGCTGAACTCGAGAGCCAGGGCGAGGCGCACTCGTGAATTCCGCGGTGCAGGTTCGAGGTCTGCGCAAGTCCTACGGGCAGTTGCAGGCCGTGCACGATGTGGACCTCGATGTCGAGTACGGAGAAGTATTCGCGATCCTCGGGCCCAACGGGGCAGGCAAGTCGACAACGATCGAGATCCTCGAGGGTCACCGTAAACGTGATTCCGGACGTGTCAGTGTGTTGGGCGAAGACCCCGGAACGGCAGGCCGAAGCTGGCGCGCCAAGATCGGCATTGTGCTTCAAGAAGTCAGCGACGCCGGGATGCTCACAGTCTCTGAAACTGTGGTGATGTTCGCGAAATGCTATGGGGCGGCTCGTGTCCCCGAGGAAGTGCTCGAGCTCGTCGGGCTCGGCTCGGTGGCTGAGTCGAAGGTCAGCACGTTGTCCGGGGGACAGCGTCGCCGCCTCGATGTCGCGCTCGGCATCATCAACCTTCCTGAGCTGCTTTTCCTCGACGAACCGACCACGGGATTCGATCCCGAAGCGCGACTGCGTTTTTGGGACCTCATCCGGCTGCTCGCCGGCGGCGGCACGACGATCCTGCTGACCACCCATTACCTCGAGGAAGCGGCGGCGCTGGCAGATCGCGTCGCCGTCATCACCGGTGGACAGGTGGTGGCCGTCGATTCGCCACAGAACCTGATCCACTATGTGAGCACCGCTGCGACCGTTCGGTGGAGGACGGGAGACCATTACCACGAAGTCGTCACCGAGCAACCCACCGACCTCATCAGAAAATGGTCCGCCGACGGTGCCGAGTTGGCTGACCTGACTGTTTCCCGGCCCACGCTCGAAGATGCCTACCTGCAGTTGATCGGCCCGAGCTGATGCACACTGACCACATGGCTGATCCCGCACCGCCGCAACAGCAAGTGGTTGAGGCTCGGCCCGCCCTGCCCTCACCGCTGCGAATCGGATTGTCGCGAGTCGTCCCCGAGCTGAAGATGTTCTACCGCCGGCCAGAGCAGATGGTGCTGACATTTTCGTTACCCGCCGTCATCTGCGTCCTGCTGGGTTCGATATTTTCCACAAAACTGCCCGAAGGAGAGACCAGTACTGGCGCCGTGATCGCGGCGAGCATGCTCGCCTACGGCATTCTTTCGACGTCATTCATCAACCTGGGCATCAGCATTGCGGCCGATCGCGATACCGGTGCCCTGCGGCGTCTGCGCGGAACGCCAACCACCGCGCTGTCGTACTTCGTCGGCAAAATTCTTCTCGTCGCGATCCTGAGCCTCGCCGAGGCAGTCGTCCTTATCGTGGTTGGACTGCTTTTCTTCAAACTCCACTTACCGACAACGATGTTCGGATGGTTCACCCTGACCTGGGTGTTCCTTCTGGGCACCGTCAGCTGCTCGCTACTGGGCATCTTCATCAGCAATTTCGCCAGTAACGCGGTCGCGGCTGCCGTCGTCACCAACGGCCCGGCGATCGCCTTACAGTTCGTATCAGGCACCTACGTGCCGCTGATCGTATTGCCGACCTGGATGTTGGTCGTCGGCTCCATCTTTCCGGTCAAGTGGATGGCTCAAGGGTTTCGGTCGGTGCTGCTGCCGCCGAAAATGGCCGCTTTCGAACCGGCAGGCAGCTGGGAACACTGGCACATATTCCTGATACTCACCGCGTGGGCAATCGGCGGGTTAGCTGCCTGCCTCGCCGTTTTCCGGTGGTCGGACAGGGACTGATCAGCGACGGTTCCGCAGAATCGCTTCCGCTGTCCGGCGCCCACTCACAAGCGCTCCCTGTATCGAGGCGGTGTCCCGGTGGTCGCCGCACCACCAAAGCCCGTCGCCGACGGCAACCGGCTGGCGTAATCGCAGCGGGGCGGGCTGGGCGGGTAGAGCGTGGCGAATATGACTTCGTGTCAACAGCTTCCACGAGCCGCCGTCGGCACCCATGATGTCAGCGGCATGGCGTCGGGTAACGCTGTCCGGTGGCGCTGCCCCGTCAGTGTCCAGCAGCGCGGACGCCGCGATCAGATGCTGCCCCGCGGGGGCGTAGCCAGGCGCGGCGGCGCTGATGACCGCGGTGTTGAGCACCGGTCCGGGCGGGTCGCGGCGGGCATCAACCCACAGCATCGGTCGTGTTGTCGGAGCCTCATCGGTGGACCACCAGTCGGTGACGACGCCGTGGGTGGGCGGAGGAGAAGAACCGGTCAACGTGGCCGCCGTCGTGGGATCTGTTGCCACCACGACCGTGTTCGCGCGCACGCTCGCGTCTGGGCCCGACACGCGCCAACTCGTTCCGTCGCGCTCGATGCCTGTTACCGCGTGATTCAGGCTTATCAGCCCGCTCAGCGGCGTGGCCATCAGTCGCGGAAGTGACTGCATGCCTGCTGCCGGCAGGGCGGGCACACCAAGCAGGAACATCCGCGCCAGCAGTAGAGCGAATGCATTGGAGCTGCTGCCGGTGTCCTCGAGAAGGACTCCGGCAAGGAAGCGATCGATCAGGCGGCGCAGCTCACCGCTCACGCCCTTCTCATCCAAGCCTGCTCGTAGTGTGATGTCCGCGCCCACATGCGATTTGAGGGCAGCGGGTCTCAGCGCGGGAAGAGCCCACCGCGCAATCGCGACCAGATCTCTGGGTCGAATAACACCTGACGCCAACATCTTTGGCACCAACTTGGGCTCGCGCAGCGGGTGAGCCAAGACAGCTGATCCGGACTGACGCCGCAGCGCGACGCCAGCACCGAACGGTTGCAAATCGAGCGCGGTGACATCGACAGCGCGCCGCAGCTCCGGGTAGGCAGGATTCAAAACCTGGAAGCCGCGATCGCACAGAAAACCGTCGAATGCATCGGTGCGGACGCGGCCGCCGACGTCATCGTCTTGCTCCCAGACGTGAACGTCGCGGGCCGCGGCAGCCAGGACACCGGCGCACCGTAAGCCGGCCAACCCGGCGCCGATCACCAACACGTCAACGCCGTCACCGGCCATCGTCTGCCTGCCCTCCTCGCCGCCTCGCCCCACACCGAGATTGCCATGATCACCGAAGTAAAACCAATGAGGTTGAATCCGACGGGCATGGATCCGAAGGAAAAAGGGAATCCTCCGCCGGTTGACGGATCGACAGACGCGCCGACGGCTGCTCTTCGCAGCCGTCAGCAAATGCCTTCCGACGAAAAGCTGGCATCAGGAACTCGGCGAATGGTTATTTAGGCAGAACGACGCTAACTCGAGAGGATGTCAGTGGCCTTCCGCGCAGACCAAGAGATTGGACGCGAATTAGCTGCTGTCGACTGGGCGGCTACGCCGCTGGGTCCGGTGCAGGGTTGGCCGCAAAGCCTTCTCACGGCCGTGGATATCTTGTTGTCGTCGCGCTTCCCGATGTGGATGGCGTGGGGTCCGGAGTTGACGTTCTTTTGCAACGCCGCCTACCGCCGCGACACCCTCGGCCTGAAATATCCCTGGGCGTTGGGCCGCCCGGCCCACGAGGTGTGGTCGGAGATCTGGTCCGACGTCAGTCCTCGAATCGACCATGTGCTGTCCACCGGGGAGGCCACCTGGGACGAGGCCCTGATGCTGCTGCTGCAGCGGTCCGGTTACAGCGAGGAGTCGTACCACACGTTCTCGTACAGCCCGTTGCGCGACGACGATTCGGCCGTGGTCGGCATGCTGTGTGTGGTCAGCGAGGACACCGAGCGGGTGGTCGCTGAACGGCGGATGACGACGCTTCGCGAACTGGGCTCCGACCCGAGCGTGGTACGCACCGAGCGGCAGATGCTGGACTTCGCCGCCGCCCAGCTGTCGCGAAACCCGTACGACCTGCCGTTCACGCTCACCTACCTGTTCGACGATGACGGCGACGCTCGCCTGGCCGGGGCAAGCGGGATCACCCCCGCACACCCGGGAGCACCGCCGGTTCTACAACGCAATAGCCTTTCGATGTGGCCTCTCGAAAAGGCCATCCGCGGTGAATCCCACCTGATCGAGCTCGCCGGTCTCGCACCGGAGCTCCCGGCCGGCGCGTGGCGTGAGCCGCCCGTCCAGGCGTACGTGGTGCCGATTCTCCAGCAGGCCGGCGCGCCCCTGGGACTCTTCGTGGCCGGGCTGAACCGGCACCGGCGGTTCGATGACGGCTATCGCGGTTTCGTCGAAGTGGTGGCCAGTCACATCGCCGCAGGGGTCGGCAGCGCACGCAGCTATCAAGCCCAACAACAACGTGCCGAGGCCTTGGCCGAACTCGATCAGGCCAAGACGACGTTCTTCTCCAGCGTCAGCCATGAGTTCCGCACGCCTCTCACACTCATTCTCGGGCCCGTCAACGAGTTGCTGGGCCAGAGCGACGTCAGCGACAACGCCCGGCGTGAACTCGAGCTCATCCAGCGCAACGGCCTGCGACTGACCAAGTTGGTCAACACCCTGCTGGATTTCTCGCGCATCCAGGCCGGACGCATGCACGCTCGATTCGAGCCGGCAGACCTGTCGACCCTGACCGCCGAACTGGCCAGCGTCTTTCGCTCCGCATTCGACCGGGCCGGCCTGACCTTCACGGTGGATTGCGCCCCACTGGACCAACCGGTCTATCTCGACCGCGAGATGTGGGAGAAGGTGATGCTCAACCTGCTGTCCAACGCGCTGAAATTCACCTTCGACGGCTCGGTCACCGTCCGGGTCAGCCGCGACAACGCCGCCGCGGTCGTGACCGTCACCGATACCGGCATCGGAATATCGGCCACCGAGATGCCGCAACTGTTCGAACGATTCCACCGAATCGAGTCGTCCCGCGCCCGATCCACGGAGGGCAGTGGAATCGGCCTGGCTCTGGTCAAAGAACTGGTCGGCATCCACGGCGGCACCATCGTCGCCGACAGCCGGGAAGGCGCCGGCACGACGTTCACGGTGTGTTTGCCGTTCGGTGTGGCCCACCTGCCGGCGGACGAACTTGTGCACACGCCGGTCTCCCGCGCGGTCTCCGGCGTGATCGCCGACCCGTATGTGCAGGAAGCGTTGCGGTGGCTGCCTTCTGACACCGGAACGAGGACAACAGCGGGTGCGACCACAGCAGGCGTCATTCCCGCCGAGGGCGACGGAGAGCTACCTCGAGTGTTGATCGCTGACGACAACACCGACATGCGTGAATACCTGACCAGTCTTCTCGGGAATTCCGGTTATCACGTCAGTGAGGCCGTCGACGGTCAGCAGGCTTTGGCGGCCATCCGGGCCGACGTTCCCGATCTTGTCATCAGCGACGTCATGATGCCCGAGCTGGACGGGCTGCAACTGGTGTCCGCGCTGCGGTCGGAGCCGCGCACCGCAGCCGTTCCGATTCTGCTGTTGTCGGCTCGTGCGGGCCAGGAAGCGTCGATCGAAGGGCTGCAGGCCGGCGCTGACGACTATCTCGTCAAACCGTTCGCGGCGGCCGAGCTGCTGGCCAGAGTCCGCGCCAACATCGAGCTGGCCCGGCTACGCAACCATCAGGCCCGCTGGCGCAGTGCGATGGTCGACTCTTTGCAGGAGGCGTTTTTCGTCTGCGACGAGAACGGCGCCGTCGTCGAGATCAACAACTCTTTCACCGAGATTCTCGGCTATGGCCCTGAACGCCTGCCGTATTCGGCAACTCACCCGTGGTGGCCCGACCCCGACACCGATCCCGAAGCCCATCGACTGGTCGAGGAGGCTTTCGCGCAGATGCTGGACAGCACTCACGGCGTCTTCACCGTTCCGGTCAATCACCGGGACGGACACCGGGTCTGGGTCGCGGCCAACTTCAACCATGCCGAGGATCCCGAAACGGGCCAGCAGATCATGGTCGGGACGATGCGCGACGTCACCGCCGAGCACTACCTGGTGCAACGCCAGACCGCACTGGCGGCACTCAATCAGCAACTTGCCCAAGCAGATACGGTCGACGACGCGTTGCGCGGAGCGGCTGAGGAACTGCGCCGGGTTTGGCAGGCTCGGCGCGTCGTCATCGTGACTTTCGCCGGCGCCGACGAATCTGCCGTACCAGACGTGGTGAGTGCGGGGGAGCCCGTCGGGTGGGCCGAATTCTTGCCGAAGGAGCGGCAGGTGATCGAGTCGTTGCGCCACGGCGACCCGCTGACCACCGTGGCAGAGCGTCCGGGCGCGGCGGGGATCACGTTGCGCCATCTCCGCGGAACGTCGGTCCTACGGGTGGAGTTGACCGAACAGCGTCCGTTCACTGCTGAAGACCACACGTTGCTGACCGTATTGGCGGGACGCCTCGGACAGGGCTTGCAGCGAGTTCACGAAGTCGACGAACAGCGTGAAACCGCTGTGGCACTGCAACATGCGATGCTCGGCCCAGCCAGCCTGCCCGGAGGCTTTGCGGTGCGGTATCTGCCTGCGAGTCGACCGCTGCAGGTCGGCGGCGACTGGTACGACGTCGTCACTATCGATGCGGGGCGCGTCGCCCTGATCGTCGGCGACTGCGTAGGGCACGGGCTGGCGGCAGCTACCGTGATGGGGCAACTTCGCAGCGCCTGCCGGGCGCTACTCCTCGAAAAGTCCAGCCCGAGCGTCGTTCTCGCGGGACTTGACCGTTTCGCCGCACGCCTGCCCGGCGCCGACTGCACCACTGCGTTCTGCGCTGTGCTGACGCTTGCGACCGGGGAATTGGTGTACTCGAGCGCGGGGCATCCGCCGGCAATCATGGTTCGTGCCGACGGCGGCACCGAGACGTTGGAAAGCGGCCAGGGATTGCCCCTGGCGGTGCGACCAGATATCACCCGGCCCGAAGCCCAGGTCACGATGCCGGCGCGCTCGACGCTGCTGCTCTACACCGATGGGCTGGTGGAACGCCGCGGTGACTCCATCGAAGACGGCATGGCTCGCGCCGCTGACCTTGTCGGGGGCGGGCGCTCGCGCGAACTCGATGACGTCGCCGACGCACTGATGTCCGGACTCGAACCCACCGGCGGCTACCCCGACGACGTGGCCATACTGCTGTACCGGCAGCCGGCTCCACTGGAGATGGACTTCACCGCGGACGTCCGTCACCTGGCCCCGAGCCGCGCCGCCCTGCGCAGCTGGCTGAGGGAGGCGGGAGTTCAGCCCGACCAGATTCAAGACATGCTGATAGCGACCGGTGAAGCTCTGGCCAACGCAATCGAACATGGCCACCGCAGTCGTCCCGACGGCATCATCTCGCTCCGTGCGACGGCCGTCGTCGACGGGCTTCACGTCAGCGTCATCGACACCGGCGTCTGGAAAATACCGCACCCCGTGCCGAGCGAGCATCGCGGTCGCGGCCTCGCTCTGATGCGTTGTTTGGTACAGGATCTGAGCATCCATTCCAGCGATGCCGGTACTACAGTTCACATGTACGCAAGGATTACGTAAAGATGACCCCGCTCACCCTCAACACTGACCGTGGCGTCGACGGGACACCGCGGGTTATTGCGGCGGGCGAAATCGACGTCAGCAACATCCACGCGTTCACCGAAGCGCTGACAGTAGCCAGTGAGGGCAACAGCAGACCGATCACCGTCGACATGAGCGAAGTCAAATACCTCGATAGCGCAGGCATTAACGCGCTCTTCAAGCACGCCGACGAAATAGACCGCCTGCACCTCATCGTCCATCCGTTCTTGATGCGGGTGCTGTCGATCACCGGTCTCAGCACGGTCGCGACGGTGCAGCCTGCACCTGTCGGTGACGACAGGTAAACCTAGCGGCCTTTGAAGCGGCGCAACTGGGCAACCCCGTTCGCCACAGCTGCGACGCCCGCGACCAGCAGCGCCATCGACACCACCGCGCTGGCCGCCAGGCCGAGCACGCCGTGCAGTGGCACGTTGACGAACAACGACATCACGAGCAGAACGGCGCCGGCTGCAATCAGCACGCGGGCACGGGTCATCGGTCAATCCTCCTGAGTGTCAATGGCCGTCAGGATAGGCCAGGTTACTTCGAGGTGCCTGAGGATGGGGCGGGCGCTGATGCCATTACCAGTCGATCGCACCGACCGTCATACTCAACCCGTGACAACACCGTTCGCGGGCGCGGGCTATCGATGAACGCGGTCGCGCTGACGAGCGGCATCGCAGTGGTCGAACTCGGGGGGCTCATCGCTCTGGCGGTGTTGCTCATCGTCTCCCGGCATCAGCTGAAAGAGACGCGAACCGTACTGGAGCGCAGCCGCCAAGCCGGGTCTGGCCGGCGTCGGCGACGTCCGGGGCTGGCGCCATTCGCCATCAGGACGGCGTGGCGGACCGCTGACTCGCTGATTACCAAAGGCATTGGCGCCACTGTCCGTAACTCGATCGAAGATCTGGCCGGGTGGGCGCAAGTAGAACGTCCCGATCTCGCGAGAATGACCGCCGACGGCGATGTGGTGATCGCCTTCTCCGACATCGAGGACTCCACAGTGCACAACGAAGAGCTCGGCGACAGGGACTGGGTGAAGCTCCTGGAACGCCACAACCGGCTCCTCGAGAAACTTGTCGCCGAGCACGGCGGGCACGTCATCAAGACACAAGGTGACGGCTTCATGATTGCCTTCGCCGACGCCGAACAAGCGGTGCTGTGGGGGATCGGCGTGCAACGAGCACTGCTCAAGAATGCGGAACAGTGGGGTGGGATCCGCGTCCGAATCGGTATTCACCTCGGACCGTCGGTCCGGCGCGGAGACGATTTATTCGGACGCAACGTTGCGATGGCCGCCCGGATCGCGGGGCAGGCCAGCGGCGGCGAGGTCCTGATCAGCGAAGCGGTACGGTCAGCCGTCGACGGCGCGGCAGCCATTGATGTGTGCGCACCGCTGGAGGCCGAACTCAAGGGCCTGCAGGGCACGCACCGCCTTTTTGCCGTCAAGATTCGCGACTGAGCAGTTCAGGGCCTGATTTCCACCTGGTCGTCGGGATTGAAATAGCGTTCTGTTCCGTCGGCGAACTTCACTGTGCAAATTTCCGGCAGGAAGCTGCCTTCGTGCGGCGACAATTCCGAGACGACTCGCGCCGTGACGCGCTTCCACGCGTCGTCACCCTCGCCCTGCTCGCGGAGCTGGTAACCCGGTAGGCGGTTGGTGAGGTCGACTGCCCGCAGTTGGAGCACCCGGCTTGATGGCGACGGCATAGCATCCAATTCTGCCCAGCAATTCTTACGAGCAGATGACGTCTAGTCGTGAGCTGGCTGCGGAAGCGGGCGGCGGCGCACAACGGTGGGCCACCAGAACCACGGTCCCAGTATGGCGAGGATGGACGGCACGACGAACGAACGCACGATCAGCGTGTCGAGCAGCAGGCCTATGCAGACGGTTGAACCCATCTGACCGATGGTTCGCAGACCGCTTGTCAGCATGGCCAGCATGGTGAACGCGAACACCAGACCCGCCGATGTCACCACGCCGCCGGTGCTGCCGAGTGCGCGGATCAGACCGGTGTGTATTCCACCGTGCAGTTCTTCCTTGACCCGGTTGATCAGCAGCAGGTTGTAGTCCGACCCCACCGCCACCAGGATGATGAACGTCAGCGGCAATATCAGCCAGTGCAACGGCAGCCCGATCAGGTGCTGCCAGAGCAGGATCGACAACCCGAACGCGCCGGCATAGGAGAACGCCACCGTGAGAGGAATCACCAAGGCCGCCACCAGACTTCGCGTGATGAACATCATGATCAGGAAGATCAGCACGAAGGCCGCGATGGCCGCGATGAGCAGATCCGATGCGGCGTAATCCTTGATGTCCTTGTCGGTGGCTCCCGAGCCACCGATGTAGACCCGGGCGCCGGCCAGCGATGTCTCTTTCAGGATCGTTTTAATGGCGTCGGGGAACATTTCGACATGTTCCACGCCCTCGGGGCCCATCGCGTCACCCTCGTGGGTGACGATGAAACGGGCTGCCTTGCCGTCCGGTGACATCATCAATCTCTCGCCGGTTTTGACGTCTGCGTTGTCGAAACCCTCGTGCGGGATGTAGAAGAAGTCATCGCTGCGGGACTTGTCCCAGTCGTTCCCGACGTTGATCGAGTCGTCGAATGTCTGCTCGGTCGCCAGCGATTGAAGGTCGGCAGAACCGTACGAGTTGACCAACTTTGACTTTAAAGCCTCCGTGTCATCGGCCGTGGCTTTCAGCTCGGCGATGATCTTCGGAAAGGTCTCGTCCACGACGGTCAGAGAGATCCTGGCGTATTTGATGTCTTCGGCCAGATGGTCGATCTGGTCGATGGTCGAGAACACCGACCGGAACGTCCAGCAAATGGGAATGTCGAAGCAGTGTTTCTCCCAGAAAAAATAGCTTTTGATCGGGCGGAAGAAATCGTCGAGATTCGAGACGTCGTCGTTGATCTCGTTGCTGACATGCTCCAGATCCTCGATGGTGAGAACCGTGTTGTGCAGTTCATCGGAGACCTTCTGGAAAAATGTGATCTCTTTGCGCAGCACCGCAACCGAGTCCGCTTGGATCTGTGCCTGCTGGTCGGTGTTGGTGTTCTGCTCCCGGTTGAAGGGGAGCTGCTGACCGTTGCCGCTTCCCTGGGTGGTGAAAAGGTAAGGGATGCTGGCGTGTTCGAGCGGTCGGCCCAACGGTCTGGTCATGCCTTGCACTAGCGCTATGCCGTTGAGGCGGATCAGGGCCCGTTGAACCCGGTCCAGCGAAATGAAGTCGGCCGAGTTGCGCATATCGTGGTCGGTTTCCACCATCAGCATCTCGGAGAACAGTTTGCTCTTGGGGAAATGTCGGTCGGCGGCTTGGAAACCCAGATTCGACTTCGAATTGTGCGGCTGGTACTGCCGATCGTCGTAGTTCTGCCGGTAGGTCGGCACGAAGACCGCACCCAACATGACGATGGCCGAACTGGCGACCAGGATCGGCACCGGCCAGCGCACCACGCTCGCTCCGATCCGCCGATACAGGTGCGCCTTGGCGGCCTGTCGCGGATCGAACATCCCGAACAGGCTGCCCACCGTCAATATCGCGGGACCGAGGGTCAGCGCGGCGACGATGGTGAAGAGCATGGTGATCGCGACAGCAGGGCCCATGGTGTGGAAATAGTTCAACCGCGCGAACGTCAGGCAGTAACACGCACCGGCGATCGTCAGCCCCGAACCGAGGATGATCGGCGTGACGCCCTTGTAGGCGGTGTAGAAGCTGTCTTCTCGGCTCTCCCCGGCTTGCCGAGCTTCGTGATAGCGCCCCATCAGGAAGATGCCGTAGTCCGTCCCGGCTCCCAAGGTCAGTGCGATGACGATGTTCACTGCGAACGAGGACAACTCGAGCCATCCGTGATGCCCGAGGAATGAGATGAGCCCCTTGGCGAACAGCATTTCGATGAGGACGCCGAGCAAAACGGGCAGCAGGGTTGGCGGTGAGCGGTAGACGAACATCAACATCACCAGGATGAGGATGATCGTGATGATCGTGACGTTGTTCAAGCTCGAGTTGGCGATGCTCAACGTATCCGAGGCCAGGGGCGCCGCACCGCTGACAAAAGCCTTCAATCCCGGCGGTGGTGGGTCCTTGGCGATCATGTCGCGGACCGCGTTTACCGAGTCATTGGCCTCCATCTGGCCGATGTCGCCGGCCAGACGCAGCAGCGTATAAGTGCACTTGCCGTCCACACTTTGTGCCCCAGCCGCCGTGAACGGCTGGCCCCAGAGATCCATCACGTATTGCACATGCTTGGTGTCGTGCTGCATGCGCTTCACCAGATCGTCGTAGTACGCGTGATCTTGGTCGCCCAGTTGGCGGTTCTGCGCCTCGAACACCACCATGGTCAAGTTCGTCGAATTGGACTCGTGAAACTTTTCGCCGATGTGCAGCAAGGCCCGCTGCGACGGCGCATAGTGCGGGACCATCGGGCCGGCGAGTTCTTCTGCGACGTCCTCCACCTTGGGCGTGAACGCAGTCATCGTGACCGCGGAAAAACCCCAGAAGAAAATGAGTGGTATTGCGAATCTACGCACCATCCTGGGCAGGAACGGGCGTTTGACCCGGGGTTCATCCATTCGGTGTTCGCTCACGCGGATTTCACCCTGCACTGGACGTCAGCGTCCGGATGATTATCCGAAGCCTCCGGGACGCCGGACTCCGGGGGAGGAGGCACGCCATTCACCAGCATGCGGCAGCGCAACGGACCGCCGTGGACGTGCACCGAAATGGCGCCGGATGCCACTGTCAGTGTCGTGGTCTCGTCGTGGGTCCAAGGCTCGGTCGCGAATGTGACATCGACCGGATGCGGGTGGCCTTCGATGTCGACATAGACGATCTTCGCGGTTTTTCCGACGGGGCCGAACACCTGATACGTGAGCCGTTTGACGTTGAATTGCTCCGGCGCCTGCGGACCGTTGACCGTGATGACCGGTTCCGGCTCGGAGAATTGGTGCACCTTGTTCATGCACTCCAGGCCGACGCTCACGACAATTACGGCTACCAGCGGCATCCAGATGCGCGCTAGGACAGTCCTCCCCGTTGAACGAGGGCTCACTCGATCACCTTTCGGAACACGTTCCCCAGACCTCGTGCTCTCGACCCGACCCCACCGTCGGTTCGATATATCAACCTGATTGATATGCGGCCCTTAGACGTTACCACTACAGAACGGACGCGACTACAACGTGCGAAACGCTATCAAATGTGGGCACGGTCGGCAGCGCGGAGGATCCGACGTCAGGCCCTCACGTCAGCGGTTGCCAAACGACCCTTCAGTCGCCTAGCGCGCAGAAGTTGGATGGCGAGGTTTGATGAGGTGATCATCGGGATCACGCCAATGAAATGCCGCTCCGATGGAGTGCCTCCCTGGAGGTATTCCAGACACGAGAAGATGTAGTAGGTCGACATCGCGAACAAGGTAAGGGGGATGGCTAAGGCCATCGGATTGCCGCGGATGGCGACAATACGCTGCGCGTACTCGAACTCTTCTGGTGTCATGGTTTCCCGTTTGCGTAGCTTCCTGATGACCCGCGGCGCGGCCCGGATTTCCTCGCTGAACGGCAACTTGGGTTCGGCCTCTAACCGCCGCGCGTAGATCGTCCCGATCGACAGCAGCAGAAACGTCACCGCCAGGGCGATCAACGCGAGCAGACCCCAGAAAAACGTACTCACATCCCACTCCTTTGCTCCGCCGCTCGAACCTAACACCACCAGCAGGATCCGGCCGTTCGCCGTAGGCATGCAGCGTCGGCACTCAGACTGCAAGACTGAATCCCATGCCCGTCATCGACACGCGTGTGCGCCAAGCCGGCCCGCAGGACGCCGTTGGATGCCTGACGATCTACCGGCCCTACGTCGAGAACACCGCGGTGAGTTGGGAACTCGACGTCCCGACTGTCGACGAGATGGCGGAGCGGATCACTGCGGCCTGCGAGATGCACGCGTGGTTAGTCCTCGAAAGCGGTGACCGGACAATCGGATTCGCCTACGGACACGCGCTCAATCGCCTGCCCAGCTATCGGTGGTCGGTAGAGACCGGCCTCTATGTCGCCGACGATCATCATCGTCGCGGGGGAGGCCGTCAGCTGTACACGCAACTTCTGAACCGCCTCGGCGAACGCGGCTATCGGCGGGCGTTCGCGGGTATCACTCAGCCCAACGAAGCCAGCAACGGATTTCATCGATCGATGGGGTTCGCAGATGTCGGTCTGTATCGCCGCGTTGAATGGAAGCACGACCGTTGGCACGACGTCGCCTGGATGCAGCTCGATCTGCCGGGTTCTGCCGACAGTGCCGATCCGCCCGGATCGATCGGTTGAGCGTGTATGGGATCTGACGAGAATGGAGAGACGTGAGCGACGGCGCCCAAACCGCAACCATCACAACCCACGTTCCGGCACGTCTGGATCGGCTGCCGTGGTCGCGGTTTCACTGGCAGGTCGTCATCGGCCTCGGTGGCGTCTGGGTACTGGACGGCCTCGAGGTGACGATGGTCGGCAACGTGTCGTCGCGCCTCACGGAAAAGGGCAGCGGCATCGCGCTCACCGCCGCAGACATCGGTACGGCGGCCGCTTTTTACATCGCCGGAGCGTGCCTGGGCGCGTTGTTCTTTGGCCATTTGACGGACCGCTTCGGGCGACGCAACCTGTTCATCCTGACTCTCGCGGTATATCTGGCCGCGACTGTCGCGACGGCATTCGCGTTCGCACCGTGGTACTTCTTTCTCACCCGCTTTTTCACCGGCGCCGGCATCGGCGGCGAGTACGCCGCGATCAACTCAGCTATCGACGAACTGATCCCCGCACGGGTGCGCGGTCGCGTGGATCTCATCATCAACGGGACCTACTGGCTGGGATCGGCAGCCGGGGCGGGCGCTGCGCTTCTTCTTTTGGACACGTCGAACTTTCCCGCCGACCTCGGATGGCGGTTGGCATTCGGCATCGGTGCCATCTTCGGAATATTCGTCCTCCTGGTCCGGCGTAGCGTCCCGGAAAGCCCGCGCTGGCTGTTCATCCACGGACGCAACCAGGAAGCCGAGCGGATCGTCGGCGAGATAGAGGCCGGCGTTGAGCGGGAGACGAGGCGGCCACTTCCAGATCCTGACGGGCCGCCGCTGAAAGTCCGCCAGCGCGAGACGATTTCATTTGTCGAGATCGCGAAAGTGGCGTTCACGCTCTACCCGCGACGCGCCGTTCTCGGATTGGCGCTGTTCATCGGGCAGGCGTTTCTCTACAACGGCGTGACCTTCAATCTGGGCACCCTGTTGAGCGGCTTCTACGGTGTCGACGCCGGTAGGGTGCCGCTGTTCTACGCGTTATGGGCGCTGAGCAACTTCTTCGGGCCGCTGCTGCTCGGAAGATTTTTCGACACCATCGGCCGCAAACCGATGATCACCCTGTCCTATGTCGGCTCTGCGGTAGTAGCGGTTGTTCTCGCGGTCCTCTTCGTCACCCAGACCGGCGGGGTCTGGGCCTTCATCGGCGTACTGGCCGCCACGTTCTTCCTGGCCTCCGCTGGTGCCAGCGCCGCCTACCTGACTGTCAGCGAAATCTTCCCGATGGAAACCAGGGCCCTGGCCATCGCGTTCTTCTACGCCGTCGGCACCGGCATCGGCGGTATCAGCGGGCCACTGCTGTTCGGACACCTGATCGAGTCCGGTCAGCGCAGCGAGATCATGTGGTCGTTTCTCATCGGGGCTGCCGTGATGGCGGCGTCGGGTCTGGTCGAACTGTGGCTCGGCATCAACGCCGAGCAACGCCCGCTCGAAGAACTGGCTTTGCCGTTGACGGTGGCCGACGCTGAATCCATCCGTTGAGCCACCTCAGCGTGAACGCTCCCTGAACGCGAATCGGCGACCTGCGAAGATCTTCGGAGGTCGCCTGCGCCTCATCCGCAACTTTGGAAGACTCAGGCGTCATGAAGCGCGCGCTGGTGCTGCTCAGCCTTCCCACCATGGTCCTCGCGGCTGTCTCGGCATACGCCGACCCCACGCCCGCCAACGACGCAGACTTTCTCACCAATCTCACCGCAGCCGGGCTCACCTACCAAGACCCAGCCCAAGCGATCGCGGTGGCCAAGGGCGTGTGCCAACTCGTCGACACCGGAACACCCGCCCCCGACATCGAGAAAGACTTACAACTACGCAACCCGTCTTTCAGCGGGAACGCCGCGACGAATTTCATCATTCTCGCGACCGGCGAGTACTGCCCCAAATATTTGGCCGACCAAAGCGATCCTTCGAAAACTCCTGGCGCAGAGGGTAATCAGGCCCCGCGGACACCTTGATCGGCCGCGGCGGGCATCCGCTCCCACAGTCGGAGCAGATAAGCCCAGAACGGTTTACGGGGCTTCGACATCTTGTTTACGCCCCAAGTTTTCTGCCGCACACGTCAATTCGGAAGACCCGCCGATAAATGCGTCGGGGAAGCCACCGGGTCGTGAACGCCGTCTGAACTTGGGCTAGCCATGAATCCAAATGTGCGGAGACGGGGCTGCGCCCTGAGCGCAACTTTGGAAGACTCGAGCACCATGAAGAATCTCATGATGCTGGTCGGCGTCGCCACCGCGACCATTGTTGCGGCGCCGGCGTACGCCGACCCTCCGACTCCCGCCAACAAAGACGCAGACTTCGTCCAGCAGCTCCGCGCGGCCGGGCTGACCTATCAAGACCCTGCCAAGGCGGTCACGGTCGCCAAGGGCGTGTGCGATTTGGCCGACAAGGGGACTTCTCAAGCCGACATCGAGAAAAACCTTCAATCGGAGAACCCGTCATTCAGCGGAAACGGCGTGCGAAAGTTCGTCCTGCTCTCGGCCGCCGAATACTGCCCCAAATATTCGCCCAGCCAGGGCGGCTCTCCGAAACCGTCTGGCGCAGAAGAAAGTCAGGCCCCGCGCACGCCTTGATCGGCCGCGGCGCGCATCCGCTCCGACAATCGAAGCAGATCGTGTTCACCGATCCCGTCTTGTAGCGTGTACGCGAGTTGGCGCAACTCAAGGGCGCAGTTGCGCAATTCGTTTTCGAGCGACTTGACTGGGATCATGCCGTTCTCCCTCAGGCAGGCCGGGCGTAAAGACCGGCACTCCGATGTCGAAAATCTATTAGCTCCGCCAAACGCCCGCGACGATTTTTACGGGTTTTGACATCTCGCTTACGCCCCAAGTTTTTCGCCGCACACATCAATTGGGATGATCGGCCGAGATGTGGCGTGGGCTAGTTCACCAATCGCGAACATAGGCCGAACGTAAGCCCTGTCCCTGCGTGCGGCATAAATAAATCAGATGGGCTCGCTGAGAAAAATCAGCGCAAAGCGACTCCCCGCGGAGCCAACTCCGCGAAAGAAACTGAGCATTACTATGTTTCGTGTGCCGGCGGTTTAGCGAAGTGTTAGCTTCGGTCCGTGCCCGAACACGGAGAACCGCTGCGAATCGGCGTGCTGGGCGCGGCTCGCATAGCCCCATCGGCGCTCATCAACCCGGCAAAGGACAACCCTGACGTCGTGGTGACCGCGGTAGCCGCACGCGATGGCGCCCGGGCTCGGGCATTTGCTGCTAAAAACCAGATCCCGCGAGTGCACGACAGCTACGAGGCGCTGATCGCCGATCCCGACCTGGATGCCATCTACAACCCGCTGCCGAACGGGCTGCACGGCACATGGACCCGCGCCGCACTCGACGCCGGCAAGCACGTGCTGTGCGAGAAGCCGTTCACCGCCAACGCAGTCGAGGCCCGCGAGATCGCCGGGGTGGCGGCGAAGTCGAACCGAGTGGTGATGGAGGCGTTTCATTACCGCTACCACCCGTTGGCGCTGCGAACCGAGCAGATCCTCGCCTCCGGCGCGCTGGGCAAACTCCAGCGGGTCGAGGCCTCGTTGTGCTTCCCGTTGCCGAAGTTCTCCGACATCCGGTACAACTACGCACTCGCCGGTGGCGCTCTGATGGACGCCGGCTGTTATGCCGTCCATATGGTCCGTACCTTCGGCGGTTCGACACCGGACGTGGTCTCGGCCCAGGCCAAACTGCGTGATCCGCTCATCGACCGAGCGATGACGGCCGAGCTGATATTCGCCGAGGGCCACACCGGCCGGGTCCGCTGCTCGATGTGGTCGCGCCGCCTGCTCGAGATCAGCACCCGAATCGTCGGCGAGCGGGGGGAGTTGTCACTGTTCAACCCGGTTACGCCGCAGTTCATCCACCGTCTGACCATACGTTTGCCCGAAGGTAGACGTATCGAGCGTTTTCCGCGCCGGGCGTCCTACGCGTACCAACTCGACGCATTCGCCGCCGCAGTCCTGCGGGGTGAGCCGGTGAAAACCACGCCGGAGGATGCGATCGAGAACATGACCGTCATCGATGCGATCTATCGCGCGGCCGGCCTGCCGCTGCGCCAGCCGAGCTGATCGTCGAATGCCGGTCACGCCTGTGGCACCTCGCCATATCATCGGGTGATGAGCATCGGCGGCCTGGACACCATGGGTTCGCCGGCCTTCACCGACGAGGAATCGGCCCGCTATCGCGCCGCCGGCTGGTGGTCAGACCTGACGCTGTCCCTCGCGGTGGCCCGCAATGCAGAGCAGTCACCGGATCGTCTCGCCTACATCGATCACCACGGGTCGTCGCTGACGTGGCGCCAATTCGACCATGCTGCAACTGCTTTGGCGGAGCAGTTGTCCGGTGCCGGTATCGCGCGAGGTGATCGGGTCGCGGTATGGCACGGCGACTCGGCCGCCATTCACGCGCTCTTCGTCGCCGTCGAGCGCTGCGGGGCGATCGTCATCGGCATCGGCGCGCGGGCCGGCACCCGCGAGGTCGCCGCGATATTGCACAGTTCGAAACCGAAGATGCTGGTCAGCGATGCTCCGCGGGCCGATGACGCGATCCGGGCGACCGCGGGTGCCCCCACCCTCTCCGTGCCGGTAGTGGTGCTGGCTGAAGGCGGTGGGGGCCTGCGACTGGATCTCGAGGCCGCGCCTGCGGCGTTGCGGGAAGGCCACCCGCTCGGCTCCGACGACGTGTTCTTGATCAATTCGACGTCAGGGACCACCGGGCTACCCAAGTGCGTGGTGCATACCCAGAACCGCTGGCATTACTTCCATCAGAAAGCGGTCGCCAACGGGCAGCTGACGCCGGAGGACGTGGTGCTGCCCGTCATCCCCATGCCGTTCGGGTTCGGGATTTGGACCAGTCACACCACCCCGATCTTTCTGGGCGCCACCGCGGTTATCCTGGACCGCTTCAGCGCGCGGGCGACGTGTGAGGCGATTGCCGAGCATCGGGTAACCGTGTTGTGTTGTGTCAGTACGCAGTTGACTATGCTGATCGCCGACAGCGCATCCCGGGACTACGACCTGAGTTCGTTGCGAGTCGTGTTCACCGGCGGGGAGTCGCTCCCGTACCGGCCGGCTGTGGAGTTCGAGAAGCTCACCGGGGCAACGATTCTGCAGTTCTACGGCTCCAACGAGACCGGTATACTGAGCGCCACCACGCTGAACGACGCACAGCCACATCGGCTGCGGACAGCCGGCCGGATCGTGCCGGAAATGTCGGTACGCCTCTTTGACGGCGACCGCGACGTCACCGATGGCGGCCGCGGCCAGCCCGCGTGTCGGGGGCCCGCGACCAGTCTCGGCTACCTCGGCGGGACCGACCACGACACGCTGTTCACCCGCGACGGCTGGATGCGGATGGGCGACATCTGCGAGATCGACGCCGAGGGCTACTTGAGCGTCACCGGCCGGACATCGGATTTCATCCTGCGTGGTGGCAAGAACATCAGCGCGGCTCAAGTCGAGGACGCCGCGACCACGCACCCTGCAATTGCTGTCGCCGCGGCGGTCGCTATGCCGGATCCGGTGTTCGGCGAAAAGGTCTGTCTCTACGCCGAACTCGTCGATTCGCAGACAATCGACCTGCCGATTCTGGCCAAGTACCTATTGGCCGCAGGTGTTTCGAAGGAACTGCTGCCCGAGCGACTCATCGTGGTTGACGAGTTGCCGCGGTCATCTGGCGGCAAGATCGCCAAAGGCCGGTTGCGTGAGGATATTCACGCCAGGATGGAGGCCGATCATGAACACTCCTGATGCTCGCCGCGGCGGTGTGGAAGTGTGGGCGCCGTCGGTAGTTCCGCCGATCGGCGTCGACCTGTCCAATGAGCAGTCGCTCGCGATCGCGTTCCGTCACCTGGCAGGAATCGGGTTCGCCGAGAACCTGGCCGGGCACATCACCTGGCAACCGGACGACCAGACAGACATGTTGGTCAACCCGTGGGGACTCTGGTGGCAGGAGATCACCGCCTCGGACATCTGCGTGGTCGACGCGGATGCACGGGTCGTCAGCGGCCGTTGGGATGTCACGCCGGCCATTCACATCCACACCGAGCTGCATCGTGTTCGCGACGACGCACGAGTGGTCATCCACAACCACCCCTATTACGTGTGCGTGCTCGCCGCACTGGGCAGGCTGCCGGAATTACTCCATCAGACCGGCTCACTGTTTCTGGACGACCTCTGCCTGGTCGATGCGTACGACGGCGAGATCGACAGCGCAACGCGCGCAGCCGATCTCGCGGCCCGCATCGGAACGGCGAATCTCACCATCCTGGCCAATCACGGCGTGATCGCCACCGGCCGCAACCTGGCTGAAGCCGTGTACCGCGCCGCGTCCATCGAGCGAGTCTGCAAGCTGGCCTACGACGTGATGCTCACAGGCAAGGAGCCAGCGCAGATGAATTGGTCGGACATGGCCGGCATGCAGCGATCACTGATCGAACGGGCCGCGGACGTCTACTGGGCGGGCGCCGCCCGCCTCACCATCAAGACCGATCCTGCGGTACTGAGCTGAGTGGATTGCCATGAAATCGATTGACGAACTCGCGGCCAACCTGAGCTTCACCACGGCCAAGACCGGCGCGCAACGGTCGGTCACGTTGCTCCCTGATCCACCCCGGGCCTCGCGCCGCTACACACTGATCTCCGTCGATGACCACATCGTCGAGCCGCCGGACACGTTCACGGGTCGTCTGCCGCGGCGGTTTGCCGATCGGGCTCCGAGAGTGGTTGATACCGCCGATGGCGGCCAAACCTGGGTCTATGACCACCAGGTGCTGCCGAATGTCGGTTTCAACGCAGTCGTCGGGCGGCCGGTATCCGAGTACGGCTTCGAACCGGTGCGCTTCGATGAGATGCGTAAGGGCGCATGGGATATCCACGAGCGCGTCAACGACATGGACCTCAACGGCATCTACGCGTCACTGAACTTTCCTTCATTTCTCCCGGGTTTCGCCGGCCAACGGCTGCAGCAGGTAACCAACGACCGCGACCTAGCGCTGGCCTCGGTGCGGGCGTGGAACGACTGGCACCACGACGTGTGGGCCGGTTCGTACCCCGACCGGATCATTCCATGCCAGTTGCCCTGGCTGCTGGATCCTGAACTCGGCGCACAGATGATCCGCGAGAACGCCGAGCGCGGCTTTCACGCCGTCACGTTCAGCGAGAACCCCTCGATGCTGGGATTGCCGAGCATCCACTCGGGACACTGGGATCCGATGATGGCCGCATGCGCGGAGACCGGGACCGTCGTGAACCTGCACATCGGGTCCTCGGGAGCGTCGCCGTCGACCACCGACGATGCACCGCCGGATGTGCAGGGTGTGCTGTTCTTCGCCTACGCCATCTCAGCGGCCGTCGACTGGTTGTACTCCGGCCTGCCGAGCAGGTTCCCGGATCTGAAGATCTGCTTGTCGGAGGGCGGAATCGGCTGGGTTGCAGGGCTATTGGATCGACTCGACCACATGCTCAGCTATCACGAGATGTACGGGACCTGGGCGGCGTTGGGGGAAAACCTCACTCCGGCTGAGGTGTTCACTCGCAACTTCTGGTTCTGCGCGGTGGAAGACAAGTCCTCATTCGTGCAACACGATCGGATCGGCGTTGACAACATCATGCTGGAAGCCGACTATCCGCACTGCGACTCGACGTGGCCGCACACTCAGGAGACCGTTCACGAGCAGATCGGTGACCTGCCGTCCCATCTGATCCGAAAGTTCACCTGGGAGAACGCGTCACGGCTTTACAGCCATCCGGTGCCGCTGGACATACAACGGGATCCAGAGGCGTTCTGAGCCATGACGGTACCGCAACCCTTACTGCAAGGCCGGCGAATCCTGGTCACCGGCGCCGCCACCGGAATCGGGGCCGCGGCGGTACGCGTCTTGCATTCCGCCGGCGCTCAATTGGCAGCCACCTATCACCGCACCGCGCCCGCTGATGATGCGCCGGCTGTGACCTGGCTGCAGTGCGACGCCCGCGATGCAGACTCCGTCGATGCCGCGTTCGGCAGCGCAGTGCGGGAATTGGGCGGCCTGGACGTTCTGGTCAACGCGGCCGGATCGTGGCAACCGGGAGTGCCCGGGCACATCACCAGCGACGAGATCGACTCCCTGCTGGCGACCAACGTCAAGGCAACTGTTCTCACCAATCAGGCCGCCCACGCCGTAATGCGCGGAAACGGTGGTCACATCATCAATTTCGGCTCCGCCGAGGCGGTGATGGGCAGCCCGATCGCAGCGGTGTACGCAGCTACGAAGGGGGCCGTTCAAGCCTGGACCCGTTCAGCGGCCAAAGCGTGGGGCTCAGAACGGATCACCGTCAATGCGCTCGCGCCAGCGGTGCAGACACCGGGTGCAGACCGGTTCCGAGACTTCCTCGGGGCCAGCGCCGCCGCATACATCGATCAGCAGATGAAATTGTCCATCCCGTTGGGCGGCAAGCTCGGCGATCCCGCCGACGACCTGGGGCCAGTGCTGGTGTTTCTAGCCAGCGCTGGAGCCGGATTCATCACCGGCCAGCTGATACCCGTTGACGGCGGGCTGGCCATGGTGGGCGGCTGAGCAGGCACCGCGACATGGATCGGACGTCCCAAAAACGCTGAGCTGCAATCGAACCCGATAGATCTCGGTCAGCCGCCGAGACCCTTCTTGATCGCCTCGTCCTGCTTTTGACCGACGTCGGTGACGAATTCCGGTGGGGCCAGAGCAAAAGAGGGACCTTCGAATCGCAGCATGACCATCGCCTTGCCCTCGGTGAACACCAGCACCGTCACCCCCTTGGAGTGGTCCGGCGACAACCCCGAAACCGTCGAACCGCCCACCCCGACCTCGGCGTTCAGCGACTTTGCGAGAAGAGTTTCACGTTGCGTCGCCTTCGCCGAATCAAGCGCACTGGCTGCGGCTTCGATGTCCGGCAGAATCTGGATGGTGTCGATGATCGCGTGGCTGTGATCTTGGTCCGTGAACGTGATCGTCGCACCCTGTTGGCCATTCGGGTCTTTGGTCGGCGGCCCGGCGATGAAGGCATCGGGTGCTTTGATGTCGCTGGCCTTGATCAGGAGCGTGGTGTAGTCACTGATCGCCGGGCGTGGGGTGGTGCTCGATCCTGAAGACGGTGTCGACGTCTTTGAATCGGTGCCGCAGGCCGACACCCCCACCAGCGTCGCCGCGATCGCCGTCATGGCTATCGCCGTCAGGGGAATCCTCATCGCCGTGCTCCTTTAGGTGGGATAACGGAAACCGTATCTCATTGGCGGCCCCCCGCAGAACTCCTGGGCTGCGACCCGACGATGCGGAAAGCCGTACACCTGAAAAACAGAGCCACGCTCGCGGAATATTCCGCGTAACAGTAGGTTTCGAGCGTCTAGCTGGCTGCAACGTGTTCGCGTGCGTACAGCCCGCTTCCGGTGATGAACGGCAGATCGAGCGTCGTCCTGATTCCGGTGGGGGCTGCGATTACCGCCGGGATGGCGTTCACGATCCGGCCGGCCGCGCCGCAAATCGCCGCCTGATTGTGGTCACCGAAGCGACTGCTTGGAACGATGTCCACCGCATACGATGGCTCGCCGGTGATTTCGACTCGATAGGAACCGCCGCCCGCCGCCGGCTGAGGCAGGTCCGGCCGCAGATCGGGCCGCAACCTGGTGATGTGCTCGATGACGATCGCGGGATGGCCGTTGACCATGCCGCGGATCTCGAACTGCAACACCGCCAAGGTTCCTTTGGCCACGTGACCGACCGCGATGTCGAAGTCCTCAGGCGCCGGCTCGCGCTGATACGACTCGGTGATCTCGTCCACTTCGATACCCAGCCCGGCTGCGAGTTGTCTGATCGCCGTGCCCCAGGCGATGCTGAGCACACCGGGTTGAAGCAGCATCGGAATTTCATCCAGGGGCCGGGCAAAACCCATGTAGTGCATGACCTCGGCACCGTCGTAGGAAGCGTAATCGTGGATCTCCATGCAGCGCACCTGTTCGATGCGCTGACACGTCCCGGCAAGTGCGAGTGGGATCAGGTCATTGACGAATCCCGGATCGACCCCGCTGATGAAGAGGCTCGAATTACCTTGTAGTGCAGCGTCTTCGACTCGCTTGATGTACTTGTCCGGTATGACGCCCCACGGGTATTGCAGCAGCCCGGGCGATGACCCTACAACGTTGATGCCGGCAGCGAGGATGCGCATGACGTCGGCCATCGCCTCCGGCAGGCGGGTGTCGCCCATCGCGCAGTACACCACGCAGTCCGGCCGGGTGGCGAGCAGGGCGTCGAGGTCGTTGACGGCTGCGATCCCGGTGGCGACATCAAGTCCCGCGAGATCGCCGGCATCCTTGCCGACCTTTTCCGTCGTCGAGACGCACACTCCGACGAGTTCGAACTGTGGATTGGTGATCAGCTCGATCAACGCCAACCGACCGACGTTTCCCGTACCGACGTGGGCGACTCGGATCGCCATGGCAGACCTCCGTGATTCGAGCGACAAACCGCCCTCGACGCTAGTCCACCACGCAAAGGAGGCGCGGCAAGTTGCCGCGCCTCCTCACTGGTCGACTCCCTGAAGAACGGAGTCGTCAGACTGTCTAGTTGCCGAAGTGCGCTGCCGACGCCTGGGACGGGCCACCGCCACCTTGCAGATGGCTCGCCGCGAAGTCCGCTCCCTGGGCGATCACGCTGCCGTCGTCAACATAGCTGTTGTGCGCGGAGAAATTCATCCCGTCCGAGCAGACCGGGTCTTCGACGGCGCACACCTGGATGGTCTTGGCCTGGTAGAGCGGCCCGATCACCACCTGCGGCTGACCGAGGAAGTTCATCGCCCGCACGTTCGGCGTTCCGAACAGAACCACCGCGGCGACGTGATTGGCCACCGAGGGGTCCAGCGGTTTGGGAATGGTCGCCGGGTCGACGTCTTTGGGTACCGAGTCCGGTACAACGGAGGAGGTCAGAAAGCCCGCGACCGCCGCGCCCTGCGAATAGCCGCCGAGCACCATTTTGGTGTTGGGGCATACTTTCGCCTCGTTGACGACGTGCGTGTCGGCGTCCCGAATACCGTCCAGGCCGGTCGACCACTGGTCGCTGGCCGGGTAGTTCACCGGGTAGACGTCCAGCGACTTTCCGCCCAGCCGACCACGCAGGGCGTCGACGAAGGCCTGTCCTGTCGGCCCGACACCCGGCTCCTCACCGGTGCCGCGAGCGAACACCACCTGAGTATCAGGGCAGGGCTGGGCGGATGCGGACGGGACGGTGGCGATCGGAAGTGCAGAGACCCCGAGCGTCCACGCCGCGGCGGCCGCGGCACCTGTGAGACGAGTTACTTGACGCGCAATCATGACGCTGGAGATTCCCCTACTTGTGTTTGTCCAAACTAAGAACTCTCTGGGTATCGCCTGGATACCGTCGCTTCCGATCCTAGCCTTCAGGTGCCAAACGTGCCCAGAGCCAGTTGGGTGCGGCGGCAGAGTGATTCAGCGTGACGCGTCGATGCAGTCAGGCGCATCAGCCACTTTCACCAGCTGCACGTCCGGCAGAGCCGGCACCTCGTCGGCGAGAAACCACCGGAAGGCGAGGTTGCCGCGGGGATAGTCAAGTGTGGTCAGGGAATTCGGATGTGTGGTCAATCCTCGAGATAGCACTACTGTCACCGACCCGTCCGCATTGGGCACCGCGCTGTGGCCGTTGACTGAGCAGCGAGCGTCGGTGACACCGTGAGTGGCCATGAATTGGTTCCACACCACCAGGTTCCAGAACCGGCACGGCGGCGGCCGGTGGGTGATGACCAGCGCCTCGTCCTCGTCAAGCACAAAACTGCCATAGGAATAGCACGCGTCGCGGGCCGACCACCCGAAGTTGGCGTCCGGCACTTGGTAGGGGTCGGCGAATTGGTTTGCTGCATGCGTGGTCTGATGACCGAGCGAGTGCGCCTGGTCGGCCCGCGCACCCACCGCGAGCGGGACGATCGCGAACATCGTGCGCATCCAGGCAGCGGCGGCCCTGAGCTTGGCCGCCGTCTCGGCATCGCCGTGCCGAATGGGGTCGGGCTCGTCGAGCGATTCGATTTGCCAGGTCACCCGGCGTCCGGCCCGCGGGTCGGCTTGATAATCGCGGGTCATGTACACCGCAGCGTCCGGCGTCGGTCCGAGCTCGAATGAGAAGTTGCCATCGGCGTCGATATGGAGATCGTCGTCGCGCACGATGGCCACGACGCGGTCCGACCAGGCGCCCGGCGACGGTTCGTTGTACGCGGTCAGCGAGAAGTAGACACTGTCGCCCCGGTTGCCACTGACTCGATAACGGCGGCCGGGATCGACCGGACAGATGTAGTAGTAGGCGTCGGTGTTGTCGCCGCCCCAGCGGCGGTCCCGCCGGAAGGGCGTATTGACTGCCACGAACACGGGTCGGCTTGGTTCGCCGTACAAGTAGGTGTCGAATGCGACGCCCAGGGTCGTGGCCAACATCCGGTAGCCGTCGGCGATCTGCTGGTCGTCGGTGACGGCGCGCTCGCCGTCGAGGAACGAGCGGTCCAGAGAACCCAAGGTGTCCAGCAGTTCCCGCCAGGCGGCGGTGGACGCGTGCTCGGTGCTGCTCATCGGCTTATTCCTCTCGTGATCAAAGTCGCCGTGCGCTCTACCCAGGAGTCGTCGAGCCGGTCCCCGCGGGTGAGCAGGGCCAGAAAGGTGGTGCCGGCGACGACCTCGACGATTTCGGCAGCGGTGACGTCGGACCGGACCTCGCCGCGGGCGACGGCATCGGCCAGGCGATCGGTCAGCCCGCGAGACAGGATGTCGCCGAAGCGTTCCAGCAGAGTCGCGTGCAGGGTCAGATCGGCGGCCATCTCACCGACGAGTCCGGGCAGCGCCGCACGCGCAGCAGGGGTGGTCAGCACCGCCGCGGTACGGCTGACCATCTCGCGGACGTCTCCTGCCAGCGATCCGGTGTCGGGCAGGGCGGTGGCGTCGCTGATCGGGAAGACCGCCTCGTGGACGAGGTGCGCCTTGCTGGGCCAACGTCGGTAGATCGCGGGTTTGCTGGTGCCCGCTTGCCGCGCGATCGCGTCCACCGACAAGTCGGCATAGCCGGTCTTGGCGAGTAGCGCCACGGTGGAACGCAGCACCGCGCCGTCAATTCGCTTGTCACGGGGCCGGCCAAGCTCTGTCGTCATTACGGAACTGAAAGTAACATAATTTGCCATGACGGATGCCCCACCTTCGCTTGTCCATCTCGACGACCTGGCCGTGCCGCGGTTCAGCAGCGATATGGACCAGATCCGCGACCTGATGGGCACGATGGCGGCAGAGTGCCCGCTCGACGCCGACGTGCTGCACGCGAAGGCCGTGGCCGAGACGGGGCTGACCGACTTCGGATCCAGCGACTACCGGGAGCGCCTCGAGGTTTTGCTCGAGGCACTGCGGGAGATCGACGGCCTGCAGGACCCTGGGATCGTCAATTTCCACGCGCAGGTGCTGCAGTCGCTCAAAAACCGGCTGCTGCTCAACGACCTGCTGGCCCGCCATCCCGAGATTCGCGATATCGAGTTGCTACCGCCGGTCGTCATCGCGGGTCTGCCACGCACGGGCACCACGCATCTGCACAACTTGCTGGCGGCGGGACCAACGTTCCGCGCACTTCCGTACTGGGAGAGTGTGGAGCCGTTTCCGCTGCCGGCCGAACTGGGCGTCGAGCCGGATCCGCGCAAGGCACGAATGGATGTCGCGGTCGAGTTCATGAACGCGGCGATGCCGCATTTTCCCCTCATGCACGAGATGACCACCGATCATGTCCATGAAGAGATCCAGCTGCTGGCCAACGACTTCTCCACGATGCTCTTCGAGACGCTGGCCTATGTGCCGCGCTGGCGGGACCACTATCTGTCACACGACCAGACATCGTCCTACGAGCATCTGAGGCTTCAGCTGAAAGCGCTGCAGTTCCTTCGAGGTGGCCGCCGCTGGCTGTTGAAGTCGCCGCAGCACCTCGAGCAACTGCCGGTGCTGAACGCGGTGTTCCCCGGTGTCGTCGTGGTGTTCACCCACCGCGATCCGGTACCGGTGGTGCTGTCCATGCTCGCGATGCTGACCTACACGGCGCGAATGCACCGCTCGCCGGTGCCGGTGCACGAGATCGCGGTGTCGTGGTCCGATCGCCTGCAGTCGATGCTGAATGCACTTGTTCGAGATCGTGACCTGATACCGCCCGAACGGTCGATCGACGTCCACTTCGACGAGTTCATGACCGACGAACTCGGTGCCGTCGAACGAATCTACAAACTAGCCGGAGAGCCGCTCACGGCCGCGGCACGCGTGGCGATGACCGATTACCTCGACAACCATCGGCGTGGCCGTTTGGGCAGGATCGCGACGTCGGCCGAAATGTTCGGACTCGACGAGCACGACCTGCCCGTCCGGTTCGCTCGCTACCGCCAGCGGTTTTCAGTCTGACGGGCGCTTAGGCCGCCGCCGGCGGTGCGGGTGCGTCGTGGGGGGTGTCGCCGGCCGGAGCAGCGTCCGGCGCCGGCGGCGGGGGAGGCGCGGGCTCACCCGGATCGGGGCCCGGTGCAGGCGGCTCCGGAGCGAGCACGTTGACCAGGACGGGCGCCGGGTCGGCCGGTGCGTCGCCGTCGACGGGTAAGTACATGTGGTGGCTGAACTGAGGCTGGTAGGCGCCACCGCCACCGATCCGCACACCACCGCCTTCGCCGCTGGATACAGGTGTGCCGTCGGGCAGCGTCACCGCGGTGTGTCCGCGGTTCCAGCCGATCACCAACGCGCCGGGCGCGGTGCCGTACTTGAAGCCGCGCGCCAGGAGGGCCGACTCTTCGTTGCCGGTGTTGAACCGATCCCCGAACGCCGGCCGGTCGGTTGCGACGTTCGATACCAACGAGGCGAGACCCGAGCAGTCGACACCAGCGGGGGAGTGTCCACCGGTGATGTACGGCGTGCCTGACATCTGCTCGAGCAGACCCATCAAAGTTGCTAAAACAAACATGGGCCCGGACGGTACTAACAAGATCAATAGACAACCAAACTTTGTGGATGCCATCACTTTTGCGTACCGTTAATGACGTACGTCTCACTTGCTGCCAAAAAACCCTGGTAGACAAAGGTTTACGAAACGGCAATTTTACACGCGTGGAACAGTAACCGTTTCTTGACTTTTCGCTGAGGAAAGCCCCAGGATCGCTGGCGTCAGGCCCAGATGCAGCAACTTTAGGCCAAATTTCCTGTTTAGCAAAGAGTTATGTTTCGCTGTGATCAATCTGACCTCTCAGCACCGAATTTCGCACGTCTACGCAGCGGTTCTACTGTGTTCGTTTGACTATTCGGCGGGCGGCAACTGCCGGGGACCGTCGGTCGTACGCAACTCTGCAGGTCCGTCGCGCCCGGTCAATTCACCTGGCAATTCGACCGGGTTCGACGTCAACGACGGGATATCCCGCTCGGGCGACGCATGAAGTGGCGAGAGTGGCTGGGCCGCAGGAGTTTCGGGGTCGCCTGACGAGTCGTACGTGGTCGACTCACCGGTGGGCGCGAAACCGGAACTTTCCTCAGTGTGCACGGTGACCTTGTGGGTACGCTTGAACGAAAAGGTGATCTCCTCAACCTCCTCGATCACCTGACGTGCGGTGCGCAATGGATGGGTTGACGTATCGATCGCGCGGCCCACGAAGCCGGGCACCAGTGGACGGATCCAGCGGACGGCAGCTCTGGTGACATCGGGGATCGTCGGAATCGTCGGCGTTGCAGGGGTATTCCGTCGCTCAACAACTGCGGGCAGGTTTGTCGCTTCAGCCACTGCGGGCGTCGCCACCGCGGCAATCGACTGTGTCGCTTCCAGACCCGCAGCCTCCGCCTCGGCGGCGATCGGCAAGTAGATGTCGTCGCCCATCGGATTCGGGACCGCCGTCGTGCCCTCGATCGCGGCGTTCACCCGACGGCGTAGCTGCGCCCGGTCGATCTCAGTTTGCGCTTCAAGCGCGAGTCGGGCGTGCGCGAGTCGTTCTTCGGCCTGAAGAATTTCGGTGGCCGCACGCATCTCCGCACGCTTGACCGCGATCGCGGTATCGGCTAACAGCTCAGCACGTTCGCGCTCTGCGCGGGCTTGAGCATGGCGATCGTGAGTCGTCTCGCCACGCGACCGCCGCAGGGTCGTCGGGAGTAAGGCCAAAAATGCGAATAACCCGACGGTAATCAGTTGCAGTATCAAAATGCCCGTGCTGCTCGAGGTCAACTGCTGCATGGCGACCCACCGGGCGCCTAGACCGTAATCGGCGTCCGGGAACGCACCTTGTCGGCTCTCGCCGAGCAGCCGCTCGCCGTCGACGATACGGGCGTCCAGATCGGGGGCTCGGTTGTCACGAGCAGCAACGGCGTCGTCCAGCTCTCGCTGCGAGTCCGCGAGAATCTGATTGGCCGTTCGGGTTTCGGGCCCCGAACCGGGCACGCCGGTGATGCGGGTCTGCGGACACGCCGAAGTGGGGTGGTATTCGCAGCGGGCCACCACCAGAGCCTCGTCGCGATGGGTGCGCGCTATGTCAACAGCGTGGTCGAGTGCGACACGGGCATCGCGCGTCCGGCGCAGGCTGTCCGATGCTTGTACGACAGCCGGAGCCGAGGCCGCATTGCGGACGGCTTGTTGTTGTAGGTGACGGTCGATTGGGCCGGAAAGTATTGCCAATGAGGCAAATTCGCCCGCCACCGCGCACACGACCACGCCGACGGCCACCGCCCCGCGTATCGCCGCTCCGCGGGTCGGGCCGGTCGCGGTCGCCCGGTTGATTGCGCCTACCAGCAGTGCGAATACCAGAGTGAACGGCGCGATGGCCAGCACCGGGAACCGCGTTGCTTGCTTAACGGCGAGAGTGGTCACCAACCATGTCAATGCGACGGTGGCGAGCACGACGACGCCAGCGACGGCATGCGCAGAACGCTCGTGATCCTCGCGCAGTTCGCGGCGCTCACCGCCGCCGACCCAGGTGAGCCACGCCCCGGCTGACGAGCCGGAGGCTTGGGGTGCGGTGACGTGGTAGGCGCACATTCGATCAGACACCTCCGAGAATCGCCGTGTCAGGACACGGCCGGGGACATCGAGTAGATGGCTGGCTGTGTGGCGGGACGAATAAACCGCAGAATCGCCAGCTCGGATCGCGGCGGTGCGATACCGGAATTCTCTCATACGCGCCGCCCGCCACACGGCTACGCGGTCGACCCTCAGCTGCGCTTGATGCGTCGGCTCATCCGAGCCGTCGCACGCTCGACGACGACACGACGTGATCATTCGCCGTCTCGGGAGCCGACGTGAGACGGTATTTACTCATGCAGGCCTTTGAGTACGTCAGCTACGAGACGTTCGGGCGGCGCTTCTTCGAGGTGGCCGTGACCGAAGAGCGTGTCGGCGCCGCTTTTGCCGCGATCGCCGGCAGCAAGTTCGAGATGCCTCCGATGGCTCAAGGGCCCGGCAAGATCGCCAGGGTCAGCGCTGCCGTCACCATCAAGCAGCCGAAGGTCACCCGTAATGTCGCCGACAGCATCACTTTTGACATTCATATACCGCTGCTGATCGACCTGCTCCTCGACCTGCGAATCGACAAGCAGCGATTTACCGTCGATGGCGACATCGCTCTGAGCGCGACCGCACGGGCCGCCGAACCGCTCCTACTGATCGTCGACGTGGCCAAGCCGCGGCCCTCGGACATCTCCGTTCACGTGTCGTCGAAAAGCATCCGCGGCGAGCTGGTGCGCATCATCGGCGGCGTTGACGCCGAAATTCGGCGCTTCATTGCGCAGTACGTCAATGACGAAATCGATGCGCCTGAATCGCAAGCGGCGCAAGTCATCGATGTGGCCGAGCAACTCGACCAAACCTGGACGGGTATCTGATCCAGCCCCCAACTGTTTATCCCGCTGGCACGTCAGGGTATGTAGAGGCCTCGCGTGGATCGGAATGTCAATAACAGCAGAAAGTGGGACGACGTGGCACGAGTGGACGTCTCGACAACGTCGGACCTCTCGCCTGCATCAGCATGGAAACTGGCGTCGGATCTGAGCCGGTTCGGCGACTGGATGACAATTTTCGGCGGCTGGCGTGGCGAGGTTCCGTCGACGATCGAACAAGGCACTCGGGTTTCGTCGTTGATCAAAGTCAAGGGATTTCGCAACGTCATTCATTGGGAAGTGACTCGGTACGACGAACCCACCGCGATCGAACTGGCCGGCCACGGTCGCGGCGGAATTCACATCACTGTCGCGATGCGGGTCGCTGACAACAAACCCGGCTCGACCTTCGAGCTGTCATCCGAATTGAGCGGCGGTCTCCTGAACGGGCCGATAGGGACGCTGGTGGCCAAGATGACCAAGTCGGACGTACGCAAGTCCGTGCGCAACCTGGCCGCCCTCGAATGAACCCGGGCGCCGACGCGCCGACTCAGTGAGCGACGCGGTGGGCGCTATTCCAGTCGCGTTGAACCTGGCGTACCCGTCGTACTTCTGCGGATCGGCACGCAAGCGATGCGCCAGCAGCGAGCAACGACACACTAGCGGCGCCCACTCCGACGTCGATCTGTCTGACAGCGAAGCTGGCCACGCAGACCACGAGCGCGGCGACAGCCAGCGCGACGAGAAGCAACCCGGGACGTCTGGCGGTCGTCAAATCATCGCCGGTCAGCGGTTGCGCGATGTGCTGGTGATCGATAACCGTGTTCGCCATCCGAGTCGGCTACCCAAATCACGGGCCGAGAAACTGCGCCGCCGACGTCGGAGGCCTGCTGAGGATCTTCGGCCGAGATCGGTTTGTGCGCCCCGTCGAGTGGTTACATGAACGTCGTGACGTCGGTGGTGGTCGTGGGCAGCGGGTTTACTGGATTTGAATGCGCGCGGCGGCTGGCCCGCCGGCTGCGCAAAACCGACGTCGACGTGACGATTATCTCTCCCGTCGACTACATGCTCTATACGCCGCTTCTGCCGGATGTTGCGGGGGGAGTAGTGGACGCGCGATTTGTCGCCATACCGCTGGCGGGAACGCTGAAGGGAGTGCGCGCCATTCGCGGCCGGGTGGACAGCGTCGATCTGGAGCAGCACCGACTGCGGTTCACCGATCTCGAACAACGCACCCGCGAGCTGTCATGGGATCGGCTGGTGCTGACTCCCGGTTCGGTGACCCGGCTGTTCGACATTCCCGGATTGGCGCAATACGCAAGGGGTTTGAAGTCGGTAGCCGAGGCGCTTTATTTACGTGACCACGTCCTCGAGCAACTCGAGCTCTCCTGCTTGGAAGAAGATGCCGACATGGCGCAGGCTCGGCGCACCATCGTCGTGGTCGGCGCGTCATATTCCGGCACGGAACTCGTCTTGCAGCTTCGCGCACTGGCCCACGCTGCCGCCAAGCAGATGAATTTCGACCCGGCTTCGGTGAAATTCCTGCTGCTCGACCTGGCCGAACAGGTGATGCCGGAGGTGGGTGAGAAGCTGGGCGCCCGCGCGCAGAAGGTCTTACGACAACGCGGAGTCGACGTCCGATTGGGCTTGACTCTCAACGAAGTTCACCCGGGCCACGTCGTCCTGAGCGACGATTCGCGGGTGGATGCCCGTACCGTGGCATGGGTGACCGGCGTGACCGCCGCGCCGCTGATCGAGACGCTCGGGTTGCCCACCGAAAAGGGCCGGTTGAAGGTGCAGACCGATCTCACGGTTCCCGGACATCCCGACGTCTTCGCCGCCGGCGATGCGGCCGCGGTGCCCGATGTGACCCAGCCGGGCAAGATCACCCCACCGACCGCGCAGCATGCGACTCGCCAAGGCAAAACGCTCGCCAGAAATGTCGCAGCCAGCCTCGGACACGGTGAAGCGCGTGAATACAAACACCACGACATGGGATTGGTTGTCGACCTCGGACCGCACCGAGCGGTGGCGAACCCGCTGAAAATCCCGTTGTCTGGTTTTCCGGCCAAGGTCGTCGCCCGGGCCTATCACCTGTATGCCATCCCGCGAGGTGTCAACCGCTGGGCGGTCACGCTCGCATACCTGACCGACGCGCTGTTCGCCCGGTCGGTGGTATCGCTTGGGCTGTCGGCGCAGGACGACGCCGAATTTGCCACCAGCGAAGGCATTCCGCTGCCGAAAACGGGCTGAGACAAAGCTTCTGACACCGGCGGACAAGGCACCTCGTCGCGGGTTAGGTTGTGCCGGTGAAGTTCGTCCTCGCCGCCTACGGCAGTCGTGGCGACACCGAACCTTGTATCGCCGTGGCGGGGGAGTTGCAGCGCCGAGGTCACGACGTGCGAATAGCCATAACGGTTCCACCAGATCTGCACGCCTACGTCGCGTCAGCGGGACTTGCCACCGAGCCCTACGGGCGGGACTGGCAGGAGCTCCTCAAAGACGAGGACTTCACTCGCATGCTGCAGGATCCAATGAGCGCTATCCCGCAAGCAGTCGAGTATGCGGCCCAAGTCGTCGCGGAGAAGACTGCGACGCTGGTCTCCCTGGCAGACGGCGCCGATCTCCTGGTGGCGGGCATGACCGAGCAGGAGGTGGTCGCCAAGGTCGCCGAGTCCTACCGCATTCCACTGGCGGCACTGCACTTCTTCCCGCCTCAGATTTTGCACCAGGGATCCGCCCCGGAGCGGGCCGCGACGCAGTCTGATCTGGAGCAACGGCGTGCGCTGGGTCTGCCGGAAGAGCCCCCGCAGTCCGATGGAGCGCTGGAGATTCAGGCCTACGACGAAATCTGCATACCCGGTGTGGCGGCCGAATGGGCGGACAGCGCCGGTCGGCGACCGTTCGTCGGTGCGCTGACGCTGCAATTGCCGACTGATACCGACGAGGACGTGCTGTCCTGGATTTCAGCCGGATCACCGCCGGTGTATTTCGGCTTCGGCAGCATGCCGATGGCAGCACCGAACGACACGATCGCCGTGATCAGCGCGGCGTGCGCACGGGTCGGCGTTCGCGCATTGATCTGCCTGGGCACGGATTACGTTGGCGGAATTGCGGATTCGGACCAGGTCAAAGTCGTGCGCGAAGCGAATCACGCCGCCGTGTTCCCGGCCTGCCGCGCCGTCGTGCACCACGGTGGCGCGGGAACCAGCGCAGCCGGTTTGCGGGCCGGCGTCGCGAACCTGGTGCTCTGGAGCGGGCTGGATCAGCCGGTGTGGGCAGCGGCCGCCGCGCATTTGGAAGTCGGCTTCGGACGCCGCTTCTCGGAGTCGACTCTGGATTCCCTGATCGCGGATCTGCGCGTGATCCTGACCCCGCAGTACGCGGTCCGGGCCAGAGCGGTCGCCCGACAGATGACTTCGCCCGCCGAAAGCCTTTCTCAAGCCGCTGATCTGCTCGAACAAGCCGCGGCTTACGGCCGTCAGCACTGAGGGCCGCTCAGGCTGACGCGCTGGGCCGTACCTGACGGATCGGCCGTGTTTCGATCGCGTCAATCGTCAACGTGCGGAAGCGAATTCGCCAAACCGCATCGGCGGCACGCCAATACTCGTCATCGTATCGCAGATGCCAGGTGACGTTACGGGTCTGCTCTTCGTGCCGGACCCAGTGGTGCGCGACGCAGGCGATACGACCGCGGGCACCATCCGAGCGGGAGTCGGAGTCATACACTTCCCCGACGACGGCGTGCTGAGTTCGGATCGTGGACGCGACGGCGGCTATCGCCGCACTGATCGCGACGTGTCCGTGCTGACGGCGGATCGGCTCCAGAGTCGCCGGCGGGTCGGGCAGCACCAGAACCGCATCGGGCGTGAAAAGGTCTGCGGCCAGGTCGAATTGCCGGTCATCGACCCTGGCGGCGTAGCGGTGAACCAGATCGCTCAGCGCCGCCCGGTCGTCTGCGCTGAGCGTCACGTCGGCAGGGACAGTCGGTGGGCGCACGCCGACAGCTCGTCCTTGGCTTGCTCGAGATCGGCGATCGGCGGCATCGCCAACACGACCCGGTCAGCACCCTGGGCGGCCAGCCGCTCCGCGCGGTCGCAATCGATTTTGCTGACCGAATGACCCAGCGTCAGTTCGATTTCGGCCGGATCACGTCCTACAGCCGTCGCCTCGTTCCGCATCACCGCGAGCAGGTCCGCCAGCTGCGCACCGGCCACGCCCAACGGTTGGAAGCCGTCACCGAGCCGCCCGGCCCGCCGCGCCGCCGCCTTGCTGTGCCCACCGACGTGCACCGGAAGATGCTTACCGGCAATGGGTTTGGGGCTACAGACCACATCGGTGAATTCGAAGAACTCGCCCCGATGGGTGACGCCGCCGGTCTGTTGATCCCACAGCGCTCGCAACACCGCCAACTGTTCGTCGGCGCGGCGCCCCCGACTGGCGAATTCGGCACCACAGGCCTCGATCTCTTCTCGTAGCCAACCGACCCCGACGCACAGCCGAAGCCGCCCGTCCGACAACGCATCCAGCGTCGCTGCCCGTTTGGCGAGCACGACCGGATGGTGGTTGGGCAACACCAGCACCCCGGTCGCCAACCCGAGCCGTTCGGTGTGGGCGGCCAGAAACGACAGCAGGTCAAGCGGATCGGGGACCGGACAGTCCGACGCCAACTCCACGCGCCCCGAAGGATCGTAGGGATAGACGCTCTCGTACCGGGTCGCAAGAACAGTGTGCTCAACAGCGACGATCGACTCGAAACCGCAAGCCTCGAGGTGCCGCACGAAAGCCGCCATCCAGTGCGGGTCCGCGGTGACCCCGGCCGCAACGGGAGCGACCACGCCGAACTTCAATGGCTTCATGGCACATCGAAGCTAACAGGTGCCCTCGGTGACACCGCCGGCCGTTTGCGCCCGAAGGGCCTCGGCCAGCGCCGTCGCGCGATGATCGGTGAACACGTCTTCGAGCGAGATCGGTCGACCGTCGGGTCCACTCAGGGGGACGCGCCAGTTGGGGTATTCGTCGGTGGTACCGGGCTGATTTTGGGTGCGCTTGTCACCAACCGCGTCGGTGAGCGCCAGTCCGAGCAGGCGCGACGGTGTGCGGCCGAGATACTGGTGCAGGGCCAGCACGGTCTGCTCCTCATCGGCATGCTTTGAGAGCAGGCCGACTCGACGCAACTCGTCCAGCCACGCGGCCCGCTCCGCCTCCGCGGCCGCGAGCTCCTGGTCGACCGGACGTGTCAGCAGTCCAAGCGAATCCCGCAGACGGACATGCTCATTCGCCAGATAGCCGGCAGTCGGAGGCAGGTCGTGAGTGGTCACCGACGACAGGCAGTATTCGCGCCACTTTTCAGCCGGCAGCGGGCCGCCTGACCCGTCACGGTCGAGCTCGAACCACAGAATCGAGGTGCCCAGCACGCCGCGTGCACGCAGGTAGTCGCGGACCCATGGCTCGACGGTGCCGAGATCTTCGCCGACCACCAACGCCGTCGCGCGATACGCCTCCAGCGCCACGATGCCGATCATCGCCTCGTGGTTGTAACGCACATAGGTGCCCCGGGTCGGCGCTTCGCCCTGCGGAATCCACCACAGCCGGAACAGGCCGATGATGTGGTCGATCCGCACGCCGCCGGCATGGCGCAGCACGCTGCGGATAAGCGCGCGGAACGGCTGATACTCCAGCTCTTCCAGCCGGTCCGGACGCCACGGCGGCTGCGACCAGTCCTGACCCAACTGGTTGAACTCGTCCGGCGGCGCACCAGCGGAAACGCCCAGCGCCAGCGCGTCTTGCAACGCCCAGGAGTCGGCCCCATCGGGGTGCACTCCCACGGCGAGGTCGTGCACGATGCCCAGCGACATCCCGGCCGATACCGCCTGAGTCTGCGCTGCCGCCAGTTGCTCGTCGAGTTGCCACTGCAGCCAGCGATGAAAATCAACTGTCGCGGAATGCTTTTCGGCGAACTTTGCCACGCCGTCAGCACCGGGATGCCGCACCGACTTGGGCCACGCATGCCAATCACTGCCGTACTTTTCCGCCAGCGCACACCAGGTGGCGAAGTCGTCGAGCGCCACACCCTCTCGGACCCGATACGCCGCAAAGGCCAGTTCGCGACCCACTGTGCGCGGCACCGCGTGCACCAACTCCAGCGCCTCCCGTTTGGCCGCCCATGCGCCGTCGCGGTCGATCGAGTCCAGCGCGGCCGCCCGCTTCTGGACGCCGTCACGTAGCCGCCCGACCCGGCCACGCTTGGACAGCTGCGCGAACTCGGGGATGGCCTCTACTCGCAGATACAACGGATTGACGAATCGGCGCGAGGTGGGCAGATAGGGCGACGGCTCCATCGGGGAGGTTGGCTCCGCCGCGTGCAACGGGTTGACCAGGATGTACCCGGCTCCATGCCGCGACGCCGACCAGACCGCGAGGTCGACGAGGTCGGTGAGGTCCCCGACACCCCAGGACTGACGGGAACGGACGCTGTACAGCTGAGTGGCCAGCCCCCAGGTACGACGGGCGCCGAGGCGTTCCGGAACACCGAGCCAGGCCGGCGTCACGATCAGCGCGGCGCTAGCCTCCTCGCCCCCGGAACGCAGATGCACACGGTGATATCCCAGCGGTAGATCGTCGGGCAGCACAAAGCTGGCCTCTCCTACGAGGCGGCCGTCCAGGTCGAACGGTGGGGTGAAGTTGTCGACCTGCCGTACACCGGCGCGGACGGTCCCATCTTCGAGCTCCACCGACACATCAGCGGGCTGACCGTGCGTCACATGCACCCAGAACTTCGTCTGCGCGCCGGCTTGCCCGAGAATGGTCGGCGGCAGCGCGCGTGACCAGTGGGCTCGCTGGTGCGCGGTCAGGGCCGCATTGCGCTCCGCCTCGTCGGCCGCGGCGATGCCGAGTGCGGCCAACACGGCCACCAGCGTGGTTTCCGGGACGTCGATCCGACGACCACTCCAGTCGTCGTACGAGGTAGAGATCCCGAATCGACCCGCGAGTTCGACCAACGACGGCGCCATCTGGCTCATACCGCCATCTTGCTCGGCGAGATGACGGGAATGCGACCCGAGTGTTCACTTAGGCGTCGTCATTCCGGCGAGCTGAGTTTACTGGTGGCCGTACGATGCCCAGTGACGATTCCTCATCTCCCCACTATTCAATTGGCAGGTGGCAGCACTGTGGCGTACACCACAGCAGGCACGGACGTGAACTCCGTCTGCGCTCGAACGTTCGCATGGCGGGGTCGAGCGGGGTGCCCTACCGTTAGCCCTGTGAAACGTGGGACTACACCGCAGCCTGTTGCTGCGTCTGCCTGGAGTGTGAGCAAACATGGCCGGTGACCAGCAGCGGGGTTCGGGCTACGGCCTAGGACTGTCCACCCGGACGCAGGTGACGGGTTACCAGTTCCTCGCCCGTCGCACCGCCATGGCGTTGACGCGCTGGCGGGTGCGGATGGAGATCGAGCCGGGCCGGCGTCAGACGCTGGCCGTGGTGGCATCGGTGTCAGCCGCCTTGGTGTGCTGCCTCGGCGCGCTCCTGTACTCCTTCATCAGCCCGTCGGGCCAGCTCAACGAGACCCCGATCATCGCCGACCGCGACTCCGGAGCGTTGTACGTCCGCGTCGGCGACAAGATATATCCCGCGCTGAACCTGGCGTCGGCGCGGCTGATCGCAGGGCGCGCCGATAACCCGCACAAGGTGCGCGGAAGCCAGATCGCCCAACAGCCGCACGGTCCGCTGGTGGGCATCCCCGGCGCGCCGTCGGAGTTTTCCCCGACCACACCGGCGACGTCATCGTGGCTGGTGTGCGACTCCGTGACGCCGAAGGTCGGCGTGGGTGCGGTATCGCCGGTGACGGTGACCGTCATCGATGGCACACCCGACCTCTCGAACCGCCGCCGCGTGCTGAACGGATCCGACGCCGTGGTGCTCAAATACGAGAAGGACACCTACATCGTCCGGCAGAGCCGTAGGTCGCGTATCGATGCGACGAACCGTGCGGTGTTGCTGCCGCTGGGCTTGACCCCGGAACACGTGAGCCAGGCGCATCCGATGAGCCGGGCGCTGTACGACTCGTTGCCCGTCGGTCCCGAGCTGACGGTGCCGAAGGTGCCGGACGCCGGCAAGCCGGCCGAGTTCGCCGGTGCACCCGGTCCGGTCGGAACCGTGATCGTGACGCCGCAAATCAGCGGGCCGCAACAATATTCAGTGGTACTCGGCGACGGAGTGCAGACGGTCAACCCGGTGGTCGCCCAGATCCTGCAGAACGCCGGCACCCCGGCAGGCAACTCACCGGTGGTGGTGGCGCCCGCTTCGCTGGCGAAGATGCCGGTTGTCAACGGCTTGGACCTGTCGGCCTACCCCGACGCGCCGCTGAGCCCGGTGGATCTGAAGGAGAATCCCGCCACGTGCTGGTGGTGGCAGAAGACCGCCGGTGAGGAGCGTGCCCGCATTCAGGTGATTTCCGGGCCGACGATCCCGATTCCCACCAGCTCCACCGACAAGGTTGTGTCGCTGGTCAAGGCCGACACATCCGGCCGCGAAGCCGACCACGTCTACTTCGGTCCTGAGTACGGCAACTGGGTCGTCGTCACCGGCAACGACCCCGGATCGAGCACAGCCGAATCGCTGTGGTGGCTCACCAGTTCTGGTGCGCGCTTCGGTGTCGAGAACACCCGCGATTCCCGTGCCGCACTGGGGCTGACATCTGAGCCGGGTCCGGCGCCATGGGTTGCCCTACGCCTGCTGGCACCCGGACCCGCGTTGTCCCGCGCCGATGCGTTGGTGCGTCACGACACCCTCCCGACCGATATGAACCCCGCAGAGTTGGTGGTACCCAAGTGAAGCAAGGTTTCGCACGCCCGACGCCCGAGCGTGCTCCGGCCGTCAGGCCGGAGAACATCGTCCTTCCGACACCGCTGAGTGTCCCGCCGCCAGAAGGCAAGCCCTGGTGGCTGATCGTGGTCGGCGTGCTGGTCGTCGGTCTGCTCGTCGGTATGGTCGGCATGACGGTGGCCAATGGCTCGCGGATGTTCCTCGGCGCCGGTTCGATTTTCCCGATCTTCATGATCGGCGGCGTGGCCATGATGATGTTCGGTGGCCGTTTCGGTGGTCAGCAGCAGATGAGCCGGCCGAAGCTGGACGCGATGCGCGCCCAGTTCATGCTGATGCTGGACATGCTGCGGGAGACCGCGAACGAGTCCGCCGACAGCATGGACGCCAACTACCGGTGGTTCCACCCGGAGCCGACGACCCTGACTGCCGCGGTCGGCTCGCCCCGGATGTGGGAGCGCAAACCGGACGGCAAGGATCTCAACTTCGGTGTCGCCCGGATCGGCGTGGGCATGACCCGCCCCGAGGTGACCTGGGGCGAGCCGCAGAACATGCCGACCGACATCGAGCTCGAGCCGGTAACCGGTAAGGCACTGCAGGAATTCGGTCGCTACCAGAGCGTCGTCTACAACCTGCCCAAGATGGTCTCGTTGCTCGTCGAGCCGTGGTACGCGCTCGTCGGTAACCGCGAGCAGACGATGGGCATGATGCGGGCCCTGATCTTGCAGCTGGCTTTCTCACACGGCCCCGACCACCTTCAGATGATCGTGGTCACGTCCGACATGAGTAAGTGGGACTGGGTCAAGTGGCTGCCGCACTTCGGTGACCCGCGTCGCCGCGACGCTGCCGGCAATGCGCGGATGGTCTACGGATCGGTCCGCGAGTTCGCCGCCGACCAGGCCGAGTTGTTCGCCGGGCGCGGATCTTTCACGCCTCGCCACGCAAGCTCGTCAGCCGAGACGCCGACACCGCATCACGTGATCATCTCCGACGTCGACGACCCGCAATGGGAATACGTCATCAGCGTCGACGGTGTCGACGGGGTGACGTTCTTCGACCTGACCGGCTCTGCGCTGTGGACCGGCAACCCCGAGCGCGTGCTGAAGTTCACCAACGACATCGGTGTGATCGAAGCGCTGCCCCGCGACCGCGACACCTGGATGGTGATCGACGACAACAGGTGGTTCTTCGCCCTCGCCGACCACGTCACCGAGTCCGAGGCTGAGCAGTTCGCGCAGCGGGTGGCCCGCTGGCGGTTGGCCGAGGCCTACGAGGAGATCGGTCAGCGGGTGGCCCAGATCGGCGCCCGCGACATCTTGTCCTACTACGGAATCGACGACCCCTCCGAGATCGATTTCGAGAGTCTGTGGGCCAGCCGGCGCGACGCGCTGACCAGTCGCTCACGACTGCGGATCCCGTTCGGTAACCGCTCCGACAACGGCGAACTGCTGTTCCTCGACATGAAGTCCCTCGACGAAGGTGGCGACGGCCCACACGGCGTCATGTCGGGAACGACCGGTTCCGGTAAGTCGACCCTGGTGCGTACCGTCCTCGAGTCGTTGATGCTGTCCCATCCGCCGGACGAGCTGCAGTTCGTGCTCGCCGACCTCAAGGGTGGGTCCGCGGTCAAGCCGTTCGGCGGCGTTCCACACGTATCGCGCATCATCACCGACCTCGAAGAAGACCAGGCCCTCATGGAGCGGTTCCTGGACTCCCTGTGGGGTGAGATCGCCCGTCGAAAGTCGGTCTGCGACAACGCCGGTGTCGACGACGCCAAGGAATACAACGAGATGCGCTCCCGGATGCGCGCACGCGGTCAAGACATCCCGCCGCTGCCGATGCTGGTGGTCGTGATCGACGAGTTCTACGAGTGGTTCCGCATCATGCCGACCGCGGTCGACGTGCTGGACTCCATCGGCCGGCAGGGTCGTGCGTACTGGATCCACCTGATGATGGCCTCGCAGACCATCGAGAGCCGGGCCGAAAAGCTCATGGAGAACATGGGTTACCGGCTGGTGCTGAAGGCCCGTACCGCCGGTGCGGCACAGGCCGCCGGTGTGCCCAACGCCGTCAACCTGCCTGCGCAGGCCGGTCTGGGGTACTTCCGTAAGAGCCTCGACGAGATCGTCCGATTCCAGGCTGAGTTCCTGTGGCGCGACTATCGCCGTGGCGTCTCGCTCGACGAGAACGGGCCGGCGATGTTGACCCACTCCGTCGATTACATTCGGCCGCAACTGTTTACCACCGGATTCACGCCGATCGAGGTCGCCGTGACGGGGCCGGACGATTTCGATGCCCTGACCAACGGTGACAACGGCGAGGCCTTCAATGGCTTCGGAGCCGATGTGGTCGAGGAAGAAGAGGAAGAAGAAGCGATCAGGACGCCGAAGGTCGGCACCGTGATCATCGAGCAGCTTCGACGGATCGATTTCGAGCCTTACCGGTTGTGGCAGCCTCCGCTGGAGAAGCCGGTGGCGATCGAGGCCCTGGTCAACCGTTTTCTCGATCACCCGTGGCAGGAGCAGTACGGAACCAGAACCGACCTGGTGTTCCCGGTCGGAATCATCGACCGGCCGTTCAAGCACGATCAGCCGCCGTGGACCGTGGACACCTCGGGGCCCGGCTCCAACGTGCTGATCCTGGGCGCCGGTGGATCGGGCAAGACCACCGCGTTGCAGACGCTGATCACCTCAGCCGCGTTGACCCACACGCCGGAGCAGGTCCAGTTCTATGTGCTGGCCTACAGCAGCACCGCGCTGACGACGGTGTCCGGTCTGCCGCACGTCGGTGAGGTCGTCGGTCCGACCGACCCGTACGGCGTTCGCCGCACGGTGGCCGAGCTGCTGGCGCTGCTCCGCGAGCGCAAGCACACCTTCCTCGAATTCGACGTGCCGTCCATGGAGGTCTTCCGGCGACGCAAGTTCGGTGGGGAAGCGGGCCGCGTGCCCAACGACGGCTTCGGTGACGTCTTCCTGGTGATCGACAACTACCGGGCACTCGCCGAAGAGAACGAGGTGCTGATCGAGCAGATCAACGCGATCATCAACCAGGGCCCGTCGTTCGGCATCCACGTGATGGCCACCGCCGACCGCGAATCGGAGTTGCGGCCGCCGGTTCGCAGCGGTTTCGGATCCCGGATCGAGCTGCGTCTGGCCGCGGTCGAAGACGCCAAGCTGGTGCGCTCGCGGTTCGCCAAGGATGTTCCGGTCAAGCCGGGCCGCGGCATGGTCGCGGTCAACTACGTGAGACTGGACAGCGATCCGCAATCCGGTCTGCACACGCTGGTCGCCAGGCCTGCGCTGGCCGACACCCCGGACAACGTGTTCTCCTCCGAGAGCGTCGCCGCAGCGATCAGCAAGATCGCGGTCGGCCAGGCACCCCCGGTGCGCCGGCTTCCCGCGAAGTTCGGCCTGGAACAGGTGCGGACGCTGGCGCAGGCAGATCGGCGCCAGAACGTCGGCGCTGGCGGAATTGCCTGGGCCATCAACGAATTGGACCTGCAGCCGGTGTACCTCAACTTCGCCGAGAACGCGCACCTGATGGTGACCGGTCGACGCGAATGTGGTCGTACCACCACGTTGGCAACCATCATGTCCGAGATCGGCCGGGTCTATGAGCCGGGAGCGAGTATTGCGCCACCGACCTCACGGCCGTCGGCACAGGTGTGGCTGGTCGACCCACGTCGTCAGCTGCTGACCACGCTGGGCACCGACTACGTCGAGAAGTTCGCCTACAACCTCGACGGCGTCGCCGCCATGATGGAGGCGCTGGGTCAGGTACTGACGCAACGCGAGCCCCCGCCGGGTCTGTCGGCCGAAGAGCTGCTGTCTCGTGCATGGTGGACCGGACCGGAGATCTTCCTGATCATCGACGACGTGCAGCAGCTGCCGCCCGGCTTCGACTCGCCGCTGCACAAGGCGGCACCGTGGGTCACGCGGGCAGCCGACGTCGGCCTGCACGTGATCGTCACCCGCACGTTCGGTGGATGGTCGTCGGCCGGTAGCGACCCGATGCTGCGGGCGCTGGCTCAGGCCAATGCACCGTTGCTGGTCATGGACGCCGACCCCGACGAGGGTTTCATCCGCGGCAAGATGAAGGGCGGGCCGCTGCCCCGCGGTCGTGGTCTGCTCATGGCCGAGGACACCGGAGTGTTCGTCCAGGTTGCGGCCACCGAGCTGCGTCGATAGCTGTATCTGGAAAAAGGTCCCCCTGCCGGTACGGGCAGGGGGACCTTTTTGCGCGCAGGGGAGCTGCCAGACATTTCATAGCAGGCGCATAGCCTCGGCATGCCAGCAGCCCATATTTCCTAGTTAACGTCTCTAACTAGTGACAGATGGGTCTTGGTGTGAGGGGAGTATCAGATGTCATTTGTGAGTGCGCAGCCCACCGAATTGTCCGCAGCCGCAAGCAATCTGCAAGTCATCGGTTCGAGTCTGGCAGCGCAAAATGTCGCTGCGGCCGCGCCGACCACGGGTGTGCTGCCCGCAGCGGCGGACGAGGTGTCTGCGTTGACCGCGGCCCAGTTCGCCACCCATGCCGAGATGTACCAGGCGATCAGCGCCCAAGCCGCGGCGATCCACGACATGTTCGTCAACACGCTGGGCGCCAGCGCCGGTTCGTACGCAGCCACCGAGGCCGCGAACGCCGTCGCCGCGGGTTAAGGCGTTCCACCGTGCTGGATTTTGGAGCTTTACCCCCGGAGATCAACTCGGCGCGCATCTACGCCGGCCCCGGACCAGGCTCGATGTTGGCCGCCGCAGCAGCCTGGCAGTCGCTGGCCGACGAGCTGACCTACGCGGCATCCGGTTACGGCTCGGTCACCTCGTCGCTGGCCGGCGGGGCATGGACCGGCCCTAGTTCCACGTCTATGGTCGCAGCGGCCGCCCCGTACGTCACCTGGCTGAGCGCCACCGGCGATCAGGCCCGGCAGACGGCCGCGCAAGCCACCGCAGCGGCCAGCGCCTACGAAAGTGCCTTTGCCGCAACGGTTCCGCCGCCGTTGATCGACGCCAACCGAAGCTTGCTGGCGGCGCTGGTGGCGACGAACGTGCTCGGGCAGAACACCCCGGCGATCGCTACGACCGAGGCGCTCTACGCAGAGATGTGGGCCCAGGACGCAACCGCGATGTACGGCTACGCCGGCGCATCGGCAACCGCAGCGCAAGTGACCCCGTTCACCACGCCGCCGCAAACCACCAATTCCAGCAGCCTGCCGAGCCAGTCCGTCGCGGCCGCTCAATCCGCCGGGACGTCCAGCGGAACCGACCTCGATACGCTCATGTCCTCAGGGCCGCAGGTGATTTCGGGGATGCCTCAGGCCCTACAGGCCCTCGCGTCGCCGCAAGCCCTCGGCAGCGTCGCCTCCACGGCAACCGATTCGTCGACGTCCTCGACATCGGCTTCCTCGCTGATGAACGAACTCAGCACGCCGCTGAAGCTCGCGTCGATGCCGATGAGCATGCTGTCCAAGCTGTTCACGGCAGGCAGCACCGCAACCGCCGCCAAGGCCGCGACGACGGCAGCCAACGAGTTGGGCGCCGCGCAGGCGGCCGGACTCACGTCGAGTACCGGCGCCCTGGGCTCGGCAAGCATCGGCGCTGGCGTCCCATCTCTCGCGGCGGGAATGGGCCAGGCCACGTCGGTCGGCGCGTTGTCGGTGCCGGCCACCTGGACCGGAGCGACGCCGTCGGTGATCAGCGCCGGAGCGGCGGTGCACCTCGGTAGCGCCCCGTCCGCCGCGGCCGCGCCGACGGGTATGGAATCAGCCATGCCGCCGATGATGCCGGTGGCCAACATGAGCGGACGCGGCGGCGCTGCGACGCCGACCCGATTCGAGCTTCGCTCGACCGTGATCCCCTTCACGCCAGCAGCCGGATAGCGGCGTCAGTGCGGCCATCCGGTAGCCCGAAACCGAACATTGACTGAACAACAAATGATCGCGGATGAACACTGCTTGATCAGGAATGAATAGTCGGCATCGTCGTCGCGGATCGCTCGCGCGGCCATCTAATGTCTCAGCCAGCGACTGTTCAGTGATGAGCATCGGCGCTCAATGTTCTTGACGCTGAGGGTTACCGAGGAAAGAAAGCGCATTTCGTCTGTGGCCACACACCGCGTTCCGCACATCGATATCGATCAGGCAGTTATCCACCAGATCCCGCCGATTGCTGACCAGTTCATGACCACGCCCCACGCCGCCGCTTCCATGCGGCCGGTGACAGACAGATGCATTCTTGGCATTTTGACGGAGGTTTCTAGTGCTTGACTTCGCCCTGTTGCCGCCGGAGGTTAATTCGGGTCGGATGTATTCGGGTCCCGGCCCCGGGCCGCTATTGGCGGCCTCTGAGGCCTGGGACAGCCTTGCCGCTGAGTTGGGCTTCGCGGCCAGTGGCTACGGATCCGCGCTAGCGGAGCTGACGAGCAACGCGTGGGTAGGCCCCACGTCGATGGCGATGATCTCCGCTGTCACGCCGTATATCAACTGGTTGACCTCAACCGGCGCACAAGCCGAAGAGACCGCCAACAACGCTCGTGCAGCCGTGGCCGCATACGAGGCGGCCTTCGCCATGACGGTGCCGCCGCCGGTTATCGCGGCCAACCGTGCGCTGCTGGCCGCCCTGGTCGCCACCAACTTCTTCGGTCAGAACACCCCCGCGATCATGATCAACGAAGCCCTGTACGCCGAAATGTGGGCGCAGGACGCCGCGGCCATGTACGGCTACACGGGCGCTTCGCTGGCTGCCGCGCAGGTGACGCCGTTCGTGGAACCCCCGCAGACGACCAGTGATAACGGGACCAGCAGCCAGGCTGACGCGGTCGCCAAGGCCGCCGCCACGCCGGCCAGCCAAGCCGCGACGGTGGCGCAGAACGCGGTGTCGTCGGCGCCGACCACGACCGCTCAATCGGCCGCGACTGCTCAGACGGCCGCGACCACCGCGGCCACTCCGCCGACCACGCTGGCCGAGTGGCTCCAGACGCTGTATCAAAACACCGTCAGCCAATACCCCACCGGCGGGTTGGGCGTCGGCCTGACGAGCGGATCATCCGGCAACCTGAACAGCTTGAGGCAAATCTTCCAGGCCTACTTCGCGGTCGGTCTCGGAAACTTCGGCTACGGCATCGGGCAGCAGTTGATCACCCCCGCTCAGGCGACGGCGCTAGAAAAAGGGCTTGGGTTCGCGACTCCTTTTGCACCAAACATTCCCCCCATCGGCGGCACCGCGGGCGTCAGCGGCGCACCGTTTACGGCCAGCAGTGTGACGGCCCAAATGGGCGAGGCCAGCAGCCTCGGGCGGCTCTCGGTGCCCGCGAGTTGGCAAGGGGCGTCGCCCGGGGTGGTGGAAGATGCCAAGCTCGTCAACGCCGCGCGCTCGATCGCACCGCCGCAGTCGAATGGGATACTCAACGGCGTTCCGATGTCGGGCAACGCCGGCCTCGGAGCCGGTGCTGGACGCCGTGGCAGCGGGTACGTCGTGAAGTACGGGATCAAGCACTCCGTGATGCCCAAGCCGCCCGCCGGGGGGTAACAGGGCAGCGAACTGCGGCCTTGTCGCAAGGCGGCACCGCCGGTATGATCCGCCGCGCACTCAGGTGCTCACCGGAAGAACTCCGTATGACAGTCGCGCCCAAACACTTACACGTGATACTCGTCGAGGCGTGAGGCGATCCTGTGGTCGGCCCCCGTCGGTGGTGTCGTTCACCTGAAGATCCGCCGCCGGTACCCGATCGGGTGCGTCCACGATCACGGTCGGTGGCGCGGTTGAGCAGTCGCGGTCTTTACGCCCGGTGCTGTCGCGCCCGGGGCTCTCATCGGCGCCAAAAGCGTTGTATTTCATCGTGATTGACTGCCCAGCATCCTGCGCGGGGGCGCGAGCTGATGGTTCTTGACAGGTGGCGTCCAGGCCGCAGCATGGCGTCCGGATCGTGCGGGGTAGCCGCGACAGGCTCGCAGTATTGGGCGGCTCGCGGCGAACCGAAATCACTTGCGGCGAAAGCCCGCTTCGACGATCTCCAGCACGACCACGGTTAATTAGACGGCAGTCGGGCGGGCCGGACCTTCGTACTTTCGGAGAGCCGGGCCAATTCGAATCATTACCGCAGGCGGAAGGTTTGCCGAATTCGAGATGAACGGCCGATACCGGGTGGTGAATACTCTCCGTCCAGTCGTGAACAGTTAGGTCGGCAGGGGCTTTATCCGACCGTGACCATCTAACCTTTCAACCGAACGACCTTGCCCAAGGTCGTAGACGCGCAAGCTTATTAAGGAGGAGACCGGATGTCGTTCGTGACCACACAGCCGGAAGCATTATCGGCAGCGGCCACCAGCCTGCAGGGGATCGGGTCTGGATTGAACGCCCAGAACGCGGCTGCAGCGGCTCCGACCACGGGAGTGGTTCCCGCTGCTGCCGACGAGGTTTCGGCGCTGACGGCGGCTCAGTTCGTCGCGCACGCCCAGCTGTACCAGGCCGTCAGCCAGCAGGCCGCGGCGATCCACGAAGCTTTCGTCAATACGTTGGGCACCAGCGCCGGTTCCTACGCAGCCACCGAGGCCGCCAACGCGGCTGCGGCCGGCTAGGAGGTATTTCCATGGTGGATTTCGGGGCGTTAGCGCCGGAGATCAACTCGGCCCGGATGTATTCGGGCCCAGGTTCGTCGTCGCTCCAAGCTGCCGCGTCGGCTTGGAACGGCCTGGCCGCTGAGCTTCAGTCGGCCGCGCAGGGCTACGAGACCACGATCACGCAACTCGCCAACGATGGGTGGAACGGCCCAGCGTCGGCGGCGATGGCCAGTGCGGCGCAGCCGTACGTGACGTGGATACAAGAGACGGCCGCCGCGGCCGAGCAGGCCGCGACTCAAGCCCGCACGGCCGCAGCGGCCTACGAGCAGGCCTTCGCAGCGACGGTGCCGCCGCCGTTGATCGCAGCCAACCGCGCTGAGACGGCTGCGGCGACGCAGGCCAACGTTTTCGGCCAGTACACGCCGTTGATCGCGCAACTCGAAGCGCAGTATGGGCAGATGTGGGCGCAGGACGCCGCGGCCATGTACAGCTACGCGGCCCAATCGGCAGCCGCCGCCAAGGTAACGCCGTTGGCGACGCCTGCTGCGACTACTAATCCCGGTGGCACGGCTGCTCAAGCCGCCGCGGTCAGCCAGGCAACCGGCACGTCGGCCGCCACCAGCAGCCAGTCGATCCTGCAGCAGCTGACCCAAGCGATGCCGGGCTCGCTGCAGAGTCTTGCGTCGCCGTCGGCCAGCTCGGCCGCCACCTTGACGCCGCTTCAATCGCTCTACAGCTTCATCTTCGGAACGAGCGTGCTGCCCACCAACCTCTCGGCGTTGGTCACCAACTACTCGCCGTATGCGAGCTTGTTCTACAACACCGAGGGTTTGCCCTACTTCAGCGTTGGTATGGGCAACTTCGGCGTTCAGATTGCCAAGAGCGCGGGAATGCTGGGCGGGGCTGCTCCTGCAGCTGCGGCCCCGGCATTGCCAGGGTTGGGTGGCCTCGGAGCCGGGCTAGGTGGCGGTGCTGCTGCTGGCGCGGGTGCGGGCGCGCATGCGGTCTCCGCCATCTCGGGCGGCGCCGCTTCGGTAGGCAAGCTGGCGGTGCCGGCGTCGTGGGTCGGCTCTGCTCCGGCTGCGGCCCCACAGGGCGTGCAACTGGTCAGCAGCGTCAGCGCTGCCCCGGAGGCCGCCGGTAACGGGAACCTCGTCGGCGGTATGCCGCTGGCCGGCGCAGGTCGGGGCTTCGGCAACGGCCTGGGCCCCCGTTATGGGTTCAAACCCACGGTCATGCCCCGGCCACCATCAGCTGGCTAGAGGTCCACGAGCATCACGCCTTCTGGGGTGTCACGTTGCGGCGTGACACCCCAGAAGCGTTTGTACCCACCAACGCGCGGCCGCGGCCCGCTCGCGCCGAACTTAGGTGAATGGCGGATGTCTCACTCATTGCTCAAATATGAACAGTTGGGGCGTATTTGGAAGCTCTCAAGAGCAGTGGCGTAGGTTTCCGATAGGTGAACAAACCTGAGCCAGGGCAGGAGCGGCACGTGGCAGAACATGCTGAAGTAGCTGGCTCGCTGGCCTTGTCACGGAGGACCCGGGACTCCGCCCGCACACACCCGAGGACTATGGGCGCTTCGGCGCCGTTGAGCGCAGCAAGCGTGCTGCCGCGCCGCCCCGCTCCGCCCGCCGAGGTAGCTCAAGCGCGCGTGTTCGAGCGGCTGCTGCAGGCCGAAAGCGCCGAACTACAGGAGCTTGCGGACCGCATTGCCGAACACAACTATCAGCAACCCGAGGCTGATGACTCCCGGGCGTCTGAAGAGCTGGCGCAGTTACACGCTCGGATCGACGAAGTTCACGCGCTGCTGCGGACGTTGCACAGGCGATTCCCGCACTCCGCGCCAGACGGTGATCGCTAGCCGGCGTGAACTAGCCCCACTCCTTGTCAATTTTCGTCCAGGATCAGCGCCATCTCCGGACAGGACGCCACCCCGTCGCGAGTGGCCTGCGCGTCCTCCGGTGCAACCTCGTGCTCTTCGAGAATGGAGTAGCCAGAATCATCGATCGGGAAAATCTCGGGGTCAACCGCATAGCACTGGGCGTGACCGACGCACTTCGACTGCTCGACTCGAACCTTCACAGTGCCGAGTCTAAAAGATATGTCGAACATCGGCTCTCGGATCGGCGCCCACTCCCGCGGTGACGACGCGACCGAACCACAGCGGGCCACATACCAGGTCTACTGTCGTACACGGCGCCGGCGAAAATGGACGAACGACAACGAGAGATCACGGACATGACCTCCATTGATGAAAGCCTGTACGGCAAAGGCTTTCACCTTCCGCGGCTGGACTACTTCGCCCTGCCGATGGCTGCTGATCGTGGTGCCGGGTGGAAAATTCTGCGTGATGCCGGGCCGGTGGTGTTCATGAACGGCTACTACTACCTCACCCGCCGTGAGGACGTGCTGGCAGCATTGCGGAGTCCCAATGTTTTTTCCGCCCGATTGGCGCTCCAGCCGCCGGGAAGCCCAATCCCGGTGATCCCGTTGGGATTCGACCCGCCCGAGCACACTCGGTACCGCAAAATCCTGCAGCCGTTTTTCAGCCCGCACGGGTTGAGCAAGTCGCGACCGGTATTGGTTCGTCACGCCGCCGACATGATCGACGCCATCGCCAACCGCGGCGAATGTGAGGCAATGGAAGACTTGGCGAAGACCTACCCCTATCAGGTGTTCCTCGACCTCTACGGTCTGCCGTTGGAGGACCGCGACCAGCTGATCGCCTGGAAGAACGCCATCCTTTCCGATGACCTCTTTGGCTCGAGGGAGGACATCGCCCCGGCAGCCCAGGCGATGTACAAATACCTGACGGAGGCAATCCAATACCGCCGGGAACACCCGGGCTCGGACATGTTGTCTATGGTCATGCAGAGCAAAGGCAACTTCACCGACCTCGAGTTGCTCGGCATGAGCCACCTGCTAATCCTGGCGGGGCTGGACACCGTGACCGCGGCGATCGGATTCTCGCTGCTCGAGTTGGCGCGCAGACCGGAGCTGCGTGCACAGCTCCGCGACAATCCACGCCAGATCAGGGTCTTCATCGAAGAGATCGTCCGGTTGGAGCCGTCTGCGCCGGTGGCGCCCCGGATACTCACCGAGAACGTCGTCGTCGGTGGCATGACGTTGCCTGCGGGGTCATCGGTGTTCTTGTGCATGGCCTTGATCAACCGGGACGGCAGCGATTCGATCTCCACCGACGAACTCACTATGGACGGTAAGGTGCACCGGCACTGGGGGTTTGGTGGCGGACCGCACCGTTGCCTCGGTTCTCATCTGGCACGCATGGAGCTGACCGTGATCGTCGACGAATGGCTCAAGAGAATCCCTGAATTCGAGCTGGCGCCTGACTACCAGCCTGAAATCAAGTTTCCGAGCAAGACTTTCGCGCTCAAGAACTTGCCGCTGCGGCTCGGTTGATCGCGGCCACGGAGCACGAACGCCCGGTGGCCGTCACAGGCAACGGCGGTGCGAGCGAGGCGGGGGTGCGGCGTTATCCGCGGTTAGATTTTTTCGCCACACCGGAATGTCGTATCGCCCACGGCTCCGTGAGAGGTGACGGCGCCGACGACACACCGGCGGCCGGTGTCCGACCGCGTCAAACACATTTGCGCACTTCAAGGGCCTTTTCGAGCTACCGAGCGGCGCCCGCGCGGCCAAGGCTGTTACTCAGCTGTTACCGCAGATGAACAGTTGTTGCTCCCGGGTGAACAGTTGCAAACACCCAGCTTTGACCGCAGCGCCGAGCGGACCCCGCGTCTATTCTCATGCACGAACAGGATTGGCAAACCAACCGGGAGGACGCCTAAATGTCGTTCGTGACCACCCAGCCGGAAGCCCTGTCGGCGGCAGCCACCAGCCTCCAGGGGATCGGCGCAGGCCTCAATGCCCAGAATGCGGCCGCGGCGGCTCCCACCACGGGCGTGGTTCCGGCTGCGGCCGACGAGGTTTCAGCTCTGACAGCGGCTCAGTTCGCCGCGCACGCGCAGCTTTACCAGGCCGTCAGCGCCCAAGCGGCGGCAATCCACGAAGCCTTCGTCAACACGTTGGGCACCAGCGCTGGTTCCTACTTAGCCACCGAGGCTGCTAACGCAGCCGCCGCCGGCTGAGTGTGTTGTCCATGAAGCCCGTCCCACTGTGGTGCCACTCTCAGTGGCTACCAGTTAGCGGGAAAGGGGGGTTCAGCCGTGTGTTCCGAGTCGGCGGTTACCTCCGGTAACCAGTCCGACTAGCACGTTCGCTCCACTCGAATCACTACACAAGCAAGGAGATACGCAAGTGCCTACACGTTTTATGACTGACCCGCACGAGATGCGGTCGATGGCGGGCCGTTTTGACACCCACGCCCAGACTGTCGAGGACGAGGCCCGCAAGATGTGGGCGTCGAGCCAGAACATCGCCGGAGCCGGCTGGAGCGGTACCGCTCAGGCCACCTCCTACGACACCATGGGCCAGATGAACACCGCGTTCCGCAACATCGTCAACATGCTGCACGGCGTGCGTGACGGATTGATCCGCGACGCGAACCACTACGAGGCCCAAGAGCAGGGTTCTCAGCAGATCCTGAGCAGCTAACTCCGCTCGCAGCGTAAACTCTCACAAACAGGAGGACAGATAGATGTCGATCAGCTACCAGTTCGGTGATGTCGACGCCCACGGCGCGTTGATCCGTTCGCAGGCCGCTTCCCTGGAGGCCGAGCACCAGTCCATCGTGCGCGATGTGCTGGCTGCCGGTGACTTCTGGGGCGGCTCGGGTTCCGTAGCTTGCCAGGAGTTCATCACCCAGTTGGGTCGTAACTTCCAGACGATCTACGAGCAGGCCAACGCCCACGGCCAGAAGGTGCAGACCGCCGGCAACAACATGTCGAGCACCGACTCCGCCGTCGGCTCCAGCTGGGCCTGACAGTAGTCAACGCAGGGCGCGGCAGCACACCGATATCGGTGTGCTGCCGCGTCGTGCGATAACAGAGAAACACCGAAACGAGAGAAGCGAATGGACCAGAGCACACGCACAGACATCACCGTCAATGTCGAGGGGTTCTGGATGCTGCAAGCCTTGCTGGACATTCGCCATGTCGCACCCGAATTGCGGTGTCGACCATTCGTGTCCACGGATTCCATGGACTGGCTGAACCAGCACCCGGGCATGGCGACCATGCGCGAACAGGGCATCGTCGAGGGCGAGACAGTTAATGAGGCGGTCGCTGCCCGGATGCGCGTTCTGGCGGCGCCGGACCTAGAAGTCGTCGCATTGCTCTCCCGCGGCAAACTGCTCTACGGGGTCAAGGAAAAAGAAGAAGGTGGCGCCGAAGAGCAGGTGGGTTCGCGCGACATCCCGGACAACGAATTTCGCGTGCTGCTGGCGCGTCGCGCCCAGCACTGGGTCTCGGCCGTTCGAGTCGGCGACGAGATCACGGTCGACGACGTGGCCATTGCGGACACCACGTCGATCGCGACCCTGGTGTTCGATGCACTCGAGTCGATCCATCACGCCGAGCCCGCCGCGATCAACGCGGTCAACGTGCCGCTCGACGAAATGCTTGAAATCACGAAAGCCTGGCAGAGTTCCGGGTTTAACGTGTTCTCCGGCGGAGACCTGCGCCGGCTGGGTATCAGCGCAGCGACCGTGGCCGCTCTCGGCCAGGCGTTGTCAGACCCGGCCGCTGAGGCTGCGGTCTATGCCCGCCAGTACCGCGATGACGACAAAGCACCCAGCGCCTCGGTGCTCTCACTCAAGGACGGTTCGGGTGGCCGGATCGCCATGTATCAGCAGGCGCGTACCGCCGGCTCCAACGAGGCGTGGCTCGCGATCTGCCCGGCCACCCCGCAGCTGGTACAGGTCGGTGTGAAGACCGTCCTGGAGACACTCCCTTACGGGGAGTGGAAGACGCACAGCAGAGTTTAACTATTCGTTACGCAGTTAGCGCGCACGGCAAAGATTTTCAGTGCAGCATTTAGCGAAGATGCGGATGCCGCAAAATGCTCTTAGAATCTGCTCAACAATTGTGACGCGACGTCACGATTCCACCTAGCGAGGCCAGACAGATGGACCCACAAATCTTCGACAGAGGGGTGCAGCGATGACCGCAGTAGCTGAGGCGCCACAGACCGGGACAGAGGCACTTTCGTCGCCTCAATCGGCGGTGATCGGCATCATCGCCGGCGAGGGCGTGCAGATCGGCGTCTTGCTGGACGCCAACGCCCCGATTTCGGTGATGGTCGACCCACTGCTGAAGGTCGTCAACGTCCGACTGCGGGAATTGGGTCTCGCGGCGCTGGAAGCCAAGCAGCGCGGTCGGTGGGCTCTGTGCCTCGTCGACGGCACACCGTTGCGCGCCACCCAGTCGCTCACCGAGCAGGACGTCTTCGACGGCGACCGGCTGTGGCTGCGGTTCGTCGAGGACACCGAGCACCGCTCACAGGTCATCGAGCACATCTCGACGGCCGTCTCGGTCAACCTCAGCAAGCGTTTCTCGTCGATCAACCCGACGGTCGCCATCCAGGTCGGCGCAGGGATGGTCGGATCCGGCGTCGTGCTCGCATCGCTGCTGCTCGGCTGGTTCCGGTTGCACCACGAATCGTGGATCCCGGCGCCCTACGCCGCCGTGATCTCGGTCCTGGTCTTCACCGTGGCGCTGCTGATCCTCAGCCGCTCCCACACGGTGCAAAACCGTCGCGCCGGCGACATTCTGCTCTGGAGCGGACTCGCGCCACTGGCGGTGTCGGCGGCATCAGCGCCCCCCGGCCCGGTCGGGTCGCCGCACGCGCTGCTCGGTTTTGCCGCGATCACCGTGGCGGCGCTGCTGATCATGCGGTTCACCGGCCGTCGACTGGGCACCGGCACCGCGATCGTGACCATCACGCTGGTCGCCACCATCGCCAGCCTGGCCCGGATGGCATTCGACACCGGCGCGGTCACGCTGCTCACCACCACCCTGCTGGTCTGCGTCTTCGGCTACCACAGCGCTCCGGCGATGTCTCGCTGGCTGTCCGGCATCCGGTTGCCGGTCTTCCCCTCGGCCACCAGCCGCTGGGTGTTCGAGGCCCGTCCCGACCTGCCGACCACCGTGGCGCAGCCTGTCGACGGCGGCCGTCCGACCCTCGACGGCCCAGCCTCTATCCAGGACGTGGTGCTGCGGGCCGAGCGTGCGCGCTCGTTCCTGACCGGACTCCTGGTCGGTCTCGGTGTGCTGACGCTCGTGTCGCTGACCGGGGTAGCTGACCCCCGCACGCACGACCGCTGGCTGCCCCTGCTGCTGGTTGCCAGCACTGCGGGATTCCTGATGCTGCGCGGCCGGTCGTACGTAGACCGTTGGCAGGCGATCACTCTCGCGGTCACGTCGATCCTGATCGTCGGGGCGGTAGTGGTCCGTTACTCTCTGGTGCTATCCTCGACGGCCGCAGTGTCGGTGACTGCCGGCGTGGCAGTGCTGCTGCCCGCGGCGGGACTCATCGCCGCGGCGACCGTGCCGAACACGATCTACAGCCCGCTGTTCCGCAAGCTCGTGGAGTGGGTCGAATACCTCTGCCTGATGCCGATTTTCCCGCTGGCATTGTGGTTGATGAACGTCTATGCCGCGATCCGCTACCGGTAGTCGTCGACTGCGGCCGCTTCGTGCGGCCGCAGTCGCCGGCACCACACTGATCGTTGCCACCATCGCGCTGTCCGGGTCGCCGGCCTACGCGATCAACCCTCCATCGATCGACCCGGGTGCCGTGCCGCCGGACAGTCCGCCCGGTCCAGGCCAGCCAATGAAGCAGAACTCATACTGCACCGAGGTCGGCGTGCTGCCTGGATCCGACTTTCGGCTGCAGCCGAAGTATATGGACATGCTCAACCTGCCCGAAGCATGGAAATTCGGGCGCGGTGCCGGGGTGCGGGTCGCCGTTATCGACACCGGCGTGACGCCGCACCCGAGGTTGCCGCACCTGATTCCCGGCGGCGACTACGTCATGGGCGGCGGCGACGGACTTTCCGACTGCGACGCCCACGGAACACTCGTGGCGTCGATGATCGCCGCGTCACCCGGAAGTGCTGGCGCCCCCGGCGTCCCGGGACCGCGACGGCCACCGCCCGTTCCGACCAGGGAACCACCGCCGGTGGCGCCCCCACCTCAGACGATCAGCGTGGCACCGCCGCCGCCGCAGACCATCACGTTGGTGCCGGCAGCGCCGCCGGCGGAAGGCGAGCCTGCTCCGGCATGTCCGTGGTGCCCGCCGGGACAAAAGGCCGGCGGAGCTGCCAGCCACGACCACGGCAACACAGTGCTGCCGAACTTCTCCAGCAACGGCCACGGGCAAGTCGTCTCCGTGGATTACCCGCGGCCGGCAGCGCCACAGCCACCGCTGGATCCACCACCGCCGCCGGCGCCGAGTGACGCTTACAGCGGCATCGCCCCGGACGTCGACCTGATCTCAATCCGCCAGTCCAGCCAGGCATTTGGGCTCAAAGACGCCTACACCGGCGATGAGGACCCACAGACTCGGCAAAAGCGCGACACCATCTTCACGATGGCGCACGCGATCGTGCATGCCGCGAACATGGGCGCCCAGGTGATCAACATCTCGCAGGTGATGTGCATGAGCGCGCGCAGCCTGATCGACCAACCCGACCTCGGCGCGGCGGTCCGATACGCAGCTGTCGACAAGGACGCCGTGATCGTCGCGGCCGCGGGCGACACCAGTCAGCGTGACTGCAAAGGGAACCCGTTGGTTGATCCGTTGCACCCCAACGACGCTCGCGACTGGGGCGGCGTGACCAGCGTGGTTACCCCGTCGTGGTTCAGCGACTACGTCCTGACCGTCGGCGCGGTGGATTCCTCTGGCACCCCAATGGACAAGCTGAGCGTCGCAGGACCGTGGGTGTCCATCGCGGCGCCCGGTACCGACGTGGTCGGGCTCTCGCCGCGAGATGACAGCCTGATCAACGCAATTGACGGCCCGGACAACTCCTTGTTGGTGCCGTCCGGAACCAGCTTCTCGACCGCGATCGTGTCCGGTGTGGCTGCGCTGGTGCGGGCGAAGTACCCGACGCTGTCGGCGCACCAGATCATCAACCGGTTGACGCGCACCGCCCGAGCCCCTGCTCGCGGTGTCGACAACCAGATCGGCTACGGCATTGTTGACCCGGTGGCCGCACTGACCTGGGACGTGCCCGATGGGTCTGTCCTGCCGAAGGATTCGGCGAAGCCGCTGAGTCTGCCTCCGGCCCCCGCGCCGCGCAACATGGTGCCGGTCTGGGTCGCCGCTGGCGGGCTGGGTGGTGCGCTGCTGCTGGCCGGTCTCATCGTCGGCGGAGCCGTTCTGATGAGAAAGACAACAGGGGGACAGGAATGAAGGCACAACGCGAGTACGGGCTGTCCCTCTCGTGGGCGCGGGTCACCACCGTGTTCCTGATTGACGTTGCGCTGCTGGTGATTGCAAGCCATCTTCCCGATTCCTGGCAGGCCGACCGCAACCTCACCCTGTGGATCGGTGTCGGCTTGGCGGTGATCCTGACCGTCGTCGCCCTGCTGACCAACGGGGGAGTGCCCGTGTCGTCGGCCCCGATCGCCCGGGTCCGAAACTGGTACGCCGACCCGGAGGCGCTGACTGTCGGCTGCACTCCGGCGGTCGACCACCGGCGACAGTTCAGCCGTGAGACGGTGGGCATCCGCGAGCACGCCGGCAAGCTGATCGCGGTGATCGCCGTCGACGGCGTGGGAGAGGCCGGCCGGCATCGCCACCGCGACACGCTGGCGACCACCATCCCACTGGAAGCCGTTGTTACGTCGTTGCGGCAGTTCGACGTTCGTCTCGACAGTGTCGACATCATCTCGGTCGGCACCCGTAAAGCCGCGAAGGGCGTCCAGTCGGCCGTTCGCGAGGACTTCGGGGAAGGCAGCGACCGGCGCCCCATCGCAGAGCGCAACACCTGGCTGGTGGTTCGGATGGACCCGCAGCACAATGTCAGCGCTGTCGCCGCCCGCGATTCGGTGGCCTGCACGCTGGCCGCCGCCACCGAGCGGCTGGCACACGACCTCGACGGGCGTAGCTGCGTAGCGCGGCCGCTTTCCGCCGACGAGATCGCCAACGTGGACGAAGCTGTCCTGGCCGGTCTCCAGCCGGCACACGTCCGGCCGTTCTGGCGCTACCTGAAGACCCCGGACGGCTACGTGACCAGCTTTTGGGTTTCGCCGGGCGACATCACCAGCGAGACGCTGGAGGAACTGTGGCTCACCGACGCTGACACCACTGTCATGACGATCCGCATCATCGCGGAGGGTCACGAGGCCGACGTGTCGGTGTGGGTCCGCTACCACAGCGACAAACGCCTGCGTAAAGAAGCTTTCTCCGGCCTGAACCGGCTGACCGGGCGTCAGCTCGGCGCGGTGGCGGCCAGCCTGCCGGCGCCGACGTCGCACCGCCCGCTGCCGATGCCAAGCCGCACATTGGGCCACGCCGAGGACATCCTTGTTCCGGTTGGCGCAGTGGCTGGGCAAGAGGCGAGCGGTTTCGAGGCCTTACGATAAAAGGATGACGCGACCCCAGACCAACGCGACAGACGACTCCCGCAACGCAATGGTCGCGGGGCTGCTGGCGTCCGGGATATCGGTCAACGGCCTTCAGCCAAGCCATAATCCGCAGGTAGCCCTGCGGATGTTCACGGCAGCTACCAGCCTCGACCCGCAGATGTGCGACGCCTGGCTGGCCCGCTTGCTGGCCGGCGACCAGAGCATCGAAGTGCTTACCGGCGCATGGCAATCGGTGAAGACGTTCGGCTGGGAGATGCGTCGCCTGGGCTTGACCGAAGTGGAGTTTCGCCCCGAAGTGTCCGACGGGATGTTCTTGAAGCTCGCGGTCACCAGCGTCGAGTCACTGACCGCCAGTTACGCGGCCGCCCTGACCGAAGTAAAGCGCTATGCCGAGGCGGCCGAGCTGCTGGATTCGATTACTCCGCGGCATGCTTCCGACGAGGAGTTGGTCAAATACGTGCGGGGGCTGCTGCACTTCCGTACCGGCCGCTGGCCGGACGTGCTCATCCAATTTCCGCCTGGCGCCGGGTGGCGTCATCCTGAGCTCAAGGCCGCTGGAGCAGCGATGGCAACCACCGCGCTGGCGTCACTCGGCGTGTTCGAGGAGGCGACCCGTCGCGCCCAGGAAGCGATCGAGGGGGATCGGGTGCCCAGCGCGGCCAACGTCGCGATGTACACCCAGGGAATGTGCTTCCGCCACTTGGGCCGCGAAGAAGAAGCCGTCGAGTGCCTACGCCGGGTTTACTCACGCGACGCCCGATTCACTCCGGCGCGCGAGGCCTTGGACAACCCCAGCTACCGGTTGGTGCTGACCGACCCGGAAACCATTGAGGCCCGGACGGATCCGTGGGATGTGGACAGTGCCCCCACCCGCCAGGAGGCCGAGGCCGCCCGGCATTTCGAGATGGCGAAGAAGTATCTCGACGAAGGCGATGCCGAGCTCAACGCGATGCTCGGTATGGATCAGGCCAAGCGGGAAATCAAGCTGATCAAGTCGACGACAAAGGTGAACCTGGCCCGCGCGAAGATGGGCCTGCCGGTGCCGGTGACGTCGCGTCACACCCTGCTACTCGGACCTCCCGGCACAGGCAAAACATCTGTGGCGCGGGCGTTTTCGAAGCAATTGTGTGGTCTGACCGTGCTGCGCAAGCCGTTGGTGGTGGAGACGAGCCGCGCGAAGTTATTGGGCCGCTACATGGCCGACGCGGAGAAGAACACCGAGGAAATGCTCGAGGAGGCGCTGGGCGGGGCAGTCTTCTTCGACGAGATGCACAACCTGCACGAGAGCGGCTACTCCACCGGCGACGCATACGGCAACGCGATCATCAACACCCTGCTGCTGTACATGGAAAATCACCGCGACGAGCTGGTGGTGTTCGGAGCCGGTTACGCCAAGGCGATGGACAAGATGCTCGAGGTCAACCAAGGTCTGCGACGCCGGTTCTCCACCGTCATCGAGTTCTTCAGCTATAACCCCAAAGAGCTCGTCGCGCTGACCCAGTTGATGGGTCAGGAAAACGAGGACGTCATCACCGACGACGCGGTGGAGGGTTTGCTGCCGGCCTACACCAGGTTCTACGAGGACGAGACCATCTCACCGGACGGCGACCTGATCCGCGGCATCGACACGTTGGGTAATGCCGGCTTTGTGCGCAACGTGGTGGAAAAGGCCCGTGACCACCGCAGCTTCCGGCTTGACGACGAAGATCTCGACGCGGTGCTGGCCAGTGATTTCGATGAGATCAGCGACGACCAACTGCGCCGGTTCAAAGAACTGACCCGCGACGACCTCGCCGAAGGACTGAGCGCGGCGGTGGCCGAAAAGAAGCCCGACTAGCTTTCGCGAAAAATCGTTGGCGCGACTGCGTGGACTGCGATCGGTTGTCACGAATCTTGACGGCATCCTTTGCAGAACAAGGACTCTCGCGTCCGGCACGCTGCAGTTGGAATTCGATGCTTGCCGGCGCGATTGGCCAACAGTCACAACGCATCTCGGTATCGCTCGATGGTTTGAGCTACGCCTCGGCGGTCTCTGGATTTCGGTTCGCCGTAGATGTGAGTCGCCCGAGTCGAGTTGACTCCCGTCGATCTTGGTGGAACTATGACCGATGCAAGCACCTCGCTAGGTGAGGCGTCTGCACGGATACAGGCCACTGACCTCAAATGTCGAAAGACGCCCAGGGTCAGGACAGCTCCTCCCGGCTTAAGGGTTGAGCCCAAGTGGCTTCCGGCCCTGCACTTTTGCGAAGGCCCGGATACGCCGTGCAGTGCCAAAGCTCTGTCGAGAGGGGTGCAGCGACCGGCTCATCTGGCCGGATTCGCTACGTCCCGCGTGCACCGTGTCGGCACCCCTGTGTGCCCTGGCCGCGAGGAGGTGTGGCGAAATGAGTCGCAGTGACAGTCCGTCTCCGAGACCGGTGACCGTTTCGTTCGGGCCCGGCCTCGGCGTCCTCTTCACTCGCTGAATCGGCTCGCGCCGCTTCAATTACTTACGCGCGCTGAGTTTTTCATGCCCGCGTTCACTTGTCGTGCCATGACACAGGCGCGGCTGCAGCCTGCCCTCCTGAAGGAGAATTTGATGACTTTCGTGACGACTCAGCCCGACATGGTCGCGGCCGCGAACGCAACCTCATCGATCTGAAAGGAGTGCCACGATGACTGCAGTATTCGACTTCGGTGCATTCCCACCGGAGGTCAACTCCGCCAAGATGTACACCGGTCCAGGATCGGCACCGATGCTGGCTGCCGCGACGGCGTGGAGTGACCTGGCATCCGAATTGCGCGAGCAGGCAGCCAATTACAGCTCGACCATTTCGGATCTTATCGGCGAAGGCTGGCAGGGTCGGGCGTCGACGGCGATGGCGTCGGCCGCCGCGCCGTACACGGCGTGGATGAACGCTACAGCTGCGCAGGCCGAGCAGACGGCCGGGCAGGCGACGGCGGCCGCGGCTGCCTACGAGGCGGCTTACGGCATGACCGTGCCGCCCCCGGTGATTGCGGCCAACCGCGCCCAGCTCGCGTCGTTGGTGGCGACGAACGTGCTGGGACAGAACGCGCCGGCGATCGCGGCTACCGAGGTCCACTACGGCCAGATGTGGGCCCAGGACGCCGCGGCGATGTACGGCTATGCGGCGCAATCATCGGCGGCGACCAAGATGCCGTCGTTCACGACTGCTCCGCAGACCACGGCACCCGGTGCGCTCGGCGGGCAGGCGGCCGCGACATGTCAGGCCACCAGCACCAGCACGCAGGCGACCTTGGCGCAGTTGACTTCTGCCATACCCAACACGCTGCAAGGCATGGCCTCGCCGGCGACGTCCACGTCGTCGTCGACCTCAGTGCTATCAGAGCTCGAGGGTCTGCTGAGCGGCGGTTCATCCGGCAACTCCCAACTCGACAGCTTCTGGAGTACGTGGGGACCCAATGCCAACATCTGGAACACGTTGACGTCCACCGGGGCCATCAATCCGCTGCAGGCAGCGCAGATCGTCACCACCGCCGGCTTCTTGAGCCCGGGTGCGATGGCGGGAGGCGAAGGCGCGAACGGACTTTCACCGTTGGGCATGGCAGCGGGCCTCGGCTCGGGCACCTCAGGAATGTCGGGCGTGACCGGGCTCGGGCCGGCTGGCTCCTCGATGTCGGCGGCTGCCGGTCAGGCCGGATCCATCGGGTCCTTGTCGGTACCGCCAAACTGGGCCGCGGCGGCACCATCAGCGGCGACGCCGAGCGCGTCGGGGCTGGGAAGCACCCCGCTGGCGGCGCCACCGGAGGTCGCGACCGGCATACCCGGAGTTGCCCCGAGCGGTGCCGCTATCGGCGCCCGTGCCGGAGCTACCGGCGGCATCATCGACAACCGGTTTCTGATCCGCCCGCCGATGGTCCCGTCATGGGCCGCGGTCGGATAAGTAGGACAACGTAGTTCGAGCAATGAGCGCCAATCGTCTGGGCGTCGTCCACACTGGTAGGCACCCCGAACCGGGGGAAAGGAGAGCCGCGTCATGCAGACGCTGACTATCACAGAGTTCACGCTGCGGCTGGGGGTGGGCGTTGGCTGCGGCGCTCTCATCGGCATCGAGCGGCAATGGCAGGCACGACGGGCGGGCCTACGTACCAACGCGCTGGTGGCGACGGGCGCGACGCTGTTCGTGCTGTACGCGGTCGCTACCAACGACAGCAGCCCAACCCGGGTGGCGTCCTACGTGGTGTCCGGAGTCGGCTTCCTCGGCGGTGGCGTGATCCTGCGCGAGGGATTCAATGTCCGAGGGCTCAACACCGCGGCGACCTTGTGGTGTTCGGCCGCGGTCGGCGTACTTGCGGCCGGCGGCCATCTGGTGTTCGCGCTGATAGCCACCGGCACCATCGTGGGGATTCACCTGTTGGGGCGGCCGCTGGGCCACCTGATCGATCACGGCGACAGCGTTGTGGAAGAGGACGAGGACGATCAGCAGTATCAGCTTCAGGTGATTTGTCGGCCGAAGTCCGCGAAGTATGCCCGCGCTCAAATAGTCCAACGCACCGGTGGCGGCGGAGATCGCCTGGTGCTACGCGGTATTCGCACGGGTCGAACGAGCGATGAAAGCGCTGCGTTGACCGCGTACCTGCTCAGCGATGGCCACGCGCCGGCTCGGCTCGAGCAGCTCGTTGCCGAACTGTCCCTGCAGGAGGGTGTTCAAGCCGTGCATTGGTACGCCGGCGATGAGGACGAGCCGATGCCACGGGAGCGCCTCACGGATTAGTCGATGGTTTCGGTACACAGGTCAGCGACGTCGTAGGGTGTGCAACGTGAGCGAGCTCGGCAGGTTCTTATCCGTTCTGCCGGATCAGATGCGTGACCCGGTGTTGTTCGCGATTCCGTTTTTCCTTCTGCTGTTGATCCTGGAGTGGACCGCGGCTCGCAAGCTGGAAAGCATCGAACGGGGAGCGGGTGCAGAGACCGATCGTCCCGGCTCGGGCGCCTACCTGACAGCCGACTCGTGGGCCAGCATCCGGATGGGCCTGATTTCGGTCGCCACCACCGCCGCTTGGAAATTCATCGCCGTGCTCGGCTACGCCGCGATTTACGCCTACGTAGCTCCCGTGCACCTGGCGGCGACGCGGTGGTACACCTGGGTGATCGCGATCCTCGGTGTCGACCTGCTCTACTACTGCTATCACCGCAGCGCGCACCGGATTCGGCTGATCTGGGCGACCCATCAGGCACACCACTCCAGCCAGTACTTCAACTTCGCCACCGCGCTGCGCCAGAAGTGGAACAACAGCGGCGAGATTCTGATGTGGATTCCTCTGCCGCTCTTGGGAATTCCACCGTGGCTCGTTTTCTGTAGCTTCTCGATCAATTTGGTGTATCAGTTCTGGGTGCACACCGAGCGGATCCACCGCATGTGGGCGCCCATCGAATTCGTCTTCAACACCCCCGCGCATCATCGTGTGCACCACGGCATGGACGCCGAATACCTCGACAAGAACTACGGCGGAATTTTCATCATCTGGGACCGCCTGTTCGGAACCTTCCGGCAGGAGACGTTCCGGCCGCACTACGGGCTTACCAAGCAGGTGAACACGTTCAACGTCTGGAAACTGCAAACCCACGAATACCTGGCTATTGTCAGGGATTTCCGTTCCGCGGCGCGTCTGCGCGACCGACTCGGTTACGTATTCGGGCCGCCAGGTTGGCAGCCCGCATCTGCCGTCCGGCGTCACGCCTCGGCTCCGTTGACACCGTCCCGATAGTCAACGCGGGGGGGTGAGCCCTTGTTCACCCTGCGTTTTTATTCCAGCGAGCCGAAAGCCCCCACGGCTTAGCCAAGATCAGTAAGTTCGAGAGCGAGGCCGGTATCCGCCTGCCGAGACCACGAGAAGGGAATTGCTGTGGGAGACACTCTCACCGAGGGGCAAAAGCTTGTCAAAGGTGAATCGCTCACGTCGAGCAACGGGGCCTACACCCTGACACTGCAAGACGACGGGAACCTGGTTCTGGCCGCACGTGGCCACGCGATCTGGTCGTCGGGGACCAACGGCGAAGACGTGGTCCGGGCCGAGGTTCAGAGCGACGGCAACTTCGTTCTCTACACGGGCGACAAGCCGGTGTGGCACACCGACACCAAGGGCAAGAAGAACGTTCGTCTCGTCCTGCAGGACGACCGCAATGTGGTGCTGTACTCGGCCGACGGGGCCGCATGGTCGACCAAGACCGAGACCGACGCTCCGCCTCCGCCCGAGCCGGAAGCTGCCGCACCGGCCGCCGCCGAGGAGCCCGCGGTTGAGGAAGCCGCAGTTGCCGAGCCCGAACCCGCGGCCGCCCGCACCTACACCGTGGAGTCGGGTGACACGTTGTGGGCCATCGCCGAGCAGTTCTACGGTGACGGCAACAAGTACCAGATCATCGCTGACGCCAGCGGCATCCCCAACCCGGACCTGATCCAGCCGGGGCAGGTTCTGACCATTCCTTGATCGCGGCAGGGAGCGCGTCGGCCGGTAACACGGCCGGCGTGCTCTCGACCGATCCCTTCGAAACGGTTACCTCGCCGAACGTTGGCTAGGTAGCCTAATAGCAGGCCGGTGGGGAGCTGGCCTCGAAGGATCGGAGTGAACGGGTGGGGGGTCCGGCAATTCGTGCTTTCGGCGTGCTGGTGAGCGCTGTCGTCACGGCGCTGTGCGCGCCGGTCAGTGCCCACGCCGATCCGGTTCTGGTTTTCCCCGGGATGGAGATCCATCAGGGCACCCATCTATGCACATTGGGGTATGTCGACCCCGGGCTGCGGGTGGCTTTCAGCGCGGGGCACTGTCGCAGCGACGGCCCGGTGTTCGACAAGGACAACAAGGTCATCGGCAACGTCGCGACGTTCCGCGACAACACCCCCAACGGCGCATTCGTCAACACCGACCAGGAAATCGCCGACTACGAGTCGATCGTGCTGGCTCCCGACGTGACGGTGAACAACATCCTGCCCGGTGGACGCATCTTGCAGTCCGATCCGGGATTGGTCGTCGCGCCTGGTGAACCGATCTGCCATTTCGGCGTCGTCACGGGCGAAAGTTGCGGGACCGTCGAAGCCGTCAACAACGGCTGGTTCACCATGGGACACGGTGCCGTGAGCCAACAGGGCGACTCCGGCGGGCCGGTCTACCTCACCAACGGTCCCGGACCCGCCCGGATCGTCGGCATCTTCAACAGCGTCTGGGGCAACTTCCCGGCGGCGGTGTCGTGGCAGGCGACGACCCAACAGGTCCGCCAGGACGTCGGCGTCGGCGGTCCGGCTATTTAGGCCTCGGCCGCCAGCGCGAAGACCGGTATCGATGGCGCCGCGGCCCTGAGCTGGTCCTCGTCAGAATCCGGAGTCAACCCCGCGATATGGCCCTTGACCTCCCAGTACCACCTGTCCAGGTAGCGCTTGAGCAACTCCGGCTTCGCAGTGTCGGCCACCTCTATCGCCCGCAGGCTGCGACGACGCCAGCGCGGTCCCACGTCGACCGCGCCGGCCGCCCGGACATTGCGCGCCCACTGGGTGTTGCCCCGCGGCGAGACCAGATAGTCGACATCGCCGACCGTCAAGACGTTGACCACCACACTGCGGACCTGGCCTGTTTTGCGGCCACGCACGCGCAGCGCGCGGGTTCCCGCGATGCTGATGCCGGCGTCGGCCAGCCAGCGGATCAGCGTATTGGCGACCTTCGCCGCACCGTGGGGTTCGTCGTAGCGCACCGCCATGACATGTCCTTTCCATTTCGAGAGAGAGCACTGCTCTCATCAGTCATGACACTGACATAGCAACGTTCGAAAAACAAGAGCACCGATCTCATCTGTGCGAAGCTGGTCTGATGCCGAAGCGGCGCGACTCGCGCGAACGCATGGAAGCGCAGATCATCGAGCTCGGCCGGCGCCACCTGGTGGAGCACGGTCCGGCCGGTCTCTCACTTCGCGCCATCGCCCGCGATCTGGGGGTGGTGTCCTCGGCGGTCTATCGGTACGTCAGCAGCCGCGACGAATTGCTGACGCTGCTGGTCGTCGATGCCTACTCCGAGCTGGCCGACGTGGTGGACCGCGCCCGCGAGGCCGTGCCGGACTCCTGGAATGACGATGTTGTCGCGATCACCCGTGCCGCCCACGGCTGGGCCATCGACCACCCGTCCAGCTGGGCACTGCTGTACGGAAGCCCGGTACCGGGCTACCACGCGCCGGCCGAGCGAACGGTCGGACCCGGGACGCGGGTGATCGGCGCGTTGTTCGACGCCGTCGCAGCCGGTATCGCGACCGGTGATATCAAGTTGACCAATCACCATGCGCCGCAACCGATATCGGATGACTTCGAGCGACTACGGCGGGAATTCGGCTTCGCCGGCGACGACGCCGTCATCGCCAAATGTTTCACGATCTGGGCCGGCGTGGTCGGCGCCATCAGCCTCGAGGTGTTCGGGCAGTATGGCGCCGACACCCTGACCGACCCGCAGACCGTGTTCGACACCCAGGTGCGACTACTGATCGCATTGCTGACCCACCCCGATGTCGACCCGGCTCCATTCAGCGTTGCGGAGCCGAATTAGAACGTGTTCATCGAGCAGATGGGGCGTCTCATCCACCCGGCGGCGGCAACATCAAACCGGTGGTTCCGGCCGTGCCAGACGCTGGGTTATTCTGCGAGGCGATGAGCCACTCATTCGGATCGCCAGTCCAAACCGCGTGGGTGACGCACAGCCTTGATACCACCGAAAAGGCTCTCACCGGCCTATTAGGGGTGAAGAAGTGGGTGCGCCTGCCCGACGTCCACTTCGCCCCAGACGCCTGCAGCTACCGCGGATCACCGGCCGATTTCCTCGCCAGCATTTCACTGAGCTATCTCGGCGACATGCAGCTCGAACTGATCGAGCCGGTCAGCGGGCCTAATATCTATAGTGACTTTTTGCAGGACAGCGGACCGGGTCTGCACCATATCTGCGTTGAGGCCGACACCCTGGAGAACTTCGATGCCGTACTGGCCTCAGCCGCTGAGCAAGGAGCCTCGGTGCCGCAGCAGGGCGTGATGCCTGGCGGCTTGCGGTTCGCCTATCTGTCCGCCCCGCAGTACGGGGTTCCGTTTGTGGAGATCGCACACTTCTCACCCGAAATGCGCCAGTTCTTCGACTACATCAAGCAGGAGCAACAGTGAGCACAACGGACATTCCAGCAACGTTGAGCGTTGACGACGTCGCGTCGTGGTCGGACGAGGTGGACGTCGTGGTGCTCGGCTTTGGCATCGGGGGCGGTTGCGCGGCGGTCAGCGCCGCCGCCGCCGGTGCACGGGTGCTGGTGCTGGAGCGGGCCGCCGCGGCCGGCGGCACGACGTCGCTTGCCGGCGGGCACTTTTATCTCGGCGGCGGGACCGCGGTTCAGCAAGCGACCGGCCATCCCGACTCGGCCGAAGAGATGTACAAGTACCTGGTTGCGGTGTCGCGTGAACCGGATCATGAGAAGATCCGTGCCTATTGCGATGGCAGCGTTGAGCACTTCAACTGGTTGGAAGACTTAGGTTTTCAGTTCGAGCGGAGTTTCTACCCGGGCAAGGTGGTCGTCCCGCCCGGCACCGAAGGCCTGAGCTACACCGGCAACGAGAAGGTGTGGCCCTTCTGCGAACAGGCAGTCCCGTCGCCGCGCGGGCACTCCGTGCCCGTGCCAGGTGAGCTGGGCGGTGCGTCCATGGTGATCGATCTGCTGGTCAAACGTGCCGACGAGCTGGGCGTGCAATTCCGCTACGAGACCGGCGCAACCAACCTGATTCAGGACGCGAGCGGCGACGTGGTCGGCGTCGCGTGGAAGCACTTCACCGAAACCGGTGCGGTGAAAGCCAAGTCGGTCATCATCGCAGCCGGCGGCTTCGCGATGAACCCAGACATGGTCGCCCAACACACTCCCGAGCTGGGCCAGCCGCGGCGCACGAAACACCACGGGCTCGTCGCGCCCTACATCCTGGGCAACCCCAACGACGACGGCCTGGGCCTGCGGATGGGTGTGTCGGTGGGCGGCGTTGCCGAGAACATGGCCGAGAAGTTCATCACCGCGGCTGCGTATCCGCCCGAGGTGCTGTTGACGGGTGTGATCGTCAACAAAGAGGGCAAGCGCTTCGTCGCCGAGGACTCCTACCATTCGCGCACATCGGCTTTCGTGCTCGAGCAGCCGGAGCAAATCGCCTATCTGATCGTCGACGAAGCGCACACCGAGATGCCTGCGATGCCGCTGATCAAATTCCTCGACGGCTACGAGACTGTGGCCGAACTGGAGCAGGCACTCGAGATACCAGCGGGCAACGTCGAGGCGACATTGGACCGCTACAACAAATATGCCGTCAACGGCGAGGATCCCGACTTTCACAAGCAACCGGAATATGTTGCGCCGCAAGATAATGGACCGTGGGCCGTGTTCGATCTGTCGCTTGGCCGGGCGATGTACTCCGGGTTCACCATGGGCGGCTTGGCGGTCACCGTCGACGGCCAGGTGCAGCGCGACGACGGCAGCGTCATCCCGGGCCTGTACGCGGTGGGGGCGTGTGCGTCCAACATCGCCCAGGACGGCAAGGGTTACGCCAGTGGTACCCAGCTCGGCGAGGGCTCGTTCTTCGGGCGCCGCGCCGGAGCGCACGCGGCCGCGAGCGCCGGCAGGGACTAGACCGGCGCAGCCACCTTGTCCACCTCGCCCAGCCGCCACGGACCGCCGCCGAGCAGTTCGAGGTGTCGATCGTGGAACTGCTCGACCGCGGGCCGGTGACTGACGCTGACCACCACGCAATCCGGCAATTCGTTGTGCAGCAATTGATACAGCGCGTGCTCGAGTCCTTCGTCGAGCGCTGACGTGCTCTCGTCGAGGAAGACCGCTTTGGGTTTGGTGAGCAGGATGCGCGCGAAGGCCGCGCGTTGCTGCTCCCCGGGGGAGAGCACCTTGGCCCAGTCGCGGACCTCGTCGAGCCGTTCGGTCAATGGTGCCAGCGCGACCTTGGTCAGCGTTTCGCGCAGCGTCTGGTCGGAGATGTCAGCCGGCGAATTCGGATAACACACCACGGTCCGCAACGTGCCCAAGGGGACGTAGGGCAGCTGGGACAGGAACAGCGTCGCGTTGTCGCCGTCGGGGCATCGCAGCGTGCCGGAGGCATACGGCCACAGCTCAGCCAGACTGCGCAGCAGCGTGGTCTTGCCGGCGCCCGACTGCCCGGTGATCACCAGCGACTGACCGGATTCCAGCCGCACATCCAGTGCATCGACCAGCGGGTCGCCGTCTGGAGTGCGCACCTCGACGCCGTCGAATTCGACCGAGCCATCGGCGGTGGGCCGGGTCAGCACCGCAGGCAGGTCGCGGCCCTTGGCATTGGCGTCGACCAGTCCGTGCAGACGGATGATCGCCGCCCGGAAGGCCGCGAAGGCGTCATAGTTGTTACGGAAGAACGACAGCGAGTCGTGGATCTCACCGAAGGCTGTGGCCGTTTGCCCGACGTCGCCGAAAGCGATCTGCCCGGCGAACAGCCGGGGCGCCTGAATGATCCACGGCAGCGGGACGATTGCCTGCGACATCGACCAGTTCCAGCCGTTGAACACGATCGTCCGCCGAACGAAGCCCCGATAGTTGCCGATGATCGGGTTGAAACGGCTCGTCAGCTGTGCCCGCTCGACCTGCTCGCCCCGATAGAAGCCAACCGCCTCGGCCGCATCGCGCAGCCGGACCAGCGCGTAACGGAATGCGGCGTTGAGCTTTTCGTTGTTGAAGCTCAGCCAAATCAGTGGACGTCCGAGCTTGAACGCGACGCCGGTGGCGATCAACACGTAGATCACGACGATCCAGAACATCGCACGGGGGACATCGAGGCCGAAGATGTCCAACCGGCCAGACAGATGCCAGAGGATCGCGGCGAACGAGACCACTGACACCACCGCGCGCACCGCGCCGAACAGCAGTGTGTTGGCAGTTTCGTTGGACGGGATGTTCGGGGTTCCGCCGGCGCCGGTGGTGAAGATGTCCACGTCCTGCTGGATTCGCTGGTCGGGGTTGTCGATGGTGTTGTCGATGAACAGGTCCCGGTAGTAGGCCCGCCCGGCCAGCCAGTCGTCGGTGAGATGACCCGTCAGCCAGATTCGCCAGGCGATGATGAACCGCTGGGTCAGGTAGATGTCGACCAGAAGCCGCACGATGAACAGCGTCGCCAGCACACTGAAGTGCGCGAGCGACATCCAAAAGCCATGAATCCCGGACTGTTTGACGCGCTCGTTCCCCAATGCGGTGCCCTCGAACGCCGTCTGCAGCGAGCTGTAGAGGTCATTGCTCTGATAACTGAGGAGCACTGTCAAGCGCACCGAGAGCAGCACGAGCAACAGCAGGGCCGCCAACTGCAGCCAGGTCGGTAGTGCCTGCCGCCCCATGAAGTAGCCACCGGTGATCCGCCAGTACTGCCGGCCCCACCCGGTCAGGTAGCGGAGCAAGATCAGAACCACCAGCACGCACACCGCGGCGATCACCCAGCCCTTGGCCAGCCACCACAGTGACTCGGTCGTCGCCGCGGACCAATCGATCGACGGCTTGAATGGCTTGGGGTCCAAGATCGCGTCTCCTTTGCCGATAAAGTTGTCAGCGAACGTCACAGTGGATGCTTCCCCGCGAAAGTACCCCAGGTCGGCCGATAGGCTGCGCCCATGGGCAACGACGCCGACAACTCGGTCCATGCTGGACAACTCATCGCCCGCCGACTGAAGGCCAGCGGGATCGACACCGTCTTCACGTTGTCCGGCGGACATCTGTTCTCGATTTACGACGGTTGCCGCAGCGAGGGCATCCGGTTGATCGACACCCGTCACGAGCAGACTGCGGCGTTCGCGGCCGAGGGCTGGTCGAAAGTGACGCGTCAGCCGGGGGTGGCCGCGCTGACCGCCGGCCCGGGCGTGACCAACGGCATGAGTGCCATGGCCGCCGCCCAGCAGAACTCGTCGCCGCTGCTGATCCTCGGCGGCCGTGCGCCCGCTGGGCGATGGGGCATGGGCTCGCTGCAGGAGATCGACCATGTGCCGTTCGTGGCGCCGCTGACTCGATTCGCCGCCACTGCGCCGTCGGCCGAGGCCGTCAGCGGACTGATCGACGAGGCGTTGCGGGCTACGGTCGGTGCCCCGTCGGGGGTGGCGTTCATCGATTTTCCGATGGATCACGCTTTTTCGGTGGCCGCCGACAGCGGGGCGCCCGGCGCGCTGACCACGTCGCCGGCCCCGGTGCTGGCCGACGGTGACGCACTCGATCTCGCCGTCGATCTGCTTGCAGGCGCGCAGCGGCCGGTGATCATGGCGGGCACCAACGTGTGGTGGGGACATGCCGAGGGCGCGCTGCTGCGGTTGGCCGAGCAGCGACGGATACCGGTGCTGATGAACGGCATGGCCCGCGGCACCGTGCCCGCGGACCATCCGCTGGCGTTTTCGCGGGCACGCTCGAAAGCGCTGGGGGAGGCCGATGTTGCGCTGGTCGTCGGGGTACCGATGGACTTCCGGCTGGGATTCGGCGCGGTATTCGGCAAGGACACCAAGCTGATCGTGGCCGACCGCGTCCAGCCGGAACACGCGCATCCCCGGCCGATCGCGGCCGGACTCTACGGCGACCTGTCGGCGACCCTGACCGTGTTGAGCGAAACACCGCGCGCCGCGACGAGCGGTCACGAGGAATGGGTCACCGCCCTCCGCGCGACCGAGATTGCTGCGCGCGAGCGTGAGCAGGGCGACCTGGCTGACGACCGCAGCCCCCTGCACCCGATGCGGGTCTACGCCGAACTCGCGCCGATGCTGGACCGCGACGCGATCATCGTCGTCGACGCCGGCGATTTCGGCTCCTACGCCGGCCGGGTAATCGACAGCCACGTCCCGGGCGCATGGCTGGACAGCGGCCCGTTCGGCTGCCTGGGCTCGGGCCCCGGTTACGCGCTGGCCGCCAAGCTGGCCCACCCCGACCGGCAGGTGGTGTTGCTGCAGGGCGACGGCGCCTTCGGATTCAGCGGCATGGAGTGGGACACCCTGGTACGTCACAACGTTCCCGTCGTCTCGGTGATCGGCAACAACGGCATCTGGGCGTTGGAGCACCACCCGATGAAGGCCCTGTACGGCTATTCAGTGGTGGCCGAGCTGCGCCCCAACACCCGCTACGACGAGGTGGTGCGCGCCCTCGGCGGACACGGAGAGCTGGTCTCGACACCGGCCGAGCTGCGCCCGGCATTGACGCGCGCCCTGGGCAGCGGATTGCCCGCCGTGGTCAACGTGCTGACCGATCCCGATGTTGCCTATCCGCGCCGTTCGAACCTGGCATGACCTGCTCCCGCTCGACTGGCCGACTTCTGCTCAGGGCGTCCTGCCCTGCTTGGTCACGCGATCCGGCTTTTTGATCCGCCTCCTCCTCAGGGCGTCCCGCCCTGCATCGCCACCGGTGGCTAGTACCGTTGACCTGTGCCAAAGACCACCAGCTCAACGCCGGGCCGCCTGAGCGGCCGTTTCTGGCGACTACTCGGCGCCAGCACCGAGAAGAACCAGGGCCACTCACTGGCCCAGGTCACCGCGTCGGCCGAGTATGACGAGAAGGCCGCTGCGCTCGACGACGAACAGCTACGCAAAGCCGCCGGCCTGCTCGATCTCGACGACCTGGCCGAGGCCGATGACATTCCGCAGTTCCTGGCCATCGCCAGAGAAGCCGGTGAACGGGCTACGGGACTGCGGCCGTTCGATGTGCAACTGCTCGGCGCGCTGCGGATGCTGGCCGGCGACGTGGTCGAAATGGCAACCGGTGAAGGCAAGACCCTGGCCGGAGCCATCGCCGCCGCCGGCTACGCGCTGGGCGGACGTAACGTCCACGTGGTCACGATCAACGACTACCTGGCCCGCCGCGATGCCGAATGGATGGGTCCACTGCTCGAAGCACTCGGCGTCACGGTCGGCTGGGTCACCGGCGAATCGACCGCCGACGAGCGCCGCGCGGCCTACAAGTGCAACGTCACCTACGCGTCGATCAACGAGATCGGCTTCGACGTGCTGCGCGATCAGCTGGTGACCGACGTCAAAGATCTGGTGTCGCCCAACCCGGACGTCGCCCTGATCGACGAGGCCGACTCGGTGCTGGTCGACGAGGCGTTGGTGCCCCTGGTGCTGGCCGGAACCAGCCACCGCGAGCAGCCACGGCTGGAGGTCATCCGGCTCGTCGGCGAGCTGAACGCCGGCGACGATTACGACACCGACGCCGACAGCCGCAACGTCCATCTGACCGATGCCGGTGCGCACAAACTCGAAAAGCAGCTTGGCGGAATCGATCTCTACTCCGAAGAGCACGTCGGCACCACGCTCACCGAAGTCAACGTCGCGCTGCACGCACATGTCCTGCTGCACCGCGACGTGCACTACATCGTGCGTGACGGTGCCGTGCACCTGATCAACTCGTCCCGCGGCCGGATCGCCCAGCTGCAACGCTGGCCGGACGGACTGCAAGCGGCGGTCGAGGCCAAGGAAGGCATCGAGACCACCGAAACCGGTGAGGTGCTGGACACCATCACCGTGCAGGCACTGGTCAATCGATACCCGACGGTCTGCGGCATGACCGGAACCGCGTTGGCCGCAGGCGAACAGCTGCGCCAGTTCTACAAACTCGGTGTGTCACCGATCGCGCCGAACACACCCAACATCCGCGACGACGAAACCGACCGGGTCTACATCACGGCCGCAGCGAAGATCGACGCGATCATCGCGCACATCATCGACGTGCACGAAACCGGACAGCCCGTCCTCGTCGGCACCCACGATGTCGCCGAATCCGAAGAGTTGCACGAGCGATTGCAGCGTCGCGGTGTGCCCGCGGTCGTGCTCAACGCCAAGAACGACGCCGAAGAGGCCGAGGTGATCGCCGAGGCCGGCAAGCTCGGCGCAGTCACGGTATCGACGCAGATGGCCGGTCGCGGCACCGACATCCGGCTCGGCGGCTCCGATGAATCCGACCACGAGAAGGTGGTCGAGCTGGGCGGCTTGCATGTGGTCGGCACCGGCCGACACCACACCGAACGACTCGACAATCAGCTGCGCGGCCGCGCCGGCCGCCAGGGCGATCCCGGTTCGTCGGTGTTCTTCTCCAGTTGGGAAGACGACGTCGCCTCGGCCAACCTCGAGCCCAACAAGCTGCCCACCCAGACCGACGACGATGGCCGCATCGTCAGCTCCAAGGTCGCCGGACTGCTCGAGCACGCCCAGCGCGTCGCCGAGGGCCGCCTACTCGATGTGCACGCCAACACCTGGCGGTACAACCAATTGACCGCCCAGCAGCGCGCCATCATCGTCGAGCGACGCAACACGCTGCTCAGCACGGCCGCCGCCCGTGAGGAGCTGGCCGAGCTGGCGCCCGACCGCTATGACGAACTGTCCAAAGAGCTTTCCGAGGAGCAGCTGGAGAAAATCTGCCGGCTGATCATGCTGTACCACCTCGACCGCGGCTGGGCTGACCACCTGGCCTACCTGGCCGACATCCGGGAGAGCATCCACCTGCGCGCCCTGGGCCGGCAGAACCCGCTCGACGAATTCCACCGGATGGCGGTCGACGCGTTCGCATCGCTGGCCGCCGACGCCATTGAAGCGGCCCAGCAGACCTTTGAGACCTCACCGGCGATCGAAAACGAGCCGGGCGTCGATCTGTCGAAGTTGGCCCGTCCGACGTCGACGTGGACCTACATGGTGCACGACAACCCGTTGTCCGACGACTCGCTTTCTGCGCTGAGCCTGCCCGGCATCTTCCGCTGATGGATCCCCAGGACCGGCTCCTGACGGTGCCCAATCTGCTCAGCGGACTCCGTCTGGCGCTGATTCCGGTCTTTGTCTACCTGCTGCTGGTCGCACACGCGGACGCCTGGGCGGTGGCGATCCTGATGTTCAGCGGCGCATCGGACTGGGCGGACGGCAAGATCGCCCGCGTGATGAACCAGTCCTCGAAACTCGGGGCATACCTCGATCCGTTCGTCGACCGGCTGTACATGGTGACCACACCGATCGCGTTCGGGGTGGCCCACATCCTGCCCTGGTGGATCATCGCCGTCCTACTCGTCCGCGATGTGCTGCTGGCCGCCGAGCTGCCGCTGCTGCGCACGCGCGGCATCACCGCGTTGCCGGTGATTTATGTCGGCAAGGCCGCGACCTTCGCGCTGATGTCGGCTTTTCCGCTGATCCTGCTCGGTCAGTGGGACGCGCTGTGGAGTCGCGTCGTATTGGCCTGCGGCTGGGCGTTTTTGATCTGGGGTACGTATATGTACCTGTGGTCGTTCGTGGTGTACGCCTGGCAGGTGGTCATAGTGCTGCGCCGGATGCCTCCGGTGAAGGTTCGCCATGCCTGACCAGGCACTGGGTGGCTATGAGCCCTATTCGGGTCTCAGCGCACACCAGGCCGGGCGGGTGCAGCGGATCCCGGTGCCGTCGCTGCTGCGCGCGCTGCTCTCCGAGCACCTCGATCCCGGTTACGCGGCGGCCGCCGCCAAGCGCGATCCCACCGAAAAGCCGACCGGACGCGCACGCATACAGGGCTGGTTCTGGCAGGCGCTGGCCGCGTTGCTGGTGGCCGCGGTGTTCGCCGGCGCCGTTGCGCAGGCCCGGCTGGTTGCACCGGGTGTGAGCGCCGCCCAGCGGGTGCTGGCCACCGGCGTGCGCTCGGAGGAGAAGACGACAGCGCAGCTCACACAGGAGCGCAATTCGCTTGCAGCGCAACGCGATGACGTGCAGCGACGGGCTTTGGCCGAGGATGCTGCGGGACGTGGGCTGCTCGCCAGCCTCGATCGGCTCAGCCTGGCGGCGGCGAGCACTCAGGTCACCGGCCCGGGTTTGAGTGTGACCGTGACCGATCCCGGTGTCGGGCCGAACCTGTCCGACGTGTCCAAGCAGCGGGTCGCCGGCAGTCAGCAGATCATCCTCGATCGCGACCTACAGCTGGTGGTCAACTCGCTGTGGGCCAGCGGCGCGGAGGCGATCTCCGTCGACGGGGTTCGGATCGGGCCGAACGTCACGATCCGGCAGGCGGGCGGCGCAATTCTCGTCGACAACAATCCGACGAATAGCCCCTATGCGGTGCTGGCGGTCGGGCCGCCGCACGGCATGCAGGACGTGTTCGACAACAGCCCCGGGTTGCGCAGGCTGCGGCTCCTGGAGGCTTCCTATGGTGTCATCGTCGCCGTCAGCGCCAAGGACAGCATCACGCTTCCGGCCGGGGCAGTGCGAGATGTCAAGTTCGCCAAACAAATTGGTTCGTAGTGCGGAATCACCAAGTGCGAAAGGTCTGAGTAGTGGGAGCAGAGCACCGATGATCGGTATCGCAGCGCTGGCCGTCGGTATCGTGCTGGGCCTGGTCTTTCACCCCAATGTGCCGGAGATCGTCCAGCCATACTTGCCGATCGCGGTGGTCGCCGCGCTCGACGCGGTGTTCGGTGGGTTGCGGGCTTATCTGGAGCGGATCTTCGACCCGAAGGTCTTCGTGGTCTCGTTCGTCTTCAATGTGTTGGTCGCGGCGCTGGTCGTCTACGTCGGTGACCAATTGGGGGTTGGCACACAGCTATCGACCGCGATCATCGTCGTCCTGGGTATCCGCATCTTCGGCAACGCCGCCGCCCTGCGCCGCAGGCTGTTCGGGGCTTAGCGGGTATGAGGCCGACATGAGCGACACCGATCCCGAACCGGACGAGACCGCAACGCCCGAGCTCGAGCAGGTCTCCGACGACGAGGCGGACCACCATGGGCGACACGAGCTTGCGCCACACGAACCTCAACCGGCGATCGGCGAACTGCAGCCGCGCGGCTTTCTGCGGCGCGGCCGCACCGCGTTCGGCACGTTGGCGGTGATGCTCTGCCTGCTGCTGGGCGTCGCCATCGCCACCCAGGTGCGTCAGACCACCTCCGGCGACTCACTGGACACCGCACGCCCCGCGGACCTGTTGGTGCTACTGGACTCGCTGCGTCAGCGCGAAGCCACGCTGAGCACCGAAGTCGCCGAGCTGCAGCGCTCATTGAACGCCCTGCATGCCTCGGGCAGCAGCGACCAGACCGCCATTCAGAACGCCCAGGCCCGACTGGCGACGCTGTCGATACTGATCGGCACAGTCGGGGCCACCGGCCCCGGTGTCACGGTCCGCATCGAGGACCCGGGGCCTGGAGTCGCGCCGCAGGCGATGCTGGACGTCCTCGACGAGTTGCGTGCGGCCGGCGCCGAGGCGATCCAGATCAGCGACCGCCACCAGGCGGTCCGAACCGGCGTCGACACGTGGATCGTCGGCGCCCCCGGCGCACTGACCATCGATGGCAAGACCTTGATGCCACCGTATTCGGTTGTCGCCATTGGTGATCCGCCGACACTTGCCGCGGCGATGAACATACCCGGCGGCGCGGTCGACAGCGTCAAGCGCGTTGGCGGCACCATGTCGGTGCAGCAGGCCGACAAGGTGGACATCACCACCTTGCGGCAACCAAAACCGCGCCAATACGCTCAGCCAGTCAAGTAGTCACCGATCAGAACAGGAACACCGTGAGCGAAATCCCACCAGATTTGCACTACACCACCGACCATGAGTGGGTTCGGCGAACCGGTGACGGCATCGTCCGAGTGGGAATCACGGACTTCGCCCAATCGGCCCTCGGCGACGTCGTGTTCGTCCGGCTTCCCGACATCGGTGACGAACTGACCGCGGGAGAGGCGTTCGGCGAGGTGGAGTCGACCAAATCCGTGTCGGACCTCTACGCACCTGTATCGGCGAAAGTGGTTGCAGTCAACCAGGATCTGGACGGCACCCCCGAGTTGGTCAACTCAGAGCCCTACGGCGGCGGCTGGCTGGTCGACCTTCAGGTTGACGGCGAGGCCCTCGAGAAGAGTTTCGGCGAGCTACTGGATGCCGAGGCCTACCGCGGCTCGCTGGCCGAATGACCCTTGTTATCGTTCCCTGCGCTCGGCGCCAACAGGCGCCGGCCCACGGGCCCAGCAGATGTCGTCGCCGATCCGGCGGGGGACGGCACATTGGGCTCCGGTCCACGGTACGGTCGTCACATCGACGGTCACAGCGGGTGGGAAGCCGATCGGCCGGACCCAACCAGACAGCGCAGCAGCGGCCAGTGAGGAGCAGCGGGTGACGGACAAGGACAACGACCTGACTTCTGATGAAGTCACCGTGGAGACGACGTCGGTCTTTCGCGCTGACTTCCTCAATGAGCTGGACGCCCCCGCACAGACGGGCACCGGGAACACGGTGTCGGGCGTGGAGGGGCTGCCGGCCGGTTCAGCGTTGCTGGTCGTCAAACGGGGACCGAACGCCGGTTCCCGTTTCCTGCTCGATCAACCGACCACCTCGGCCGGTCGCCATCCCGACAGCGACATTTTTCTCGACGACGTCACCGTCAGCCGACGCCACGCTGAATTCCGTTTGGAAACAGCCGAGTTCCACGTCGTCGACGTTGGCAGCCTGAACGGCACGTATGTCAACCGCGAGCCGGTCGACTCGGCCGTGCTGGCCAATGGCGACGAAGTCCAGATCGGCAAGTTCCGCTTGGTCTTCCTGACTGGACCCAAGGTCGGTGAAGACGGAGGGCCCGGAAGCTAGTGACCGCGCCCGAGACCCCCGCACTGAGCGGGATGTCGATCGGAGCGGTCCTCGACCTGCTACGGCCAGACTTCCCGGACGTGACGATCTCCAAGATTCGATTCTTGGAGGCCGAGGGTCTCGTAACGCCGCAACGCGCGGCGTCGGGCTATCGCCGGTTCACTGCCTACGACTGCGCCCGCCTGCGCTTCATCTTGACCGCACAGCGTGATCAGTACCTCCCGCTGAAGGTGATCAAGGCACAGCTGGACGCCCAGCCCGATGGCGAGCTGCCGCTTGCCGGATCGCCTTACGGTGTACCGCGATTGGTGACGGTGGGCGACGGGGCGCCCGCCGAAGCGGACTCGGTCGCCGTTGCGGCCAGCCGCGTCCGGCTCAGCCGCGAGGATCTGCTCGATCGCTCCGGGGTGGACGACGACCTGCTGACAGCGCTGCTCAAAGCAGGGGTGATCACCACCGGGCCGGGTGGATTCTTCGACGAGCACGCGGTGGTGATCCTGCAGTGCGCACGCGCACTCGCCGACTACGGCGTCGAGCCACGCCACCTACGGGCATTTCGTTCGGCAGCCGATCGGCAATCCGACCTGATCGCGCAAATCGCCGGACCCCTCGTCAAAGGCGGAAAAACCGGTTCCCGCGACCGCGCTGACGACCTGGCACGCGAGGTGGCCGCCCTCGCCATCACGCTGCACACCTCGTTGATCAAGTCCGCAGTGCGCGACGTTCTTCACCGCTGAAGGACTAGACTTCGAAACCACAGCTTGTGTACGGCGGCTTGGTCTTCCACGGCGACGTCGGGGCAGGTCTGATTCGACAGCGGCAGTACGTGCGGAGGGCAGACACAGATGGGTGAAGTTCGCGTCGTCGGCATTCGCGTCGAGCAGCCGCAGAACCAGCCGGTCCTGTTGCTGCGCGAGGCCAACGGTGATCGTTACCTGCCCATCTGGATCGGCCAGTCCGAAGCGGCTGCGATCGCCCTGGAGCAGCAGGGTGTCGAGCCGCCCCGCCCGCTGACTCACGACCTGATTCGCGATCTCATTACCGCACTTGGCCATTCGCTCAAAGAGGTGCGAATCGTCGACCTGCAAGAAGGCACCTTCTACGCCGACTTGATCTTCGACCGCAATATCACCGTCTCAGCGCGGCCGTCGGATTCGGTGGCGATCGCTCTGCGCGTGGGCGTGCCGATCTATGTCGAAGAGGCGGTGCTCGCTGAGGCCGGCCTGCTGATTCCCGACGAGAGCGAGGACGAGTCCTCTGGCGCCGTCCGCGAAGACGAGGTCGAGAAGTTCAAAGAGTTCCTGGACAGCGTCTCGCCCGACGATTTCAAGGCCACCTAGCCCGCTGACGATGCGCGCCGTCGTCGAGTAACCCAGTTTTGGATAGCAAGTATCACGGATACGTCTCATCTGCGAGATGGACCTCGACACGCCCATCGGATAGCGCGGAGTCACCGCACCGACCGCCATACTTTGCTTCGACTGTTAGTTCTACAAACACGGCAGCGAGTCGAAAAGCGTATGCTCACAGACACTCGATTGAGCACATGCGGAAACCTGCAGCCCGTGACGAGCGCGATCGGCGAGAGGAAGCCCCCGTGGGAGATCAGCCACGTCAGGATCAACTGGATCTCGATTCGGTGACCGCGCTCGATGACAGTTCGGCACCCCTGCCCGATCAGGCGATCCACGTGTCGGCCGAGCCCGTTCAGGGCGGCTTGTTCCCCGACGACTCGGTGCCCGACGAACTGGTCGGCTACCGCGGACCCAGCGCCTGCCAGATCGCCGGAATCACCTACCGCCAACTGGACTACTGGGCACGCACCTCATTGGTGGTGCCGTCGATTCGCAGTGCGGCGGGCTCCGGCAGCCAGCGGCTGTACTCGTTCAAAGACATCCTGGTTCTCAAGATCGTCAAGCGATTGCTCGACACCGGCATCTCGCTGCACAACATTCGCGTCGCGGTTGACCACCTGCGCCAGCGCGGAGTGCAGGACCTGGCCAACATCACCCTGTTCTCCGACGGCACCACCGTCTACGAGTGCACATCGGCCGAAGAAGTCGTCGACCTGTTGCAGGGCGGTCAGGGCGTATTCGGCATCGCCGTCTCCGGTGCAATGCGCGAACTGACCGGCGCGATCGCCGATTTCCCCGGTGAACGCGCCGACGGCGGCGAGTCGATCCTCGCGCCGGAAGACGAGCTGGCATCGCGGCGTAAGCACCGCGACCGCAAGATCGGCTGACTCAGCCCGGTGTTGTTGGCGCCGCCGGCTGTGCCGATGGCATCGAGTCGGTAAACTCGACTACGCATCGTTCTTGCGCGGGAGAGTTCCGTGGCTGCCAGCCACGGGCGCCGAAGGAGCAACACCTCTCCGTCAACCTCTCAGGCCCCCGGACCGCGACAGACCCCGATGCCTCTGGAAAGCGGCGACGCTTGGTCGCCCGCCCATGGGGAAAGACATCGTGATGTCGAATCTCTCAGGCGCCCGGTTCGGGTAGACGACAGAGGGGGAGGACCTGGTTCCTCGCCGTCAGGAGTTCGCCGATGTCCGACTACACCAACCCCCTTTTCGCCGACCGGCACATCGGCCCGGACAGTGCCGCCGTGGCGGCGATGCTCGAAGTCATCGGAGTCGACTCACTCGACGACCTTGCGCGCCGGGCCCTGCCCGCGGGAATTCTCGACGCGTTGACCGACTCCGGCGCCGCACCGGGTCTCGATCAGCTGCCGCCGGCGGCCAGCGAAGCCGAGGCGCTCGCTGAGCTGCGTTCGCTCGCCGACCAGAACACCGTCGCGGTCTCGATGATCGGTCAGGGCTACTACGACACGTACACACCGCCGGTGCTGCTGCGCAACATCTTGGAGAACCCGGCCTGGTACACCGCCTACACGCCGTACCAGCCGGAGATCAGCCAGGGCCGGCTCGAGGCCCTGCTGAACTTCCAGACCATGGTCGCCGATTTGACCGGGCTCGAGGTGGCCAACGCGTCAATGCTCGACGAGGGCACCGCGGCCGCCGAGGCGATGACCCTGATGCTCCGGGCGGCAAGGGTGCCGAAAGGCTCCGCCAACCGGTTGGCTGTCGACGTGGATGTGTTCACCCAGACCGCCGCTGTGCTGGCCACCCGCGCCGAGCCGCTGGGCATCGAGATCGTTCCCGCCGACCTGCGGGATGGCCTGCCGGACGGGGAGTTCTTCGGCGTGATCGCGCAGCTGCCCGGCGCCAGCGGCCGGGTGACCGACTGGTCGGCCCTGGTTGCCGAAGCGCACGACCGCGGCGCGCTGGTGGCCCTCGGCGCCGACCTGCTGGCACTGACATTGGTCACTCCGCCCGGGGAGATCGGCGCCGACGTGGCCTTCGGTAACACTCAACGTTTCGGTGTGCCAATGGGATTCGGTGGTCCGCACGCCGGATATCTGGTGGTGCACGCCAAGCATGCCCGCCAACTGCCCGGCCGGCTCGTCGGTGTCTCCGTCGACGCCGACGGTTCGCCCGCGTTCCGGTTGGCGCTGCAAACGCGTGAGCAGCACATCCGCCGCGACAAGGCGACCAGCAACATCTGCACGGCGCAGGTGCTGTTGTCGGTGATGGCCGCGATGTACGCGAGCTACCACGGCGCCGAAGGATTGACCGGCATCGCCCGACGGGTGCACGGCCACGCCGCGGCCATCGCGGCCGCGCTGGGCGACAAGTTGGTGCACGACAAGTACTTTGACACCGTCTTGGCGCACGTCCCGGGCCGCGCCGACGAGGTCATCGCGGCGGCCAAGGCCAACAACATCAACCTGTGGCGGGTCGACGACGACCACGTGTCGGTGACCTGTGACGAGGTGACGACCGATGCGCATGTGGCAGCGGTGTTGAACGCGTTCGGCGCTGCGCCCACGGAGCATCGACCGGCCGATGTCGCGACCCGCACGTCGGAGTTCCTGACGCATCCGGCGTTCATCAAGTACCGCACCGAGACCTCGATGATGCGGTACCTGCGCGCGCTGGCCGACAAGGATCTGGCGTTGGACCGCACCATGATTCCGCTCGGCTCCTGCACGATGAAGCTCAACGCCTCGGCTGAGATGGAATCGATCACCTGGCCGGAGTTCGCCCGCCAGCATCCGTTCGCGCCGGCGTCCGACAGTACGGGCCTGCGGCGTCTGATCGCCGACCTGGAAACCTGGCTGGTGCAGCTGACCGGCTACGACGCGGTTTCGCTGCAGCCCAACGCCGGGTCGCAGGGGGAGTACGCCGGCCTGCTGGCTATCCACGCCTATAACGCCAGCCGCGGCGAGTCGGAGCGCAACATCTGCCTGATCCCGTCCAGCGCGCACGGCACCAACGCCGCGTCCGCGGCGCTTGCCGGCATGCGAGTGGTCGTGGTGGCCTGCCGGTCCAACGGCGACGTCGACCTCGACGACCTGCGGGCCAAGATCAGCGAGCACGCCGATCGGCTGTCGACGCTGATGATCACGTACCCCTCGACGCACGGCGTGTTCGAGCAGGACATCGCCGACATCTGCGCGGCCGTCCACGACGCGGGTGGCCAGGTCTACATCGACGGTGCCAACCTGAACGCTCTGGTCGGCCTGGCCAGGCCTGGGAAGTTCGGCGGCGACGTCAGTCACCTGAATCTGCACAAGACGTTCTGCATTCCACACGGCGGCGGCGGTCCTGGTGTCGGGCCGGTGGCCGTGCGGTCGCATCTGGCGCCCTTCCTACCCGGCCATCCCTATGCACCCGAATTGCCGGCCGGTCCGGCAGTGTCGGCCGCGCCGTACGGTTCGGCGTCGATCCTTCCGATCAGCTGGGCCTACATCCGGATGATGGGCGCTCCCGGGCTGCGGGCCGCGTCGCTGACGGCGATCGCGTCCGCCAACTACATCGCCCGCCGGCTCGACGAGTACTACCCGGTGCTCTACACCGGCGAGAACGGCATGGTCGCCCACGAGTGCATCCTGGACCTGCGGCCGATCACCAAGTCGACCGGCGTGACCGTCGACGACGTCGCAAAACGCCTGGCGGACTACGGATTCCACGCGCCGACGATGAGCTTCCCAGTCGCGGGCACCCTGATGGTCGAGCCGACCGAAAGTGAAAGCCTCGACGAGATCGACGCGTTCTGCGACACGATGATCGCCATTCGCGCCGAGATCGACAAGGTCGGCGCCGGCGAGTGGCCGGTGGAGGACAACCCGTTGCGCGGGGCGCCGCACACCGCCGAATGCCTGCTGGTCGACAAGTGGGAGCACCCCTACACCCGCGAGGTGGCCGCCTACCCGCTGGGCAAGGGCTTTCGGCCCAAGGTGTGGCCGCCGGTGCGCCGGATCGACGGCGCCTACGGCGACCGCAACCTGGTCTGCTCCTGTCCGCCGGTCGAGTCCTACGCCTGACTTACAGCGCGGCGAGGATCTGCGCCGGCACGGTGTCCACCAGCTCGGTGATCAGTCCGCCGAACGGGTCCACGGTGATGTTGGCCAGATCGCCCAGGCCGAGATCCCCGAGCAGTCCGTCCAGATTCAGGTTGGAAAGATCGCCCAGGTTGAGGATTCCCGGCAGGCCGGTCAGCAGAGTATCCGAAAGCCCGAGATCGCCCAGCAAATCACCGAGAGTCACGCCGTTCAACAGGTTGGTGATGTCTGAGGTGCCGAGACCAAGGTCGCCGAGCAACCCGTTCAGGGTGAGGTCAGTCGTCGCGCTGGAGAAGCCCAGGTCTCCCAGCAGGCCACCGATGGTCAGATTGCTCGGGTCGGGCACTTTCAGATCTCCGAGCAGAGTGCTCACGCTTGCGTCGATGGTCTGACCACCGAGTAGATCGCCGATGGTGGTGCCGTTCAATGCAGTTTCCAGACTGCTGGTAGTCAGAAGTTCGCTGAGGTTAACCCCAGGGAGAAGTGCCTCCACAACGGAGTTATTGAGGATCGGGCCGAGCACAGTGCCTATGACGCCGTTGAGGTCGCCGACAAGGCCGTTCAGCAGACCAAGGTCCGATAGCTCAGTGCCCAGGCCCGTGTTGACGAAACTGCCCAAACCCAAATCGGTCAAGAAAGTGCTCAGGCCAAGATCGACGGTCGGATTGATATTGAACGCTTCCAGCACCGTGTTGAGGCTCAAGCTGTTCAGATTGACACTGCCGTCGAGCCCCAGGTCGCTCAATACGCTGGTCAGACTGAGACTGCCCAGGCCGAGGTTGCCCAGGCCAAGGTCGCTGAGCAGCGCGCTCAGGTCCGGGCCACCGAGCAGCGTGCCCAGCCCATCACCGCTCAAACCGAGGTCGCTGAACAACGATCCCAGGGTCAGATCACCCAGCCCGAGCTGACTCAACAAGCTGCTCAAGTCCAGGCTGCCGAGGCCCGCGTTGCCCAATCCCAGGGCATTCACCAGGTCGGTCAGGTTGAGATCCACGGTCAGCGACGTTTCCGGGGCGAGGAGCCCGTTGAAGGCCGGGATATCGATGATGCCGCCCAGCAGGCTGACGTTGTCCGCGCCGTTGAGCCCGGCGTTCAAAATGCTCGCCGTGCCCTCGTAGAGAATATTGAGAGCGTTCGAGGGGTCGCTCGCCAGCTGTCCGACGACACTGTGAATCGCGTCGAGCGTGGCACCTTCTGCCCCAAGTTGCGCGATCGCGAGCTCGAGGCCCGGTGGCAGCTCCACCCCGACCGTCAGGGGAAGCCCTGCGGTTGTGGTGACCGTCGGGTCGACGTTGGTCAGCGCATCGATGACGCCGAGCGGGTTGGTAAGGAGCGCACTGAAAACCTGCGAAATGTCCGACGCGTCGGCATTGCTCGTGATGCTGTCCAGGTTGGCGGTGGTATTGGCGAGAAGATCAGACCAAGCGTCCACCAGCTGCACCGGGCGCATCTGGACGCTGGGAGGTGGCACCGCCAGCGGCGTGACGGCGATGATACTGGCCCCGACCAGGGCGACTCCGGCTGTTGCATAGGGGCGAAGGGCATGTTGCATAGCGGGCTCCTTGTTGAACACCACCGTGTGATGGGCGTCACACAACGTTGACAACGAGAGACTCTACCTGAGCTCCGCCTGAGTAATTGGACGAACCTCCGATGTGCAGCGGCCCTCCAGCCGATGACCCGTCCACAGCTGTGCCCATTGCGGCTCACGCGCGACGCAATACCCTTCCCATAGGCCGACTTCCCATGAGGGAACTAAGAAACGACTGACAATAGCCTGAGCACGTACTTAGGCGATCCTGTGTCCAGTGCCTCGGACGATCAATCGCAGGATTTCCGACGCTTTCGGGCGCACCAAGCGACCGGGCTGCGTAGGCCGCTCAGCTGAGAAAAGTGGTGACCGCGGTGGCCAGCTCCGGCGACGCCGACGTGGCGAGGTTTTGGTAGCTACCGCCGGAGAGCTTCGCGACACCCTCCCAGGTGGCCCGGTCGGAGTCAGACCCGAAATCGATGACGTTGACGGCGACCGGCTTGGCCGGGTCAGCGCTCTGCTTGATGAAATCCTGCAGACCCTGCCCGCCGAGGCTCTGATCGGTGTGTGGCCCGGAAGTGATCACCAGAACCGAATTCGTTTGTCCAGCATGGAAATTGGCTTGGGCGTTCTGATAAATCAGCCGCAGCGTGGTGAATGACACCGCTCCACCGGAGGATGCATGCTGTTTATCCAGCGCCGCCGCCAGCGCCTCGGAGCGCGGCTTGCCGTCGACCTGATCGCCCAGCGGGCCGGCCGACACCTCGGAGCGGCCCTCCTTGCCGTCGAAGGTCCACAGTCCGATCACCGCGTTGGGCGCCAGAGCCTTGATCCGGTCGTCAAGCGCGTTGATCACGTTGCCCAGCCGGGTCTTGCCACCTTCGTCGGTGGTCATCGACTGCTCGATCATGATGGTCGCCGCCGGCGCGCTGGCCGGCGCTGACACGGTGTTGGCCAGCGCGGCGCGCGTCCCGTCGTCTCCGACCGAGAGCGTCGACGGCAGCGCGGGGAAGTTGGTGACATCGCTCTTCGGCAGCTTGGTGCCCTCGGCGCGGAAACCGGCCTTGGCCAACTCGGCCAACTGATCGGGCTTGTGCATGAACCGGGCGAACTCGCTGGCTGCCGTCATCTGTTCCTGCGACAGCCAGGACCCGCTGAGGAGCACGGTGGGGTAATCGGCGACCGCGGCCGCACCTGGCGGCAGCCACGAGCTCAGCGTGCTGCCTGCGTCGGAATCGGACTGCCCGCGGGCAAACAGCTGCTGTTCGGTGGTGACCACCGCATGCACCGGAGCGGTCGCCGCGTCGCTTGACTTGAGCAGCGCGTTCATTGCCTCGGCCAACGAGTTGTCGGCCAGCTTGGGCTGCCCGCCGATCAGCGTGCGCACCGCGCCGTTGCCGTCGGTCGCCGGTGCACCAGGCGGCACCGACGCGGCGGCCACCGCTTCCCCGGCGAGGTAGGCGGCGTCGCTGTTGCCGCCGAGCGGCAGTGCCAGACGCAGCGAACCCCACGCCGGCAGCTTCAGTTCCGCCAGCGAGTCGGGTTTGGTCTGCAGTCCGGGCAGTGCCGACCATTTCTGGTCGCCCAACGCTTTCTGAAGCTCGGGTCGTACCGCGAGCACCACCGGCGAGGTGACCAGTGACCGACTGTCGGTGACGGTTTCCTTGCCCGCCGCCGCGGTCAGCCGTGCGGCCGACACCGAGCTGCCGGGGATCCACAGCGCCGGTCGCTGGCCCAGATCCGCGGGCCAGTTTCCGATGAAGCCGTCGACCACAGCGTCGGAGCTGGCGGACTTCACCCCGATGGCGACGCAGTGGTCGCCGACCGGCGCGGCGATGCCGTTGAACCGCTCCGCCAGATGCTGCACCTGGTCGGAGATCGACGGGTCAGCGATCACGGCGACCGGCTGCTTGTCACCGACGCATCGCGCATTGTGCGAGCGGTCGGACAGCGCATCACCGAAGAAACGCCACAGGATGACCACGCCCACCACCACGACGACCGAGATCAGCGCTGCGACCACTCCGATGCTGACGCCGCGCCGTCCCTCCTCGTTGCGGTGACCGCCGCTGAAACCGGGCAGGCCCCGATGGCCGCCGGTCGGCGGGCCCGAAGGCGGGGCCGGTGGGACCGGGTCACGCCGCGGAAAGTCGGGGAAGTCGTCCGGTGAATCGATGTCGGTGGGGGACACGTCCCGCTCCGGAGCCGCGAACTCGGCCCGAGGCTCGTCTTCTGGCTCGTCGAAGCCGAAAAAACCAGATCCCTCAGGAACATCATCGGAAAAATCCTCCGGCGGAGGGCTCGCATAGCGGGGCGCCGGGTCGTAATCCGGGAAAGAAGGTTCGTCGGCCGGTGAACCCGGCGGCTCGGGATAGCCGCCGGCATCTCCGAAGTCCTCGGACTCGGGATAGTCATCCGACGCCTCGTCGATCGGTTCACCGTCATCGTCGGGAGCTCTGTGCCTACCCATGCCGGTCCCCTCCTGAGCGCCAGAGTTGGCTGCGGCCGCTAGTCATCGGGGTAGTCGAGATTCCCCGAACCGACGTCACTCATGAGCACGCGCCTTGAATTCGCGCCGGCGCCGATGCAGGATCGGCTCGGTGTAGCCGCTGGGCTGTCGAGTGCCCTCCAGAATCAGCTCCTGGGCAGCCAGGAACGCGATGCTGTCATCAAAGTTGGGAGCCATCGGCAGATACCCGGAATCACCAGCGTTCTGCTCGTCCACCAGCGGAGCCATCCGCTCCAGGCTAGCGCGCACATCCTCCTCGGTGATGACGCCATGCCGTAGCCAGTTGGCCAGGAGCTGGCTGGAAATCCGCAGTGTGGCACGGTCTTCCATCAGCGCGACGTTGTGAATATCGGGAACCTTCGAGCAGCCGACACCAGCGTCGATCCACCGCACCACATAGCCCAGGATCGACTGGCAGTTGTTGTCGACCTCCTCGCGGATCTCCTCCGGCGCCCAGGCAAGTTCCTTGGCCAGCGGGACCGTCAGCAGCTCGTCGATGGTGGCGCGCTTCTTGCCTTCGAGCTCGTCCTGTACCGATGCCACGTCCACGTAGTGGTAGTGCATGGCGTGCAGCGTGGCCGCGGTCGGCGAGGGCACCCACGCGGTCGTGGCGCCGGCCTTGGGCTGGCCGATCTTCTGCTCCATCATGTCGGCCATCAACTCGGTCATGGCCCACATGCCCTTGCCGATCTGCGCCTTGCCCTTGAAGCCGGCCGCGAGCCCGGTGTCGACGTTGTTGTCCTCGTACGCCTTGATCCAGGTGGTGCTCTTCATCGCACCCTTGCGGATCATCGGGCCCGCCTCCATCGAGGTGTGGATCTCGTCGCCGGTGCGGTCCAGGAAGCCGGTGTTGATGAACACCACCCGGTCGGCGGCGGCCTTGATGCAGGCTTTGAGGTTGACGGTGGTGCGACGTTCCTCGTCCATGATGCCGACCTTCAGCGTGCCCTGCGGCAGGCCGAGGACGTCCTCGACGCGGCTGAACAGCTCGCAGGTGAACGCGACCTCGTCGGGTCCGTGCATTTTGGGCTTGACGATGTAGACCGATCCGGTGCGACTGTTGATCAGCGGGCCGTTGGCGTCCCCGGCCTTGAGGCCGTGAGTCGCCGTGAGGCCGGTGAACAGCGCGTCCTGGATGCCCTCGAACACCTCATTTTCGGCGCCGTGCCCGTCGCTCACCACGATCGCGTCGTTGGTCATCAGATGGCCGACGTTGCGGACGAACAGCAGGCTACGGCCGGGCAGGGTCAGCTCACCGCCGTCGGGCGTTTTGTAGGTACGGTCCTGGTTGAGCACCCGGTGGATGGTCTTGCCGCCCTTGTCGACCTCTTCGGACAGATCACCCCGGTTCAGGCCGAGCCAGTTGCGGTAGCCCAGCACCTTGTCGTCGGCGTCGACGGCCGCGACCGAGTCCTCGAAGTCCATGATCGTGGTGATCGCCGACTCCAGGACCACGTCCTTGATGCCGGCGGCGTCGGTCTTACCGACGGGCGACTCGGGGTCGATCAGGATTTCGAGGTGCAATCCGTGGTTGACCAGCAGCACTGACCAGTCGGGGGAGCCGAGATCGCCGGTGTAGCCGACGAACTTCTCCGGGTCGGCCAGGCCAACCGGACCGTCGGCGGTCGCGGCTTGTAGCTGACCGTCCTCGAGGCTGAGCCCGGTGATATCGGCCCATGAGCCGGACGACAGCGGGACCGCCTCGTCGAGGAACTTGCGCGCATAGGCGATGACCTTGTCGCCGCGGACCCGGTTGTAGCTGGTGCCCTTCTCGGCGCCGTCGTCTTCCGGGATCACGTCGGTGCCGTACAGCGCGTCATACAGCGAGCCCCAGCGGGCGTTGGAGGCGTTCAGCGCGAACCGCGCATTGAGGACGGGCACCACCAGCTGCGGCCCGGCCGTCGTGGTGATCTCGTCGTCGACGCCCGCGGTGGTGATGGTGAAATCAGCGGGTTCGGGTTCCAGATAACCGATTTCGGTGAGGAACTCGCGATACGCCTCAGGGTCCAGCGGCTCGATGACGTGCTGGCGGTGGTACTTGTCGATCTGCGCCTGCAGCTGGTCGCGTCGCGCCAACAGGTCCTGGTTCTGCGGCTGCAGGTCGGTGACGACCTTGTCTACGCCGGCCCAGAAGCTGTCGGGGTCGATGTCGGTGCCGGGCAGAGCCTCGTTGTTGACGAAGTCATACAGCACCTGGGCGACGCGCAGGTTCCCCACCGACACGCGATCTGTCATCATTTTCCTCCGCACTTGCCTACCGAAATCAGAACTCAGCCTACCGGCCGACTACCTGACTATTGGTAATCGGCAACCTTCAGCAGCAGGTCACACCGTGCCAGCAGCGCCGCCCGCAACGGCTCGGCGCGGGTGGCGATGGCTTTCTGGGAGCGCACGTACTCGGCGCGGCCCGCCGCGTCCTCGACGGCGATCGGCGTATATCCGTAGCCGCTGAGGTCATACGGGCTGGCTCGCATGTCGATCTCGCGCGCCGCCGCAGCCAGTTCCAGGCAGTCGAGCAGCATCTCGGAGTCGATCAGCGGGCTCAACTTGTAGGACCATTTGTAGAGGTCCATATTCGCGTGAAGGCAGCCTGGCTGCTCCCAATCCTGTTGCGTCGCGCGGCTGAGCGAACCCGCGTTGCGCGGCGCCGCTTCGGGCGTGAAAAACCGGAACGCGTCAAAGTGGCTGCAGCGCAACGGCCCTGCGATCTCAGCTTCGACCACGGTATCGGTGCCCTCAGCACCGAGGCGCAACGGCACGCGGTCGTGGCGGACGTCGCCGCTGCGATAGACCATTGCCCATTCGTGCAGCCCGAAGCAACTGAACTGAGCCGGCCGCGCAGCGGTCGCCCGCAGTAACCGCGCCACGAACGCGATCGTCTCCAGCCGGCTGAGCAGGAACGCGCGGCTGACGGTGACTCCGGAGGCGTCGACGGCGTAGCCGCGGCGGTCCCGGTATCGGCGGATGGCGTCGTCGCCCGCGAGCACCACCCCGTAGCCGGGATGCCAACAGCGCAGCTGCCTCGGCCGCAGGCTGTAGTAACTGAACAGGAAGTCCCACACCGGATGCGCCTCGCCGACCTGAGCCCGCTTCGCGTGCGGGGCAACCAATCCCTCCACACGCGCGGCGTAGTCGCGGGCGCGGGCCAGCCACAGCTCGGCATTCAATCGCGTTGCAGATCGATCCGGCTTCTCCTCGGGCCGTTGAGAACCGCATCGGCGCCGGTGGGCGGTGGCGTCAGGCACGCCCTGTCCCGTCACGCACGAGGCCGACCAGGTCACGCACCAGATCCTCCAACGCGACCATCGCCACCACGGCGCCGCCGTCGCGCGCGGTGACGAGCGCAAGGTGGCTGTTGCTGCGGCGCATCCGCGACAGCGCCTCGGGGACACTCAGCGACTCCGAGACACGGGGTAGCGGCCGCACTCTGGCCAGGTCGATCACGGCCTGCGGATCGCCTGCCAGCGACAGCACGTCTTTGATATGCAGGTAGCCGATGAAGCTGTTGTCGACGCCGACCACCGGAAATCGCGAGTAACCCGTTGCGGCCAAGGCCTTTTCGACGGCGTCAACGGTCGGGCCGGCGCCCGCCGCGGCCACCGGCACCGCACGGATGTCGGCGACCGGAACGGCCACATCGGCGACGGCCCGGTTGCGGATCTGCAGCGCGCGGGTGAGCCGGGTGTGCTCCTCGCGATCCAGCAGCCCCTCCGACACCGACTCGGCGATCATCTCGCTCAGCTCGACAGTGGAGACGGTCACGTCGAGTTCGTCGCGGGCACGGACCCGCAGCGCCCGCAAGATTGCGCTGTTGCAGCGGCTGTAGAAATTGACGACGGGCCGCACCGCGCGCGCATAGATCAGATAGACCGGGATGAGAAGCATCGCCGCCCGTTCTGGGCCGGCCATCGCGATGTTCTTCGGGACGATTTCGCCGAGCAGCAGGTGCAGGGTCACCACGATCCCCAGTGCAACCAGCAACGACGCGGTGTGCAGCAGAGCCGGAGACGCGCCGAGCAGACCGAACGGGCGTCGCAGCAGATCGGCGACGGCCGGTTCCCCGATCCTGCCGAGCAGGATCGAGGACAGCGTGACGCCCAGTTGTGCACCCGCGAACATCAGCGGTAACTGCTCGCCGGCCCGGATCACCGTGAACGCACCCGGCCTGCCCTGCTCGGCCAGTGCTTCGAGGCGATCCCGCCGCGCCGAGATCAACGAGAACTCCGCGGCCACGAAAAACGCGTTCGCGCCGATCAGCAGGATCGCCGCCAGTAGCTCGAAGACGTCGCTCATCAGCGGCCTCGCCCGACACTTGAATCGGCGCGATCCGTCAGCTGGCTCAGCTCGAGCAGGTCGATGCGGCGGCCGTCCATCCGGAGCACCCTGGCCCGCCATGAGGAGGCGTGTGGGACGCCGTCGTGCTCGTGCCCGCTCAGCTGCACCTCGTCGCCGATCACCGGAATGCGCCCGAGCTGTTGCAGCACCAACCCGCTGATCGTCTCGTATTCGCCCTCAGGAGCGTGGTAGCCGGTCGCCGTCGCGACCTCGTCGATGCGCAGCAGACCGGACACCCGCCACCCGCTGTCGACGGCCACCACATCCTGTGCGGTGTCGTCGTGCTCGTCGCGAACGTCACCGACGATCTCCTCGATCAGATCCTCGACGGTCACCATTCCCGCGGTGCCGCCGTACTCATCGACGACCATCGCGGTCTGCAGATCGTTGGCGCGAATCTGCCCCATCAGCGCGTCGCCGTCGAGCGTGGAGGGCACTTTCGCGACGGGCTGCGCGACGGCAGTGACCAGCATCAGCTCACGCTCGGCCGCCGGCACCCCGAAAACCTGTTTGACGTGCACGATGCCGACCGTTTCGTCGAGGTCACCGTCGACCACCGGAAACCGCGAAAAGCCGCTCTCAGCGGCAGCTTCCACCAAATCGGCGACGGTGTCATCCACTTGCAGCGCAACAATTTTCGATCGCGGGGTCATCAACTCCTCGGCGGTCAGCTCACCGAACCGCAGCGACCGATCCAACAGCGCCGCGGTCGCCGGATCCAGCGAGCCGCTGCGCGCCGACGTGCGCACCAGCGAAACCAGCTCCTGCGCCGAACGAGCCGACCGCAGCTCCTCGGCCGGCTCGACGCCCAGCTTGCGCAGAATCCAGTTGGCTACGCCGTTGGTCAGCCGGATCGGCCCGGTCATCAGCCAGGAGAACAGCAACTGCACGCCGGCGACGGCTCGCGCGGTCGCCGGGGGATGGGCCACCGCAAGGTTTTTCGGGACCAGCTCACCGAAAATCATCGACAGCGACGTGACGACCAGCACCGACACGAAGGTCAGCACCGCGTTGGCGACCCGGTCGGGCACCCCGAGTGCATCCATGGCCGGGTGCGGCAGCTCAGCCACCAACGGCTCGGTCAGGTATCCGGTGACCAGGGTCGTGATCGAGATTCCCAGCTGCGCCCCGGACAACTGAAACGACAGGCTGTGATGGGCGCGCTGCACATATCGGTCCCGACGGCCGCCACGACGGGCGTTGGCCTCGACGGTGCTGCGTTCGAGTGTGGTCAGGGAGAATTCGGCAGCGACGAAAAGAGCGGTGCCGGCCGTGAGCAGCACGATAGCCAGCAGGCTGAGCAGCGTGACGAGCAGATTCATCGAGGCCACCCTCGAACGGTCGTGACCCGCTTCACCCGGGCTCCGCCCGCGATCGCGATCACTCCGGGTCCAACGGTCGTGACCCGCTTCACCCGGGCTCCGCCCGCGATCGCGATCACTCCGCGAGAAGGAGGCTCCTCTGGGTCGGCGTCACACACGCCAGTTGGCGCGGGTGCCTGCGGCACGGGGACCCTTTCTTCGACGTATCCACTCATGGAGTGAACTCCGATGGTAGCGAAGGAAGGCGGCGCCCGAGTCCGCGCAGCCGTGCCGACACGCCCGCAACCGGCTGGTCTACCACCCGAATGGCAGCGGATGTCCCTCGGCGAAGCCCGCGGCGGACTGGATGCCGACAACCACCTGCTCGTGCAACTCAGCCAATGTCGACGCGCCGACGTAGGTACAGGTGCTGCGAACTCCGGAGGTGATGTGGTCGAGCAGGTCCTCGACACCCCCGCGGGCCGGGTCCAGCGCCATCCGCGATGTCGAGATGCCTTCTTCGAACAGTGCCTTGCGGGCGCGGTCGAAGGCGCTGTCCGCGGCCGTGCGCGCCACCACCGCCCGCTTGGAGGCCATGCCGTAGCTCTCCTTGTACGCCTTGTTGTCGCGGTCGCGCATCAAGTCGCCCGGGGACTCGTAGGTGCCGGCGAACCACGATCCGATCATCACGTTGGACGCGCCGGCGGCCAGCGCCAGCGCTACGTCGCGCGGGTGCCGCACGCCGCCATCGGCCCACACATGCGCACCGAGTTGCTTTGCCGCCGAGGCACATTCGAGGACCGCGGAGAACTGGGGCCGGCCCACACCCGTCATCATGCGGGTGGTGCACATCGCCCCCGGGCCCACCCCGACCTTGATGATCGAGGCTCCGGCGCTTACCAGGTCGCGGGTGCCGTCCGCCGACACCACGTTGCCCGCGACCAGCGGCACACCCAGGTCCAGCGACGCGATCGACTTGATCGCGTCCAAGGCCTTGACCTGGTGCCCGTGGGCAGTGTCGACGACGATCAGGTCGACGCCGACCTCGGCGACCGCCTGCGCCTTGGCGACCACATCACCATTGATGCCGACCGCCGCGGCGATACGCAGCCGGCCTTGCCGGTCGACGGCTGGGGAGTATATCCCGGCGCGAATCGCACCGGTCCGGGTCAGCACGCCGGCGAGGGTGCCGTCGGCGGCGGTCATCACCGCGACATCGACCGACGCGTGTTCGAGCAGGTCGAAAACTTCTCGCGGATTCGTTCCGACGGGGGCTGTGACGAAGTCGGCGATCGCGATGTCACGAACCCGGGCGAACCGGTCGACCCCGTCGCAGGATGGTTCGGTGATCAGGCCGATCGGCCGTCCCTCGAAGGTCACGACCGCGGCGCCGTGCGCACGCTTGGAGATCAGCGCCAGCGCGTCGGAGACCGAGTGTTCGGGCTCCAATGTCACCGGCGTGTCGACCACAAGGTCTCGGCTCTTGACGAAGTCGACGGTCTGCTGCACCGCGGTGATCGGAAGATCCTGCGGCAGAACGACAATCCCGCCGCGGCGGGCTACCGTTTCGGCCATCCGCCGACCCGCCACCGCGGTCATATTGGCCACCACCACCGGGATCGTGGTGCCGGAGCCGTCGTCGGTGGACAAGTCGACGTCGAAGCGTGACGCCACATCCGAGTGGTTCGGCACGATGAAGACGTCGTCGTACGTCAGGTCGTACGCCGGGCGGTGGCCGTCCAGGAACTTCATCAGAGCCCGCTAAGCAGGTACTTCGCTGCGGTCGCCACTCCAGAGGGTGTGGAACTTCTTGCTCGGGTCCTCATCAGTCCGTCCATAAGTGTGTGCGCCGAAAAAGTCCCGCAGGCCCTGGGTGAGCGCGGCGGGCAGTCGCTCGGTACGCAGGGCGTCGTAGTACGACAGCGCCGAGGCAAAACCCGGAATGGGGATACCCAGTTCGGTGGCGGTCACCACGACGCGGCGCCAACTGTCGACGGCCGCCTCGATCGCGCTGCGGAAATACGGTGCGGCGATCAGCGTAGGTAGGTCGGGATCCTCGTCGAACGCCTCTTTGATCCGGTTGAGGAACTTGGCCCGGATGATGCATCCGCCGCGCCAGATGGTGGCCATGTCGCCTGGGGTGATGCCCCAGTCGTATTCCGCGCTGCCGGCCTGGATCTGGTTGAAGCCTTGAGCGTAGGCGATGATCTTCGACGCATAGAGCGCCTTGCTGACGTCGTCGACGAACTGCTCTGCGTCACTTGGCTTTTGACCCAAGTCGCCGGAGGCCAAGCCGGTGGTTGCCTTGCGCTGGGCCACCGAGCCCGACAGTGCTCGGGCGAACACCGCTTCGGCGATACCGGTCACCGGCACGCCGAGGTCGAGCGCGGACTTCACCGTCCAGCGCCCGGTGCCCTTCTGCTCGGCCTCGTCGACGATGACATCGACGAGTGGCTTGCCGGTCTTGGCATCGGTCTGGCGCAGTACCTCTGCGGTGATCTCGATGAGGAAGCTGTCCAGGTCGCCTTTGTTCCATTCGGCGAACACGTCGGCGATCTCCGGCGCGGTCTTGCCGAGCGCGTCGCGCAGCAGCTGGTAGGCCTCACCGATGAGCTGCATGTCGGAGTATTCGATGCCGTTGTGCACCATCTTGACGAAGTGCCCGGCGCCGTCGGGACCGATGTGGGTGCAGCACGGCACACCGTCGACGTGGGCGGAGATCTCCTCCAGCAACGGGCCCAACGACTTGTACGACTCGGCCGGTCCGCCCGGCATGATCGACGGCCCCTTGAGCGCGCCTTCTTCTCCGCCGGAGATGCCGGCGCCGACGAAGTGCAGTCCTCGCTCGCTGATGGCCTTCTCGCGGCGGATGGTGTCGGTGTAGAGCGCGTTGCCACCGTCGATGATGATGTCGCCGTCTTCCATCGCGTCGGCCAGCTCGTTGATGACGGCGTCGGTCGGGTCGCCGGCCTTGACCATGATGATCACCCGGCGCGGCTTCTCCAGCGCGTCGAGGAATTCTTCGATGGTCTCCGACCGGACGAATTTGCCCTCGCTACCGTGCTCTTTGAGCAGCGCGTCGGTCTTGGCGATCGACCGGTTGTGCAGCGCGACGGTGTAGCCGTGACTGGCGAAGTTGCGGGCGAGATTCGAGCCCATCACCGCCAAGCCGGTGACGCCGATCTGCGCGGTCCCGGTCTTTGAATCCGACGAGCTCATGTGTGCGCCTCTCAATTTCGTGACTTCATCCAAGGCCCTGCACCGAACACTGTGGCACAGCGGGATTCCGGCCTCTGCAAAGTATCGCCGAAGTGCGGTGGGTGGTCGGTTGCCGGGTTAGGCGGCGGTGAACAGCCGGTGCAGTTCGGTGAGCCAGGGGATCGCCAGCGCGATGGTCGGCACGATCAGCACAGCCGCGGCCGCGAGGTAGGCCGCCGTTGACACCCACAGGCTGTTGCCGCTACCGGACAGCCGCCGGACCCGCAGCAGGGTATGCGCGCCACCGGCGGCCAGTGCGCCCATCGGTGCGCGGCCCGACGCGCAGGCAACCAGTGCGCGAGCCAGGGGAGCGGGGCCGGCAACCCGGACCGCGGCGTCATCGGCCAATAGCTCAGCCAGCAGTTGCACGGCGTCCAAAGCGCTTGCGCTGCGGACGAATCGGGGGAACGCGGCATGCGCCGCGGTGAAGGCCTCGAGCACCAGGTCGTGGCGGGCGCGCAGATGCGCGCGCTCGTGGCTGAGGATCGCGGCGACCTCGTCTTCGGTCAGCGAGTCCAGTGTGCCTTCGCTGACAACGACGCGCCTGCGCACGCCGGGCAGACAGTAGGCCAGCGGTTGCGCCACTTCAAGCACGCGCAGATCCCGGCCGCGAGCGCAGGCCCGCGCGGCCATCACATCAGGCGACAAGCCGAGCAGGTCGACCAGCATGCGGTGATGGGCCCGCCGCCGGCGGTTGGCGACCCCGACCCGGACGACGGCCACCAACAGTCGGGCACCGATCATCAGCGTGAGCCCGAAGACCGCGACGTCGAGAATCCACAGCGGCCAGCCGAGCCGACCGATCTCTGCGGCGGGACTGGCAGTCGGCCGCCCGTTAGCTCCCGGGACGAACAATCGGCTGGCGATGGCGATGCCGGCACTGAACGCCGACAGCACCGCGGCGACGGCAATCGCCTGCCAGAGCACCATCGCTGCCCGCGGGGCTCGCAGAGGCCACGTCGAGCGGGCCAGCAGAACAGGCACCGGGCCGACCAGTATCACCGCAAGTACGGTGAAAGCCAGCCCAGACACTGTCTCAGTGTCCCTCAGTCAGTGGGTCGAGCGCCACCAGGCTGCGATTCTCGATGACCTGATTCCAACTCGTCGAGCGCTCGCCGCAGCGCCTCGGCCTCATCAGCGCCGACGCGCTCGACGAAGTGCACCAGGGCACCGTGGCGGCTTCCGGTGTCGGAGGCCTGGTCGAGCGCGTCGACCATCAGTCCGGCGACCAGCTCGTCGCGCCCGTGGACCGGGAGGTACCGGTGCGCACGGTCGTCGCGAATTTGCGAGACCAGGTTCTTTTTCGCCAGTCGCTGCAGCACGGTCATCACCGTCGTGTAGGCCAGGTCGCGCTGTTCAGAAAGCGCTTCGTGTACCTGACGAACGGTCTGCGGTTGGGGCGTGGACCAGAGGTGATCCATCACCGCGCGCTCGAGATCCCCGAGCCGCGTCAGCTTAGCCATCTTTGCTCATCTCCTTGGCAACGTCGTCAGCGTACTCGCGCTTACTACCCACGGTCGTACGTCTCCTGTCGGACACGGCCCACCGCCGCCAAAAGTGGTGTTGCGCGCGCCTGCCGGTCGAGCTCGGGTGAGGATCCCCACAGAGTCGAAGTCGATCATATGGTTAGGCTAACCTTACAACAGGAGGTGGACGTGACGATACTGATCGACGACCCGCTGATCGCAGCCATGACCATTGACCGCGTGCTGCCGCTGCACGAGTCCAGCCGGCGGCTTCGCGAGCTCTACCCGCAATGCCCACGGGTCTACGGCGTCGCGGTGCTGGGCGATGTGTCGGTTCGCCGCTGGTGGCCGCTGACCTCGGCACTGAGCACCGATCGGTTGCAGACCATGTTCGACGCGGCTGCGATCGACATGGATCGCCGAAGCGCGGCAAAGCAATTGGCGGCAACGCTGGTCCACACCGTGATCGGCCGCGTGGTTGCGCTCGTAGTGCTGGAAGCCAGAGCGTGGGACACCGGGCTGGAGAATTTATGGGTCCACGTCGACTCCGAGGGTGTCATCGACTGGGCCGGGGTGGTCGACCCCACGGTGCGGGTGCTTCCTGATGACCCGTGCGTCGGTGACGCGATGTGCGACGGCGTGGTTCGGCTGCCGAGCGAGGCGGCGCTGACGACCTGGGTGGCCCACCGCTGCCACCGCACCCTGGAACCCCTGTTCGCCAAGCTGCACATGGTCAGCGGTGGCGCGTTGCCGATCGCGGCCATGTGGCACACCGTCGGCGCGATGGTGGTGGCGTCCGCGACTCAAGTGCCGCAGCTGGCGGGTACCGACGAACTAGCCGCCATGCGGCGGGGTCAGGCCGTGCTCGACGCGTTGGTCGGCTTCGGCCTGCCAGTTCGCGGCGCGGTGGCGGTGCGGCCGCGGACACGGGCAACCCCTTGCGAAATTAGGGCAGCCTTGCCTATGCTCCTTGCATCGAGCGATACATGACCGAGACGGTGTCCTGAGGGCTGCAGTGACCCCCGGTCTCTCGATACGGCGAGCCCCGTGCATGACGCACGGGGCTCGCTGGTATCCGGGGGACGCGCGGTTTGCGCGTCAGTCTTTGATGAAGTGGTACATCCGGTATGACAGGCGTCCTCGCTGCAATTCCTTGTACATCAAGGTGTCTGGCGCGCCGGCGAACAACTTGCCGAAGGGCCGCAGGAACACCGGCAGCCGGCTACCGACCAATTCGAGGTAGCGGCCTGAGTTGTTGTCCAGGCCACGCAACACCTCAGCGTTGATCTCACGCTTGGACTCCATCCGCAGCGGGAGGGCAGCCAGCGCCGCGTCCCACTCGTCATATTCGAGGAATCCGCGGAAGTCGACGTAGAGGAAGTGCCCGCCCGGGCGTAGCACCCGCACCATCTCCTTGAGAAAGCGGTCGAAGTGTGGGTAGGCGTGCGAGGCCTCGACGTTGAGCACCGCGTCGAACGACTCGTCGGGGAACGGAAGGTTCTCCGCGTCGCCGTGCACGAAATCCAGACCGGGCAGCGTATAGCGGCGCTTGGCGAAGGCGACGCCGTCGGGGTTGAAGTCGAGCCCGGTGTAGGAAGCGGGGTGGAGCGTCTTGACGATGTACGCGGCGCCGCCACCGTGGCCGCAGCTGGGCTCCAGCACTTTCTTGCCGGTGAGGTCAGTTTGAGTGGCGGTGCGGTAGTACAGCTGGATGCCCCACCGATTCTTCTCGTCCTCGGGGGACAGCGGCAGACCCAGCGGCGGGTCCTCTTCGTAGCCCCAGTTGAGAAAGACGACGTCGTCCTGATCCCACCTGCGGGTGACGAAGGGATACCAGTACTTGTTCATGGCCAGCTTGAACCATGAATAACTGCCGAGGGGTTTCACGTATTGCCGCAGGCCGCCTGTCACAGCGGCAAGTATGCCAGTGCGTTACGCACGGCCGTGGTCCACCACGGACAGCGAGCCGGAATCGAGCGGTGGCTTGTCGGCGCGGCGGTACACGGTCGCCCGCCCACCCTTCGCCGGCACGGTAGCGACGCCACGCCAGAACGCCTTCTCGCCGGGCGCATCGGTTGGCGCGAAACGGAATTCGCGCAGCAGCATGCGCAGCACGACGTCGGATTCCAAGTTGGCGAAAGCGGCGCCGACGCAACGGTTGACGCCGCCCCCGAACGGGATCCACGCGACCGGCTTGGCGGCGGTGCCCATGTAGCGGTCCGGGTTGAACGCCTCCGGGTCGGGGAAGTCCCCTGCGGAGGCGTGAGCCAGCTTGATGCTGATGATGATGTTGGTGCCCTCCGGAAGGACCCACTCGCCCAACCGGATTCGGGTCTTCGTTCGGCGCGTCGTGCCGTCGAGCACCGGGCGGGTGCGCTGCACTTCCCAGATCGTGGCCTGCCGCAATTCGGATCCGCCCACGTCGGCTTCGTCGGCCAACCGCTGACACAGATCCGGATGCCTGCTCAACCGCTCCAACGCCCAGGCCAGCGACGAGGCCGTCGTCTCGTGACCGGAACCAAGCAGGGTGAGCAACTCGTCGGTGATGTGATCATCCGTGATCGGCTCACCGTCTTCGTAGCGGGCCTGCAACAGCAACGCGAGCACATCTTTGCGCTCTTCGATGGCCGGATCGGCCCGCGCCTCGGCGATCAGCGAGGCGATGACGGCGTCGAACCGCCGCCGCTGCTTCATGAAACGCCCCCACGGACTCCACGGCCCCAGATCGCGCCGCACGATCGGCGGGCAGACAACGAGCAGGGAACCGAGCGTCACCATCGCCGGGACGGTTTCCCGAAGCTCTTCCAGCGCCGCGCCTTCGGCGCCGAACACGGCACGCAGGATCACCCCGACGGTGATCCGCAGCATCGGCTCGAGCGTTTCGAACTCCTGGCCCTCCGTCCAGGTCGCGATCTCGCGCTCCACCTCTTCTTCGATAATGGTTTCGTAGCTGCGCATCCGCTTGCCGTGGAACGGCGGTGCCAACAGTTTGCGGCGCTCGCGGTGCTCGTCGCCGGCGAGGCTGAACGTCGATCCCGGCCCGAACGCCCCACCGATCGACCCGTTCCCCGACGGCGGACGCTGGATCAGCTCGGTGCCAGTGCTGAACAGCTCTTTGGCCAGCGCAGGGTCGTTCACCACCACCGCGTGGTCGTTGTGGGGCAGGTTGACGCTCACGACTTTGCTGCCGTAGCGCTCGCAGATGTTGTCGAACATGGCGTGGTTCTGCACGAGGAACTGGACAGTCTGGATCAGCTTCGGAGTCCGGGGACCGGGCGGCAACCGCACCGGCTCGGTCGTCGCCGCTACCATGTGTTCCTTTCCAGCTATGGGTGTTGCTCTGGGTGTTGTGAGGGCTACCCGCCAGGCTCACAGCGGTTTTGAATCAGGCCCACAGTATCGGTTGCCGATAAGTCTTGCATTGAAGTCCAACACCCCGGAACGACCCGCGTGTTTGCCGGGCGTGTACATACATACCCATGGAGCCAATGCCAGAAGCGCCATTTGACAAGGAATTAGGACTGAGGTTCAGCGAAATCAGTCCTGACCGGACACGCGCCCACCTGGACGTCGTGCCCAAGCTGCTACAACCCATGGGCATCGTGCATGGCGGAGTCTACTGCTCGATGGTGGAGAGCTTGGCCAGCGTGGCCGCCTACACCTGGTTAGCCGCCAACGGGGGTGGCGCGGTCGTCGGCGTCAACAACAACACCGACTTCCTGCGCGCGATCAGCAGCGGGACGGTCCAGGGGACCGCGGTTCCGATTCATCGCGGGCGACGCCAGCAATTGTGGCAGGTCACCATCGTGAACTCGGACGACCGTCTGGTGGCCCGCGGGCAGGTGCGGCTGCAGAATCTCGAAGCCGAAGCCGGCTGAGCGGACCCGCTAGCTGGCGGCCTTCGCCGTTTCGCCTTGATGCGCCTCGGCCGCCAGCACCGCTAGCTGTTCGAGTCGGGTGCGGGCGAAGGCTTGCTGCTCGGTGATCGTCAACTGGCCGCGCCGACCGCTCAGGAACGTCACAACCCACGACAAGACCGTGGTGACCTTGTTCTTGAACCCGATCAGGTAGACCAAATGCAGCAGCAGCCAGGCGAACCAGCCGATGATCCCACCGAATTCGAGCGGACCGATCTTGACCACCGCGTAGTAGCGCGACACCGCGGCCATCGACCCCTTGTCGAAGTACTGGAACGGGTCACGCTGCGCCGGGTCGGCACCTGCCAACTCGGCCTTGATCGTGCCAGCGGCGTACTTACCGCCCTGGATGGCACCCTGCGCAACCCCGGGAACCCCGTCGACGGCGGCCATGTCCCCGACGACGAAAACGTAGGGATGACCGGGAATCGACAGATCGGGCAACACCTTCACCCGGCCCGCGCGGTCGAGCTCGACACCCGATTGGCGGGCCAGGTCGCGGCCCAGCGGGCTGGCAGAGACCCCGGCCGACCACACCTTGCAGGCCGACTCGATGCGGCGGATGGTGCCGTCGGAATCCTTGACCGTGATGCCGTCGCGGTCGACGTCGGTCACCATCGCGCCGAGCTGGATTTCGACGCCCATCTTCTCCAGTCGCGCGGCGGCTTTCCTGCCGAGGTTTTCGCCCATCGGTGGCAGCACCGCGGGCGCCGCGTCGAGCAGGATGACTCGCGCCTTAGTCGAATCGATATGGCGGTAGGCGCCTTTGAGCGTGAAGTCGGCGAGTTCGGCGATCTGCCCGGCCATTTCGACACCGGTCGGTCCCGCGCCCACCACGGTGAACGTCAGGAGCTTCTGACGGCGCTCGGGATCATTGGACCGCTCGGCCGCTTCGAACGCGCTCATGATGCGACCGCGCAATTCGAGGGCGTCGTCGATGGACTTCATGCCGGGGGCGTACTCGGCGAAGTGGTCGTTGCCGAAGTAGGACTGGCCAGCCCCGGCGGCGATGATCAGGCTGTCAAACGGGGTTTCGTAGCTGTGACCGAGCAACTCCGAGACGACGAACTTGCCGCGGAGGTCGATATGCGTGACGTCGCCGAGCAGAACCTGGGCATTGTGTTGACCCCGCAGGATCATCCGGGTCGGGGGAGCGATCGCCCCTTCGGCGACGATGCCGGTCGCCACTTGATAGAGCATCGGCTGAAACAGGTGGTGGGTGGTGCGGGCGATCAATTTGATGTCGACATTGGCCCGCTTGAGCTTCTTCACCGCGTTCAAACCACCGAAGCCGGATCCGATGACTACCACCCGGTGTCGACGGTTTACTGCGATGTCTGCGGGCAGGTCGTTCATGGCGTGGTCGCTCCTCAGCGGTTACTGGGTTCACCTATACGGTAGTCGCCCGGACCTGCAATTTTCGACGCAGACGGTGTGATGACCCACACCCGCGGGGTCGCGGGTGACGCACCTCGCTGCGCGGTCAAACTCCGACGACGGGACGCAGCACCTCCGCGACCGCGGTGATGACACCGGGCGTGTAGAACGGCATGTTGATGATCACGCCGTCGATGCCGGCGTCCAGAACTTTGGCCTGGACCTGTTCGGCGATGTAGTCGGCGCTTCCGGCCAGCATGCGCCCGCCCATCTCCTCAGGAATCTGGTCCGCCTTCACGTTGTCGTCGAGCAGCACGGTCAGCAGCATGCTCGTCTCCAGCGTGGCGGGGTCGCGGTCGATCTGCTCGCAGCTTTTTCGGACGACGTCGACCTTGCCTGCGAGTTGATCGAACCCGGCGATCACGTTGAGGTGGTCGAAGTGCCGGGCCGCAAGGGGAATCGTCTTCTTCTCCCCACTACCACCGATCATCAGCGGGATGTGATCGCGATAGCGCGGGTTGGCCAACGCATTCTCGGCGCGATACCACTTACCGGCGAAGGTCGGTCGCTCACCTTTGATCATCGGAAGGATGATCTCCAGCGCCTCGCCGAGCCGGTTGAACCGATCGGTGAAGGTGCCGAATTCGAAGCCGAGCTCGTCGTGTTCGAGCTCGAACCAGCCCGTCCCGATCCCTAAGATCGCCCGCCCTGCACTGACCACATCGAGGGTGGTGATGACCTTGGCCAGCAGCGTGGGATTGCGATAGGTGTTGCCCGTCACCAAGGTGCCCAACTGAACTCGCTCGGTCGCCGTGGCCAGCGCTCCGAGGGCCGTGTAGGCCTCGAGCATCGGTTGGTCGGGGGAGCCGAGCATCGGCAGTTGGTAGAAGTGGTCCATCACGAAAACCGAGTCAAAGCCTGCTGATTCGGCCTCGCGTGCTTGCGCGATGACGGTGGGGAAAAGTTGTTCGACGCCGGTGCCGTAGGAAAAGTTGGGGATTTGAAAGCCAAGTCGAATGGTCACAAAATCCAGCCTAGTGACCGACGCGCGGCAGCGAAGGTCGCTGCCGCGAATTACGCGCTGAGCGAATTACCGCACTTGCTAGGCGAATTGCGTCAATGCGCCGTGGCTGACGTGCAGCGTCTGCCCGGTGATGTGGCGGGCAGCCGGGCTGGTCAAGAACACAGACATCCGGGCGACCTCGGCGGCAACCGACGGCGGCGCGCTGGTCAGGCCCTCGTAGCCGGGCTGAGCGCTACGTCCGGCGGCAACGGCGTTCACGGTGATACCGCGGGTGCCGAACACGGTCGCCTGGCCGGCAACCCAGCTGCCGAGAGCGGCCTTGACCGCAGCCTCGGCGCTACCCGGCCGTGGGTTCTCCGGCACCACACTGATGATCGAGCCACCCGATCGCAGGTGGTCGCCAACCGTTTCGAGGGTCAGCACCGCCGACAGCACCGTGTCGTCCAACGACGTGCGCCAGGCGGCCGCCAGGTCGGACATCGAGTAGGCGCGCGGGTCACCGGAGTCCCAGCGAGGCGCCGGTACGTTGACGATGGTGTCGAGGTGACGGGGGAACAGGTGGCGAACCGCCGCCAGAGCGGCGGGGTCGGTGTTGTCGCAGACGATCGCGTCCGCTTCGATCTCCTTAGCGGCTACCTCAAGGTCGTCCCGGCGTGCGCCGAGCAGTGTGACCGTGTGGCCGTCGTTGTGAAATCCTTCAGCAACGGCGCGACCCAGTTCGGTGTCGCCTCCGGTGACCAGTACTTCCACCGCCATGACCTCCTCGTATTCAGCGTTGAATCCAGGTGTCGGCCCGTCAAGAGCAGCCGCGGCTTCCGCCTCGAGCAACGGTATTCCGATGCTTCGATGGTGGCACACCGCAACGCCGGTCCCTGGCATTTCAGGGCGTGTACGGCATTAACGTTTCCTTATGTTACTGGACGGTAGCTAGATATGAAACTCCGAATCCGGCACGAGGCGGTCACCGTTTGGACAACGCTGGGCCCTGTGACATCTCGCCTGGGCACCGCCCGTTATCCCGGGGTGTGGGCGCTGCTGGCGCTGGCGCTGGCGATGGGCCTGAGCGGCTGCGGGCAGAAACCGCGGCCGGCGGAGGTGGACTCGTCGTCGGGTCACGCATCGGTCACCTCGATCATGGTCTTCGCCGCCCTTCCACTCAAACCGCCTTTCACGTTGCTTGCCGGTAAGTTCCAAACCGACAACCCAGGGGCCACAGTAGAATTCGACTTCGCGACCTCCGCGGAACTCGCCAACAAGTTGGCCCAGGGCGCCAAGGCCGACGTCTTCGCCTCGGCAGACAGCGCCCAGATGGACACGGTGGTCAAAGCGGACCTGACGAGCAGCGATCCAGTCAACTTCGCGTCCAACACCTTGGTGATCGTCACCGCCCCGGGCGACCCGAAGCAGATTCGGTCCTTCGCCGACCTCGCCCGGCCTGGCGTGCGGGTCGCGATGTGCCAGGCGTCGGCGCCCTGCGGGGCAGGTGTGCAGCACATCGAGGACGACACCGGCGTGCACTTCGATCCAGCCAGCGAGGAGTCGATAGGAGCGGCGGTGCTGGCCAGAGTCACTGACGGCGCGGCCGACGCCGGGCTGGTCTACATGAACGATGCGCACAAGGCGGGCGACAGGGTCGACACCATCAGATTTCCGGAGTCGGCCAACGCGGTGAACATCTATCCGATCGTCGCCCTCAGGAAGGCAGCACAATCAGCGCTGGCGCAGAAGTTCGTCGACCTGGTGACCGGTGCGACGGGCCAGCAGGTGCTGAGCCAGGCCGGCTTCGCGAGCCCCTGAGCGGTGACGCGCCCGGCGGCGCCGGCGTTAGCCAATCGTCACCAGAACCGTCCGCGAGGATCGGTCGAAGCGGTGATCTGCAAGTTTAGGCCGGCCCTCATGCCCGCGGCCGATGAAAAAGCGGCCGCAACGTCTGCTATTCACACTTGCGTCACGGGTGTAACACGGTAGTTTTTGGGTCATGGACCAGGTGGACCGATATTCGACACGGCCCAAAAACCGCTGGATGACGCGCGTTATCGCGGCAATCGGCGGTGCCGGTGCGATCACATTCGCATTGCCGGCGGCAGCCGGTGCCGATCCGGTGCCAGCGCCGCCGCCGAACCCTGCGGCGCCCGCCCCGGGCGCGCCCGCGCCGGCTCCGATCCCGCCTCCTGGGCCTCCCGCCGCGCCAGACGCGGGACCGGGCCCCGGCGGTCCAGCGGTACCTCCACCGCCCGCTGCCCCGCTCGGGGCGCCGCCGGCAGACCCCAATGTGCCGCCCCCGCCCCCGGTCGACCCGAACGCCGGTCGGATCGACAACCCGGTCGGTGGCTTCAGCTACGCCCTTCCCGCCGGCTGGGTGGAGTCCGACGCGACGCACCTGGACTACGGTTCGGCGCTGCTCAGCAAGATTTCCGGTGCACCGACGCCCGGTCAGCCACCGCCGGTCGCCAACGACACCCGCGTCGTGCTCGGCAAGTTGGATCAGAAGTTGTACGCCAGCGCCGAACCCGACAACGCAAAAGCCGCGGCCAGGCTGGCGTCGGACATGGGTGAGTTCTTCATGCCGTACCCCGGCACCCGGGTGAACCAGGAGACCATCCCGCTTGGCGCCAACGGTGCGGCGGGCGGAGCGTCGTACTACGAGGTGAAGTTCAGCGACGCCACCAAGCCGAACGGCCAGATCTGGGCTGGCGTGGTCAGCCCGCCAGGCGCGGCGGGCGCGGCGAGCCCACGCTTTTTCGTGGTCTGGCTGGGCACCGCTAACGACCCGGTCGACAAGGTAGGCGCGAAGGCGCTGGCCGAATCGGTCCGACCGCTGGGCGCGGTTCCCGGCCCGGCACCAGCGCCGGGTGCGCCTGCTCCGGGTGCGCCTCCTCCTGGCGCTCCTGCTCCGGCACCGGCTCCGGGCGCTCCGGCACCGGGCGCACCGGCTCCGGCACCCGCACCTGCTCCGGGCGCTCCGGCGCCTGCCGCGCCGCCACCTCCTGGGCAGCCTGCCGGCGGCAACGGTGCGGCACCGGCTCCCGGCACGGTGTCGACCTAACCCGAATGTGCCTAACTTTCCCTACCGGGCGCTTGGCTCGTTAGGCTGACGAGGTACACCGAAAACAGTCCGGCAGTGGGCTACATACAAATCAATACGCTAGGAGCCGGTCGTGATTCTGCACATCATCTGGATGCTCATCCTCGGCCTCATCGTCGGCCTTGTCGCACGACTGATCGTTCCCGGTAGTCAGCCGCTGGGGTTGATCGCAACATCTCTGCTCGGCATCGTGGGCGCCTACGTCGGCGGGACGTTGGGCAGCGTGGTCTTCCCGCCGCACCAATTCACTGTGACCCCGCCGATCAACCACTCGTTCCTGGGTGCGCTTGTCGGGTCCGTGCTGCTGTTGTTCATCTACAAGGCGGTCAAGTCGCGAAGCTAGCGGCTCCTCAGCGGGACAGCTGCCAGACCACGGCGGCGGCCAGAGCCCCCATTCCGTTGAGCGCCCAGTGCAGCGCGATCGGCGCAAGCAGACTGCCGCTGCGTCGTCGCAGCCAACTGAAGACGAAGCCGGCCGCTGCGGTCGCGACCACTGCCAACACCACCCCTGCCGCCATGCCGACGACTCCGCCGCCGAAGAGCCGGGTGAACCCGACGTTGCTGCTTGTCAGTCCCAGTGACGTCGCGATATGCCACAGCCCGAACAGCAGCGAGCCGACCAGCGCCACACCACGAAAACCCCACGCGCGGTTCAAAGCACCATGCAGCACGCCGCGGAAGGCCAACTCCTCAGGGATGACGGTTTGCAGCGGGATGATGATCATCGACGCCATCAGCGCGCCGGAGATCGTTGCGTAGTGCTGGTTCATGAACATCGGCCGGGTCAGCGGCAACAGCGCACCCACCGCGATCACCGCCATCACCGAGGCGATGGCGCCCGCGGCGTACGCGGCGCCCGACTTCCAATGCTCGCGGCCCAGACCGAGTTCAGCCCAGCCCAGACCGTTGACCCGCAACCATGCGACCAAGCCGATCGCGGCAACCGGGACCGTCACGATGCTGGCCCACGGGGTAGTGAAGTGCGCGATCAGATTGGTCAGAGTCAGCACGACCACCACGAGCGCGACGTCGACGTGGATCCGGAACTGTTGCAGCGCTGAGAGTTGCGCAAACAGCGGATGCGGTTCCGCAGCGACGCTCTCGAAGCCTGACATCTCACCAGGCTACCGATGACGCCGAGGCAGATGACTCAAGTTGACACCTGCCAACTACGCTCCCCTTATGCCTGACAACGCCGTGCCGCCCGAGAAGGGGCTCGACGACGGCGCACCGCAGGGGCTGTTGGCGTCGCTGCGGGTGCTCGACCTGTGCGACGACGACGGCGACGCCGTCACCCGGATACTGGCCGATCTCGGTGCCGACGTCCTGAAGGTGGAGCCGCCCGGCGGCAGCCCGGCACGGACGAGTCGACCTACGCTGCGGGGCATCGGCGTGCGCTTCGCGCTGCACAACGCGAACAAGCGCAGCGCGGTGCTCGACCCGACCGACCCAGGCGACCGCGAACGGCTGATGGAACTCGCCGGCAGTGCCGACATCGTCGTCGACAGTGGACTTCCCGGCCGGGCCGCTGCGTACGGAACCTCCTGCGAAGAGCTCACCGATCGGTTCCCGCAACTGGTGGGGTTGTCGGTCACCGACTTCGGCAGGACCGGACCCCGCGCGGCATGGCGGGCGACCGACCCGGTGCTCTATGCGTTGTCGGGCGCGTTGGCGCGGTCCGGTCCCACCACCGGCACACCGGTATCGCCGCCCGACGGTATCGCCTCGGCCACCGCCGCCGTCCAGGCCACCTGGTCGGCCCTGGTCGCCTACTACAACAGATTACGTTGTGGCACAGGCGATTACATCGATTTCTCCCGCTTCGACGCCGTCGTGATGGCGCTCGATCCGGCGTTCGGAGCGCACGGTCAGGCCGCGGCCGGCATCCGCCGGCCAGACCGGTGGCGCGGACGCCCCAAGAACCAGGACGCCTATCCGATCTATGCCTGCCGGGACGGCCACGTGCGGCTGTGCGTGATGTCGCCACGACAGTGGCACGGGCTTCGTCGCTGGCTGGGAGAACCTGAAGAGTTCCGGGACCCGAAGTACGACGTCATTGCGGCGCGGTTCGCGGCCTGGCCGCAGATCGGGGTATTGGTCCAGCGACTGTTCGCCGACCAGACTATGAACGCACTTGTGAGAGAAGGACAATCGCACGGCGTGCCGATATCCGCCGTGCTGGATCCCGCGCAGATCCTGGTGTCCGACCACTTCCAATCCGTCGGTGCGGTCGCCGACGCCGAGCTTGTCCCCGGCATGCGCAGCACCATCCCGACGGGCTACTACTCGGTCAACGGCCAGCACATCGGTTTCCGCACACCCGCACCGCGGGCGGGTGCACACGAAGCGCAATGGAACGCCGCGGCGACGACGATCGCGGCGCCGGCGAAATCTGGGCCGCGCCCGTTCGACGGGCTGCGCATCATCGACCTCGGCATCATCGTCGCCGGCGGCGAGCTCAGCCGGCTGTTCGGCGATCTGGGCGCCGAGGTGATCAAGGTAGAGAACACGGCCTACCCGGACGGGCTGCGACAGGCCCGTGTCGGCGAAGCCATGAGCGAGTCCTTCGCGTGGACGCATCGCAACAATCTGGCCTTCGGTGTAGACCTGCGCAACACCGCCGGCAAGCAGGTATTCGGCCGACTCGTCGCTGAAGCCGATGCGGTGTTCGCTAACTTCAAACCGGGAACTCTTGCCGCACTGGGCTTTCCATACGAGACCCTGCGGTCGTTGAATCGCCGCGTGGTACTGGCCGAAAGCAGTGCCTTCGGCGACCGTGGGCCGTGGAGCAATCGGCTGGGGTACGGCCCGCTGGTGCGTGCCACCGCGGGCGTCAGCAAGCTCTGGACTGACCAGCACCAGCACCCGGACGACTCCGGCTCCCGGCACCGGTTTTACGACGCCACGACCGTCTTTCCCGATCACGTGGTCGGACGGATCACCGCGATCGGCGCACTGGCCGCGCTGATCCATCGCGACCGCACCGGCGCCGGGGCCCGTGTGCACGTCTCGCAGGCGGAGGCGGTCGTCAACCAACTAGACGCGCACTACGTCACGGACGCGGCACGCGGCGAAGACGACGCCGAATTGGTAGACGACACCAGCCTCCACGAGGTTCTGCCGTGTGCGGGCGACGATGAGTGGTGTACGATCTCGATCCGCTCCGACGACGACTGGCACTCGGCCAGTGCGGTTTTCGGGATTGCTGAGCTCGCTGACGACCCGCGGTTCGCCACCGGCGAGGCGCGACTGGCGCACCGGAGCGAGCTGGTTGCGCGAGTGTCGACGTGGACCCGTGTCCACACGCCAGATGAGGTCGCCCAGGCTCTGCAATCGGCCGGCGTCCCGGCCGGGCAGATGAACCGCCCGCCAGACATCCTGGAAGATCCGCAACTGAGCGAGCGAAAGTTGTTCAGCGACATGCGTCATCCGCTGTTCGATCACCCGCTGGCCGCCGAGACGGGCCCGGCGCCATTCCGGCACATCCCGCCGGCGCCCCAGCGTCCGGCACCGCTACCGGGCCAACACACCCGGGAAATCTGCCACAAGGTCCTCGGCATGAGCAGCGAGGAAACCGACCAACTGATCCACGCTCGCGTGCTGTTTGCATCCACTGATACCGCGGAAGGTCATGCGTGATGCCCCTCAACCCCAGAACGCCGGTGCTGGTCGCCCACGGTCAGGTGAACCACCGCGAACCGGCTCAGGAGAACACCCTCGAACCGGTCGATCTGATGGCCGCCGCGGCGCGCGAAGCTGCCAACGCGCATGTGCTGGAGGCGATCGACTCGATCCGGGTGGTCAACCTGCTGTCGGTGTACTACCGCGACCCGGCGCTGCTGCTCGGGCAGCGCATCGGTGCCGGCCAATTCACCACTCGCTACAGCGGTATCGGCGGCAACGTCCCACAGACACTGGTGAACCGGGCGTGCGCCGACATCCAACAGGGACGCGCCGACGTGGTCCTGGTGGCCGGCGCCGAGATGTGGCGAACCCGAACGCAACTGCGCGCCGCCGGGCAGCGGCTGATCCCCACCGACCAGGACAACTCGATTCCGCAGCCCGAGGGCAGCGACGAGAACGTGCCGATGGCCGGGGATGCCGAGATCCGCATCAAACTGGACCGCCCCGCGTACATCTACCCGATGTTCGAGCAGGCGCTGCGGGTCAGCACAGGGGAGTCTGTCGATGACCACCGCCACCGCATCGCGGAATTGTGGTCGCGGTTCAACGAGGTCGCGGTGCGGAATCCGCATGCCTGGATTCGCACACCGGTTACCGCTGAAGAAATTTCACAGCCGGGACCGTCGAACCGGATGATCAGCTGGCCATACACCAAGCTGATGAACTCCAACAACATGGTCGACCAGGGTGCGGCGTTGATCCTGACGTCGGTAGAGGCCGCCACCCGGTTGGGCATCCCGACCGATCGATGGGTCTATCCGTATGCGGGCACCGACGCGCACGACACGTATTCGATCGCCGAGCGGGCCGAACTGCACCAGTCGCCGGCAATCCGGATCGGCGGCAGGCGGGCGCTGGAACTGGCCGGCTTGGGTATCGACGACATGGACTACGTCGACCTGTATTCGTGCTTCCCCTGCGCGGTGCAGGTCGCGGCCGCCGAACTCGGGCTCCCGGTTGACGATCCGGCCCGGCCCCTGACAGTCACCGGTGGACTGACTTTTGCCGGCGGGCCGTGGAACAACTACGTCGCCCATTCCATCGCGACGATGGCTGCACTGCTGACCGCTAATCCCGGACGTCGCGGGTTGATCACCGCCAACGGCGGTTACCTCACCAAGCACAGTTTCGGCGTGTACGGCACCGAGCCGCCCCGGACCGAATTCCGTTGGGAGGACGTCCAACCCGCGGTAGATCGGGAGCCGACCAGGACGGCCGCGGTGGAGTGGGAAGGCGTCGGCACGGTCGAAGCCTGGACGACACCGTTCGACCGAGACGGTCAGCCCGAGAAGGCTTTCCTGTCGGTTCGGACCCCAGACGAACGGCGCACGCTGGCGTTGATCACCGATCCGTCAGCGGCGGCGGCCACTGTGCGCGAAGACATCGGGGGCGCAAAGGTCACCGTCCACACCGACGGTTCCGCCACGTTGCAATGAGTTAACAGGGTTAGTTGAAACCTATCTGTAACCGCCCCACGCGACTATTGTCTTCCAATCGACCAGACGCCGTGGAGGTGCTCGCGCGTGCGGATCCTGTTGACCGGTGTCACCGGCCTGCTCGGGCGTGCCGTGGCCCGGCAACTGGTTGCCGCCGGCCATTCGGTCACCGGCGTGGCCTCCCACCCGCACCCGAACCTGCATCCCGACGTTGACTTCGTCGGTGCATCCTTTGTCGACCCGGTGTTGCAACGGCTGGCCGACGCCGCCGATGTGGTCCTGCATTTAGCCCCGATCGAACCCGGCGTACCCGGCAGTGCCGGAATCGACGGGCTGGTCCGGGTGGCGCATGCGGCCGCACGTGCCGGTTCCCGATTGATCTACGTGTCCGCCGCGGCGGGGGCGCCGACGCTCTACGCGCAGGCCGAGACGCTGGTGGCCAGCGGCTGGGCGCCGAGTCTGGTCGTGCGGATAGCGCCGCTTGTGGGCCGCCAGCTCGACTGGATGATCTGCCGTACCGTCGCCGGCCTGCTGAACAGCACGTCTGCGGCCGCTCCGGTACGGGTGCTGCATTTCGACGACCTGCTTCGATTTCTGGTGCTCGCCGTGGGCACCAGCGGCACCGGCATGGTCGACCTGGCGAGTCCGGACACGATCGATGTCGCGGCCGCGCGCAGCATGCTGCGATCAGCTGGCCCGCGCCCGCGGCGGACGCGAATGCCGGGCTGGGCCCAGCTGGCACCCGACCTCGATCTCGGGGCGCTGCAGGAGTCGTGGCAATTCGAATTCGCCTGGTCCACAACCGATGCCATCGCCGACACCGGGCGCGGACTGGTAAGCCGCAAGTTCGACGGCGTCGGCGCGGCAGCCTTGCCGGGACATCTACCGCTGCCTGTCGAAGTCGGCCTTCCGATCGAGCCGTTGGACGGGATGCCGTTGCGGTCGGCCTCGGCGGACGAGCAGGTCGGGGAATTCGACGACCAGGTCGACCCGCGGTTTCCAGTGTTCAGCGCTCATCCATTGGCCGAGACGCTGCCGGGGCCGTTGACCCCGATGACGCTCGACGTCCAGATCCCCGGCTTGCGCGCCGCGGCGCGGATGATGGGCTCGGTCATGGCGTGCGGCGATGTCGTTGCCGCGGAGTGGGGAAGCAGGGCGGTCGCGGTGTTCGGTCACCGCCCCTACATCGGCGTTTCTGTCAGCGCCATCGCGGCAGAACAGCTGCCCGGCTGGGATCTCGGCGAGGTCGTGCAGGCATCGCTGGGCAATTCAGGAGTTGACCCGCTGTTTCCACTGGGCCGTCCGCCGCGGAGCGGGCTGATCGGATCTGCCACTGCCAAGGCGGTCGTGGTCACACGCGCGTTGGCGTTGCTGCGGCACCTCAAGGCGGACACCCAGGTATACCTTGCGGCGGCGACGGAAGAGCAACTCGCTGCGGGGCAACTGAATTCGCTGTCCGATGCCCAGCTGCAGGCGCGCGCCCGGCTGCTGCGCGACAGAATTCATCAGGGCTGGGCACTGACGGGGATGTGGCTGATCGACAGCGGTGTCACGGCGGCGACGGTGGAGCGCCGCGGCGTGCACGTCACCATCGCCGGGATGGGCGCCTTGGTGGACAGTGATGCCGTCACCGCCAAGATCTCGTCGCTGGCAGGCCTGATCCGCGGCGACCTGCGGTTGTGCGCCCTGGCTGTCGACGGCGATCTGGCCGGAATCGGTGCCCAGTCGCAGACTGTCGGCGCGGCCTTCGACGCTGCAGTCAGCGGGATCGGGCATCGCGGCCCGGGCGAGGTCGAGCTGGCCAACCTGATGATCGGTGACGATCCGGGGATCCTGGTCGGCGCCGCGGGGCGGGCCGCGACCGAGCTTCCACAGCGGATGTCGCCAGCCGCACCCGCGGAGAAGCTGCCCGAACGGTTGGCGGCCAGCGCCCGCGCCTCTCGGGAAACGGCGTACGACACCACCATTCGGTACACCCATGAGCTTCGAATGACGTTGCGCGAGCTAGGTTCTCGGTTCGTCGCACACGAGCTGATCGACGTGGCCGGCGAGATCTTCTACCTGACCTGCGACGAGGTGGTGACGCTGCCCTCCGATGCCCGGCTGCGAATCAAACGTCGGCGCGCCGAGCGCGAGCGGTTTCAAGGACGGCGACTGCCCGACGTCATCACGATCAGCTGAGCACGTCACCCAGCGACACCTGCGAATCGGCCAGCTTGTCCGGATCCACCGGGGCCTTATTCCGGATCAGGTTCTTGATGTCGTCAAGGACATCCCAGATATTGACGTTCATTCCGGCCAGTACCCGATTATCGGCATCGAGCCAGAACGCCACAAATTCCCGGCCCTTGACGTCGCCGCGAAATACCACCCGCTGAAAGTCGGGCGCATGGCCGGCATATTCCATGCCCAGGTCGTACTGATCAGTGAAAAAGTAAGGCAGCTCTTTGTATTCACCGGATTCGCCGAGCATGCCCGCCACGGCGACGTCGGGTTGCTTGAGCGCATTGGCCCAGTGTTCGGTGCGGATCCGCTCTTCGAACAACGGATGTTCGGCGGCGGCGATGTCACCGATGGCGTAAATATCGGGGGAGCTGGTCCGCAGCGATGAATCGACGAGCACGCCGCCGTCCGCGGTCGCCAAACCGGCCTGCTCGGCCAATTCGATGTTCGGCTGGGCGCCCACAGCTATCAGCACCCGGTCGGCGGTGATCGTCGACCCGTCGCCCAACTTCAGGCCGGTGGCTTTGCCGTCCTCGGTGGTGACCTCTTCGACCTCGGCCTCCAGGCGAAGATCCACGCCGTGATCGCGATGCAGCTGGGCGAATACCTTGCCGACTTCCTCGCCGACCGCGCCGCTCAGGGGCACCTTCGCCGTTTCGACCACCGTGACGTCGACGCCACGCTGGCGGGCGCTCGCCGCGACCTCGAGCCCGATCCACCCGGCGCCGACCACGGCCAGCGAGGTTCCCTCTTTGAGCGTGGTGTCCAGGTTCGAGGCGTCGTCGAATGTGCGCAGGTAGTGCACTCCAGTGGCGTCGGCGCCGGGAATCGACGACCAACGTGAACGCGATCCGGTGGCCAGCAGCAGTTTGTCGTAGTGAACGCTGGTGTCGTCCGAGAGCGTGACGGTGTGCGCGGTTGGATCTATCGCCAGCGCCTCGGTGCTGGTACGCAGGTCGATCTTGTTCTGCCGGTACCACTCTGCATCGTGAACGGTGAAATCGCGGAGCGATTTCTTACCTGCCAGAAATTCTTTGGACAGCGGTGGCCGCTCGTAGGGCAGATGCTCCTCAGCCGCGATCAGCACGACTTTTCCCTCGAAGCCTCGCTCGCGCAACGCTTCGGCCGCCTTGGCTCCGCCGAGCCCGCCGCCGACGATGACAAATGTATTCGAATCCGACGCCATGAGTTACGGCGTACCCGTCCTCGGGCTTCGCAAACGTGATGGCTATTTGGGTGGCAGCCCGCGCGCGTAGTCGGCCCCGCGAGTCACCCAGTCCGTCAGCTGCCGTGTGGTTTTCACGCCGTCGGCCTCGACACGGATCCATCCGCGGACTTCACGGCCGGCCATCACCATCGGGTTGACATGGGCTCGCGCCAGCAGCTTTTCGGTGTCTTCCCGTGGTACCCGCACCATCAGGCCGCCCTGCTTGCTGACGGCCACCGACATGTTGCCGTTGATCAGAAACGCCAGGCCGCCGAACATCCGCTTCTCGTCGACACCGCGTATCGGACCCAGTAGCTCGCGAATGCGATCGGCGAGGTCGGCGTCGTAACTCATGCGTTCAGCCGATGTCCGGTAGGCGTTCGACGGCGGGTACCAGCTCGCCGTCGACGAGAATTAATTCGAATTCCGCCGCCCCGCGACGACGCTGCTGAACGTGTTGATATGCGTCGCTGAAATACCAGCGCCTGGCGACTTCCATCGAGGGAAATTGAACCAGCACAACGCCTTTCGCAGTGGCGTCACCTTCGAGCACCTCGAACGGGGCGTAGGTAACCAGCGGTGTGGCGTCGAAGCCTTCGAAGGTCGGGGCGGCATGAGCCCAATAGTCCTCGAGCCGATTGCGATCGGAGACGCCTCGGCAGATCGAGATGAGGTAAGCCGTCATGTATCCGCCTCAATCCTGGTCGATCCGGTTGGTCATCAGGCTCGACGACCAACCGGATCGGGCACCACCGCAGGTTAGCGGATCTCACGCCGCAGCGGTCACCGTCTCCTGACGCGGTTCGAGTGCCAGCGCCACGATCTCGGCGACGTCGGTCATGGGCTTGACGTTCACCGCTTCGAGCACCTCGGCAGGAACGTCGTCCAGGTCGGGCTCGTTGCGCTGCGGGATGAACACCGTCTTGAGTCCGGCCCGCTGCGCTGCCAGCAACTTCTGCTTGACGCCGCCGATCGGCAGCACCCGACCGTTCAGCGTCACCTCGCCGGTCATCCCGACATCGGCGCGAACCTGTCGTCCGGTAGCCATCGACACCAGCGCGGTGACCATCGTGACCCCGGCCGACGGCCCGTCCTTCGGGACGGCGCCGGCAGGCACGTGCACGTGGATCCGCCGGTTCAGCGCTTCCGGGTCGACACCCAACTCCGCTGCATGCGCCCGCACGTAAGAGAGCGCGATCTGCGCGGACTCCTTCATCACGTCGCCCAGCTGACCGGTCAATTGCAATCCCGGCTCGCCGTCGTTGGCACCTGCCTCGATGTAGAGCACATCGCCGCCCAGCCCGGTCACCGCCAGGCCGGTCGCCACGCCAGGCACCGCCGTGCGCTCGGCCGACTCGGGAGTGAAGCGCGGTCGGCCCAGGTAGTCGACCAGGTCCGGCTCGTCGATCGTCAACGCGACATCAGCGATCTTGGTGGTGACCTTGCGCAGCGCCTTGGCCAGCAGTCGTTCGAACTGCCGCATGCCCGGCTCGCGGGTGTAGTCGGCGGCAATCTTGCGCAGCGCGGCCTCGGTCACGCTGACCTCGTCATCAGTCAGACCGGCGCGGTCCCGTTGGCGAGGAAGCAAGAAGTCGCGCGCGATGGCGACTTTGTCGTCCTCGGTGTAGCCGTCGATCTGCACCAACTCCATCCGGTCCAGCAACGCCGACGGGATGTTCTCTATCACGTTGGCCGTCGCAAGGAACACCACATCGGACAGGTCCAGATCTAGGTCCAGATAGTGGTCGCGGAAGGTGTGGTTCTGCGCAGGGTCGAGAACCTCGAGCAGCGCCGCACTTGGGTCGCCACGGAAATCCGAGCCGACCTTGTCGATTTCATCAAGTAGCACAACGGGATTCATCGATTCCGCCTCGCCGATCGCACGCACGATCCGGCCGGGCAGCGCACCGACGTAGGTGCGACGGTGGCCGCGGATCTCGGCCTCGTCGCGCACGCCACCGAGAGCGACACGGACGAACTTGCGGCCCAGGGCGCGGGCAACGCTCTCACCGAGCGAGGTCTTGCCGACCCCGGGCGGGCCGGCCAGCACCATCACCGCGCCGGAGCCACGACCACCGACGACCTGCAGTCCTCGTTGGGCACGACGGGCTCGCACCGCCAGGTACTCGACGATGCGGTCCTTGACGTCGTCCAAACCGTGGTGATCAGCGTCGAGGATCTCGCGGGCGGCCTTGAGGTCGGTCGAGTCCTCGGTGCGGGTGTTCCACGGCAGGTCGAGCACGGTGTCGAGCCAGGTGCGGATCCACCCGCCTTCGGGGCTCTGCTCGCTGGAGCGTTCCAGCTTGCCGACCTCGCGCAGCGCCGCCTCACGGACCTTGTCCGGCAGGTCGGCCGCTTCGACGCGGGCGCGGTAGTCATCGGAACCCTCGGGCTCACCCTCACCCAGCTCCTTGCGGACGGCGTTGAGTTGCTGGCGCAGCAGGAATTCCTTCTGCTGCTTTTCCATGCCTTCGCGAACGTCTCCGGCGATCTTGTCGTTGACCTCGACTTCGGCCAGATGATCGCTGGTCCAGTCGATCAGCGCTTGCAGCCGCTCGGCGACATCTTCGGTTTCCAGCAGCTGCCGCTTCTGCACGTCGGTCAGATACGACGCGTACCCGGCCATGTCCGCAAGGGCCGACGGGTCGGTCAGCTTGTTGACCACGTCGACAAGCTCCCAGGCCTCGCGGCGCTGCAGCATCGCCAGCAGAAGCTTCTTGTATTCGGTTGCGAGATTACGATTTTCGTCCGTGGGTTCGGGATCGGTAACCTCGGTCACCTCGACCCACAGGGCAGCACCCGGTCCGCTCGCACCCGCGCCAATGTGGGCGCGGCGCTCGCCGCGAACGACTGCGGCGGTACCGCCGCCGGGAATCCGACCGACCTGAACGATCGTCGCCAGAACGCCGTAGGACGGGTAGCGGTCGTCCAGTCGGGGGGCGATCAGCAGCGTGCCCGATTCGGTGGCTCGCGCCGCGTCGACGGCGGCGCGGGCGGCGTCGTCCAACGCGATCGGCACGACCATTCCGGGCAGCACCACCGGGTCGCTGACGAACAACACCGGCACTGATTTAGCTTCAGTCATCAATCCTCCAAAGTTAAGCCTGATGCGCTCAACCTGGACAGGATCCAATTTGTTCCCGGCTCTCGTCGGCAACCATTCCGCGGTGCATCACGCGATCGCCGAGCACGCCCGTATGGTCGGCGCGGTGCAGGACACAACGGTTGTCCCACATCACCACGTCCCCGGGCGACCAGACGTGCCGATACACGTTGTCGGGCCGGGTCGAATGCGCGAACAGGAAGTCAACCGTTCCAGCCGCCTGCTCTGACGAGATGCCACTGACCTTCGCGCAGCGCTTCGGTGCCGAGAGATAGAGATAGGTGCGCCCCGAGATCGGGTGAACATTGAAGACCGGATGCGAGGCCGAGGTCTCCTCATCCGGGCCCAGCTGTAGACCGGTCACCACGTGGGTGATCGCGCGGCCCTCCAACTGCTGTCGGACGTCAACCGGCAACGTGTCGTAGGCGGCGTATTGATTGGTGAACAGCGTCTGTCCGCCACGCTCTGGCACGGCGACCGCCCGTAAGGCGGTGAAGGCCGGGGGGTTACGCACGTAACTGGTATCGGTGTGAAACGTCGACTGCGGGCGCTTCCCCGTGCGGACATTGGTGACGACGTTGAGTTCGGGATGTCCGGGCACCGGCGTTTCCCCGGCAGTGAACATGGTGGGCCCGAAACTTCGGAGGAAACGCACGAAGCCCGCGTCGTCGGCATGCTGGCCGCGCAGAACGACCACGCCGTGCTCTGCGAGCACGTGTCGTACTTGCGCGACGGTGGATGCGTCGAGCGTGTCGACCCGCAGCCCGGTCAGCCGGGCACCGATCGGGGTCATCGGAGTGACGTCAAGCACGGCTTTCCTTCGCGTTTCATCTCGGAGAGCCCGATCTCCAACAGTTCGGGCACGGTGATGCCGATGGCGGACGCCATCACGGCAATGACGCTGCCGGGCGCATACGAGCAATAGAGCCCGGCTTCCAGAAACCAGGGTTGACCGTCGGCGTCGATCCGGAAGTCGAACAAGCTGTAGTGCCGGCAGCCCAGCGCGAGGTGACAGCGGCGTGCGGCCGCCCACACCCGTTGGGTGAGACGATCGTCATCGACGACGATCCACGCTCTGGAGCGGTCTTTCGCGACGAGATACAAGTCGCCGTTCTCGGTTCGCGCGAGTTTGTCCTCCGAGGTGCGAATGGGTTTGCTGAATGGATCCATCGCGTACTCTTCCAGCGGCAGACAGACCAGTTCGCCGTCGCGAACGATGATGCCGCAGCGCACTTCTCGACCCAGCTCGACGTACGTCTCGACCAGTGCGGCGCTGCTGTGAGCCAGCGCCAGGTCGGCAGCGGTGTCGTACTCGTCAGGATTACGCGCGAGGGACACCGCGACAGAGTTGTCGGCGTCGATCGGTTTGACCACGACGGGAAATGGCAGCGTGGGCCGCTCGCCGGGACCGAGCACCTGAGCTTCGGGCACTGCGACGCCGGCGGCCGCGACCGTCGACCGAGCCTGGTGTTTGTCGACACCGACCGCCATGACGTCGGCTGGGTTCCCCAGGTAGGGGATGCCGAGCTCATCGAACAAGGCCCGATAGTTGGTCATACCGGGGATGCAGAACATCTGCGGGATCATTGCGTCGACGTCGAGCGTCCGGATGTGATCGACAGCTTTCTCGAGCGTCAGTGCCGGGGCTTCTTCGATGGCGTCAATACTGAGTTGCGCTGGGAATCGCCATGATCCGTCGGGCGAGACGTAGGCAATGTGCATGACGTAGTTCGCCGATCGACGCAGTGCGTTCAGACAAGCCTCGGCATACAGCCGGGAGAGATCGGCGCGGAAGTCGTCGACTGCCGAGCCAACCAGGTGCAGGAGCCTCAGCGGCCCGTCGGAGCAGGGCATTCAGTCGCCTTCCGGTTCGACCAGCTTGCCGATGTTGAAATCGATTTTCAACCAGCCCCGGCGGTTGATCAGGTTGTCGATCAACAATGCCGGAATCTGGAGGTGGTGAACCATGAGGTACGGCAAGGGATCCCACCACGCGAAGATGGCATCTTTGCCGCGCACGATGGCACTGAGTCGGGCGCGGCGGCCGCGTTGGGTGAGCAGACGCCACAGCTCGTGATAGATCCAGTAGGTCGGGCGGGCGCCGTCGAGCGGCGTGATCACCGGATGCCCATCCTCGAGATACGCCGCAGCCAGCTGCGGGTGATTGTGAAACGTCGTAATCGCCGAGTGGGTCCGGGGATTGCATTCGATGGCGTAGACCGTCCCGTCCGCGGCCTCGATGAAATCGAATGAGAACTGCCCCGTGACACCCAGGGCGCCGACAAAGTCCTCGACCCAGGAAAGAATCTCCGGTTTGTCGACCATGGCGTAGTTGAGTTGGGATGCGGAGGATTCGCAGCAGACGTGAACCTGTAGCCGGCCGTTGATCGCGGTGCCGTGGGTGCAGTATTCACGACCTGCAATGAATTCCTGCAGTATCCAAGGGTTCTCCTCCGATATCGGCAGCCACTGGGCCAGAGCCGCGTTGCGCTGCGGCGTTCGTCTGGAAAGCCTCGGTGCATCCAATCGGCCGACGGGGTTGTACGCGATCTGCTTCAGCACATAGCTGCGTCCCGCGGGGAAGCGGAAGTTCAGAATCTGCCGCGGATCGGTGATGCGCACCCAGCTCGGCACCCGAAGTCCAAGAGCGACTGCGACTTTCGAGAACTCAGCTTTGTCGTCGAGCATGCGTACCACGTCCTCGGTGGCGTGCATGACCTCGCAGATGCTGTCCAGTGTGTAGCGTGCCCGCGCGTCGTAGATGCTGGCGACGGGACTTGATACCGGAATGACGTTGTCCACCGCTTCGTAGCGGACGATGTCGTACAGCGCGGCGTCATAGCCGGGATCGGCCGGCTCAGGAACGCAGTAAAAGGCATCGACCGCCCGGGAGAACCGGTGACCGGTGAACCGATATTTGGCCGTCTCGGTCAGGATCACCCGGTGGCCCGCGCGATGAAAGGATCGGGCGAGTTGAAGCGCCTTGGTCATCTTGCCGCCGGTGATCAGCACGGTCCGAGAAGATCTGTTGGGCGGAGCCGCCACCGGGGTCCGCCCGCGGCCGATGAGCGCGACGCCGACGACGAGTGCGTCTACCGGCAACGTGATCAGCAGGCCGACCAACGTGGCCAGGGTCCGGACCGCGGTGGCGGGTCGCCGGTCGACCGACTTCACAGCAGTGGCGCCCAGCCCGGGGACCAGAGTGCGCGGCGCCGAGGTCCCCGGGATAGGCCGCAGCGGCACCACATCATGCATGACAGCTGCCGTACGTCGTCGAGGTGAACATGTCGATCCCAGCTCCGCCACGCGGGTAGCCCTGGCAGACCTTTCGATGCAGCACCAGGGTTTCGGCGAGTTCTTCGACGGTCACGTCATTGAGGAATAGACATTCGCCGATCGGCGCCGGCACGGCCGCCCGCAGAATGCCATCGCGAGTCCTCAAGATGGCGGTGGTGGCTTCGCTGAGCAGCTCCGGTGTCAGATGTTCGCTGTCCAGCGCAAGGCCCAGGTCGCTCATCAATCCGAGCACCCGGTCGCGCTCGTCGACCGACAGGATGCCCCGCTGTTCCGCCAGCGTTGTCGACAACGCCATATCGATGTTGATGGCGTGTCCGTGGAAGAACGGGTCGGGCGGCGTGAGCTCGAGGGTGGGGCTCCAGGTATGCCCGAAGGCGATGACCCGGTCGAGGTCGATCTCGTGCAGGTTGGGTGCCTCGAGTTCGAGCATCCTGGCGATAGCTTGGTGGGTGAGACGTTCGCCGGCGGAACGCAACTCAGGCGTCCCGTTGAGATGCCCAAACCTGGTGTGCAGCAGGTCGACACCGTGCTCCTCGAGCAGCTGGAAGATTTCGGCGTTACCGACCACCGAGATCTTGATCAGCTCGGCCATCCCGTTGCGGACCTGGTCCTCCGGAAGTGTCTTGAGAAAGGAGAAGTCCAGGAGAACCTTCTGCGACGCGTGGTAGGCGCCCAGTCGATTCTTGTGCTTACCGTGATTGACGGCGACCTTGATGGACACGCTGGCGTCGATGAGGCCGATCAGCGTGGTCGGAATGCGGATGTAGGGCGTGTTGCGGCGATAGCTGGCACACGCGAATCCCGCGACATCGGTGATCAATCCGCCGCCGACGACCAGCACGGGCTCGGTGCGCACCAGTCCGTAGTCGTTGAACTTCGTGACAATTCTTTCAAAGGTTTCCAGTGATTTCGCGGTCTCCCGAATCTGAACCGGCATCACCGTGAGCTCGATACCGTGCCGCTCGAAGTAGCTGTGAATGTCGTCGCCGTACAGGTCGTACACGGTTTCGTCGACGACCATCAGGGCTCGACCGTACGGACGGTAGGTGTCGGCCAGTTCACGACTGTCCGGCCCGAAGACGCCGTCGACGTACACCAGGTCGTATTCGATTTTTTCGTAGCCCTCGATGTGAAAAGCTCGGGGACCGTTGATGACTCGCGCTTGCAGATCACTCATGACAATGTCCTTGCTGCTGGGGAAGGGTGGGAATCGGCGCTGGCAGTGCGGTTATCCGGCGAGGCCGACCAGTTGCCCGGCGTCCAGGGAATCGACGATCTTCGCCGCTGCGGCGAAATCGCCGTCCACGGTGTTCTCGTTCGGGAAGGCGACACATGTGACGCCGGCGGCTGTGGCTGCGGCGACTCCGCCGACGTTGTCTTCGATGGCGACAGCGGTGTCAGCGTCCTCGCCGAGCTGCTCCAGAGCGAACAGATACGACGCGGCGTCCGGTTTGGGACTGTCCACCGAATCGCGGTCCACGATCACGTCGAATGTGTCGGCGTCGATGTCCGGGCTCAACGCTTCCAGCAGCGCGGAAACGTTCTCCGGCGAGGTCGTGGTGACGAAGCCGAGTTTGATGTCGCGCTGTTTGGCCTCGTTGACCGTCGCGAGCACACCGGGTCGCGGCTTCAGACCGGCCGTTGCCAGCAACTCCTGGAAGATGTGCGACTTCGTCGCGTGCACCGCCTCGGCGTCGACGTCGTCGCCACGGGACTCTGCGTAGTCGGCGATTCGCTGTGCGCCGCCGTTGGAGTCGAGCATCGCCACGTAGTCGGGCTGCGACCACTGCCAGTCCAGGCCGTGGGCTTCGAATGCTTCGTTGAACGCGCGGCGCTGCAGCTCCGAGGTGTCGACGAGCGTGCTGATCGAACCAAAAAGGATGGCGGACATGGAGTTCCTTTTCATGAAATGGGCAATCCGGCGGAGGCGGGCCTTCTGGCCAACCCGTGCGGTAACCACTTCCCGGTACACTACTGGTCTAAACGTACACTAGTGACGGGATCTTCCATTATTGAAATAAGGTCTGTATCGGCTAACTTCTCTGAGGCGGCTCAACTCAGGCAAGGCGAGCGCAAAGGCGGAGTGCACAGATGACACCTGACACGGGCGATAAAGCGCCCGGCACCGGTGAAGACGTGCGGGTGGCTCGCACCCGTGCAGATGTCGCGCGCGCAGCGCTCGAAGTGCTGACCGATGAAGGTTCCGATGCCGTGACCCACGCGCGGGTCGCTGAACTGGCCGGCTACTCCAAAACGACGCTGTATACCCACTGGCCGTCGCGGGTGGATCTGATCGTGCTCGCGGTGGATGCGCTGGGCGAACTACCGCACCACGAACGAAGTGGAGACCTGCGAAACGACATCATCGGCGAGCTCGCGGCTTTCCGCGGGGGCATCACTGAGATGCGTCTTGACCTCATCCTGACCGGGATGGCCCAGTGGGCATCGGTCGACGAGATGCGCGAGATCCGCGACAAAATCAACAATTCCGGCCAGAGCCAGATGCGCGCCATGCTCGCGGAATTCCTCGGCGGCGCCGAACTCGAGGCCGCCCTCTCGATGCTCACCGGTGTGGTGGCGTGTCCGTCGATCATGTTCGGCACAGTGCCGGAAGACGACGTGATCGCCGCGGCCGTCGACATCATCCTGCGCAGCGCCACGTCTCGAAAGTCAGCGAGTCCGGCCTAACTAGTCAGTCCCACAACGATTCTGGCTGCGTCGACAGTCCCTCGCGTGTGCTGTCCCGGCCTTCACGGCCAGTGATCCTGCTAACAGGTTTCAGCACCGGCCGCAATAAGCAAGGTCTTCGAGTGGTTACAACACGACAGATGAGAAACCACCGGGCCCGTTCGCTCGTCTTAACGGGTATCGAAGGCGAAGGGAACCGACGACATGGACCTCGACCGCATCACCCATCCGCTGAGATTGGCTCGAGGATCGCACCAGCCGGGTACCGATAAAGGGTGCGCGATGAACGTGATCTCCTACATCAACGGTGACGAGCACGTGACCGACTTCCCTGCCACCTCGGCGCGGCCACTGAGCCTGCTGGTCCAGTCGAGCAATGACTTGCTCGCGGGTCCGGATGGTTATCTGTCACCTGAGCACAGCGTGCTGGCCCTCGACCTGGCCTGGCCGACTGTCGGTACTGCCGATGTACCCGAGACGGTGGTGCACGCCTGGGTCGCCGAGCTGTTGACCAACCCGGAATGGGGAATGTTGCGGTACGCCAAGATCACCGCGCACGCCGCGATCCGCGACATCGCTGGCTTGCATCGGGCTGCGGCGACGGGGGAGATGGCACCGGTGGCCGACTGGGATGCGGCCGCCCGGGCAGCCCTCGAGGCGGCCGCGAAGCTGAGCGGCGCCGGAAGTCGTGCTGTACGAGCCGCTTTCGAGTCGACCAGGTTCGTTGACGGTGAACTTCTCACGTCCCTGGATCGGGTGGTCGCTCATGCGGAGAATGCACATGCGCTGGCGTCTGGAGACAGGAACACCGCAGATCGGATAGCGGAGTTCACCGGTCACGCCATTCGCGCCTGGCGTGATCTGGCCAGTCTGAATGACCATGACTTTGCCGAGTCGCCTCGCCAGACCTTGGTGGGGTTGACCTGAAAACCAGCTCAACGGGCAAGCGTCGACGCTGTTGGGGGCGCTCAGACCGGCCGGTCCACGGGCACTAGCCGTCGGAGCTGCGTCACATGCGCGGGCGTGAGCTCCTCGAGGCACGTGACCCCGAGCAGTTTCATGGTGCGGATCAGCTGCGCGGACAGGATGTCGACGGCGCGGCGGACACCCGCATGGCCGCCGGCCATCAGCCCGTACAGGTAGGCGCGACCGATCAGGGTGGTACGCGCGCCCAGCGCGACCGCGGCGACGATGTCGGCACCAGACATGATGCCGGTGTCGACCAGGATTTCGGTATCGGCTCCGAGTTCGCGCGCCACAGTTGGCAGTAAGTGGAACGGCACCGGTGCCCGATCCAGTTGGCGGCCGCCATGATTGGACAACACGATGCCATCGACACCGAGGTCCACCACGGCGCGCGCATCATCGAGAGTCTGGATGCCCTTGACGACGAGCTTGCCCGGCCACTGGGATGTGATCCACGCCAGGTCGTCGAAGGTCAGGCTGGGGTCGAACATCGTGTCCAGATACTGACCAACCGTGCCCGACCAGCGATCCAGCGACGCGAACGACAGCGGCTCGGTGGTCAACAGGTCGATCCACCAGCGCGGCCGCAGCGCGGCGTCGAGCGCGGTGCGCAGCGTCAACGCCGGAGGAATCGACATTCCGTTGCGGACATCGCGCAGCCGCGCGCCCGAGACCGGGACGTCGACGGTGGCCAGCAGGGTATCGAAACCCGCGTCTGCGGCCCGCTTCACCAGCGCCATCGACCGCTCCCGGTCCCGCCACATGTACAGCTGAAACCACTTGCGGCCCTGTGGCGCAGCGGCTGCCATGTCCTCGATCGACGCGGTACCCAACGTCGACAGTGAAAACGGGATGCCCGTCGCCGCGGCCACCCGCACCCCGGCGAGTTCGCCGTCGGTGTGCATCAGCCGCGTGAAGCCCGTCGGAGCGATCGCGAACGGCAAGGCGACCGGTCCGCCCAGCACCTGCCAATCGGTTCGGACATCGCTGACGTCGCGCAGGATGGTCGGGTGAAACTCGATGTCACGAAACGCTTGTCGGGCCCGCTCGAGCGATATCTCGTCTTCGGCCGCACCGTCGGTGTAGTCGAAAGCGGCCCGCGGTGTTCGGCGCTTCGCCAGACGCCGTAGATCATCGATGGTCTGCGCATCCTCGAGCCGGCGCTGAACGCGATCGAGCCGCGGCTTGCGAAAACGGATCAGCGGCGCGAGGTCGCGCGCTTTCGGCATCCGCCGTGTGACCACTGTGCCACCGTAGGTCATTTCGAATTCGCAAGCGACCCGTTCGATCTGCAGCGTTTCGTCGACGCGTCGGCCTGGGCAGCAGCGCTACCGCGGCCCGGTATGCGATCTCATCACTCGACAAAGCGCGCTACTACGACGGACGGCTAGACCCGCTGACGCTGCAGCCTCTGGGTTAGACCGGGCGCAGGATCCGCCAACCATGCGGCTCGACCGTCACCGTGTCCACCACCTCATGCGGCGGGGCTCCGCTGCCGGCAATCACCTCCGCCGGGGCCGGTTTCAGCCGGACGCGCAGCGGAGTCTCGTCGATGTTGAGCGCCACGATAAGCGCTTCGTCGCCGTGTCGAGTCTGGTACACGTACTGCCGGTTCTCCAATCGCAGCGCAGAGGTCGACGCGGCGTACAGCCACGGATGCCGTCTGCGCAGACCGAGCAGATATTGGTGCAGCGACCAGATATCGACGCCGCGCTCATCTAGTTGTGCTGGAGGAGAACCAAATTCGGGCCGAACCGCGTCGTCGCCGCCGAACCGTTCCTCCTTGACACCGCGGTAACCAAACTCGTCGCCGGCGTAGATGCTGGGAATACCGCCCACGGTCATCAGGACGACAAGGGCGTGGGCGAGGTGTTCGGGACGCTCCAGCTGGCTGGCGATGCGGGTGACATCGTGGTTGCCGATGAAGGTCAGCGGCGCAAAGCTTTCGATGAACCCGGCGTGACGTTGCAGGGCATGGTCCAGCTCGAAGAAGTTGCCGTCGTTGAGTCCGCTCCAGATCGCTTTCCACAGCTCGTACTGAGTGGCCGAGTCGAACCCGGTTTCGCGAACCACCGCGGCGTAGTCGCCGTGAATCAGCTCACCGACGAACCACGCGTCCGGATGCGCGTGACGGACCCTCGGCAGAACGGACGTCCAGAAACGTTGCGGCACCGCATAAGCAGCGTCCAACCGCCAGCCGTCAGCTCCGCGCTGCAGCCAGTGCGCCATCACGTCGGCGGTGTAATCGGCGACCTCGGGGTTGTCGTGGTTGAGCGTGAGCAGACCGTCATGGCCCTCGAAGGTGTGGAACCTGCCTGGCCGGCCACGGAACCAGCGCGCGGCCGCTTCGTCGTGTGTCGCCTCGCGGTAGCGTGGGAAGTCGGTGCCGACGTGGTTGAACACCCCGTCGAGCAGCACTCGCAAACCCCGCTGACGCGCCTGGGCGATCAGGTAGTCGAAATCGCCGTCGTCACCGAGTCGTGGGTCGATGCGGTAGTGGTCGGTGGTGTCGTAGCCGTGAGTGCGTGACGCAAAGATCGGCCCGAGCGCGATTCCGGAGGCACCCAGCGCGATCGCGTGGTCGAACCACTCGGCGACGCGCCGCAGCCGGTGCTCGTGTGCCTGCGGTGCCGTGTCTGACGGAAACGCACCCACAAAGCCCAACGGGTAGACATGCCACCAGATCACATGCTCGACCCAAGCGGGTTCGCTCACCGCCGGTACCTGGCCTCGTACAGAGCTTTCATCTCATCCTCGAGTTCGGGCGCCGGGCCGTCGACCACGGACCGCGGCGCCACCGTCCGAATCGGCAACATGGCCACCGGCGGCGGCGGCGCGTGCCAGTCGGTCAGCCAGCCGGTCAACTCAGCATTCGACGTTGCGAAGACGATGCGACCCAACCCGGCCCACGCGTGTGCGGCCGCGCACATCGGGCAGTGTTCGCACGACGTGTACAAAGTGGTCCGAACACGTTGCACCGGAGCCAGATTCGTCACTGCCCATCGGATCACGCCTGTCTCGGCGTGCAACGTTTGGTCGGCATCGGTCACACGGTTGTGGTTCTCGTACAGAATCCGCCCGCCGCCAGCTACCAGCACCGCACCGAAAGGGCCGTGTCCAGCCTCCAGTGCGGTGCGGGCGAGCTCGACGCAGCGTCGCAGATGCTGCAGATCGACGGCAGAGACGACCACAAGCCCGAAGTGTACGGGCGAGAGGCTATCCGGTTGTCGCCAGCGTTTCGGCGGTGGTGATCGCCTGGGCGACGCCGGTGACGATCGCCGCCGCCTTAAGCGCCTCGAGGATCACCTCGCGATCGACGCCGGCCTCCCGTAGGGCGTGCTCGTGAGCGGTCACGCAATGCCCGCAGCCGTTGATCGAGGACACCGCGAACGACCACAACTCGAAGTTGGCTTTGTCCACACCCGGGTTGCCGATGATGTTCATCCGCAACCCCGGACGCAGGTCGTCGTACTTGCCGTTGAGGAAGCCACGACCGCGGTAGAAGACGTTGTTCATGCCCATGATCGACGCTGCACCCAGGGCTGCCTGGTACGCCTCGGCGGACAGTTCGTCAGCTGCTTCGGCACCGATCTCGGCCAGCACCTGAGTGTTTCGCGTGGCCGCGGCGCTCGCCAGCAGCGTGCCCCACAGCTGCTCGGCGGTGAGCACAGTGCTTCGGCTGATCGAGCCGAGGTTGAGCTTGAGATCCTTGGCGTAATCGGGTAGGGCTTCTTTCAGATTGTCGACGCTCACTGGCGCCCCTCCTTCTCATCGCTTCGCTCTGCATCGTCGGCGGCGCGGCTCACGATCAGGCCGATGCCTTGAGCAACTCGCCGGCATCGAGCGTGGGGTCGCCCTTTTTCCAGTTGCATGCGCACAGCTCGTCGGACTGCAGAGCGTCGAGCACGCGCAACACCTCGTCAACGTTGCGGCCCACCGAGCCGGCGGTCACCGAGACGAATTGAATCTCGTTGTTAGGGTCGACGATGTAGGTGACACGGTCGGCGACACCGTCGGCGTTGAGCGCGCCGGTGGCCTCGACCAGCTCCCGCTTGAGGTCCGAAAGCATCGGGAACGGGAGTTTTTTCAGGTCTTCGTGCTGGGCGCGCCACTGAAAGTGCACGAACTCGCTGTCCACCGAGACTCCGAGCACCTGGGTGTCGCGATCGATGAACTCGTCATTCAGCTTGCCGAACGCGGCGATTTCGGTCGGGCAGACGAAGGTGAAGTCCTTCGGCCAGAAGAAGACGACCCGCCACTTGCCCTCGAAGTCACCGCTGGAGATCGTGGTGAAATAGTCCTCGGGCTGTTGCGCGTCGACCTTCGACAGGTCTCCGCCGATCAGCGCCGTCAGCCGGTAGGTCGGGAACTGGTCGCCGATGGTCAGCAATGCCATGTCGGTCCTCCACTCAAATTGGATTTAGTCAAGATTTCAGCTGTCTTCATCCTGCCGGAACCACACTTTGAATGAAAGGTGATCTTTCCCACTACACTGATAGGTATGACCGATAAGAGTTATCAGCCGACGATCGCCGGACTCCGAGCGTTTGTCGCGGTGGCCGAGAGGCAGCACTTCGGCAGTGCTGCAACAACTCTCGGCGTCAGTCAGTCGACGCTCTCGCAGGCGCTGTCAGCCCTGGAGACCGGCCTCGGGGTACAGCTGGTGGAGCGTTCCACGCGTCGCGTGTTCTTGACGACCGAAGGCAGCGCGCTATTGCCACAGGCCCAAGCCGTGATCGAGGCCGCGACGGCGTTCACCGCCGCTGCGGCAGGGTCGGCCGATCCGCTGCAGGGCACCATCCGGCTGGGCCTGATCCCGACGGTGGCACCCTACGTCCTACCGACATTGCTCGCCGGGCTGGCCGATCGACTACCGCGGCTGACGCTGCGGGTGATCGAGGATCAGACCGAACGACTGCTGACCGGGCTGCGCGAGGGGTCGGTGGACGCGGCACTGATCGCGTTGCCGGCCGAGGCCAGCGGCATGACCGAGATCGCGATCTACGACGAAGATTTCGTGCTGGCGCTGCCGCCTGGCCACCCGCTGTCCGGGAAGCGGCGGGTGTCGCCGGCCGCGCTGGCCGAGCTGCCGTTGCTGCTGCTCGATGAGGGACATTGCCTGCGGGATCAGGCGCTGGATGTCTGCCGCTCGGCCGGTGTGCACGCCGAGCTGGCCAACACCCGGGCGGCGTCGCTGGCCACCGCGGTGCAGTGCGTCGCCGGTGGGCTGGGCGTGACGCTGATTCCGCAGAGCGCGGTGGCCGTCGAGAGCGTGCGCAGCCGCCTGGCCCTGGCCCACTTCGCCACCCCCCGGCCCGGCCGTCGCATCGGACTGGTGTTCCGGTCGTCCAGCGGACGCGAAGGCCCGTATGGACAACTCGCCGGTGTGATCGGCGAGTTACTCGCCGAGGACCAGCAGGTACGCCCGGTGAAGTAGCCACATCCACCCCACCACTGCGCCCGAAGTGAACGTGTTCTAGTTTCGCCTCATGCTGGACTTCACCCTGGAGAACGTCAGCGCCGACGAGCTCGAACGGCTGCGCGCGGTCTACCAGCCGTTGGCCGAGTCGGTTCGGCAGCTGATCGATGCGACGGTCCGAACCGAGGTGGGCGCCGCTGCCGTCGCGGCGGCCAAGGCTGAGATCGATTCGGCCACAGCATGTTTGCGGGAAAAGCAGACCGAGGGAAGCTTCGGCGTGCGCTACCTGGCCACGGGCGAGCGGATGGCCTGGGGCAACGCCGTCATCGGGATCCGCAATCCGATCGCGCCGCCCATCCAGATCCAGCGCGACGCGGATGGGAAGTCGGTGTGTCATTTCCATCTGGGCGCCGCATACGAGGGCCCGCCGGGCCATGTCCACGGCGGCGTCGCCGCGCTGGTACTCGACCACTTGCTGGGGGAAGCGGCCAGCGACGGTATCAATCCGCGTCTGACCGGCACGATCAGCTTCCGCTACGTCCGCGCGACCCGGTTGGGGGACCTGCATGCCGAGGCCATGATCACCCGCACCGAGGGAGTGAAGACCTACGCCGTCGGCCACCTCGCCGACGCCGAGGGCGTCACCGTCGAAGCAGAGGGCGTTTTCATCCAACCGCGCTGGGCGCGCGATCCCGGGGAATAGGTTTCGACTGTGGAAAAAGTAGTTGTGGTCCTGCTGGCCGCTGACCGTGACGAGGACTGGTGCGAGCGACAACGGGGACCGGTCGCGGCGGCGCTGCTGGGTCTCGGCGTCGCCGGGCTGACCGTCAATGTCCGCGACCTCGCAGTCAGCAAGTCGCTGATGGCCCTGACGACACTGAACCCACCCGCGGCCGCCGTCGTGAGCATCTGGACACAGCAGAGCTACGGGGAGCAGATCACCCAAGCCGTGCGAACGCTGTCGGCCGAGTGCGACCACCTGGCGGCCTATCTGGTCACCGAATCGACTCCGCTGCTAGCACCGCTTGAGCTAGGCAGCCGGACAACAGGTTTGGCGAACGTCGCATTGCTGCGCCAACCAGCCGGGCTGGACCACGCAAGCTGGCTGCAGCGCTGGCAGCGCGATCACACACCGGTGGCCATCGAGACGCAGTCCACCTTCGGCTACACCCAGAACGCGGTCGTTCGCGCGCTGACGCCGGACGCGCCGCAGCTGGCCGGCATCGTCGAGGAACTGTTCCCGATCGAGGCGGTCACCGACCTGAAAGCGTTCTTCGGCGCAGCCGACGATGCCGACCTGCAGCAGCGACTCTCCCGGATGATCGCCAGCACATCGGCTTTCGGCGCCAACGAGAACATCGACACCGTGCCGACCAGCCGCTACGTGCTCAAGACACCCTTCAACAGATGAGGAGACGCCGGTGATTCTTCAGATCGATGACCAGGACCGGGTCCGCACTCTCACGCTCAACCGGCCCGACGTGCTCAACGCCTTCAACGAGGCGCTCTACGGAGCGACCGCCGAGGCACTGCAGCAGGCCGCCGGGGATCCGGATGTCGCCGTCGTGCTGCTGACCGGAGCGGGCCGCGCATTCAGCGCCGGCAATGATCTCAACGAGATGCAGGCGCGCATCACCAACCCCGAAATGGCCAACCAGGGCTCACATTTCACTGCGATGATCGACGCCCTGACAGGATTCCCCAAGCCGTTGATCTGCGCGGTGAACGGCGTCGGCGTCGGCATCGGCACCACCATCCTGGGCTACGCAGACTTAGTGTTCATGTCGTCGACGGCTCGGTTGAAGTGCCCGTTCACCAGCCTGGGGGTCGCGCCCGAGGCGGCATCGTCATATCTGCTGCCTCAGTTGATCGGCAGGCAGAACGCGGCCTGGCTGTTGATGTCCTCGGAGTGGGTGAGCGCGCCGGAGGCGCTGGCCATGGGCATGGTCTGGAAGGTGTGCGAACCCGACGACTTGCTCGACGAGGCCCGTAAGCACGCCGAAATCCTGGCCGCCCGGTCGATTCCGAGCCTGATCGCGGTCAAGCAGTCGATCGTCGAACCCATCCGACCGGATATCGCGGCGGCTACCCAACGCGAGAATGCACATTTCGCAGAGCTTCTGGGTGGTCAAGCAAATGCGGCGGCGCTGGCGGATTTCACCGCCAAGCGGGGTAGCTGACCGCTACGAGCCGGTGGGCTGCAACTGTGTGGCCGCCTCGATGATCGCCCGGACGGTGCGCCGGCAGCGACCACAGTCGAGACCCGCTCCGCATCTCGCGGCGACTTCCTTGGACGTGCACGCCCCGCCGGCGACCGCCTCGGAGACGGTCTGGCTGGTGACGCCTTCACAGAGGCAGACATACATCAGCGCACCCCGAAAATCTGGGTCTCTGACGACGGCGCTGTCCGCATGTAGGCAAGTCTAACCTAACCTGCTTCGTGAAGGCTATCCTTAGTTAGGTAAGGCTTTGACCAGCACTTTTAGTGAAATTGGTCCGCGCACACGGTATGAATCAGCACGCCGCTCGTCGTAGACTCGGCTAGATTCATCGTCGGCGGGTGGTGAGGTTGCAGCCCAACTTCACCGTCGACCGCCGCGACTTCGACACCGTCTCAGGGGACATAAAGGAGCGATCGTGCAAGGTGATCCTGATGTTTTGCGCCTTCTCAACGAACAGCTGACCAGCGAACTCACCGCGATCAATCAGTACTTCCTGCATTCCAAGATGCAAGAGAACTGGGGTTTCACCGAGCTGGCGAGCCACACCCGCGCCGAATCGTTCGACGAGATGCGTCATGCCGAGGCGATCACCGATCGCATCCTGCTGCTCGACGGTCTGCCGAACTACCAGCGGCTCTTCTCGTTGCGCATCGGTCAAACGCTGCGTGAGCAGTTCGAAGCCGACTTGGCGATCGAATACGAGGTGCTGAACCGCCTGAAGCCGGGCGTCATCCTGGCCCGCGAGAAGCAGGATTCCACCAGCGCCGCCCTGCTGGAAGGGATCATCGCCGACGAGGAAAACCACGTCGACTACCTGGAGACGCAACTTCAGCTCATGGACAAGCTCGGCGAGGAACTCTATTCGGCCCAGTGCGTTTCGCGGCCGCCGACGACCGGGATAGCCAATCACTGAGCGGGTATAGCTGCTGCGTATGACCAGAGCGCAGACGACAACCCCACCAGACCCCGAGATCAGCGGCGAACCGGTCAGTCCGCGACGGCGCAATCTCGTCTTTCTGGCGATCGTGCTGGGAATGCTGCTGGCGGCGCTGGACCAAACGATCGTTGCCACCGCGCTACCGACTATCGTCGCCGATCTAGGCGGGGCGGGCCATCAGTCGTGGGTCGTCACCAGCTACCTGTTGGCCTCCACGATCATCACCGCGCTGGCCGGCCGGCTCGGTGATGTGTTGGGCCGCAAGCGGATATTCCAGGCCGCGGTGTTGTTCTTCGCCGCCGGATCAGTGCTGTGCGGGCTGTCGCAATCGATGGCGATGCTGGTCGGCGCCCGTGCACTGCAGGGCATTGGCGGCGGTGCCATCGCGGTCACCGCTACCGCGCTGATCGGCGAGGTCATCCCGCTGCGGGATCGCGGCCGCTACCAGGGCGCGTTGGGTGCGGTATTCGGTGTGACCACCGTGATCGGCCCGCTGCTGGGCGGGTACTTCACCGACCACCTGACCTGGCGGTGGGCGTTCTGGATCAACGTGCCGGTCTCGATCGTCGTCTTTTTCGTTGCGGCGGCGGCGATCCCGTCGCTGGCCGCCCGCGTCAAGCCGGTGATCGACTACGCCGGCATTTTGTTCGTGGGCCTCGGAGCCACCGGTTTGACCTTGGCCACCAGCTGGGGTGGCACCACCTATCCGTGGAGTTCGGCGACCATCATCGGGCCGTTCGCCGCCTCGGTGGCGGCACTGGGCGTCTTCGTCTGGGTCGAAAGCCGCTCGTCTGGACCGGAAGCCGCTCCCATCCTGCCCACGCGCCTGTTCGCCAATCCGGTCTTCACGGTCTGCTGTGTGCTCTCGTTTGTGGTCGGGTTCGCGATGCTGGGTGCGCTCACGTTCCTCCCGACCTACATGCAGTTCGTCGACGGGGTCTCGGCGACCACATCGGGTCTGCGCACGCTGCCGATGGTCGCGGGCATGCTGTCGACGTCGGTGGGCAGCGGTGTCCTCGTCGGACGGACCGGCCGCTACAAATTCTTTCCCGTCGCCGGAACGGCGGTGATGGCACTCGCTTTTCTGCTGATGTCGCGGATGGGTCCATCCACATCGATGCTTCTGCAATCGGTGTACCTGTTCATCCTGGGCGCCGGCATCGGGTCGTGCATGCAGGTGCTGGTCTTGATCGTGCAGAACACCTCGAGATTCGAGGACCTCGGCGTCGCCACATCGGCGGTGACCTTCTTCCGCACAATCGGAAGCTCTTTCGGCGCAGCCATTTTCGGCTCTTTGTTCACCAACTTCCTGCGGGGTCGGATCGGCCCCGCATTGGCGGCCTCGGGGGCCTCCCCGGCGGCGGCGAACTCACCGGAGGCGTTGCACCGGCTGCCGCACGCACAGGCCGCGCCGATCGTCGCCGCCTACGCCGCGTCGCTCACCCAGGTCTTCTTGTGGGCAACACCAGTGGCACTCATCGGCTTCGTGCTGGCGTTGTTCCTGCGCGAGGTGCCGTTGCGCGACATGGGCAACAACGCCGCCGACCTGGGCGACGGGTTCGCCATGCCGACGGCGCAGACGCCGGAGGAGATGCTGGAGACCGCGATCGCTCGACTGACGCGCGGCGAACCGGGGATGCGGTTGCGCAGCATCGCCATGCGACCCGACTGCCGACTCGACGTCGCGCAGTTGTGGGCGCTGCTTCGCATCAACCGTTATCAGCAGGCGTTGGGCGTTGCCCGGCTGACCGACATAGGTGAGCAGTTGGGCATTCCGTATGAGGTCCTCGAGCCCACCTTCGACCGCCTGGTCCGCGGCGGCTACGCCCAGCGTGACGTCGACCGGTTGTGGCTCACCCCGGCCGGCACACGTGAGGTCGACTTCCTCTCGTCGCTACTGCAGGGCTGGATCGTCGACAAGCTGACCCGATCAGCGGATTTCGAAGGCCGACTCGACCGAGCGCAGGTCGAGGCCGCGCTCAACCGGATTACTCACCGGATCGTCGCTCAACCGGACTGGGACAACGATCAGCCCAAGCTAGCCGACCTTTCCACGCAACGGATACCGACGTCGATTCCGAACGGACCCGGGCGCACTGCTGCGCCGTGAGACGAGAGCCCGAAGGCATCGACGCGATCGCTTTCCTGGCACTAGCCGCCGCCAGGCGGTGGGACCCATCGGCCCCACCAGCCAGACAGCAGCTCAGCGCCGAGATCAGAAGAGCGTGACCGAATTCAGCAACCCGTCGACGACCGGGGTCGCATCGACCGCACTTGCGGCGGCAGCGGGCAGCGAATTGATGAATTCCTCGATGGACGGGTAGATCAGGCCATCGATGCCGGTCGGCTCCAACAGGAAATTGTCAAGGTCGTAGGCCAGCACGCCGAACTCGTCCGTCGGTGCGGCGGTGAGTCCACCGGTGAACGCCTGCGGGTCGAGTGCATTGACCAGGTCGCTGATCGCCGCTGGTTCAACTGGGGGCCCGGATCCGCCCGTGATGGTCCCGACCAAATCCACGACGTACGGCTCGAGCTCGGTATCAATGCCGCTGGGAACCAGCAGGTACGTGTCAAGGCTGTAGCCCAAAAGTCCGAGTGCGTCGGTCGGTACGCCCGTCGAGCTGAACGAGTTCGGGTCGAATGCCTCGATCAAGTAGCTGATCGCTTGCGTCTCGGGAACCGCCGCGGCGCTCAGGGCTTGCGGATCCAACGCCCCGATCAGGTCGCTGGACGCATCCGAACCGATGACGTCAGCGTGTGCCGCGGGTGCGGTGCCCATGCTGATCGACGCGGCAATAGCGGCGGCGCCGAGGGCCATGCCGGAATGTAGCGCTATCCGGCGGCCACGCGGCATTGGGATACGAGCAGTGCGACTCACGTGCGAGCCTCCAGTCCGGGTATGTGTCGATATGGATGTACGAACGGTTGCAGCCCCCTTGCCGGCGTCTCCCTCACGAGTTTTGAATGGCCAACTCCCGACGGGTCGCCGACCGCCCGAGCCTATCTCAGAAGAGGTCGAATACATATATGAATTGTAAGCGAGGCTGAGTTTCTATTAGTGAGCGCTTTGGTGAAACTCAGAAAAAAAGCTTGCTTTGGGAAGCGCTCACGGGTAGCGCGACCATCTCGGCTCGCCCGGGGGTCACGTTGCCTCACAGTAGGTTTCGGCCAAAGAAACGTTCGGGCCCGCGGTTGACGAGGCGATGGGAAGTCCCCGTCCGCACCGTGAGCGCAGACATTTCGTTACATGTCCAGAAATCAAATAGCGTTCGACGTATATCTAAATTTAAGGTGTCAGGATAGTGCAACTGTTTGTGGAACGACCCGACCTGAATGGTCGATAAAGACACGGCTCGACCAGTGCCTGGAGGCATTTAGGGGGTTAGGGATACGACAGCTTGAGGCGTACTATCTCGCCATGAGCCGCATCGGAGCCTTCTCAGACGACGACCTCGCCGGCTGGATCCAGAAGTCGCCAGAGCTGGGTGGCGCGATCGCCGGATTCAGCGACGCGGTCTACAACCGCAGCCGGTTGCCGATGCGCACCCGGGAACTGGCCCGGATCGTCATCGCGCATAGCAACGAGTGCGAAGTATGCGTCAACACCCGCGATGGCGACGGGCTCGCCAACGGCGTCGACGAAGATCTGTACGACCATGCGGACCAATGGCGCACCTGGTCCGGTTACAGCGACCAGGAGCGTATCGCCGCGGAATTCGCCTATCGGTTCGCCACCGATCACACCGGGCTGCGCGACGACGAGGACTTCTGGACCCGCTGCACCGAACAGTTCTCCGAGGAGCTGCTCGCCGACCTCGCGCTATCGTGCGCGCTGTGGGTGGGGATGGGACGCGTGCTGCGCACTCTGGACATCGCCCAGTCCTGCAAGCTCACCTTGCCAAGCCGGGTGTGACGTACCCAGTTCGATAGTCCGGGGCATGCGTCCGCTTACCGGCCGATGACGACCACCCCCCTCGCCGCCGCGGCCATCGCCAATCTCGAGGCCGAAGGCGTGGACGCCGTCGTCGGCACCGTGATCAATCCGGCCGGTCTCACCCTGGCCAAAACCGTGCCGATTCGCCGCACCAATGCCTTTGCCGATCCCGGGTTGGGCGCCAGCCCGGTGTGGCACGCCTTCGCGATCGACCAAACGGGTATTGCGCTCACCGATCACAACGGTGTCGTCGGCGATCAGCGGGTCCGAATTGACTTGTCCGCGTTACGGATTCTCGGCGACGGGCTGGCGTGGGCCCCCGGATCATTTTTCGAGCAGGACGGCACCAGGGTTCCCGAGTGCAGCCGCGGGACGCTGCAGCGAATCGAGACCGCACTCAGCGAAGCCGGGATGGAGGCCATGGTCGGCCACGAGATCGAGTTCCTGCTCGTCCAACCGGACGGGCACCGGTTGCCGTCGACGGCATGGGCGCAATACGGGCTGGCGGGTGTGCTCGAGCACGAAGTGTTCGTCCGCGATGTCATCGCCGGAACGTCCCTGTCCGGCATTGCGATCGAACAGTTACACCCCGAATACGGGATCAATCAGTTCGAGATATCCCTGGCGCCGCAGTCACCGGTCGCATCTGTCGATCAGTTGATCGCCACCAAGATCATCGTCAGCCGGATCGCCCGGCGCCACGGCATGCGGGTCAGTTTCTCGCCCGTGCCGTTTGTCGGCGACGTCGGATCCGGCGCTCATCAACACTTCTCGTTGACCAACGCGGCCGGACCACTGTTCTCCGACGGTGCGGGCTCCCACGGGATGACAAGCAAGGGTGAAAGCGCGATCGCCGGAATCCTGCGCGGACTGCCCGAAGCCCAGGGGATGCTCTGCGGCTCGATCGTGTCCGGATTGCGATTGCATCCCGGCAACTGGGCCGGCACCTACGTCTGCTGGGGCACCGAAAACCGAGAAGCGGCAGTGCGCTTCGTGGTCAGCGGGCCGGGCAATCCGCACGGCGGCAATCTGGAGGTCAAGCCCGTCGATCCGTCAGCCAACCCCTACTTCGCGACGGCCGCGATCCTGGGCCTGGCGCTGGACGGCATCACCGACAACGCGGTGCTGCCCGCCGAGATCAAGGTCGACCCGGCGGCACTCAGCGATGCCGATCGCAGCCGAGCCGGCATCGCGCCGCTGTCGACGGTGCAAGCGCAAACCATTGCAGCACTCGATAATTCGCAGCAGCTGCGGCGCATCCTCGGCGATCCCGCCGTCGACGTCACGGTCGCGGTCCGCCGTTTCGAACAGGAGCACTACGCCCACCTCAACCGCGAACAACTGGCCGATAAGTTCCGGATGGCATGGAGCGTGTAACGGAGTCGGCGCTGGCGGAGCACATCGCCAGGGTGCCGCTGATCGATCAGCACATGCACGGCTGCTGGCTGGCGGCGGGGGACAGGCGTCGGTTCGAGAACGCTCTCAACGAAGCCAACTCCGAGCCCCTCGCCGACTTCGACTCCGGATTCGACACGCAGCTCGGCTTTGCCGTCCGCGCGCACTGCGCGCCACTGCTTGGGCTGCCCGAGCACGCCGAGCCGCAGGACTACTGGCAACAAAGAAGTCAGCACACCGAAACCGAGCTGGCGCGAATCTTCCTCGGGGCGGGGCGCGTCAGCGACTGGCTGGTGGATACCGGCTTCGCGGACGGCGTTGCCGACGTCACGCAGGTCGCCGAGTTATCTGGGAGCCACGCCCATGAACTGGTTCGCATCGAACAGGTGGCCGAACAGGCGGCGGCTTCACCAGGCGATTACGCATCGGCATTCGAACAAATCCTGAGACAGCGCGCCGCCACTGCGGTCGGCACGAAATCCATCCTGGCCTACCGCGGCGGGTTCGACGGCGACCTGAGCGAGCCGGCGGCAGCCGAAGTCGCGGCCGCGGCCGCGAAGTGGCGCGACAGCGGCGGCACCCGGCTCACCGATCGGGTGTTACTTCGCTTCGGGCTGCATCAGGCGCTGCGGGTGGGCAAGCCGCTGCAATTCCACGTGGGCTTCGGGGACCTGGATTGCGACCTGCGCAGGGCCAACCCCCTGTACCTGCGGGACTTTCTCCAGCAGTCCGGAAAGACCCCGATCGTGCTGCTGCATTGCTATCCCTACGAACGCGAGGCCGGCTACCTAGCTCAGGCGTTCAACAACGTGTACGTCGACGGCGGCCTGAGCATCAATTATCTGGGCGCACGTGCGTCGGCATTCATCGCGCGGCTGCTTGAGCTGGCGCCATTCCGCAAGATCGTCTACTCGTCAGACGCCTTCGGTCCAGCTGAGCTGCACTACCTCGGTACAGCGTTGTGGCGCAGCGGGATTCGTCGAGTACTGGGCGGCTTCGTCAACGACGGCGACTGGAGTCTGACCGACGCCATTCGGGTCGTGGACCTGATCGCGCACGACACCTCGGCCCGCATCTACCGACTCGGGGAGGTGTGACGCAGATCAAATCCGGGTACTGGAGGCGCTATGGCGACGACGCTGAGCGACCTCAAGGATTGGGTGCGGGAGCAAGTCGCATCGCGCGTCCCGAAAGCTGATCTGGATCAACGCGACCCCGACTACATTCGCGATCAATTACCGGGGACATGGCTGCTGGCATCGCTGTATTTCCGCGCCGACGTCCAGCACCTGGACCGCATTCCGGCGCAGGGTCCGGTGCTTCTCGTCGGCAACCACAGCGGCGGCAACGTCCCGCCTGACACTTTCGTATTCACGCTGGCGTTCTGCTCCTACTTCGGCGTCGAGCGGCCGTTCTATCAGCTGGCCCACAACCTGGTCGTGTCGGCGCCGCCGCTGGGCTGGTTGCGCAAGTTCGGCACCGTTGCCGCCACTCCCGACAATGCGCGACTGGCACTGGAATCCGGCGCCGCGCTACTGGTCTATCCCGGCGGGGACTACGAGGTCTTTCGGCCGTCGTGGGAACGGCACAAGGTCGATTTCGACGGCCGGATGGGTTACGTGAAGCTGGCGCGTGAAGCCGGTGTCCCGATCGTGCCGATAGCCAGCGTCGGCGGCCAGGAAGCCGCGCTGTTCCTGTCCCGCGGGCAGTGGCTGGCCAAGTTACTGATGACGGATAAACTGCTGCGGCTCAAGAGCATTCCGATTTCGCTGGCTCTTCCGTGGGGCCTGAATGTCAGCGACCTCGCCGGGCACATCCCATTGCCGACCAAGATCTCCATCGAAGTCCAGCATCCCATCGACGTGGACGGCGACGACCAGGCCGTGCACGACAAGGTGATGGCCAGCCTTCAGGGTGGTGTGGACCGTCTCGCCTCACGACGCCGGTTCCCGGTGATCGGCTGATGCGCGTCGATCGCAGCAACGTCATCCGCGCCGACCGCGACACGGTGTGGAAGGTCGTCAGCGATACGGACAGATATCCGTCGTTCATGACCCGGCTGGAGCGCTGGGAGAGCGCCAACGACCAGCCACTCGGCGTCGGCGCCCGCTACTTCGTGCACTGGAAGGTCGGCTCGGTGCCGGTGGGTGGCCTGATGGAAGTCGTCGAGTTCGACGATCGGCGCGACATGGCCTGGGTCGGTATCACCGGGATGACGTTGCGTGGCCGGATCCGTTTGCGCGACGCGGGCGATGGCCAGACGAAGGTGACGTTCCGGCTGTCGTATCAGGCACCCGGCGGGCTGTGGGGTTACATCGCCGACCGCGTCGCGGTGGGTCAGGTGGCGCGTATCGCGTCCGACACCCTCAAGCGCCTCAAGTACATCGCCGAACTCGGCGGCTGATCACGCCAGCCGCGACGAAGAGCGGCGGAATCGGGAATTGCTGAATGCCGACGCCGCCCGGCCTGCACCCCGTTCCTGGAGCTGTTCACGGCATTCTGACCTAGCGAACCGACGGCCTAGATGAACCCCGTCGCGTCGTAATGGGACGCTTCGATCTGACTCACCAGCGCCCGGACCCGCTGTTCAATTTCGTCGCGGATGGGTCGTATCGCGTCGAGAGATTGACCGGCTGGGTCCGCGAGAGTCCATTCCTCATAACGGCGTCCGGGCACAACGGGGCATGAATCACCGCACCCCATCATGATCACCACGTCCACGGCTTTGAGCATGTCCATGGTCCATTGCTTCGGCTGTTCGGTGGCAATGTCGATGCCCTTCTCTGCCATAGCTGCGATCGCGGACGGATTGACTTCGGCTGCGGGTTCGGAGCCGCCCGAGTAGACGCTGGCTCGGTCACCTGCGAGGTGCCTGAAGAACCCCATGGCCATCTGGGAGCGGCCTGCGTTGTGGTTGCAGAGAAACAGCACGGCGGGTTTGGCGCTCGGCATCATGCGAGGCTTTCACTGGTGGTGGGAGCGAATCGTCCTCGCAGGCTGAGGGATACGTAAACCAGAGCAACCAGGACCGGGACTTCGATGAGGGGGCCGACGACGCCGGCGAGTGCTTGTCCGGAGGTGGCTCCGTACGTGGCGATCGAGACGGCGATGGCCAATTCGAAGTTGTTTCCCGCAGCAGTGAAGGCCAGGGTGGTCGTGCGTTGGTAGCCCAGTCCGAGAACCGCTCCCAGGACGAAAGCGCCGCTCCACATGACCGCGAAGTAGGCCAGCAACGGCACCGCGATACGGAGTACGTCGAGTGGCCGGCTGGTGATCTGGTGGCCTTGCAGGGCAAAGAGAATGACGATGGTGAACAGCAGGCCGTAAAGCGCCCACGGTCCGATCCTGGGCAGGAACGTTGACTCGTACCAGGTGCGTCCCTTGGCGTTCTCACCCAGGCGTCGCGTGAGATATCCGGCGAGCAAGGGGATGCCGAGGAAGACCAGCACGGACTTGGCGATCTGCCACGGCGACGTGCTGATGGCGCTCTGTTGCAGGCCGAGCCAGCCTGGTAGCACCGAGAGGTAGAACCAGCCCAGCGCGGCGAACATGACGACCTGAAACACCGAGTTGAGTGCGACGAGCACTGCCGCGGCTTCGCGGTCGCCGCACGCGAGGTCGTTCCAGATGATCACCATGGCTATGCAGCGGGCGAGACCGACGATGATCAAACCGGTGCGGTAATCGGGTAAATCGGGCAACAGCAGCCACGCCAATGCAAACATCAACGCGGGACCGACGAGCCAGTTCAGGACGAGCGAGCTGGCCAGCAGCCTGCGGTCGCCGGTCACGGAGTCCAACCGGTCATAGCGGACCTTGGCCAGCACCGGATACATCATCACCAGCAGACCGAGTGCGATGGGCAGTGAGATGCCGTCGATCTGAACGTGATTCAGAGCGTTGTTCAGTCCTGGGATGAGTCGCCCGAGTAGTAGTCCGGTGGCCATTGCGAGGCCGATCCAGACCGGCAGGAGCTGGTCGAGCCGTGACAGCTTCTCCACGGCCACGGGCGACGCATCAGGTTGCACTGGATGGCTCATGATGTGCCCGCGGCCGGGTCGCCCGGTCCTCCTGCGCAACAGGCGTTACTAGCGCCGACAGAGTCTGCGAGGGTGGGGGAGTCCGCGCCGAACGATTCCGAGTTCGCGAGGACGGTGTAGACCTCCCACTTCTCACCAGCGGGACCCGTCACCCACACCTTGTCCTGTGTTGCGAAGCAGCAGGTTGTGCCGAGTTCCTCGTCAGCGAACAGGCCCTCGTCGGTCAGACGCTCGATCTCGGCGTGGACGGCATCGCTGGACTCCACCTCGACGCCGAGGTGATTGAGAGTCCCACCGTGGCCGCGGTTTTCGATGAGGACGAGCTTCAAAGGTGGTTCGGCGACCGCGAAGTTTGCGTACCCCGGCTTGACCTTGGCGGGGCTGGTGTTGAACAGCTTGGAGTAAAACGTGATCGCCTCGTCGAGGTCGTCAACGTTGAGGGCGAGTTGAGCGCGGGACATCAGGACTCCAGACCTTTGTGGCTTATGTCGAACTACCGGCTGGTCCGATGATGCCACCTCTTCGATATATGTCAATCTCTGTGGCAAGATGGTCGCATGCCCAAGACGCTGCCCGTTGTGGATATGTCCGCGCCGGTGTGTTGCTCACCGGTCGCTGCTGGACCGATCGATGACGATGCCGCCTTGGCAATTGCATTGCGACTCAAGGCGTTGGCCGACCCGGTGCGGGTAAAGCTGGTGTCGCTGCTGTTCAGTTCGGATGCGGGCGAGGTGTGCAGTTGTGACCTCGCGTCGGCTGTCGAACTGGGCGAGTCCACGGTGAGCCATCACCTGTCGCAGTTGCGGCGCGCGGGTCTGGTCGAGTCCGAACGCCGCGGGATGAATGTGTATCACCGACCGCGACGCGAAGCACTGGTCGCTCTCTGCACGGTGCTCGACCCGAACTGCTGCCGCTAGCACGGATCATCCGATGACCAGGAGCGGTCAGGATGCGCCGCTACCCGATGGGTTGCGGCGAAGCCTCGGCCTGACCGACGCCGTGGTCATCGGTCTGGGGTCAATGCTGGGAGCCGGAATCTTCGTCGCGTTGGCACCAGCGGCGCGTGCGGCCGGCTCTGGACTTCTCATCGGCTTGGCAGTCGCAGCGGTGGTGGCGTACTGCAACGCCGCCTCCTCAGCGAGATTGGCGGCGTTGTATCCCGCTTCGGGCGGGACCTACGTGTACGGCCGAGCGCGGCTGGGAGACTTTTGGGGCTACATCGCGGGATGGGGGTTCATCGTCGGGAAGACGGCCTCATGCGCCGCGATAGCGCTGACCGTAGGCGCATACGTATCGCCTTCGCATGCCCACGAAATCGCCGTGGCGACCGTGGTCGCGATGACGGCGGTGAATTACTTCGGGGTGAAGAAATCGGCGTGGCTCACCCGCCTGATCGTCGCCGTGGTGCTCGCCGTGCTCGCCGCGGTCGTCGTATCGGTGGTGGCGTCCGGTGATGCGTCGTCGTCGGACCTGACGACGCGGGCCGGCGTGTCTGTCGCCGGTGTACTGCAGGCGGCGGGGTTGCTGTTTTTCGCCTTCGCCGGTTACGCCAGAATCGCCACATTGGGCGAAGAGGTGCGCGACCCGTCCCGCACGATTCCTCGAGCCATCCCTATAGCTCTGGGTATCACGTTGGTTGTCTACTCGACGGTCGCCGTCGCCACACTGGCGGCCTTAGGTCCGGAGCGCCTTGCGCGGTCAGTTGCGCCGCTGAACGACGCCGTGCGAGCAAGCGGTGCCGGGTGGCTGGTGCCGGTGGTCAGCGTTGGAGCCGCCGTCGCTGCACTCGGATCGCTCCTGGCTTTGATTCTCGGCGTATCTCGAACGTCGCTCGCAATGGCTCGCGACCGCCATCTTCCGTTTGTTCTGGCCGCTGTCCATCCTCGCTACCGGGTGCCGCATCGGGCTGAATTGACCGTCGGGGTCGTTGTCGCAATCCTTGCGGCGTTCACCGACATTCGCGGAGCCATCGGCTTCTCGTCTTTCGCCGTGCTTTCGTACTACGCCGTCACCAACGCATCGGCCCTGACCCTTGGCGAGGACGAAGGTAGACCGCCGCGCATCGTGCCTGTCGTCGGGCTGATCGGATGCCTGGTCCTCGCAGTCTTCATGCCCACCCCGTCCATCGTGGCGGGCGTGTTGGTATCCGTGATCGGAATCGTCTACTACGTCACGCGCAGGGGACTCGAGTGCGCATCCCGGCCGACCAATTTCAACGTGTGATGGCGGCCCTGCAAAATTACCAATCCCTGACTTAGAGTGATCGCATGGTCAGCACGGCGCCATCGCAGCTGGAGTCCGGTGGGAGCTCGTTTCGGTTCGACTGGGCGGAATTAGCCGGGGCACTAGGCGATTTGGGTGTCCTGGTGCCTATCGCGGTGGCGTTGATCGTGAAGAACGGGCTCACGCCGACGGCGGTGCTGTTACCGGCCGGACTGCTGTATGTGGTGGCTGGACTGGTGTACCGACTTCCGGTGCCGGTGCAGCCGTTGAAGGCGTTCGGGGCGATTGCGATCGCACACGGTTTCGGCGCCGATGATATCGCCGCGGGCGCTCTTCTGATGGGCACCATCTTCTTAGCGCTAGGGGCGTCAGGTCTGTTGGATTGGGTCGCGAAAGTGTTTCCGCAGCCGATTATTCGGGGGATTCAGCTTTCGGTGGGATTGCTGTTTTGCCAGTTGGCCTGGAAGCTGGTGTCCGCGACGCCGAAAGCGTTCACCGATCACCGCCATTCGGTCTGGTGGCTGGGGGTCGTCACCGCGGGGGTTATCGCAGCGGCATTGTTGTTGCGCGGCCGTAAGATCACGCTGCTCTTTCTCGCGATTGCTGCGGTCGCGATGGTGCTGGGCTTTCACGGCTCGCTGCGGTACGGCCCGTCGCCGCTGCACATTCCGCATCTGTCTTGGACTGTGTTCTCGGCCGCGTCTGTCGCGTTGGTGTTGCCGCAGTTTCCTTTGACCTTCGCCAATTCGTGTCTGGCCACCGCGGATACGGCCCGCGCTTACTTCGGCGACGTCGCCGCGCGGGTGCGCCCGGGACGCTTGGCGATGACTCTCGGGGTGGCCAACTTGTTCGCCGGCGCGATCAGCGGTATGCCGGTGTGTCATGGCGCCGGCGGCATGACCGCACATCGCAGCTTCGGCGCCCGCACTGGTGGCGCACCAATCATGTTGGGCAGCGTGCTGATCGCGTTGGCTCTGGCGGTTGGAGCAACGCTGACCGCGGCGCTGGCAGGATTCCCGGTGCCGATCCTTGCGGGTCTGTTGGCGGTCGCCGGTTTGCTGCATATCACGCTGCTCAAAGATCTACGCGGACCGTGGAATTGGGCGGTGGCCATCGCCGTCGGAGTCATCGGTTTCCTCAGCAACCTAGCTGTTGCACTGGTCGGGGCCCTGTTGATGTGGTGGGCCGTCCGTGGGTTCCAGTCTCGGCGGGCCCCCCACTGAGTCAGTGCGCTAACGGCTCAGTGATCTACACCGGCAAGTTGATCGAGGGCGTGGTTCAGCACGTCGGCAAGCACCCTGAGGCCGTCGCGGACACCGCCCGGCGAACCCGGCAGATTGACCACCAGAGTCCGCCCGGCCACCCCGCACACTCCGCGGGACAGTATCGAGGTGGGCACCTTCGGTAAACCAGATCGCCGGATCGCATCGGCAAGCCCGGGTATCGCATAGTCGAGAACCGCCGCGGTCTGGGCTGGGGTGTCATCGCTGGGCGAGATGCCGGTGCCACCGGAGGTGATGACCACGTCGACCTCCTCGGCCACGGCGTCGCGCAGCGCCTTGCCGACCGAGTCCCCATCTTCGACGACCACCGGAGGCGTCGATGAGAGTCCTTGCTGTGCAAGCCATTCGGAGATAATAGGGCCACACTGGTCGTGGTAGATCCCGGCCGATGCGCGGGTCGAGGCGATGATGACGCGTGCGGACCGGCCGGACATCAGCGCTGCCACGTTCCGTTCCGGCCGCCTTCTTTTCGCATCACACGAACATCATCGATCCGGGCAGCGGGGTCGACGGCTTTGATCATGTCGTAAAGCGTCAGCGCCGCCACGCTTACTGCCGTCAGCGCTTCCATCTCTACTCCGGTCCGATCGGTGCTGCGCACCGTTGCGGTGATGTCGATGTCTGTCTGACCGATGCTGAATTCGATGTCGACGCCGGTAAGAGCCAAGTGATGGCACAGCGGTATGAGGTCGCTGGTGCGTTTGGCGGCCAGGATGCCCGCCACGCGGGCGGTGGCGATGGCGTCGCCTTTGGCCAGTCCGCCCGCCGTGATCAGCTCCACCACGTGCGCGGATGTTCGCAGTGAGCCCGCGGCGACCGCGGTGCGGCGGGTGGAGGTCTTGTCTGTGACGTCAACCATGTGTGCCGCGCCGTGGTCGTCGATGTGGGAGAGCGGGCCGGATTCCGGTGGCGGTGTCGTCGGTGCGTCGGACATCACGCGTGCCATTCTGACAGGAATCTACCGAAGGTCCCAGATCTGAACCACAGAGCCGGCCGGGATTTCGGTGATCTCGGCAGGGATATCCAGCAGGGAGTTCGCCGATGCCAGCGACCCCAGATGATGTGATCCCGGCGGCCCGTGGGTGACGACCGTGCCTGCGGCATCGTCGAAGATCGCGCGACGGAACTGGCGCTTTCCGGCCGGTGCGGCGAGTGTTTCGGTCACCGCTGCCGATGGCCGCGGCCGGTGCGGGTTCGGCAGACCCATCGCCGCGCGCAGGGGCGGCCGAATGAAGACCTCGAAAGACACCAAGGCGCTCACGGGGTTACCGGGCAGAGTGACGATCGGTGTGCCGGCCACCCAGCCGGTGCCTTGCGGCATCCCCGGTTGCATGGCCACCTTGACGAACTCGACCCCTCGGTCACCGGCTCTACCAAAGGCGTCCTTGACGACCTCGTAGGCGCCCGCGCTGACGCCTCCGCTGGTGATGATCAGATCCGACTCGGGTGCGTACCGGTCTAGCAGCGCAGTGAACTCGTCGACGTCATCACCGGCTACGGCGGTGGCGACCACCTCGGCGCCGGCGTCGCAGATCGCGGCGGCCAGCATCGCCGAATTGGACTCGTAAATCTGGCCAGGACGCAGCGGCGCTCCGGGGGACACCAGCTCTGATCCGGTGGACACGATCAGCACGCGCTGCCGCGAGATGACCGGCAACACGTGCAGACCCAGCGCCGCCGCCAAGCCGATCATCGCCGGTGTGACCACCTGCCCGGCCCGAAGCACCGTGTCGCCGACGGCGACATCATCGCCCGCGGGGCGAATGTATTGGCCCTCGGGGCTGGGCGCTGTGATACCCACGACGTCGGTCCCGCCGTCGGTGGCTTCGACGGGCACGATTGCCGTCGCCCCGAACGGGATCGGGGCGCCGGTCATGATGCGGTGCGCGGTACCTGGCCGAAGGACGGGGATGTCGGTCCGACCGGCTGGAATGTCCTCGGCCACTGGCAGTTTCACTGGTCGATCGGTTGTCGCGGAGGCCACGTCGACCGCGAACACCGCATAGCCGTCCATGGCCGAATTGTCGAAGACCGGTAGCGACACCGTCGCGGCCACGTCGGAAGACAGCACCTGGCCCGCGGCGCTGGTTAGGTCGGCGATAGTGGCACGTCCGGCGGCAATGAGGCTGGCGACGACGCGTTGATGCTCCTCGACCGATCGCATGGAGTCCTCCAATATAGTGAGTCTTCGTGGGATGCGAGGTAGTGCGCGCCCGGCTGACGGATCAGCCGATTCTTCTCGCCGAACACGAGAAACTGGTGGGCCATCAGGCAGCCGGAGCCGTCGTTGGGTTCGTCGGAATGATTCGCGACCACGACAGCGGGCGCCACGTCGTGCGCCTGGAGTACTCCGCGCATCCGTCGGCTGCCGACGTCCTGGCTGAAGTAGTAGCCGAGGTCGCCGCGCAGTCTTCCGGGACCCGGGCCATAGCCGCCAGCCATCGAATCGGCGTTCTGCGGATCGGCGAGGCGGCCCTCGTCGCCGCCGTCGCTGCCGATCACCGCCAGGCGGCGTTTGCGACGTGCGCACATCTGGTCGACACCATTAAGGCGCGGCTGCCGGTGTGGAAGCGCCAACATTTCGCCGACGGCACCGACGAGTGGGTGGGCTCGGCGTAGCACCGCCCCGTCATCCGCCGGCGAACGGCGGCAAGACGTCGATCGTGTTGCCCGAGTGCAGTGGTCGGGTTGGGTCGCGAACCGCGAGACCGTCGCACAGAAACGAGCACCGGTCGAGTACCTGGGCGAGTTCTTGGCTACGGACGCCCAGCATGTCCACAAGCTCGTTCACCGTGGCGCCGGACGGCACGGTCAGCTGCTCGGACTCTGAGCCCGCGGCAGCGCAGGCTGCCGCGAAAAACCTGACGGTGATGGTCTCGCCTGTCACCTCAGCCGCCGATCGCGCTCATCGGCCGTGGCGGCTGGACGAAGTTGGGGTCGTTGATGCCGTGGCCCGCTGGTTTGCCCCACATCGTCGCCCGCCAGGCCGCCTCGATCGTGGCGTCGTCGGCCCCACCGCGCAACAGCCCCCGCAGGTCGGTCTCCTCGAGGGCGAACAGGCAACTCCGGAGCTGGCCGTCGGCGGTCAATCGGACGCGGTCGCAGGTCGAGCAGAACGGGCGCGACACCGAGGCGATGACCCCGAGCGTTCCGGTCTGTCCGGTCGCAGGATCGGTAATCCGCCACAACTCGGCCGGCGCCCCACCCCGCGGCGACGGATCGGGTTCCACCGCGAACGAGTGGCGCCGCAGCTGCGCCAGCACCTGGTCCGCGGTCACCGTATCCTCGCGGCGCCATTCGTGTCCGGCATCGAGCGGCATCCGCTCGATGATCCGTAACTGGTAGTCGTGGGCAACACAGAACCGCACCAGCGAGACCGCATCGTCGAGGCCGGTCAGCGGGTCCAGCACGGCATTGACCTTCACCGGCCGCAGACCCGCTGCGTGCGCGGCGGCCAACCCGGCCAGCACATCGGCCAACCGGTCACGGCGGGTGATCGCCGCGAAGCGCAGGTAATCCACGCTGTCCAGCGACACGTTGACCCGGTTCAGTCCGGCCCGGACCAACGCCTCAGCACGCTCTGCCAACAAAACTCCATTGGTGGTCAGCGCCAGCTCCGGCCGCGGCTCAAGTGCGGCCGTCGCGGCGATGATTTCGTCAAGGTGCTTGGCCAACAACGGTTCTCCACCGGTGAACCGCACCTTGGTTATGCCCAACCGGGACACGCCAATTCGCACCAGCCTGACGATTTCGTCGGGTTGCAGCAGCTGCGTCGTGGGCGACCACGGCAGTCCCTCGGCGGGCATGCAGTAGGTGCACCGGAGATTGCAGCGGTCGGTCAAGGACACCCGTAAATCGGTCGCGAGCCGCCCGTAGCTGTCAACCAAGGGTCCGGTGAGCGGTGGCTCTGTCGCCCGGCCTTCGAGGCGACGGGGTACCAAAGGCACGCCGAGCGTCGTGATCATGGCACCATCCGAAGTTGGTCGCGACCGTAGCGGTCCTGACTGTCGCGGACGGCATCGGTGAACGCGATCTCCCCATAGTGCTTGCTCATTGGTCGCTTCCCGGCGCGGGCCCCGTCTCTTCGGAGGGCTCAGAGCCGATTGTGCACGACGTGGGCGTGTGTGTCATCGGGGCATTTAAGCGGTGACGGCCAAAGCTTTGCTGGGCCATAATCAGTTACCAATCAACCTGGTAGTCGGGGGTGCGCGGTGGCGAAGCTGATGTCTGTGAATGTCGGCCTACCCAAAGACATTCCCTGGAATAACCGCACCGTCCACACCGGGGCCTGGAAAACGCCTGTCACCGGCCGACGGATGGTTCGGCGGCTCAACATCGACGGGGACGGCCAAGGTGACCTCGCGGGCCACGGCGGGGAGAACCGCGCCGTCCTCGTGTATCAACTCGATTCATACCGTCACTGGGCCAAGGAATTTCATCGCGACGACCTGGTGCCCGGGCTTCTGGGTGAGAATTTGACCGTCGAGGGGTTGCCCGACGATGAGGTCTGCATCGGGGACCGATATCGGATCGGGCAGGCGGTCTTCGAGGTAACCCAACCGCGTGTCACCTGTTATCGCGCAGGCATGCGCATCGGCGAACCCCGGATGGCTGCGCTGCTGGTGTCTCATGGGCGCCCCGGTTTCTACTGCCGGGTGATTACCGAAGGCGAAGTCGAGGCGGGTCAGGAGATCGTCAAGATCGGCGACGGACCCGAGCGGATCACAGTCGCCGAGATCGACGCGCTGCTCTACCTGCCCGGGCATCCCCGAGACGCTTTGCAACGTGCGCTCCGCATCCCCGCGCTCAGCCCGGGCTGGAAAGCCTCCCTGAAGAGTCTGGCCCAGCAACCCGTTGCTGAGTCGGGATCAGGCAACGTCGGTTTGACGGCGGCCGCGAGCAGTCCGCCGCCGGCGTGGACCGGGTTTCGCCCGCTCCGGGTGACTGCGGTTCACGACGAAACCCGATACGTACGCTCACTGTCACTGGCCGACCCCGACGGCACCGCACTACCGGAATGGCTTGCCGGCCAGTCGATCACGCTGCGCATATCTCCCGATCCGGGTGGTCGGACCGTGATCCGCAACTACTCGCTGTCGAATCGGCCCGGCTCCGGCGAATACCGGGTCAGCGTCAAACACGAACCACACGGGGAAGCCAGCGGACTAATCCACACCCACGTCAAGCCTGGTGATTTTCTCGACGTCGCAGCACCGCGCGGCACCTTCTTCTTGCCTAGAGGAGACGCGCCCGTGATCCTGCTGTCCGCCGGAATCGGAGCCACCCCCGTACTGTCCATGCTGCACGCGCTCGTCAGTACACGCTCGGCCCGTCAGGTCTGGTGGCTGCACGGCGCCCGCGACTCCTCCGAGCATGCCTTCGGCGCAGAGAGCCGCACCCTGCTGAACCAGTTGTCCCACAGTCGATCCCGCATCTTCTACAGCCGCCCAGCTTCAGCTGACCGTCAGGGTATCGACTTCACCGACTACGGTCGCCTGTCGATCGAATCGCTCCGTGAACTCGACGTGCCCCGCGACGGGGACGCCTACCTGTGCGGGCCCGCGGCCTTCACGGCTGATCTCAGCGCCGGCCTCGCCGCCTACGGAATGGATCCCGCCCGCGTTCACACTGAACTCTTCGGGGCTGCGGCCGCACTCACCCCCGGAATCGCAGCGACGTCGATCCATCCTCACCAGCCCGCCGGACCGCCCGGTCCAGGTCCCACCATTGAATTCGCGCGCAGCGGGATCTGTGCACCGTGGGGCCCTCCGAGCAGCAGCCTGCTCGAATTCGCCGAATCGTGTGACGTTCCAACCCGCTGGTCCTGCCGCACAGGCGTATGTCACAACTGCGAGACTTCATTGCTGTCCGGGACTGTCCGCTACGACCCCGAACCTCTAGAACGACCCGCCGAAGGAAACATCCTGATCTGTTGTTCACAGCCCGCAGAGGCGGTAGTGGTCGACCTGTGACAGCAAGCGGCGTCCGTAGCTAGACCAGTCCGGTCGCATCGAAAACCCAGCTCACATCAGCTTTTGCCAGGTCTTCCATCCAGGTCGGGGGAGCGTGGTTGGTCAGCCCGCCCATGTCCCAATAGTCCTTCCACAGCGTCACTTTGCCGTTTTCCACGCGATGCACCGAAACAAATTGCAGCACAGCGCTTTCCCCGCTCGCCCAGTTCCAGGTTTCAGAATGCTCGTACAGGACGTCGGAGCCGTTGGACACCAGCACTCCGTCGTGGTTCTCGTAGCCGGCCAGCGGCTCGAGGCCGACCTTGAGTCGCTTCACGATGTCGTCGGGTCCCCGGGCTGCCAGCGTCGGCCCGACGGGCATATCGACGTAGACGCAGTCCGCGGACAGAAAGGTTTTGACGCCCTCCCAATCCCGGGCCGACAACGCCTTCCACAGACCGATCACCGCTTCGTCAACCGTCATGGGACAAGGCTTACAGACAACCCCCCGTGCCGGGCAGGGATCGGCGCATCTTTACAGTCTGCCCAGGCAACGACGCTCGCAGGAGGTGGGGATGCCAACGCTGCGATCACGACGCAGACGCGCCCGCGAAACCAGTCCATTGCCGTTCTCGCCGCCCTGGACGCCCAGAGCGGCCCAGTACGGGGTGGGCATTGACCACAACGTCGCGGTGCCGATGAGCGACGGGGTCCGATTGCGCGCCGACATCCATTACCCGACGGACCGCGGCACGGGCGAGCCCGCCGCCGGACCGTTCCCCGTGCTGATGTCAATGACGCCGTACGGCAAGAAAGCCCCGCCGCCGGCCGCCCAGATCGGCGGCGGACCCACGCCGTATCTGATCAAGCGGGGCTACATCGAGGTGATGGTCGACGTCCGGGGGTGCGGCGTCTCCGACGGCGTCTTCCAGATGTTCGGCGCGCGGCAGGCCCAGGACGGGGTCGAGCTGGTCGATTGGGCATCCAAGCTGCCCAACGCCAACGGGCGGGTCGGCATGTTCGGCGTGTCCTACCTGGCGATCAACCAGCTGTTCACCGCCGCCGCCGTCGGGCCGAACTCACCGCTCAAAGCGATCTTCCCGGTGATGGCCGCGCGCGACTTCTACCGCGATGCCGCGGCGATGGGCGGGGCGCCGCACCTGCGCACGGTGCGTGCCTACGGCGGGGTCTACAACCTGCTCAACGTCGTCAACCCGGTGCTGGAGGTGCTCAATCGCGGCAAGCATCCGCGGCCACGCGCCGGCGGCATCGCCGGTGTCCGCCAGCGCGGACGTGCACAGCGCGGCTTCTTCCGGCCGCTGATCGCCGACGCGGTGGCCGGCGGCGAGACGGCGTTTGACGAAAAATTCTGGGAGGCGCTGCGACCCGCGACAGTGCTGCCGGAGATCGTCGCGAACAAGGTGGCGGTGTTCCTTGTCGGCGGGTGGCACGACGCCTTCCAGCGCGGCGCTCCGTTGAATTACGCCGCGCTGCAGAACGCGTTCGCCGGACGACCCGACGAGCAGCGATGCAACCTGGGCAGCCGGTCTCCGACCAACTGCGGCTGATGATGGGCCCCTGGTATCACGTCTCCAATTACGGCGGACTGCACCTTCAGGCACTGCAGCTGCGCTGGTTCGACTACTGGCTGAACGACGACGCCGAGGCGAAGATCTCCGAGGCGCCGCTGACCTTCCAGGCGATCGGTAGCCCGCGATGGTTCCATGCCCGCGAATATCCGCTTCCCGCAGCGACACCGACCCGGTTCTATCTATCCGATCCCGGCCGGCTGACCGCCGAACCCGCGCCCGAAACCTCGATGGCCACAGTCAAATACGTAGGTCGTGGTCCGGTTGCCGGCCGAAGTGTCGAGCAGTGGACGCTGGGGATGACCAGCTTCATCCGCGCTCAGCGCGGGGGACACACCCGCTACGACCAGGACAACCGGCGAGTGCAGCGGGGCGCGCTCACCTACACCACCGAGACCTTCGCTGCGCCGACCTTGATCGCCGGGCCGATCACGTTGACCCTGCAGGCGACTGCCGACACCACCGAGTCATTGTGGGTCGCCCATATCGACGACGTCGCGCCCGACGGCTCGTCACGACCGCTGACCCAGGGCGCGCTGCTGGGCTCGCATCGCGCGTTGGACCCGGAACGCACCTGGTACCTGCCCGACGGCACGGTGCTCAAGCCGCATCACATCAGCACCCGGGCGGCGGTCAAGCCCGTCGTTCCCGGGGAGCTCACTCGCTACGACGTCGAGATCTTCCCGACCGCCGCGGTGTTGGAATCGGGTCACCAGTTACGTCTGACGGTGACCACGTTCGACTTCCCGCACCTCGTCCCGACCGTGCCCGCGCGCCGTGCCCTGGCCGGGGGGAGTTATCAACTACACCAGGGCGGACCCACACCGTCGCATCTGTTGATCCCGGTGGCCGACCCGGACAGTCTCGACTGACCCAGTGCGGCAGCGTCATCCGGGCAGCACGACGGTTTGTGGCGCATACTCGCCTTGATGAGTTCGCTACAGCGCTACATCGCCGAAGAGATTGCCACCGACCACGTCGAAGGATTGCTGACCCGACGCGAGGCGATGCGTCGGCTGGCGTTGCTGGGGTTGGGCAGCGCGGCCGCGGCCGCATTGATCGCGGCATGCGCTGACGACGAGAGCCGACCACTTCACTCGAGTTCGGCCGAAGGAGTCGAGGCGCCGGGGGCGAAGCGGGCGCTGCCGGCTGAGCCGATCACGTGGGCGGGGCCGCGCGGAGAGCTCCAAGGCGCATGGGCCCAGGCCCACAACGCCCGCCGCGGCGTGCTGGTCATCCACGAGAACAAGGGCCTCACCGACTGGGCACGGTCGGTGGCTGAACGATTCGCCGGCGCCGGCTACTCGGCCCTGGCCATCGACTTATTGTCCGAAGAGGGCGGCACAGGTCAGTTCACCGACCCCGCCAAGGCCACCGCCGCCCTCGCCGCCGCACCCCAGGACCGGTTCCTCGTCGACCTGAATTCGGGCATCCAGGAGCTACAGAACCGCGTCCCGGGCGGAAAAATTGCGGTCGTCGGTTTCTGCTTCGGCGGTGGGCTGGTCTGGCAATTGCTCGCGTCCCACAATGCCCGCCTGTCGGCCGCGGTGCCGTTTTACGGTCCGCTCCCCGATAATCCCGACTTCAGTGGTGACAAAGCGACCGCGGTGCTGGCGTTTTACGGGGCTTTGGACAAGCGCGTCACGGCGTCGGAACCGGCGGCCAGGGCCGCCCTCGAGCGCGCTGGACTGATCCACGACATCGTCGTCGAACCCGATGCCGACCACGCATTTTTCAACGACGGCGGGCCACGCTACAACGCGGCGGCCGCCGAGGACTCCTGGCGGCGGGTGCTCGAGTGGTTTGGCCGCTACCTGTCTTGACGGCATGATGCGTGCGTGACCTCTCCGCTGCCCGTCATCACGCTGCGCCACGTCTTGGACTCGCTCGACCTCGAACAGGTCAACGCGGAGTTCTTCGTCGGAAATCAGATCGACGAACTTGCGCATCACATCTCCGGCGGCCACATCGCAGCGCAGGCCCTGATGGCGGCCAGCCGAACCGCGACCGACCGTTTGCCGCACAGCATGCACATGTATTTCCTCCGGGCCGGCGACGCCCGGCGACCCGTCGACTTCGAGGTCACCGTGCTGCACGACGGCGGCACCTTCTCGGCCCGGCGCGTGACCGCCCGCCAGTTCGGCTCGGTGCTGTTAGAGGGTGTCGCCTCATTCAGTAAATCCGTGGAAAGCATTGTCTACCAGCAGCTTCCACCCGATCTACCAGATCCCGAATCCGTGCCGGGCTTCGCCGAGCAGCACAGCGATCACGCGGACGAACTCGGTGGCTGGTGGGTGCGCGAGCAGCCCATCGATTATCGGTACGTGGACCCGTCGGCCAGGCTCGCAGCCGACCTTGCCGAGGCACCGCCCGCAGGCATCCGAATGTGGTGGCGTCCCAACGGCGCTGCACCCGTCGACCCGGTGATAGCTGACTGCCTGGCCACGTTTGTGGCGGGTCGCACGCTACTCGAGTCGGCTATGATCGCCCGCCGCACAACCCCGCTGGGCCCGGGCTTCTCAGCTCTGATGGATCTGGCGATGTGGTTCCATCACCCGCCGGATCTGTCGGATTGGCTGCTCTACGAACAGCATTCACCCAGCGGCATCGGTGGTCGCGGATTGGCCCAGGGCACGATGTTCAACCGTTCCGGCCAGCTGGTCTGCACCACGACTCTGGAGTGCTACTTCGGCGGTAACAAGGGCGGCTAGCGCGTGGCCATCGAGCTGGCCTGGCCCAACGCCACCGGCAGCGTGGACCAGCCGTGCAGCACCCGGGTGTCGCGGCGACTGCCCGCGCCGGCGGAGCGGACGTCGGGGAAGCGATCGAAGAACGCCCGCAGCCCCACTTCGCCTTCGGCACGCGCCAATGCGGCGCCCAGACAGAAGTGCCGCCCCCCGGAGAAGGCGAGATGTTTGCCGGCGTTGTCGCGCTCGATGTCGAAGGTGTTGGGATCGGCAAAGACCGCCGGATCGCGGTTGGCCGCGGCGACATAGATGATCACCAGCTCACCCTGACCCACCGGATGGCCCGCAACCTCGGTGTCGCTCAGCGCTATTCGCGCCGTGAGTTGGACGGGGGACTCCAGCCGCAGGATCTCTTCGACGGCGGTCGGCCACAGCTCGGGCCGTTCGCTGAGCGTGCGTAGGTGTTCGGGCTTGTCGAGCAACATGCGGATTCCGTTGCCCAGCAGATTCACTGTGGTCTCGAATCCGGCCGCCAACACCAGACCTGCGACCGCCCGAAGCTCCTCACGGTCGAGATACGTATCCGACGAACCACTTTCGGCCTTGCGGATGAGCTGGCTCATCAGATCGTCGCCGGGGTCGCGGCGCAGTTTGTCCAGATGGGTGTCCAGCCAGAGGTTGAATCCGGCGAGCCCACGCTGCACGCGGCGGTACTGCGGCCAGGGGAGTCCGAAATCCAAACTGGGCGCGGCGAGTTCACCGAATTCGAGAATGCGCTGCCGATCGCCCTCGGGCACTCCCAGGATGTCGCTGATGATGGCCACCGGCAACTGCGAGCAATACCGGTCGACGATGTCGACGACACCCGGCTCGCGGGACAACTCGTTCAGCAACGACTCGGCGGTCTGTTCGACCCCATCCCGTAGCGCGCCCACCGCCCGGTGGGTGAATACCGACGACACCGTCTTGCGGTAGCGGGTGTGGTCGGGCGGCTCGACGGCCAGCAGTGCCGGCGGGCGCAGCGGATGCAGCAGCGCGTCGCGGGTCCGTAGCTCGAGCCAGCTCAGCGGCGCGGGCAGATTCGACCCGATCGAAACCACCCGGAAGTCGTCGGATCGCAGCAGGTCGTGCCCGATCGCATGGTCCGCGGTGATGTGACCGAGGCGAGTTTGCACCAGCGCGCCGCGGGACCGCACCTCCTCGTAGAACGGCACGGGATTCGCCTTGACAGTCGGGTCGGCGATCAGCCGGGCCTGCAGGTCACCCCGTCGGGCACCGATGGCCGACGCGCCCCGGACGAAGCCGTGCAACGACAGCCAGTGCAACCTCTGCTTCAGTTCGATCGCCACCGATCAGGCCTCCACATCGTTCGGGCGGTGCTGTCGCCCCAGCCTACGACTCGATGCGGCTGTCGGCCGTCAGCCCAATTCCCAGTTCATGTTTTTGGCAAACGTGATGGCATCGTCGGTGACAGTGCCCATCGCGTGGCTTCGCTCGACGTAGGACCGGACCATCGGCAGGAAGTTCATCGGGTTGTAGGCGTCTTCCTCGTAACTCCACAAGTTGTCGCCGCCGTACTTCATCACCGACAGGTTGGCCGCTTGGTGAACGCTTCCGTCGCCCGGGTCACGCATCCGGTTCTGGAACTCGCAGAACACCCAGCCGCGGTCAACGTCGATGGAGTGCCAGGACGTCGGGTAGAACGGCATCTCGCTGCCTGGGAAGACGTTCATCGTCGAGACGATCCAGTCGCGGATCTGCTCGCGGCCGTGCAGCGTCCCGTAGGTGTGCTCGACATAGGTTGCGTCCTCGGTGAATTGGTCGGCGAACCGCGACCAATCCCAGCTGGACCCGATCTCGACGACAACCTGCCTGTGGTGCTCGAAGGCCGATTCGATCTCATCGCGAGACCACTGCCCGCTCATGCCTCTGCCACGTCCTTGATCCGGTGCAATGTCTTGGTCATGTCCCGGATGTTGCGTCGTTGCCGCAGAAAGCCGCCGAACAGCCAGAAGTAGATGCCGACGAACGGCGAGGACGCCATCCGGAATGACTCGGTGACATCAGTGCCATCGCCCGACGGCGCCAGGCGATAGTGCCAGTTGTTGACTGCCCGGTCGCCGAGGAGCACCTCGAAGCCGAATTCGCGGCCCGGCTCGCATGCCGTCACGCGGCAGACGGTCCAGTACACCGGGCCGATTTCATTGCGTTTGACGTGGCCGCGGAACCGAGCGCCCAGTGCCGGTTTGGTGACGCCGTCCAGCCACTCGGCTTCGAATACCTCGGGGGAGTAGCTGCCGATGCTGTGGACGTCGGTGATCAGGCCCCAGATCTTCTCCGCCGGTGCCTCGACGTGAACTGTCGCAGATCCCTGCATTTGCTGATCCAAGCATGCCCACGGGTGACTGGTCCGCGAGTTGAGCCAAACCTTGTCCAGACGATGGATCCGCGCTAGCGTTTTTCGACGTCCAATATCACAACTCCGACGGAGTGATCATCATCGACGATTACCACAGCACGAAGCGGTCCAAGAACGACGGCGGACCGGATGACGGGGAAGCGCCCGTCATCGTCAGCTTGGTCGAGGCGGCGATGCAGATGTTCTCCGCAGCCATCGACGCGTTGCCCGACACCAGCGACCCGGAGTTCTCCGGCCGCGCCAACGTGATCCTGTCTGGTCTGCGCAAGCTGCAGGCGGCGCTGACCAAGGCGGCGACCCGCGGTCGTGCGACGCCGTCAGTCATCGTGTCGCTCAGCGGTGTCCGCACCCGATACGACGACCTGATGGCGCAGGCGTCGGAGGCGCCCGGCGCGACCTTGGGCCAGCAGCTCTACGTCATCCGGCGGCGCGCGAAGCTGTCGGCCCAGGAGACCGCTAACGGCGTCGGGCTCACGCCCGAACTCCTCGACGCCATCGAGGCCGAGGAGATTCCGACCGACGACGAAGCTGCGCGGATCAAAGAGCTCATCGCGGCACTCGGGGGCTGACTACCCAGCTCGGCGGTGGCCCGGTGCGGGATAACCCGTGAATGACGGCGACGACTCACCGACGGGCGGACGCTCACCGGCGACCCGAGCGCTGATCGCCGCGACATCGGTGACGGCCCTGATCATCGGCGGGGCCTACCTGACGATTAATCGGCTGCATGCCTCGGCGGACAATGCTGTGGAGCATCCAGGCCCGGCCGCGACCGATGCGCAAATCCAGACCGAGGTCGTCGGACAGGCTCGGGACATCGTCTCGATCACCGGGCTCCGTCAGCCGACGGCGGGCTACCTCGTGATGTCATGCAAGAACCGGGACGATCCGCCTTACCAGGGCGCGGTGTACATGGATTTCGAACTGCCACCCGACATCGACGCCGACAACTATTTCCGCGGCGTATCCGACGCCATGGTGGCTCGCGGCTGGCGGGAGGGGCCGGCGCCCAACCAGCACATGTTCGGCCGAAATCTGTCGAAGGACGGCGTCAACGCGATTCTTTATCCGGACCGCGACACCCTGACGCGTGGCGTGGCACGCATCTACGGTCAGTGCCACGACGTAAGCGATCACCATGGCGCTAAAGCGGAATGGACCGACATCACCGACCGCCTGCACTAGATCGTGTCAACAAACGAAAACTGCGCTTGACGGATCACCGTCAAGCGCAGTTCTGCTCGGAGATCTAGCTGGCGTGAGCGCCCAGCGAGCCCACCAGATCGCCCTTCATGGCGAGCAGCTGTGCTCCCCAGTACTCCCAGCTGTGAGTGCCGTAGGGCGGGAAGTTGAACACGGCGTTGTGGCCGCCTGCCGCGTTGTACGCGTCCTGGAACTTCTTGTTGCCACCGATCATGAAGTTGCTCTCGAGGAACGTGGCCGGCAAGTTGCCGCCGCCCAGTTCATTCGGAGTTCCGTTGCCGCAGTACACCCAGAGCCGGGTGTTGTGGGCGACCAGCTGACCGACGTTGACCGTAGGGTCGTTGCGTTGCCATGCCGGGTCGCTGTCCGGCCCCCACATGTCTTCCTTCTTGTAGCCGCCGGCATCGCCCATCGCCAGGCCAATCGCGCCCTGCCCCGTGGACGGGCTCAGGTAGCCGGACAACGAACCGGCGTAGACGAACTGTCCCGGGTGGTAGATCGCCAAGTTCATCGCCGAGGAACCGGCCATCGAGATACCAACTGCGGCGCTGCCGTTCGCTTTGACGCTCTTCTGCGACGACAGGTAGCCGGGCAGCTCGCTGGTCAGGAAGGTCTCCCACTTGTAGGTCGAACAACCGGCCTTGCCGCAGGCGGGGTTGTACCAGTCGGTGTAGAAGCTGGATTGCCCACCGACCGGCATGACGATCGACAGCCCTGACTGGTAGTACCACTCGAAGGCGGCGGTGTTGATGTCCCAGCCGTTGTAGTCGTCCTGCGCCCGCAGCCCGTCCAGGAGGTACACCGCCGGCGAACCGTTGCCGCCGCTCTGGAACTGGACCTTGATGCTGCGGCCCATCGACGCCGACGGCACCTGGAGGTACTCGACGGGGAGGCCGGGACGGGAGAATGCGTTCGCCGCCGGGGCCTCACCGACGAGGCCGATCAGGCCCGGTAGAGCCGCGGCGGACACTGCGGCGACCGACAGCCGCCGTACCCACCCACGGATCTTGTCGCTTGCATATGCCATATTCAGGCCCCTTGTCGACGGCGTCACGCACTACCGGAAAACCTACCGTGCCGGTGTCCATATGTCGATTAAGACGCAGTCGTGTTGCGTTTTCCCAGCAACTACTTTCACCAGCACGGAGCCTGTGCTAGAGGCGCTAATCGGCCATTTCTGGCAACACCGCGCCGCCCTTTGCGATTGACCGCCCGCCGATCCCCGGGTCGCATTTTCGTCCATTGGACGCGTAGGGTGACCCGGGGTAGAACCGACGAGATCACGCTGTCCAGATCCTTCCGCCGCCCGCGAACCAGTACGTCCGCTCTCATGGTCGCTGGGTGCGGCGCTCGGACATTGGGCCGCGATTGAGGTGCAGATTTGGACACGGTAGTTGGACTGTCGCTGACATCGACGTCGGTCGGCTGGGTCTTGGTGGAAGGCCGCGATGCCGACGGCGCCATCCTCGACCACGACGACTTCGACGTTGACCCCACCGCAGGAGTGCAAGCGGTCTACACCTCGGAACAGGCAAACGCGGCCGTCCTGGAGGCGCAGGCCGCGGCAGCCGGGTTCGATCAGCGACTTCACGTTGTCGGTGTCACCTGGAGCGACGAATCGGCTGCCGAAGCGGCGCTACTGGTCGAATCGCTCACCGACGCCGGATTCGACAACATCGTCCCAGTTCGGCTGCACGATGCGTGCGACATGCTGGCCCGTGCCATCGCGCCGGTCGTCGGCTACGACCAGGCTGCGGTATGTGTACTGGACGGCGACTCGACCATCGTTGTCATGGTCGACGCCGAGGACGGCGAGCCGCAGACGGCCATCAAGCAGTTGTCCGGCGGGCCGGGGCATCTGGTGCACTGGCTCACCGCGCTGTTCGACCGCAGCTCCTGGCGACCCGGCGGCATCGTGGTCGTCGGCGCGCAAGAAGACGTGGACGCCGTATCGCCGCGGCTGACGACGCTGCCGGTGCCGGTCATCAACCAGGTCGGCGCAGAGTTGGCGCTAGCGCGGGGAGCCGCGCTCGTGTCAGCTCAGAGCACCGAATTCACTGACGCCGAGATGCTTGAGACAGTCAACGGTTGGCGCCACGACATCGACATCGACACCGCGAAGAAACGCTCGTACGCCGGAGCTGTGACCATGCTGGCCGCTGGAGCGGTCACGTTCGTGGCGTCGCTGTCACTGGCGCTGGGTCCCCACCTGGTGCCCAACCACGCACCTAACCCGGCCAGGCCGACGGCCCACCGTGCGGTATCCGCACCGATCGCCAAGGCCCCGGCGCCGCCGCCGGCGGTCAAGACGCCGCCCGCCCGCCCGGCGCCGAAGCCCGCACCGGTGGAAGAGCCGGTTGTGCGGCAGCCCGTCGTCGCACAGGCACCGGTCGAAGTCCACGCGGTCGCGCCGGTTGCGCCACCCGCGCCGCCACCTCCGGTCGCACCTCCGCCGCCGGAGGAGCCACCCAACCCGCACCCGCTGCTCACCAAGCTGCTCGAACGCCTGCACGGCCAGGCCCCCGACCAGCAGCCGCCGCCCCCGCCGCCCGGGGCGCCGACACCGTAATCGTCTCCGACGCCGGCAGCGTCAATCCGCGAATTGCCTGGCTATTTCGGCTGCAGTGGTCAACACGTCGAGATGCTGGTCGACTGACTCCAGCCCGGCGTTCATGGTGTTAACCGCAGCATGCGAGGCGCCCGCGTCCGCCCAGCTGCAAAGACCATCGGCAAGGTCGTCGGCGTTCCCGTTCCAGGAAACCTGGCCCTGCATGCCGATTCGAGCCGGATCCCGGCCGGCATCTGCTGCGGCTTGGGCCACCTCTTGACGCGCCCGCTCGAGTTTGGGTCCCGGGCCCACCATCGGAAACCAACCGTCGCCAAGCCGGCCGGCCCGCCGAAATGCACGCGGTGATGATGCCCCGAACCACACCGGAATCGGCCGCTGGATCGGCAGCGGCGCCAGTCCCGCGCCGGTCACCCGGTGATAGTCGCCGTCGTAGGAGACGCTCGGCTCGGTCCACAGCTTGCGCAGCAAGTCGACCTGCTCGTCGCAGCGCTTGCCTCGCGTCGAAAAGTCTTCTCCCAGCGCCTCGTACTCGACCGCGTTCCAGCCGAGACCAACGCCCAGGCGCAGCCGGCCGCCGCTGAGTACATCCACCTCGGCCGCCTGCTTGGCGACCAACACGGTCTGCCGTTGCGGCAGAATCACGACGCCGGTGACCAACTCCAGGGTGGTGGTCACCGCCGCGAGGTAGCCGAATGTCACCAGTGGCTCGTGGAAGGTGTTGTGCATGTCGTAGGGACCGTTCCAGTCGGCGTGAACCGTGGTGTCGGCGCCGAGGACGTGGTCGTAGGCGAGCAGGTGCGCGTAGCCCAGCCCTTCGACATGCTCGGCGTAGGCCCGAACCGCACCGGCGTCGGCGCCGATCTCGGTCTGCGGGAACACCACTCCGATCCGCATCGTCTGTCCCTGTGGCCCTGTCCGTCTGCGTTTACTTGGCGCACTTCGCGGTGAACGACACCACGACATAGTCAGCGACTCGCAACGCGCCCAGCAGCTGCGAGTACGGCTTGATGCCGAAGTCGGATTGCCGGACGGCCGTCTCGCTGGACAGCCACCAGTTCGTGCCCCGGTCGTCGGCGCGCACATCGACAACCTGCTCCCGAGACGTCGCCTGGATCGTCAGAGTCCCGGTCAACCGGTAGCCTTCGTCGGTCTTGTCAATAGCGTTGGCCTCGAACGTGATTCGCGGATAGCGTTTGGCGTTGAGCGACCGCGACGCGTTGCCGCGCACCAGGATCTTCTCCGGCCCGGACAGCGACGTGACGCCGCCTTCGCCGCGGATCACCTCCAGCGAACCGACCTCGACGATCACCGTCGCGCCCACCGGCTCGCCGCCATCCCACCGCACCGTCGCTCGCCATTGCCGCATCGCGAGGGTCAGCCGGTGACCCATCGCGGCCGCTGGGCCGGCGACACCGGTACGGATCATCAGGTCGCCGTCGGAGCCGTCGAGGGTCCATTCGCCGGCTGCGGTGTCTCGTGTCAAACCGTCAACACAGTGCGGTAGTGAGCCCGGCCCTGTTCCAGCGCGGCATAACCTTCGGCGGCTTGCGCAAGTGGCAGTTCCTCGATCCACGCCCGCACCCCGGTCTGCACCGCGAACTGCATCGTGTCTTCGATCTCGCTCGCCGTTCCGGACGGGTGGCCAATGATGCTGAGCCCCGGTGTAATCAGCTGGAGGGGGCTGATCGGCAGCGGCTCGGGCGTGACACCGATGGTGATGAGCTCGCCAAAGGGGAGTAACCCGCCGACAGTGGCGGCCATCGCCTTGGAGGCGCCGGCGGTGCCCAGCACCACCGCGACGCCGCCGAGGTCGTTCAGTGCTTCGGCGACGTCACCCTCGGTCGCGTCGAGGTAATGATGCGCACCGAGCTCGAGGGCATCCGCTTTCTTAGCGGTCCCGCGGTTGATCGCGATGGTCTCGAAACCCATTGCCCGGGCGAACTGGATCCCCAAGTGGCCGAGGCCGCCGACACCGAGAATCGCCACCCGGTCACCGGGCAGCGCCTTGGTGTGGCGTAGCGCGTTGTAGGTCGTCACACCCGCGCAGCCCATCGGCGCGGCCTCGGCGTCGGAGAGCTCTGCAGGGATGCGGGCCAGCGCGGTGGCCGGAACCGTCGCCGACTCCGCGTAGCCGCCCGGGTAGTGCCAGCTCGGAACCTTGCCGTTCAAACAGGTGATGAACTGACCCTTGCGACACTGCGCGCAGTGGTTGCAGTTGCCGCCGAACCAGCCGACGGCAACCCTATCGCCGACCGCGAATTCTTCGACGCCTGGGCCGATTTCGGCGATCGTGCCGGCGATCTCGTGGCCCAGCGTCAGCGGCCAGGACAGGCCGGGGAAGTCACCGGCGACGAAGTGGGCGTCGGTGCCGCAGATGCCGCAGGCCTTGACGCTGATCCGCACTTCGCCGCGGCCCGGAGGCGTTGTCTCGACGTCGGCGAGCTCCAGCGGTGCGCCCGCGGACTTGACGTGAACTGCTTTATGCAACGGCATAGCCGTAGCCTAATGCGCGACAGGGCATTTGGCTGAGGCATCACTGTGGTAGTCGACCTGCCAGTGTTTGATGCCGTTCAGCCAGCCCGAACGCAGCCGTTCGGGTGTGCCGACCGACTCGAGGTCGGGCATGGCGTCGGCGATGGCGTTGAACATCAGGTCGATCGTCATCCGGGCCAGATTCGCCCCGATACAGTAATGCGCGCCGGTGCCACCGAATCCCACATGCGGGTTCGGGTCGCGCAGGATGTTGAACGCGAACGGGTCGTCGAACACGTCTTCGTCGAAATTGGCTGAGCGATAGACCATCACGACGCGCTGGCCCTTCTTGATCTGGACCCCGGACAGCTCGTAATCCTCCAGGGCGGTGCGCTGGAACGACGTCACCGGGGTGGCCCACCGGACGATCTCGTCGGCGGTAGTGGCCGGCCGCTCCTTCTTGTACAGCTCCCACTGATCCGGGAAGTCGGTGAAGGCCATCATGCCCTGGGTGATCGAGTTGCGGGTGGTCTCGTTTCCGGCGACGGCCAGCAGGATGACGAAGAAGCCGAACTCGTCGTCGGAAAGTTTGTGCCCGTCGATGTCGGCCTCGACCAGCTTGGTGACGAGGTCTTCCCCAGGGTTTTCAGCCCGGTCGGCGGCCAGTTGCATGCCATACGTGATCAGTTCGACCGCCGCGCCCGTGGAGTCGTTTCTCACGAACTCGGGATCCTGGTCGCCCACCATCTGATTCGACCAGTGGAACAGCTTCATCCGGTCCTCTTGGGGTACACCCATCAGACCGGCGATGGCCTGCAGTGGCAGTTCGCAGGACACCTCCTCGACGAAGTCGCCGGAACCCTTGGCCGCGGCGGCCTCGACGATGCGGCGGGCACGCTCGTTGAGATCGTCGCGAAGCCGCTCGACGGCTCGGGGGGTGAAGCCCCGGGAGACGATCTGGCGCAGCCGGGTGTGCTGCGGCGCATCCATGTTGAGCAGGACGAACTTGCCCGTCTCGAGCTGTTCGCCGGCCGTTCCGTCTTTGTAGCGGGGCAGGGCGGTGTTCTGCAGGCTGGAGAAAACGTCGCTGCGGCGCGAAATCTCTTTGACGTCCTTGTGTTTGGACACCACCCAGTACCCGCCGTCAGAGAACCCGCCCGTGCCGATCGGCTGCTCGTTCCACCAGATCGGCGCCGTCCGCCTCAGCTCGGCCAGCTCTTCCACCGGCAGGCGTTCGGCGTGGATGTCGGGATCGGTGAAATCGAATCCGGCAGGAAGATTCGGAGTCGGCATCGGTGGCACTCCTAGGGATGAATACGACTCGGGCATGACGCGTTCTGGCCCAGTAAAGCACCGCAACAGCCGAGATGGAACGGCTTTTGGATGGATTCCCGGCTGATGGATTGGAACGTGTTCTCGCTGGGCCGCGATGAGTTTCGACTCCGTTGCTGGCCTGTATCTAGTGCCGGGCAAGGAACCACGAAGGGATTGCGTCATGCGCATCGTTGTCGGCCTGCTCGGCGGAGGTAAGCGATTGTTCCCCGACGACGACCGCCACCGCTGTCCTGATCTGCACTTACCGACCGGTCGATCGCTGATCGAAACGCCGTATGGCGCCGGGGGCACTGACTATGCTTTCCTCCAAGTCCCGGGCTCACTGACGAGCCCGGTAAAGCGACACCGAAGGTGAGTCATGATTCGCGAACTGCTCGTCGCCGCTGCGCTCACGGGAACGGCCGTCGGCCTGGCTCCGGTTACCGTCGCCGATCCGGGGCCGTACGACGGTGACGTGCCGGGAATGAACTACGACGCGTCGGCCGGAGCGCCCTGCGACAACTATGATCGGTTCATCTTCGGCCGCGGCCCCGGCGGGCAGGCCGAGGCGTGCCACTTCATCATCAACCAGTTCCCGGCAGCGCAGACGGGGTACTGGGTCATCACGTATCCGCTCTACGGAGTGCAGCAGGTCGGCGCCAAGTGCGACAACCCGAAGGGATCATCGGCCCAGTCACCCGACGGGCAGGCGATGCTGTGCACCGAACACGGCTGGCAGATCGGACAGCTGACCGGCGGCGGCGCCCCGAACGGCCAGGGCGGCGGATTCCCGTCCGACACCAGTATCTTGCACTTCCCCTAGGACTCAGGAGATAGCCATGGCCTTCACGCCGAAAGACGCCCTCGACGCCGCCCGCGACATCGTGGCCAACGCCGTCGAGAGATCGGCGGACATCGTCGAGAGCGCCGGCCACATCATCAAGGGCGATATCGCCGGTGGCACAGGCGATATCGTCCACAACTCGCTGGACATCGCGGCGTACGCGGTCGAGCGGACCAAAGAGGTCTTCACCGGCGTCGCCGACGACGAATAACTAGACGGCAGCGGCCTCGTTGAGGCCGTCGAGGCGGGTCGTCGCCTCCAGGTATTCCTGCACCCAGCGTTCGATGACCGTGGCTGTCTTCTCGACCTTGGCGAATTGCCCGACGACCTGACCGACCGGGTTGAACGCCACATCAACGGATTCGTTCGGGAACCGGTTGGTCGCCCGTACCGCCATGCCGGAAACCATGTACTGCAACGGCATACCGAGCGGCTTCGGGTTGTCCGGCGCCTCCCAGGCCTCGGTCCAGTCGTTACGCAGCATCCGAGCCGGCTTACCGGTGAACGAACGGCTGCGGACGGTGTCACGACTACCGGCTTTGACGTACGCGGCCTGCTGGACAGGAGTGTTCGAGGATTCCTCGACCATCAACCACTGCGAGCCGGACCACGCGCCCTGGCAGCCCAACGCCAGGGCCGCGGCGATCTGCTGACCGCTGCCGATACCGCCCGCGCCGAGAACGGGAACCGGCGCGACCTCCTTGACGACCTGCGGCCACAACACGATTGAGCCCACCTCGCCACAGTGGCCGCCGGCCTCACCGCCCTGGGCGATGATGATGTCGACGCCGGCGTCGGCATGCTTACGGGCCTGCGAAGGGGAGCCGCACAGCGCGGCGACCTTCAGCCCAGCGTCATGGATGTGCTTGATCATGTCCGGCGGCGGGGTGCCGAGCGCGTTGGCGATCATCTTCACTTTGGGGTGCGTGAGCGCCACCTCGACCTGGGGTGTGGCAGTCGCCTCGGTCCAGCCCAGCAGCTGCAGGGTGTCGCCGTCGCTGTCCTCGACCGGCACACCGTGGTCGGCGAGGATCTTCTTGCCGAAGTCGAGGTGATCCTGCGGCACCATCTTGCGCAGCGACTCAGCCAGGTCTTCGGCGGACAGGTGTGAGTCCATGCCCTCGTATTTGTTCGGGATGACGATGTCGACGCCGTACGGGTGATCGCCGATGTTCTCATCGATCCACTTGAGCTCGATCTCGAGCTGTTCGGGTGTGAAGCCGACCGCCCCCAGGACGCCGAAACCGCCGGCCTTGCTTACCGCGACCACAACATCACGACAGTGCGTGAACGCGAAGATCGGAAACTCGATGCCGAGTTCGTCGCAGATGGGAGTGTGCATTGAAAGATCCTCACGTGGTTGCTTACCGCGGCGTAGGCGAACTGGAACGTGTTCTAGTTTAGTACGAAACTCTTCGTCTGTGACCACCCGGGCGAAAGCGGCCACCTGATGGGCCTAGACCGCGACAGGTGGAACAGGTTCTACTCGCTCAATCGGCTGCGGTAGCGTGTCGCGTCATGGGACGCGTGGACGGAAAAGTTGCACTGATCAGCGGGGGCGCTCGGGGGATGGGCGCCGCGCATGCCCAGGCCCTGGTCGCCGAAGGCGCCAAGGTCGTCGTCGGCGACATTCTCGACGATGACGGCAAGAAACTTGCCGACGAGCTCGGCGACGCCGCGCGCTACGTCCACCTCGATGTCACCCAGCCCGACGAGTGGGAGGCCGCGGTGTCCACCGCGGTCAACGACTTCGGCAAGCTCAACGTGCTGGTCAACAACGCCGGTATCGTCGCCCTCGGGCAGTTGGGCCAGTTCAATGTCGACAAGTGGAACAAGGTCATCGACGTCAACCTCAACGGCACCTTCCACGGCATCCAAGCCGTGGTCGAGCCGATGAAGGCCGCGGGCGGCGGCTCGATCATCAACGTCTCGTCGATCGAGGGTCTGCGTGGCGCGGTCATGGTGCACCCGTACGTCGCCTCCAAGTGGGCGGTGCGCGGACTGACCAAATCGGCGGCTCTGGAGTTGGCGTCGCACAACATCCGGGTCAACTCCATCCACCCGGGCTTCATCCGAACCCCGATGACCAAGCACTTTCCCGACGACATGGTCACCGTCCCGCTCGGGCGCCCCGGTACCTCCGAGGAGGTCGCCAGCTTCGTCCTGTTCCTGGCCAGCGACGAATCGTCGTACTCGACCGGGGCCGAGTTCGTCATGGACGGCGGACTGGTCAACGACGTCCCGCACAAGTTCTAACCGCTGCCGGCCAGAGTCGCTACCGACACCGTCCGATCACCGTCTCGGCGAACCTTTCGATCGCTGCGCGGCATCCCGCACGATCGCTCGGCGCGACGTCCTCGCCCATCCACGGTGCGCACATCACCGCGGTGATGCCGAGGTCTTCGGCGCGTCGGTACAGATCGGCCGACGGCATCTCGAGCAAGGCCAGCATGATCTCGAAAGGCTCGCTGTCGCGCCCGTATTCACGCCGCAACGCCGTCAGCCTCTGCACATATCGGACCGCGTCGTCCCACACGTAGGCGGTGCCGACCCAGCCATCGCACAGCCGCGCCGCCCGGCGCAGCGCAACTTCCGACTCACCGCCGCACAGGATCGGCACCGGCATCGGCGGGTGCGGCTCGAGCATCAACTCGGGCACCTCGTAGTAACGACCACTCCACGACACCCAGCCGCCTCGCCACAACGCACGCAGTGCCGGGATCATCTCGTCGAGCCGCTTGCCACGGGTGCTGAAATCCTGTCCCAGCAGGTCGAATTCCTCACGCATCCAGCCGGCGCCGACGGCCAGCGACACCCGGCCGCCGGAGATCACCGATGCGGTCGCCACCTGCTTCGCCACTTCCACCAGCGGTCGGGAGGGGGCGACGTAGATGGCGTTGGAGAACCGCAACTGCCGAGTGGTCGACGACATCGCGCCGATCATGATCCACGAATCGGGCCAGGCCGTCTCGGGTGGCCACGGCGGCACTCCGGCCGCTGATGGATACGGCGACCGCAAATTGCGCGGATAAATCAGGTGATCGGCGCAGATGACGCCGTCATAGCCGCACTCATCGAGCACGCGGGCAATCGCCAGCGCGTCAGCTGTCTCCATAAACGGTGTGCCAGACCAGAACTGCATCAGGCGCCTCTCCGCTCGGTGACATCCGCGAGAGTGCAACTGCCGACGCATTTGCCGAGTAGCGCCCTCGGTGGTTGCACTTTCGCGGGGTTGTCCGGCATCCGATGCACGCCGAAGACTTTAAGTTCCTTTTCGAAAGCGCGGGCGTAACGGGCCAGAACCGGCTAGTAAAAGGATGGTGGATTTCGAACTGGACGCGGCGCAGACGGCCTGGGTGGCCGAGGTACGTGCATTTCTCACCGAGAACGTCACGCCTGCGTTGCGATCCGAGCTCAGCGAGCACGCTCAGGAACTGCCGAACGGGGAAGTCGCGGCTTTTCGGCGCAGGATCGGCGAGCGGGGCTGGTTCGGCCTGAACTGGGCGTCGGAGTACGGCGGGCTGGGGCTGGGCGCGGTGTATCAGCACCTGTTGATGCGGGAATTCGAGTACTGGGGGGTCCCGGGCCCTGACCTCACCGTGACCTCGGTGGCGCCGATGATCATGCGGCACGGCACCGAGCAGAACAAGCTGGAGTTCCTCCCGCCGATCGCTCGCGGCGAGTTGATCTGCGCGGTCGGGTACTCAGAACCCGAGGCGGGCACCGACCTGGCCAGTCTGCGGACGCGGGCCGACCGCGACGGCGACGAGTGGGTGATCACCGGATCCAAGATCTGGAACAGTGTGGCGAACCGCGCAACGCACGAGTGGCTGTGTGTGCGTACCGACCCCAGTGCACCACGGCACCGCGGCATTTCGGTGATCATGGTTCCCACCGATCTGCCCGGCATCGCGATCCGTCCGCTGTACGCCTGGTCGGGATATCGCACCAACGAGACATTCTTCGACGAGGTGCGGGTGCCCGTCGGCAACCTGATCGGCGAACTCAATCGGGGGTGGACCTACATCACCGGCGCGCTGGATCTCGAGCGCGGCGCGCTGACGAACGCGGGAGATCTACGACGCGCACTCGACGACCTGACCGCGCTCGCCGCGCGAGACAGCTCAGCCCCGTTGCAGACGCCGGGCTTACGCCGCCGCCTCGGCCAGGCGCAAGCCGATGTGGAGGCGGCGGAACTGATGGGTTATCAGGCGGCGTCGCTGTTGGACAGCGGCGTGATTCCCACCGTCGAGGTCAGCGTCGAGAAGATCTTCACCAGCGAGCTACGCCAGCGGATAGCCGATTTGGCCGTCGACCTCCTGGGTCCCGACGGTCTGCGGGCCTATCGCAGTCCGGGAGCGCCCGAGGACGGCAAGTTCGAACGGCTGTATCGGGTTTCGCCGCTGATGCGATTCGGTGGCGGCACCAACGAAGTGCTGCGCGATGTGATCGCACAACGTGGCCACGGCATGCCGTCGTACGGACGCTAATGCCATGAAGCTGATACCAAGTCAGGACGAGCGAGATCTGGCGTCGATGCTGAATGCGCTGCTGGTCGCCGAGTGTCCGGTCAGCCTGGTGCGTGAACTGCGCGACGCCGAGGTCCGGCCGAGGCCCGAGCGACTGTGGAAATCGCTGGCCGACGCCGGTGTGTTCGGGCTGTTGGTTCCGCAGGAACACGGCGGCGCCGACGGTGCGATGACCGACCTCGGTGTCTTCTACGTCGAGGCCGGCCGCGCTCTGTGCCCGACGATCGTGCACGCCACTCTGCAGGCCGCCCTCGCCATCCAGCTGCTCGGCGGACCCGATCAGCACGCAGCCTGGCTTCCGTTTCTGGCCGCTGGAAACCTCAGCGCCACTACGTCTTTGTCGAATGCCCGCGACGCCGCCAGGATCGTCCCGACGCTGCGGGCCCAGCTGGATGACACCGGTAGTTGGCGGCTCAGCGGCGTGGTCGATTTCGTCGCGGATGCCGACCTGGCCGATCTGCTCGTGGTGTCGGCGGCCGATGGCGGGCGGAACGTCGGCTTCGTCGTGCCGTTGGCTGCGGCGGGACTGCGGATCGAGGCGCAACCACTGATGGGTGGCCACCGCGCCTTTGGGATCGCGTTCGACGACGTCGAGGTGGCCGAGCCGCAGGCGGTGCTGACCGGAGTCGACGGCGCGGGCCTGACCGCCGAGGATCTGCGTCGAACCGCGAACGCGGCGGTGGCCCTGCAATCGCTGGACCTGGTCGGCGTCGGTGAGGCGGTGCTGCAGCGCACGGTTGAATACACGATCGCGCGCAAGCAGTTCGGCCGACCGATCGCGTCGTTTCAGGCGGCGCAGCATCTGGTAGCCAATATGCATGTCGCGCTGGCAGCGGCGCGGCTCGCCGCCCAGTCGGCGGTGTTCTGGATCGGGCAGGGTCACACCGCAACCCGGCAGACCGCGATCGCCCGGATACATGCCGCGACCGCGGCGAAACTCATCACGCTCGACGCCCACCAACTGCACGGCGGCATGGGCTACGTGGTCGAAACAGACCTGCATCTGTTCTCCGAGCGAGCGCGGGTGCTCTCAACGCTCGGCGGTGGCGCGGACATCGCATCGACGTGGTTGGAGGAGCGGGCGTGAGCGAGCGGAGCCTGATCGACGCCGAGTCGGCGGCACGGGTGGGAACGGTGGCCGCCACCGCGACAGGTGAAGTCAACCGGCGGGACTGGCAGCGGTGGGCCGCCGCCGTCGGTGACCGCAACCCGCTCTGGTTCGACCCCGAATACGCTCGTGCACAAGGCTATCGCGACATCATCTGCCCCCCGCTGTACCTGCAGTACGCCATCTTGGGCGTCACACATTTGGACGAGGTGCGGCCAGACGGATCCTCGGGCGCGGTGTCGGGCAGCCTCGCGTTTCCGCTGGCACCCAGGCGGATGGCCGGCGGCGAGAGCACGACCTTTCACCGGCCGGCATACCACCACGACGAGATCGACATGGTCCGCACCATTGAGTCGATCGTCGAGAAGCACGGCCGTTCAGGCACATTCGTACTGGTTACCTGGCGAACGGTGTATCACAACCAACGGCGCGAATTGCTCGCCGAAGCCACCACTTCGATGATCGCCCGACCCTAGGGAGCGCCGTGACCCGCGAGCAGATCTTCTACGAGGACGTCCACCCGGGCGACCTCTTGCCGGCGCTGACCGTGACGGCCGACGAGCGGCAGTTGTTCTTCTTCAGCGCCGCGACCTACAACGGTCACCGCATCCACTATGACAAGGACTGGGCCCGATCCACCGAGGGTTATGACGACGTCATCGTGCAAGGCCCACTGCAGGCTGCGCTGCTGGCCCGCGCCGTTACCGACTGGATCGGCGGGCGCGGGCGGTTGGTCGAGTACAACGTGCAGAACCGGGCGATCGCCCTTGCCGGTGAACAGCTGACCTTCGACGGAGCGGTCACCGGAAAACGGTTGGTAGACAACGTCGGTATGGTCGACCTGGACATCGCTGGGCGACGCGACGACACCGTGTTGATGCCGGGGACCGCCACGGTGGCACTGCCGTTGCGCGGTGAACAGCAGTGACGGGCCTGCGCGGCGACGCAGCGATCATCGGTATCGCCGAGTTGCCCGCCGAGCGTAAACAGACCAGGCCACCGTCGTTCACCCTCGACCAGTACGCGCTGTTGGCCAAGATGGTCGTCGACGACGCCGGAGTAGACGCATCAGTGGTCAACGGCCTGGTGTGCCACGGCCTGGCGGAATCCGACATGTTCGCCCCGGCGACGCTGTCCGAATATCTCGGCCTGCCGGTCAATTTCGGGGAACGCGTCGACCTCGGCGGCGCCACGTCGGCGGCGATGGTGTGGCGGGCCGCGGTCGCCGTCGAACTCGGGTTGTGCGACGCGGTGCTCGCGGTCGTACCTGGATCCGCGGTCCTGCCGACCTCGACCCGGCATCCACCGGCGCAGCCCAGTTGGCACGGCGCATCGAGCAACAAGTACGGGTCGCCGCAGGCGGAGTTCGAAATCCCGTACGGCAACGTCGGGCAGAACGGGCCCTACGCGCAGATCGCTCAGCGGTACGCGGCTCTTTTCGGTTATGACGCAACGGCTCTCGCGAAGATCGCGGTGGACCAGCGGACCAATGCGTACGCGCACCCCGGGGCAGTGTTCCACGGCAAGCTCCTCACCGTCGAGGACGTTGTGTCGAGCCCGATGATCGCCGATCCCATCCACATGCTGGAGACGGTAATGCGGGTGCAAGGCGGGACCGGCGTCCTGATCGCCAACGCCGACATCGCCCGCCGGGCGCGCCACCGCCCGGTGTGGATCAGGGGATTCGGCGAACACATCGCCTTCAAGACAGCGACCTACGCCGAGGACCTGATGACGACGCCGGTCTCACGCGCCGCCGAACGCGCCTTCGCGATGGCAGGTCTGACCCCGTCGGACATAGACGTGGCGTCGCTGTATGACTGCTACACCATCACGGTCCTGATGACACTCGAAGATGCGGGCTTCTGCGGCAAAGGCGAAGGGATGGCGTGGGTCAACCAGCGTGATCTCACCTTCGCCGGGGACTTTCCGCTCAACACCGCGGGCGGCCAACTCTCCTACGGCCAGGCGGGCATGGCGGGCGGAATGCATCACGTGGTCGACGCCGCGCGCCAGGTGATGGGCCGGGCCGCCGCCGCGCAAGTCGCGAATTGCGATCGGGCGTTCGTCACCGGGACGGGTGGCATCATGAGTGAACAAGTCGCACTGGTGCTGGGTGGTGACTGACATGACCGAAGCAATACCACTTCCCGAGGCGACACCCGTATCGGCGCCGTTCTGGCATGGGCTCACCGAACACCGGATTCTGGTCCAGTTCTCGCCGTCGCTCGGCCGATATGTGTTCTATCCCCGCACGCTGGCGCCCGGCACCTTGGCCGACGACCTGCAGTGGCGCGAAATCGACGGAGCCGCAGCGGTGTACACGTTTACCGTGGCGCGCCGGCCCACCGGTCCGCCGTGGGCGGATGCGGTGCCGCAGATCCTCGCCGTCGTCGAGTGGGACGCCGGACCGCGGCTCAGTACCGAACTGGTCGACGTGGAGCCCGCCGATGTCCGGATCGGGATGCGGGTGAGCCCGGTGTTCTGCGACGTCGCCGACACCGGGGTCACGCTGCTCAAGTATCGGCCGGCCGATGTTTGAGACGGTGCAGCAACTGCTGCGGTCACGCGCGCACGACGACACTCCGGCGGTCGCGCACGGCGACCGGACCTGGACCTGGCGTGAGCATCTGGCCGAGGCCGCCGCCGAGGCGTCCGCACTCATCGGCATCGCCGACACTGCTCGTCCATTGCACGTCGGCGCGCTGCTCGGTAATTCGCCGGCCATGCTGCGCTCGATGGCGGCGGCCGGGTTGGGCGGCTATGTGTTGTGCGGGATCAACACCACCCGGCGCGGCACCGGGCTGCTGTCCGATATCCGGCGATCGGATTGTCAACTGCTGCTTGTTGATTCCGTACACCAGCCACTGCTGGACGGATTGGATCTTGCCGGGATCGCCGTGCTGGATGTGGGGTCGCGGCGCTACCTCGATCTGGTTGCGGCGGCGCCGCCGCTGCAGCCGTGGCGCGAGGTCGGCTTCGACGACACCCTGATGATGATCTTCACGTCGGGAACCAGTGGTGACCCCAAGGCGGTCCGGTTCTCGCACGTGATGGCGATCATGTGTGGCGCAAGTCTGGTCGGGCAGTACGACGTCACCGCCGATGACGTCTGTTACCTGTCGATGCCGCTGTTTCACTCCAACGGCGTAGCCGCCGGGTGGGCCGTGGCCATCAACAGCGGCGCAACGATGGTTCCAGCACGATTCTCGACGTCGAGATTCCTGGCCGATGTCCGTCGCCATCGCGTCACGTATCTCAACTATGTCGGCAAACCGCTGGCCCTGCTGCTGGCCACCCCCGAGCTTCCCGACGATGCAGACAACACCCTGCGCATCGCCTTCGGCAACGAGGCGTCCGATCGCGACATCGAGGAGTTCGCCCGGCGATTCGGTTGCCGAGTCGTCGACAGCTTCGGTTCCAGCGAGTTCGCGGTGATCATCACCCGCGAGGACGGCACGCCCACCGGGTCCATCGGCAGGGGATACCCCGGCGTCGCCATCTACCACTCTGACACCGTGACCGAGTGCGCGCCCGCGGTTTTCGATGAGCACGGCGCACTGGCCAACTTCGACGACGCGGTCGGTGAGCTGGTCAACACGGAAGGATCCGGTCCGTTCGCCGGCTACTACAACGATCCCGCAGCCACCGACGAACGCCTGCGCCACGGCATGTACTGGTCCGGCGACCTGGCCTATCGGGATGTCGACGGCTGGATCTATCTGGCCGGCCGTACCTCGGATTGGTTGCGCGTCGACGGCGAGAATCTTGCCGCCGCGCCCATCGAACGCATTCTGCAACGACTCGCGCCGATCAATCAGGTTGCGGTCTACGGGGTTTCGGACGACGGGGTGGGTGACCAGGTGATGGCCGCCATCGTCCTCAACGACGGGCAATCGCTCACGCCGGATGAATTCGAGAAATTCCTCGCCACCCAACCCGACTTGTCGCCAAAAGCCTGGCCCCGGTTCGTCCGGATCAACGCTGAGCTTCCCCATACGGCGACCACCAAGATCCTCAAGCGCGACCTGATCCGGGCGGGAGTCACCGCGGCGGACGGCGTCCTATGGCAGCGCATGGAACGGGGGAGCGCCTATGTCGTCGTCACCGATTAGCGGGACGCTGACTGCGCAGGTTGTCGTCGGAAAAATCGCGAGAGCGCCTTCTTAATCTGCACACTCGGCGTGAGGCCACAGCGCAGCGCGTGGAGCGGTCGTCACAACTCCAGCAGAATGGTCACCGGCCCGTCGTTCACCAGTTCGACGCGCATGTCGGCGCCGAAGATCCCGGTTTCCACGTCCGCTCCCAAGGTGCGCAGCGCCTGGATGAACTCGGCCACCAACGGTTCGGCGACCGCGCCCGGCGCGGCGGCATTCCACGACGGCCGCCGGCCCTTGGCGGTGTCGGCGTACAGGGTGAACTGGCTGACCACGATGATCGGCGCACTGATGTCGGACGCGGACCGTTGGCCGTCGAGAATCCTCAGTTGCCAGAGCTTTTCGGCGAGTCGTCGGGCTTTGTCGACATCGTCGTCGTGCGTCACCCCGACAAACGCGAGCAGGCCCTGGGTATCGGGTCGGATCGATCCGACGACACGATGGTCGACGGTCACGGTTGCCGATGAGACCCGCTGCGCCAGAACCCGCATGGCCCGATGCTGCCACGGGCCGCGAGTAGGGTCGTGTGGTGTCCGTATTAGTTGCGTTCTCGGTCACGCCGCTCGGAGTCGGTGAGGGCGTCGGGGAAATAGTCGCCGACGCGGTCAGGGTCGTCCGCGAATCGGGGTTACCCAATAAGACCGACTCGATGTTCACCGTGATCGAGGGCGACAGCTGGGGCCAGGTGATGGCCGTCGTCGAACGAGCCGTCGAAGCGGTGGCGGCGCGCGCCACCCGAGTCAGCGTGGTGATCAAAGCCGATTGGCGATCCGGCGTCACCGACGCAATGACCGGCAAGACCGAGTCGGTCGAGCGGTACCTGTCCACGCGGCCCGATCCCCGGGCCTAATGTCGTAGGCGTGAGTGCACGCGCGGGCATTGTCGTCACCGGGACCGAGGTTCTGACCGGACGGGTTGCCGACGCCAATGGGCCATGGCTCGCCGACCGTCTTCTCGAGCTGGGCGTCGAACTCGCCCACATCACGATCTGCGGCGACCGGGCCAGCGACATCGAGGCGCAGCTGCGCTTCATGGCCGATGAGGGCGTGGACCTGATCGTCACCAGCGGCGGCCTGGGACCGACCGCCGACGACATGACCGTTGCCACCGTCGCCCGGTTCTGCGGCCGCGAGCTGGCGCTGGATGTCGACCTGGAGAACATTATCGCCGACATCCTGAAGAGGCTGATGGCCCGCATCGGTGCCGGCGACTTCGACGCGGTGCGGGCCGCCAACCGCAAGCAGGCCATGGTCCCGGTCGGAGCGGTGGTGATGGATCCGGTCGGGACCGCCCCCGGCGTGGTCATACCCGGCAAACCGACCGTCGTCGTCCTGCCGGGTCCGCCGCGCGAACTGCAACCGATGTGGAAGACCGCGGTGCAGCTACCCGACGTGCAGGACGCGATCGCCGGGCGAACCATCTATCGCCAAGACACCCTCAGAATGTTCGGGCTGCCGGAGTCCGGTCTGGCCGAAACGCTGCGGGAGGCCGAGGACGGCGTACCGGAATTCGCCGCGCTGGAGATCACCACCTGCCTGCGCCGCGGCGAGATCGAGATGGTCACCCGCTACGAACCCGGCGCCGCCGACACCTACCGTCAACTGACCGCGCTGCTCCGGGACCGCCACGGCCAGCAGATCTTCTCCGAAGACGGGTCCACGGTGGACGAGCAGATCGCGCGGCTGTTGACCGGGCGCCGGATCGCGACGGCTGAGTCCTGCACCGGCGGACTGCTGGCGGCACGGCTCACCGAGCGGCCGGGCTCGTCGGCGTTTCTGGTCGGGGGACTGGTGACCTACGCCAACGACGCCAAGTCCGAGCTGCTCGGTGTCGATCCGGCGCTCATCGAGACGCACGGCGCGGTGTCCGAGCCGGTGGCCGAGGCGATGGCCGCCGGCGCACTACGCCGCTTCGGCGCCGATACCGCGGTGGCGATCACCGGAATCGCCGGGCCCGGTGGCGGAACCGACGACAAGCCGGTCGGGACCGTCTGCTTCACCGTGGCGCTGACCGGCGGGACGTCGTCGACCCGGACGCTTCGGCTACCCGGCAATCGCAACGACGTCCGGGAACGGTCGACGACGGTCGCCATGCATATGCTGCGTCAAGCGCTCAGCGAACCCGCATCGTCGGAGTGATCACCGACCGCACTGGTGTGCTTGGTGCCGAACTGAATTCCGGTGGCGTCCTTGCCGATCGCCGTCAGGACCGCCACCGCGATCAGGACCGGCCCGATCGTCACGGCCAGGGCGAACGGATACCCGTGGGCCTCGGCCAGCCGCTCTTGAATGGGCAGGTTGAACGCGGCGATGAGATTGCCCAGCTGATAGGTGACTCCCGGATAGAAGCCGCGGATGGCGTCCGGTGACATCTCGGTGAGATGCGCGGGTATGACACCCCACGCGCCCTGCACGGCGAACTGCATCAAAAACGAGCCGAGGCAGAGCATCGCGGCGGTGTGCGAGTAGGCGAACAGCGGCACGATCGGCAGCCCCAGCACCGCGCAGAACACCACGGTGTGACGGCGGCCGAACCGTTGCGAGAGCGAACCGAACAGCAGCCCGCCGACGATCGCGCCGATGTTGTAGATCACCGCGATCGTCTTGGCGGTGGTGTGCGAGAGCGCCGCGCCGGCGTTGTGGGTGGCCGACAGGAAGGTCGGATACACATCCTGGGTCCCGTGACTCATCCAATTGAACGCCGCCATCAGCAGCACCAGATAGACGAACCGACGGACGATGGCAGCGTCACGCAGCACATCGCGAATCCTGGTCTTGGTCAGCCTCATTCGCTTCTGTTCGGCTTGCCACACCTCGGACTCTTTTACCCGGTAACGGATGATCAAGCTGACCAACGCCGGTACGACGCTCAGCCCGAACAGCCAGCGCCACGACAACCCCAGCCAGTCCATCACCAGCAGCGACGCCACCGTCGCCAGCAGATACCCGAATGCGTAGCCCTCTTGCAGCAGACCGGAGAAGAACCCGCGACGCTCGGCCGGCACTTTCTCCATCGCGAGCGCAGCGCCCAGACCCCATTCGCCGCCCATGCCGATGCCGTAGAGCAGTCGCAGGATCACCAGCACGGTGAAGTTCGGCGCGAAGGCGCAGAGAAAGCCGACCGTCGAATAGAACACCACGTCCACCATCAGCGGCAGTCGCCGGCCGACCCGGTCAGCCCATAACCCGAACAGCAAAGCCCCCACCGGCCGCATGAGCAAAGTCGCCGTGGTCAGAAAAGCGACTTCGGCTTTGGTGTGGTGGAAGGTCTTGGCGATATCGGCGTAGACGAGCACGACGAGGAAATAGTCGAAGGCGTCCATCGTCCAACCCAGCAGCGCTGCGACGAACGAATTGCGCTGGTCACTGGTGAGCGGCTGATTTCGCGGCACCCGCATCATCTAACACTGTGTGGCCGAACAGAATCAGGTCTTTTCGATGTCGTCCCAAAGCTCGATCATGGTGTGCAGAATCTGCTCGGCAAAACCCAGGCCGGCGAGGTGGCTTTCGCCCGGCAACGTGGTGAGCACGGCGTCGGGCAATCTGCTCACGACGTGTCGACCATGGGCGAACGGCACGATGTGGTCGCGGTCGCCATGCCACCAACGCACCGGAATCTTCACCTGGTCCAGCTGGAATCCCCAGTCCCTGGCGAAGACGACGACATCGGCGAACGGCGCTGCTAGTTGCTTGCGGGACCCGTTGAGCAGATCGTCGAGGAACATTGCCTTGAACTCCGGCCGCACCAGCAGCCGCCGATCACCTTCGGGGGAGATCCGCGCGTAGAGATACAGCGCGGGCTCGGCGACCGGCTTGAGCAGCCGGATGAAGGCGGCTGCCGCCAAACGGATCGGGAGTCCTGCCACCGCAAGGACCGGCGCCGCCAACGTTCCGAGCGACATCAGACCGCCGCTGATCGCCTCCGCGCCGACCGAGGGCGCCACGCCGCCCAGCACCCCGACCGCGACGATCCGGTCGGGCATCGCCGCCGCACACCCCAGGGTGTAGGGGCCGCCGCCGGAAAGTCCGATGACTGCCATCTTGTCGATGCCCAGGGTGTCTGCGACGGTACGCAGGTCGTCGGCGAACGCGAGAACGTTCTCGTATTGATACGGGGTGGACGCCCCGATGCCGGGTCGGTCAATTCCGATCAATCGAATGTGATTGTCCTCGGCGTAGACGCGGGCCTCGGCCGGAATCTGCCGTCGCGCGCCGGGAGTGCCGTGCAGCCAGAAGATCGCGCGTCCTTGCGGATCGCCGAATTCGGCAAACCCCAGCTGGCGATCGTCGCCGACCGCGATGTTGCCCTCAAGCTTGGGGCGAGCAATCGAATAAGCCATTACGGCAGTGTTACACGGGCGCGTCGCGCTCAGTCTCGAAACCCACGTTCTGGCGCTCCGAGGTGAGACCGCCTACCAATGGTGAGCTCACTACTGTTGTCGAGTCGACGCTGTTACCAATACCCTCTTCCTTGCAGCGGTTGGGACGGAAGTCGGTGGCAGCCCGTCGCGACGTGAGCTGAACACCATCAAAGAGTTGAGGGGCTATGGGCGAATTCGATCAGCACGAAGGTGAAGCGCAAACCATTGTGAATCTCGCCGACGCGGCGATGCACATGTACCGGGCGGCTATCGACTCGCTGCCATTTCCCGAAGACAAAAAATTTCAGAAGCGCGCCGAGGTGGTGCTGACCGGTTTGCGGAAACTGCGCGCCGCGCTGACCGAGGCGGCGAGCCACAGCCGGCCCACTCCCACCGTGATGATTGCGCTCAGCGATGTCCGGCGGCGCTACGACGACCTGATGGAGCGGGTGACCGATGCGCCCGGATCGACTCTGGGACAACAGCTTTACAACGCCCGCGTGCATGCCAAGCTGTCGGCGCACGAGGCGGCCAACGGGTTCGGGCTCCGGCGTGAGCTGCCCGACGAGCTAGAAGAAGGCGGCACGCCCACAGCGCAGGAGACGCCGCTGGTGGAGCAGCTGATCGCCGCGATCCGCGTCGTGGCAGGGCTAGACGAAGGCGACTTCGAGCCGGAGCCGCCGGCCGTCGAGGAGCACGTCAACGGCAGCAACGGCACCGACTGGGATGAAGCGCTGGCGCTCAACGGTGCTAGCGACGAGGCGCATGCCGCTCCTTAGCGGCGTACGTCACCGGATGGGCAGACCGGTCAGCGCCCGGCCGATCACCAGTCGCTGAATTTCGCTGGTGCCCTCAAAGATGGTGAAGATCTTCGCATCTCGGTGCATCCGCTCGACAGGGTAATCGCGGGTGTAGCCGTTGCCGCCGAGGATCTGGATGGCTTCGTCGGTGACGTACACCGCGGTCTCGCTGGCATACAGCTTTGCCATCGACCCCTCGGCCGAGGTGAACGGCTTGTTGTTGCGCTGCATCCAGCTGGCCCGCCAGACCAGCATCCGGGACGCGTCGATCCGACTCTTCATATCGGCCAACTTGAAAGCGATGGCCTGGAACTCGGCGATCTTGCGACCGAACTGTTCGCGCTGCAGCGAGTAGTCCAGGGCGTATTCATAAGCAGCGCGGGCGATTCCGAGTGCCATGGCGCCGACCGTGGGGCGGGTGCGCTCAAACGTCATCATCGCCGCCTGACTCGAGGTGCGATGCCCTTCGCGGATCTTGGCGATCCGGCGCTCGAATTTCTCTCGGCCCCCCAGGATCAGCTCTCCGGGAATGTGGACGTCATCGAGTACCACTTCGGCGGTGTGCGACGCCCTGATGCCGTGCTTCTTGAATTTCTGTCCCTGGTAAAGGCCCTTGGTGTCGGGCGGGATGATGAACGTTGCCTGCCCGCGGGTGCCCAGTTCGGGTTCCACCGACGCCACCACCACGTGGACATTGGCGATCCCGCCGTTGGTCGCCCACGTCTTGGTGCCGTTGAGAATCCACTCGTCGGCGGCTTCGTCGTACCTCGCTCTGGTGCGGACCGCTCCGACGTCAGAGCCGGCGCCGGGTTCGGATGAGCAGAAGGCGGCGAGTTTCGGGTCGCCCGGGCTGCCGAACATCTGGGGCAGCCACTCGCCGATCTGCTGCGGGGTGCCGTTACCGGCCAGCGCCGCCGCAGCGAGCCCGGTGGCCATGATGGACAACGCGATTCCGGCGTCACCCCAGAACATCTCCTCGAAGACAGTCGGCATGCCAAGCCCGCTGGCTTCGCCCGCCATCTGAGCGAACAGGTCCGGTGTATAGAGCCCGACCTTGGCGGCCTCTTGGATGATCGGCCAGGGCGTCTCTTCCCGTTCGTCCCATTCGGCGGCCGCCGGCCGGATCACCGTGTCGGCGAACTCGTGTACCCAGTCGCGTACCTGCACCACTTCATCGGATAACTCCAACGAGAAGGTGGCGTCCATCAGGGCTCCTAATGCTCGGTTCATGCGCGATCGTTCTCAACAACTGTCAACTGACACATACAGTAAACGTTTGTATACTGAGTGGACAAACCGACAGCTCAGAACCGGCTTCATCGCGCGGATTCGAGCAGCTAGACGACTTGTCGACTTATTTTGACACGCGTTCACCCATAGGGGGCGACATGCAACGTAGCGATATTCGTGCCGTCGGCGACCTGGCGGGGGAGGCGTCCTCGGTGCTCACCACCTTGGTGCGTGACATGCACGCCGGTATCGCCGGCCGGTTGTTCGACTCGATCGGGCCTTCGGCGGCACCGACTCGGGCGGTCCACGACGGGCTGACGCGGGCGATCTACACCGGGGTCGACCGCGGACTGCGTAGCGCGACTCGCGTCGCTGGCATGGTCGCCGCCGAGATCTGGGGCAACGAGGTCGACGACGCTTTGGAATCACGCACCGACAAGGTCGGCGCCGTCCTTGCCGCGATCAACGGGATATACGGCGATGAGCTGACCGAGCAGGAAAACCCGCTTGCCGGCGCGATGGTGGTTCGACACGGTGGCAAGTCGGTGGCATTGACGACCGATGACCTGGTCGCAGCGTATCCGGCGGCGACCGGCCGAGTCGTGGTCTTTGTGCATGGCTGGTGTATGACCGAGCAGGCCTGGTCCCGCGCGCCGCGCGAGACCGATGACGGCCGCAGCTACGGTGAGCGGCTGCACGACGACCTGGGCTACAGCCCAATTCTGTTGCGCTACAACACCGGACTGCACATCTCGGTCAACGGCCGCACACTGGCCGGAATCCTCGACCTACTCCACCAGCAGTGGCCGGTTCCCATCACCGAACTCGTTCTGGTGGGCCACTCGATGGGCGGACTGGTCGCGCGCAGCGCGTGCCATTACGGCGCCGAGCTGCAGCACGTCTGGACCGAAGCCGTCAGCCGCGTGGTGTGCCTGGGATCGCCGCATCTGGGCGCCGATCTGGAAAAGGGCGTGAACGCCGCGTCGTGGGCGCTGGCCAAGTTGCCCGAAACCCGGGCAATTGCAGCCTTTTTGAACGCGCGCAGCGACGGCGTCAAGGATCTGCGCTATGGCGCCTGTCTCGATGACGATTGGCGCGACGCCGATCCCGACGAGTTTCTGCGCGATCGTTGCCGCGAGGCATCGTTTATACCGCACGCCACCTATCACTTCGTGTCTTCCACGGTAGCGCCACCGCTGCTCGGAATGTTGGCCGGCGACCACCTGGTGCGCCCGAAAAGCGCTGCGGGCCTTGGTCGGTCGCGACGGATCCCGTTCGCGCGGGAACATGGTCTGATACTGACCGGCTTGAATCACTTCGACTTGCTCAACCACCCGCTGGTTTACGCCAAGCTGCGCGACTGGTTGTCCCAGTCAGCGGTTGCCACTGGCGGCATCGGCGATGTGGGCCGCGACGTCAGCGGCGACCGCTAGCGACCGTTCGTCGGTGGCGCGGTGATACCGCCCTGCGACCGGGTCATAGGCCGCACCGGCGATAGACCCATGGTCGGCGGGTAATTCGACGACCTGCACCGGCCAATCGGCACGCCGCAGCGCTGCGGCGAAGTCGTGGGCGACCCGGATCGGGATGACCCGGTCGGCCACCCCGCTCAGCAAAGTGAACGGGGTCGAGGGTGCGGCGTGACGGAGTTGAGCTGCCGGCCGCTCGTTGAAGATCGGATCGGGGATCATGAATGCGCCGGCCAGAGTCACGGTATGCGCGAAGGCCACACCGAGCTGCTGAGCCTGGATCGTCACCGCGGCGGCCGCGAGGCCTCCCAGTGACCAGCCGGCGAGCACCACACCGTCGGGGTCGTCAACGCGCTTGCGGGTGAAGTGCACCGAGCCCAGCAGATCGGCGCGACCGCCGTCTCCGGCGTAGGAATTCCAGTCGGGCGCAACGACGCCCAGGCCATGTCCGGCAATCAGCTCAGCGAGCGACCGGACCGAGGAGCGCGCGTCGGCTTGCTGGCCGTGCCACAGCAGAACCGTGGGCTGCGAGGGTTCGCCGAAGACCTCCGCCATTCGACCGGCGGCGTATTCGACCGTCTGCATACGTGCGAGTCGCCCCCGCGACTACTTGGGCGGTGCCGGAGCGGGTGCCGGCGGTGCTGCCGGGGCCGGCGCGCTGCCGCCACCGATCAGCGAGTTGAGGATGCCCAGCCCGATCCCGGCCTGCTCCGGGGATTTGCCCGGATCGGGGACCGCGGCGTCGTTCTTCTCCCACACCTGGCAGCCATCCGTTTTGAACGTCTTGTCGGTCGGGTCGATTCGCACGATCTGAGGCTTCTTGCTCATCGCGTTGTCGAGCGGCTGCTTGGCGTCGTCGCCGAGCCTCTTCCAGTAGCAGACTCCGTTGCCCACCGGGCCCGCCGACGTGTAGACGCCCGGCACGATGTCGGTGCCGACGTTGTACACGCCGTCGTGGTCGATGGTGGTTTTGGCCGGAGCAGGCGCGGGTGGATGTCCGGGGGATGGCGCAGGGGCAGGAGGAGGCGGCGCGGGAGCGGGGTCGGCGATGGCCAAGCCGGCCGACGCGGCCCAGGCCAGCGCCGTCAGTGCCGCGGCGGCGGCAATGGCTGGCTTAGACGACACAAGAAGCAGCATACGGACTTTGCAGAACGCGCGTCAGAGCCGGAATGGCGACTAGGCGGTTTTGGTGAAAAGAGGCAGCAGAAGACGACGCCGAGCGGTGGTGGCATCGGCGAAGTACTGCAGCGCCTCGTGGACCGTGTTCGCGGTGGGGAAGCTGACGTCCTCGTGCGTTACGAGCAAGGTCAGGCTCACGGCCTGGCTGGGGATCAGGGCCCATTCCAGGCCGGCGACGGTGCAGGCGTCGTCGATGGCGTACAGCAGTCGCACCGCCTGCGCGCTGAAGGTCTCCAAACCTGTGAGGTCGAGAACAAACGGGTTGTCCGGAAGGTTGAAGCGCCGGGCGTAGTCGATGACCTGATTGACGTTCTTCGCGTCGATCACACCGGTGATGGTCACCACCGTTGCGAGGTGACGGCACTGCGCACGAACGGCGGCACCGTTGCAGTCGACGGGAAGGTGGGCGTGTCGCGGCGCCAAGTACGAAGCTGCCGAGTTCATCGAGTCGTTCATTGGACGCGCCCCCATATCCAAACAGTGTTACCGCTACATCAGGATCAGCCATGACCCCGACCTGATTGAGACGCTAATTGCCTACTCTAAGGTCACGTGTTCCAGCGTTTAATACTTTGCTAAGAAACAATTTCACCTGCCCGCAACATAATTCGGGTTTAACCCCAGCCATCCCAGAAAGTCACGGTCTCGGCCGGTGGTCGCGAGGCCGGCCGGAAGTCGGTTCCGATCGTGTAGGCCACCGGAAACAGCGCCGCCTGGGTGACGGTGTCCGGGATCCCCAGCAGCTCTGCCACCTCTCGCTCCTTGGCCAAATGCATTGTCGTCCAGACGGATCCGAGCCCGCGTGATCGCAGCGCAAGCAGAAAGCTCCAGCCGGCCGGGATGATGGATGCCCACGCCGACGCGGCGGTCAACATGCTGGAGTTGTCGATGCGGTTTTCCAGGCAGGGGATTACGTGCACCGGGACTTGACCCAAGGTGTCGGTCAGGCTGAACGCGCTCGCATACACCCGCTGGGTCTGTGGGTCGGTCGCGTCCTTGGCGGCGTAGGCAAGGTACTCCGCGCCGATACTGCGGTAGATGTCGGCGATCGCGGCGCGCTTGTCCGCGTCGGTGATCACCAGCCACCGCCAATCTTGCGCGTTGCTTGCTGTGGGAGCCTGCATCGCGAGCTGGATGCACTCGAGGATGACGTCACGGCCGACCGGCCGCGTCAGGTCGAGGCGCTTGCGCACTGATCGCGTGGTCGTAAGCAACTCGTCCACAGATGCGAGATCCACTACTGGCACCGCCCTTTCAGAATTCTATCGGCTTCTGCTGTCATATCGGCGACGATGTCGGCCGCCGGAAGGACCGCGTTGACGAGTCCGATCGACTCGCCGACCAGAATGGCAGCGGCCCCGAAATCCTCTGCGGCAACCGCGGCTTCATAGGTTTTCACCACCTCGGCCAGCGACGCCGACAACTCGGCTTCGTTGCCGTGCCATCGGTCGACGAACGGATTGCTCAACGCCCGCTCGTTGTACTCGGGCGGCCAATCCAGCCGTCGCACATGGTCATAGACCCGGGTGCGATAGGTGCTGTCCCCGCTGGCACCGAGCGCCCGCTCGTGGGCGCGCGGTGACACCAGCGCCTCCGAGGAGGCCCAGAACCGGGTGCCCACCACGACGCCGTCGGCACCCAACATCAGTGCGGCCGCGAGCCCGCGCCCGTCGGCGACGCCGCCCGCCGCCAGCACCAGCGTCTCCGGCGCCCGATCGGCAGCCAGGTCGACGACGTCAGGCACCAACGTGAACGTCGAACGCACGGCCATGCCGTGCCCGCCCGCCTCACCGCCCTGGGCGACCACGATCTCCGCGCCGGCATCGAGGGCCCCGCGCGCCTGCTCCAGCGTCTGAACCTGGGCGATCACCGCAACTCCGGCGGCCTGGACGCGCTCGGCGAACGGCTGCAGGTCGCCGAACGACAGCATGACCGCCGCCGGTCGCCACTCCAGTGTCTCGTCGAGCAACTCGGGCGCCCGCGCCAAACTCCAGGTGATGAAGCCGCACCCGACCCTCGCCCCGTCAGCCAGACCGAACTCGCGCCGCAACCACGCCGAATCGCCGTAGCCGCCGCCGATCAGGCCCAGCCCGCCGCTCGATGACACGGCGGCAGCGAGCTTGCCGCCCGAGCTCTGCGCCATCGGCGCGGAGACGATCGGGTGCTCGATGCCGAAGAACTCGGTGAGGCGGGTCTTCATGCCTTCTCCTGCACTGCAGCTGTTGTGTTGATGCTGACGCTAGACGTTGCCAACACGCGCTGGGAACGATCGCTTCCGCTTTCCTGCCTGCGCATTCGCCGTCGAGGCGCACCGGGCGACGACTCGCCTTCGCTCTGGCGCGCTGATACCCTGCCAACGCCGTCGTAAGTGACGCAGTGGTGAACGACAAACCTGTGGTCTCACGGAAAGATTGTTGTGCGCAGCGGAGAAATCAAGGCTCTCACGGGACTTCGCATCGTTGCCGCCGTGTGGGTCGTGCTGTTTCACTTCAGACCGCTGCTGCGCGACGCGACCCCCGGTTTTCTCGACGCGCTCACTCCGGTGCTCAATTGCGGGGCCCAAGGGGTGGATCTTTTCTTCATCCTCAGCGGGTTCGTGCTGACCTGGAACTACCTCGACCGGATGGGCGGATCGTGGTCGACGCGCGCCACCCTGCACTTTCTCTGGCTGCGGCTGGCCAGAGTCTGGCCGGTATATCTGGTCACCCTGCACCTGGCCGCGCTCTGGGTCATCTTCACGCTGCACGTCGGTCATGTGCCGTCGCAGGAGATTTACCGGTTCACCGCGATCAGCTATGTCCGTCAGGTCCTCTTGGCGCAACTGTGGTTCCAGCCGTTCTTCGACAACTCCAGTTGGGACGGTCCGGCGTGGTCCATCAGCGCTGAGTGGTTGGCCTACCTGCTGTTCGGGCTACTGGTAATGGTGATCTTTCGAATGGCGCGCGCGACCCGGGCCCGCAACCTGGTCTGGCTGGCGGTCGCCGCCTCGCTCCCTCCTGTGGTGTCCTTGCTGGTGACCGGCCAGTTCTACACGCCATGGAGTTGGCTGCCGCGGATCGTCATGCAATTCACCGCCGGGGCGCTGGTCGCCGCCGCGGTCAGTCGCTTGCAGCTCACCGATCGGGGGCGACGTGCGGCGGGCTATGCGTCCGTCTTACTGATCGCCGGGGTGCTGGGCTTCCTTTACTGGTCCGACGCGCACCCGCTGCACGGCGTCTCCGACACCGGCGGTCTGGTCGACATCTTGTTTGTGCCGCTGGTGCTGACGCTGGCGACCGGCACCGGCAGCTTGCCGGCGCTGCTGTCCACCCGACCGCTGGTTTACGGCGGGCAAATCTCGTTCTGTCTCTACATGGTTCACGAGTTGGCGCACACCGCGTGGCTGTGGACGGCGCAGCAGTTCGAGCTCACCTTGATCGGTAACGACGGAAAGCTGCTTCTGGCCGCGGTGCTGGTGTTGACGTTCGTCGGCGCGGCCGTGCTGTATCACCTCGTCGAAGAACCGGCCCGCCTCTGGATGCGCAGGATGGTCGGCGACGGGCGGCCCGTGGTCGACGCCGCCGATCAGGAGGCGCCCGCCGAGGGCGGCAAGCTGCAGTCGATCGACGGACCCCACGAGGGACGGCCACAGCCGTTTTCGGCGCGCGCGGGCTAACTCCACCATGTGACGCGAGCGATACTGCGCCGCATACTGATCAAGTACGATCCTGCTTGGCGCGAGGCCTCGAGCTCCCACGTCGGTAGCCCTTCGGATGCCTGCGCGTCGACGCCCAAAATTCAGCTTTGTACTTTTACGATTCCGCTTGTACGGATGCGACACGCGGCCGAGGTGGTGGACAGTGCAGGTACCGGTGGGCCGTCTGGCCACAGTGGTCGTCGCGGCTGTGGCGGCTGGAATGGTCACGCACAGTCCCGCCGCGCCGAAGCACTATCAGACCGTCGCCCGGGGGACGCCGATCGACCACGTCGCGGTGATCGGGGATTCCTACACCACCGGTACGAATGAAGGCGGCTGGGGCCCCAACACCTGGACCAACCGCACCTGGCTGACGCTCGCCCGCCAGGGTGTCCAGGTCGCACCCGAGGTCGCCTCCGAAGGCAGGGCCGGCTACGTCGTGCGCGGCGATCACGGCAGCGTCTTCGAAGACCTGACGAACCGCGCCGTCCACCCCGACGATGCGCTGGTGGTGTTCTTCGGCTCGCGCAACGACCACGGCGTCGATCCGATGCAGATGACGGCGATGTCGCACGACACTCTGGATCTGGCTCGCCGAATCGCGCCGTCGGCGAAGCTGCTGGTGATCGGCCCGCCGTGGACGGATTCCGATCCGCCGCCTGATGTCCTCTACATCCGCGACATACTCAGCGGCCAGGCTTACGACTTCGGCGCAACGTTCATCGACCCGATCAGTGAAGGCTGGTTCGTCGGCAGACCCGAACTGATCGGCCGCGACGGGGTCCACCCCAACGACGCCGGACATGCGTACATGGCGGAGAAGATCGCTCCCCTGATCCACGCCCAGCTGTCCCGGCGAAGTTGATCTCCGCTCACAGCCAACGCGTTTCGGTCCCACTCGTCCCGGGTACCTCGGGGAGCACAAGACGAGAGTGGGGATTGCAGATGAAGTCTGCGCGCACGGCGATGACACTGTTCTTCGGTGCGACGATGCTTTTAGTCGCGGTCGGCTGCGGCGGCGGCGGGAAAAGCGGTCCCTCCAGCACCACCACCACGACCACCCCGTCCTCGAGCGTGGCACCGGCGCCTGCGCCGACGGGAGCTCCCGGCGGAGGAGGCGGCGCGACAGGCGGTGGTGGACCCAACGGCGGCGGCGGCAGCGTCCCGGGCGGCCCGACCGGCGGCGGCGGGCCCGGCGGCGGCAGTGGCAGCATCCCCGGCGGCCCGACGGGTGGCGGGGGACCCGGTGGCGGCAGCGGCTGCATACCCGGCGTGGGCTGCGGTGGCGGCGGACCGGGTGGCGGCGGCGGTTGCATCCCGGGCGTGGGTTGCGGCGGGGGCTGAATCCCCTCGCGCCCTGACCCGGAATTCTCTGCACATTCGAGGTGCCAACTCCGGAGTCCGAACGTGCGGACCGGATTACAGTTCGAGGCAACTCGACTGCTAGGGGACCGCACATGGCCAAGCTCAGGTTTGGGTATTTCATCGCACCGTTTCACCGCGCAGGCACCAACCCGACGCTCGCCATGCAGCGCGATCTCGAGCTGGTCGAGCATCTCGATGCACTGGGTTTCGACGAGGCGTGGATCGGTGAGCACCACTCGGCCGGCAGCGAGATCATCGCCTCGCCCGAGATCTTCATCGCCGCCGCCGCGCAACGCACCAAGTGGATCAAGCTGTGTACCGGGGTCATCTCGCTCGCGTACCACAACCCGCTCTGGGTGGCCGACCGGCTGATGATGCTGGATCACCTCACCCGCGGCCGGGTGATCGGGGGGGTTGGACCTGGTTCGCTGCCGAGCGACTCAGCGATGATCGGCCTGAACCCGACGGACACCCGCGAACTGCTCGACACCAACCTCGACATCCTGGTGCGGTTGCTGCGGGGCGAAACAGTATCGGCGAAAACGCCCACCCATGAATTACACGACGCCCGCCTGCAACTCGCCCCCTACTCCGAGGGCGGTGTGCCACTGGCGGTGGCCGCGGTAGCCTCGCCGACCGGCGCGCGACTGGCCGGAAAGCACGGCATCGGTCTGCTGTCGATCGGGGCGACGCTGACCGTCGATGGCTTCAACGCCCTGCAGTACCACTGGGACATCGTCGAAGAGCGCGCGGCAGTGTTCGGCACCACCGTCGATCGCAGGAACTGGAGCCTGGTCGGACCGTTCCACATCGCCGAAACAGAAAAGCAGGCCCGCGAGGACGTGAAGTTCGGTCTGGCGTCGTGGTTTCGGTACTTCCAGAAAGTGGCCGCGTTCCCGCAAATGACCATGCCCGGCGAACAGATCGACGAGATGATCGATGTGCTCAACGACAACGGCGCCGGGGTGATCGGCACACCAGAGCGTGCGCGCGAACAGGTGCAGCGGATGTGGGATCAATCGGGCGGCTTCGGTTGCATGCTGCAGATGGGCCACGAGTGGGCCAACCCGGCGGCGACCAAACGGTCAGCCGAATTGTTTGCCGCCGAGGTGATGCCGCATTTCCAGGGCCAGGCGCAGCCGACCTTGGATGCCGCGGCACGTGCCAGCGACGTGCGTGAAGGCTTGGCGCAATCGCAAATCGACGCCGTCGCTCACATGGCGAAGAAGTACGAGGACGAACTCGGTTCGAAATAGCCGACTTTCGCTGTCAGGTCGACGCGATGCCGAACCAGGTGCGCAGAACGCCGCGAAGGTCGTCCACGTCGGGCTCGGTCGCCGACGACGCCCACGCCACGTAACCATCCGGGCGCACCAGTAGCGCGGTCGCCGGCACATCACCGACCGCGCGACCGACCGCAACGGTAATCCGTTCTGCGACATCGGCGGTCGCAGCGGCGACGCACTCGTTGTCGGTGAGGTCGATCAGCAGCGGACGACCGGCCCGAGCCAGCTCGGCCACGCGTCGGGTCCCGCCACGACCCGCTACCGCGACATCAGGCACCCAGCGTCCGGCAAGCGGATGCGCATCGGCTCCCATCTCGTAGCGATTGTCGTTGCCGGACAACAGATCACTGATCCGGCGCACGTTTCCTGGGTCCTCGAGAAGTTCAGCGAAGAGTGCGCGCAAGGCGGTGACTTCGGTCCCCGGCCGCACCAGAGCCAATTGCGAGCGGCTGTGCATGACGACGCGCTCGGCGGCCGGCCGGCGTTCGGTCGCGTAGCTGTCGAGCAGGGCGGGATCGGCACCGTCGGAGATGACCGCGGCCATCTTCCAGCCGAGATTCACCGCGTCCTGCAGACCGAGGTTCAAGCCCGGCCCACCGAGCGGCGAATGGACATGCGCCGCATCGCCAACCAGGAAAACCCGGCCCGATCTGTACCGCGACGCGATTCTCGAATTGATGCCGTAGAAGCGGCGCAGGTCAAGCGGAGCGTCGGGCGACAGCGGCCGCAACGGGACATCGGCCCCGAGCACGCGCTTCACGCTGGCCTCGATCTCCGGCAGGCTCACCGGCGTGTCATCATCGTCGTCGTCGTCGATGCGGTCCTCGTGAGCCGATCGATCGAGTTCGAGCGTGATCAGCATCGACCTGCCGGCGAATTGTCGGCACGCGAAAACACCGCGCTCGGCACGGTAGAACGGCGTCGGTGGCACGCGACCCCAGCCGGGAATCTCGAGCGCACCGGTAACCGGGTCAACCCAATCGTGCGGGGGTACCACCCCGAAGGCCATCCGGGCGACAGCGTCATGCGACGTCATCCCCGGGAAATCGATTCCCGCGAGCTTGCGCGTCGGGCTGGTGCCGCCGTCCGCGCCAACGAGGTACTTCGCCGGCACGTCGTACGAGCCGTCGGGGCCGTCGACCTGCACGACGACGCCGTCGTCGTCCTGCTCGAAGCCGACCAGTCGGTGCCCCCAACGAAGATCGGCACCCTGGTCGCGGACCCGCTCGGCGAGCATCTGCACCAGTCGCGGTTGCTGGACAGGAAACATGAACTGCTGCGCGTCCGGGACCTCCGTCAAATCCAGCGCCATGGCCGCAAACATCGCCCACGGAGACGATTGAGGCGGGTCGGGCGTCCCGGCCAGCTCGGTGTAGAGGCCACGATGGTCGAGCAACCGAACCGCTTGGCCGGTAATGCCATTCGCGCGGCGTTGCGGGTTGGGTCCGGGCAGCGACTCGAGCACAACCGGTCGAATGCCGGCCAATCCGAGCTCGCCCGCCAGCATCAGTCCATTGGGGCCGGCCCCGGCGATGACGACGTCGTTCATTTAGGCCAAGGTAGTAGCCCGCCGCCGGTGATGACAACCTACTTGATTTACCCCACCTGAAGGATGGTCGTCGCGACAGCCAGACCCAGACCGATCACCGCGGGAGCCGTGTCGGCGGCGCTGTCGGAGGCTCGAGCATGAAAACCGATGGCGCCCAGCAGCAGCAGAGCTGAACCGACCGCGGCGGCCACACCGATCGGCGGCCACGCCAGGCCGGCCAACACTCCTGCGGCAGCGGCGAGTTCGAGCGCCCCGATCAACCGCCACTGACCCGGGTTGACTCCGAGGTGATCGCGAATCTTCAGCGACTGCGCGACACCGACCACCTTGATCACGCCGGCGAATCCCAGCAGTGCGGCGAGCAGCGCCGTCACAACCACTGTGGCGATCATGTCCACACCGTAATGCTCAACCCGCGATGCCGGTAGCGGAGGCGAACGCTCGCAACTCGCGCTCGATGTCGGAGCCTGCCGGCTGGTAGGCGACCTCGGTGACCCCCGCGACCGCGAGCCCGCGCACCCACTCCGCCACCTGTTCGGCTGTCCCGGTCAGCGACGCCGCGCTGGCCAGTGGGACCAGGTCAGCGACGTACGGTTTGTCGCGCGCGTTGGCTCCCACCAGGTGTCCTTCGTGGATCGCGAGGTGCCGTTCGTCGGCGGGGTGGGCCTCGACCGCCTCGCGCCATCCGCGGCCGCCCGGCAGCCCATCGACTGCCGCCGCTCCGCCACGCTCGTAGACGGCGTGATACATCACCACCGCTCCGGGACCGACGGCGTCGACGACCCGTGCCGAGGTCAGCTCCTCGCCCTCGTCGAGCACCGTGCCGAAGGACAGCAGGGCCCGCCAGTCGGCCGCTTTGACAGCATCGGGTTGAGGCACGGCGGCCGAGAACACGCCGTCACCGAGTTCGGCCGCCACCGCGAGCCCCTTCGGCCCGTCCGCCCCGATCAGGATCGGCACGTCGACAGGTCGCTTGGCCCCGTACCCGGACGGGTGCATCATCCGGATTCTGGCGCCATCCCACTCAACGGTGTCGCCCGCCAGAAGCGCCTTCAGACATCGGACGTAGTCAGCCACCTCTCGCCACGGCAGAGGTCGCTTGCCCAGTGTGAACCGTCCGGTGAAGCCCGATCCGATGGCCACCGCGACGCGACCCGGTGCCTGGTCGGCGAGTTCGGCGATGGCGGCCGCGTTGACCATCGGGTGCCGCAGGCTGGGCACGAGCACACCCGGACCGAGGCCGATCCGCGAGGTGCGTTCGGCACACCGCGTCAGGATCATCCAGACATCGGGGTACAGGGCAGGGGAGTCGTAGAGCCACGCGCGCCGGTACCCCAGCGACTCCGCCAGTTCAACATGCTTCGGGGTGTCTGATGAGGTGGCGAACGCACACGAAATGTCCATAGCCGGACACTAACCGGTAGGTCAGGTCGATCATCGGCATGGCCCGGCTCCCCTCAAACGGATCATCGCTCTTTCACTCCTCGGTAGGGTTTTCTCAGACGCGGACGACAGGGGCGACAGATGGCGGGGATGGCTGAGCTGGTGCCGGTACTGCCTGCGCACCGCTTCGACGAGGCTGCGCTGGCGCGCTACCTCCGCGGGCGGCTGCCCGGATTCGACGGTCAACTCGAGGTTCGGCAGTTCCAGGGCGGTCAGAGCAACCCCACCTTTCATCTGGAAACATCGGGCGGTGAGTACGTGCTGCGCAAGAAGCCGCCGGGCAACCTGCTGCCGCGTGCGCACGAGGTGGAACGCGAGCACCGCGTCATGGCCGCGCTGGCCCAGACGGACGTGCCCGTGCCGCGCATGCAGCTGCTCTGCGACGACGAATCCGTGCTCGGTACAACCTTTTTCGTGATGGATCACGTCCCGGGACGGGTCTTCCCCGACCGTGTCCTGCGCGAGGAGACCCCCGCGCACCGCGCCGCAGTCTATGAAGACCTGGCCCGGGTGCTGGCGGCGCTGCACCGGGTGGATTGGCGCGCGGTCGGACTCGAGGGATTCGGCCGCCCGGTTGGCTATATGCAGCGCCAGGTCGCGCTGTGGACCCGGCAGTGGGAGGCCGCGCGCATGGAGGACATGCCCGCGATGGATCTACTCGCGACATGGCTACCCGAGAACCTGCCACCCGATGACGCTCCGGCGTGCATCGCCCACGGCGACTATCGGCTGGGCAACGTGTTGCTTCATCCGACCGAGCCGCGGGTGGTGGCGGTGCTGGACTGGGAGTTGTCGACGATCGGTGACCCGCTGGCCGACCTGGGGTATTTCTGCGTGACGTACCACGTGCCGGGTGGACCTGGCGGCAGAAGCGGCGTCCTCGATGAAGATCTCACGGGCACCGGGCTTCCCGGCCAGCAGGCCTTCCTGGACAGCTACCGCAGGCATGCCGGCCGAGAGCTTCCGCAATCGCTCGACGTCTTCGTGGTGTTTTCGATGTTCCGGCTGGCCTCGATCACCGCCGGGGTCTGGCGTAGAGGCGTGGACGGCAACGCGGCTGATACGCGGGCCGGCACCGATGAATATCGCGAACGTTATCGCGGTATGGCCGAGACTGCGTGGGAGTTGGCGCAAAAGCTAACCGCCTGATCAGCTTTCAGCCATCAACGGATCATAGGCTGGCGAAGTAGAAGCCGAGCAGCAACGCGAAAAGCGCGAGTACCCATCCGCTGGTGGTCAGCTTCAGCCAGACGGGTGCACGGCGAACCGCCATGAAATGCCAGATCACCAAGAACGCCTTGACCGCTGCGATCAGCAGCACGACGGTCGTGACCGTCGTATTGATCTGGTGCGAGGCTCCGCCGTCGAGGGCGATCAACGACGACACGATGGTGACCGTCGTGAGCAACGCCCATACCACCGTCAGTGGATTGCGGATCAGTGATGTCATGGTTTATCTCATCAGATAGAGCAGAGCGAACAGGATCAGCCACAACACGTCGACCATATGCCAGTAGGTGGCACCCGTCTCGACGAGCGAGATCTTGGGCATCTGAGACACTTTCACGTTCCGGATGATGAAACACAGGATGACCAGACCGAGCACGACGTGGCACAGGTGCATGCCCGTCATCACGTAGTAGTACATGAAGAACAGGTCTTTGCCCGGCGTGAGACCCCGGCTGATTTCGGGGATCCACTCGAACATCTTGACTAGCGGGAAGGCGGCGCCGAAGGCCAGCGCGATCCAGAACCGTCGCAGCGCGTCCGCCCTGTTTCCGGCTCGCGCTGCACTGACGCCGAGTGCCACGAAGAGTGAACTTGTCAGCAGCACAACGGTGTTGATGGCACCAATGTCCAGATTCAGCTGCGCCTGGCCGGCGAGAAAAAGTTCGTGGTGCTGGCCCCGGAAGTACATGTAGCCGACGAAATACACGCCGAAGATCAGCAAGTCTCCGATGACGAAGAACCACATGCTCGAGTCGCCTGGGACATGGCCGCGCGCGGCAGGATGTTCAGATTCGTCGACGCCGGTGGTCGAACCTTGAGCGACGTCGGTCATGCGCGGGTCTCCGCCGGGGCCGCAATGGCAGCGGGCCGCGGATCAGCCGGGGCATTGTCGAGTTCGGTCTCGGGTTGATTCTTGATCGCCCGGTAGATGCAGATGTACACCAGGAACTGCCATGAGACATAGAGGGTCATGGCGAACCAGAAGGTCATCAAGCCGTTCCAGGCGAAGGGTCCCGTCTTGGCGATCCAGACCGGGGCGGCCATCAATTCGGTCACGTACTGCCAAATGGTGTAGTAGCCCAACCACTTTGGCAGAATGTTGTTCCCGTCGAGAATGATGGCCAGCCCGAAAGCCATCCACATGACGCAGAAGCAGCCCAGCGAGCCGATGAACGCCAGGTAGCCGAAGTCGTAGAGCATTGTCAGGATCGCCGAGCTGTACCCCGGTCGAAATGCGCCGAGGCCGAAGCAGAACATCGGGAACAGCATGCCGACGATCGCCCCGGTGATAGCGCCGATCATCATCGAGTAGCGAAATGCCGGACTCACCGACATCCGCTTGACCTGCATCAGGTAGCAGGCGTTAGACACCGGGGCGAGCCCGTAAGCCAGCGTCAGGATCACGCACGCGATCAGCAGATTCCGCGAACCCATGAACTCGACGATGTGCGGCGTGGAGCTGCTGGGTGATCGCGGCGGCATCATCCAGCTCAGCGGCACGAACACCAGCCCGAACACGTTGAAAAAGAAGGGCACGCTCCAAAACGCGATCCACTGATCGAGTTTGCGGTTCGTGCGCCACGACGATGCGTGTTCGGCCGCGCCGCCGCTCACGCGAGAACCACCCGATTGTCCCCTTGATGTTTGACAGCACGCAGCAGGGCCCAGAACATCACCGCGATGTAGACCGCGAATGTCGTCAGCCGCAACGTGAATGACAGCGTGCCGTTCCAGGCGAGTGGACCCGATTTGTAGAGGATCGAGAACGCGCTGGGGGCCAGCAGCGCGACAGTCGCGACGTTGAAGTGCGCCACCCAGCGCGGAAAGATCGGCTCTGGACGGTCGTCGAGATAAACGCTCAACGCGAAGCACAGGTTCTGCACCATGATCGTGCCCACCGGTGCGACGAAGAAGAACCAGGCCATGTCGTTGAGCAGACTGACCAACTGAGGGTCGCGGTCGGGCCGGAAAGCCGCCATGCCCCAGCAATAGTCGGCGAGGATGAAAGCTGTCGTTCCCACGCCGACGCAGATGACGTAGGCATAGGTAAGGACCGGGCTCGAGGTAGCAGCCCGCGAGATCTGCACGGCGGTCACCGCGAACAGCGGAACCAACGAGCACGCAATGAGATTGCAGAGAATCGCCACGCCCAAGATGCCGGTCACGTTGTCACGGAAGAACGCGGCCACTTGATCGGGAGTCAAGGTCGGCGACAGCGGCGGCGAAAACACCGGAAACGCGAGGTAGGCCAGCGCAAAGAGCGCCACCGCCGGGGGCGCTGTCCACAACAGGATGCGTTGCCCTCTGGTGTTCATCGATACCCGTCCCTGCCTCACCTGACGCGGAGTCGGTGCCGCGCCGCGCGGTTCTAGATCTAGCACGCTCGCTGACAAATGACAACGAAATCTGCATCAGGCTCCAGCGAATCTGGCCCTATTCACGTCGAGCTGGCCTTTTCGGCTGATATCTGTCAACGAATAACCTCCATGCGGCAGAATGGAGGCATGCACGACGTCGCGACCGGTCGCGAAGCCCAGCGCCGCAAGACGCGCGCGCGGGTGCTCGACGCCGCCATCGTGGAGTTCCAGCGTGCCGGTGCACATTCGGCGGATATCAACGCGATCGTCGAGGCGGCGGGAGTCGCGCGCAGCACTTTCTACTTTCACTTTCCCACCAAGGAACACGTCCTGCTCGAGTTGATTCGCCGAGACGAGGATTACCTCGCCGAGGAACTCAGTCGGTTCCTCGACACCCGTCACGATCTGCCGGTGGTGCTGGACGAAATCATCAGGCTCGTCGTCGCGCTCGAGACCCGTTGGGGCGCTGCGCTGTTCCGCGATGTCATCAGCCTCTACTTCTCGCCGGCGGCGCCTGAAGACGAGAGTTGGACCAAACACCCGGTATTTGTGCTGCTTGCCGCCGAAATCGAGCGCGCCCGCATCCGGGGCGAACTCTACGATGACGTCGACGCATATGACAGCGCCGCCTTCTTTCTGATCGGCCTGCACGCCCAGCTCATCAGTGCCAGGGAATCGGGGTCCAGGCGTGACGACGTGTTGAAGAAATTCGCCAAGAGCACCCTGCGCAGCCTGCAGCGCTGAGCCGGCACGATCAATCGCACTTGGCCACCCGAGGCTCCCTCCGGTGTGGCGGCGCTCATACACTGACCCACCGTGGGCATTCTGTTTGGCTTCGCGCCGTGGCTCGTCTACTGGGCCCTGGTCGGCAACACACCGTTACTTGTTGCGTCGTCGGCGGCCTTCGTGATCGCCGTCGCTGGATTAACCGCCGGGTACCTCACCCGCACGCCCCGACGATCGCTCGAAATAGGTTCTGGTGCAACGTTTCTGGTGATCACGTTGCTGACGTTACTGGCGGGCCAGCCGGTGGTTCAGCGCTGGGCGTTGCCGCTGAGTTTCGCGGGTATCTTGCTGGTCACCGTTCTGAGCCGGCTATTCGGCAGATCGTTCGTGCAGGAGTACGCCTCGGCGAACCAGCCGCCGGCGGTGGTCAACAGCGATGTGTTCGGCCAGATCACAACGCGGCTGACGTGGATCTGGGTTGCGGTGTTCGGCGCTATGACGGTGTCGTCGTCGATCCCGGCGTTCACGGCCGCTGACGGGTCGATCCTCGATACCCACACACCCGCGGCCTACCTCGGCTACTGGGTGGTGCCGTTCACGCTGCTGGGCCTGGGCGCGCTGGCCACCCGGATCGTTCCTGACTGGATGACCGCCGCGGCGGGTGACATCGTTCGTAAGACCACGTTCGTGGCCTATCACGAAGCCACCATCGACGAGCTGTACTACCTGGCCACCGAGCATGCCAATAGGGAAGTCGGCGCCGGCGAGGAGGCGTACGCCGTCAAGGTGGGAAGCAAAGGCACCGCGCTGGTCGGCGACGACAGTCGACACTCCTGGCCGTCGACGTACCGGGTGCGCCAGTCGCGGCGCTGACCAGCGAGGTCAGGCGAAGGTCGGGTCAGAAGACCCGCACCCAGTCGACCAGCATCTCGGCCGGGTAGGTCCCCGACGCCGGGTCGCCGCCGCCCGATCCGCCGACCGCGAGGTTCAACACCGGGAACAAGTTGTAGTCCGGGTCGTTGAACGGCCATTTCCGAATCGGGTCGTTGAGGTCCTCGATACCGGTCGAGGGCACGGTGAAGTACGGCTCCTTGCCCTCGGCGTAGTCCTTCCAGAAGTAGAAGCCGCCCTGGTTCCATGTCACTCGCCAGGTGTGCCATCCGCCGTCGACCCCGATCGGCTGGGTCTCGAACGCCGTGCCGAACGGGTCGGCGTGCACGGTGGTGCCCGCCGGCCACTCGCCGTTGCCGTACCACTCCATCAAGTCGACTTCGCCTTCACGATCGGGGAAGTCGTTGGACAGCCACCACGCCGGCCACGCACCGCCGGTCAGGCAGTTCAGTTTGATCCGGGCTTCCCAGGTGGTGCCGATGCCGGCGCGCCAGTTACCGCTGATCAAGCCGCCGAAGAACTTGTTGCCGTCCTTCGTGGCACGCAGCACGAGGTTGGACTTGCCGTCGACGAAGACGTTTTCCCGATCATTGCGGTACTGGCCCCAGAATTCCGGGCGATCGAAACCGACCGGGTTTTTGATCGGCGTCCGATTTGCCGACACCGCCCATTTCGACGGATCGGGCGCCGAGCCGGCCGGGCCGTCGAACTCGTCATGGAACAAGTAGCTGCCGGTCTGCGCTCCCGGCGCAGGTGCCGTCGGCACGGGCGCGGGTCGCGACGGGTGTGCGCTGGCCGGCGGGGTGGGGATTGCGGCGGTGAGCGCGCCGATCCCGAACGTCATCATGACGTTGCGTCGATTCATCTCGGGCACAGTCAGACAATATATAGAGAGGCCGCTGCACCCTGCAGCCCGTCCGGCGTGGCGAGGAGTCGGGGTGGCCGTCGTCTCGGCGGCCCCGATCTCATGCCGATCCGCGGAGCTTGGCAGACTGTGCGCATGGCACAGATAACTTTGCGCGGAAACACGATCAACACCGTCGGCGACCTCCCGGCTGTCGGGGCCAAGGCACCTGCGTTCAACTTGACCGGATCAGATCTGGGCGCGGTGAACAGCGAGCAGTTTCAGGGCAAACCGGTGCTGCTGAACATCTTTCCGTCAGTGGACACCCCGGTGTGCGCGACCAGCGTGCGCAAGTTCAACGAAAGCGCCGCCGCTGGCGGCGTGTCGGTGGTGAACGTATCCAACGACCTGCCGTTCGCGCAGGCGCGCTTCTGCGGCGCCGAGGGTATCGAGAACGTGCAGAGCGCGTCGGCGTTCCGTGACAGCTTCGGTCAGGACTACGGCGTCACCATCGCCGACGGTCCCTTCGCCGGCTTGCTCGCCCGGGCCGTCGTGGTGATCGGCGCCGACGGCAATGTCGCCTATGAGGAACTGGTGCCCGAGATCGCCCAAGAGCCGAACTACGACGCGGCGCTGGCCGCGTTGAGCGCATCGTCCTGACGCGTGCGGCGTCTACCTCACACTCGTGAGGTAGACGCCAACACGTCACTGCCGCAGGGGAATTGCGGTTGCGCGCGCGCGATCCGTCGAAGACACCGCCACCAACAGCACCCCGGCGGCGAAAATCACCGCGGTCAGCCACGGGAAGCGCCCGTCCGGCGCGAAGCCTTCGGCGGCCAGGACCGCGAACCCGTACGACGCCATCAGAGCCCCGGCCAGCAGCGCGGGCTCGGCCCAGCGACCGCTCGACGCAGTGACGCCGGGAAGCGGGGCGGCGAAGAAGCGCCGGCCCCACCCCAGCAGTGCGAGCTCGACGGCCGTCACCACGCTGAGGATCGCCACCCATTCCAACCGGGCCAGCCACCATTGAGCTCCGCCCTCGTCCGGTTGCGCCAACAGTCCGGCCGGGTAGGCGATGACCGCCACGATCACCACCGGAATCATGTGCCACAGGTACAGGGCCATCACGTCGGTGTTGGCTCGCGACAGCATGCGCTGAGCCGCCCGGCCTCGCAGCGCGCGGTCGACCGCGGGTGCACAGCAGATCGCCAGTCCGGCCTGCGCGCAGCCGAACGCCAGCATCGCCACCGAGGGCGGCTCGGTATTCTGCACGGCTTGGCCCGGCACGCCGATCATGCTGACCGGATAGGGTCCGAGCCAGATCAGCAGCCACAGCGCACCCGCCGAACCGGCGGCCAGCAAGGCGGGCCTGATTCCACCTAAATGGCCGCTCTGCCAGGCGATTCCGATGTGGTAAAGCAGCCCCCAGCAGAGCAGATAGTTCAGCCAATTCAGGTACGGGACGTGGCCGGCCAGTGCGGCGAAGTCGACGGCGACAAGGCCCAAGGCGAGGGCAGCCGGCACGAGAAGTCCCCAACGGCGCTGTGCCGCAATCGATATCGGCGTGAGCGAGACCACGATCACGTACACAGCGAGAAACCACAGGTGCATGGCCACTGCCCAGCCCGCGTATTCCAGCAGCGAGCCCGCCACTCCCGCCGCCCGGGACGCCAGGACGATTGCCGACACCACCGCGACGTACACCGCCGACGGGCCCAGCACGCGAGCGAGGCGGTGCCGCACCCAGGTATGGCGCGACATCCCGTCGCCGGCGCGCCGATGGCCCCACGAGACCGCGGCCGCATAGCCCGCGACCAGAAAGAAGATCGGCACGGCCTGGAAGATCCAGGTGAGCCACTGCGTCCACGGCTGATCCAGCAACGGATTCTGCCGGCCGAAGGACCCGTCGCGGTAGGTCACCGATCCGGCCAGCCAGTGACCCAACACGATCAGAATCACCCCGGATACCCGGTAAAAATCCACTGCCAGGTTGCGAACCGGGCCCTCGGACATACCCAAAAGTACCCGTGCAACGACTGGATAGGTGTGACCTGTGAGGTTTATGTGTTCAATCCTCGGCAAGGTCGACCTTCGAATCCTTCCGCTAAACTGAGATTCTCGACGCCGAAGTTCGGCGGTTCGTAATCCGGAAGGTGTTCCCACATGGTCACGCGTTCAATGAGCAAGCTGGCTGCTGCAGCCGGCGGTCTGGCGCTGGCGGCGCTCGCTGGCGCGGGGATCGCGTCCGCTGACGGGCTGTCGCCGGCGGCGATCAACACCACCTGCAACTACGACCAGGTGGTCCGGGCACTGGATGCCAATTCGCCGGGCGCTGGAGCGAAGCTCACCAGCTCCGGGTTGGCAAGCAGCTTCCTGCAGCGCTACCTGGCCTCTGGGCCGGACCAGCGCGTCCAGATGGCCAACGACGCGCAAGCGCAGTTCCCGACGCAGGCGAACAAGTATCTCCCGATGATCAACCAGGTCGCGGTGACCTGCAACAACTTCTGATACGTCGCGGTGACGCGGTGGACCTGCTCGGCGGGTTCACCGCGTCATTTGCAGGTAGGCCCGGGGGAGTACCCCTACCAGACCCGAATCCAGTCGACCAGCATCTGCGACGGGTAGGTACCCGGCCCGGGATCGCCGCCACCTGACCCCGCCACTGCGAGATTGAAGACCGGATAGACGGTGTAGCCCGGCCCGTTGAACGGCCAATCCGGCAACGAGTCCGCCGAAACAGAGAAGTACGGCTGGGCGCCGTCGACGTAGTCTTTCCAGAAGCGGATGCCGCCCGCATCCCACTGGCACCGCCAGGTGTGCCACGCGCTGTCGACAGCGATGTTCTGAGTTTTCCACTCCCCGCCGTTCGACTTGGCGTGCACGGTGGTGGCCGACGGCCAGCTGCCGTTGCCGTACCACTCGACAATGTCGATTTCGCCCTGATCGTCGTTACCCAGCCAGTAGGCGGGCCAACTACCCGCGGTCAGGCAGTCGAGCTTGATCCGCGCTTCCCAGGTATGACCGACGCCACCTCTCCAATGGCTCTGGATTTTGCCGCTGTAGAAGGTGGGACCGTCTTTGGCAGCTTTGAGGACCAAGTTGGACTTGCCGTCGACGAAGACGTTGCGGCGGTCGTCGCGGTATTGCCCGATGTTCTCAGGCAGCTCCCAGTGCGTCGGGTCTTTGATGTGTTCGCGCGCAGTGGCCACCGCCCACTTCGACGAATCCGGGGCCGAACCGGCTGCGCCGTCGAAGTCGTCGGAGAAGATGTAGCCGCCCGCCGGCGCAGCTGGTGGGCGTGGGTTGGCTCGAGCCTGCGGAACGGGGACCGCGGCTGCCAGCACGCCGACTCCCGTCATGAGCATCAGGGTGCGACGATCCATTTCCGGCATAGGCCCTGCACGATAGCAGCCGTTCAGAGGTACTTCAGCAGTCGCTCCGCGAATGCGTCGGGGTGCTCGCGGTGCATGAAGTGACCACCGTCGACCTCTTCGACGATGTAGTCACCTGTGAACATGCGGGCGGCGTGCCGATAGTCCGCGGGTTCGGCGACGGGATCGTGGAGTCCGGCAAACACGACCGTGGGCACCGAAATTCGGGTCTTCAGCGACGCGCTGGGGACCGGCGAGAGCTTCCGGTAATAACCGAACGCTGCGTTCAGACTCGAGGCGTCCGAAAAACTCGACCGCACCGCGTCGAACTCACTCGGGTCTGGGCTCCAGTTCGGCGACCATCGCCGACAGATCGCGGGCAGGGCAGCGAAGTCGTTGCGCGCGAAGCGTTTCGGTGCCCCGGGCAGCTTGTACGCCGCGAAATGCCGGACACCCCAGAGCTTTTTCAGAGTCGGCTTGAGCGCCGCCGGGTGGGGGATGGCGAGAACGAACAGCTTCGTCACTCGTTCGGGAGCCAAGGCCGCGGCGCCGTAGGCGGCCGATGCTCCCCAGTCGTGGCCGATCACGACGGCCTCGCTGGCACCAAGCGCGTCGATCAACGCAATGGCGTCATGCGCCAGCGTCTCTTGATCGGCATCGCGGGCCGGGATCGCGGTGGGGCGGTAACCGCGCATGAAGGGGCTGACCGCGCGGTATCCCTTGGCGGCGATGCGAGAGCGAAGACCGTCCCAGGTGTGCGCGGTGTCGGGAAACCCATGCAGCATCAGAACCAGTGGCCCCGCGCCTTCCTCCAGATAGGCGAAGTTCAGTCCGTTCGCGTCAACGAAATGAATCGCATCGTCCATGGCCGTCGCACCTACGCTTTCCGGTAGACGAGCCAGCGCAACTCGATTGGGGAGTCTTCACGCGCGACGTCGAACACGTCGAGGCCGTTGGCCCACCCGTCGAACCAACTTGTTGGTGGCCAGGCGCCGTCTGGCAGATGAATTTTCTCGTACTCGTATGCGGAGTCATCACTGATCAGTTCGAGCGGCAAGTCGGTTGCTGCAGCTGATAATTCGTCCCGGGTGAAAATCATGGTGTTGCACTGCTGGCCGAGTTCGAGCGCCGCCGCGTCGGGGGTGTAACTCTCGCGAGCCAGGAAAGTGTTGAAAACCAGGCGCCCTTTCGGCGCCAGACAGTCGGCGGCGAGTTCGAAGATCCCACGCAGCTCGCTCGTCGAACGGAAATCGGGGACCACCTCGGCAAGGATGATCATCGCGTAGTCACGGCGGACGCCTTCCATGGTCTCGAAGACGTCACCGGCCAGAACGTGTACTGGAAGGGATTCGCGCTCGGCCTCGGCCCGAATGATGTCGGCGAACTTCGGGCTCATCTCGACCGCATCGACCGGATGCCCGCGCCGCGCCAGGGCCAGCGCATTGCGACCGGTTCCCGCGCCGACGTCGAGTACGGGATGGCTTGCGGGGTCGGCTGTCTCGGCGGCGAGCGACCACACCCGGGCATCCGGCTCGGTGCCAAAGAGCGGCCCCTCCCGAGTGTCGAGCCAGCCGTCGTACGCGCCGCCCAGCGTCACGGATTCGGTCGAGACGCGGTAGTTCATCCCGATGCCGAACGGAGCATGGAACGAGATCACGATGTTCGAACGCGATGATGCTGAATACGCCTTGAACAACTCGGCGACCAGCACCGACTTGAGCTGTGCAGATTGCTCGGCGGTGTATTGGACGCCTGCGGCGGCAAAGACGTTGTCGCACATCTCGACGTACTCGTCGATCATGCTGGGCACCGCGGGAACCGTAATCTGCGCCGTCATCACTGCGCGGCGATATAACCGCCGGGCCATCGCCTCACGCAGCATGCGCGGGCTGGCGGGCCTCATGGCCGGATCATCCATCAGACCCTTGTACACGACCCAACCCGGGTTCCACCAGCGGTGGAGTGCTATAACGCAACGTATGTCAGACGCCGGTCATTTGGTCACTCACGTTTCGGATACGGCCAGGTGGACGGCGCTGTACCGGGCTACCGAATCAGCGCGGGCGGACGCGTTGTTCCGTGATCCGCTCGCCGCGCGCCTGGCGGGGGAGCAGGGCCGCGCGATCGTTGCCAAGACTCCGGTGACGAGCCGAAGTGGCTGGTGGCTCGTCGCGCGCACCAAGATCATCGACGACGCCATCGCCGTGGCGATCGCCGCCGGGTGCGACCGGGTGCTGAATCTTGCGGCCGGTCTGGATACCCGGCCGTATCGATTGGACCTTCCCTCTGATCTTCAGTGGATCGAGGCGGACCTGCCGCCGTTACTCGCCGAGAAGACAGCGTTGCTTGCCGACCAGACGCCTCGGTGCCGGCTGACCCGGTCCGCGGTCGACCTGTCCGACCCGTTGGCACGCAAGGCCTTCCTCGACACCGCCCTCGATGGTGCCAGCAAGGCGTTCGTTCTGACCGAAGGTCTGCTGATGTATCTGGAAGACCGCGATGTACAAGCACTTTCGGAGGCTCTCGATCGACCCGAGGTGGCATGGTGGATGTTCGACTTCGGCGGGCCGGGCCTGAAGAGGCTGATGAACAAGAACGGCATGCTGCAGAATGCGCCGTTCATCTTCGCGCCGGAAAACGGGTTAGCCTACTTCGAAGATCTGGGTTGGCGAGTCCTCGAGTCCGAATATCTGATGGCCGCCGCCAAACGATTCCGCCGATTGCCGATGTTCATGTGGCCGGCCTTATGGGGCCCACAGCCCAATCCCCGTCACCCGGGCAGACGCCCCTGGAGTGCGACCGCGCTACTGTCTCGCTGAGGCTGGCCCATGATTTCTCGACGCGAGCTCGCCAAATACGGTGCCGCAGCGGCATTGCTGGGCCTGGCGCCGTGGGGCGCCAGTCTCGACGGGCGCACCGCGTCGGCCGACAACCCCAGGCTGATTGATTTCGCCGAGCGCCGGATAGCACCGAATGACATCGTTGCGGCCGGATACGCCGGGGTGGTGAATTACGTGTCCGAGTCGCGGCCGGGCGCCAATTTCGAGGCGAAGCCCCTCACCCGAGGGTATGCAGACGCGTTGCGCGCAGCGGGTTTACACATCGTCAGCAACTTTCAGTACGGGAAACCGGGTGGTAGCGCACCCTCCGACTTCACCCGGGGGTTCGACGGCGGCGTGGCTGACGCGCACACCGCGTTGGGGCTCCATACGGCGGCCGGGGGCAGCGATTCTGCGCCGATCTTCTTCAGTGTGGACGACGACATCAACATCGACACCTGGAACAATCTGGCCGTCAATTGGTTTCGCGGAATCAACTCGGTATTGGGTCCGCAGCGAACCGGGATCTACGGGCACGCGCAGGCCTGTCGGTGGGCAATCAACGACGGAGTGATCGGCCGTTCCAGCACAGCAGGTCACCTGTGGGCGTGGCAGACCAGAACGTGGTCCCACGGCCAGCGTGAGTCCGCCGCGGTGCTCTACCAGGAAGTGGTCAACAGCGCGGCGAATCCTGGGCCGCTGCTGGGCGGCATACACATTGATGTCGACGAAGTACTGGCCGTAGATTACGGGCAATGGGATTTCAATCGGTGACCTGGGCGGCGGCTCGAGCGACGCTCTCCACGAGATCAGCCGCACGAGAAGAGCTTTCCTGAGGCGACGTCATCTGATCGGCAATCTTGCCGGCCCGAGTCTGATAGTCCGGCATGAGAATCAACCTCAACTGGGCGGTCAATGACTGTTGAGTCACGTCCGAGAAATGTTGCGCCGAACCGATCTTGTGCTGCGCGATGCCGGCCCCCCACACTGGCTGATCGAGCCAAAGACACAACACCAGCGAGGGCACACCTGCGCGCATGGCCGCGGCAGTGGTGCCGGCGCCTCCATGGTGGACCGCCGCCCGGCAGCCGGGAAGGGCGGCCGCGTGATTGACCGCACCGACGAGCTTCACGTGGTCGAAATGATCGAATTCCGACAAGTCATTGGGCCCAGTACAGATCAACAACCGCTCGTTCAACTGGGAGCACGCGGCGATCACCATGCCGACAATCTCGGCGGGTGGGGAAATCGGTGTGCTGCCCAAGCCGAAGTAAATCGGAGCGGTCCCCTCCGCAATCCACGCCAGGACCGCGTCGTCGGTATCCGTTGGTGATTCCAAGGTGAGCGCGCCGACGAAAGGCCTGCCGGGCTCCGCCCACTGGTCAGGCTGTCCGGGGAGGCATCGCTCGTCGTAAGCCTGGATTTCCAGCGCGGGTGGCGCCGGCTCCGGCACGTCCGGCATGCCCAGCGCCTGGCGCAGGGGCTGTTCGGACAGCTTGACAAGCATTGAATCGAGTGCGCCGGACTGCTGGATCCGGGGGGGAAAGGGATGCAGCGCAACCAGCGGAATGTCCTGATGTTCGGCGATATTCGCGGCGAGCCGCTGTTCGTTCATACCCGTGACGATCAGGTCGGCGCCGTCTGCGAGCGATGCAAGTGCCGTGCCCTTGTCCACCCAGACCCGCGCGACACGTTCGACAATTTCCGGCAGAGCTCCGTAGGGATTATTCACGCTGCCGGCAAGGAAGTCCGCCGCCGTGTTCAACTGCGCGTGGGAGTCGGGCCCGTAGGCCACCGTGTCGAGCCCGACCGACTCGACGAACGCCACCATGTTCGGCGGTACCGCGATCCGCACGTCATGACCCCGACGCTGCAACTCCCGACCGACAACAGCGCACGGCTCGACGTCTCCTCGACTCCCGTAGGCGGCCAACACAATTTTCATCGCGGCGGTACCCCCAGCGCTAACACGGCGACATCATCCTCCAGACCTGAGCCGAAGCCGTCCAACAGCGATTGAATCGCCACGACAATCGCCGACGCTGTGGCCGGCGCGTGGTCGGCGGCGAATTTCAACAGAGCGCCATGGACGTCATAGCGTTCTGTGCCGCTACCGACCCGCGCCTCAGTCAACCCGTCGGTGTACAGGACCAACGTGTCGCCCGGTCCGAGTCTAAATTGCGTGGCAACGAATGTCGGCTCCATGGGTATCCCGACGGGATGGCCGCCCACGGTGTCTGCGTAGCGCGCCTCGCCGTGTGCGCCAAGCACCAGCGGAGGCAGATGCCCACCGCTGGCGAGATGGACGTCGAACTCACCATCGCTCGGGGCGAGAATGCCGAAAATTACTGTGGCAAATTGATTTACGGTGTCCCGAAACTCCTGGCTCAGCACTATGTGCAGGTTCTGCAACACCTCGATCGGGTCCGCGTCGAAGGCCGCCGCAGCCCGCAGCGTATAGCGGGTCAGTGAGGTCACCGCGGCAGCGCCCGCGCCTTTGCCACTCACGTCACCAATGAAGAAGGCCCACTTGTCATGTGCGAGCGGGAACAAGTCGTAGAAATCCCCGCCGACATCGTCCTCGGAAGCGGCGTGGTAGTGGGCAGACGCCTCCAAACCCTCGGGAGGTGAAAGCAGGGGCGGCAACAGTGAGCGCTGCAGAGTTCGCGCGAACACCTGGACGCGCGCGCGTTCGCTTTCGACCCGCTGCCGCTCGTCGAGGAGTTCTCGCTCGTAGGAGCGTCGCGCGCCCGCGTCGTGAAACGTGATGCGTATCAGGATTGGCCGGCCGTCGCCATCAGACTTGATGTTGGCGGTGACGAACACCGGAAGCCGGCCACCGTCGGCGGTCACCAGATCGACGGTGACACCGGCAAGCTGGCCCTCCAGTCGCAACAGCGGCGCGAAATGGGTTTCGTAGTGGATGAGGCTTCCTACCGCCAGCAGATCGGTGAAAGGCTTGCCGGTCAGGGCGTTTCGCTCGTACCCTAACCACCCCAGCAGCGTGGTGTTCATGCTGACGATGCTTCGGTCAGACCCCGCCACAAGGTAGCCGCATGGCGCGTTCTCGTAAAGGTCCCAGCCGCTTTCGCCTGCGACCGACTCCGGTGTCATGTCGCGCCGGCGAATGCAGCGATAGCCTCTGCGGTGCCGTCCGGAGCGCTGAGCTGAGGGCAATGGCCAACGGCGTCGAGCGTGACCAACTCACTGCCTTGGATTCTCTGCTGGACGTATGCGCCCACCTCGCGGGGCGCCAACGTGTCCTGTGCGCATTCAATCACCAGGGTAGGCAACGATACTCGGGCAAGATCGGCACGGTTGTCGGACAGGAACGTGGTGCGTGCGAATACCCGCGCGCACGCCGGGTCGGTGCGACAGAAGCTGTCGGTGAGCTCGTCGGCAAGTTCAGGACGGTCCGGTGTCCCCATGATCACCGGTGCCATCGATCGCGACCACCCCAGGTAGTTGCTCTCGAGCGAGTCCAGAAGCTCGTCGATGTCGCTGCGCGAGAAGCCACCGCGATAGTCCCCTTGGTCGAGGTAGCACGGTGAGGGAGTCAGAAGGACCAGCCGGGCGAAGCGGCTCGGATCGGTAGCGACGGCGAGCACTCCCATCATGGCGGCTACCGAGTGACCCACGAAGGTCACGTCACGTATGTCCAAGTCGTGAACGATGCCGAGAATATCGTCGGCATATCCCTGCAGCGACTGGTATCGCTTTGGATCCCAGGCTGAGGGGTCCGATGCACCGCAACCGACGTGATCGAACAGAACCAACCGGAAGCTCGACTCAAGTCGAGCTTCGACGAGTCGCCACAGATGCTGATCGCACCCGAAGCCGTGAGCGAGCATGATCGTGGGACCGTCATCGACCCCGGCGAACCTCACGTTGTTGCGCGCCTGCAAGCTCACGCCCTCATCCTGCCACCGGGGTTCCTCGGTACCGTCGGCAACGTGCGGTGGATCGTGGACGCCATGAACGTCATCGGATCCCGACCGGATGGCTGGTGGAAGGACCGTCCACGCGCCAGAGCCCTGCTGGTCGCACAGCTCGAGCGCTGGGCGTCGGCGCACGGCCATGTCGTGTCCGTGGTCTTCGAGCATCCGCCGTCGATTCGCTCGGCGTCGATCGCAATCCATCACGCGCCCAAAGCCGCACCGAATTCGGCTGATGACGAAATTGTCCGACTGGTCAGCGCCGACCGTCGCCCCGGGGAAATCAACGTCGTGACCTCGGACGCCACGTTGGCCGAACGGGTCCGGCACGCGGGCGCGACGGTCTATCCCGCGGCGAAGTTCCGCGATCTCATCGATCCGCTCAACGCCACTTGATGCCGCATCCGATCGACGGTCGTTGATCGGCGTCGACGGTTCGGCCGGCGAGCAGCGCATCGACCGCAGCCCGCACATCGGCGCCCGTCACCGGCAGTTCGTTGCCTGGGCGAGAGTTGTCGAGTTGACCACGGTAGACGAGGCGACGCTCGCCGTCGAACACGAACGTGTCGGGTGTGCACGCTGCGGAGTAGGCCCGGGCGATGTCCTGGGTCTCGTCGTAGAGGTAGGGAAACGCCCAGCCGTAGTCGCGCGCTGCGACGGCCATCTGGTCGGGTCCGTCCTGGGGGTAGGTGACCACGTCGTTGCTGGAGATGGCGACCATCGCGACACCGCGCTCGGCGAGGTCACGCCCGAGTGCGGCCAACCCGGCGGCAACGTGCTTGACGTAAGGGCAGTGATTGCAGATGAAGGTGACCACGAGCGCCGGACCGGCGAGATCCTCGAGGCTGACCGTCGCGCCGGTCGCCGGCTCGGGCAGCGAGAAGTGCGGTGCCGGAGTTCCCAGCGCAAGCATGGTCGATTCGATAGCCATGCCCGCCAGCCTAGCTTTCGTCGGCTTCTCACCGAATGTGCTGTGTAACCGCGTCGGGTAAGCGTGTAAAGGCAATCGCTGGCCACCATCAGTAATGCGTAAAGGCGATTGACACCCGTCACTGCGAGAATCACGCTTTTGTCGAGCGAGGCACGTGGGGTCAGCTTCAGCGGAGATCGCTGACCCGGAAGATGCGGGAACCACGCTAGGGACAGCGTCGTCGAAATCCCTAGAGCCTCAAGGAGGTGCAGAGCGAAGTCAATTTCGGCGTCGAGATCGATGACCATTTCCCTCCGTGACCTGAGTCCACCCGGAAACGGTCGGCCACCGAGTTCGACCCTCGCGCCCCTCTGCCGAACTTTCGATGGCAGCCGCCAAAAACCGTTGCAACACAGATGGATCCGTCGCACTCGATGCCTTCGAGAGAAGTAAGGGAGATTCAATGCTCCACGAGTTTTTGGAGAACTTCCTGCACAACCTGTTCAAGCCGCTACTACTTTTCTTTTACTTCGGGTTTCTGCTACGAATCTTGAAGGTGGACTTCGAGTTTCCGTACGTGATCTACCAGGGCTTGACGATGTACTTGTTGGTAGCCATCGGTTGGCACGGCGGCGAGGAACTCGCCGAAATCAAGGCGTCCAGCATCGGCCAGATCGCGGGATTCCTGGCCACAGGGTTCATGTTGAACTTCATCATTGGCATGCTCGCGTACCTCCTGTTGAGCCGCCTTACGGGGCTGCGGCGAGTGGACAAGGCGACGGTCGCCGGGTACTACGGGTCGGACTCGGCGGGCACCTTTGCCACCTGTGTGGCCGTTTTACTCGGGGTAGGACTGGCCTTCGACGCCTACATGCCGGTCATGTTGGCCGTCATGGAGGTTCCCGGGTGCTTGGTCGCGCTGTATCTCGTTGCGCGCCTGCGCCAGCGGGGAATGGACGCCGACGGGAACATGCCGGGCGAGCTCGGCTACGTTGCCCCCGTGCCGGCGAAGTTCGGTCCAGGCGCCGCCGCCCAGCCCGCTGCCGGGCAGGATCTCGACGAGGAAACCGAAGAGCGCATTCAGTTCGCGCTGAGGAAGCGCAAGCATCCGGAATGGGAGCACGACGCCGGAGCCGTCAAGGAGGGCATCTTCTCCCGCAAACTGTTGCGGGAGGTCTTCCTCAATCCCGGACTATGCCTGCTCTTCGGCGGCATCATCATCGGGTTCGTCAGTGGATTGCAGGGACACAAAGTCACGCACGACGCTGACTCTTTATTCATCAGCGCATTTCAGGGTGCGCTGTGCCTGTTCTTGCTCGAGATGGGCATGACGGCCGCCAGTAAAGTGCGGGATCTGCGGGCCGCCGGCCGCGGTTTCATTTTCTTTGGTCTTCTCGCGCCCAACCTCTTTGCCCCGCTGGGGATCATCGTTGCGCACACCTACGCCTACCTCACCAATACCGACCTCAAGCCGGGAACATATGTCCTATTCGCGGTGCTCTGCGGCGCTGCGTCCTATATCGCGGTACCGGCGGTGCAGCGTCTGGCGATCCCCGAGGCCAGTCCCACCCTGCCGCTGGCCGCCTCGTTGGGTTTGACGTTCTCCTACAACGTCACGATAGGAATTCCGTTGTATATCGAGATCTCCCGCTTCGTCGGGCATTGGTTCGGGATCCCCTAACGCACAGATATCTCGAAATCCGTTGCCAACTCGAGATATTGCGTAACGAAAGCGACTAGCCGCGAGCAGTGTGCAAGAAACGTCGCCACTGCCGTGCAACATTCACCAGAAAAGAGCCGTTGGACTCATGCGCGCAAAAAATCCAATAACATTGCAGATCAATAGATTTCATGAACGGTTAGTGGTCGCCACGATTTCTCGCACCGACGGACACCCAGAATGCCGGAACCGCGAATGTACGGCGATCGAGCAAGGCATGAGGAGGTAGTGGCAATGGATTTCGGGGCACTCCCGCCGGAGATCAATTCCGGGCGCATGTACGTCGGTGCTGGGGCTGGCCCGATGCTGGCCGCGGCGGCGGCCTGGGACGCGCTTGCCGACGAGCTGACTTCCACGTCGATGTCGTACCAGGCGGAGGTCGAAAATCTGACCGGCACATGGCAGGGCCCGTCGTCGGCGTCGATGGCGTCCGCGACCGCGCCATTCGTGACGTGGATGAATGGCACCGCAGCACAGGCCGAGGAAACCGCCAATCAGGCGCGGGCCGCGGTCGCAGCGTACGAGGCCGCCTTCGCGGCCACGGTGCCGCCGCCGGTGATCGAAGCTAACCGTGCGCTGTTGATGATGTTGATCGCAACAAACATCCTGGGGCAGAACACTCCCGCGATCGCCGCCACCGAGGCCCACTACATGGAAATGTGGGCCCAGGACGCCGGCGCGATGTACGGGTACGCCGGCTCGTCCTCCGCAGCGTCGCAGCTGACCTCGTTCACCGAGCCGCCTCAGACCACCAACGCCGCGGCGGAGCCAGTGCAGGAGGCCGCCGCCGCGCAGACGACGGGCACCTCGAGCGCGTCACTCGGCACGGAGTTGACCCAGTTCATCAATTCGCTGCCGACCGCACTGCAGAACCTGGCGAACGGACTAGTGGAGTCGCCGACAACGGCGTCGGGGAACTTGCTGTCGGGACTGTCGTTGCCGCAAGTGTTCTCGTTGACGCTGCCGCCCGGGCTCTCGACTGACCTGACCAATTGGAACACCATCTTCTCGACCATCGCGTCTGGGCCCTACTCGCTCCAGGGGTTGACTTCCATACCCGGTGGCCCGTTCCTGTCGTTCGGTCAGGCGTACGCATGGGGCCAAAACGGACAGGGTGCCGCTTCTTTTCTGGCCGGCGCGAAACCCATCACCGGGGCGCTGGCCCCGCTGGCAATGGAGTTGGGGAACCCGCACCTGGCTGCGGCCTTCGGTCCGGGCTCGGTATCGGGGTCGATGGGCCGCGCAGCCCTGGTGGGCAGCATGTCGGTACCCCAGGGTTGGACCCAAGCCGCCCCGGAGATGGGGTTCAGGACACTTGCCGCCGCGCTGCCCGCCGATCTCGCGGCCGCCGTCCCAGAGGCGTCACTGGCCAGCCAGGGCGGCATGTTCAGCCAGATGGCGGCTTCGAGCCTGGCCGGACGTGCCATCGCCAGCACCGCGACGCAGTCGGTCAGTAGTGGTGCTCGTGTGGCCTCACTCGGCGGCGTCGTCACGGAGGCGGATCCCGCCGCAGCCACCATCTTCGTCATCCCGGCGATCGAAGACTGACTGCGATGCCGACCCAGTCGTGCACCACAAGGCAAGGGGTATAGACATGTTCTACGCAGCGTTTCCACCAGAGATCAACTCGGGCCGGATGTACAGCGGCGCGGGATCGGAGCCGTTGTTGGCCGCCGCGGCGGCCTGGGGCGAGCTGGCAGGAGAATTGCAGCAGGCAGCGACGTCCTATTCGACGGTGATCTCATCCTTGACCAGTGGGACATGGCTGGGTCCGACGTCGGTGAGCATGGCGGCCGCGGTCGCCCCGTACGTCACCTGGATGCAGGGCACCGCAGCGCAGGCCGCCGAAACCGCGAGCCAGGCCAGCGCCGCGGCCAGCGCCTACGAGACGGCGTTTGCCTCCCACGTACCGCCCGAGGAGATCGCCGCCAACCGTACCCAGTTGGCGTCGCTGGTTGCGGGCAACATCATCGGGCAGAACAACGCAGCGATTTCGGCCACCGAAGTCCAATACGGCGAAATGTGGGCGCAAGACGCCCTGGCGATGGATACCTACGCCGCCTCCTCGGCGGCCGCCTCCAAGCTGACGCCCTATACCGAGCCGCCGCAGACAACCAACACCGCGGGCACCGCGGCGCAGTCGGCCGCCGTGGCTCAAGCCGCGGCCACTCAGGCCGGGTCCAGTGCTCAGACGGCGGCGACCGCAGCGGCCTCCACAGGATCACCGCTGCTGCAATGGCTGGCGAACCTGTCCACCGACTACACCGATACCCTCAACGGCCTGGTTAACAGCGTGTTTGGGCCAAGTGGGGCATCAACGTACTCAGCGCTTTTCAGCGCGATCAAGACTCCGCTGAGCTTCACTACCGGCTTCAACGACATCGGGCTGCTCACCAACTTCCCGGTCTCGCAGTTTCTCAAGTTCACGCCCGCTCCTGGCTTCGGCGCGATACCGAAAGAGGGTCTGGGAGGCGGACTTACCGGACCGTGGTGGGGTCGGGGCTGGCTGACCAGTTCGGTCTCGGCGGACATGGGCAATGCCGGCACATTGGCGGGAAAGCTGTCAATTCCGCCCAGCTGGGCGATGGCCACACCGACGGTCAGAACGGTCGCTGCCGCGTTGTCGGCCACCGGCCCGGAAGCCATCTCGCCAGCGGCGATGGCCGAAGGAAGCATGTTGAGTTCAATGCCCGCGGCGGGAATGCTCGGCAGCGCAATCGGAGCGGGAGCCCCCACCGTCGTGGCCAATAGTGGCGTTCGCAACCGCCTCGCGCCGCTCAAGGACCTCAAAGGCAGCCAGTCGCCAGAGCAACTGAAGCGTCTGGTCGCACAGATCTCGGAGAAGCCCGAAAGTGTGCAGCACCACACCGTCGACCAGGACGGTCTCGACAGTCTGCTCGAACAACTCGCCAAGAAACCAGGCGTCCACGCGGTGCACCTGTCCAAGAGCGGCAAGGCCAAAGTCGTGCCGCCGGATGCGCAGTTCGGTTAAGGACAACATGTTTCACGACAGCAAGAAAGCAGGACGTGCTATGAAAACGCTACTCGGGACACTCGGCGTTGGCATCGCGATCGGTGTCGCCGCACCGGCCTACGCTGATCCGGGCGACATCACCGGCGACGACGCGGCCTTCTTGTCCGCTATACAGAAAGTCGGCATCCATTATCCCAGCCCGGCTCAAGCAGTCACCGCCGGCAAGTCGGTGTGCGGGTGCCTGAATAACGGCGAATCGGCTCTGGAACTGGTGCACGAGGTGAAGGTCCGCAATGCGGGGTTCACCATGGAAGAAGCCTCCGACTTCGCCGTGATTGCAGCGAAATACTACTGTCCTCAACAGCTTACGAAGAGCTGACGCACTGCGCCCCGCGAACTTTCGCTCGCGGGGCGCAGTCTTTGGAGAAGGTTATTTCAGGTCGAAACGATCATTGTTGACGACCTTGACCCACGCGGCAACGAAGTCCTCCACGAATCTGCCCTTGTTGTCGTCCTGGGCGTACACCTCGGCTACCGCGCGCAGCACCGAGTTCGAGCCGAACACAAGGTCATTGGCGGTCGCGGTCCATTTGAGGGCACCGGTTGCCCGGTCGCGGCCCTCATAGACGTTCTCCTGGTTCTCCGACGGCTTCCATTCGGTGCCCATGTCGAGCAGGTTGATGAAGAAGTCGTTGGTCAACACACCCGGCCTGTCGGTGAAGACGCCGTGCTTGCTGCCGCCGTGGTTGGCGCCGAGAGCCCGAAGTCCACCGATGAGCACCGTCAGCTCCGGACCATAGACGCCCAGCTGGTAGGCCCGCTCCAGTAGCAGCTGCTCTACCGGCGCTTTTTCGCCCGGTCGCACGTAGTTCCGGAATCCGTCGCCCCTGGGTTCGAGCACCGCGAACGATTCGGCGTCGGTGTTCTCCTGCGAGGCGTCGGTTCGACCCGGCGAGAAATGCACCTCGATCTCGTAGCCTGCGTCCTTGGCTGCCTTCTCGACCGCTGCCGAGCCGGCCAAGATGATCAGGTCTGCCAACGAGATCTTCTTGCCTCCAGACGCGGAGGCGTTGAATTCGTGCTGGATCTTTTCCAGCGCCGCCAACGCCTTGCTGAGTTCGGAGGGCTCGTTGACCTCCCAGTTCTTCTGCGGCTCAAGGCGAATTCGCGCGCCGTTGGCACCGCCGCGTTTGTCGGTGTTGCGGTAGCTGCTCGCCGACGCCCACGCCGTCTTGACCAGTTGCGGTACCGACAGACCGGACGACTCCAGCACCTTGTGTTTCAGGTCTGCGACGTCTTTGTCGTCGACGAGCGGATGGTCCACGGCCGGTACCGGGTCCTGCCACAACTGCGGCTCGGGAACCCACGGCCCGAGGAACCGTGAGATCGGGCCCATGTCGCGGTGCAGCAGTTTGTACCACGCCTTGGCGAACGCCTCAGACAGCTCCTCGGGGTGGTCCAGCCAGCGCTTGGTGATCTCGCGATAGATCGGGTCTTCCCGCAACGAGAGGTCGGTGACCAGCATCGTCGGTGCGCGGCCCGGGCCGCCGAATGGGTCGGGAATGGTGCCCGCTCCCGCGCCGTCCTTCGCGATGAACTGCCAAGCTCCCGCGGGGCTTTTGGTCAGCTCCCACTCGTAGCCGTACAGGTTCTGCAGGTATCCGTTGCCCCACTTGGTCGGAGTCGAGGTCCACACCACCTCCAGGCCACTGGTGATGGAGTCTTCCCCCTTGCCGCTGCCGTAGGAGCTCTTCCAACCCAGCTGCTGCTGTTCGATGGGGGCGCCCTCTGGCTCGGGACCGACCAGGTCGGCGTTGCCGGCACCGTGGGTCTTGCCGAAGCTGTGTCCGCCGACGATCAGAGCTGCCGTCTCCTCGTCGTTCATGGCCATCCGGCCGAACGTCTCGCGGATGTCGTGGGCCGCCGCCACCGGGTCCGGCTTACCTTCCGGCCCTTCGGGATTCACGTAGATCAGACCCATGGTGGTCGCGCCGTAGGGCTCCGCGAGGTCGCGCTTCCCGGTGTAGCGCTTGTCGGTGCCCAACCACTCGCCCTCTTCTCCGAAGAGAATTTCCTCAGGCTCCCAGATGTCTTCGCGGCCGAATGCGAAGCCGAAGGTCTGGAACCCCATCGACTCCAACGCCACATTGCCCGCCAGCAGCAGCAGATCAGCCCACGAGATCTTGTTGCCGTACTTCTGCTTCAGCGGCCACAACAGACGACGGGCCTTGTCCAGGTTCGCGTTGTCCGGCCAGCTGTTGAGCGGAGCGAAACGTTGCAGACCCTGACCGCCGCCACCGCGGCCGTCGTAGATCCGGTAGGTACCAGCGGCGTGCCAGCTCAGCCGAATGAACAGGCCGCCGTAGTGGCCGTAATCCGCCGGCCACCAGTCCTGCGACGTCGTCAGCACCGAGATGAGGTCCGCCTTGAGAGCGTCGACATCGAGTCCGGCGAACGCCTCGGCGTAGTCGAAATCATCGCCGAGGGGATCGGATTGGGGGTGGTGGGGGTGCAACCTCGACACGTCAAGCTGGTTGGGCCACCAATCCTGGTTCGTGCGGGGAGCGTCGTTCTTCGGCTCGGGAGCATCGATGGCCGGATTTTCGCTCTCGCTGCCTTTATGCGTCGTATCGGATGACACAGAATTCCTTTCAGGGGTGGGGGGTTGGGCTGTGATCACGGGAGTGATCGGGGGTTGGACTCGAACAGTTGGGACACAGGCCCCAGTAGATGACTTCGGCCTCGTCGAGAACAAAGCCCTCGAGCACGTCGTCGCCGTCGGACGGTGTCAGACACGGCGCGTCACCCACAGCGCAGTCGACGTCGGCGATCACGCCGCACGATCGACACACGACGTGATGGTGGTTGTCGCCGACCCGGGACTCGTAACGGGCAACCATGCCCAGGGGCTGGATCCGACGCACAAGGCCAACGGCGGTGAATGCGTTGAGAACGTCGTAGACGGCTTGGCGGGAGACGTCGGGAAGACCGGTGCGGACGGCCGACAGGATCGTCTCGGTATCGGCATGCGGATGGGCGTGAACCGCTTCTAGCACGGCAACCCGGGGGCGGGTCACGCGCAGATCGGCCATTCGCAGCTGAGCCGAGTAATCCGTCGACGTCGACGACACCGACTCAATATGCCGCTGTTGTCTGGAGCGAGTCAAGACATAATTTGGATTTGATCAAGAATTAATGCGCCGTCCCGACGACGACCACTCAATAGCGCTGCGCGACATCATGACTGAGCTCCTGGCCATGGACGAGCCGCGCCGACGTTTCGCCGCGATGATGTCCGGGCTGGACATTCATTACGACCTCGGCTCGGAACATCCGCTGATCGGGCGGCGCATGCCGGATCTGGACGTGGTCACCGCGCACGGTCCGCTGCGGGTGTTTTCGCTGCTGCACCGTGGCTGGGCGGCGCTGATCAATTTCGGCGAGCAGGGAAGCATTGAGATATCCGGTTGGGCTGATCGCGTCCGCCTCGTCGACGCGAAATATGCTGGCACGTGGGAACTTCCGGCGCTCGGCGTGGTTACCGGGCCAGCGGCCGTGCTGGTCCGGCCCGACGGCTACGTGGCCTGGGCGGGGGACGGAACCGACGCCGGTTTGACCGAGGCGCTCAGCACCTGGCTCGGACCGCCTACTTAGCGCTCTTCACCTTCAGAACTCGCTTCCGCAAGCCGTCGGTGGCTGTCTCCATCAGTCCCTTGGCTCCCTTTTTGATCAGGAACCCGGGGATCGGAATCGTCGGATCGACCGTCAACTCGAAGTGGACCTTGGTGGAGTCCCCGTCGGGAGTCAACGTGTAGCGGCCGTGCTGCGCACGCTGCTGCTTGGAGCTGACCAACGTCCAACTCACGCCGTCGTCGTGGACGCTGTAGTCCAACACCTGCTCATCGGTGATTCCGACGATCTTGACGACCTGGCGAGACTTGGTCGGGTGTCCGTCCTCATCGCGCTCGAGTACCTCGACCTGCTGGTGAGTCGAGGACCACTCGGTCAACGATTCAAGATCGAACAGCACATCCATGATGTCGTCGGCCGACGCCTCGATGACGACCTGGCGAGATTCCGTGACAGCCATGGCGCCAATACTGCCAGCGGGTGGTCGCTCGGAGGCCGTCAGCCCTCGATCGAACGCTCTCGGGCGAACCAGTACGTTCTGAAGTAGCCGTCAGGGCCGCGATGCGGGCCTGAGTACCCAGCAACGGTGCTGGTTCGATGTAATTCTTGAGAACAAGCACGAGGGAGACAACGTGGGCGAAACCGCGGCCATGCCCGAGTCCGACCGCGCGTGGATGATCGACACGCTGCTGGCTTTGCTGCAGACCCCCAGCCCGTCCGGGCGCACGGACGCTGTGATGCAACTGATCGGTGACATCTTCAACAACTTCGGCGTGCCGTTCTCGTTGACCCGTCGCGGCGCACTGATCGCCGAACTGCCGGGTGAGTCGGAGAACACCGACCGCGCGCTGGTGGTTCACGCCGACACCATCGGCTGCATGGTGCGCAGGCTCAAGGACAACGGTCGCCTCGAGCTGATTCCGGTGGGTACCTTCTCGGCCCGGTTCGCGACCGGCGCCCGGGTGCGCATTTTCAGCGACGACCCCGAAGAGTTCATCACCGGCACGGTGATGCCGCTCAAGGCCAGCGGCCACGCCTTCGGAGACGAGATCGACACCCAACCCACGGACTGGGAGCACGTCGAGGTCCGCATCGACCGCAAGGTTTCGTCGAGGGAAGATCTGGTCAAGCTCGGCCTTGCGGTGGGGGACTTCGTCGGGCTGATCACCAGCCCCGAACTCGCCGCAGACGGTTTCATCGTCTCGCGTCATCTCGACGGGAAGGCCGGCGTCGCGGTTGCGCTCGCACTGGCCCGGAACTTCTCCGAACACAAAGTCGTGCTGCCGCACCGCACCACGATCATGGTGACGATCACCGAGGAAGTCGGCCACGGAGCAAGCGACGGCCTGCCTTCCGATGTCGCCGAGCTTGTCTCGGTGGACAACGCGGTGTGCGCCCCGGGCCAGCACTCGATCGAGGACGGCGTCACGATCCCGATGGCTGATCTGCACGGCCCATTCGACTATCACCTGACCCGCAAACTGTGCCGCCTAGCCGAGCAACACAAGATTCCCTATGCGCGAGATGTGTTCCGCTACTACCGATCTGACGCGGCCGCCGCTATCGAGGCCGGCGCGGGAACGCGTGCCGCGCTGGTCGGCTTCGGACTTGACGGCAGCCACGGCTGGGAGCGCACCCACATCGAGTCACTGGAAGCGACATACAACCTGCTGCACGCCTGGCTGCAGACGCCGCTGACATTCGCGAAATGGGATGCGCAGCCGTCCGGCAAGCTGCGGGACTTCCCGTCGTCGGAGCAACCCGCTCCCTCCGAGCAATGGGTGCCGTTGGCCCGCGGCGAGCATGCCGACCCCGGCCACGTGTCCCCGGGATCGCACTGGCCGCCCGCGGACGTGCCCTAATCCTGCGACGGGCTGGCGGCGCGGCCGGCCATACCGCCATCGACGACTTTCACGGGTTTATGCGGGAAGCGCTTTTCTGCGTACGCTTTGGCGGCTGAGTTTGGCAATACGTACAGCGTTTCGCGCTTCTCCTGCAATGGCTTGAGAACCCGGTCCATGAATTCCTTGCGGTCGTCGAGATACGGCTCGATGACCTCCTCGCCAGCCGGGCACACGGCAAGGCAGTACGCAGCCTTGTAGTTGGGTTTGAACGAGAGGCTCTGCCACATCGACGCGTTTTCGGAGTCGCTGACCCGCGAGCGGAACTCGTTCGCATCAGAGCTGTCGGCGATGGTTTGCGCCCAGTCGGTGAAGCCGCCCATGAACTCTCGATAGTTGTGCGTCGAGCAGGCGAAGAAGTCGAACTCGCCGTCCTTGCCGATAGCGCCCACCGGACAGGCCGCAACGCACAGTTTGCATTCCAGGCACGGTGAGTAGTCCAGCGGCTCTCCGTAGGAACTGATCTGTGCGTCGACCAGAATTGTCCCGAGCAAGATGAAATTGCCGAATCGCGGATGGATGACGTTTCGGTGGATGCCCATGACACCGAGACCGGCGGCAACAGCGACCGGCTTGTGCGCCACCACCCAGATGCGGCCCGGGAAGCGGTCCATCTCCATCGGGAAGGTCGCCGACGGGTTCAGCGCGCGGTAACGGTGATCTTCCAGCGTGCGGGTGATCTCACGCGCCGCTTCGTTCAGAATCTCGCCGCTGCGATGGAATTCCTGATTGGCCACGCTGCGCGCCGTTGATCGGACGTTCTCCCGATTCATCTTGACGACCAGCGAGATATAGCTACGGGTGCCGGGCAACGCCTGCTCGACGTGCGGGACCTCCGACGCGAGTTCGGGATCGTCCACTGAGGCGAACGCGACATCGTCGGCTCCGGCAGCCAGGCAGATCGACCTGAGCCAGTCGGCGTCGATGATGTCGGCTCGCGGCGTTCGATCAACGCGATCGGCCATCACTTTTCGTACGGTCGGGTGCTCGGCAAGACGGCGGGGCAGCTGAGGCGTCACCCTAGATATAGTAGACTATACCCAGATGGTCCGTCCACCGCGCTGCGGGCAAGACCCCGCCGGTGCTTTGTCAAGGAACCCGTTATGCGGCAACGCATCATGGCGCACGTCACGTCCCGTCAAGGCGACGTTCATGAAGAAGTCCCATGTGTGGTCCGGTCTGGATTATGACCGTGGTTTCCAGAAGGATGACGTCATGCGAATTCGCGTGGCGCTCGTATGCTCAGCCGTATCGATCGCGTTTGCGGCGCCGGCGCATGCCGACCCGGACCCCGACGGACGGTTCCTGCGCGGGCTCACCAACGCCGGAATCACCTACCACAGCGCGCCTGACGCCATGTCGACCGGTCGGCGGGTGTGCGAATTGATGGATCAAGGTGCCCCGGAAGCTGATGTGATCAACGCGATGTCGCAGCAGAATTCCGGGTTCAGCCACGACGCCGCGGCGAAGTTCGCCAGAGTCGCGGAGGCCGTTTATTGCCCGGTGCACCTCGGGGGAGCACCAACACCGACGCAGCCGTGGTCGCCGCCAATCGATTTTCCGTGGTTCCCACTACCCGCAGCGCTGTAGGCCGATGACCGTCCACGCCTACAGTTCGGTACGGCGCGTCGCGCCGCCGGCGCGGATGTGATCAACGCCGTGACGCAGCAGTCGGGCGGCAACTGCAGAGGAAGTATCTGATGAGCCGAAGCATCGTGGTCGCACTCCCGGTCTTGGCGACGATCCTGCTCGCAGTCGCGAGCTGCTCGCAGCCACCTGCACCGACGACACCGCGAGCCGCAGCGGATCCCAACCCGCCGACCACCATGACGGTCGCCGCTTCGCCTAAGACCCCGGACGGTGCGCAGCCCCGGCTCGCGTCGAATCCCGCGCAGGTGGCCGACGACCTCGTCGCCGACGAACACGCGCTGCGCGACCCGTCGACAGGGGAGCCGGCGCTCGTGGCGGCGGCGCATCGGCAGCAAGCTGCTTATCGCGCCATCGGGCAACACCCCGACTGGGATGCCACCACGCGACCGCGCATCCCCGCGGAACTGCTCGACACCTACGACCGCAACGTCGACGCCCGCCGCGCCCTCAACGCGATGACCCCGGCCCGCACGACGTTGCCGGCGTGGCGCATCGTGCCGCCCGCTCCAGCAGAGCAGTTACTGGGCTTCTATCACCAAGCGGAGTCAGAAACGGGTGTCGCGTGGAACTATCTGGCGGCGATCAACCTCGTCGAGACCCGTCTGGGCAGCATCGACGGTGTGAGCACGGCTGACGCGCAAGGCCCGATGCAGTTCTTACCGTCGACGTTCGCGGCCTACGGTCAGGGCGGCGATGTCCACTCGCCGCACGACAGCATCATCGCTGCAGGCCGTTATCTGGCCGCCAACAACTTCGCCAACGACCATGATCACGCCATCTACCGGTACAACCACGCCAGTGACTATGTTCGCGCGGTCAACCAGTACGCCGCGCTGATCGGCGGCGACCCTGCGGCGTTCACCGGCTACTACCGATGGGACGTCTACTGCCGCACGACGGCGGGAGACGTGTTGCTGCCCATCGGTTATGCCGCGACGTCACCAATTCCGGTCGCGGACTACGTCGCCACCCACCCGCAGTGAACTAAACGCTTACCAGATCGTCGGTCAGGGCTTCGTCGGTGAGCTCTTCGAGCTCCTTGCCTTTCGTCTCGGGACCGAGCAGGTAGCCGATCACCGTCAACACCCAGAGACCTGCCAGCGCCAGGTACGGCGTTTGCAGCCCGTAGCGTGTGATCGCCCAGCCGATGACAGTCGGCGCGGCGATCGACACGATCCGCCCGCCACCGACAGCGATGCCAAAGCCTGTGCCGCGCAGCACTGTTGGAAACAGCTCCGAGATGTAGGTGTCGCCGACGCCCCAAAGCCAGCCGAGCGTGGCGATCGCGACCGCCCCATAGATCTGGTAGTGGGCCAGCGAGTCTGAGGTGGCGGCGAGGATGGTGGCGGTGACTTCGATGACCGCCGCCAGAATCGCGGAAGGCCTTCGACCTACCCAGTCGGCCAACGCGGTTCCGAGGTAGGCGAAGACCGCCTGCAGCAGGAAGAACACCAACGCGTAGCGAATCGCCTCGATCGGCGAGGCATGAAACCGCTTCACGATGTAGGTGGTCAGAAACAGCGTCATGCCCCAGTAGCCGACGGCGTTGGCGGTGTAGATCAGCCAACCGGCCACCAGCCGCCGCCGTACGCCGGGCAGGCGCCATAGTCGGGGCTTCGACGTCGTACGGGCACGGACATCGACGTAGCGATGCGACTCGGTGATACCGCGTCGGACAAGGAACAGCAGTATTGCCGGAATGATGGCGACGATGAAGGCCGACTGCCAGCCGAACCGCGGCACCAGCACCAGCGCAACGCCTGCGGCCAGAACATAGCCGAGGGAAAACAGCGAAAAGATCACGCCGCCAACGCCGATCGCGCGGGTTTTGGCCGGCCAGACCTCGGCGGTGTACGGCGCGCCGACGGCAAGTTCGCCGGCGCCCCCGACACCGGTCAGAAATCGCAGTCCGGTGAAAGCGGCGATGTTGCTGGTGAGTCCGGCCAACGATGTCGTCACGCCGTACAGCAGAATCGACGCGCCCAGGGTGGCTTTGCGCCCCCATCGGTCAGCCGCGAGGCCAAACCCGATGGTGCCGATCGTGTAGCCGAGCAAGAAGATCGATCCGATGTAGCCGGCCTGAGCGTCGGTGATGTGCAGCGTTTTCTTGATATCGGGCAGCACCAGGCCGTAGATGTTCACCGCGTAGGAGTCGAAGCCATAGCCCAGACCAGCCGTCACCGCGACGAAAAGTGCCTGCCTGAACGTGGCGGGTATCGCTGGGGAAACACGGGCCGGGATGCTGCCGACGGTCGACGCCACGCGTGAAGGGTATGCGGCGAGTTCAGCCCGCCAGAAGAGTCACGATCTTGATGATCAAAACGAAGGGAAGCCGCACGCCTCAAAGCGACTGTAGAACCGGGACAAAGCTGATTCATAGCTCAGCTATCTAATGTTTCTGGGGTAACAACCACAAGTTTTCACCGATAGAAACAATGAATGAGGTGTTCATCATGACGCTGAAGAAAATCATCGGTACGGGCGCAATCGCTGGCGCACTGAGCTTTTCGGCCATTGGACTGGCGGGTGCCGCAAGCGCCGCCCCGGCGCCGCAGCCGGGCGCGGGCACCGTCCAGCACGCACAGCTGGTCCATTGGGGCGGCGGTGGCCGCGGGCCGGGTTGGGGTGGGCGCGGTTTCCGGGGACCCGGCTGGGGTGGCCCCGGCTTCCGTGGCGGCTTCGGTGGACCCGGCCCGATCGGGTGGGGCGGCCCGCCCGTTCCGCCGTGCTTGATCGGGCTGTGCATCTGAGCTGAGACGGCCAAAAAAAACTGAATACAAAAGTCGCCGTGCCGAATACATCGGCACGGCGACTTTTGACGGTCGGGGGTGACCCGGCTCAGCTTCCAGCGTTGAGGATTTTGATCGCGAAGATCAGGCTGTCGCCCTTCTGAATCCCAGCTTGGGGTTGACCTTCGGGGTAGCCGTCGGCCGAGCTCATCGCAACGCCGACGGTGGAGCCGACTTTTTGTCCGGCAATCGCCTTCTGAAAGCCCGGCACGACTCCATCGAGCGGGAATTGGGCAGGGGTGCCGCGTTCGTAGGAGCTGTCGAAGACTTTGCCGTCGCGTCCGTCGACGCCCATGTAGCAGACCGAGACGGTGGCCGTGGGCGCCACGACCGGGCCGTCTCCGGCGCGCAGCGTGTGCACCGCGGTCTCAGTCACGGTGAACGGTTGCGTCACGGTGACGAGCGGCGCTGCCGTGTCCGTCGAACCCGTCACGGCGACGCTGCCGGTTGCCCCGCTCAGCGTCCACTCCGGCGTGCCGCCGTTGCCGGGCGCCTGGGTGGGGCAGCCGCTGTCTGGGGTGGCAGGCGGTGACTCGGCCGCGGTCATGGCCGGGGCGGCCGCAAGGGACGTCGTGCTCGGAGACGAAGCCGGCTTGTCGGAGCTGCAGGCGGCGATGGCCAGGACGGCCGATGCGCTACACACCGCGAGCCCAACCGAGGAGCAGGTACGGGAGAAATTCACGGTCGTCACGTTACATCTGAGCTCGTGATCGGCGGTGTCGGAGGGCCGCCCACGCCCCTGTGCACCACAGCGCCCACATCACGAGTAGCGGCTGAAACAGCAGGCGGATTCCGCGGGAAAGGTCGGAGTCGAGACCGAATGCGTCCGAGTGCGTCACGAATTGAGAGATGTTCCCGGGAAAGATCAGAACGAAGAAGAGTGCAACAACGCACCCGACCGGCACCCGCCACCGCGTCAGCACGACCAGGCCGAGCGCGAGCAGGATCTCGACAACGCCTGACGCGGTGATGACGAAGTCAGCGTTCAACGGAATCCAGGGCGGTACTTGAGCGTGGAAGGCGTTCCGGGCGAAGGTGAGATGGCTGAAACCGGTGTAACCGAGGAGAGCCCCGAGGACAAGGCGCGCGATCGTTCGGATGGGGGAGGACGCACGTCGATCAGGGTGGGTCATCCAAACATGTTCTCTCGTTTCCCTAAAATTCGGGACGTCCGCGTGCCCGGGACTGCCAGGGATCGCCGAACTGGCAGGGGGAGTGCGGCGCGCCTCGAGGCACCTGCTGGGTTAATTCGGGCATGATGGCAGACCGAGGGATCCCATGTCGCTGTGGATCTCCACGCTTGCGGCTGGGTGTCGGGCCCGCCGATCGCATACTCATGACCTCAGGAGAGGCAGATCATGTCAACGTCAACACTGGGTAGGTCAACGTCGGCCCAGCGTGAACCCGCGCCGGCAGGTGCACCGCGCCTGCCCAGCGTGGCGCGGCTGAGTTCGCTGGCGCTGCTTGTTATCACGCTCACCGTCCTGAGCATCTCGCTGTACTGGATGGAGCACCACAAGGCCCGCCACGCACTTGTTCTGGGCGACACGGCCAATCCGGATCACATGACCGTCACCGTCTTGATCCAGAACGTCGATCCGGCCACGGCACGGATCAGCGCTCAGGTGGAGCTCAGGGGAGCAGGGTCATTGGTGGACGAGCGCACCCACGATCTCAAGGAAGACGCCACGCTCATCAGCAATGCGGTGACCACCCCCACCGTGGTGGCCAAAGCGAACGAGCGCCCGGAATTCGTCTCGGTTCAGTTCGCGCTTCGTGATGGGATCATCACCGACTACCCGCTCGACAGCTACACGACGAACTTCCATTTCCGCGTCATGGTGGGCACCGGCGCGAGTCAGCATTCGGTCCCGATCCGGGCTGTGTTCGACAACATCGACGCGTTCTTCAAAGTTGTTCCGCAACAAGAGAAATCTATCGAGGTGCACCGCGACGGCGGAGCGGCCAAGACGGTCGCGACGCCGCAATCACTTTTCGCCGCAACGGCAACCGTGGAACGCTCGACGAGCACTGTCATGTTTGCCGTGTTCATCATGGTGTTCATGTGGTGCCTCACCATCGCCGCGCTCATCGCGGCGTGGTACGTCGCCAGCGGCAGGCTCGGCTTGTTCTGGTCCGCGCTGGGCTTCCTCGGAACATTGCTGTTCGCACTGATCCCGTTGCGCAACGCGGTTCCGGGCGACCCGCCGATCGGTTCACTGATCGATTTCGCGTCCTTCTTCATCGCCGAAGGCGTCGTCTCGATATCTATGATCGTGACTGTTCTGCACGGCTACCACATCGAGATCTCCAAGAGGAAACGAGAAGCCGCACCCGACGACAACTGAGCCCGTTCCCAAAGAGAGATGTTTCGAACGCGTGTGCGAAGGCTATTCCAGGCCCGGAGGTGATCGCACATGAGCGAGAACGCAAAGCAGGCGCCGAACGAAACGGCGGAGAAGGACCCCGCAGATTGGGTCACCGGCGACGAGCCGATGACCGGACCGCAGCGGAGCTATCTGCACACACTGGGGCAGGAAGCGGGTCGTGACATTCCCGACGACCTGAACAAAGCTCAAGCATCCGAGCTCATCGAGGAACTTCAACAGAGCACGGGGCGTGGAAGCGCCTGAGGCGTGAGCGGTCGGAGTCTCGGATAGCAGCGCCGGATTAACGCCGAGGTAGGCGTCATCTCAAACGGTTCGTAAAGTACCGATCCCGTGCTGCGCGCCGTAGGGTCCTAGCAATGGCCCTGAAAACCGACATCCGAGGCATGGTGTGGCCGTATCCCGACCCATTCGTTGTTGGCCGAGAGGACGTGCGCGTCTTCGCCCAGGCGGTGAAGGCGACCGATGCCGCCACCCTTGATGACAAGGCGGCTGCGGCATTGGGCTACTCGGGGGTCGTTGCGTCACCCACGTTCCCGGCGGTATTCGCGGCTTTGATCCAACGGCACTTTTTGGGCAACGTCGACCTGGGCATGGACCAGATTCAGATGATCCAGGTCGAGCAGCGCTTTCGCTATCACCGACCGATCGTTGCCGGCGATGTGCTGCGCGGAACGATGTATGTGGAGTCTGTCGACGAGCGTTTCGGCGCCGACATTGTCACGACCCGAAGCGTCTGCACCGACCAGCACGGCGACGTGGTCCTCGAAGCGTCGACGACGATGATGGGTCGCCACGAGGACATGTCCGAGTATCTGACGTGGGATCCCCAAAGCGCCCGGCACATGCGTACGCCGGGTTGGCACGGGCCTGACTCGCGGTAGGTCGCGAGCAGGGTTCGTGACAGCCGCGTAGGGGAGGTCCTGTTGTTGATTTTCAGTGAGCCGTATGAGGCTCACGACGGCACGGTGATCGTCACGGTCGCCCGGATGGGCTGGCGCGACCGTCCTGGGCATCCGGTGGGGGTCTACACAATTTATGCGGGCAACGTGACCTGGACGCCGGCGGTTGATGTCAGTCGGCACAGGTTGATAGGAGTCTGCACGGGCTTTCTGGCGGCGGGCATTGGCGTCCTCGCTGTCTTGATGAGACCGCCGTGGCCGGAGATGACCGAAAAGGTGATGGTCGCGCTCGCGCAAGGCCGCGCCGACGGTGAGCGGCTGTAGCCAGGCGATCGAGGCGAAAATTTCGTGACGGTTTCAGTTGAGCAAAGGTACGGCAGCGTACCCGCGAGGCGAAGGCCGATGTAGCCTCTTCGGCTTTAGTGTTGGCGCTATGGCCAGACCGGGCAGTTGCGTGAAGCGCTGGCGCGCAGCCATTCACGTCACCGTATCGGCATTGATGGTTGCCATCGTTGGACTCGCCGTCACGCCGGTAGCTCATGCGGCAGCGGTCACGGCAACTTTGTCGGTGGAGCACTCGTGGCAAACCGGTTTCATTGCCCATTTCACCGTCACCAACTCGAGCACGGTGCCGCTCAACGACTGGAAGCTCGAATTCGACTTGCCGGCAAACGAATCCATCTCGCACACGTGGAATAGCACCCTTGCACAATCTGGGACGCACTATGTACTCAGCCCCGCGAACTGGAATCGCAGCATCGCACCCGGCGGTTCAGCCACCGGTGGGTTCAGGGGCGTGCTGACCGGTTTCTACACGCCACCGTCGAATTGCGTACTCAACCGGCAGGTTCTTTGCACTTAGGGGACGGCGTCATTGTGGCGTCACTCCTCAGCCCTGCATGTAGCCGCCAGCATCCACCGGAATCGACTGCCCCGTGATCGTCCGGCTTTCGTCGCTGGCGAGAAATACAGCCATGTTGGCGATGTCCTCTGGGGAGGAGATATCTCGTAGCGCAACACCTTTTAGCAGTGTGGCCCGATGGGCTTCGTAGTCGACACCCTTCTCAGTCGCGGTTCGCTTCACCCAGTTTCGCCACAGTTCGGTGTCGATACCTCCCGGGACGATGCAGTTGCAGCGGATGCCGTACTCACCGACCTCCAGCGCGACGGCCTTGGTGAAGGCGCGCAGAGAAGCCTTCGCGGTGACGTAATGGGTCTTGCGGGGCACTCCCTGGTAGCCCGCGGTGGAGGAGAAGTTGAGGATGACCCCGGAGCGCCGTTCCAGCATCGACCGCTTCACGACTTCACGCGTGCAGAGCATCGCTGCCGTGACATCGATGGCGATCGTCGAGTTCCAGTTCTCCAGGGTCTGTTCCCAGATGTAGAGATCCTTGCCCGGCGCCGCAGCGTTGTTGCACATGACATCCACATGACCGAACTCGTCGATCGCCCGCGACACCATGGCTGCCACGTCGCCCTCATCGGTGACGTCGGCACGCATCGCGATCGCGCCGGCGCCGGCGGCGGCGGCCGCCCGCTGAACGAGATCTTCGCGACGCGCGGCAAGCAACACGCGGGCACCCTCCCGGACGAACATCGCCGCCATGACCGGGCCGAGTCCCGTGCTGGCGCCCGTGATGATCGCGACCTTGCCTGCCAATCGGCCGCCGGTCATGTGTCGAGGGCCTCGACGAATAATTCGTTCAAGGCGTCGCCGAAGAGTTGACGGCCTACACCGGTTTCGTCGAGGAGGCGATTGGTGCGCCGTCGGACCCGCCAGCCCGATTCCAATCGGGTCAGATCCCATCGGACCGCGCTCACACGCCAGAGATAGAAGCGGTCTCCCTCTCGACGCATGATCAGGGAGTAGTTGAGCGCGGTTGCGGAGTCGCCGTCGAGGTCGATGAGAAGCGGCCCCGCGAAATGCCCGATACCTGCGTTGATCAAACTCTGGTGGTGACTGCCCTGCAGCATCGTGTCGACACCTGCACTACCCGCGAACGGCGTGCCATTGGCGTCCCAGTCGTATTCGCCGTCGCTGGACCACAATTGGCCGGCGACCCTGGTGAGTCCCGCGTCGGCCGCCGGCCCGTATGACATGATCAGCCGGTTGATGGCCGACTCGTCCTCGAGGCGGCCCAGACGAACCTTCAACTCCGCCAGTTCATCGTGGTCCATCTCGTCTCGCTTTCCGCCGCATGCACCCTCTAGTCGGCTGCCGGGCGGCGTGACGGCCGAGTGCCATGGCGTGGGGTTGGATTTCTCGGTACGAGTCGGCGTCGCGGGGTCGTAGAAGTTCGGCCAGCGTCGACCTCAACTTCGTTTGTACTCGATCCTTGGTGGCAAATGTCCAGGTTTGCGCAGAAGTCTGGCTGGGTCCGTTGGTGTCGATAGGCGTGTGACGAAGCGCGAGGTTTGATTCGTCTGCAGTGTCGGCGTCTCAAACTTGACATAATGTCGCTTATCGGCAAAAGGCTGACCTGGAAGAATGTGAGAAACCATCCTGACCAGCGGCATTGCTGTCCGATCCGCGATTAGATGGCAGTAATCCGCGAAGACCTGGCAGTTGTCCGACTTCGCCCCATCGTCCGGAAAAAGTTGGCAGTTGATTCGACCTGCAGCAACGTACACTTCGACACGGCTCGAACCCACTCCGGGCCTACGCTTAGGCACCCGATCCGCGACTACCTGGCAGCGCCGGTATCCGATTCCGGAAAATTCTGGCAACGGCGGACGACCGACTCGTAGCGTCGAAATCTGTTATAGAGGGTGAGGTTTCATTCCCAGCGACAAGTGGAAATTATGTCACTGTGACGTAATTTCGACGTCCTAGCCTCGGGCGGGCTAACAGCGCGGATCATTTTGGCAAGGCGGCCTGAGCTCATTATCGACGAGTTCACGATCGCCGGCCCAGTCAGGATCCGGAGGGCCGTCGAAGAGATTGGCGACGTCTTGGTGGCGCCGCCAGTCGCGTGCGCCTTCAGGATCTGCTTTCGGTGCCCGTTTTGCGTCGGTGCGGCCGGCGGCGAAAGCGAGGAGCCGCAGCACGGCCTGGCGGTCAAGTGTCCAGCTTTCGATCATGTTGTTGGCCAACACATTGCGTACCAGCCGCTGGTCGGCAGCGGTGAGCCCGCTTTGGCTCAAGAGCCCAACGATATCGAGGTCTTGACCGTCGGCGATGCCATCCGTCATGTATGCAGTTTAGTCCTCGCGTCCCGGTGACGACGGGTGTTTCGTCACCGTGACGCTTCTCCCCTGTTCAGGTCACGGGAAAGTCACTGTGCCGCAGCGGTTCTGCCGCTTTCGATGGATAATGATGATTATCAATCATTTAAGGATAGCGTGGATGAGTGCCCCGACACCGCGATGATGCTCGCCCTGCGCCGCTAGCCGGTCCCGATGGCGCTGCCGTCGAGCCCGATCCGTTCCCGGGCTGGTTCGCGATGTTCCTGCATGACCGCCAGACCCGTAAGCCCTCGGCGCACACTATGAAGGCTTACCGCCAGGACTTCGTCGCCATCGCCAGCCTGGTCACCGGCGGCGGCCCGGCGGGTATGAATGTAGCTGACATAACAAAGGATTCGATGCGGTCCGCGTTCGCCGCTTACGCGAAGGATCATGAGGCCGCATCAATCCGCCGTTGTTGGTCCACCTGGAATGTGTTGTGCACCTTTCTTTACACCGGAGAACAGCTGGCCGCCAATCCTATGCAACTGGTGGGCCGACCGAAACTGGCCAAGAACCTACCCAAAGCGCTCCCCCGCGCGGCGGTCGAGGCGCTGTTAGAAACCGTAGCGCGAGACCGCGATTCAAAGCATCAAACTGATTGGGCCGAACGTGATCTCGCAATCATTCTCACTGCGCTGTTGGCCGGGCTGCGCGCTGAGGAACTCCGTGGCGCCAATATTGGTGACATCCGCACCACTGATGATGGTGCAGCGGTCATTAACATCAAAGGCAAAGGGGGCAAAGAGCGAAGCGTTCCGATCGAAGCCCAACTACTCTCGGTTATCCAGGCTTACCTCGATAGCCGCGCTTTGCGCCTTCCTGGTACCGAGAAGCCTAGAGCGACAAAAGTATCCGGGCTGGCTCGGTGGTCGACGCGGTCGCCGCTGTTCGTCGGCCGTGACGGTGAGCGCATCACACAGGGAACGTTACAGTCACGGATCAAGCGGGCGTTCAAACGCGCCGGCCCAGACGCTCAGCCGGTCCCCGGGGCCTTAGTGCACGGGCTTCGTCACACGTACGCCACCGAGCTTGCCGGCGCCAACGTCAGCGTATACACGCTCATGAAATTACTTGGGCACGAATCGATGACCACGTCACAGCGCTACGTGACAGCGGCGGGAACCGAAACTCGAAGTGCCGCAGCACGAAATCCTTTGTACGGGTTCGTTCCCCTCCGCGATGGAGTAAAACAAAGCGGCTGAGATGCAGCTCATAGCCCACCACCGCGTCGGCAGCAGGGCAACTTCTGATGTCCGAGATTAATCTCCCCGGCGCAGGTAGTCACCGCCTGGCCTGGCGCCTCGGGGTGACGCGTACCATCTCGGTGCTTGTCGTCTTCATCTGATCTCCGACAACGCACAAGACCGCCCCGGTCGCGACGGTCGGGCGCGGTTCTGCGTGTCTGAACTTGCGACAAGTAAAGCGCGCAGACAATGGGGAGTATGGGTGACTATCAAGTTCTCATACCTCCGCGGCCGGCAATCCTCAGTGGCCCCGTGACGTTCGGTGGGCCGCGGGCAGCGCGGCGGGCATGCGGTCGAACACCTGGCGGGTGAATGGCGTCAGCAATAAGAACGGACACGACGACATCTACGTCGGCACCCGTCGGACGTGAACATCGTCAAGATGAGCCTGCACGACTCGAATCCCGCCCGAGGCGGCGACGGTCAGCGCCGCGGCCGCTGGGGTGAGTCTCATGAAGCGATGCCCCGCAAGTTTCTATGCAGCGGTGCAGATTCTCTTTCATTAGCTCGGTGAAGATTAGCGCAGCGCGGAACGCGCTTTGACCGGTGTTCGCGTGAACGAAAACAGGTCTTCATTTGCTCCTGTGAGGTTGCTGCGGGGTGTCACGGCAAGCTTGACGTAGACACCTGCTGATCATTAACTTAGGAACGCTCAGTAATATTTATGTCCTATTTCAGAAAAGAGAAACCGTAGATGAGCGCTCGTGGAGCAGTCGCCAGCATCGGCCTCGCCGGTGGCGCCGCGGTGGCCGCCATGGTCACGGCGAGCGTCGCGCGCGCCGACGACATAAACCTTCTCCTCGATGCACAGGCCGCCGAGGCGTTTCTGTCCGCACAGATCAGTACTGGCATCAGCAACGACGTATTGCCGGCGTCGTACGAGACGCTGTTGCAAGATCAGGTTCCGATCAGCGCGAACGCGATCGACGCGCTCACCGCGACTGAGGCGATTCAAGCCCCGGCTATCGCTCACGGCACGTTCACTGGCCTCGGTGAATACCTGTATGGGCTCGCAGACAACTACTTCATCACCTCGGCGAACACGCTCGGTGAAGTAGTAGGAGGCCTCCAAGATGACCCGTCACCCAGCTTGACCGACTTGTCGAACATTCTCGTCGGCGACTACGAAGTCATTTCTGCGACAAACGATCTGAACTTCTTGGACCAGTTCGCACCATATCTGGGTATCGAAACAGCGGCGACAGAGCTCGCACACTCACTAGGTGCGGAGAGCGTCGTAGGGCTGGGGACTGCGGTCGACCCCGGCATGTTCGCTGACCTGCTGTCGTCAATCGGCCTGTAGTCGGTGGTAGCCGTCCTGGTCGAGCCTCTACGGCTCACGTCGCAGAATTGCTGAGCCCCGGCCCCGGCTCCAAACGAATGAAGACACTCCCAGCAAACTCCCAGAACATTCTCAACTCGGCATTTGACAGACCGCTGTCACTTAGTAAACACGGGCGGCGGCATGCGGGTGTGGGCGTTGTACCAGAAGTGGTCCAGCATGGTCCATGCCGCGTCATGGGTGATGAGCCAGTGCCCGCCTTGGTCGGATAGCACGATGTGCTGAGGGGCGCTTGCTTGATGGAAGTTGCCTGTGACCGTGACGGTGACGCCGGCGAAGTTGGCGGGCGCGGGCACAATGTCGGTCACCACGAAGTTGTAAGGCAAGTCCCCTGCGGCGTTCGTCCGGTTCAGATGATCGTCGACGGTGGCGGCTTCCTCGGGGCTAAATCCGGGGGTGACGACGTTGCCCTTGTTGATCGCGGGGACATTCGGGTCCGTGAGTTCAGCTATGTCCGCGAGCACCTGATCGACCGTGGGAACAGGACCCGTGCAGGGGTCTTGTCCGGGCACTCCGCACTCGGCGTGGGCTGTGGCCGGCACGGTGATGCTCGTCAGTGCCGCAACAAGCAACATCGCAGTGAGGGCCGTCTTCATGCGCGCATCGTAGCTGTGTTAGCTGTTCGCGCCCTGCTTGTTGTTGGCGCTATCGTGGTAGCCGACTGCGGGTTAAACATGTGCACTTCCCGCCGATAGTCTTCTCCCTCTCGGGGATTCAGCTGAAGCCATGAAAACGCACCCTTCGATGGATCGGGTCCCGCGCTAATCGCTCGAACCTGTTCTACAAACGCACAGCAGGGGTGTATCCCGACTGATCGGGACACACCCCCATGTGATGTCAGAGGCTTAACTCGGTTTTTGGCTGTAGAAGAGGAAAACCGCCATGCCCGGGCCGCCGTTACCGCCGTGTGCGGTGTTGGTGGCGGCGCCACCTTGGCCGACTGCACCGATCGTGCCGGTGATCGCGGTCATTCCCGCCGTGATGGGAATGGTGAATGTCGCCCAGCCGCCGGAGTTTCCGCCGCTTCCCCCGTGAGTTGTGCCATCACCGCCGCCGCCGCCACCGCCACCGGGTCCTATCGACCCGCCGCCAGGTCCGCCATAGCCGGCGTTGCCGCCGATGCCGCCGGTGTAGGCGTCCAGGTAGCCGTTATAGGACAAGATCAACGGGTTGGTGGAGCTGCCTGGGGTGGCGGCCACGGTGTCGCCGCCGATGCCGCCGTACCCGCCGGAGGCGGTGTAGGTGGATCCGCCCGTGGGTGTGGCAGTGGTGTTGCCTCCGTTGCCGCCGGGCACGGGCGAGGTGTTGTAGCCGCCGCCGCCACCGCCGGCGCCCAGCAGGATGATGTCGACCCAGGTAGCCCCGGTTGGAATTGCTACGGAGTAGCTTCCGGGCGTTTCGTAAATCACCGGGCTGCCACCGACGAGCAGATTGTAGGCGAAACCGCCGTAGGTGAGGGCGATGTTAGCGATATCGATCATGATCCCTGAGTCGCCCAGAAAAACGATGAAATTGTAATTGACTAAAGATATGGGCTGAGCGTAGAAGCAGTTGGTGTAGATCTGCGGAAATATTGCGGTCAGATTGGTGAGGATATGCAGCAGATTTTGCAGAGAGGCGATCAACCCCGCGTTGGCGTCCTCGGCGGGAGTCAGGGTCGACGGAAGCGAATTCAGGAACGTGTCCAGATTTTGCTGAAATAAAATCTGACCACCAACGAATTGCGCTTCGATCCCAGCTGTCGTGTTGAAGGGTGGGATTTTCGTCGTGTCGTTGATATCTGTGAACGCGGCGTTCAGCGCGGTCAACGCGGTGGTGGATTGCTGCTGTACCTGGGCGAGAACCTCGCTGGCCGTAGGGTTACCGGTCGCCGCCGCTGCGTGCCCCACAGTGCCGGACCCAATTGAGATTGCGGTTTCTACATTGCCTACGATTGTCGCCGCGAGGGTTCCTGCCGCCAGGGCTTCCAGGATTATCGCTTGGAAGTGTTCCGCGAAAACGTTGACACCGTCGCCAGCCACCTGACCGTAATAGAGGCCCAGGTTAAGCAGGGCATCAACATCTGCCCCGATCATTGCCACGCCCGGGGGAACGGTCGATGTGTTCGCCACGAAATTGGTGACCAGGGCTGTGCCATCTATCGTGGACTCGACCAGTGCTAAAGCTTCAGAGAATGTGTAAGGAGAAGTCATAGCCGGAACAGTAAGCCTGATTTCGAATTCGCGACGGTGCTTAAACGCTACTGGCAGAAATCCAACAGCGTTTTAGAAGTTTATATTCAGGTGATGAATGCGGCCAACATGAACTCGTTATCGGCGCTAGGCGGCAGCCCGTCTTTGGAGTGAAATTTTCCGCAAGTTTGCGCGCTTCTCGCTTTGTTAAAACGCGAGCAGTTGGATACGAGGCCGCCAGCGTGATCGGATCGGCTGTCATGGTCGGTGGTTGGCGGTATCGAGTCTGTCGAGCCGGCCGTGCAGCAGCGCGATGGTCCGATCACGTTCTCGCAGTGCGGTTTTAAGTTGGGCGATCTGGTTGTCTTTGGCGGTGAAGCGGGTACGCAGCGCGGCGACGATACTGCGGTCGCTGTGTGGTGACGGTGCGGTGGCGTCGTCGCAGCCGGGTTTTCAGTGGGATGGATCTTCCGGTTCCGGCCGAGCTATGTGGCGCGTAGGTGGATGCAGCAATACGGTGAAGAGTTGTGAGACTTGCTAGCTCATGTCCACGACGGAGGCCTTGGGAACGACCTGCTGCACCGCCCGGATGCCGTCGTGAGCTGACTCCTTGCGTACGTAGGTCTCGCTGGTCATTAGCACTTGCGAATTACCGCCCTTGAGGACGAAGTAGAACTGGTTGTTGTCGGCTTTGTAGATGACGAATGCGTTGTCGGCACCGGGCACGGGCGGTCCTTCCATTTGGCTAGAGCCCAAATCCTAGGTACGCCCACCGACATGCAACCTCCCGCGCCGCCCACAGTCAGCGCGAGGTGCGAAATTATCGTGCAACAGCCCACTCATGGATAACCGGGACTATTCGGGCTTTTCGACTAGGCGCGACCCCAGAAACCTAACTCAATACCGTTGCGTGAGGACATCATTCAGGGTGTGAAGCTGACGCCGATGGATGACCCCTGCTGAAGGTTGTAGTCGAACCTGTGGGCGCCGACCTGCGAACTGCCAGGCGGCAAATGTTGATCGCAACTTCGTACACCAGCACAGGAGCGGTGGCTGACGCCATGCGGCCGACGCTAGTTGACATTGATAGCGCTGTTTATGTGTAGAAGTACGCGCTGCCGTGTCCGCCGGCGCCGCCGACTGAGGCGTTGGTTGCTGCGCCGCTGGTGCCGCCGGCGCCGATGCTGCCGGTGATCGTGGTGATGTCTTCGGTGATGGCGATCCGCCACGCTGGGCCAATGCCGCGCACACCCCGGCCCAGAATTTCGAACCCTCGTCAGCGGTCACCCAGATTCCCAGCAAGTGACCGATCCCATCTAGATCGACACCGACAGCGATGTGTGCGGCGCGGTTACAGACCCGGGACCTTCGCGGATCTTGATATCCAGAACATCAAGGTAGACAATCGGATACGGCTCATCCGGCGGCGGCGCTTCCGTCACTGAGCGACCTCCTCAATCACCGTGTCGGTAATACTGGAGATCGTCTCGTAAAAGATCTCGCGCAGCGCTACCTCGTGATGACGAGTACCGGCCGACCTTAACGCGGGGCACCAACACATTTTTTCGAACGACACCGGGGCCGTCCGAAACGTTCGCGGGAAGCTGGCCGGGGCGGCTACCGTGCCGAATACCGCCTCGACGTTGCCTTGGGGGGCGGGCTCGTCGGCGTGGCCGCGCCGACAACCCAAGCCTCGCAGATGAACTCGTCAGCGAATCGCAATGGCAACCAAACGCAGCCAGCGTCGCCCCACGTGTCGCCCCACGAATTCCTGATCAACATCTCCCCGGTCGCCGCGTCATAGCCGACAACAGCCACCGCGTGGTAGGCGCCATCCAAATCCTGCGTTCGTGGCACGGTCAGCGTTGAAGCTGCCGGAAAGTCGAACGCGTCCCACGTCGGCATCCCTAAGACGACGACCCGGCCCGCGTCGAGTTCGGTCGTGATGCTGGCAGGCGTCGCCGGCACCGGAGTAAAGGACGGATGCCAGCGAGGTTGCGAGGAATGCGCCGCCGAGGGCGGTGTATAGGTGGCATCCGCGTCACCCCTGGCATCATCGTAGGGCCATTCCTCCTCGAGGGGTTGACCGTGATTCGCCAGCGCTGTTTGCACGCACTGAAATGTCGTACCTGGGTCGGGGTCGTCGTACTGTTTGCTCGCCCAAAACAAGTACTCCTCGGAGACGTCCACCATGCCCTGGTCGTCGAACAGGTCGGCTTCATGAGCAACGCTCGCGGCAAATGCCAGGCATGTGGACCGTTCGCCTTGGTCGCGTGCTGGGCCAAGGTTTGGCCGTAGGTCGACGCGTCGAGTCATACGTCAGGCGGCCATCAGCTGAGGCTGTTGGTAAATGCTGACACCTCGCCCGACATCGCTGGTTCGTGGCGCTTCGGCGGTCACGAAGATGTCATAGCGCCGCGACGGAGCTACGTCTCTCTGCCAGGGGCGCCGTAGGCTAACGCTCAGCGCGTGATCCCCAGGCGCGGTGACCTTCAACACCAGGTGGCGGAAGTGGGCGGCGCCGTACCGTAGCTGACCCGTCGACGTGTTCTGGTCGAGGAAGTCGCCGACGACCGAGAATCCAGGTACGCCGGATTGGTTGAGTACCCAGCGGAAGCCGCTTGACCGGACTTCGCCTAAGCGAATGTGGACTTCGTCGCCGATGTCGGCAATGATGTGGCGCTCCTGGTCGGATTCACCGAGCAGCCACACGGCGGCCCTGGCTTGGTCAGGCTCGCGACCGCCGATCTCTCGCTTAATGGCGAGCGGACGTACGCTGCGAAGCTCGGCTGCGAGATGCCAGTCGATCTTGTTTAAGCTGGCGAGCTGAACGACGGTTGCGGCGTAACTTACCCCGAGTTCCACAGACAGACGGTAAGCATCGGCGCGCGACACGACGGGATGAGTCCGATCAAGTCCGAGCCGGGCGAGATGGTGCTCGACGGCCATGATCGGCATCAGCAGGTTAGCCGCGAATGTTTGTGCCGCAACTTCTTTCGGGTCATCGGCGCCACCGCCATCGACGATCGACTGCGCGTCATCGAAGCTGTCGCTGTGTCCCAACAGGTGATGGCCCAGCTCATGGGCCGCCGTGAACCGTTGCAGCGGCGGGGGATGCGAAGCGTTGATCATGATGCCCGCGGCATCGGGCGTTCTTTGATACCAACCATAGAGTGCGGTCAAAGGGCCAAATGACAGCCAAATCCCTTGGTCTTCAATGGCATCGAAGACGTTGAGGCGGTCCGCCGGGCCGACGTCGCGTTGCGCCAACAGGATCTCGGCCGCGTAGATGGCTTCGCGTCTAACCGCATCCAAATTAGGCATCACCACGTCCTCGTTGTGCCTCGCGAGGGCGGCTGCGCCGGCCCGGCGTTACGCAGGAACTCAGCGAATCGGAGAACCTGTTCGCGGTCAGCGTTGTTAAGCTCCCTTGTGGTACGAAACAGTGCATCGGTGGTCGCGTCCTGGCCGGCCGCTGCTGCGTCGTCGCCGGAGAAATACGACAGCGGACGACGATAGAGGTCGGCAAGCCGTTTCATCTCCGCGAAGCTGATCCTTCTTTTGCCCGACTCCATCGTCGACACCGACGGGCGTGGTATGCCGAGATGGTCTGCCACCTGCTCCTGTGACAGTCCTAGGAATTCGCGCGCCTCTTTCAGTCGCTTTCCTAGCTCGATCGGATCGAGCCCGTCGGCCTGCGACGTCGTCTCAGTCATGGCCTTACCTTCCCGTCATGCGACCTACTGGCGGCGACCACCGCCAGTGCCAATCCGGACTCGTGGGTTGCCGAACACTGCAACGCCGACACGCCGCGGGCCGCGGCAACCGCCGCGGCGGCGCTACTCAACCGCAGCCGCGGCTCGCCCGACGGTGCCGTGTCGACGATGACGTCGTGCAGCCCAATCCCGCGCATACCGGTGCCGAGGGCCTTCAGCGCGGCTTCCTTCAGCGCGAATCGGCTCGCCAGTTTCTCGATGTCTCTGCCGCAGTATGCGAGCTCGTCAGGGGTGAAACACAGCGCGAGGAACTCGTCTCCTGCGGCAATGACATCGCGCTCGAATTCGACGAGCTCAACCGCGTCGATACCCAGTGATGCGATACCGCTGGTCGCGGACGACGCGATCAGCTCGACGGCGCCGACGACACGCTGGGCTCGGCTCACCGCTGCGCGCCCATCGCCGCTAGTTCCCGAAGACGGGTTTCCCCGAAGCCCCGACGATTCCGCACCTCGGCATCTGCGTGCGTCGCGATAACCATCACTTCGCCGAGAGGCATTCCCGCCTCGTGCGCCAGCGCATATCCCAGCCTTGTCAAGCCTAGATAGTTGCCGTAGGCCTTGCGGACCAAGTGCTGATTACGGTACATCGCAGTGAGGTGCAACTCGCCGTCGTGCAACGTGATGCTGACATGACTCAGGCAAGGAAACCCCAGCCGGCGCGTGTCGAGGCCCGGAGTCTGGATCCGTAAATCGTAAGCATCCTCCGGATGAGCTACAGCAATCTCGTAGTCGCTACTAAGTGATCCGCGCACGCCCCGGCTACGCACGCAGCGCAGCTTGTGAGCCAACACCTCAAGCTGGTTCACGGTTGCCCCGGCAGGACCAGGCCACGCCACGAGCCGCTCACAGTACTCCCCCTCCGGACGCGCGCTCCGCATGAATTCTCGCCCCTCGAGATAGAGCTCGGTGAATACTTCCATAGCGTGGTCCCCATGCGCGGGCATGTACAAGTCGATGGGGAAGATCGTGTTCGCCACGGTCTCCACCGACCAAACCGTCCACCCTGCGTTCGAACATGCAACCTGCTGCTCAGACCTACGCTGCGCGAGGAACTGATCGATCGCCTCGCGCACCGCGAAATCCTCATCCATACCGCGCCATCTAGTCGTCAGATTGACCGCCTTCCCGCCGGCGTCGAGCGTGGCCCCTAGTGCGCGCGCCCACGCCAGCGACAGGTTCTCGGCTTCAATGCAGCGGTCCATCAGGCGGTCCGGTCTGTTAATGCGCGTGTGACAAGCGCCGCCACGTTGCGCACGCTCGTCACCTGCTCAGGTCGCAGTCCTTTGGGATCGATCAGGTCCGGAAGCCCCAACCGGGTCACGGCACGCGCGATAACCACCAATGCCACGCGGGAGGCGATCGCGACATCCGGCATCGATCCGTCGAGACAGCCGCGGACGGCTGCCTCCTCCATGACGAAACGAACGGTCAACGTCTCGATAACGGACTTTGCCACCTCGTCGTCGATGGAGGTATCGTTGGTCATTGAAGCTGACATCGGCCGCCCTTCTTGTCAGATTTACTAACACGGGCAGCGTAGCATCGGATGTAAGATTATTCTACACCCTTGTCAGATTACTCGCAGTGCCGCGTCCACCCCTCCTGAACTGTGCGGCCGCCCAATCATCGAGCTGGGTGACGACCGTGCGCTGCCGGCCCCCGGCTAGACGCGGTCACAGCGCTTCGAGGAGAGGCTCTTCTTCGCACGAGAACAGATCCAGCGGAGCGCGAGCGGCGGATCGTTCATCGAACACGAGGCCTTGCGGCAGCGACTCGTTTATCCCCCACTTCGGGGGAAAGAACAGCTCCATCGGCTGCAGTGAAGCGCTGAACCGCGCCTTAATCCGCTTCCGGGCGCTGGCGAGCTCGGGCACAGCGACGCGACAGTACTTGTCGGTCTCGCAGAACAGATTCTGACAGTCGATCGCATGTAGTGGCCGACCCCACAGTCCTTCAAAACTAAGACCTAGACGATCGAACTCGTCCTGCTGGCGATCCACCATCCAGAGAACGGCCTCAGCGGGGTTGTAGTCGCCGAGCGACTCGAAACACTTCCTCAAACCGCGCATCGCCCCCGGCCCAGGCTGAGTGAAGGAATTCTCACTGAAGTCGACAAGCGCCGAGTAGTTGATGTCGATCGCCACTTGATACGACATGAAGTCACCCATCAGCGGGTAGCGGTGCAGGACGTCGTAAATTTCTCGCAGGGAAGTCGCACCGACCAGGCGCAAGTCGACCTGGTCGATCAGGAACATGCGCCGAAACAACTCGACGTGGTTCAGGTGTTTGAATCCCTGTCCAAAGGCGTCCGTTGCACACAAGATGAAGGCTCCGGTGTACAAGGCCCCGTTGACGCGGCGCGAATACTCGAGAGCCTCGGTAAAAGCACCCGATGCTAAGTCGTCGAGTGTTGGGTAGTGGCCCAAAAAGCTGCGGACCGTTCTCCACGTCTCAATTTTACTGAAGGTTCTAAAAGCAACAATCTGAAAGAGCCGATCCGCTGCTGTGCACTCTTCGTCGTGGTAGCACACGTCTCGGATCATGTACTGACTGACCCTGTCGGCCGCACGATAGGAGTTACAAAACTTGTATTCTTGCAAAATCGGATCGTCACTAAATGGCCACGACGATCCGATTACGCGCCGCTGAAAAGTGGCGTGTCGTTCCGCGGCGAAGCGCCAGTAGATATCAAATATCTGCTGGCGTGGAGTTGGTAACCGTTTCATATTTATATACTACAATACGGGACTGACAAAATGCTCGACTTTCGGTGTTGCGGAACAAGCGTGTTGGGATATGAATCGCCATTTGGTCGAAGGTATTGGCACAACATAAAGTCCAATCTGTTCAAGTCAGTCCTCACTGTGCAACACACGGGGTATTCTCGTCTACCCAGGAATCTGCGAGTATTTGAGTGTGCGCGCATCTAAATCAGCCCGCAGTATGCCGCCGTGATTGACAACTAGCGAATGCATCGCCTGAAAGCCTTGCGAAATTGCCCGACGCCACAGCAGACCGGGCAGGTCCTCTACTTCTAGGCCCGCCGCGACTGTCCTGACGATGCGGATGGTCTCAGTATCGACGTAACGCTCCTCACGAAAGCCATTGTGCTCCTCGCTGAGTTTGGCGAGGATGGCAGCGATGCCTTCATCGGCGAAGATCGCCCGCGCGCCGTCTTCCACCTCGTCGACACGAGGGTCAGACTTGCGCTTCAGCCGAAGAAGCGACCTCATCGACGGCGACCAGCCAAGCACAGCCATGAACGCGAGGTGGATGGCATCGTGGAACCGATAGCCATCTGAGCGGCGCGAGTTGTCAGTAAGCTCGTCTCCGAAGGGTGTGTTCAGGTTGAACCCAACAAGTCTGCCATCCTGGTCGGCGATCTGCCCCTCCGGAAAGGGGTAGGGGTCAGCTTGCGTGATTGCCATCGAAGCGAACTTTGAATCCTTTGACTGTCGAAACGCTACTTGGACGATTCGCGGGAAGCGCTCCTGCATGGGGAAGTCGATGTCGAATATGGGCGCGCTGGCGATGATCGCTGTCGCCGCGTCATTCTTCGCATAATTTGACTGCGCGCGCCGCAAGTTCTCCTCTGCCACCTCATTGAGTGTCAAATCGTAGTTGCGCGCGACCACCGCCAGGTACCACAGCAGGTCTCCAAGATCCTCCTTCAAAAAGGCGCGGTGGCTAGTGATATCGACTGAATCGCGGAGCCTTTTCTTGTACACGTTCAGGATCGAACCTGTCTCGCTGGCAAGGCCGAGCATCGGTTCGAGGAGATCTTGGGGCGCGCCCTCACTCATCGACATGGTCTCCGCGGCGCGGCGCTGGTAGTCGTCCAAATCCATTAATCACTCCATCGCCTCGGTCGTTACGGCAGTGCATGGACAACAGTAGGTCCGCCACGCGATCCTACGATGGGAGCGCGAACGCATGATGAGCCGCCAAGTGCTGTGATTCATACGGCGACTAAAACAGGCTCAGTTGATTGTCGCGATTCTGGGAATGAACGCCCACGCGTAACACCGCTCGGCGGCTGCTGGTCGCAAGCTCGATTAAGGATCGCGCCACGTGTTCGGGTCTCAATGGGCCGGCATCGCGGACTACACCGTCTATTACGGCCGTCTTGAGGTGAATTCCCCGTCGGCGAAGCATCGGCGCCATAGCAAGAACTAACGTGTGCAGGCCCCCTTTCGACACCGATAAACCCAGCCGTGTTTGATCGGGACGGTCCTTGAACCCGCCGCCCGAGATAACGACCGATGTATCTGCATCGGATCGCGGCAGGCTAGCGACATACTGAATGACTGTGAGTGCCCCCGTGATATTCGTCTCGAGCATCTCGGTGAAAGAACGTGCCGAAATATCGAGCGCCGCACCCTTCATGCTCTGCTTCAAGTTATAAAAAACGAAATGAAGAGGCGGGCAATCGGCCAGCGCATGATTCAGTTGCTGGGCAAAAGCTACGTGATCGGTGACATCGGCAGACACATGCCTGACTATTAGGTCGCCGCAGTTTTTGAGGGGGTTTTGAGAGGAATATCGCGTTCGCGACACCAGCACAACCACTTCGACGAGTGAAGCCAGCTGTTCTACAAGCTCATCGCCAAAGTACGCACCCGGCCCAATGATGAGAGCGGTGCGGTTCTTCGAACCATCCGGGCGTGATGACACGCGAGTAAATTCTCCCCAAAACTAAATGAATGTGGTAAGAAATACTACGTTTTTCAGGTGCGTCGTGTCTAGTTGATAACATTGTCGATAAGCTGGGGATAAAGTCCATTTAGTTGTGCATGACCGGTGGATAAACTACGCAACGCTGTGGATCGACCGTGAGACCCCTGGCGAAGCTCGTGCGTCGTGCTAGGGCAGGCGTCAACGACGAGGGACGGTTCCGGCAAGAGAAATGTCGCGCCTTGGCCGTCCCGGTAAAGTCGCTCCCGTGGGTCTGCTGCTGCACCTGTCCGACTTGCATCTAGTTCCGGCAGGCGTCCGCGACGATGTCACGGGCGACTACAAGCTGGACCTAGTCCCTGCAGCGGAACGTCAGCGACGGACCCAGACCATCCGCGACACGCTACATCAGCTCGGGGCCGCGCTCGACGCAGCGGGCGTGACACTTGATGCCATCGTCATCACCGGGGACGTCACGTTAGTCGGCGGTCGCGAAGGCATAGACATGCTGCCAGAAGTCCTCGCCGAGCTCGGTACCGCGCGCCCGCACCCCGACCGTATCCTCATCGTTCCCGGCAATCACGACGTGACTTGGCGAACCCCACCGGGTTCCACCGAGCGATACGAACAATTCTTGACGCTTCGCGGCCTCGGTTACCGCACGGCTTATCTCGACGGCCCCGACGGCACGATCGACAAGCTCACCCCCGACGGTATCGCGGCACTGCCGCCGCTCGTCGTGGCCCGCGACAACAGTTATGTCGTCGTAGGACTGAATTCGAGCGACATGTGTGGAGTGCAGCGCCCCACCGAAGACGCAGTGGCCACCCGCATCGGTGAGATCGAGGCCATGCTGGCGCAGGAGGCAGCGGCGGGTGCGCAGGAAGGCGCCCTGAAGGCCCTCTACGACGCATGGTGGGACCGCGGCCTTTACGACGTACCACGCGTCAGCGCATTCCAGCGACGAATCTGCAGCGATCTCTCCGCTCGGGCACGGGCCGAAATCACCGACGCCGGCTATCCCGAACCGGTCATGATCGCCGCCTTTCATCATCAGCTCCGACCGGTCAGCAGTGCCGAGGAAGTCACAGCATTCGAGGGGATTACCAATCAGGGCGAAGTACGTGAATGGTTGGCTGCCAACAGGTTTGACATCCTGGTGCACGGCCACAAGCACGACCCTCGGGTGCTGAAAGACGATTTCGTACCATACGGACGTAGTTACCGCGCGTCTCCGCATCGCTTGCTGGTGGTTAGCGGTCCCACCATCGGTCACGGGCAGCCTGCGTCGGGCCCCGTCGGGCGGCTCATCTCCGTACAGGCGAATGCGCCTCGGATCGAAGAATTAACGTTGACTCTGGTCCCGGCCACGGCGGCAGGCGTGCCCATCCACATCAGCGACCTCGTCGAGGAGCAGTATGCCGTCGGAAACGACGACGGTGTGCGGCTTGGACTCCTCGAAGCGGACACCGCGTCGCAGGTGTACGACAAAATCCGAGCGGCTGAGAAACAGTTTCCGTCTCTTCCCACGCCGCTCGTCTGCCGCATCCGCGACGGTTCCACCGCGCTGCGCATCCCCGACAGATATCCCGACCGGGACGGCGCCGAGAAGGATGACGCCGAGCCCGCGAGCCGCCGCGGGACGCAGGCATGGCTCAACAGGACCGTTGACTGGTGGCAGGACCCCGATCGAGGGCCGGCAGCAAGTTTCAACCACGGCGAACGCATTCGCGGCGGGGACCAAGCACACCAAAGCCAGTTCGACTCCGCGATTGCGAGCCTGCGGGCCAACGTTAATTCGAGCCGCGCAATCATCATGGTGATCAGGCCAACGACCGACTTCGACGCCCCCGACCGCGACTTCCCGGCCTTTGCCCTGGTCCAATTCCTAGTACGCAACGGCTCGCTCAACATCACCGGTTTCTTCCGTAAGCAAGAGATGCCGCACTGGTGGCCGATCAACGTTGCCGAGCTGGCCTCGCTGCAAAGCGCCGCCCTTGAGCGACTCCGCCTCAATGACATCAAACTGGCCGCGGGATCGATTTGCACCGTCACCGCGTTACCGGTGACGGGGCCGAGCGCTCCGCGCGTCGTCATCCCGGAGATCGATCGACGCGCCAACTCGCCAGCAAAGTATTTAGAGCTGGTGGTACCCCTCTATTTCGGCGGTGCATCAAGTGCAGAGATGGTCGCCCGATGGACCACGGTGATCGACGATTGGCTTCCGCAGGAACAGGGCGCCGCAGACGGGGATCCCGTGCCCGTCATCGGCCTCGCCAACCTCGCTGCTCACGCTGAGGCCTGCGCCGCCCTCGCCGCAACGTCCCCTACTCCCGACGGTGGCGACCCTCTGATCAATCAGCTTCGGCAGCTCCACACGGTCAACAAACTATATGCCGAATCACAGCAGCTCGATGATCGCGTCGTGCGCCACGCGCAGTGGCGCGCGGAGGTCTTGCCCCGCATTGCGGACGTATTTCGTCTCGTCTCGCTGATGGCGGACGACATCTCCAGCGTGCACGATCGCGGCGACGACGAGCGCCAGTCGTGAATCTCGATGGATTACGGCCACGTTGTCAATGCCGGCCGTCACCTTGCTCAGCGCTACCTGGAGCCATAAACGCGGATGATACGGACGACTCTTCTCGGAAATCCAGTGTGGCTATGACATCGTGCGTACCGGTACGAGCGAGGCGCTCCAGTCGAGGGCAGCGCCAGTTGGGCATCTGACGACTCGCGGGCTCGCCGAGCGCCGCCGAAACCCAGCAGTCACGCGACGGCCCCCCATCGACGTCCGCAGGGACTTCAAGTAATCTTCTCACATATGTGGTGCTGAAACTTGAACTGCGACGTCGGAGAACGTACGCTTCCCACTAAACGATCGGAGCATGTGAATGGCGATCTTTCAGCCAGGCCGCCGCGGTGATCTTGAGCGGCGCCTCGACTCGATGCGCCTCGACGTTCGGTGCTTCGAACAGGCGCTGGCGAGCGGTGCTGCGGAGGCGGCCTCCTACTCAGCAGGAGCTCCTACGATGGCCTCCGAATTCGGCCGCTGGGCGCGCATCGTTGAAGAGTTGCACAACGGCGTCGTAGGGCGCCAGAGGGGTTGGGAACGCTCCGACCCTATGAACCAGCCGACGTGGATTAACACCGCATCACGGACAGCGATCGTGGTCAGCAGCGGTGACGAAAACACTGGGCAAATCACGTTCGGAAGCCCGTCGAACCGCAATCCGAAGGGACGATCTTTCGGCGCGCTCGTTTCGGCGAATGAAAATGCGACGTTATTTGATGCGGTCACAGCAGCGGGTGAAATGATCGACGTGCGCGAGACCTGGGTGTTCCTGTATGACTCCCGGGAGGGCTTCGTCTACTCGGAGCTGTCAAAACCTATTTTGATGCCAAATGCACACATCGAAGATTGGCAGGAGCGCATCTTATTCCCGCGCTTCGACACCGGGGTCAATCAGTTCGAAGGTCTGCCCGGCGACGGCAACCCAGATCAAGACTTCAGCTTCACGATCCAACGCCGCTGACGGGCACCGTTGCCAATGGCCGATGTATTTGTTTCGTCCCGACTAACGATGGCTCGGAGTCTCCGTGACATGACCGCGGCGACGCTCGCTAGAAGCGCCGACGTGACTCCCGAGTGGATCTCCAAGGTTGAGCGTGACCACGAAACGCCAAGCTATGAACTCGTCAATCGCCTCGCGAAGGCACTCGACTTCCCATCGGATTTCTTCTACCGCGAACCGGCACGCCTGCCCTCGAAGGACGCCTTTCACTTTCGTGCATCGTCAAAGCTGGCGCTGAAGGATGAGGCCGCTGCGCAATCGCTAGCTTCGCTGGCGTCTGAGTTGTCGGAGTGGATGGATCGGACATACGAGCTCCCGATCCCAGGCATCCCCGAGATGCAGGACCTTGCCGGAGCCGAGATGACTGCCGATCCAGGGACGGCCGCTGAAGCGCTACGAAATTACTGGGGGCTCGGAACGGCACCGATCAGCAATATGGTGGGTTTGCTCGAATCCAAAGGGGCTCGGATCTTTTCGGTCAACGGCAGCTACCAACGGATCGATGCCTTCTCTTTCCGTCATGGCGAAAGCGCGATAATCTTTCTCAACCCGTCGAAGTCTGCCGAACGTCTGCGATTCGATCTAGCGCACGAGTTGGGCCACTTGCTGCTGCACGGCGGGAGTCTTTACGAAGCTGATGGCAAGGTTCGTGAGCGGCAGGCGAACGATTTTGCGTCAGCGTTCTTGATGCCGAGGACGGGCCTCCTGGGATCTCTTCGTGGAACTGTGTCACTGGATGACCTTCTTCGACTCCGAGAAGTTTGGAAGGTTAGCGCTATGGCGCTCGTTGTTCGGCTCCATCAGTTGAATGTGGTCTCGGATTGGAGTTACCGGCTTATGTGCCAGGAACTCTCGAAGAGGGGATTCCGGCGCGGCGAGCCTGGCTCCACGCTTGTTGCCGAATCCTCCAGCCTGTGGGCGCAGGTCCTGAACGACCTCCGCCGAGATGGCTTGAGCTTTCCCTACCTGGCCAATTTGATTGCGGTTCGAGCGGCCGACGTGAAATCGCTTCTCGTGGGTTTAGTCCCGATTGGGATGCGTGGCGGGGCAATTCTATCAAGCCGTCGCGCCGGCGCTCTCAAGCTCGTCGGTGACTAGCGCGCCGAAGTCACACTCGGGGGTATTGACTTTCAGCGCCCATTTCGCCCGGCGCGCCGGCTTCGTTTGTGATCTCGGCCCGCAATCCATCTGGCCATCGCCGAGAATGACAGGTCGATCCGGTACCGCCCAAGGGCGGCAGCCGAGAACCCCTCATAGTCCCGGCTAGTTCTCATCAGCCCAGACGCCACGTCCGAGATAGATAACCGGGACCATTCGGGCTGTTCGACTAGGCGCGACCCCACGAACCTAACTCAATACCGTTGCGTGAGTACACGATTCAGGGTGTGAAGCTGACGCCGATTCGCAGCCGTGTGAGGGACAACCCCTGTTGAAGGTTGTAGTCGAACCCGTGGGCGCCGACCTGCGAACTGCCAGGCGGCAGATGTTGATCGCAAATTCGTACACCAGCACAGGAGCGGTGGCTGACGCCATGCGGCCCACGGTAGTTGACATTGATAGCGCTGTTTTATGTGTAGAAGTAGAAGTACGCGCTGCCGTGTCCGCCGGCGCCGCCCACTGAGGCGTTGGTTGCGGGGCCACTGGTGCCGCCGGCGCCGATGCTGCCGCTGATCGTGGTGATGTCGTCGGTGATGGCGATCGTTTGCGCGGCCCACACGCCCGCGGCCCCGCCGGCGCCGCCGAGGGCGCCGTTTGCGCCGCCGCCGCCCCCGCCGCCGGGTGCTCCACCGTTGCCGCCGGCACTACTGGCGCCTACTGTGCCGCCGATGCCGCCGACGTAGGTTTGGCCGTCGAAGGATTCGGCACCCGGTGACCCACCGGCGGTGGCCGAAGTGGTGGTGGCGCTGGCGCCGCCAGCGCCACCCGTAGCAGTCAACAAAGAACCCCCGGTGGGGGTTGCTGTTGTGTCTCCACCGTTCCCGCCGGTGCCGGCCCCGGCGGCGTTGTAGCCGCCGCCACCGCCACCGCCGCTGACCAAGACGATGTCGACGAACTTCGCACCCGTCGGCACGTTGACGGTGTAGGGGCCCACGGCGCTAACCGTGAAGAGCTCACCTATGTATATTTCGAGCGCGAATAGCCCGTAAGATGCGGCGGCAACGGCGACGTCGGTCATGATAGCGGCGTCAGCGAGCACCAATAGGACATTAAAACCGGTCAAGCTAATAGGTTGGTCTAGGTCACTGTAGGTATCAATTTCGGTGAAAAGCGTATTCAGATATTGTTCGAAAGCGAGCAGGTTCTGAAGCGTATCGATCAAAAATATATTTGACTCATTCGCGTCCGACACCGAAGAAGGAAACGAATTAATAACGGTGTCGATGTCCTGTTGAAATACTACTTGCCCGCCAAGAACTTGGGCTTCAATGCCGGGAGTGTTCGCCGCATTCTGAAAAACTGTGTTCAACAGTGTCGCAGTAGTAGTAATCTCTTGCTGCACTTGCGCCAAGACACTGCTGACAGTGACGGTGTCCGCCGCAGAGGTGACAGGCACGGCCGCCGCAGCCGCCCCTGCTGCCGGCGCCGTATCTCGCGCAATCTCCCCTGCTATCTTAACTGCTGAGGTTATAGCGCCAACAATCGTGGTCGCGAGGGTGGCAGCATTTAATACTTCCGTGATGACCGCTTTAAAGTCTTCAGCGAAGACATTACCGACATCGCCCGCTACCTGCCCGAAATCAAGAAGAGCCGAGCCAAGAGCGTCAAAATTGATGCCCGACTGTACGCCGCCAGATGGAGAAAGATCTACTAACAATTCGGCGCCGGTGACTGATGCTGTAACCGTATCGTCAAACAACGTCAGAACGTCCGAAAAAACGGGAGCTGTCATAGTCCCTTACGGTAGGCTCTATTTTTAATATCAGTCAAGGTTTCACTCGATCCGATGGCAGACCTACCAAGCCATACCGGGGATAAGGGCAGCGCTCGCCTTCATTGCGCGATGGCCTGATGCGCTATGAATGGCGCAGTGGTGAATGCGTGGTAGGGGGATTGCTGCTCAAGAACACAGTTTCTCAATCACCTTGATTCGGATTGAGGCGCACGCTTTGAGGCGTGCACGAACACAGTGAGATCAACGCCGCCGACGGGAAATTTTATGTTTACCCTGCTAGGGGCCAACGACATCACCCCAGCGTTGCACCATTTCAGTCCCCGCAATACCGATGCCCCTTATCGGGGGTTCCCGGATCAACTGGGTAGCAACCGTCCGAGAAGAGGAACCGGAGAGCCAGTATGTTCGCGTGACGACCCGATGGGTGCTGGTCAGGTGTAGAAGTAGAAGTACGCGCTGCCCTGTCCGCCGGCCCCTCCGACTGAGGCGTTGGTTGCTGCGCCGCTGGTGCCGCCGGCGCCGATGCTGCCGGTGATCGTGGTGATGTCGTCGGTGATGGCGATCGTTTGTGTGGCCCACACGCCCGCGGCCCCACCAGCCCCCCCGTAGTTACCGGTGGCTCCACCACCACCACCGCCGCCGGGTGCTCCACCGTTGCCGCCGGCGCTGCTGGCGCCTACTGTGCCGCCGATGCCGCCGACGTAGGTTTGGCCGTCAAAGGATTCGTTACCCGGTGACCCACCGGCGGTGGCCGCCGTGGCGGTGGTACTGGCGCCGCCGGCACCGCCCGTAGCGATCAAGGTCGAACCTCCAAGGGGCGTTGCCGTAGTTGTTTCCCCGTTCCCGCCGGTGCCGGCCCCGGCTGTGTTGTACCCACCGCCGCCACCGCCTCCTCCTACTAGAAGGATGTCCACGAATGTTGCGCCAGACGGGACGTCGACGGTGTAGGGGCCGACGGCGCTAACCGTGAAGAGCTCACCAGTGAGGACATCCAGCGCGAACTGCCCATAGGATGCGGCCGCAACGGCGACATCGGTGATGATAGCCGCGTCAGCGAGTACTAGAAAAACATTAAGACCGGTCAAACTAATGGGTTGTTCAAGGTTGTTATTGGTATCGATTTCGTTGAGGATGTTGCTCAGATTTTGTTCGTTAAGAAGTAGATTCTGAAGCGTGGCGATTAAAAAAGCATTCGTCTCATTCTCGTCCGACACCGATGAAGGAAAGGAATTAATAACGGCATCGATGTTCTGTTGAAACAAAGTCTGTCCGCCAAGGACCTGGGTTTCAAGACCAGCTGGAATATTGGCTGGCGTCTGACCTTCCGCATTCTGTGAAACTGTGTTCAACAAGGCCGCAGTCGTCGTGATCTCTTGCTGCACTTGCGCCAAGACACTGCTGACAGTGACGGTATCTGCCGCGGTCGCGGCAGGCGCAGCCGCGAAACCTGGTGTAGGGCCCAAAGCAGTTTTGATCCCCTGCTCTACTGCAGTGATAATCCCGGTCGCGAGGATGCCGGCAGTTAACGCCTCATTGATCACGGCTTCGAACATTTCGGCGAACACGTCGCCGACGTCAGCCGCCACTAGCCCGAAGTCAACCAGGGCGGAACCGAGAGCGTCAACGTCTATGCCCGATTGGATGCCGCCAGCTGGAGCAGAATTTACCGACGACTCGGCGGCCGTGAAGGACGTGTTAATCGTGTCATCAATTAGCGTCAGTGCGTCGGAAAAAACGGGAGACGTCATAGGCCTGACGGTAGGCTCCCATTGAAATATCGGTCAAGGCTAGGCGGCGACGGATTAGAAAATTACGAAGCTAAATCGAAGGCTAGGGGGCAGGCCCGTGCCCGTGACGCGAATATCGAAAGCGGCGGCTGCAGCGGGGTCCCCCTCACCGGCAGGCCCGGTGCTGCGGCGCTCTGCGCCTAGCCACAGAAGATACCGAACTTATTAGGTCACTGCGGTGCTGCGTCGGCTGGCGGGACGCCGATTGCGACGGCGTGGCCACTGCCCCGCCTGCGATCAGTCGCCGAATCCGTGCGCGACTGTGGGCGCGTGAAACCGCCAGCATCTTGTGCCGGCTGGAACAACGATGAACCCCCTGGTGTGATACGGCCTGCGATCCCACACCGCGATAGTCGACCGGCCCTCTTTACCGGGTACCGCAGTGGTCGGGCGTACTTTAACTGGTGCCTTGCTGCGCTGTAGGCGAACTGTGTGCCGAGGGGCGGTGCTTTATGGAACGCGACGCCGGTGGTCGCGACAGGACACCACCATCCGACGCTAACGATCGGAATCCACCAGCCGCCGACCGGCTGGCGCGACTGAGAGTCGTGCCGGGCAGCCGGGCGGCGGCGCTGAGCGCCACCTCGGTCGCGGGTCTGCTGTTGTATGCGAGTTTCCCGGCGCTGGACTGGTGGTGGGCCGCGGTCTTCGCGTTCGCGCTGCTGGGATGGGTGTTGATTCGGCCGGGGACCACCCCTGGCGGCGGCTTGGGCTATGGAGTGCTCTTCGGGGCGGCTTTCTATCTGCCGCTGCTGGCGTGGTCAAGCGATTTCGTCGGGGTGCGGCCGTGGTTGATGTTGTCGGCGGTCTGTGCGGTGTATCCGGGCCTGTTCGGTCTGTTGGCGGTCGTCGTGCGTCAAGTGCCGGGATGGCCGGTCTGGTTCGCGGCACTGTGGGGGGTCCAAGAGTGGGCCAAGTCGAACTTCCCGTTCGGCGGATTCCCCTGGGGGACAGTAAGTTTCGGTCAAACCACCGGACCGTTTTTGCCATTGGTCGCAGTCGGCGGCGTTCCGCTACTCTCGGCGGTGATCGTCGTCATGGGATGCACGACGACCGCTGCCGCGATCGCGATCGTCCGCTACCTGTACTGCGTGGACCCAGGACGCTACCGCCCCACGGCCGCAGTCTCGGCAGTGGTGGTGCCGCTGGGCATCGGTATCGCCTTGGCGATGGTGGCCGTTGCCCCGGTCGAGCCGCAGGAAGGAGACTCCCGCGCGGTGTCTGGCACTGAGGCGGCCACGGTGGCCGCGGTGCAGGGTAACGTCCCCCGGCTGGGATACGACTTCAACGCCCAACGCCGGGCAGTTCTCGACTACCACGTCAAGGAGACGCTGCGGCTGGCCGCGGATGTCCAGGTCGGGCGTGCCGCGCAGCCACGGTTAGTGATCTGGCCGGAAAACTCTTCGGATATTGATCCGCTGACCAACGCCGATGCCGCGCAGCAGATAGCAATCGCGGCTGCGGCGATTCATGCGCCCGTTCTGGTGGGTATGATCCGCGCCGGCCCTGGCGCTACTCCAGAGCACCCGACGTGGGTGAATACTGTGGGGGTTTTCGACCCGCGTACCGGGTGGGGCGAGCGCCACGACAAAGTGATCATCCAGCCGTTCGGCGAATATCTACCCTGGCCGGGTTTCTTCCGGCACTTGTCTGAACACGCCAACGACGCAGGGAATTTCGTCGCCGGGCAAGGTACCGGTGTGGTGCACGCGGCGGGCGTAGCGGTCGGGGTGGCGACCTGCTGGGAGGTGCTCTTCGACCGGGCGTCGCGCAGTGCAGTGCTTGCCGGCGCGCAGCTGCTGACAGTGCCGACTAATAACGCCACCTTCGATGCGACGATGAGCCGCCAGCAGTTGGCGGTCGCTAAAACACGCGCTGTTGAGTATGACCGCTACGTTGTCGTAGCGGGCACCACCGGGATCAGCGCGATCATCGCTCCAGACGGTCGCGAGCTGGCCCACACTGATTTCAACCAGCCCGCCTACCTGGACACCCGGGTACATCTGAAAACGACGCTGACTCTGGCTACCCGCTGGGGCCCGGTCGTGCAATGGCTGTTGGTCGTCGCCGCTGTCGTAGCCGTTGTCGCCGCAGCGCTTCGGGATGGCTGGTTCGCGCATGGGTACCTTCGCCGAGCACAACATCGCGATGTGAGAAAGCGCTGTAGCAGAACACCGTGATGTAGGTCATGCGATGGCAAAAGGCGACCGCGCGTCCAACGCGACCGGTCGGCGGAAAAGCGGCTGCGCCCTCGTGCGGTGGCACATCGCCTGGCTCAACGACCGCGTTGTGGACCTGTCGCCGGTCGCCTACCGCTCCAGCGGGTTGTCTGGGTATTCCTGGATCCAGTGAAATCGGTCGCGGTTTAGGGGGAAGCGGTCGAGGTCGAGGCGGCGTAGCGTCATGATCACCGGGTGTCCGTCGAGTTGTCCGGCCAAGTTCAGCCGATCGGGGGCGGTTCGGTCGATGGTGAGCTTCGTCAGCTGCGGCGCATCGGACAGGGTGATCGTGTGGGCGTCAATGACCGCGGTCCTCGTGACAATAACGTCGTCCATGCGTTGGTAGCTGAGCCTGTCGCGGTCGTCGATGATGAGCCGTCGCCAGCGGTTTCGTTCAGTGGTAAGCGGCGGCAGCGAGATCCCGTCACGGGTGAACGCGTTAACGGTCCAGATGCCGTAGAGTTCCGGTCTCGGTCTGCCGCCGCCGTAGCGAGACCAGTCGAGCCAACTAAGAAGCAAAGACCCGGCTAGGACCCAGGCCGCCAACCCGACCTGCACTGCGGTCGCGGCCTTATCAGCGCGGCCGTTGGTGAATAGGGGCGGCTGGGTGGCCGGCGGCGACGTTCGTTGCAGCACAAGCATATTGGCCAATCGCGTGGCTTGTGAGGCAAGTAGCACCGCGGCGAGCAACAGCAGATGAGATGACAGGATTTTTACCGACACGTCGAACGTCATGTTCACGAGAAACACCTGAGCCAAGCTGGCCAGCGCCAATAGCGCACCCAGGGTTGCGGTGCGCGGCCAAAACAACAAGACTCCGGCGGCGACTTCGACTGCGCCGAGGGCGATTTCGTAAGGGTAGGAGCTGCCGACCTGCAACCACAGCACCCAGGTCGGGTTGAGTTGGCCGAAGGGGCGCAGCAACGCGGTCAACGGCGGTGCGGGCATCTGCGCGGGGATGACTTTATCCGCCCCGTAGTAAAGCATTTGCCCGCCCAGGCACACCCGGATGAACGTCAGAAACCAGGCGTGCAGACACTGGTAGTGCGTGCGACGCCGGTCCAGAATGCTCCACACGACCGTTGCAATCATCGCGAGGACCAGCACGATGAAGACGAACACCCACATGGCGGTCTGTTCGCCGCTTCGGGAATCCGGTAGCAGCGCCGCATCGACCCCGAACACGTGGCGCCCGACCCATTCGGTGACCGGCCCCAGCGCGCTCATCTGCCACACCGTCGCATTAGCCGGCAACACCGCGCCGAACACCCCGGTGAACACAAACATGATCTGCACATACAGAAGACAGAACAAGCCGAAGTAGGCCACGCAGAAGCGGAACGCGACCCGCGTCCCTAGGCGCCAGCTCGACGACCGGCCGCTAGACAGCAAGTGCGGCGTCGCCCGGTTGGACAGCACCCGTTATAGGAACCCGTGGTGGTGGTGAACGGGCGGTGGTGGCGGATGGCAGGTGGGATCTGTGGAGTCGGGCTGGCAGTCCGCTGGGAGCGGCGGCGGCGGGGGGTCCGGAGCGAAACCACCGGTCGACCAGCCCATCGAGGCCGGTGCCCTCGCCACGCCAACCGCCTCAGCGGGGGCGGCCGCGCCCGCTAGTGATGCGGCGGCCAGCACTATCGCTGTCGCTGCGATAGTGCTGGCGCTGCCGCCGACACCGCGTGGTAACACGCTCATCACTCCCCCTGGGCCTTCCTTAAACGCACTTTAATCCTCCCAACAGACCGACGCGTCCGCACGGTGCGCTGTCGCGAAGGGCCCGCCGAATGTACGTCTTGAAACTGGGATTGGGCTGTCATGATTGTGACAGCCGGCTGCGCCGACCCCAACGTTCATTCACGGCCAATCCTCAGGACCGACGCTCGCACTATCCGCTTCGAGTGGTCGTTCGAAGTGTCTTCGCGGAGCTACCCAGGGTCCGGGGTGTGTTACGTCACCGCATCCGTTGGAAGCCAGTGCAGAGGCTGCCGCATACTTACGCCGACTGCCCAGCCGGGCCAGCAGCGCATTTAGGGTTATGTCGTACATCGTTGTCCGCTGGGCACGCCATAGTGCGTTTGTCGGTGCGGTGGTCAGCTGTAGAAGTAAAAGAAGGCGCGTCCGGTGGCGCCGGTGCCACCGATGTCAATGCCGTTTACTGCGGCACCGGCTGTGCCGCCCGCGCCGACGCTGCCGGTGATCGAGGTGATGCCGGAGGTGATGGGGATCGTTTCTGTGGCCCATGCGCCCGCGGCGCCGCCGGCTCCACCGAAGCTGCCGAAGGCGCCGCCGCCGCCGCCGCCCCCGCCGGGTGCCGCGCCGTTGCCGCCGGCACTGTTGTTACCTTTCGCGCCCCCGGCGCCGCCGGTATAGCTTTGCCCGTCGAAAGATTCGGTGCCCGGAGACCCACCAGCGCTGTTAGCGGCGCCCGTGGTGCTGGCGCCGCCGGCGCCGCCTGCCGCGGTTAACGTGGAACCCCCGGTAGGGGTTGCTGTCGTGTTTCCCCCATTCCCACCGGTCCCGGCCCCGGCGGCGTTGTAACCGCCGCCACCACCGCCGCCGCCGACTAGGACGATGTCGACGAATTTTGCGCCCGTCGGAACAGCCTGGGTGTAGGAGCCGACAGCGCTGACGGTGAACAACTCACCGGTGAGCGCTTCAATGGCGAATGCTGCGTAGGCGGCGAAGGCAAAGTTGACATCGAGGAGGATATTCGCGTCAGCGGCAACGAGTAAAATATTAAGGCCGGTCAGACTGATAGGCTGCTCGAGGTTGTTGTTCGTGTCGATCTCTGAAAAAAGCGTGTTCAAATTTTGTTCAGTGAGAAGCAGGTTCTGCAACGTCCCAATTAGCACTGCATTCGACTCATTGGCGTCCGAGACCGACGCCGGGAACGAATTGATAACAGCGTCGACGTCTTGCTGAAAAACTATCTGTCCGCCGAGGAGTTGGGCTTCAAAGCTGGCAGGAATATTCGCTGGCGTCTGAGCCTTCGCATTCTCGAAAATGGTGTTCAACGTGGTCGCTGTCGTGGTGATCTCTTGCTGTACCTGCGCCAAGACGGAGCTGACGGTGGGAGTGGTCATGGGTCAGCCCTCAACCGCGGTAATAATCGCTGTTGCGAGAATGCCGGCAGATAACGCTTCTGTGATCACAGCTTCAAAAGTCTGGCAGAACACGTTGATAGCATCGCCGCCCACTTGGAGAAAATCAAGATCGGCGGATATCAGGGAGTCAAAGTCGATGCCCGACTGCACAGCGCCCGGTGCCGCAGCGTTTACTTGCGCTCTAGCATTGGTCACGGACGTAGTAATTGTCGCGTCGTATTGCGTTACAGCATCAGAGAAAACGGGAGACGTCATAGGCCTGACGGTAGGCTCCCATTGAAATATCAGTCAAGGCTGCGCGAATTTGAATATGGTCAAGGCATCACGTCGGCCTGAACCGAAACCGCCGACAAATACGCAAGATCAGAGGTCAGGCCCTGCCCCCTGGCCGTAAAGGACACATCATGATGAACGGAAACTTTGATATCACGCAGGCTCCGGCACAACCCATAGCGGTTGAGAACCATGGCGCGGACCTCGACCAAGTAGCCATCGACGTCACGGTGGTGTTTCGCCGGCGCAGCGAGATCCCGATCGCGGCGACGTGGCCGCAGCCACCTGTGGCCACTCACCAGAATTTCGGTGGCCGCTGCGGTGCTGAACCCGCCGATATCACCCGCCTACGCGAATTTGCCAGCGCGCACAACCTGCACGAGGCCGGCTGTCAGCCACACCGTCGCGTCCTGCACCTCCGCGGAACGGCCGCCGACCTGCAGCACGCCTTCAATGTCCACCTAGACCGGCACCAACCCGCCGAGGGCGGTCCAGCTTTTCTGGCGTGTACTGGCGCTCCGACGCTGCCCGATGGCGTGATCGCGGTGCTCGGCCTGGATCAGCGCCCGGCCGCACGCCCTCAGGTGCGCAGGCCTTATGCGCAACCCAGCCACACCTATACACCGGTCCAGCTGGGCGAGCTGTACGCCTTCCCCACCACCGCGGACGGCAGCGGCCAGACCGTTGCGGTCATTGAGCTCGGCGGCGGGTATCGCGCTGGCGATCTGCAGACGTACTTCACCTCACTGGGCCTGGCGACCATGCCCACGGTGACCGCTGTCCCGGTTGCCGGCGGTTCCAATCTCCCCGGAACCGCGGCCGATGCCGAAGTGATGCTCGACATCGAGGTGCTCGGCGCTTTGGCGCCCGGCGCCGCGATCGTGGTGTATTTCGCCCCCAACACCGATCAGGGTTTTTATGAGGCCATCTCGCAGGCCGCTCACGACGCCGTGCATAAGCCGTCGGTGATCTCGATCAGCTGGGGTAGCCCTGAAAGCTCTTGGAGCAGCCAAGCTTTGACCGCCATGCAGACGGCGCTGGAAGACGCGGCCCTGCTCGGTGTCACGGTTACGGTGGCTGCCGGTGACCATGGTTCTTCTGACGGAGACGACGACGGTGGGCCCCATGTCGACTTCCCGGCATCCAGTCCGCACGCCCTGGCGTGCGGCGGCACTACTTTGATCGCCGCCGGCGGCTCGATCAGTACCGAAGTGGTGTGGAACGACACTGCGCTCGATGGTGGCGCTACCGGCGGTGGGATCAGCACTCGGTTCGCGGTACCCGACTGGCAGCGCACCGCAGTGGCCACCGCGCCGAACGGTTCCGCGGGCCGCGGCGTACCTGATGTGGCCGGTGACGCTGATCCACTCACTGGTTACCAGGTGCGTGTGGATGGCGCCGATCAAGTGCTGGGCGGCACCAGCGCGGTCGCACCGCTGTGGGCGGCGCTTGTGGCGCGACTCAATCAACGGCTCGGCGCTCCGCTGGGAGATCCTCACCAGGCGTTCTACGGGATCGGCAGCACCGGTTTTCGTGACATCACTGCTGGCAACAATGGCGCCTACACCGCAGGCACAGGCTGGGATCCGTGCACTGGTCTGGGCAGCCCTAACGGCCAGGCCCTGCTTGCTGCGCTGACGGCTCTCGCCGCCGAGCCGAGCAGCGGGGACCGCACCACCTAGGTAGTTGCGTTACGCGGCGCTCGTGTGAGGTGCAGGAGCCGAACGTTCACGACACTTCGCCTCCGAGACGGAAAAAGCTTTTGGTCGGGTCCAGGCTCGTTATGTCCTGGCCGCTGAGCGGCTCTCGTTGCGGTGGTCAGAGATCGGCCTGGCTTGCTGGGGTGTCACCGGTGGGCGCCGACACGGGTCTCGAGCCGAACAAGACAGTGAGATCGGTGCCGAGGTAGGCGTTGCAGTCAGCGGTGATGCCGGCGATGTCGGCGCTGCTGGTGAATTGCCAGGCGTCGGGCGTGGCGTTGCCGTAGGGCACCCACCCTGGCCCTGCTGGGCCGCCGGAGTTGGCGTAGACCGTGGAGGCGTATCCGGTGCCGTCGGGGTATGCCGAGGACACTAAGGCGTTGGCGAGATCGGAGAGGTCTCCCCCGCCTTGCTCGCTCCAGTACCACTGGGGGTAGTAGCCCAGTTGCACGGTGACACCCGCGTTGTTGAAGGCGTCGACGACAGCGGTCAGGTTGGCGAGGTCGCCGCCGTTTTGTTCCCAGTCCAGCATCGCCTCGGTCCCACCGTTATTGCCGAGCCAGGTTTGCGCCTGTGAGCTGGCGTCGTCGGCGGTGACGTAGTGGTAGCCGATCACGGGAAAGTTGGTGTCCTGGCACCACTGCTGCACCGTCGGCCAGTAGGGGTCCTCGTAATAGTTGCCCTCGGAGACCTTGTGACAGATCCCGCTAAAGCCCTCGGGGACAAGTTGTTCGACGAAGTTGATGGCGTCCTGGGTCGAGGACCAGTTGTTGTTGCTGCAGTCGGGGTAGAACAGCGTCACGTCGTGGTCCAGTGGCTGGTGTGGGCTAGACAGGGGGTCATCCGGATCAGGCCGTCGCGCTCGCGACGCACCTGCCAGCGCAGCCCGTCGTCGGTGTGGACTGCGGTCGCGACGGCCCCGGCCTGGTGGAGGACTTGCCCGGGGCGCACGGGCCGGCCGTTGTTGTTCACGTTGAAGTCCTGTCGCCGGTCGAAGCTTCTGTGTCTAGCCACATTTGGCTTTCGTGCGAAGTTCTTGAGCCAGGTGGCTCCACGATTCGCCGATCGCCGCCGCGGCGTCGGCGATGGTGTCCAGAGAGTGTTCTGGCGCGTTGCGGATCAGGGACTGGGCTTCGTTGGTCTGTTTGAGGTTTCGGGAGAGCAGCTTGACGAGCGCTTTGCCGTCCAGGGTCTGCCACACGGCGGGGTTGTTCGAGAGCCGGTTGACCGCGGTCAGGCCGCGTGCTGTTCGCGAGTTCGTCACTGCCCCGCGGCCGGCCGATGGCGCTAAGGGCTCGATCCGCTGTTCGAGTCGTGGCCGGACATCGTGGACGTTGTCCACGCAAGCTTGTTCTGCCGCTTCGGATTCCGGGGGCGATTGGTCGGTGGCAGGCCCGCTCGAGGCCGGGGTTGGTTCACGCGGTTCTCGTGCAGGTATGGACCGTGTTCGGCCGTCTCTGCCCAGTCGCTTATTCATCTGGGCAATTTGCCCAGTTGACAGATCGCGGCGCAGGTCACCGACCGTGTGATGGGACAGCCCTGCAGTCGCGGCGATCCGGCGATCCGACCAGTCCGGGAACATCCGCAAGATGCGGGCAGCGGCCGCTTTGCGATCTTTAGGAGTTAGCGGCAGGCCGTGCTTGATGTTCGCCTCGACCGCTAGGACGAATGCCTCGTCGACCGTCCCATTGAAAAACCGCACCGCGATGGTCTGTTGGTGGCGTCGCCGGGCCGCTGTGAGCCGGTGCATGCCGTCAATCACTTGCATTGTCGACTCAAAAACGATGATCGGCGGCGTGTGCGCGGCGTTGATCATCGATTCAAGTTGGGATTTGCTCTCACCGTGTAGTCGCGGAGAATCACCACGCAACAGCGAGGCTACGGGAACCTGCACGATCGCGGTATCCGACGTCAGCCAGTCCTTTGCGGGACTTGTCGACTCGTCTCGATTCTGGGAAGCGTCATCCACTACCGACCCCTTTGTTTCGACCCGGTTTTCTGCAGGGCGACGCGCCAAGCGACGGTCATTATCTCAACCTGCATCTCGGCATGGTCGAGTTACAGTTCTCTTCTACCCCTTGATATCTCGGCTACTAGTCCGGCTTGATTTCACTGCCCCACGCAACGGAAATATACATGTATTCAATAGCTAGTGTTCGGTTTGGTACCTTAAGAATTCATGTCAGTTGCACACTGTCCGCATGTCTTCCGATGGACGCAACTGCTCGCTGAGGCAGGCGACCCGGGCACTCCGCGTGTGGTGGATCGCGCGATATCTGCCATCCGATCGGGGTGGCTGGTAATTCATTCCAAGATCTCTGAAAGTTTGCTGTGAGGTCGTCGATCCGGCGCCGCTTCGGTGTGGGCAACGGGCGCTCACCATGGCGCTCATCGACGTTCCGCCTGTAGGTTGCGGGTGGCGGGGTGAAATCACTCCCCTGCTTTTTGGCAGGGAACCGTTTTACCGCACGGGCGACTTGGGTCGATTCATCGGACTGATGCACGTGGCGGCGCTGCGCTGCGCGACGACGATCACTGACGGTAAGCGAATATCGTTGCATTAGAGCATATTTGGGGCACTACGTTGTTGTCGCGCCTCTGCGTCGGCAAGATTGATGCTGTCAACTCACATGCGGATGCGCTGGATCTTGGCGCCGGCACTCGCCACCAGCCCGCGTGGACCTCTGCGTCGTCGACGACAACGGGGTCGTGCGCCTTTTGGCTGCGACCGCATGGCACGATCCGCCAATCTTTGGATTAGAAGAGGCGGTGAGGCAGCGTCGGCCCGCACTTCGGCGGGGCGACCCTGTTGACAAATACGTTTGTATGCTGCGTTCGCGCGGTCTGACTGTCTACGGTGGTGACGTGCCCGGCCCTGCCCATTCTCGGGACCAGTTCGGCAGCGCGCTGCCGACAACCGATCAGATCTGCGCTGCGGCGATGAAGTGCTTCGCCGCCAACGGCATTGAATCTGGGTCGCTTCGGATGGTCGCCAAGATCGCCGGAGTGTCGGTGGGTTTTGTCCAGAATCGATTCGACAGCAAGGCGGCTCTGGTCAATGCGGTCAACGAACGGTTGATCGCGATCCTGTCGCAGGCCTCTCAACTGGAGACACCTGGCCCTCCGGCGGTCACCGAGTTGAGCGGGCGCGCACTGACATTGATGGCCGATCATCCCGACGCCGTCGATTACCTCGGGCAGCTCCTGCTGGCTGACGATCCGGCCGGCCGCGCGATCTTCGATCAGTGGCTGGCGATCGGCGCGGCGCAGTGCCCTGAGGCCCGCGACCGAAATCGCCATCGTGACGATCTCGATTCAACCTGGCGCGCGCTGCACCCTCTGCTACTTATCCTTGCGTCTCTGATCTGGCGTTCTCACATTGAGCGGCATTTACCCGAATCGCTGGGAAGCCCCGCTCAGCGACGCCGATGGGAATCAGGTCTGGACCTGTTGCTGGAAGGCTGCTCGGCCGAGCAGCGCTGAACCATCGGTAGTTCAGTGCATTGGCGGCAGCGTCGTGCGGTACAAACGTCCAGCTCAGACGCAAATGCATTCGCCGGACAGGGCGCTGCGCGACCCGCGCTGAGGTGCAGACGCAAACTCATTTTTGGCGTGGCGCCTACCTGCATTAGGCGCGATATCAGCGCAGACGAGAACCACGGATCGATGCCGAGGCCGCGGCCCGGGCGAGCAGGCCTTGCAGTGAGTGATCGCGGTCAAACTCCCGCTGAGCGTCGGCAGCGGTCAGAAAGGGCTGCAACAGAATGCTTCCATGCTCGCCAACGCGCATCGCGAAGCGCTGGCCCGGATGTCCACAAAACGAGAAGACCACCGGGGTTGGCTTCAACTACCACCGCTTCGGCCACCGACACGACGGTAGTTGAGTTGCCAGATTTCAAGCAGTGTCTACCCATCAACCCGAAGTCAGGCGCTTAACGTTCGTGAAAAGCGTTGGCCGGCAACGCGAACTGTGTCGATTGAGCCCGACGGGTAGGCCATCGGCCAGAGCTATCGGAGCGCGGTTTTCTGCGGAACACTAGCCAGCTAGGGGAAAATCGAACCCCCCGACCTTGGGGATGCCAACGCAACGCAAGCGACTGAGCGCGTTGCGGATCGGGTCATGTGACTCCGTGGTCGCCAACCGTCCGTTCGGTGCGAAAATCGTGATCGACGACCAGCAGATCGGGGAACAGTCCGATCTGGCCGCGAGGTTGGATCGCGAGACCGACGACACGTGGAGTATGCACCCTCGCAGAACTGCTCGCGCTACGGGAGCGAACAGGGCTCGCTGTCGGCGCGCGCGACTGGCTCACTGGGAGCACACCTGCCGCGGCGAAGTCACCCCTCACACAGGCCGCAGACCGCGCGCCACCGATCCGTTTATGCGGACTGCGTTATCTTGAACATTTGCTGTAGTCGACACGCGTCAATTGCCTTTAGGATAAACAATCCCCTAGCCGTGGCTACCATTCGAGATGCGGCTACGGAAGTCTCTGACCTTGCAGGCAGCGATACATTTTCTGGGCGCCGGCCCCATCGACACCCGCTAAAAAACGTGTTTACCTGCGGTGTCATCCTCGGAAACGAGCACGCCCGACTGGGTCGTAGTATTCAGCGGCGGCAGAAAACGCCAAAAACGCGTCAGCAAATCGAGCAAATATATTGGTATCCAATAATAAATTCGTATTGGAGCTAGCCCGATTTTCGTTGGCCGGCCGACCGTTGCTGGAGCTCTTGTTGTTGGGCCTCAAGGTGTGCTGAACTAGGCGTGTCACGACGTGCTGGACTATCCAGCACGAGCGGCTCGTAGCGCGCTCGGACGCGGCGTGTCAGTACCGTCGGCTACCGCGCCGATCACGGAATGGCGACACCGGAAACGGAGGCCTCACAACCAGCAGAAGATCTCAGGGCGACATGCACCGCGCCCACACATATCAATGTCAGAAATGCCGAAAAGCCGGGCTGGCACCCGGCTTCCTCGGTGTACTTCCGACTTCACGTTGTCCCGTCCCCCTCAGGAGGAGACATGTCTATTTCATCGTGCCGTCTCGGTGTTGTCAACACGGTGGCGCACCCGTTCGGTTCACGCATCGGCTCTGATGCGCGGATCGCTCGACACCACGCGGGGCGGTCATGAGCCGGGCCGCGGCCAAGAACCGGCCACCGCAGCCGCTGCCGCTGAACGACGCGCCCTACACGACCATGCTGTACGCCGACCCCACCGACGGCCGGCGGTTGCGGTCACGCATTGTCGCCGAACTCGCTTGCTTGCCTTTTGAGTTCGCGTCACCGATCCGCGTCTTTCCCGCCTACCCGGGGCGCCGATCGCATCAAGGCCGGCACTGGTTTTCCCGGTCGGCGACCTCGGTGCTGTTTGAATCACGCTTCGAGATGACCGCGTTGATCAACCTCGATTTCCGGGGCGAAGCCCGCAGGGTCAGTTCGAACCCGTTCTGGCTGCTGTGGCCCACAGGGTCACCGCAGAAGCGACATGCCCCGGATTTCTTCGCCCGCCGCCACGACGGATCGGTTCTGGTGATGGACGTCAAACCCGAGGCCCGCATCACCGACAGCGACCGCGCATCGTTTGCCCGCACACAAGCCGTATGCGACCAACTGCACTGGGACTACGACGTTTTCACCTCGATCGACCCCATCACCGAACGCAACCTGCGCGTCCTGTACGCCTACGCTCACCCGCGGTTCGCGCCGTCGGCTGGCATACGTGAGGCCATGATCACCGCGCTGCACGCCAGCGATGAGCAGGCCATGACGCTGGGCGATCTGGTGCACACCGCCGCCCGCGCCCTGGGCACCGGGCAGGCAGACAGCGTCGTGTGCGGCGTCTACCACATGCTGTGGCGCCGCGAACTACACACCGAGCTCACCCATCCCCTGACCTGGAACGCGATGGTGCAGTCATGATCCCACCGAAAGTAGGCGACATCATCGAATTCCGCCGCGCCACATGGCAATTTCGCGAATTCGACAGCGTTGCGGCCGAGATCAAATGCCTCGACGACGGCAGCAGCCTGACCCTGCCGATCGCCGTGATCCTGGCCGATGACACCTACCTCGGGCCGCAGGACACCGGCCCGAGCATCGCTGACCAACGGCGGTTTGACCTGCTCTCACCGCAGCGGCAGCGACAAGCCCAGTTCTGGTACGAGCACATGTACGACGTCAAATACGGCGTGACACCGCGCGAACACGGCTTCGTAGACATCGAGCCACCGGCGACGACCGTTCAACACCGACTCGACGCCAAACGACAGGAGCTGCGAACCAAAGGGATCCACGTGTCCAGCAGGACGATGTGGCGCAAGTGGACCGGGTTCAGCGAGCACGGCGTGCTCGGCTGCGCCGATCACCGCGGAATGCCCGGCCATGTCCGGCTCTCCGCGATCGACCAGAGAGTGGAGATCGCGATGATCGAGACCAAAAAGCATTTCGTCGATAAAGCGACACCCACCAAAAAGCAGATCATCGACATGACCGGCTACGCACTGGCCGATCACGGCATCGCCGCGCCCAAACGCACGTCGATGTACCGCCTGCTCGACAAGCTCGACCGCGGCGAGCACACCACCGGCGACGCCACATCCCGACGCAGTCACGCCAGCAGCCCAGACCGCCCTTACGGCACGACGGTGTCGACAATTCCCGGTGAGCTCGTGCAGTTGGACTCCACACCGCTGGACGCGATGGTGGTCATGCCCGACGGCGACATCTGTTCGGTGGATCTGGCCGCCGCCGTCGACGTCGCCACCGGCTGCATCCCGGCAGCCATTCTGCGGCCGAAAGCCTGCAAAACCGTTGACGCCCTGGAGCTGCTCACCAAATCGATGATCCCGCAGCAGATGCTGCCCGGATGGACGGACACCATGGCTATCGCGCGCAACTATTTGCCCGACCTGATCAGTTCTGAGGAAGACCTGGGCATCGAGCTGGGCCGCAAACCCCTGATCGACGTCCGCGGTGTTGTAGTCGATCGCGGTGCCATCTTCATCTCCGACCCTTTCACCCGGGCCTTGGAATTCCTGGGCATCACTTACTACCTCGCGCCACCCCGCACCCCGACCGCCAAGCCACACATCGAACGCGCCCTAGCCACCATCGCTGACGGATTCGTTAAATACATCAAGGGTTACAAAGGGCGTTCAGTGAACCATCGAGGCCGCAAGCCCGAAGAATCGGCGGTCTGGCCGCTTCCCCTGCTGCAGGCCGCACTCGACGACTGGCTCGTCTCCGTCTACCACAACACCTCGCGCTGCGGCCCCAAAACAACCCTGACTCCTCGGGTCGAGTGGTCCCCCAACATCCTGTACCACGCGTTGTCGTCGGTGACCCCGACACCACCGCGGACGCTGTCTCGTGATGAGTGGATCGGGTTGCAGCCCTGCCGGTTTCGTCGCATCGAGCGTTACGGCGTGAACTTCGAAAGGCTCGTCTACAGCAGTGAGTCACCCCGCTTTCACGAAATGAAACAAACCAAATCACCCAACCACAAACAGAAAGGCAAATGGGAGGTGCGATACGACCCCAACAACCTGATGCAGATCTGGATCCGCGACGAGGCGATCAGGTACGACCAGCACGGCCAGCAGGTCTTCGTCGACGACGGATGGATCGAATGTCGTTGGAAATTAGCCGATCACGTCACCGTTCCGTTCGGGCTCGACGTCCTGCACGCGATCCTGCCGAGCCTGCCCAGACGCAAAGCCATCGACAAACGGGTCCTCGATCGCGCCGAGGCCATCCACCGCCAGCTGATGGAAGGACCACCAAAAACCAAGCGCGCTCAAGCGCTCTCGCGGGCCGAGGCCTCGGCGGGGCGCGCGAATCTGGCCCGACAAGAACTCTGCGGGGGTCCACCCGCGCAAACAGCGATGGTCGAGATAACACCCGAAGCAGCGGAGACGGCCCGACCGCTGTCAGTCGTCGAACCGATGCAATCCCTACGCTTCTCCGAGGGGTGGTGATCCGATGGCGTCGCCGACCACCAAAGAGGAGTGGTGCAAATTCTGCAACTACGGGCCTACCCCCGATGCCCTGCGTCCCGCGTTGAGCATCGACGACATCAGGGCGCTCAGTCCGGCCGCCAAGGCCGCTTACGACGAGCGCCGCATCGACTACATCAACGAAGAACGGGTGCTCAAAACCCGGGATCTGACCAGCATTCTGACGCTGGCGCGAAAAGCGCTGCGTGCCACTCGCGTCGAGAGCTACGTCGCCCGGCGCGGCATCCGCATTTCGGGTGACTACCGGATGGGCAAGTCCACTGCAGTGACCGCGGCCGGGGCCCGCCTCGAGATTGAGTGCCGGCGCGCGGAAAATCGTGAGTCCGACCTCTCGTACATGCCGGTGATCTACACGACGATCGCCTCGGCCAGCACCACCAACAAACTGTGGGTCAGACTCGCCAATTTCGTCGGAGCGCGCGATCTGCGCGGAAAAAACGCCGATGAACGCTTGGTCGACCTCGCCCACCTACTCCACGAGCTGGGCACGAAGTTCGTCATCCTCGACGACGTCCAGCGTCTCGATACCGGGAACCGGCCCGGCGCGGAAGTGGCCGACAACATCAAGGTGTTCGCCGAAAGCATTGATGCCACAATGATTTTCGCCGGGGTATCGCTCGATACCGCTCCCCTGTTCGCCGGCGACGGCGGCGCGCAGTGGCGCAAACGCACGCGACCGGTCTACATGAGCAACTATCAGCTCAACAACAAATCCGATTTCAACGAGTGGCAACGTCTGATCGCCGGGTTCGAGCGCCTGCTTCCACTGCCGCTGCACGAACAGGGCCTACTGGAATCCGAGGCCGACTACCTGTTCCACCGCACCGGCGGATCTCTGGCCGTTCTGGCTGACCTCATTAAAGACGCCGCCGAAGAGGCAATCGACCAAGGCGTGGAGGCCATCACCATCAAGTTGCTCGACACGATATCTGTCGTCGCCGAAGTCCGCGGAGAACACGATGTCGACTGACCTGACCGCGGTGCAGCCCGTCGATATCCCTCCGGCTGACTTAGTCATCCGCCGCAGGCGCCTCTGCCTGCCGGTGCGCCCGCTGTCCGCAGAGACACTCAGCAGTTACCTGCTGCGCGTCACCGAGCGGAACTATCTGAAAGGCACGATGCTGCCCAAGATCGCCCGCCTGCCCGACCGACGCACAATCCTGGCCCAGCTCACCGGGCACAGCGAGCGGCACCTAGCCTCCGCATTACCGGAGTTGCGCACACGCGCAGATCTGAGCAGGTGGCCCTACCTTTCCGGTCGGGTATCCGCGGTTGCCGGCATCCGACCTGCCTGCACCCTGTGCGTGGCCACCCGGGCCGGCACGCCTCGGCATATCCCCGTCTTCGCCACCCACGACCACCTGATCTGCGCCACCCACCATCGCTGGGTGGGCAGCAGCGATCTGAGATGTAGCCCCTCAGAGCAGTTCAGCATCCTCGACTGCGCTGACATCGCCGCCGCCAACCGGGCCCATCGTGCGTTGATTCGGCGCTGGGGACGAGGAGCTACACGGGCCAGTTTCAGCGACGCGGAAAGGTGTCTGCTCAGATGGAGCCAATGGCAAATCATTGAACAAGCAAATGGTATTCAACGACGGCGATATCAACTCGCAATTCCTGCAAGGACTCGGTGGCCGCACGCCAAAGTGATCGCCGCCTACTACCCCACCGCGGTCGCCTTGACCCGGGTGATCTTGGCGCAACGCCATGCGGTCGCCGAGCACGGACAACTCAGCAACGCCATCTTCGCGCGCGGCATGGTCGAATTCAATCAATACGTGATCTTTGATTTCGAGCCAAGCGGCGCCTGCGATCCCTACCGACAAGCCATCCTCGATAACCGCCCAGAATCAGACACTGAAGTGGAAAGTCATTGAGCTGCAACGACAGTCGCACCACTGCCCCGATGGCGGATGCTTTCGCTGCGCCCGGTGCTCGGCGATCACTCCAGGGGCGAAGCCGAGCAGCACGGTGGTCAGGGGCTGAAGTAGAACAATGCGGCGCCCTCGGCGCCGCCGCCAGCTGCCGCATTCGTTGCGTCGCCGCTAAGTCCGCCCGCACCGACTCTTCCAGTTTTCTCGGTGGCGGCGCAGGTGATGGCGACCTTCTGCGCGAACCAGCCGCCGGCGGCGGCGCCGGCACCGCCCCTATCCACCGTCGAGCCGCCACCACCGCCATTCCCACCCGGGCCGCTGAAGCCCACCGCCACCCCCGGCACCGCCGTCGTAGGTGCGGCCGTCGAAGGTTTGCGGGCCGGGAGAGCCGCGTGGGCTGGCTGCCGATTTCGTGCTGCCCACACCGCCAGCGCCACCCGTTGCGGTAAAGATCGAGCTCCCGATGGTCGCCGTTGTGTCACCGCGCTGCCGCCAGCGCCGGAACCGGCAGGGTTGCAGCTGCCTCCGCTGCTATCGGCGGTGTGCGGTGGCTGCCGTTGTAGCAGTCACCACCGACAGCGCGATGACACCAGCCGGCGCGTTGGGGGCGGTGACACGATCTGGCCAGGCGTTAGACGCACGATGCCCGCCGTCCACGTCTTCGGCGCCGGGAGGGTCAGGTGCTGCCGGCAGATCGTGCCGAGGGGCGTGGGAATTTCAGGATTCGAATGCTTATGGTCTGGTTGTCGGGGTTGGCCGGATCAGCAGCCCCAACAAGATCGGCGACGGCGATCCCATGTCCGGCGTTGTGCGGTCCGAACTGTCGGAACGTGAAACCGTGCGTGTCGAAGTAGGCGAACTCCGGGCCGTTCGATCCTCCAATCATGTTGCTGCCGTTCAGGTTTGACATGATCATCGGTCCGTTGAGTTGGCGGAGCATCTGCTCACCGAAGGTTGTGCGGGGAATGGTGACGGCCATAGCGTCGGTCCCGACGGTGGTGTTCGTCGTGGCGACGCTGCGCTGGACCGCGACCATCAGTTTGACCGCGCAGGTGATGCCCTCCGGTTTGGGTTTGTTTAGCGCCCGCGGGACGCGCTGCATCAGCAGCCGGTGCTGCCACCTCTCGGTCAGACCGGCACCGGCGATGTAATACCCGACTGGTTGTCCGGCCAGCCGCTGCCGGAACGTGACGTTGAACAGCGTGGGATCGGCCGGCATCGGGGCGCCGACGACGAAGTTGGAGATGTCGGCGACCAGCGGGTCATCGCGCCCGTCGAAGCCCGCGACGACGATCGCCAGCCGCCGATCGGGCCACGACGTCAGCAGCCGGCCGATCCGCTCGGCGGCGGCGCGGCCCAGCGCAGCGACACCATGCTCGAATACGGCGTAGTCACAGATGATTTCAGCGATCCACTCCGACGTGGATTTTCTCTGCGCACGGTCGATGCGGGCCAGGCCGGTGAAGCCGATGGTGAAGTTGCCGTTCCAGCAGACCAGCTTGGTGAACGCGTCGTCCACCACAGCGCCTGTTCTCCCGTTGGTGAGCCGACGGTCAGATACCTGGATCACCCAGTGCTCAGACATCACCGTCTGAATCAGCGTCATCGCAACCGCCGCGGTGAAACACCCTCTACCACTGCACAATCTCCTCATCGTTGGCCTCGCGCAGATGCCCGCGGCGACGCGCCGGCTCCTGTCGCGCGCACGAGCCACGACCGGTGGGTCGGCAGCGCACCGTCACCGGCGTTGCCCGGTGCTCACATACGTGCTCAGCCCCGACTCCCGGTGGTGGCCACCGCTGCGCGGCTGGACGGGTCAGTGCTAGACCGCGACCGGCACCGGACCCGCGGGCTGGCAGACCGGCGCACCCGCCACCTCACCGTCTGCCACCACCACGCCGTCGAAAAAATCCCGACACACCGGCAGTGGCGGCGCAGCAAATCGTACCCCCTCAGGAAAGATTTCACGAAATATTGGTAATGAAATCGGGAAAGAATCGTGACGACCGTTCCACAACGACCGCTGGCCACTCGCCGGCAGGCTGTCCGGCTGCTGCGACCGCACCTCGTACCGCTGGGCGCGCTCGCTGTCGCTGCTGATCGCAGCGCGGCGCAACTGATCGCGGCTATGCTGCGCCAGTCAGATCAGGCCCGCTACGACCCGAAGATTCGCGGTCTGCTGGTCGCGGTCGCCTGGAGCGAGGCGGTCCGCGAATGGGTGCAGGAGGCGCAACCCCCCAACGTGCGGCTCTACACCCCGCACCAGTGGACCGAGCTGCTGATCGGAGAGCTCCACGTCCGGATCCAGCGCGACAACGACCGTCCACTGACCGAGCGCCGGCGCCGGCGTAACCAGCAGTTCCCGGACCCGACGCTTCCCTTCGCGATCACTGTCGACGGCGCGACGATTCCCGACGACGTCACCAACATCGATGTCGAGGCCCTGTTGAGCGCCGACAACCGGGTCCGCGGGATCCGGGCGGTGGCCCCCCTCGGCAAGGGCTACGCCTGGTCGGCGATCAACGTCGGTATGCAGCAGATGATCCAGCAGCTGACGTCCTGGCAGCGGCGCGAGGTTCCGTGGCTGCAGACGATCCGGCAGCTCTCGGCCATCGCGCTCATCGACGACGCCCGCGCTCAGCGCGATTACCTGTCCACGCTGGTACGTGCTCAAGACCGCCAGCTGGCAGAACTGCGGGCCGTCGTCGTCGACCTCCAGCAGCGCCTGTTGGCATCCGAGCCCGATCAGGGCCGCCTGCCCGACTCGGCCCCGCCGTCCGCGCTGCCCCGCATCGGCGATCCCGGTGCCCGGCCCGCGCCGCGGTTCCGCACTCCCCCGAAAGATCAGGGCGATGCCGCACGACCGACCGACACGGGATCGTGACCAAACGGCGGAAAAAATTGTGCACATTTCGGGTACGCCGAGCCGTTAGGATCCACGCTCAACAGCTATCGTAAGCGCCATGCCGTCTGAAACCGAGACGCCGAACGGCGCGAGCATCCGCTCCCTCGACCCCGCGAGCCTCGCGGTCGGCAGCACCCTGCGGCTACTGCGCCAGCGGCTGGGCTGGACGTCCAAGCAGCTCGCCGAAATCGTCGGCCGCTCAACGGCCTACGTCTCCAAAGCGGAGACCGGTGGAGCCGAGGTCTCCGGGGCGACGCTGGACAGTTTCGCCAACGCGCTCGATGTACCGCGTCAACTGCTGTGCGAATGGATTCCCGTGGAACCGCCTGAGGGAACACACTTTCGGGCCCAGAATGTGCCACAGTACGTGCGCCACAAGGCAATTGCCGTCGCGAACCTCGCCGCCTACATTCTCAATCAGCTCAGTACCCGCACCAACACCGAACAATTCGTCGCCCTCAAACTATTCGCTTTCGATGCCGATCTCATGGCCGGCGGCGCCCAGGAAGCCGCGGCGCTGCTGCGTCACCACTGGCGCATCCACGGCCCCGCCCACGACATCGTCGATCTCCTGGAACAGGCCGGCGTCTTTGTCCTGGCTATGCCCGACGACGTCGTCGGCATCGACGCGATCACCGTCAGAACCGATGGTCCAGCCACCGCGGTGATCTTGCTGCGCATCGACATGCCGCAGGACCGCCAGCGCCACACCCTGGCCCACGAATTGGCGCACCTCGTGTTGGACCAAGCGACGATGTCACGCTCCATGCGGGAAAACGAAGAACGCGCAGACCTGTTCGCCGGGGAGTTCCTTGCGCCCTACCACGAACTGCAACCCACACTGCGCGGCGTCACCCCGGCGCGACTGCCCGACCTCGAAGAACTGCGCCGCACCTGGGGCGTCAGCCTGTCCTCGCTGATCCGCCGCGCCTATCTGCATGCCGACATCTCAGAATCCCAATACCGGTACTGGTACCGGGTCCTCAACAGCCGACACCTGTTGCGCGCCAACCGCGACTGGACCACACCAGTGCAACCCCGCGCGACCACCGATTTTCTCGGCAGTCTTCACGCGTCAGGCTATTCCGCGATGGACGTCTGTGAGATGACGTCAATGTCGTTGCGCGAACTGATATCCCTGTTCGGTGACGCATGGCCCTACACGCCGCCACCACCACGGCTACGCCTGATCACGCCTGAACAGCACTAGAGCTGGCACCGTCGACCATGACGCGATGGCGGGACAGATCACTACCGCAACACGCCTACGCCATCGCGCCCGGCACCACCAGATATCAAGCGACACAACAACAAGACAGCGCCGCAGGCAGCCGCGTCAACCGCATGCTCGACACCGGCGGTTCCCCCCGAGTGTTGGCCCGGGTGCGATTCGTGCGACGACCAAAAACCCGACGGGTCTACGCCTACCTAGTCTGGTCCGAGCATCGCCGCCGACACGAGCTGCTGCTCTGCGAAGCGTTGCTGATCACGCGACAAGCCAACCTCGACGCCGCCTGGAAGGTCGTCCACACCAACGACCTGTTGACCGTCGACGGGCGGGCGCGCTGGCCCTCAACACGCCGCTGATCACCCGGTCACGGACCGCGCCCGGTCGAGCGACTGGACGGGAAAATTTTTTGGTGTCACCGCATGGTCGCAGACACTGGCAGAATTGTCGTGTGGCATCCGTAGTGATGAATGATGTTGCTGGACAGGTCAAGTCGGCGCTGCAGAGGATCCCAGCATTGGACGCCGACGGTCTGGCGACGCGCCGGCTGCTCGTCGAAGATTCAGTCCGTGGTCGCCGCCCACCGCTGTAGCCGATCGAGGCTGAGTCGCCGCTTGTCATACTGCAGCCTTTTGCCGTTGTTGAGGTCGATCGCGATCTGGCGAAGGTCCTCAGGTCCGGTGCCGCCCCATTGATTACTCAGCGCTTCGACCATAAGGGCGTCAGGATCCAATGGGGTTCCGTTGGTGCGTAGATAGGTCAGCGCATTCACCGCCTCAGAACGCTCCCTTCTGTCGAGCAGCCCCTGGTTGCGGACGGCGAGACCGGTGAGGTCATGGATGGCTGCGCGCAGCGGCGCAGGTGCCGGCGGCACCGGCGTGATCGGTTGGCCGGCGAGGTGTTCGACGTCGAAGGCGGTGATCCACGCGGAGTGGTGTGGGCCGTTTTCTGCGTACCGAATCGGACCGTGCGCTGGCAGCACGATTAGGCCGGTCACGGTGGCGGGCAACGTGCCGCGACTGCGGCTCCAGCGTTCCACTTCGAGGACCTCATTAAGGTTCAGGAAGGCGCCGATCACGGTGCCACGGGGCGTGCCGTACATTCGCGACCTGCGCGAGACAGCGGTGACGGGGATGCCGAACTCCTCGAGCCCGTTCTCGTCGATGCTCGCCGTGTCGGGCGCGTGGAAAGTGGCGTCGTCACCGGCCCACCGGAGGGCGTGCGCCAACGCACTGTCGAAGGGTTCGTCGGAGCTAATGTAGGCGCGGCGCATCTGTTCAACGTTAGTGCCGTGCCGCCGCATCGCTGGCTATGATCAGCAGGCTGGATTGAGCCCGGTAGCACCGGGTCTGGCACTGATCATGGTTGTGGTGGCTGTACTACTCAACGTCGTACCAACGCTCGTTTCTCGACCTCGTCGAGACGGCCAGCGAAAGGAGGCGATGCGTATGAATAGTGACCGCGCTACGAGTCAGATGCTCACCGCATCTACAACTGTCACTTCGGCATTGATGACCAATATCGCTGCCACAGCTGTAGTGCCGGGCTGAGTCCAGCATCCATCGGCCACATCGCGGGCCGTGCTCGCGCCGCGCTCAGAGGCCGCACAGCACGGTCCTTAGCATCGTCCGGGAGGTGCTGACGTCGCCACGGGATCCGTGTCTCCCGTGTCGGTCGCCACGCCTGTTCGACGTGTTCACCGCCCGCGGTTCAACTGCAGCTGGGCCTTTCTAACTTCTGGGGCGGCCCCGTTGAGGTGCCCGTAACGTAGTCTTTCCAGAATTCTGGATTTTTCGTCTACTCAGTTGGATCTAAGCGTGCCGCGACTCGGCCCCTATATTCGTTTCAGCAAAGTCTCAGTAGGTCGGCTTGGTTGGCCGACGACTGCTGGTACGCCGCCGTCTGTCGAGGTCCGCGTCGCCGCTGCGTAGCGCCCACAACGGCAGCGTCAGGCGGTTCAAGATCGTCTATCAGGACGACCTTATGGAGGAACGGTAACGATCACTATGGCTTGGACAATGTTGAAGTCGCACGTACTTGAGCAAACCAAACCCTAGGGGTTCAATGGTGCTACTGGCTCAAAAGCCAAGGGACATCACCAATTTTGCGGTCCCTGCCGTGCCCTCGATATCGGTCACCGATGACCACCTCCTTGACACAGCACCCCTGGATGGGGCCGCGTCGAATAAGGGGGTTCGGCGTGAACACACCTTCTCAAGATCGCGATCAACTGTGCTGGGCGCACACCTGGCTCACATCGAGTACCGATGTCGTGCAGGTAGCGGTGGCCTCAATACAACCAGGCGAGCCGTTGCGCCATAAGAGCGAGAGCAAAGACCACCTCACGTCGATGGTCGAGGCCGGTGACATGCCGCCGGTCATCGTGCACAGAGCAACAATGAAGGTCATCGATGGCACCTACCGGGTGGGCGCCGCCAGACTCCAACGCCGCGACACCATCGCAACCCGCTTCTTTGACGGCAGCGCCGAAGAAGCGTTCATTTTGGCGGTCGCAGCCAACATCAACCACGGCATGCCGCTGACACTTAAAGAACGCAAATTCGCCGCGATCCGAATCCTCGGCATGTATACGGACTGGTCGGACCGCATGATCGCCGATGCGACGGGCTTGTCGCATCCCACCGTGGCCACAATCCGCCGCAAGCAATCAGGTGGTAAAAATTTCCACCTGAACAAGCGGATCGGCCGCGATGGAAAAACCTATCCACCGACGGTCAGCCATCGCGCCGCTGTGCAGCCCACTCGCACCGATCAGAACGCCTCAATGCACGAAACGGCACGACGAGGCGGTGCTGCAGCGGGCACTGCGGACGACAACGACGAGCGGCCCCGGCCACACCAAAGTGTTGAGCCAATGGTGGCCATCAGCCGCGGCGCCGCCCTGGACTTTCACCTAGCACGGGCTAAAGCAGTCCTACGACGGCTGTGGAACGACCCTGCAATGCGCTCCCACGAGAAAGGCAAAGCCGTGCTGGAGCTGATCTCACACAGCCTGCGGACCGCGATCGACGCCCAAGTCGCCGTCAAAAGTGCCCCCGAACACTGCCGCAACGCCATGGCCGAATACGCCGCAGCCTGCGGGGATTCGTGGCACCGCGTAGCCAAAGACCTACGCACCAAAAGCCAAGCCGGTTAGCCCACAACAAATTCGACGAAATCAGGTGCGACATGAACAAGCACGGCCAACCAACACAGGCCGGACAGATCGCCCGCCAGGCCGGCGCTATCGCCACTGCGGTGAAAACCAGGGACGGGTTGCGTTGGCAAGTGCGCCGCGAGCGCGACGGCCTGATCCGGAGCACCTCGTGTCTGGCCCACGCCAGCCACTGGAGACTGGCGTGACGCTCTTCTATCCCGACTGCAGCAACAACAATTGGGCCACCACCCAAGACGCCATCTCATTTCTGAAACAGCTTGTCCCCGAGGGCTTTAGCGGGATCTGTCACAAAGTCTCCGAAGGCAATTACTACGAAGACCCCTACTGGCCAACCGTCAAGCAATGGTGTCAGCAGAACAATCTGCCCGTGTTGGGTTATCACTACGTCACCACCGACGCCCCCACCGCCCAAGCCCGCACCTGGCTCGCCAACAGCGGCGGGCCACAAGCGATGCTCGACTGGGAAAACAACAGCGGCGATCTGTCCAACCTGACCGCCGTCGTCGACGCCTTCAACGCTGCCGGCATCACCATCGAACTCGGCTACTACCCCCGCTGGTACTGGAACCAGCAAGGCGGCGGCGACCTCTCGCAGTTGGCCAACGCACTTGTCGCCTCGGGATACCCCGACGGCGGCGGCTACGCCTCCAGCATCTATCTCAACGCCGGCGGGGACACCGGCCAAGGGTGGACACCCTACGGCGGCGCCACGCCCGCCGCATGGCAATTCACCGACCGTGCCGACATCGCCGGCTTCGTCGTCGACTGCAACGCCTACCTCGGCACCAATCTCACCGTTTTATTTGGTGCGCATTTAGCAGGCGCGACTGCACCTTTTGAGACGCAACTGTCGTAAATCAATACGTCACACGGCGCCACGAACCTAGCTGTCGACTGAGCGGCACCAAACGGGAACGCATGTCGCAATCCGGAGCTAGATCTCGAGAGTCAATTCCGTTTTCACCGCATTTCTGTCAAGCCATAGCTAGCAAGAACTTCAGTAGCGTTTCTTAAATTTCCTCGGCAACCATAGGTAATCAAACGCTGCGTTTGAGCGGTACTCGAAGGCAGGGTCGCAACCTGCCTTGCGGAAGGTGCTAATTACCGGTTTTTACAATTGACATGAAGCCAATTTGCGAGAGATCATATGGCATGACTACACCAAATTACCCGCAGCTCGCTGCATCGTTTCAACAAATTGCCTCAAGAGCACAGACGGTTTCCCAGCAGTACCAACAGCAAGGTACCGGCGGTAGCTCGCAATTAGTCACCGTGAACGCCACCGGTGCCTATACCGTCCCTATTCCGGCGGGGGCAAGTTCAGTAGACATTGTCCTTATTGGGGCCGGTGGGGGTGGCGGCGGTTATGAAACCGGTGGCACGAATGGCACTGCCGGCGGTTCGACGACCGCAACTCCTACGGGCGGCTCTACTCTGACCGCGGCCGGTGGCGCCGGTGGACTGAACTCCGGTAACCCCGTAACAGCCGGAGCCGCGCCAGGAAACATGGCATTTGATAACCACACCTACATGGGTGGTGCTGGGGGAACGGCCGGCTACAACAGCGCTGGTGGCACCGGCGGTGCTCCCGGCGGTGGCGGCGGCGGTGGCGCTGCTTTCGGAAGCTATGGAGGAACAGGGGGTGGCCACGGAGTGTGGGCGACCGAAACCGTTGCCCTGAACAGCAGCATTACCTCGATAACAGGAAGTGTTGGCACCGGCGGCGTAGGTGGAACGTCATCAAACGGTATTGATGTCGGCGGCAACGGCGGTAACGGCGCCGCATTCTTCCTCTTCTCGTGATGACGGCCAGGGGGGTTAAACCAGTGCTATCGAGTCACGACCGACCACCAACTCAATTAGTCGCCGTCCGCTAGACGGCAACGTTGACCGCGCCGCGTCGAGGACCACAGATGGGTCGTCGACGCGGCGCACTAACGAAATAGTTAGTAGCCTTCCCGCGGTGTCAACGTCGCCCGCGGTCTTACTTGGCTACAACCCGACTGATGTAAACAGGTCTGCGAAAGTCCCTGGGTCGGCCATCGCAGGGCCGAAACTTGTTGCAAGGTCAGCGGCCGCGGACGGGAGGTCAAGACCGCCCGTAAGGTCGGCCAGGAAGTCCGCGCCAATTACATTTATGCCGGCGCCAACCAGCTGCAGGTCCGCAACAATTGCTGTGAAGTCCACCGGTTGAAGGCCGTTGCTGCTCAGCACACCCGCTTGATCGGCGGCCGCAAAGGCCTGGTCGGCGGTCAAGACGTTTTGAGCCGCCGAGACTAACTGTTCGTCGACGCTTGTAACAAAAGACTGGTCAGTTGGGGTCAACATGTCCTGCATCGAAACAATGTTGTGGAAGTCGGGGATGAGTTGAGTCGAGAACCCCTCCTGTAGTGATAGCAGCTGGTCCGAGAGGGTGCTGAGATCGGTCGTAGAAGCTGTATCCAACACTTGCGTCCCCTGACTGAGGTCGCTGATTGCCTGACCTATGACGTCGTCGGGAGTACCGGCGCAAGCCGCCGGTGCGCCATATATGGCGACCGCAACGGCTGCACCAGCGGGCACACCCATCGAGACGACCCATCGGCGGGCGATGTACCTATTGCTGATCACCTAAGACCGCCCCACTACTACCCGACGCGACCATCTTGGCGCGCCGACAACTTGCTGGTCGACGTAATTGTGAGGGCGCACAAGGGTGGGACGTCAAGCTTCTTACTGTTTGTCCAGCAGATTCACAGCACTTAACCGAAGTCCTTGTCCCGCGAAGTAACAACCAGCTTGACGGAAGGCGCAACCCCCATGAGGAAATCGGCCGGGGCGCTTGAAATGAACGCTTTTGGGCTGAATATTGATTAAATGGGTGCATTGACAGCGTTATTCAGCTGAATTAAATTCAGTACATGACTCAACCAATTTTTAACAATCCGCTAGTTGCCGCCGCTCTTGCCCAACTTGAGAACGATGTCGCCGCTCTCTTGGGAGAGATAGCGGTCGAATTTCCTGCCGGCTCAGAGCTTGGCGATGGCATTGTGGCCATTGTCGAGGGGAGCCTAGACCTCGGCCAGTGTGCTCAAGACATTGCCGAAGAGCTGGCTTGATAGAACTGTGCGCTGAGACCCTGGCAAAAGGCATATTTTAAAAAGGAGAATCAACGTGACCCAACCAACCGACCCAGTCGTAACAATATTTGTCGACGTCCTCAATGCTGTAGACCAGATCGTGACAGGTCTGACGACCGTATTGCAAGAAGCGGACCCCGCGTTAGAAGCGGCCGCGCCTATTGTCGAGCTTGTTGGCTACGCGCTTGAAGGTGTTGGCGAGAGTCTTGAACCATATTGCCCGCTAATCGGAGAGCTTATTGGACTTGGTCTTGCAGTCGCGGGCCTCCCATGACGGTTGTCCTGGTTCTTTGAGGCCCGTAGAGTCGAGGGCTGTGGCAGCGCGCTATCGTTTGTTGGCCTTCATCGCCATTGTGACCACCGTGGCGCTTTCGGCGGTTCGGCCAACCATCGCAGCAGCTGATGACAAGGTTGTACTAGGCGGCGGCGCCGGCATCACGCTAAATGGCGGGACCCTATGTACCCTGACTGCGATCGGTCACGACACCGCCGGCGATCTAGTTGGTCTTACTTCCGCTCACTGTGGTGGCCCCGGCGTCCCGGTCGCCGCCGAAGGGCAAGCCGGCCAGTTAGGCACCGTCGCAGCCTCTAACCCAGGTCTGGACTATCTGGTCATCAAGTTTGATCCAGCTAAGGTGCAGCCAAGCTCCAATGTTAACGGCTTCGCTATCAACGGAATCGGCCCCGACATCAGGCAGGTCGAGCTTCAGTCGGCTTGCCAACAGAGTCGGGCGACGGGGCGCTCCTGCGCGCAGATCTTCGTAAACTCACAGACTCTCTACGAGTGCGGCAATCCCGATGACGAAGGAGCACCACTTACCGTCAACGACCAACTGATTGGAATGATCCGCGGCGGCTTCGTCCCCGACGGTTCTCCTTGCCCGCAGATACATGGATTCGTGGCTGTGCATCCCTACTTTCCCCCCGGGGATCGGCCGCAGATCGTTTCCATGGACGCAATCTTGGCCGACATCAACGCCAAGCGCGGACCAGGCGTTGGGTTTGCCCCCATTGCGGGGTAGTGCCAGTCGACTTTAGAACCGTATTGCCGATTCACACTCCTGAGCGGTGGGGTGTCTCGTCTAAAGCCCAAGTTCGCGTGGTCTCATATCGTGTCTCACCTCTCCGCTGTCATAGGCAGTGAGCCTGTCCTCTAGCCGCCGTTCCCGATGTTGACATGCTTTCCCGGGAAACGACCGGCGCTGCCACATCTTTGGGGACAAATGTCCTGCGCTGTCAGGTTTGTCCGGACAGATCGAGAAAATCTCGTCCGCAACCATCTGACAGTCTGCAGGTGACGAATTTGCCTCACTGCCAACTAGTTCCGAATCGGACACCGCGATTAGTTGGCAGTGATCCGCGAAGACCTGACAGTAATCCGATTTCGCCCTTTTGTCCGGCAAAAGTTGGCAGTTGGTTCAACCTGCAGCGACGCCCACATCGACACCGTTCCGACCGCCTCCGGGTCAGTTCTTAGGCGTCGAATCCGCGACTACCTGACAGCGCCGGATATCCGATCCGGAACGATGTGTCAGCGCCGGACAATCGACTCTTGGCGGCGTCAGAACGTCAAAATCTGTTACCTACGGCGATGTTTCACACTCAAGCCGTACGTGGCCATTATGTCACTGTGACGTAAATGTCCTGTCGGGCTTTGTGGCCGGTAGCGCGGATCATGTTGCGGTGAGGGGACTTTAGGGTTTGTTGAGCGTCAGGCTCGGCGGTGGCGGGTTGCGACGGACGCGAGGACGCGCACTTTATATTCCTCGGCGTTGATGTTGCCGGCGGCTGCTTCGATGAGGAGTTCCACGGCGTCGCGGGTGGGATTCCAGCCATCGGGCATCGCGCACGCCAGCGCGTTGGAGACGTGACGACGGTTCGCTGTCGCGCAGGATCGCGACGACGTCGACCGGCTCGAGCTCGTCGGACGCCCACCAAACCCGCCACCGCTCCCTGGCCACCATCGGCACCTACATCCGCATCCACCACGCCTGGGACGACAACGCCGCCACCCAACTCGGGCTTTAGGTCGGTGACCGGCTAGGCCTGGCGGCTTGCTGCACTACGCCCGCGAAGGCGACAGTGGTGGTCACCGCCATCGATCGGCTGGATCGCCCCGTCGCGGAAGTCATCCACACCATCGCAGATCTTGGCCAGCACCGAATAGTGTTGCGCGCCTTGCGAAAAGGTGTCGACACCGGTATACCGACCGGTCGTGCGGCGGCCGCCATCATGGCCAACCCTCGCCGAACCAGCAGTCAGATCAAGCGCGGGTCGCCGTCTTCATCGAGGATGATGTGCCGATCGCCGCGCTCGAGCGCGTCGAGCGCAAGGTCAATTTCGTGGACGGCGAGATCGGCTATGCGGCTGGGTCCGAGTACGACGATCTGCTCAGCCTGATCAGCGCCGCCACCGGCCACCAGGCCGACGAACTCGGGGTTGCCCGCGACGACGAACTGCAGATCCCAGCCGATGTGGCGTCCGACCTCACGCGCGCGTCGGTCGAGAGCTTGCATGTCGTCATCGGTCAGCACGCGGTGCCCCCCGTCAGGTGTTGTCGGAGTTTTTGCGGCGCAGTGTGTCCAGTTCGTCGATCAGTTGCTGGTAGCGCTGGATAGACATGACGACGGCCGCCGGCTTGCCGGCGGTGTCGGCCAGGACGACGTTGCCGGCGCCGGTGGTCACCTGATGGATCAGGTGCTGGTGGAGTTCGCGGGCTGGGATGAGTTCACTGGGGACGGCTTGCGCGCCGCCGAGGGCTTCAACGGTGGTATGGATCATGGGATTTCCTTTCAAAAAGTGGTGGGTCTGGTGTCCCCTCGGCCCACCTCGTCGAGCCGAGGGGACACTGACGAATTCGGTTGATGCTCAACCGCGTTCGGTGACCGTGGTGTTGGGGTGACGTGCGGCCGTGGAGCCCTTCACGAACTTGCCAGTGATGGCGCTGCGGTGATGGGTGCCACTGCTGTGGTTGGCGCCGCGTTCGGTGACCGTAGTCTTGGGATTGCGCGCCGCGGTGGACGCCTTGACGTAGCGACCGGTGGCTGCGCTGCGGTGATGTCCCTTGGCCATTGTTTTGTCCTTTCGTTTTTTCCGGCCCGGTATTGAGCCGGATACCGGTCTATAAGTGCGCTGGGCGGCTCGACCCCTGAATTCCTCCGAGCTGTCTTGCCCGTTCTCACCCTCAGCCGCCGCGCGCCGGACCAGCGCATCGCCTTCGGCGGTGGTCACCGACGTGCGAGCTGCCCGCGCAGTGCGGGTGCCTAACGAGCTAGCGTTGATCAGTGCGGTGAGGTGCTTGATAGTGGTCACGACGTTCTCTTTCGGAGTTGGCGGAGTTGGTAGCCGATGAGGTTTTCCACGCTCCTGGCGTCGGGCAGGCCGAGTTCGTCGGCGATCTCCCGGTGAGAGAAGCCGTGCTCCTGCATGAACAAGGCTCGGCGTGCCCGGTCGGTGCTCAGCAGCGCCAGCGCTTCGGCGACCGTGTCGTTGGCGACGATGGTCTCCTCGATGCCCCTGATGATGTCGAACCGGTCTTCGGGCAGCTCGGCCATCGGAGAGGTGGCTTCCTGGATGCGTTCTCGTTCGGCGCGCAGTGCACTGCGGTAAATGTTGGCGAACTGGTAGAGGCACTGGCCGATGAAGAAAGTTCCCAACGACGCGCCTCCCGAGGACTGCCAGCGGTTGGTCCTCAGGACCTTGTCGCGGAAGTAGATCAGCGCTGCGACCACGGTGTCGGTGGCGATGTCGTCGATGGTCTGGTCGTCGGGCCAGCCTTCGATGCGGCCCAGACCGTAGCCGGTCAGCGCTTTGGCCTTGCCGTAGATGGTTCCGTAGCGGATCCAGGCCCGTAGCACGCCGAGGCCGTAACGGGACAGCTCGCGGGAGAACCGGTCCCACAGCCGGCCGGTGAACTCGTGCAGCTGCAGGGCCAAAACCAGCTCCTCGTCTGCTTGAAGGCGCCGGAGGCGTTCCAGTTCGTCAGCGAGTTCGACGGCGAGATCGGGGTCGTCGAGCCACGCACTGACTAAGTCGTCGTCGAGGTGCTGGATGTCGGGCTGGTTGTACGGTTGTAAGCGCGCGGCATCAACGGGCGGGCCGGGTCGGCGTGCCGATCGATCCATGGCTACATCTCCAGGGGCGAGAAAGAGACAACCGATCCCTACGGTTGTCGCTTCCTCTTAAGTCCGCGCGTACCGCCAACCCCTGAAACCTGGAAAAAGTTTTTTTTAGATAAGCGGTTGCGGCCCGTGCTGCCACCATTGTCCCAGGTCGACCGGACAAGCCTGGGTATAGAGACGAAACCGCGGACCGCCCAGTTGGCGTACGCGGCTGGTGCGGTCTCGCATCGTCGACAACCCGCCGCCAAAAAGGAAGGTGCCTTCCGGCTACGGGCGGACGCTGCTAAAAGCAAAGAGCCCGGGTCGATCGCAAGGACCGAATACCGGGCTCTTCATGGCTCTAACCGGGCACGCTGGGCGTTACACCGGCCTGTATGCAGATAATCGTACGTTGAGCCCTGATAGAACTCAACAAGTGACGGCACCTGGCCACTGGGTCGAACAATGGTTGAGCCCCGAAAGATTCCATACGTACATACGCCTGGCCGGTGGTGACCGCGCCCGTGCTCTTGACCTGCATGAATGGAATACCCAACTCAACGCCGCACTGCTGCACGACTTTGCCCACCTCGAGGTCGGCCTCCGTAATCTCTATGACCGGGCACTGATGAGTGCAGTCCGATCCGGCGATTCCCACTGGACCGACCATAATTCGTTCGCCGCGCTGTTCCCGGCGGTACCCGGGAACGACACCCGCACCCACGCCGACCTGGCCTCCGCACGCACCAAGGCTGGCGGCCCGTCGGCACCTCCCGGAAAGATCCTCGCCGAGCTGACCTTCGGATTCTGGGTCTTGATGACCAGTGCGCGACATACGACGCTCCTGTGGACCCCGCATCTGGAAGCCCTTTATCCGGCCGGTTCGCACCGGAATCGAATCCATTCCGGCCTCGATGACATGCGCAAAGCACGCAACCGGGTTGCTCACCACGAGCCCGTCCGCGTCGCGGACGTCAACAACTTGATTCGCCGAATGCGCCGTTACGCCGGATACGTCTCCCCCGATCTCGGGCGCTACCTCCGACAAACCAGCACTGTCGACGCGCTGTTGCATGCACGTCCTTGACGCGATGCGTCGGCGTCGGTCGCGATATCTGGGGTGACGTAATACCCCCAACCTCACGGTTGACGGTTAGCCGGGATAGAGCCGGCCGTGATGATCGCCCGCAGCAGCGACAGATCGGTACGAAGGTACCTTTGGGCGCTTAATTCACGTCGTCGGCATGACCTTCCCACCGGCGTGCCGTGACTGTTAGCTCGGCTCGAGCACTGCTACTGAGCCTTGGCCGGTGTCGGGGAGTCCTCCGTTGAGGCTGGTGATGTAGAAGTCGCCGTTGGCGGGGTCATAGATCATGTCTTTTGCCCCGTTGGTGTAGTTGAGGGTGTAGTCGATGGCGTTGGTGTCGGGGTTGACCACGTCGATGATGCCGGAGCCGGGGAGGTAGACGTTTCCGTTGGTGGTGTCGATGGCGACTTCGTCCGGTAGGTAACGGCCGGTGTAGTTGATGGTGTTCAGGATGGCGCCGGTGTTGGGGTCGATTTCCGCGACGCTGCCCAGGGCATGCTGGGTGACGTAGAGATCTCCGTTGCTGGGATTGAACCCTATTTGTTCTGGATATCCGGGCACGGCGATAGTGCCGGTGATGGTGTTGGTGTGCGGGTCGATCACGGTCACACCGTCGGCGCCAGGCGCGGCAACATAGAAGTCGCCGTCGTCGGGGTCGTAGGTGATGCCTTGCAGGTAGGCGGAGGCGGCGGCAGGGTCTTTATCGATGGTGATGGTGTCCACGACGGCGTTGCTGTTTGGTGCGATCACCGATACTTCACCGTTTTCGTCGGCGCCGGTGGAGGTGACGTAGACATCACCGTTGGTGGGGTCGGCAGCGAGCCCGATCGGTTGCTCACCGACGGTGATGGTGCCGGTGACGGTGTTGGTGGTCGGGTCGATCACCGACACGGTGCCGTTGTCGAACGGATCGGGGTTGTCGAGCACGTAGATGTCGCCGTCAGCGGGGTCGTAGGCCACGGCCCCGAGACCGTCATAGGCCTGCGCGGCGGTTCCAGTGACGGGGATGGTGTCGATCACGGTGTCGGTCTTGGTGTCGATCACTGAGACGGTGCCGTCATAGGAGTTGGCCACATAGAGGTCGCCGTTGGTCGGGTCGAGCGCTAGACCGCCGGGCTGGGCTCCCACGTCGATGGTGTCGACGATCGTCGGCGGTGTCGGGAACGCGCCGGGCGCGGCGCTCGAACCGGGGGAACCGTCGAATCCGTAGGCCCCGCCCAGTCCCATCTCGCCTCCGGTTCCACCGGCACCGGCGACACCATTCGGTCCAACAAGACCACCAACACCTGCCGCACCGCCGAGTCCGCCGTCACCACCGGTTCCTCCGTTGCCGCCGTTACCGCCATCGCCGAACAGCGCGCTGCCCTCACCACCGGACCCGCCCGCGCCACCAGCGCCGCCGGTGTTGCCGGATCCGCCACTGATCCCGGCCAGGGCGCTGTTATCGGTACCGGGAGCGCCCGCAGCACCCACACCGCCGTTGCCGCCGTCACCACCGATCCCGAAGAACGAACCGTCTGCGCTCCCCCCGGCGCCGCCCGCGCCGCCGGCTTGACCGGCCAGGACCGCATCACCGCCGTTTCCGCCGTTTCCGGCCACACCGTAAGCGGTGTCCCCCCCGGGCCCGCCGGGGTTGCCGTCGATGCCGTTGCCGCCGTCACCGCCGTCACCGTTGAATGCCGATCCACCGTCACCGCCGACCCCGGCGGCATCAGTGGCACCGTTACCGCCGTCACCGAACCACAGACCACCGTTGCCGCCGGTCGCCTCGGCCAGCGTTCCCCCGGAAACACCGTTGGCGCCGTTACCGATCAACAGACCATGGCCGCCGTCTTGGGCCCACAGCTCGTTGAGCGAGGTGTCATAAGCCTGGCCCTGGGCGCTGTCGATCCAGTTCTGCTCCCAGGTGTGCAACGGCTCAAAAATCTCCGCCAAATACTGCTGGGCGGGATCGCTCGCCCCGGCCGACACCGCCCCCGGATCAACACCGGCAAGGTCAACCGCGGCAGCCGAATCAACCGACGACGACACCGTACCAGCGGCGAAATCCGTTGTCCCAAAACCGGTATCGAGACTATTGAGGAACGTGTCAGCGGACGACGTCAACGCCTCGGCCAAGCCGGGATCAACCCCGGAAATCGAATCGGTCACCGAGGCTACGATCGGCTGAATGATCGGATCCAGGATCGCGTCGATATCAGCGTGCGCCGGCGCCGCGGCCCCGGTGGCCGCCGCCGCAGCCGCGGCGAACACACCCAAAGCGCTTCCCGTGGCCAAGCGCCGCTTCACCGACTGCCCATAACCTGAAGCCGTTGTAGCTACCATGCGGACACAGCCGATCATGACGACCCCTTCGGAGACTCGAGCGGCCCTGACCAGGGCAGACACGTCACATCGTTGCTGAGCCCCGGCGCGGTTTCAAACCCGCGCGAAGACTCCCAGCAACCTCCCAGAACGGCTCTCAACTCGGCATTTGATGACCGCGAATTTCGGATCCTGGCGTTGATATCGAGCAAAACCAACTTAGAAGCTGTTGCCATATACCCCTCGAACTAGGCGCTTGTGTGCCCAGACTCGGGTGTGTTTCAGAGGCCGAGAAAGGACAGCGGATCGATGTTGGTGGCCGCGTCGGTAGCTGCGCTGGCGGTGTCTGCACCGACGCCGAAGGCTGCGCCCGGGTCGAGGTCGACGATGTGGGAGCCGGCGAACAGGTTTGACAGGTCGTAGTCGCCGTACGGGGTGACCAGGGTGTCGGTGATGCTGCCCGAGGTCAGAGTGGTAGCGGGGATGTTGACGTACTCGTTTTCGACGCCGCCGCCGAAGTTGGTGACGTCATAGAGCGTTCCGACTTGGGGTAGGCCGGCGATGCCGTTGGCGTTGTCGGCGGGGATCAGTTGGCCGACGTCAAACCCGGTGTTGGTGATGCTGCCGAACGTGGTGACGTTTTCGTTGCCGGCGAAGCCGCCGAGTGCGAGGGCGGGGCTGGAGCTGGTGGCGGGGTCGAATACCTGGAAGACCTGGCCGTCGACGCTGCCGGTTTCGAAGTACGGCGGTGTTCCGTTGATGTCGTTGGGATCGGTGAACCCCTCGAAGGCTATCGAACCCGGGCTGCCTTGGTAGGGGTCGAACTCCGTCCCGCCGATCGTGAAGGCATGCAGACCGGGTGTGCTGGCAAACCCGTCCGGACCGGAATAGTTGGGTGCGGTGATGCCGAACGCGGCGCCGGGGTTCAGGGGCGTGAAGTTGGTGCCGGCGAACAGGCTCGAGAGGTTCTCGTCGCCGTAGGGGGTGATCAGGGTGTCGGTGATGCTGGGCGTGGCCGAACCGGTGACGGGAGTGTTGATGTACTCGTTTTCCACACCGCCGCCGAAGTTGGTCACGTCGTAATAGGTGCCAATTGCCGGAACGGACGCGCCGCCCTCTCCCACGGGAAATCGCTCTAAGACGTCGAATCCGGTGTTGGTGATGTTGCCGTAGGTGGTGACGTTTTCGTTGGTGGCGACCGTGCCGAGCAAGGTGGCGGGATCAGAGCCGCTGGCCGGGCTGAAGACCTCAAAGACCTGCGGATTGACGCTGCCGGTCTCGAAGTACGGTGGTGTTCCGGTGACATTGGAGGGAATGTTGAAATCCTCCATGCTTAACGCGTAGGGGGTGCCGAGGTAGGGGTCGAACTGTACGCCGCCGAGAGTGAAGGCATCTGGACCCGGTGTGCCGACAAACCCATCCACGGAGGCAGAATCCGCGAAAGCCACCGCCACCGGCAGAGCAGCCGACGCCAGCAACCCCGCAGCAGCAGCACCGAACACACCCGTCATAGGCAGCTTCACGAACACGACTCCATTCATATTTATTCAAAAAACCAGACGCCAGAATGCACACGGTTCTTACACGCTGATAGCAAGCTGAGGAAAGAGTAGGAGGATCTTAGATTCCGGGCAATGGGCAAGACCTGTGTCTTATCTGTTAAATACCCGTCAACCGGTCGACCATCGGTGCGCACCAGCCTGCCAGGGCATGTGCACCGCTCGACAGGAACCGCTACCCGATCATTTAGCCGGATGCACCAGCTGACAGCAGGATGTCGGTCAGGGCCGATCGTCAGGTGTGCGGAGTCTGTCGAGCTGGCCGTGCCGGATTGGGATGGTGTGATCGCATTCGCGCAACGAGGTTTTCAGACCGGCGAACTGGGCGCCTCCTGCCGTGAGCCGGGCGCGCAGCGCGGCCACTATGCCGCTTTCGCCGCCAAATGCGGGACCGATGTCAAGGGCGACTGCGTCCAGCGGTCAACAGGCCGGATCTGCACAGTACATCTTTGCGTCGGTGAATACTGTTCAGGTCACTCCGCGGCCAGCCGCTTCCCGAGATTGTTCGCACTGCGGAGAATCAATCACCGTCGTCGCGTTGCTCCGCACCCCTCAAGCCGCCCGCCCCGGCGACGCCAAAATCGTTCCGCTGCAACGCCTGACCTGCAAAATAGCCATTTAAGGCAGCGGCCATATCGGGCAAATTCCCTGTAATCCAACAACATCCGCCGTCGACGCACGAAGACCCGCGCGTTCATGGCTTGCCTGGCACAGCTGAACGGCGAGACAGCCTGCCCCGCGATCCTCACGACCTACCCGAAGCGGTGACCGAGTCCGCCGCCGGCGGTGACCTCGACCACGCCCTGGACGCGATCATCCTGCACACGCCAGCGATAACGCCCTGCGGGGGTCCAACCACTGCGGGAACGATAGGTGCGCTCGTCAGACCGTTGGCATCTGGCTTGCACTGTCACGTCTTTACAGACAACGGTCGGCACTGCCACATCGTCGCGGATTACTTTCCGGCGCTGTCAGGTCTTCTCGGACTGACAAGCCAATGGGCGTCCGCGACTATTTGACAGCTCCCAGCTCACCAGCCGTCAGCACTGTCAACATGTTCCGGATCGGACAATTGCCGCCCGCTTGCCGCGATAACCGAATCGCCAGCCAACCACGCACTCGAGAATTGGCACCGATCCGCCTCGCCGTCCCGACGCGCAACGCGACGACATTCGACCCGCCGGCTCCAGATCCGCGTTCGGCGATATTCACCACCGGTACCCCAGCTGTGCCGCCGTGACCGTCAATACGTCACTGTGACGAATTGATCTGTGGCGCAGTGCAATACGAAAGCCTTGAGGCATTCGAAAATTTCGGGCCAGGCGGGTGCGGTATTCCGGTTAACTGTGAGTGGTGTCGGAGACGCCGCCATCGCCAGAGAAAGCGGGACGGCCAATGGCCACGGTGATAAGCAAAGTCATTCGGGTATCGGCAGCCACGCTCGGCGCCGGCGCGCTGCTGGGATGTGCCGCCGGAACCGCATCGGCCTGGCCGACACCGATCACACCGGACCAACAGCGTTATATCAAGCTCGCGCGCGGTGCCGGCTTTCCCGGCGACGATGACGCCGTGCTGCAAGCAGGTCTGCAGGCGTGCCGCGCGTTCTACACGGGACAAGACGCGCAGGCTGCGATCGGCACGGTCGCCGCCCAGGCCGGGGTGAATCCGGATCAGGCCGCCGTGGCGGTGCGCTTCGCCCGTGGCAACCTCTGCGTACAACCGCCAGGCTGAACCACTTCCCCATCGCCGGGGGGGCCGCACCGCTCGTAATACGTCACAGTGACGAAATCTGCTCTCCCGCAAGCTTGTTGAACTTGGCAGTCCTACCAAGACGATGTTCGACAACTGCAGCCGTCGACACCATGGAAAGGTGCTGTACGGTCGATCCAACAGTATTGCTGAACGGTAAATCGCATCGGGAAGCAGCGGATATGAACAAAGACGACATGATCCTGATCAGCGTCGACGATCACATTGTCGAACCGCCGGACATGTTCAAAAACCACCTGCCCAAGAAATACGCCGACGATGCGCCACGGTTGGTGCACAATCCGGACGGCAGCGATACCTGGCAATTCCGCGACGTGGTGATTCCCAATGTGGCGCTCAATGCGGTGGCGGGCCGGCCCAAGGAAGAGTACGGGCTTGAACCACAGGGTCTCGACGAGATCCGGCCGGGGTGCTGGCGGGTCGATGAGCGGATCAAAGACATGAACGCGGGCGGGATTTTCGCGTCGATCTGTTTCCCGACGTTTCCGGGGTTCGCCGGGCGACTGTTCGCGACCGAGGATCCCGACTTCAGCCTCGCGTTGTTACGCGCCTACAACGACTGGCACGTCGAAGAATGGTGCGGAGCCTACCCGGCCCGATTCATCCCGATGTGTCTGCCGGCGATCTGGGACGCCGAAGCGTGCGCGACCGAGATTCGGCGCAACGCGAAACGTGGCGTACATGCGCTGACCTTCAGCGAGAACCCGGCCGCCATGGGCTACCCCAGCTTTCACGATGAGTACTGGACTCCGATGTGGAAAGCGCTGGTCGACACCGACACGGTGATGAACGTGCACATCGGTTCTTCGGGTCGACTGGCCATCACCGCACCGGACGCCCCCATGGACGTGATGATTACCTTGCAGCCGATGAACATCGTGCAGGCCGCAGCTGATCTGTTGTGGTCGGCTCCGATCAAGAAGTACCCGGATCTCAAGATCGCGTTGAGCGAGGGTGGCACGGGCTGGATCCCCTATTTCCTGGAACGGGCCGATCGCACCTTCGAGATGCATTCCGTGTGGACGCATCAAGACTTCGGCGGCAAGCTGCCCAGTGAAGTGTTCCGCGAGCACTTCTTGACGTGCTTCATCAGCGACGAGGTCGGGGTCGAATTACGGCACCAGATCGGTATCGACAACATCGCGTGGGAAGCAGATTACCCACACAGCGATTCGATGTGGCCCCGCGCGCCCGAGCAGCTCTGGGATGTGTTGTCCCACAACAATGCGTCGGACAGCGACATCGACAAGATGACCCACGAAAACGCCCTGCGCTGGTACTCGTTCGAGCCATTTGGTCACATGTCCAGGGAACAGGCAACGGTGGGCGCGCTGCGGCAGGCCGCGGAAGGCCACGATGTATCCATCCATGCGCTGAGCCGGCATCAGCCAGGCCAACGTGCGTCGAACGCCCTCGCCGAAGCAACCAAGTTCAACAGCTAGGGGCCAAGGGGGCGTCTCGGCGGTTAGGCCTGCCACCAGGGGCGCAGCGGGAGGCTGTCGGCGCCGTGCGGAGCAAGCTTAGACGCCAGCACGTGGTGCAGCTGAATGTTGTTCTGCTCGAACGCCACCCGGGACGCTGCCATGTACAAGCCCCACACTTTCGCCGTGGCAATGCCAACCTCGGCGACAGCCTCGTCCCAGTGCTCGACGAGGTTGCGGGACCAGTCACGCAGCGTCATGGCGTAGTGGCGACGAAAATTCTCCGCGTGGATCACCTCGAATCCCACGTCTTGGATCTGGGAGAGGATGCGGCCCGAGCCGGTCAGCTCGCCGTCCGGAAAGACGTAGCGATCGGTGAAGCTGCTCGCGCGGTAATTCGATTTGTTGTTGTTGCGGGTGATGCAGTGGTTCAACAACAACCCGTCGGTGCGCAACTTGGACTTCAGGAAAGCGAAATAAGACGGATAGTTCTTGACGCCGATGTGCTCGGTCAAGCCGATCGAAGAGACTGCATCGAAACCGGTTTCGTCGACGTCGCGATAGTCGCAGTGACGCACCTCGGCGAATTCGGCTAGCCCTTCGGCCTCGATCGCTGTTTGGGCCCAGGCAGCCTGCTCCGCGGACAGTGTCGCCCCGATCGCGTGGACGCCGCGCCGGGCCGCGTAGCGCACCATGCCGCCCCAGCCGCAGCCGACGTCGAGTAGCCGGTCCCCCGGCTGCAGCCTCAGCTTCTCGAAGATCAGCCGGTACTTGTTGTCTTGCGCCGCCTCCAGCGTTGCGTCGGACTCGGCATAGACGGCACACGTGTAGGTCATCGACGGCCCCAAGACCCATTCGTAAAAGGAGTTGGAGACGTCGTAGTGGTATTGGATCGCCCCGGCATTACGCGTCTTGCTGTGCCGCATGCCCTCGGCGATTCGGCGCCAGCGAGGCAGCATCTCCTGCGGCGGCGGCGCTGCCGGCATCAGGTGCTCGATACCGACCGCGCGGATGATACTGGCCATCAGTCGCGGCGAGGGCCTGGTGAACTCGACCTTTTCGGCCAGCAGTTTGAGCACATCGTAGGGATCGCCGGGGTGCACGCCACGCGCCTCGATGTCGCCGGCGACGTAAGCCCGGGCCAGACCAAGCTCACCTGGCGCGGTAGCCAGATACGTCGTACCGCGAGGAGTCAGCAGGTCCATGCCGAGTACGGCGTCTTCGGCTCCGGCGCTACTGCCGTCATAAGCAGTGAACCGCAATGATTCCGTGGCACCGCTGGTGAAGACCGCCAAGACCTCGGCGAGGCTCAACTTGCCTGTCGCGGTCGATGCCGGCTCCTTGGTAGTCGTCATCGTCGTTGCACTGCCTTTGCGTAAAGGTCGAGAAAGCGGGAATCGGGATCATGGATCTTCTTCGCGGTCTTGTAGGTCTCGCCGCCGTAGAGCTGGTCGAACTCTTCTCTGCTGTAGTAGGAGTCGGAGTACAGCGATTTGTGTCCGTCCAGCGAACCGACCTTCTCCTCGATCAGTCGATTCGTCGCGCCGTCGGTCGCGCTCACCGGAACCGACGACCAGAAGCCGACATTGACGTAGCTGTGCCCCGGCCGGATCGGGTAGAGCGACCAGCCTTCATTATCGCGTAATCGCAACGGGCACAACCAGATCGGTGCGATCGGTACCGCCTCGAGGAACCATTCCAGGAATTCCGTCGTGCGTTCGAGTGGGAGCTCGACATCTTGGACCACCCGTTCCCGAGGCGGCCGGCCATTGCGCTTTTCGATGCGGTCGGCGATCCCGAAGCGCCGGTCGAGTGCTACCAGCTTCCAGTACACGCTGCTGCGGCGGTAGCGTCGCGGCCACCAACGTCGCAGACGGGGGTTTTGTGCGCCGAAAGCACCGGAGCACCAGAACCAGTCGGTGTCCCATCGCCAGAAGTAGTCGTGAATGGTCAACCGGTCTTCTGTGGTGCCGGTGTCGTGCTGGATGGACCGGTAGTAGATGCGTTGTCCGGTGTAATCACTGGCCGGGCCGGGGACCGCGGTGCGCACACCCAGAGATAGGTAGCTCTCGGTGGCGTCGAACACCACGCCGTCGAGATAGTCGACTGACACCCCGTCGAACTCACCGGTGTCAATGATGCGTTCCATCGCCGCCGTCAGGTCGCCAAGCGAGTGGAACCGCACGTGCCGCAGCGCGACGAACGGTTCGACAGGTTCTAACTCGATGCGTAAACGTGTCGAATATCCCAGCGTGCCATATGAATTCGGATACGCACGGAAGAGGTCTGGGTGCTGCTGCGGTGAGACGGTGAGCAATTCTCCTGTGCCGGTGAGGATGTCCAACTCCAGCACCGACTCATGAGGCAGACCGTTGCGGAATGAGGCCGACTCGATGCCCAGTCCGGCGACTGCCCCGCCCAGCGTGATGGTCTTCAACTGCGGGACCACCAATGGCGACAAACCGTAGGGCAGCGTCGCTGCGACCAGATCTTCGTAGGTGCACATGCCGGCCACGTCGGCGGTGCGTGCGTCCGGGTCAACCGAAATGACGTTTGTCAGCCCGGAAACGTCCAGTCCGGGGGTGCTGAGTTTCGCGCGGTCGCGGAACAAGTTCGAGGTGGGCTTGGCCAGTCGGACAGCCGCCGTCGAGGGAATCGAACGGTAACTCGCCAAAAACCGCTCGACGCCCTCCACATGAGCCGCAGGCGCGGGTGCGGGGACAGGCATCGCCTAGACGATAGTCCCCGAGAACCGCCAGCGCAGACACACCGAGCACGCGTCCGGTCGCGACTTCCGTTTGCTGGGCAACATCACAGTCAGTGTGTCGAGTGGTTTTTGCAGCGCAGGTCGTAGGTATCGTGTCGAGGTGGTTCAAACGGAAAGCAGCTCGCCGCGCTCAGGGTCCTCGCGATCCGCGGCGGCTCGCCGTTCTCAGCTCGCTCGAACAGGCTTGCGAGCGACGCGCACAACATGACGCCTCACCGGGAGAACCCGAAGACAGCTCCCCCCGGGGCCGATCTGGTGACCCCGCCCGTCGACGACCTGCCCCAAGGTCTCGCCGACACCGTCGCCGAGCTCATCGGGCGGCCACGCGCACGCGGCTGGATCCACCTCTGCTGCGCGGCGATCGCCACCGTGGGCGGATTAGCACTGGTGTCGGTCGCGGGAGTCACGTCGTCGCACAAAGCCGTGGTTGCGACCTTGATCTATACCGTCACCATTGTCGCGATGTTCAGCGTCAGCGCCATCTATCACCGCAAGCACTGGCACAACCCGGTGGCCTTGAAGTGGATGAAGCGGCTGGACCACTCGGCGATTTTCATCTTCATCGCCGGCAGTTACACCCCGTTCGCGCTGTTGGCGATGCCGCCGCGCACCGGAGCCGAAGTGCTGGCCATCGTGTGGACGGGCGCGGCAGCGGGCGTGGCATTGAAGATGTGGTGGCCGTCCTCCCCACGATGGGTTGGCATACCGCTGTACCTGCTGCTCGGCTATGTGGCGCTGTGGTTCGCCGGCACCCTGCTCGACGGTGGCGGTCCGGTCGTCGTCGGACTGCTCGTCGCGGGCGGGGTCCTCTACAACATCGGCGTGATCTTCTTCGCGATCCGCTGGCCGAACCCGTGGCCGCGCACCTTCGGCTATCACGAGTTCTTCCACGCCTTCACCGCGGCCGCGGCGGTGAGTCACTACGTCGCCGTGTGGTTCGTCGTCTTGTGAGGTCAGCCACGGTCGTGTGGAAAGCCGCAGAGATGCGTAAATTCGGCGGATCGGCCTCGCGCTAGGGGCACCGATACACGGCTATCAGGGATACCCGACATATGGCAGCGGCCAAGAAGGCTCGCGAGAGCTCGGTGACTGGCGGGGCGAGACGCTTGCCCACATCAGAAAAATCATCAAAGCGGCCGACCCAGACGTGACCGAGGATTGGAAGTGGCGGGGCGTACCGGTGTGGTATCACGCCGGAATGATCTGCACCGGTGAGACTTACAAGAGCGTCGTCAAGATGACATTCGCCAAGGGCGCCTCATTGAAAGATCCAGCCGGCCTCTTCAACTCAAGCCTCGAGGGAAACACCCGCCGCACCATCGACATTCACGAAGGCGACACGATCCACGACAAGGCGTTGACGGCGCTGATCCGCGCGGCCGTTGCGCTGAATATGTCCTGAAATCACTGGGTGACGATGGCTGAGTGGAAGTTGGGAGCCCATGCCTGCTCGAAGGTCGCGATGGAGACCTTCTCGTCGCGCCCGGTGTTGATGGCGCTGTCATTGAGATGGACGACACCGGATCTGGTGTCGATACCGGTCACCACGACGAAGTGATTTCCATAGTTGCGCGTCCCGGGCCGGTTCCAGATTGTTTCGGCATTGAGAATGGCGATGATCTTGCGGCCTTCTCGCAGCTTTTGCTTGAGATCGTTGATGTTGGTCTGCACATTGTCGGCCTTAATTCCGTAGTGCCAGAGCAGAATCGGAAGATCTCGTATATCTGTGAATCCCGCGGGCTTCCATATTGGCCCGGGACCGGCTGTGCTGGAGGTAGTTTCGGCTAGGGCGATGATCTGCTGCTCGGTCGGCTCGTGTCCGTTCACCTGGCCAACCACATCGGCCACCGCCATTTCCCCGCAGTCCGAAGCGTGCTGCTCCCGCCAATACGCCGCGGCGATAGCAGGTTCGCCGAACATCCCCGCCTCTCGGCCGGCACTGGGGACGGAGACTTCTGGGGCGGCATGGACCGCAGCGGGCGATACAACCGGCGCCGCGGCAGCGATGGCGTTCACCGCAGCGACCAGAACGAGCGCACGCGCGGTCGCGGCGACCTTCGCTTCAACGTTGCTCAGCCAGTCGTTCACACGCACCCCAAGACACGATGTGTACGGATCATCGCTCTTCCTTTGTCTATCGGATCCGGCGCCACTGTGGTGGACGCCGACTCCGTGAACGCGCCTCAAGCGTTGTCTCGCCCCGAGACACGTAGCTTGTGGGCTGCGGTTTCCCCTGGTACCCGAGCGGCAGTGCGAAGGTCCCTGGAGTCCGATCGCCGGGCTTATTGTTTCTCAACCTGGGGTCGCTGAGCCGCAACGCGGCCGATGAATTAGCAGAGAAATCCCTGCACCAGGAGAAATTCTCGTTGCGACAAAGATCGCGCTGACCCTCGCCGCCGCGTCAGGCGGCTTCGCCGATATCGGCTTCGTCCTCGAAATGCTGGACATACGCCGCGGCGCGCACGGCCTCGTCCGGTTCCAGTGCCGCACCCAGTGCCCCACCGATCATCGCCAACGATGAAGTCAGCCAGGCTAATTCGAAGTAGTCGCGCAGTGCGGCCGGATGCCCGACCTGGTCGCGCCAGATCTGCGGCACCACGAACCAGTACGCCGCGATCAGCGCCAAAAGGTACAAGGCGGCATAGAGCACGGTCACTCCGATCGCGACGGTCAGCACGGTCGCGATATTGAACAGGATCACCTGCTTGCGCACGGCACGGCTGGGGATGGGCTCCCAGAGCTCTGCGCCGATGACCAGGGTCGCGACCGTCGCGGCGATCGACACCAGCGCCGTACCGGCCAGCCGGTCCCATCCGTAGGCGTCCGAGAGCCGCCAGATATCGGCGGTCACCAACCCGAACACCCCCGCGGCCACCGCGCCGGTCAACGCGCGTGAGAGTCGCAGCGACAACCGCCACGGCTGATTGGCCGCCACCATTCCGCTGATCAACGTCAGATTGCCGGTCAGTACCCGGGCGGTATAGAAGAAAGCCTCGTCGGCCGGATCGCTGCCGAGCTCCCGCACCCGCTGCACGGTCACCCGCCGTGACCGCCGGCCGCCGCGTTGCGCATCGACGCCCCGCTCTTCGGCCGATCCGAGCAGCCGCACCAGCAATCGCCCGATCACCTCGCGAGTCCGGTTGCGCGCCCCCATCGCCCCCAGCGCGGGCACCGACACGATCGCCACGTTGCTGACCGGATTGGCGTGGGCCACGACCGGACGTTGCTCGACGTGCAACGGCAGGTCCGTCAACACGACGATGACGTCCCATTGCTTCGCGAGCAGTGTTTTCCGGGCGGCTTTGACGATCTGAGCGTCGGTAGCGGGCGGCTGCACGAGTCGCCGTTCCATCACCTCGATAACCCAGCGAGCGCCGGGCAACCGTTTCTCCAGCTCGCCAGGCAACTCGGTGTCAGCGAGTTCGCGAGCCAAGGAAGCACACGCACCCGGATCACCGACCAGCCCGAGCACGATGTGTGGATCCGCGTCGCCGTGCGCGGGTTCAGGTGCGGGCGTCATGCGTCGATCGTTGCATCCGGCCCCTGGTTCGGGCGCGGCGGCAAGACGGCCAGCCACCCATCCGGGAGCAGCTCCAGCAGTTGCCCGTCCGGGTCGCGAATCATCGCTGACCGATCGGAGACGGTTTCCTCAACGACCGAGCCTCCGAATTGCTCCACCCGCGCCAGCACCGCACCGAGGTCGGATACCGACAGCGACAGGTGGGTGAGTCCCACGTGATCCATCACGCGATCCGGCCCGGCACGCAGGACGCGGTGGGAGTAGGCAAGCAGTTCGAGCACCAGGCCGTCGCGCACGAGGTACGTCGCATGCAAGCCGATCGGCGCGTTCAGCTGCAGTAGTGGGCCGGTGCCCTCATCGGGCGGCGCGAGTTCCCACCAGAACGTGAAATCCAGCAGGCCTTCGTAGAAACGGCGCGACCGGGCGGTGTCGGCGACACATAGTCCGACATGATTGAAAACCGTTCGCTGACCGGCCATGCAACCTCCTGCGAGTAAGCGCCGCCGCTCTATGGGATCTTCAGCGGGAATGGATCATTGGCGAAGTCGATTTGGGCTGCGGGATTAGCGACCGCGGTCGTCATGCCGGATCCGAAAGCGCCAGAGGAGTCGAAGAGCGTCGCCGTCCCGACCGCCACTCCATCCGAGGCCCAATGCGAATCAGCCTGCACACCAATCCATTCCCCGACTGGAAGGCGTGCCAACCCCACGGTCAGGTCGCCATTGATGTAGCCGATCCCATGCGTGCCGAGATTCGTCACCAGGCTGGTCGCCTCGGCCACCATCACCGCTCGAAGGAACTGGGAGTTGGGTTGCCCTGCCACGACGTCGATGGCGCTGTTGTAGAAGCGCTTGCGGGATTCGTTCTGGTGATGACCCGGTGAGTGACTCCAGTCCGCGGCGTCGCTGTGTAGTGCCGTTTGCACCCCGGGTTCCAGAGCCGGCGGGAACGGAATTGAGACCGGCACGGTCCACAGTCGCCCGGGGGGCGCCGTCGATCGCCGGTATTGCAGCAGCGTGGCCCGCGCGACCAACCGGCCCTCCTGCGCGAGATCGCACTCCGCGCTTCGCACTCTCCGACCATCACGCACTACCCGTACGTTCACCGAAGTCGGAACACAGCGTGCTGCGCGAAACAAGTCGACTGTCAGTCGGCTCGGCATGAAGTCATCTGATCCACAATGGCTTTCGAGCGCCTGCGCCGCCAGGCCCACCACTGCCGGCCCGTTGAGATGATCGTCGCCCCAGTGACTACCTGCAAACCGGGTCGGCTCGAATTCGCCGGTCTCGGAAAGAGTGAAGTGCGCGGGGTTCACAGCCAATCCACCGTCATTTCCGCTAAGCCGCGCGGATCAGGTCCACGGCTTTGACCAGCATGCCGCTCAGGAGATCTTCCGCGTCGGGATTTCCGGGAAGAATACCCTCGGCGGTGACGGCCACGGTGTCGCTGAGGAAGGCGGCGAAAACGTAGGACTTGTTGGCCCCTTGGGCGGCCACCGCGATCGATTCGGTGGTGGCGACCCCATCGATGGGCGGCCCGGGCTGGCGGGTGACCGTCGCCACGACCACCCGACCGGCGACTCGCTGAGTGACCGCGACTTGCTCACACCCCTTGGGGACGATCGCCTTCCCAAGCGACGTGGGCGAGCTCACGGCGCCGACCAGGATGGCTCCCTTTCCGAGCCCGCCGATCATGGTGTACTGCGCATCCTGGGGCGGTCGCACCGGTTGGAGCACCGATCGACACAGCGGAGGGTCGACCTTCACGATGTCACCGACGCCGACGGCGAAGAACTTCTCGGCATCGGGCCCCAGGGGCGCCAGGGCGGTGTTCTGTACGCGGTCGAAACCCGGCGGGAATTGGCCTTCCAGCTGGCTGAGCCGACTGATGTCGAAGTACTTGGCGTTTCGCGGGGGTGCACTTTTTGCCGTCGGTAACGATGGCGGCAAGGCCGCAACGTCGGGCGGGCTCACCGGCGTCCCGTCGACGGAGCGTGCACATCCGGGCAGCAGGCTGAACGCGAGCACGATCGCCGCCCAGGAAAGTGATCGTCGCGAGCAACGCGTCATCTGGCGGCCGGTTTGTTGAAGGTGAAACTGTTGACCAAGTTGCCCATCAGCGACTCGTACCGGACCACGTGGTCTTTTGCACGACCAGAAGCATACCGTCTGGGTATTTCCGCGATTTATTTAGCATGCCTGCTGTTCATCGGCACAAGTACCGGATATCAGATCGCTCCGTTTGGATCGTCGAATTTCGCTATCGCCATGGCAATTCAGAAGCCGCGGGCTACCCACTGCATACCCTTCGAGCGCATTCGACCCGCAGGCTAACATCAGCCAGACCTTCGGCCTGCATTCACCAAAGACGAGAGGACGTGCATGACACATCGTCAACGGCGCCGCGTTCTGCTGGCCGGCGGCACCGCGGCAGTGGCGTTGATGCTCGTGGCGTGCGGTAGCCACACGCCTTCGTGGTTTCCGGTGCAGCCGCAGAAAACGTCGAAGACCCACGCCCCCGATGCCGCGCCGGCCACCTCGGTGTCAGCCCCAAAACCTCTGTCCGCCAACAGCATCAAGACACTGATCCTGCCGACCGAAGACGTCACCGAGATCGCCGGGCTGCCACTGCAGGATCGGTCGCAATTCGATTCCCCGATTGCCTCGTCAGGCGATTACAGCAAACCCGAGTGTGCCCTGACGCTGGGAATGACAAAGGAGGCTCTCGGAGACGGAGAATTCACCGCCTATCGCTCCGTGCGAAACCAAGCGTCGAAAGACGACAGCCTGGTCGGAATGTTCACGCAGAATGTTGCGACCTTCGAGACGTCCGACAAAGCCAACGAGATTTTTCACAATGCGTATGCGCCGCTGGGCCGTTGTAATTCCGCCACCATTACCGCGAAGAACAACCCCGCCGCCTGGAAAGTATTGGCAGCCGGTCCGTTCAATAGCGATACGGTGAGATTCGGCGCGCTGCAGTTCACCGACAAGAACCAGCCGCTCGGATGGCGCTGCGACCATCAGGCACACGTCAAGAACAACGTCATCGTGGAAGCGTCGATGTGTGCGTGGGCCAACGGTGCCCCCGCCGCCGCGGCCGCTGCCGACCAAATCAGTGCCCGGATACCGCCCCCGGACAAGCCCGCGCCTCCCGCGCCGGCGGACTTCCTTGCGGCCAGCAAGATCAAATCTGTGATCGTGGGGGTTCCCGAGGCCAGCAAGATCCTCGGCGCCAACCTCGGTGACAGCAGCATGGTGCTCTATCCCCCGGCTCCTCGAGACTTGGGCGATAAGTCGAACTGCAGTGCTTTAGAGGGGCCAGACGCGAATTCGTTCGGACCCGACGTCGACTACACCGCATATCGCGGCACTGACTACCGCGAGGAGAAAGACAATTACCAACACATCGTCGACCAACAGGTAACGACGTATCTCGATGCCCAAACGGCATCCCGCTATTTCCACGATGCGTTCAAAGGTCTCGATGGGTGCGACGGTGCGCTGGTGCCAGGCGAAACGGGAAGTCATGTTCAGTTTCAGCTCAAGGCCCCCGACATCACCGACGATCGAGCTCAATGGGTGATCACCGGCATAACCAATGGTCAGCCGGACCCTTGGCGCTGCGCGTTCAACTTCCGTGCCCAAAGCAATGTCCTGTTCGTGGCCAAGGTCTGCCAAAACGGCGACCCTGCTGAAATCGCCAGTCAGCTGGCCGACCAGATGGCCGCGCACATCCCGAAGTGAGCGAACACCCGCTACAACAGCCGAGCACCGTCGACGCCGAAGAAATGCAGGTGCGCTGGTTGTGGATGTACCCGCACCCGGGAGCCGCGCGGCGGAGGGTCCTTGCCGTCCGTGCGGGCCACGATCGAGTGGGTTAATGCGTTGTCGGCGTTGGTGATTCGCCCATAAAGATAGGCGTCCGCGCCGAGTTCCTCGACGACTTCAATCTGCATCTCGACGCCGGTTCCACCGATCTCCAAGTGTTCAGGCCGGATACCGACGACGATCTCCTCTGCCGCAGAACCGATCTCGTGCGGCAGAGGGATCGACCAGTCCCCCAGAGCAACGCGGTGACCGACGACCGGGACGGTCAGCAGATTCATGGCAGGCGATCCGATGAACTCCGCCACGAACATGTTGACGGGATTCCGGTACAGCTCGCGGGGTGCCGCGCATTGCTGCAGGATGCCGTCACGCAAGACCGCGACGCGATCGCCCATGGTCATCGCCTCGACCTGGTCGTGGGTGACGTAGACGGTGGTGGTGCCCAGCCTGCGTTGCAGCCCGGCAATCTGGTTGCGGGTCTGCACCCGCAATTTCGCATCCAGGTTAGACAGCGGTTCGTCCATCAAGAAGACCTGCGGTCGACGAACGATCGCGCGTCCCATGGCAACTCGCTGGCGCTGACCGCCGGAGAGATCTTTCGGTTTGCGGTCCAGGTACGGCTCGAGGTCGAGCAACCGCGCCGCATCCAGAACCCGTTCCCGGATCTCACTTTTCGGCACCCCGGCGATTTTGAGGGCGAAGCCCATGTTCTGCGCGACGCTCATGTGGGGGTAGAGCGCGTAGTTCTGGAAGACCATCGCGACGTCGCGGTCCTTCGGATCGTCGTCGGTGACGTCGCGGGCACCGATCAAGATGCGCCCGGAGTCAACCGGCTCCAGTCCGGCGATCATCCGCAACGACGTGGTCTTGCCGCACCCGGAGGGCCCGACGAGCACCACGAATTCGCCGTCGCCGACGGTCAGGTCGAGGCGGTCGACCGCGGGAGCCGCCCCACCCGAATAGCGCCGCGTCGCTTGATCGAAAGTCACCGGGGCCACGAACTATCCACCCAACCCGGTGACGGCGATACCGCGAATGAAGGCGCGCTGCGCAATCGCGTAGACAAACAGCAGCGGCAGCAGAATGAGGATGGATGCGGCCATCAACACCGGCCAACGCGACACGTATTCACCCTGCATTCGGACCAGCCCGAGAGTGAGTGTCGAGATGCTGTTGCGCTGAATCATCAGCAGTGGCCAGAGGAAATCGTTCCAGACGTTGACCCAGGTGAGCACCGCCAGCACCATCACCGCCGGTTTCGCATGCGGAAGCAGTATCCGCCAATAGATCTGCCATGGGGTACAGCCGTCAAGGATTGCCGCCTCTTCGAGTTCGTCGGGCAGGGTGCGGAAGAACTGGCGCATCAGGTACGTACCGAACGCGCTGCCGAACAGGCCGGGCACGATCATTGCCCATGGGGTGTCGGTCAGTCCGGCGATCCGCATCAGAATGAATTGCGGAATCACCGTGACCGTCAACGGAACCATCAACGTACCCAGATATAAAACGAACAATGTATCGCGCCCCCGAAATCGCAACCGCGCGAACGCGTAACCGGCGAGTGAGCAGAAGAACACCTGGCCGGCGCTGACACACCCGGCATACAAGACCGAGTTGACAAACATCCGCCAGAACGGCATCACCGCGAATACTTCGCGATAGTTCGACCACTGCGGCTGCGCCGGGAACAGCGTCGGTGTGGTCACTTCGCCCGCCCGCTTCAGCGAGCCCGACACCGCCCACAGGATCGGGAAAAGCGCACATGTGGCGATCGCTGTCAGGGCGGTGTACACCGCGACGGCACGCAGAACCTTGGGTCTGTACACCCGAGCGGTCACGCCCACGATTTTTCCTCCTGCGCCGCCCGGCGACGCCCGAGCCGCAGCTGTACCACGGTCAGCACCAGCAAGATGGCGAACATCACCCACGCCAACGCCGAGGCGTAGCCGAATTCCAGGAAGGCGAACGCATGTTGGAACAACATGATGCCGAGAACATAGGTCGACGTTTCCGGTCCCCCGTTACGCCCGGTGAGCACGTAGACGAGGTCGAACGCTTGGAACGCGTGGATGATCGAGATGACGACGACGAATGACACGGCTGCCCGGATCAACGGCACGGTGATCGACACGAATTGACGCACCTCCCCCGCGCCGTCGAGTCGGGCGGCCTCGTACAGGTTTTCCGGCACACCTTGCATGGCGGCCAACAAAATGACGGTTGCGAACGGCACACTGCGCCAGACGCTGACCATGCACAGGGAGGTCATCGCCCACTTGGGATCCACCAGCCACGGGATCGGGCTGATTCCGACCCAACCGAGCACAATGTTGAGTAAGCCGTTGTTGGTGTTGAACACGAACTGCCAGACGACGGCGATCACCACCGACGACACCGCCAGCGGCAGAAAGATGATGGTCCGGAAAAAGCCGATTCCCTTGATCTTCCGATTGAGCACACCGGCCACCGCGAGGCTGATCAGGACGGTCGGCACGACCGTGCCCACCACATAAACCACCGTGTTGCGCATGGCGATGCTGAAGAGCGGGTCTTCGGTGAACAGATCGCGGTAATTCGACAAGCCGGCGAACTTGGCAGGCGTGAACAGGTCCCAGTTGTGCAGGCTCATATAGAGCGAAAAGCCGAGCGGAAACAACATGAACACGACGACCGCAGCCAGGTTCGGTGCGACGAACAAGCGTCCGGCTCGCGCGCGTCGCTTCGACGGACCGCGCCGCCGGGCCGCGGTGGCGGTGGACGTATCGGCAGCGGTCATGGAGTTCGCAGCACCTCGTCGATATGGTGCGACAATGCGCCTGTCAAGGTCGTCGCGGGACGCACACCGCGCAGCACAGGGCTGATGTTGCGATCTATCAGCGCAGCGATCTTCGGCCAGTCGGGAGTGACCGGTAGGCCCTCGGCGTGCGACGGCCCACCTGTGAGCACGGCGAGATTTCCAATTCTGCTGTGCGCCTTGGCGAAACCTGCCGAGTGGATCGCGGACCTCAACACCGGCACGAACAACCCGGATTCGGCGATCACGGCCTGCCCCACCGGGCCGGCGGCAAACTTGACGAACTCCCACGCCTGCTTCTTATGCGGACTGCTCGCTGCGATTGCCAGCCCGGTGGTGCCGATATTCGATTGGGCGCCATGCCCTTTCGGTCCGAACGGCAGAACGGTGATGTCGAAATCCAGGCCGGTCGCGCGGTCGAGTGTCTGGTATCGCCAATGCCCGCCGAGCGCCATCCCCGCGTGACCCGAGGTGAACAGGTCCGTCGTGGCCATCGACTGGGCCTCCGAAGCAGTGGGCGCGACATGGTGCCGGTTCGCCAGATCGGCGTAGAACTGGATGCCGTCGATGAACGCGGCGTCATCGAAGTTGAGGTGCGTCGGGTTGATCCGCGGATCCGACCACGGGACACCGTTGTTCATGCCGAACAACAGGGCCGAATAGTACGGGGCCCAGGTGTCGACGAATCCCCACTGAGTGACCCGACCCGACCGGTCCAGCTTGGTGAGCGCCTTGGCTGCGTCGAGGAATTCGCCGAAACTCCATGGCTCATCCCACCGCCCGGGCGGCGGTGGCACGCCCGCCTCGGCGAACAGTGTCGTGTTGTAGAACAGGAAATTTCCCGACCACTGCTCCGGGAACGCATACTGCCCGCCGTTGTAGGTGAACGTCTCGTACAGCGCGGCCACGCTGTCCGACTTGATCTCCGCGGCAAATTTGTTGTCCTGCGCCAACATCGTGTTGAGATCGAGCAGCACACCCCGCTCGGCCAGTCCGGAATAGGTGAATTCCCACGCCATCAGCACATCCGGACACTTGCCTCCCGCGCAGTAGATCGACTCATGCAGCAACGCGTCCGCCCCGGATAGCACCGTCCGTACTTTGATGTCGGGATGCCTGCGCTGAAACGCATCGATGACGCGCAACCGGGCTTCTGCCTCTTCTGGATTGGCCGCGAAGAAGAACGTCAGCGCGTCGTCGTCCGAGCTGCACGCGGTGGGCCACAGCGCCATCGACGCCGCACCGATCGCGCCGGCACCCCGCAGCAGGGTCCGCCGATCGAACGGTCTACCGCGACCAGGGCTGGTGTTCGTGGTATCTCTCCGGCTCTCGGGATGGAAACGTAGTTCTTTCGTAGTAGGTCCGGCTGTGGTGTTGCTGGGTGCGCCGCAACGGGCATCACTGCGCGAAATAGCGCACCCGCTCGATACCGGTGCCGCCGCGGGCCACATCGGCAAACAAGACGCCGCGCCGCTGCCCTGACCAGACCGAGGCCGCGACGGTGGTACCCGCGGCGATCAGCTTCGTCGCCGTCGCTCCCGAACATCGCCCGATGAGCCCGGCCACGTCAACGGCCTCGTCGTCACCGAAAGCGATTGTCGCACCGGATGACAATGCCTGGAGCGCGGCGAATCTGTCACCCCGCCCCACGGCGTTCACAAACGTGTCGACCAATGTTTTCTGCCGTGAACCGACGCGACGGAAGCCGGCCGCGAAACCGGCGGCGCCGCGCACGCGCTGATTGCGAATCAACGCCCGCGAGAGCTGGACGCCGGCCGGCAGCGCCGAGAGGCCGTTGCCCAGGAACTGCGCGACCATCGCGGGCAGCTCCCAGTACGCGCGCAGCATCGCGATCTTCCAGTGCCCGTCGACCTGGCGCAGGTCGTAGCGCAAGAAAGCCGGAATCGCCATGGTGACAGCGGAACCCATCGCCACCTCGAGGGCGAGATCGCGGATCACCGATGAGCCACCGACGATATCGAGATCGCGGTGAAAGGTGATTTCACGCGGGCCGATGAAGGTGTCATAGAACCGACCGATCTCGGACGTGCCCGTGTGCGGCCGCGAACCCACCGGATCTTCGACGCGTCCATCGTGGGTGAACAGGCCCACCCAGCCCTGGCGATCATGGGCGGCCGCGGCTGCCGGCGAGCGCTCCACCGCCGCGAGCAGCGCCGACTCCATCGGACCCGTCATCGGCTTGCCACGATCGCCACCCCCGCCGCGCGCAGGGCGTCAAGAGCCGCTGCGGTGGACTGCTCCCCTACGCCGATGGTCAAATCCACCAGCACCCGGGTCGTCAAGCCCAGCCTCGCCGCGTCCGCCGCGGTCCATCGCACGCAATGATCGGTGGCGATGCCTACGACGTCAACCTGGTCGACCTGATGCTGCCGCAGCCAGTCGGCGAGCGGCGTGCCGCGGTCGTCGTGGCCGCTGAACCCGCTGTACCCGGCGTCGTAGGCACCCTTGCGAAACACTGCCTCGAACCGGCCGGCGTCCAGAGCAGGGTGAAACTCCGCACCGGCGCTGTCGATGCGGCAGTGCGGCGGCCACGACGAGATGTAATCCGGGTGATCGGAGAAGTGGTGTCCGGGATCGACGTGCCGATCCTGGGTGGCCACCACGTGGCCGTAGTCGGCGCCGTCGGCCAGGTAATCGCGGATCGCGCCCGCCAGGTCTGCACCGCCGGTCACGGCCAGCGAGCCGCCCTCACAAAAGTCTCTCTGAACGTCGACGACGACCAGCGCGCGCATGACACCACGTTATCGCCGAGCAGGCGGCGCCCGAGTCACCGTAACCATTCCGCTGGGTAGGATCGGCAAAGTTAAGGCCGCTAGCTGCGCGTTGCATCAGGTAGTTTGTCAAACTATAGTCCAGACACGTGTCCAGAAAGCTCGTCGAGGCCTCGCCCGAACCTTTCACCGTGCTGCTTCTCGGCACCTCCACTTCAGATCGGGCGTGAGTATGCGGATTGCGCTGTTGTCGTATCGCAGCAAGCCGCACTGCGGCGGCCAGGGAGTTTACGTCCGGCACCTGAGCCGGAGCCTGGTCGACCTGGGTCACCACGTCGAGGTGTTTTCCGGCCAGCCCTACCCCGAAGAACTCGACCCTCGGGTGGTGCTGACTGAGGTACCCAGCCTTGACATGTACCGCGAGCCCGACCCGTTCCGCATTCCCCATCCCCGGGAAATCCGGGACCGCATCGACCTCCTCGAGTTGGCCGGCGTCTGGACCGCAGGCTTTCCCGAGCCGCGCACCTTCAGCCTGCGGGCCGCGCGACTGCTGGCCGATCGGCAGGATGACTTCGACGTCGTGCACGACAACCAGAGCCTGGGTGTCGGCCTGCTGAGGATCGCGGCGACCGGGCTGCCCGTCGTCGCGACCGTGCACCACCCGATCACCCGCGACCGGCTGGTGGATCTCGCCGCGGCGCGCTGGTGGCGCAAGCCGTCGGTGCGCAGATGGTATGGCTTTCTGGGAATGCAGGAGCGGGTAGCTCGCAGCATCCCCGAGTTACTGACCGTTTCATCGTCCTCGGCGACCGACATCATTGCTGACTTCGGCGTACACCCCGACCAGCTCCATGTGGTGCCGCTGGGCGTCGACACGGACATGTTCGCGCCATCGTCGCAACCACGAGTTCCCGGCCGCGTCCTGGCGATTGCCAGCGCGGACGTGCCGCTCAAGGGCGTCGGGCACCTACTGCAGGCGATCGCCATGCTCCGTCATCATTACGACCTGGAGCTGCAGCTGGTCGCCAAGCTCGAGCCGAACGGGCCGACCGAGAAGCTGATCGCCGAGCTCGGTATTTCCGACATCGTCCACATTTCCAGCGGACTGTCCGACGACGAATTGGCCCGACTGTTTGCCTCTGCCGAAATTGCTTGTATCCCTTCACTTTATGAAGGTTTCTCACTCCCAGCCGTGGAGGCGATGGCGAGTGGAACACCGATCGTGGCCAGTCGCGCAGGCGCGTTGCCCGAGGTGCTGGGAACCGATGGCGGCTGCGCCAGACTGGTTCCGCCCGGTGACGCTGCCGAGCTGACCCGGGTCATGGGCGAGTTGCTGGACTCCCCCGGCGAACTCAAACGGCTGGGCGCAGCCGGGCGGCGTCGTGCTGTCGAGGTGTTCAGCTGGGAGTCGGTGGCCGCACAGACGGTGCACGTCTACGAGCAAGCCATCGCCCGCACCGGGGCGGCCGGTGATCCGAGCAAAGCGGTGGGCGAGCTGTGCTGACAGTCGATTTCGATCGTCTCGGCATCGGCCCGGGCACTAAGGTCATCGACGTCGGCTGCGGTGCGGGCCGGCACAGCTTCGAGGCATACCGACGCGGCGCGGACATCGTGGCATTCGATCAGAGTGCCAGCGATATCGGCGACGTCGAGACGATGTTCCGCGGCATGGCGGATGCCCACGAGGTACCGGCGTCGGGCCGTGCGGAAGCCGTCGTCGGCGACGCTCGGGCACTGCCCTATCCCGACCGGACGTTCGACTGCGTCATCGCATCGGAGATCCTCGAACACATTCCGGGCGACGATGCCGTGATCGCCGAGTTGATTCGGGTGCTCAAGGTCGGCGGCACGCTGGCGGTCACGGTGCCGCGGTGGTTTCCCGAGCAGGTCTGCTGGTTGCTCTCCGACGACTACCACAGCAACGAGGGCGGCCACATTCGCATCTACCGGGCCAACCAGCTACGCGGCAAAATCACCGCCCGCGGCATGACGTTCACCCACACCCATCACTCGCACGCGTTGCACTCCCCCTTCTGGTGGCTCAAATGCGCGGTGGGCGTTGATAAATCAGATCACCCGGCCGTCACCGCCTATCACAGGATGCTGGTCTGGGACATGATGCAGCGCCCCTTGCTGACCCGGCTGGCCGAATCGACGTTGAACCCCCTGATCGGCAAGAGCGTCGCGTTGTACTTCGAGAAACCGGTACCCGCCGTTGAGCTGGTCTAACGTACCGGGCGTCGCCGGCGTCCTATCCCCCGAGCAATGCCGTCAGACTGCGGAATCGATTGCCGCACTTCAGTATTCCTCGGGCGAAATCCCGTGGTCCGAGGGTGGTCATACCGATCCGTGGGACCACGTGGAATGCGCGATGGCGCTCACCGCGGCCGGGCTGACCGAATCGGCGCGGCGCGCCTACGACTGGTGCCGCCGCCAACAGCGTGCGGACGGGTCCTGGCCGATCCAACTGCGCGCGGGCGTCGTCGAAGACGCCAACAGCGACAGCAACTTCTGCGCGTACGTGGCGGTCGGCGTCTGGCACCACGTACTGGTCACCGGCGATCAGAGCTTTGCGGCGACGATGTGGCCGACGGTGCAAGCCGCGATCGACTTCGTGGTGGACCTTCAGCTTGAGGGTGGCGAAATCTGTTGGGCACGTGGCTCTTCCGGACCACTGACCGAGGCGTTGCTGACCGGCTGCGCAAGCATTTTCCACAGCCTCCGGTGTGCGCTGGCGTTGGCGAATCTGCTCGACGAGCCGCAACCGGAGTGGGAGCTCGCACTCGGCCGGCTGGGGCATGCGATCGCCGTTCATCCCTCGGCGTTCACCGAAAAGCCGCATCACTCGATGGACTGGTATTACCCGATCCTCGGCGGCGCGCTACGCGGTAGTGCGGCGACCGCCCGGATCGCGGAGAGGTGGGGCGATTTCGTCGTCGACGGGCTGGGCATCAGGTGCGTCGACGACCGGCCGTGGGTGACCGGCGCCGAAACCTGCGAACTCGTGCTGGCCCTCGACGCCATGGGCGACCGGCAGGCAGCGCTGACCCAGTTCGCCGCGATGCAGCACCTGCGGGAGAAGGACGGCTCGTACTGGACCGGGCTGGTGTTCAGCGACGGAAAGCGTTGGCCGGTCGAGCGCACCACCTGGACCGGCGCCGCGGTGATCCTGGCCGCCGACGCACTGTCGCGCACCACGGCGGGCAACGGCATCTTCCGCGGCAACGATCTGCCGCGCGGCCTGGAAAGCGACTACGACTGCGAGTGCGCGGCCAGCCAGTCGGATCGCTAAACCGCCACCCCGGCGTCACCGGCGGTCCGCTGCAACACCCGCATCGACCCGGTTGCGGACTTCTCCGTGAACGCGCCACTTTCCAATGCGCGGCAATAGATCTCGTACGGTGGCCGGCCGCCGTCGCGCGGATCCGGGAAGACGTCGTGGATGATCAGCGCGCCTCCGGCACTGACCCACTTCGCCCAGCCGTCGTAGTCCTTGCGCGCGGCCTCCTCGCTGTGGCCGCCGTCGATGAACAGCAGTTGCAGCGGCGTGCGCCAGCCCTGAGCAACCACCGTCGACTTACCGACCACCGCGACCACGTTGTCGTCCAGCGCGGCATCGTCGAGGGTGTGGCGCAGCGCGGGAAGCGTGTCGAACCGACCGGTGACAGGGTCGACCAGCGACGTGTCGTGAAACTCCCATCCCGGTTGATGCTCCTCGGAGCCGTGGTGGTGATCGACGGTGTAGAGCACGCTGCTACGCGCTCGCGCCGCGGCACCCAGCAGCACCGTCGACTTGCCGCAGTACGTCCCGATCTCGACGCCGACGCCGTGGTCGAGGTAGCCCATCGCCACGTCGTACAACGTGCGGCCCTCGTCCGCGGGCATGAAGCCGGTCACCCGATTCGCCAGGGCGAATAACCGGCTGGTCAACTCGTCGTCGGCAGTGCGATCTGCGGGGGACACCATCCCCTGAACGTAGTGCACGGAGCTCGTCATCCGGTTGCCGCACCCGGGTGGTTGTAGTAGTGTCCGGACACGTGTCCAACCCGGTAGTTCGGGAATCGACCAGACGGCGCCTGACCGCTCGGCAAGCCGACACCGTTGACCGACTGGGTAACGCGGCGATAGGTGTGCTGAGCCGAGAAGGCTTCTCCGGGTTGACGATTCGTATGGTCGCTGCGGAGGCGGGCGTCGGCACGGCCACGGCCTACACATACTTTTCCTCGAAAGAGCACCTCGTCGCGGAGGTTTTCTGGCGGCGGCTGGCGTCCAGCCCAGTTCAGCCGACCGAGTCGGCGGATCTGACCGTCCGCGTGATCGCCGTGCTACGACAGATCGCGCTGCTGGTCGCCGACGAACCGGCATTGGCCGGTGCGGTCACCAACGCGTTGCTCAGCACGGATCCCGAGGTCGAACATCTACGGCTACAAATCGGCCGCGAGATACATCAACGGCTGGTCACCGCTTTGGGCGACGAACACGCGGCTGACCTGGTCGAATCACTCGAACTGCTGTACGCGGGAGCCTTGGTGCGGGCCGGGATGGGATACGCCTCCTACTCCGAGATCGCCGATCGGCTGGAAACCTCGGCGCGACTCCTGTTGGCCGGCAAGCCATAGCGTGACGTCGCCGGCTGGCATGATCAACGCCCATGGACGCCGTCGACCATCCCGAACGCGATCAGTCCTGGGACACCACGGCGCGGTCGGAAACTGAAACCCAACGCTTAGACCGCAATTGGCTCAGCCTGCTCCAGGAATTGCGAGTCGTCCAGACCGGGGTCCAGTTACTCACCGGCTTCTTGCTGACACTGCCGTTTCAGCCCCGTTTCGACGTGCTGAGCGAGACGATGCGGATCGTCTACCTGGCGACGGTCGGCTGCTCGGTCGGTGCCACCGTGTTGTTGGAGGCTCCGGTCGCGATGCATCGCCTGTTGTTTCGCCGGCACCGAACCCAGTTCCTGGTATCCGCGGCGCACCGGTTCGCGTATTTCGGTTTGCTGCTGATGGGCCTGGCGCTGATCGGTGTCACCGTGATCATTTTCGGCGCGGTGGCCGGTCCTTCTGCGGGTGCCATCGCCGGGGGGTGCGCCGCCGTCGGTCAACTCGCTTTCTGGGTGGCGTTGCCGCTGTGGGTGCGCCGTCAAGTACCCCCATCAGCGTTTTAGGCCGTCCGCCCGCGCGGTTTGCCCGAGCCACAAGCTGGGTAACACATCCGTCATGTTGATCCGCAGAATCGCGCGTCCCTTGCTGTCCGCAGTGTTTATCGGCCAAGGCATCGAGACGCTACGCAACCCCTCGACCACCCTCGAAGCCACCGAGCCCACCATCGCAGCGCTGCGTAGCAGCCTGCCAGAGGCGTACGGAGACAAGATTCCGTCCAACCCCGAGACGGCCGCGCGGATCAACGCCGCCGTTCAGGTCGGTGGCGGCCTGTTGCTCGCGACCGGAAAGTTGCCGCGCATCGCTTCGGCGGCGTTGGCAGTCACCGTCATCCCGGGCAGCCTCGGCGGGCACCTGTTTTGGACCGAAAAGGACCCGGAACGCAAAGTGGAGCAACGCCGCGCTCTGCTGACCGATCTGAGCCTGCTGGGCGGACTCATCATCGCGGCGGCCGACACAGCGGGTAAGCCGTCACTGGGATGGCGCGGTAGGCGGGCTGCCGGTCGACTGTCGGAGGCTGTGACGTCAGCTATCCCGCTGGCGGGATCCGACGATTCGGTGTTCGATTCCGAGCTGGCCGAACGAATCGCGCACGGCCTGCACGCCGGTGCAGAGCGCAGCCGGGAGCTCGCCAGCGCTGCGGCCGAACGCGGCGCACCGGTGGTCGAGGCTGCCCGCAAACGAGGCGCCGAATTGGCCAGCACAGCTGCCGAGCGTGGTGGGGAACTAGCCGAGACCGCGGCCAAGAGAAGCAAGCCCGTCGTCAAGAAAGTCCGCAAGCGCGCGAAAAAGCGTGGCGCCGAACTGGCCGACACTGTGCGTGAACGCGGTGCTGAGTTGGCCGAAACCGCACGCGAGCGCGGCAGCGAACTCAGCGAGAAGGCGTTGGAGCGCGGCAGCGAATGGGCCGATATCGCGCGCGACCGCGGCAGCGAATGGGCCGAAGTCGCTCGGGACCGCGGCGCCGAGCTGGCGGACGTCGCCCGTGAACGCGGCGCCGAACTGAGCGAACGAGCCTACGAACGCGGCAGCGAGTTGGCCGACACGGCTCGCGACCGCGCGAACGAATTGGCTCACCGCGGCCAGGTCAAAGCCCGCCGCTGGCACTGACGCTGGCTCCCCCGCAGCGGTAGATTGACATCCACCGCCGCTAGGAGTCCATGTCATGACGTCAGCTGACTTCGATCCCAACTCACCGCGTTACAGCTATCCGCCAGCCGGTTCGCCGCAACGACCGTACGTCCAGCCCGGCGGATTGGCGCGGCGGTTCTTCGCCCGGCTGATCGACGGCTTCGTGGTGAACATCGTCGTGTTCGTGCTGTCGCTGTTCCTCTTCCGTGACTACTGGTTTTTGGTCACCGGCCTGTTCTCCGGGGTCCTGATGTTCGGCTATTTCGTGCTGTTCGAAGTGACCCAAGGCGCGAGTGTGGGCAAGCGACTGCTGGGCTTGAGCGTCCTTGGCCCGGGCGGGCGGCCGCGGCCGGACGTCTCCCAATCGGCAGTCCGCAACTCGTTCACGCTGCTCGCGGTTGTGCCTTACCTCGGCCCACTGCTCGCGTTCGCCGCCTACGTGATCATCGCCCTGACGATCAACGCCAGCCCATGCAAGCAGGGCAAGCATGACGAGTTGGCCGGCGGCACCCAAGTGATCAAGGTCTAGCGGCGAGATACCGGACCATCGTCTCGACGATGGTGTCAACGCTCTGCCCGGCGTCGATCGCTAAACCACGCTCGTCGGAATCGAGTGGCTCCAGCGCGTCGAATTGCGACTCCATCAGCGACGGCGGCATGAAGTGTCCGGCGCGTCCGGCCTGCCTGCGGTCGATCAGCTCCGGTGAACCCGTCACATGCAGAAATTCGATAGTCGCTCGGTGCGAACGCAATTGGTCGCGGTATCGGCGCTTGAGCGCCGAGCAACCCATCACGCCGCGCTCATGGTCGGCGAGCCACTGCCCCACGGCGGCCAGCCACGGATAGCGGTCGTCGTCATCCAGCGGCGTGCCCGCGGACATCTTCGCGATGTTGGCTGCCGGATGGAAGGCGTCGGCATCGGCGAACGGGATGTCGAGTCGGTCGGCCAGCGCCGCGCCGATGGTCGACTTGCCGGAGCCGGACACGCCCATCACCACGACGGATGTGTCTGGTGGACAGCTCTCGTCAGCAGACACTGTGCCCACTACGGCATCGGCAGATTGCGGTTCCACTCCAGCCACCCCACACCGGCCCGCCCGTCGGCCGTGCTCACGGTGGCCCAGACTCGCGGAAACTGGCTGACCCGGCCATCTTTGGCGATCAGGCGTAGTGGTGCGTGCCCGCGCACGTCGGCCGTCGCGGTGATATCACCGGGCTGGACCGCCAGCGTCGCGGTGACCGGCAAGCCGTTCGCATCGAATGTCTGTGTCGGCGAGATAGTCTGCACCTCGGTGACCGTTCCGCTGCGGTCTTGGACGTAGCCGACACTCATCGGCGGAACCCCGGGAATGGTGAGATCCACCCCGTGCACGTGGGTGCCGTCGTCGAGGTGCAGTGCGCTCCAGAGCCAGTCCATGCTCCACCAGTCCCGCACTCCCCACGAGTGGTCCCGCTGGCCGGGTGCTGCGTCGAGGGTATAGCGACGCCCGTCGACGGTAACGGATCCTGTTACCGTGCAGGGAATTTCGTATCGAGTTGCCACTCGGTACTGATACGGCGTACCGTCCGTGGTCCACTCCAGCTCGATCTCCACATCGGCCGGATCGCCGGGTTCGTCTCGCAGCAACCCGGCCGGATCGACATAAGACTGACCGTGGCCGCGTAGCGCTACCCGGTAGGTTCGCAGCGGGTCGACGGCCGAATGGGTGAAATCGATCGCACCGGTGCTTACCGCCCACGGGTCCGCCGGCAACGGCACCTCGAAATCGACGACGGCGACGGTGGGCAGGTCCGGACCACACAGCAGGGCATGCAGCCAGGCAATCTGCTGATTGGGGATCAGCCCGAGACGTATCCAACCACCGAAACCTTCAGCCGCAGAGGCGAAGTCGGCATACCAGCTCTCGTTCCACAGCGGCTCGTCGGTCGGGCTGTGGGCCGACTCGTCATCGGTCGACGGGCAGAGCGGCTCGACTGCCGCGGGCGCCGGCAGGATGGCCAGTGCATCGGTGTCCAACACATGCTCGCAATGCCGTTGCAGCATTGTCATGAACATCGCGTCGCCACGTTCGGTGCGCTCCACCAGCATCGACGAGACGATGGCCATCATCACCCCGAAGAAGCTCTGCCTGCGCACTCCTTCGCGCACATCGGCCAGGCTGATCGGCGCCGCCGACCCGAGCGCGCGGTGGTAGTCGTCCAGCAGCGCGTCGTAGTGCTCGCGGCGGTCCGCCGCCGACAGTGCGCAACCGAGGAAGTAGGACAGATCGGTCATCGCGGGACCCCAGGTGACCGTCTGCCAATCAACCACGGTCAGTGGGCGTTCCGCGCCGTCAGCGCCGAACAGAAGGTTGTCCAAGCGATAGTCGCCGTGAATCAAACCGTGGATACGGTCCTCGGCCGCCTCCTCGGCCTGGTAGCCGTCGAAACCGCCGACCAGTCGCTCGCACACCAGCCGATGCTGCGGCGAGATCTGGTCGCCGTAGCGATCGACGAATCCGGCGAACAGTGCGGTGATCAACGCCTGGTTGATCGGTGCGTCGCGATTGAGCCACGATGCGTCAGCCAGTGTGGTGTCACCCAGCAGCGGACCCTGCAAGCGAGCTAATTCGACGACGGCGGTCCGCGCCTGCTCCGGTGTGGCGCCACGAATCTCGTCGCCGGCGACGGCCGGCGTCGCATCGCCGAGCAACACGTCGAAAATGCCCGAGGCCGCGTCGAACGCGTTGTGATAACACGGCGCGACCGGACCCTGCAGGCGCGGAGCGATGTCGCGGTAGAAGCACACTTCACGCTCGTAGAGGCCCAGCGTCATCCCGGTCTGACGACTCATCGGGTCGGTGGCCGCGACCTTCAGCACCACCGAGTCCGGCCGGTCGGCATCCGCCGCGGTGCCGGCGTAGTTCAGCTGAACCCGATAGCATTCGCTCATCTGGCCCGTGCCGATCCGTTCAGCGGAGAAATCGGTGACGGCTCCGGCGCCAATGGCCGCCGTCAGCCAGGCAGCGGTGAGGTCGGCCGGCCGTTCGACGACGTTGTCGGTGTGCGGTGTCATGGCTCACCCACGAAACCACATCCACCGTCATCGCGCCAGGGAAAAGCCTTCCCAGGCCAGCCGCCGTTCGGGGTGCGGGTCGAACTCGAGATGAGACTTGCGATCGAAGACCATCACCGCGCGGTCGGTGTCGGTGTAGGCCGGCCAGTCATCACCCGGTTTACCCGTGCGGCTGAATGATCGCCAGCACCTTTGCACTTCGCGGGTGACCCGCAACGCTGACCGGCGATCTATCGGCGCGGTCAGCAGGGCGCCGAGCTTGGTGCGGTAGAACCCGAAGACCGCAAGCAGCTCGGTGGCGTGCGTGGCCCCCAGCCCCGACCAGCTCAGCAACCGGGGCGCGTAGTCGTACCGGTAGAGATACGTGGGCACATGCCGACCGTGGGCTTCGGCCATCCCCCACGCCGCCGAGCCGAAAGCGAAATCGCCACCCAGCTGGATGCACGCCGATCGTCCCGGGTAGTCGGGGTAGGCGCCGGTAATACGTTCCCGTGCAACCGGATCGACTTCGGCCAGCAGCGCTTCGATCATCGGCTCGTTCGTCGGCAACAGTTGCAGGAAGCGGGTGAACAGCCGCCCCTCGTCGGCGTTGGTCCCGACGATGAGCGGGACCCGATGTGCCTTGCCCTGTTGCATCGCGTCGAGCGGGTCCAATGGCAACACATCATCACCGAATACCGGTCCGATGGGGAACGCGCCCAACATGTCTCGCACTCCGTCGTTGATCAGACGGTTCTGTGCCGCGACCAATTCTGCCGGACTCGCCTTCATCAACGCATCGGCGGCATCCTGCTCACTGGCTCCCAGTACCGTGGCGAACCGCGCCGCGAACTCGGCGGCAACACCGGTGGATCTTGTCATGCCGCTGGCCGGACTCTCTGAAATCACTTGAGCGAAAAGGCCTTCGGCGTCTGGCGCGGTCATCAACGCCGCTACGGCATGCGCGCCGGCGCTTTCGCCGAAAATTGTCACGTTGGCTGGGTCCCCGCCGAACACCGCGATGTTGTCTTTGACCCAGCGCAGCGACAGGATCAGATCGCGGAGAAACAGGTTGCTGTGGATCGTGACGTCCGACGTCGACAGCGCGGACAGATCGAGGCAGCCGAGCGCACCGAGACGATAGTTGACCGAAACGTAGATGCAGCCACGCTTGGCGAGCGCTACCCCGTCGTAGATCGGCGTGGCCGAGCTACCCATGATGTAGCCGCCGCCGTGCACGAAGACCATGACGGGCAGCGGCTCGGTCGGCGAGACCTCCGGCGCCGTGACGTTGAGAGTGAGGCAGTCCTCCCCCATCGCCTGATACTTGCCGACACCGAGAAGGGCGTAGCGATGCTCCTGCGGGGAGCATTTGGTGAAGCCGTGGCAATAACGCACGCCCCGCCAGGGTTGGGCCGGCTCGGGTGCCCGAAACCGCAGCGCACCCACCGGCGGCTTGGCGTAGGGAATGGATCGCCAGCGGTGGACGCCGTCGCGGGTGAATCCTTCGACGGTACCGGCGGTAGTTGTCACGCGGACCGTGTGTTCGTGCATCACCTGACGGTAGCGAACGTCAGGGGGTGGCGCTCGGCAGGTCCGGTTCGAGCACCTCGACCGTTCCGCTGGTGCCGTCGACCTCGATCAGCGCTCCGGGCGGGAGGCGTCGTGTCGCGTCGTGCACATCGACCACGCAGGGAATGCCGAATTCCCGGGCCACCACGGCTGCGTGTGACATCGGTCCGCCGAGTTCGGTGACGACGGCGCCCGCGTAGGTGAACGCGGCGGTGTATCCGACGTCGGTGACTTCGGCGACGAGGATCTCCCCGGCTTGCAGGTCGTCGATGGTGTCCGGCCGGACGATCCGGACCCGGCCGCGGACGCGGCCGCTGCTGACGCCGGCCCCGGTCAGACACTGGCCGGCTGACAGCACCGCTGTCGCGCCGGTGGTGGGCAGCCAGTCGCCGCTGAACACCGCGGGTGGTACCACCTCGGCGAGCCGGCGCTGTTCGGCGCGGCGGCGCGCCACCACCTCGGCGGTATCGGCGGGTAGCGCGTCGAGCTCGTCGACCAGCAGATAGAACACGTCGTCGGCGGTCCCCAGCTTCCCGGTTTCCACCAGCCTGCGGCCGAGCTCACGAAGTAGGTTGCGCAGCAGCCAGTTCGCGCGGACCATCCGGTCGCGGCGGACTTCGCGATCGCGAATCTGGTGGGCCGCCAGCCGCGCCACCGGCCGAGCGCGAAGCGGTATCGACGGGCGTGATGCCTCCGAACGGGCTGGCGACTCAAGTGATTTCGAGGCCATCCGGAGCATCAGCTCCGGGTCGTCGGCGTAGCTGGACGATCGCATCTCCAGCTCCGCAGGACCACGGTGCCCGAACGCCTTCAGTTCTGCGAGCAACGTCGCATGGAACTCCGGGGCCTGGATAGCCAGCTCGTCGAGGTGATCGCCGGCACCGGCGAGGATCCGGAGCACGGCGGGATCACGCCGCGCGGCATCCGCGATTCGATACACCGCGCTCAGCGGACCCGCACTGGCCAACTCCTGGCCGACCGGCAACACCATGTCGCGTCCGTTCAAACCGCGCAGGATCACGCTGAGTGCGGCGAACGCCATGAATGACCCGGATGCCAGCACCCAGCCGTCGATGACGTGGTCGCGCGCCAACAGGATCAAGCTCTGCAATCGCGGCTCGGTGAGCTGCGAAAGATCGCCCGCCGCAATCTCTTCCAGTCGCACGATGTCCTCAACGAAGTCACCCGTGTCGCGGCTTGCGCCGATGATCAGCCCGGCCAGGTTGACCCCGAACACACCCAGGTTGCGGACGGTGCGCAGCGGACCAGCGCCGCTGCGTGAGTCGGGCGGTAGCTGCTCACCGTGTATCGGCATGGAGGCCACGCTCGGTCCGAAGAATTGGCTCTGCCGAACCACCGTCCCCGGCTTGACGAAGGGCACCACCTCGGCCATGTAATGCGCGGTCGTGATAGCGCCGTACAGCCGGTGGGCGAACACTCCGACAGTGCGCGTAGCCATTTCGCGCTGGATGAGTCCGCCCGGACGCAGGCGTCCGGCGATGACCGCACCCGATGCGCGTAATCCTTTGACCGTCACCGACGCCGACGACGGCGAGAAGGGCCCGGGCAGTGCCTCGGAGAGGTTGGTGGCCAGATATGTCGGGAAGCGGCGGTCGATCGGTGTGTCGAACTCACCGTTGCCGCCGTCCGGGCCGGCCATCTCCGTCGCCACCCCGTCTGCGGCGGGGACATCGACCGCCGGGATGTCCTGCGCGGTCGTCAGCCGCCACGGCAGCGACGTCGACCATCGGCCGATGCTCAGCTGGCCGCGCACGGCTAAAGCGACGTCATCCAGACAGTCCTGAGCGGTCCAGGCCGGATCGACATTCCATTTATCCTGCAGCAGGGCAGTATCCAACGATGGCGCGCTCAGCAGGAGGTCGAGGTCGGCCCCCGCGCCCAGCTTCCGAAGCAGTCGGGGCGCCATCGGCCGTCCGAGCTTGGCGGCTATCTCAGCGAGGGTGAGCGCTCCGGGCGCGGCGAGGTTCACCGCTCCGCTGGCGATGTCCGGGTCCACGACGGCGCGGACGAAAGTCCGGTGCACGTCGTCGCTGTGCACGACTTGCAGGGTGCGGTGGGCGGTACCGGGAAAGAACGCGGAAGCCAATGCCCGCCGGACCCAGTTGTCGACGCCGCGGCCGAAGATCGCCGCAGAACGGATCGTCACCCACTCGGCGCCGGACCCGACGATCAAGTCTTCGGCGCGCGCCTTATCCCGGCCGAACGTCGACACCGGCTGCAGCGGATCGTGTTCCGACAGCAAGGCACCGGTTCTGCCGACACCGTAGACCTGGGCCGACGAGGCAAACACGAGGCGCCGGGTCCCGCCGCGACCCACCGCGTCGAGCACGTTGAGGGTGCCGCCGATATTGACGTCGTGGTCTGACGGTTGATTCGAAACCGGGTCGAGCGCCCAGGCACAGTGCACGACGACCTCGGCGCCCGCAACCGCCCGCCGCACCGCGGCGGCGTCGCGAATGTCGCCCTGCACGAAAGTCGCTTCGCTCGGCCAGCTCTCGGGTTGCCGGCGGGCCAGGCCCACGACCTGGTGACCCGCACTGAGCAGGCGTAACACGATGCCGCGACCAACTACTCCGCCGGCCCCGGTGACAGCGATCCTCATGGGTTAGTCGTCGTCGTCGAGAAAAGCGGCGTTGACCAAGTCGTCGAGATCCATTGTCGCTAGGTCTTTTTCCTTGTTCTGATCTGAGTCTGCGCCGTTGGCCTCGTTGGCCAGGCCAAGCAACAGGTCCAGCACTCCGGCCTGCCGCAGCCGCTTGACCGGGATGGACGCCAGCACGCGCTGGATCTCCGCTTCGCCGGGCACAGCCGTGGGGACCACCTCCGCCGAGGCGCCGACCAGCTCTTGACGGAAGTATCCCGCCAGCGCGGCGGGGTTCGGGTAGTCGAAGATCAGCGTCGGCGAAAGCGGCAGACCAGTAGCCGTTTTGAGCCGGTTGCGCATCTCGACAGCGGTCAGCGAGTCGAAGCCCAACTCCTGGAACGCCTTGTCCGGGTCGATGCCTTCCGGGGTGCTGTTACCCAGCACGGTTGCGATATGCGAGCGCACCAGGTCCAGCAGCACCACCTGCTGCTCGTCCTCCGGCAGACCGTCCAGCCGTTGCAGCAGTGCCGACTTCGACTTGGCGGCGGCCAGCGAGTCGTCGACCTGCCGCCGGGCCGGCGCGTTGATGAGGTCGACAAACATCGGTGGCAGCGTGCCCCCGTCGAACTTCACCCGCAAGGCGGCGATATCGATGTGCGCCGGCAGCAGGAACGGCTCGTCGATCACCATCGCGGTGTCGAGCAGTTGCAGCGCCTGAGTCGAGGACATGGCCACGATGCCGTCGCGGGCAAACCGGGCGAAGTCGACCGCGCCGAGTTCACCGGTCATGCTGCTGGTCTGATCCCACAGACCCCAGCCCAGCGAGATTGCCGGCAGACCGCGAGTCCGCCGATGCACCGCCAGGCCGTCCAGGAAGCTGTTGGCCGCCGCATAATTCGCCTGGCCCGACGATCCCACCAGACCGGCCATCGAGGAGAACATCACGAACGCCGACAGATTCGAATCCTTGGTCAGCTCATGCAGATTCCATGCGGTATCCACCTTGGCCCGCAGCACCGCGTCCATCCGCTCCGGCGTCAGCGACGTCACGACGGCGTCGTCCAGCACACCTGCGGTGTGAATGACTGCGGACAACGGATGCTGGACCGGAATGTCGGCCAGCACCTTGGCCAGCGCCACCCGATCGGCAGCGTCGCAGGCGACGATCGACACCTCGGCACCGTCGGCGGACAAATCCGCAGCCAGCTCCGCGGCACCTGGTGCCTCCGGGCCGCGTCGACCGATCAGCACCAGGTTGCGCACACCGTGATTGGCCACGACGTGGCGCGCCAGCGCCGCACCGGCCATGCCGGTACCACCGGTGATCACCACGGTGCCCAACGCCCACGCGTCCGGCATCGTCAACACCACCTTGCCGGTATGACGGGCCTGGCTCAGGTACCGCAACGCCGCGGGCGCACGCCGCACGTCGAAAGTGGTTACCGGCAACGGGCGCAGCGTCGCGTCCTCGAACAACGCAGCGAGGTCGGAGAGCATCCGCTCGATATGATCGGCGCCCGCCTCGAACAAGTCGAACGCGCGGTAACGCACGCCGCCGTGTTCGGCGGCAACCGTACCGGCATCACGGATGTCGGTCTTGCCCATCTCGAGGAAGACCCCACCGGGAACGACCAGACGCAATGAGGCGTCGACGAAATCGCCGGCCAGCGAGTCCAGCACGACATCCACGCCACGGCCACCTGTTGCCGCACGGAACTTGTCCTCGAACTCCAGCGAGCGGGAGTCACCGATGTGGTCGTCGTCAAAGCCCATCGACCGCAACGTGTCCCACTTGCCCTGGCTGGCGGTGGCGTAGACGTCCAGCCCGAAGTGCCGCGCCAGCTGCACCGCGGCCATTCCGACGCCTCCGGCGCCGGCATGGATCAGGATCCGTTGGCCCGCCTTGACATCGGCCAGCGCGGTCAGCGCGTAGTAGGCCGTCGCGAACACCACCGGTGCGGTCGCCGCCTCGGTGTAGGACCACCCCGAAGGTACGTCCATCAGCAGACGCGCGTCGGTGATCGCCATCGTGCCGGTGCCCTCGGGGAACAACCCGGTCACCCGGTCACCTACCGCGAAACGGCTTACATCAGAGGCGGTTTCGATCACGACACCCGACGCCTCCACGCCCATGACGGCATCTTCGTCGGGATACAGACCGAGCGCGATCATCACGTCGCGGAAGTTGGCCGGCATGGTGCGAACCGCGACCCGTACCTGACCGGAGTCCAGAGCTGCGTCGGCGTCCGGGATCGGTTCGAGCACCAGGTTCTCGAACGTGCCCTTGCTGGACATGCCCAACCGCCACGCGTCACCACTTGGTGGCACCAACAATGCGTCCACCGCCCGGCTTCCGTGCACCCGGCCGCGATACACCATGTCGTCGCGCAGCAACACCTGCGGCTCACCGGCCGCCAGGATCGCGGCTATCGTCGTATCGGTCAGTGGCACATCGGAATCGGCCAACACGATCCGGCCCGGGTGCTCGGTCTGCGCTGAGCGCACCAGCCCCCAGACAGCGGCACCGGCCAGATCGGTGACGTCCTCCCCCGGCCGTCCGACCGCACCTCGCGTCGACACCACCAGCGTTCCGGAATCGTGCTCGTCGAGCCACGTCTGCAGTGCGGCCAGTGCCTCGTGGGTGCGACGGTAGGTGGAGCCCAGCGCATCGTCGTCAGCGGGCTGCGATTCGAAGACGTCGTATTGCGGTGTGCCGGCGTGTACTCCAAGCACCGCCGGCGACCAGACCACTTCGAAAATACGGTCGGGACCAGAGCCCGACACCGCGGCCATCAACTGCTTCCGAGATACCGGACGCGCAACCATCGAGGCCACCGACAGCACCGGAAGCCCTAGCGCATCAACCAGTTCCACCGACACCGACGACGGACCCGAAGGCACGATGCGCGCCCGCACCGACGATGCGCCCGCCGCGTGCAGCGACACCCCCTGCCACGAGAACGGCACCAGGACACTGTCTGTGTCATCGTGGTCGGCCTCGGTGGCGACGATCACCGCGTGCAGCGTGGCGTCGAGCACCGCCGGGTGCACCCCGAATCCGGCTGGCGATACCCCGGCGTCGTCAGGCAGCGACACGTCCGCGAAGATCTCGTCGCCGCGGCGCCAGATGGCGGTCAGCCCCTGGAAGGCCGGGCCGTAGCCGTAGCCGCGCGCCGCCAACCGCTCGTAGAACCCCTCGATGTCGACCGGGGCCGCGCCCGGTGGTGGCCAGGCACCCAGCTCGCCGCCAGGCTCGACAGCGCCGGGTCGCACGATGCCTTCGGCATGCAGGGTCCATCCCGAATGCGGGTCGGCGCGGGACAACACCGACACCGGTCGATGGCCCGATTCGTCGGCACCATCGACGACCACCTGCACCGCCACCGAACCGGTTGCCGGGATCACCAGCGGCGCCGCCAGCGTCAGCTCGTCGACAACGGAGCAGCCGACCTCGTCGCCGGCGCGGATGGCCATCTCGACAAAGCCGGCACCCGGGAAGATGACCACTCCGCCGATCGCGTGATCGGACAGCCAGCCCTGCGACCCCGCCGAGAGCCGGCCGGTCAACACAACCCCGCCCGACGTCGGCAGTTCGACCACCGCGCCCAGCAGCGCGTGCTCGCTGGCCAACAGCCCGAGACCCTCGGCATCGACCGCGGCGTCATCGGCGGACAACCAAAAACGCCGTCGCTCAAACGCATACGTCGGCAGCTCGACGAATCCGGCGCCGGGCAGCGTGGCCCGCCAATTCACTCCGACTCCGGACACGAACGCCCGCGCCACTCCGGCCATCAGACTGTCCGCTTCGGGGCGGTCTTTGCGCAGCAATGGCACCGACGCGATGTCGGCCTCGGCCAGCGACTCCTCGATCGAGGAGGTGAGACCGCCGCCGGGGCCCACTTCCACGAATCGGCTGGCGCCGGTCGAATTGGCGTACCGGATGCTGTCGGAAAACCGGACCGCCGCGCGGATGTGCTGCGTCCAGTACGCGGCCGACGCGAAGTCTTCACCGGCCAGTTCTCCGGTCACGTTGGAGATCACCGGGATGGTGACCGGGTTGACCGTCAGTTCCCTTGCCGCCGCCGTGAATTCGCCGATCATCGGCTCCATCAGAGGCGAATGGAACGCATGCGACACCGCGAGCCGGTGAACTCGCCGACCTTGCGCACGCAGGTGCTCCGCGATGGCATTCACCGCATATTCGTCGCCTGAAACCACGACCGACGATGGGCCGTTGACCGCGGCGATACCGACATCGTCGGTAAGCAACGGGCGCACCTCGTCTTCGGTAGCTTGCACCGCGACCATGGCACCGCCGGCCGGCAGCGCCTGCATGAAGCGGCCACGTGCGACCACCAGCAATGCGGCGTTCTCCAGCGACACAGCACCGGCAACGTGGGCCGCGGTCAACTCGCCGACCGAGTGCCCCATCACGAAATCGGGTCGCACTCCCCAGGACTGCAGCAGGCGATACAACGCAACCTCGACGGCGAACAGCGCCGGCTGGGCGAATTCGGTGGTGTTCAGCAGGTCGTCGTCGTGACCCCACATCACCTCGCGCAGCGGGCGCAACAGGTGGCGGTCCAACTCGCCGACCACGGTGTTGAACGCCTCGGCGAAGATCGGGTAGGTGGCGTGCAATCCCATCCCCATACCGAGCCATTGCGCACCCTGGCCGGGGAACACGAAGACGGTCTTACCGGGCAGATCGGTGCCGGTGATCACCGACGCACCTGGCTGACCGTGCGCCAACTCGGCCAGGCCGGCCAGCAGTTGATCGCGGTCGGCGCCGAGCGCCACAGCCCTATAACCGAAGGCGGCTCTACCCGCCAGTGACCATCCCACGTCTGTGGCCGCCAACTCGCCACGCGCACCGACGAACTCGGCCAATCGTGAAGCCTGGGATTCCACAGCCGCGGTCGACTTGGCCGACACCACCCACGGAATGACGACCGGCGGCGAGATCGGCGATTCCCCGGCGGTCTGCTCGACCGGCGGGGCAGACTCGATGATCACGTGCGCGTTGGTCCCGCTGATGCCGAACGACGACACCCCGGCCCGACGGGGCCGACCGTTGGCCGCCTCGACCGTCCATGGCTGCGGTTCTGTGAGTAACTGCACCGAGCCCATCGACCAATCCACATGCGGGCTAGGAGCATCGACGTGCAATGTCGCCGGCAGCACCTCGTGACGCATGGCCAGGATCATCTTTATGATCCCCGCGACACCGGCGGCCGCCTGGGTGTGGCCCATGTTCGACTTGATCGACCCCAACCACAGCGGCCGATCCCGGTCCTGCCCATAGGTCGCCAGAATCGCTTGCGCTTCAATCGGATCACCCAGGGTGGTGCCGGTGCCGTGGCCTTCGACCACGTCGACATCGGCGCCGCTGAGGCCGGCGCTGGCCAATGCCGAGCGAACCACCCGCTGCTGCGAGGGTCCGTTGGGCGCGGTCAGCCCGTTTGAGGCGCCGTCCTGGTTGACCGCCGAACCGCTGACCAGGGCCAGGATGGGGTGGCCGAGACGCTGGGCGTCGGACAGTCGCTCCAGCACCAGCATCCCGCCGCCCTCGGAGAATCCGGTGCCATCGGCGGCGCCGGCGAACGCTTTGCACCGGCCATCGGCGGAAAGTCCACGCCAGCGGCTGAATTCGACGAAGATGTCGGGGGTGGCGTTGATCGTGACACCACCGGCGAGTGCGAGGTCGGACTCCCCGGTCCGCAGCGACTGCGCGGCCATGTGCAGGGTGACCAGCGATGTCGAGCACGCGGTGTCCACCGATACCGCGGGGCCTTCCAGCCCGAGCACGTAGGAGACCCGGCCGGACGCGACGCTGGACAGTTGGCCGGTCAGCCGGAAACCCTCCACCGGCTTAGCGGATGACAGGCCGTAGCCCTGCGTCATGAGGCCGGCGAAGACTCCGGTGGCGCTGCCTCGCAACGTGGTCGGGTCTATTCCAGCCCGCTCCAACGCCTCCCACGTCAGCTCGAGGAACATCCGCTGCTGGGGATCCATCGCCAGCGCTTCGGACGGTCCGATACCGAAGAACGCGGGATCGAAATCGCCGACGCCTTCGACGAATCCGCCGACCCGGGTGTAGCAGGTCTCGGCGACGTCGGGATCGGGGTTGTACAGATTGGCTATGTCCCAACCGCGGTCACCGGGGAAGTCGGTGATGACGTCACGGCCCTGGATGACCATGTCCCACAGGTCTTCCGGCGAGTTGACTCCGCCGGGGTAACGGCACGACATGCCGACGATCGCGATCTGCTCGTCGCCGGTGATCCGCACCGCCGGGACGGTCTTGACTTCCTGCGGTACACCGGCGAGTTCGGTGCGAAAGTAGGACGCCAGCCGGCTCGGTGTCGGGTAGTCGAAGATCAACGTCGGCGAAAGCGCCAGCCCGGTGGCGGCTTTGAGGCGGTTACGCATCTCGACAGCGGTGAGTGAGTCGAAGCCCAACTCCTGGAACGCCTTGTCGGGATCGACGGCCTCGGGTGTGGTGTTACCCAGCACGGTGGCGATGTGCGAGCACACCAGATCCAGCAGTACCGCATGCTGTTCGTTCTCGGAGAGTCCGTGAATGCGTTGCGCCAGAGCGGACTTGGACTTGCTGGCGGCCAGCGACTCGTCCACCCGCCGACGGGCCGGCGCGTTGACCAGGTCGAGGAACATCGGCGGCACCACGGCAGCGTTGGCGCGCAGCGCAGCGGCATCGATGTGCGCCGGCAGCAGGAACGGCTCGTCGACGACCATCGCGGTGTCGAAAAGCAGCAGCGCGTCGGCCGACGACAGAGCCTTGACTCCGGTGCGGGCCAGTCGGGCCCGACCCGTCTCGTCGAGTCCGCCTGTCATCTCACTGGCCTGCTCCCACAAGCCCCAGCCCAGTGAGATCGCCGGCAGGCCGTGCGCCCGGCGGTGCGCAGCAAGCCCATCGAGGAAGCTGTTGGCCGCCGCGTAGTTCGCCTGGCCCGAGGATCCGATCAGGCCGGCCATCGAGGAGAACACAACAAATGCCGAGAGATTCGAATCCTGGGTCAGCTCATGCAAATTCCAGGCGGCATCGACCTTGGCCCTCAGCACCGCGTCGACCCGCTTTGGGGTCAGCGAGGTCAGCACCGCATCGTCGAGCACACCCGCGGCATGGATCACCGCCGACAGCGGATGCTGCACCGGAATGTCGGCGATCACTTTTGCCAACGCAGCGCGGTCCGCGGCGTCACATGCCACCACCGACACGTCGGCACCGGCAGCCGACAACTCTGCCGTCAGCTCTGCCGCACCCGGCGCATCCGGACCGCGGCGGCCGAGCAACAACAGCTGCCGCACACCGTGATTGAGCACCAAGTGACGGGCCAACGCCGAACCGGCCATGCCGGTACCGCCGGTGATGAGCACCGTGCCCCGATGCAGCGCACTACCGGGCGTCCAAGGAACAGTGAGTACGACCTTGCCGGTATGACGGGCCTGGCCGAGGTACCGCAGAGCCGCAGGCGCGCGGCGCACGTCAAAGGTCGTCACCGGCAACGGCCGCAGCACACCGGCCTCGAAGAGTTCAGCGAGCTCCAGCATGTACTGGTGCATCCGGTTGCGGCCGGGCTCGAACAGATCGAACGCGCGGTAGCGGACGCCGGGATACTCCTCGGCGATCTTTCCCGGGTCGCGAATGTCGGTCTTCCCCATCTCGAGGAACACCCCGCCGGGCTTGACCAGTCGCAGTGAGGCGTCGACGAATTCACCGGCCAACGAGTCCAGCACGATGTCAAAGCCCCGGTCGCCGACGATGGCACGGAACTTGTCCTCGAACTCGAGCGTTCGGGAATCGCCGATGTGGTCGTCGTCAAAGCCCATTGCCCGCAACGTGTCCCATTTGGGACGGCTTGCGGTTGCGAAGACTTCCAGCCCGAAGTGCCGCGCCAACTGCGCGGCCGCCATACCCACACCACCGGTTCCGGCGTGTAGCAGCAACCGTTGGCCCGGCTTGACGTCGGCGAGGTGGACGAATGCGTAGTAGGCGGTGGTGAAAACGGCCGATATCGCGGCGCCTTCGGCGTAGGACCAGTCCGATGGCATCGGCAGCAGCAGCCGGGTGTCGCCGGGGACCAAGGTGCCGCTGCCGTCCGGGAAGAAGCCGTACACGTCATCCCCGACCGCGAATTCGGTGACGCCAGGACCGACCTCGACGACGACGCCCGCGCCTTCGCCACCGATCAGCGCGTCGTGGGTGAACATGCCCAGCGTGATCATGATGTCGCGGAAGTTGGTGGAGATCGACCGCAAGGCGACACGCACCTGGCCGGGCTCCAGCGGCGCGTCAGCGTTGGGCACCGGCTCCAGCCGCAGGTTCTCGAAAGTGCCCGCGCTGGATAGGCCGAGGCGCCACGGTCCCTCGGCGGGCGGCACCAGCAGACCGTCGACGGCGCGGCTGCCGCGGACCCGCGCGGTGTAGATCGTCTCGCCCCGGACCAGTAGCTGTGGCTCTCCGACCGCCAGCACGTCCGCAATCGTTGAATCACTCAGCGGCGCGTCGGAATCCACCAGCACGATGCGGCCCGGATGCTCGGTCTGCGCTGAGCGCACCAACCCCCACACGGCGGCACCGGCAAGATCGGTGACATCCTCGCGCGGCAGTCCCACCGCGCCGCGGGTTGCCACCACCAAGACACCCGACTCGTGTTCGGCCAGCCAGGATTGCAGCGCCGCGAGTGCCGTATGCACCCGTTCGTAGCTCGCGGTGACCGGATCGCCCGCTGCCGAAACAGATTCGAACACCTCGTACGCCGGTGTCTCGGCGCGCGACGCTGACGATGCCGGCGACCACACCAGCTCGAAAAGCCGGTCGCCGGCGGTACCGGACATCGCCGCCGCCAACTGCTGCTGCGAAATCGGGCGCGCAACCATCGACGACACCGACAGCACCGGTAACCCCAGCCCGTCGGCCAGTTCCACCGACACCGCCGATGGGCCCGACGGCGCAATCCGCGCCCGCACCGCTGACGCTCCGGCCGCATGCAGCGACACGCCCTGCCATGAGAACGGTAGTGCTATCTCTTTGCCACCGGCGCTTACCTGGGTGATCGCAGCCGCGTGCAGCGCTGCGTCGAGGAGCACCGGATGCACACCGAATCCGGTTACGCCGCCCGCCGCCTGAGGCAACGTCACCTCGGCGAAGAACTCATCGCCGCGACGCCATACCGCGGTCAGACCCTGAAACGCCGGGCCGTACTGATAGCCGCGCTCGGCCAGTCGCTGATAGCCGTCGGTCATGTCGACGGTGGTCGCGCCTTCGGGCGGCCACACCGAGAGGTCCGCCGCGGGCTCGACCGGACCGGACGACAGGATGCCCGTCGCATGACAGTTCCAAGCGGAATCCGCAGTCTCCCTGGCGAACACGGACAAACTCCGCTGGCCGGATTCGTCGGCTGCGCCGACCACCACCTGCACCGCCACCGTGCCCGATGCGGGCAACAGCAACGGTGACTGCAGATTCAGCTCGTCGACTCGTCCGCAACCGACTTCGTCGCCGGCGCGGATCGCCAACTCGACGAAGCCCGCACCCGGGAAAACTGCCACCCCGTCGACAGCATGATCGGTCAGCCAGCTCTGGGTGGCCGTCGACAGCCGACCCGTCAGCACCACTCCGCCGGAGTCCGGCAGTTCGACCACCGCGCCCAGTAAGGCGTGCTCGCTGGCGCCGAGGCCCAACCCGGCCGCGTCAACCGCGGTCCCATCGCCGGAGAGCCAAAAGCGCTTTCGCTCAAAGGCATACGTCGGCAGCTCGACGAAGCCGGCCGCCGGCAGCACCGCCCGCCAGTCCACCTTCACGCCCGCTACGAAGGCCAGGGCAGCCGAACCGAGGAAGCGCCGCAGGCCGCCATCCTCGCGGCCGAGAGTCGGCACCACGACCGCTTCCGCCTTACCGTCGGTCGCGGTGTCCTCGATACCGGCGATCAGCGCCGGGTGGGGGCTCGACTCGATGAATGTCCGGTAGCCGCTCTCGGATGCGGTGCGCACCGCCTGGTCGAATTCGACCGTCTGCCGGATGTTCCGGAACCAGTAGTCGGCGTTCAGGTCGGCGGTGTCCTGGATGCCGCCGGTGACGGTGGAGAAGAAGACCGTGCGCGCCGACTGCGGCTCGATGCCTGCCAGCGCCTCGGCGAGTTGCTCGCGGATCTCCTCGACGGCCACCGAGTGTGACGCGTAATCGACGTCGATACGACGGGCCCGGATGTCGCGGTCGGTGCACAGCGCGACGATCTCGTCGAGCGCGACTTCCTCACCGGAGAGCACGACGGCCGCCCGCCCGTTGACCGCGGCGATACTGACGCGATCACCAAAGGGCGCCAACAGTTCTCGCGCCTGCTCGGGTCCACAGGCCAGCGACGCCATCCCACCGCGGCCGGACAGTGCCAGCAGTAGTTTGCTGCGCAGCGTCACCACCCGCGCGGCGTCGCGCAATGACAGGGCGCCCGCGACGTAGGCCGCGGCGATCTCACCCTGGGAGTGACCGATGACCGCGTCGGGGCGCACCCCGATGGATCGCCACAATTCGGTCAGCGAGACCATGACCGCGAACAGTGCCGGCTGGACCACGTCGACGCGGTCCAGGCCCGGCGCGCCCGGTGCGCCGCGCAGTACGTCGATCAACGACCAGTCGACGAACTCGGCGAAGGCTTCCGCGCAGGCGTTCATCTGCTCGGCGAAAACCGGTGCGGCGTCGAGTAGTTCGACACCCATGCCGACCCACTGCGAACCTTGGCCGGGGAACACGAAGACGGTTTTGCCCGCCGGAGTGGCGCGGCCGGTGATCACCGACGCGCCCGGCAACCCCTGCGCCAGTTCGCTCAGGCCGGCCAGCAACTGGCCGCGGCCGTCCCCGAGCACCACTGCCCGGTGCTCGAAGGTCGACCGCCCTGCCAACGACCAGCCCACGTCGGCTACATCCAATTGCTCACGGGCACCGACGAAGTCGGTCAGGCGCAGCGCCTGCGCCTGCAGCGCCGCGGCGCTCTTGGCCGACAGCACCCACGGGACCACCGACGGTTGCGCGGCCACACTCTCGGCCGACTCGACCGACGGGGACTCTTCGATGATCACGTGTGCGTTGGTGCCGCTGATCCCGAACGACGACACGGCGGCGCGCCGGGCGTGACCGTTGGGCGACCATGGCTGCGCTTCGGTGAGCAACGACACCGCGCCCGCCGACCAATCCACGTGCGGGCTGGGCACATCCACGTGCAACGTCGCAGGCAGCACCTCGTGGCGCATGGCCTGCACCATCTTGATCACGCCCGCCACACCTGCGGCAGCCTGGGTGTGACCCATGTTTGACTTGATCGAGCCCAGCCACAACGGTTTTCCGGCCTCTGCCCGGTCTTGGCCATAAGTGGCCAGCAGCGCCTGGGCTTCGATCGGGTCGCCCAAAGTCGTTCCGGTGCCGTGGCCCTCGACGACGTCGACCTCGCCGGCGCTCAATCCCGCATTGGCCAGCGCCGTGCGCACCACCCGCTGCTGAGAAGGGCCATTGGGAGCGGTCATTCCGTTGGAGGCGCCGTCCTGGTTGACCGCCGTGCCACGCACCACCGCGAGTACCTGGTGGCCCAACCGCTGCGCGTCGGAAAGGCGCTCCACTACCAGCATTCCGCCGCCCTCGGACCAGCCGACACCGTCGGCCGCGCCGGAGAACGGCTTGCAGCGGCCGTCCGGCGACAGACCGCGGTGCCTGCTGAATTCGACGAAGACGGTCGGGGTGGCGTTGACGGTCACGCCGCCGGCCAGCGCCAGGTCGCACTCCCCGGACCGCAGCGACTGAACCGCCATGTGCAGAGCCACCAGCGACGACGAGCAGGCGGTGTCCACCGATACCGCCGGACCTTCCAGCCCCAGCACGTATGCCACCCGACCGGTGGCCACACTCGAGGTCATTCCGGTCAGCCGGTAGCCCTCGATCTCGTCGGCGAGCATGCCGTAGCCCTGGGTGATGATGCCGGCGAAGACTCCGGTGGCGCTGCCGCGCAGCGACGTCGGGTCAATTCCGCCGCGCTCCAAGGCTTCCCACGACAACTCCAGCAGCATTCGGTGCTGCGGGTCGGTGGCCAGTGCCTCGCTGGGAGCCACGCCGAAGAACGCCGCGTCGAAATCGGCCACATCTTCGACGAACCCGCCGGATCGGGCGTAGCACTTGTGCGGCGCGTCGGGGTCGTCGTCGAACAGTCCGGCCAGGTCCCAGCCCCGGTCGGTGGGGAAATCCGACATCACGTCGCGCTTGTCGGCGACCATGTCCCACAAGCTGTCCGGCGAATCCACCCCGCCGGGGAATCGGCACGACATACCGACGATGGCGATCGGCTCACCGGAGCGCTCCAGCAATGCGCGGTTCTTGTTCTTCAGCCGCTCGACCTGGACCAGCGCCTTACGCAACGCCTCGGTTGCATGCTGAAGTTGGTCAGCCATGTCGTTACCCCTCGCTAACGTCGGTCGTCGCTCCGTGAAGAAATGCGGCCCTGGATGAGGAGCAGAGTCACTCGCCGCGCTGACGGCGGCTTACCTGCTCTTCGGCCCGAGAACATCGTTGGTGGGCGCCGACTCGCCCACCCCGCCCAAGACCTGGCTCCGCGACTGTTTCCGGTGCCCAGCGATCCATGGCGAGACTGTACCCGCCACAAGTCAGCCGAGCCTAAGCCCGGTCAGCGCCATCCGTCGGCGGCCTTGGCAGCTTGCATCAGGACAGCGCAGAGCTCCCGTAATTCGGGTGTGCCGGCACCTTCGTCCAGCGCGGTGGCCACGTCCTCGGCGGCACATCTCACCTGGTAGACCCGGTCAGACAGGTCAGCGGCCTCGTCGGCGGACAGCACCACCGCGTCCGCGGGCAGGGACACACCCTTGGCTCCGTTGATCGACGTCCGCTGCTCGTATGCACGCTGCCGGCACGACTGCCGACAGTATTGCCGGCGGCGACCCAACCCGCTGTCGGCGACGTCACGGCCGCACCAGCGGCACGGCTGCGGGCGGACGCGGCGTGGCACGGAGCCGACTTTAGTCGGGGGGCCGGCCGAATCCCGGTATCATTGACAGTTGGGTCGCCCTCAGCCCCGGCGAACCCCGGGAACTACGCGGACCCCCGTGACGTTGTTCAAGGCGCTACCTGCATAAGAAGACTTTAAGAGGAGTTGGTACCCATGGCCGATCGTGTCCTACGAGGCAGTCGCCTTGGAGCCGTAAGCTACGAGACCGACCGCAACCATGACTTGGCGCCGCGTCAGATCGCGCGCTACCGCACCGAGAACGGTGAAGAGTTCGACGTACCATTCGCCGACGATGCCGAGATCCCCGGCAACTGGCTGTGCCGCAACGGCATGGAGGGCACCCTGATCGAGGGCGACCTGCCCGAGCCGAAAAAGGTGAAGCCGCCCCGCACCCACTGGGACATGCTGCTGGAGCGCCGTTCCGTCGAAGAACTCGACGAACTGCTCAAAGAGCGACTCGACCTGATCAAAACCCGCCGTCGCGGCAGCTGACCGCTTTCGCGATCACTGGGTGACCGGGGTGGCACGCCTGCGGTGCAGGCGCCCGTCGATCCCCCACTGCGCCACTTTCACCACCGCTTCGCGGATGTTGGATCCGCTCATCTTCGAGACGCCCAGTTCGCGCTCGGTGAAGGTGATCGGCACCTCGGCCACGACAAATCCGTTGGTGATGGTGCGCCAGGTGAGGTCGATTTGGAAGCAGTAGCCCTTCGAGTCGACATGATCGAGGTCGATCTTTTCCAGCACCTCGCGACGGTAGGCCCGGTAACCGGCGGTGATGTCGTGAATGCCGATGCCCAGTGCCAGGCGGGCGTAGGTGTTGGCCGTCCAGGACAGCGCCCACCGCCGCCACGGCCAGTTCTGCACGTTGCCGCCCTCGACGTAACGCGAGCCGATCACCAGGTCGGCGCCGGCATCGACGGCCTCCAGCAATAGATGCAGCTGCTCGGGCGCGTGGCTGCCGTCGGCGTCCATCTCGACCAGCGTGGTGTAGCCGCGGCTGAGTCCCCAGGCGAAGCCGGCCAGGTAGGCCGCGCCCAAACCGTCTTTGACGGTGCGGTGCATGACGTGCATCAGGTCGGGGCTCGCCGACGCCAGGTCCTCGGCCAGCTGCCCGGTGCCGTCCGGGCTGTTGTCATCGACCACCAGGATGTGCACCTCGGGCAGGGCCACGCGCAGCCGCTGCACAATGAGCGGGAGGTTCTCCTGCTCATTGAAGGTGGGGATGATCACCAGGGTGCGCAGGCTCGGGCGCTCGCCCACGGGCACCGAATCAGCACTGCTCACGGGCGCCACTCCTCCTGCCCTTTCGGGATCGCGCTGCACTGTTCATCGTCGCCGGCGCGGGTCATAGGTCTCCTTTTTCTGGCCCTTGGCGGGCGGAATATCGGCCGTCCTCGTCGACCTCGGCATCGGTCGACACCTCATCGCCGTCGACCACTACGTCGTCGCCGGACGGGTCGTCATTGGAGTCTTCCGGCGCGGGGGCACTCCTGTTTGCCAACTCGGACAGCCGTCGGTGGATATCCGCGAACCAACCATTGTGCAGTATCCCGGCGATCAGGACCCCCAGAGCAGCCACCACCAGAGCACCCTGCACGATCGGACCCCATGTGGCGGCCGGTGTCATCGACGTCTTGAGACGTACCTGGTTGTCCAGGTAGGCGGGCGTGAAGAACCGCGTCCGCTGCAGCTCACGCCCGTCCGGGGTGAGCAGGGCGGAGATCCCGACGTTGCTGGCGACGACGGCATAGCGGTCCAGTTCCACGGCGCGGAGCTTGGAGAACGCCAGCTGCTGCTCGCTCATCGTCTGGTTGAAGTTGGCGTTGTTGGCGGGCACCGCGAGCAGCTGGGCGCCGTTACGGACGGAGTGCCGCAAGGCCCGGTCGAAGCTGACTTCCCAGCAGGTGGCGATCCCGATCGGGGTGCCGCCGGCCCGCACGACACCTGAGCCTTTACCCGGGACGATGTAGCCGGCCATATCGGCCATCGCGGACAGATGCCGGAAAAATCCGCGCCAGGGCAGGTATTCCCCGAATGGCTGGATGATCCGCTTGTCGTGGCGGTCGCCGGGCCCCGACTTCGGATTCCAGACGATCACCGTGTTCGTCTGGGCGGGCTCATGTGCCGGCCGATCCGCGACGTCGAGCACCGTGCCGACCAGGATCGGCGCGCCGATCGCCTCAACGGCCACCGCGATCTCCTGTGCTGCGTCCGGGTTGTCGATCGGATCGATCTCCGAGGCGTCTTCGGGCCAGACCACGAAGTCGGGTTGCGGCGCGCGACCCGCGCGCACGTCGTCGGCCAGCCGACGGGTTTCCCGGACGTCGTTGCCCAGCACCGCGAGTCGCTGTGCGTTGAATTCCAGTCCGAGCCGGGGCACGTTGCCCTGGACCACGGCCGCGGTGACGGTGGGTTCGTTGCCCGATCCGGTGCCGGAGTGGCGGACCTGTGGCCAGACCGCGGCGGCGAGGAAGAACGTCAGGCAGATGCAGAACGCGGGCAGCAGGACAGCGGGCGGGGCGTCAGCGATCCGGGCATCCTCGGGCGTGGGCCGGTCGGCATTCCGGTGCCGCTGAGAGGCCCGCCACCAGTACACGGTTTCCATCACTAGAGCCGCGGCGCCGCAGCCGGTGAGCACGATCGCCAGCGAGAGCAGCGGGACGCCGCCCAGTCGGACCAGCGGCAGGAACGGCCCTGACGTTTGACCGGCGGCCACCACGCCCCACGGGAAGCCGCCGAACGGAATGGTGCACTTGAGCCATTCCTGCGCCGTCCACAGCAGCGCGAACCAGATCGGCCAGCCGGGAATCCGCCGAACGGTCACGGCCGCCAGCCCGAAAAGCCCCGGGAACACCGCGCACAACACCACCAACGCCAGCAGCGGGACGGCGCCCACCAGAATGCTGATCCAGCGGATCAGTGGCAGATAGAACGCCACGCCGAACAGGAACCCGTAACCGAAGCCGCCGACAGGCGTGGTCGCCGGCCGGGTCAGCACCCAGGCCAGCACGCCGAAGGCGAGGACTGCGGCCCACCACCAGTTGAACCGCGGATAGCTCGCGCACAGCAGCAGACCGGCGACGATGGTGGCGCTCAGGCGCGTCGCTCGCGGCCGTAGCCATCGGGCCGCCTGGGGCACCCGGATCCGCGTCTCGCGGATCAGCCAGGCCACCAGAACTGCGGTCAGGTACACCAACCGCTGCCACAGGTATGTGGCGATCCGGGTGGCCTGCTCGCGCACCTGCGCCAGCCGATCAGCGCCGACGGCAACCGGTTCGGACTCGGGTTCCGGCAATTCGGCATCGTGTGCGACGTCATCGATATCACCGCTGTGTTCGGGCCCGGAGTCCGGGACCGGGGGGATCTCCCCGGTAGCGGGTTCGTCGTCCTTGATCGGATCCGTGATCGCCGGGAAGACGTCGGTGTTCTCTGCAGGCCGGATCCGGCGGTCGAACCGCCTGATGCCTCTAGCCATGGATCACCGCGCCCCGATGCACCGTCTGACGGCAACGCGGCAGCGGATCGGTCGGACCCAATCGGGGCAGCGCCGGTACCCGCGATCGCGGATCGGTCGACCATCGACGCACGGCATCACTCGGCACGCTGGCCTCGAATTCGTCGACGTCCCAGACGGCGTATGAGGCGGGCGCGCCCGGGACCAGGCCGCCGATCAGACCGTCTCCGGCGCCCGCCGCCCGCCATCCACCGCGGGTCGCGGCGGCGAATGCCGCACGCGCCGAGATCGCGCTGTCAGGTGTGTGGTGGTGGACGGCGGCCCGGATCGTCGCCCACGGGTCGAGGCCGGTCACCGGGGCGTCGGATCCGAACGCGAGGGCCACGCCTTGGGATGCTAGCAGCGCAAACGGGTTGAGACGGCCGGCTCGGGCGATACCGAGACGACGGCTGTACATGCCGTCGCGACCGCCCCAGAGCGCGTCGAAATTGGGCTGCATGCTGGCCATCACTCCCCACGCGCCCAGCTTGGCCGCCTGCTCGGCGGTGACCATCTCCAGGTGTTCCAGGCGGTGACCGCACCGCGCGACGGCGGGCACGCCGAAGTCGTCGACCACCTGCTCCAGGGCCGCAACCACGCTGGCGACCGCGGCGTCGCCGATGACGTGGAACCCGGCCGTCACACCCGCTTCGGTGCACGCCCGCAGATGCGCCGCGACGGCCTCGCCGTCGAGGTAGCACGTGCCACAGTGGTCGGCGTCGCGGTAGGGATCGTGCAGCCACGCGGTACGCGACCCCAGCGCGCCGTCGACGAACAGATCGCCGGCCAGCCCCGCCGCGCCGGTGTCGTCGAGCAGTGCGCGGGCCTGCGCCGGGGTGCTTACCGCTTCGCCCCAGTAGCCGATCACCTCGACGCCGTGGTCGAGCGCCCGCACGTCGTTCCAATCGTCCAGGCCGCCGATCTGCGGGCCGGCGCACTCGTGCACCGCGACAATTCCATTCGCGGCCGCCGCGTGCAGCGCAGCCAGCCGGGCGTCGACGCGCTGACCCTGGGTCAGCAGCGCACGCGCGGCGGCGCGGACCCGGTGATGGGCGTCGGCGAGCAGCGGGCGCTGCTGGTCGAATCCGGTCGCCGACGCCAACCCGTCGACACCCTGCCGCAGACCGGTCGAAGCCAACGCCGAGTGCACATCGACCCGGGCCAGATAGGCGGGCCGATCGCCGAGCACGGCGTCGAGGTCGGCAGTGCTCGGCGCGGCGTTCTCCGGCCACGACGACTCATCCCACCCGTGCCCCCAGATCGGCTCACCGGGGTTGGCCGCCGCGAAGTCGGCAACCAGCCGCAGACAGTGCGGCAGCGACGTTGCCGCGCGCAGATCGAGACCGGTGAGCGTCAGCCCGGTGGCAGTGAGGTGGATGTGACTATCGACGAAAGCCGGGGCCACAAAGCCGCCGGCCAGATCGACGATCTCGGCACCGGCGAACTGGTCTCGGCCGACGTCGTCGCTGCCCAGCCACACCACGGCGCCGCCACGCACCGCCATTGCGGTGGCGTCGGGATGGCTTGGGCTGTGCACCCTGCCATTGAGCAGCAGGGTGGCCGGGACGTCAGTCACGCCGATAGAACCTACGGGGTGCGGCGGCGGCTATTCAGGCCGCGAGCGTGGCAGGGACGGCGGATCAGGTACCTCGGTGACGTCGGAGACATCGATGACCTCACCGTCGATGTAGTCCGGTCGCGGCGGCCGGTGGTACGGGCCGACCCCGGTGACCGTGATCAGTGGGATGCGCCGACCGAGGCCGCGGACCGTGATCGCGGTGAGCAGCGGGCGGGCGGCGACCCGGGTCGGCGGCAGCAACAGCAGCAATCCGGCGACGCTGCTCAACAGGCCCGGCATCACCACGAGCAGGGTTCCGAGTGCGACCGCCATACCGTCGGCGGCCAGCCTCGACTGGCTGGCGTTCAACCCCGACCGCAGCCGGTTGAGCTGCACCTTGAGTTGCGAGCCCGCAAGCGCCAATCCCCCGCCGAACGCGACCAGCAGCAACAACAGGGTCCAGCCGAGCCCGATCGTCGACGCGAGCGTCACCACGACGGCGAGCTCGGCGACGACGTAGAGCAGAAAGAGTCGCGACACCATGAGATCGCAACGTCGCAGACCGCCGCGGGAGTTCCGCAGACCCTCCTCAACCGGTTAGATGGCGGACGTGACGACAATCGAGATCAACACCCCGGCCGGCCCGATCGACGCGCTGCTCGACGTTCCTGACGGCCCGGGCCCCTGGCCCGGCGTGGTGATCATTCACGACGCGTTCGGCTACGGACCGGACAAAGAGTCGATCAACCGCCGCGTGGCCGCGGGCGGTTTCGTCGCGCTGACCCCGAACATGTTCGCCCGGGGCGGCTGGGCGCGCTGCGTCACCAAGGTGATACGCGACGTGCTGACCAAGCGTGGGCGCGCGCTCGACGACGTGCTGGCGGCCCGCGACCACCTCAAAGCGTTGCCGGAATGCACCGGCAGAGTGGGTATCGCTGGGTTCTGCATGGGCGGACAGTTCGCACTTGTCATGTCGGCCAAGGGCTTCGACGCCTCAGCGCCGTTTTACGGGGTGCCGCTGCCCCGCGAGCTCAGCGAAACCTTAGAAGGGGCGTGCCCGATCGTCGCCAGTTTCGGCCACCGGGACCCGACCGGCCGAGGGGCGCCCGAGAAGCTGCAGCGGGTGCTCGACGACAAGGGCATCACCAACGACGTCAAGTCCTACCCGAAGGTGGGTCACAGCTTCGCCAACAAGAATCCTGCCCAACCACTGCTGCGCATCGCCGGATTCGGCTACAACGAGGCCGCCACCCAAGATGCGTGGTCGCGTGTCTTCGCGTTCTTCGACGAACACCTACGAAGCGAAGCCTGAATCAGGCCGGGCGCAATTCCAGGCCGACGTTGTTGTTCATGCCGCCGCGCAGCTTGCTGAACAGATTGAACGCCTTGCCGAGCAGGCCGTACTCGTTTCCGATGGCGTCGTAGACGACACCGGTCTGCGACTTATCCAGAATCGTCGCGGTCGCTTCGATGGCCTCGCTTTTCGGGTGTCCGCCCCTATCGCAGATCGCCAGCGTGACCCTTGGGTTGTTGCGAATCCGCTTGACCTTCCACGACTTTGCCCCGGTGATGACCAGCAGGCGGTCGCCGTCGTTGGCAGCCCAGATCGCTGTCGGCTTGGGACGGCCGTCCTTGGTGAACGTGGTCAGCAGAACGAACTCCGCCTTGGCGACGTCTGCAAAGGTCAGTGGCATCACCCCAGTCTAGAGGCTGCCGGCGCCTAGGCTTTAGCCCGAAACACGAAGGAGCACCCAACGATGAAACGTTCCTCTGTTGCCGACAAGGTCGTCGCCATCACCGGCGGTGCGCGCGGGATCGGTCTGGCTACGGCGACCGTTCTGCACGCCATGGGCGCCAAGGTCGCGATCGGCGATATCGATCGATCAGCCGTCAAAGAGGCAACCAACCAAATGGGCCTCGAGTTCGGCCGCCGATTGGACGTGACAGATCGACGGTCTTTTACCGAATTTCTCGACGCCGTTGAAGAGCGCCTCGGGACCGTGGACGTGTTGGTGAACAACGCCGGGGTCATCGCGGTCGGCAGCGCGGTCGACGAAGCCGACGCCGCCACGCAGCGACTGCTCGATGTGAACGTCTACGGGGTGATCCTCGGAACCAAGCTGGCGGCACAGCGGATGCTGCCTCGCGGTCACGGTCACATCATCAACATCGCGTCGCTGGGCAGCCTGCTACCGACCGAGGGCATCGCAACCTATTGCGCGACAAAGCATGCCGTGCTGGGCTACACCGACACCGTCCGCATGGAAAACCGTGGGAGCGGTGTGCACTTCTCGGCGATCATGCCGACTCTGACCAATACCGAAATGGTTGCCGGCATCGGGCACGCGAAGGGCTTCAAGAATGCCGAGCCGAATGATGTCGCCCGCGCAATCGCCGGGGTGATCGCCAAACCGAGGCCGCGCGTGCTCGTGCCCCGTTCGATCGGCGCGACCGTCACGGTTCAGCGTGTGATGCCGCTGCGGGTGGCTGAGGCGTTGGGACGCGCGTTGGGGACGGGCCGCGTCTTCACCAGCGACGTCGAGGTCGACAAGCGCAAAGCCTATGCGCGGCGAGCGGGGACGTCCTGAACCACGACTTCCTGAACCACGACTTCCTGAACGACCTAGCCGACGGGTCGCTGGCGCGAATCAGGTTGCCCGGCGGCAGGCTGACCGCCGCCCAGTTGGTAGCCCTGGCCCATACCTCAGCGGCTTTCGGCTCGGCGGAGCTGGAACTGACCGGCCGCGGCAATCTGCTGATCCGGCAGATCACCGATGCCGAGGCGGTGGCCGCAGCGGTGGCCGAGGCGGGCCTGCTGCCCTCCTCGAACTGCACCATCGTCGCCTCACCGCTGTCCGGCAGGGTGGGCGGCGTCGTCGATGTGCGGGCGTGGGTCACGGATCTGGATGCCGCAATCCGGGCTGAGCCGGTGTTGGCGCAGCTGCCAGACCGTTTCCTGTTCAGCATCGACGACGGGCGCGACGATGTGTCCGGCCTGGGTGCCGACGTCGGAGTACATGCGGTCGACGACCACGTCGCCCTGGTGCTGGCCGGACGCGACACCGGTGTTCGGCTGACCGCCCGCGAGGTGGTCGACACCGTGATTGCCGTTGCCGTGCGCTTTGTCGCCGTCCGCGGGAACGCCGCGCGGGTAAGCGAATTGGCAGATCCTTCGCAACTCCTGCCTGGTGCCGAGCTCGGTGAAAGCTTTCGAAAGGTCGCCCGCTCACCGGTGGGCTGGATCGAGCAGGACGACGGCCGGGTGGCGCTGAGTGCCGCGGTGCCGCAGGGCGTGCTGCCCGCGCGGGTCGCCGAGTACCTGGCCGCGATCGAGGCACCGCTGGTCGTGACACCGTGGCGCTCGATACTCGTCTGCGACCTCGACGAAGTCGTCGCCGACACGGCGCTACGGGTGCTGGCGCCGATGGGACTGGTTTTCGACGCGGACTCGCCCAAGGCAGCCGTGGGCGAGGATCCCGACGACGAAGGTCTCTAACGCCGGAACGTCGTGATCCTCACCCGGGGCGCACATCGAAATCCGTCAGCTGCGGCTGGCGAAGCAGTTCGCGATGGGTTTCCGGTGTCCACGGGAAGAGCTCGGGCAGCCCATCTTTGCCCAGATACCAGCTGTTGCACCCGGACAGCCAAATCGTTTGCGGCATAGCCGCTTTCATACTTTCGTTGTACTCCTTGGTCGCCGCTTCAGTCGGCGCGGCGGCGTGGACCACTCCGTCGCGGATCTTGTTGATCCACCACGTCGCATAGTCGGCTTGGTCCTCCGCGATCGGTATCAGTGACTGGTTGCCGATCGGCGAATGCGGGCCCATCAGCATGAACATGTTGGGAAACCCCGGCACCGCGATCGACCGGTAGGCCGTCGGACCGTCGGCCCACACCTCGTCCAAAGTCCGCCCACCTTCCCCGATGACCGTCAGCGGACGCACGTAGGCGCGGGCGTCGAATCCGGTGGCATAAACCAGCAGGTCCAACTCGTGCAGCCGGCCATCGGCGGTGACGACGCCACGGGGTTCGATGTGGTCGATCGGATCGGTTACGACCTCGACGCCGGGCTGTTGCACGGACCGGTAGAAATGTCCGGCCATGACCAGCCGCTTACACATCGGCTGGTCCGTGGGAGTGAGTTTGGCCCGTAACTGTGGGTCGCGCACCGACAGCCGCAAGTTCCACCGGCACTCGGCCTGCACGAAGCGACGTCGCAAACCCGGACGGATGGGAGCGCGACCGAACAGGCGCCTGAACACCAACCCCCAGAACCGGTACGCCAGCGTATTCAGCTTCGGAAACCGCGACAAGGCGTATTTGGTGAGCGCCGAGTAACGGCCATTGGGGAATGGGTAGACCCATTGCGCGGTGCGTTGGAAGACCGTCAGCTGGCGAACCGTGCCGCCGAGCTCCGCGACAATCTGGACACCGGTCGACCCTGTCCCGATCAGGCCGATCCGCTTGTCCGCCAGCGAGATCGAGTGATCCCATCGCGACGAGTGAAACGCCGGACCGGCAAACGTCTCGAGCCCGGCAATGTCCGGGTGGCGAGGCACCCGCAGAACTCCCGTCGCGGTGACGAGTACGTCGAAGGTCTCCTGGCCCGCGTCGGTAGTGAGCCGCCATGTTCCGTCGTCGTACTCGGCGGCGGTGACATCGACACCGAACCGTATGTGCCGACGAATGCCGTACTCGTTGGCCACCCGCTGAAAATAGGCGCGTATCTCAGGTCCGGGCGGCAGCACATGCGACCACTGCGGGTTGGGACGAAATGAGTAGGAGTAGTAACGAGAAGGCACGTCGCAGGTGAGGCCGGGATAGGTGTTGTCACGCCACGTGCCTCCGACGTCCTGGGCTTTCTCGAAGATGGTGTAGGAGTCGATGCCGGCGTCCTGCAGCTTGACCGCCATGCACAGGCCCGACATTCCGGCGCCGATGATGGCGACCTTCGGTGACCGCTGTTGCGTCATGAGAACCACCCGGCCTCTCGCTGGCCAGGATGCTACGCGGACACGGTCGGCTACATGACCGCATGGCGATTACCGCGGCATCCGTCGCCAGATGCACTGCGGAAGCAGCCGGAAACCGAAGAACACCGGCTGCAACGTCCAGGGAACCCACACCGTCCGTCGGCCCTTGGCCAGCGCTTTTGCGGTCCGTGTGGCCACCTGGGCCGGCGTGCTGGACAGCGGCGCCGGTGTCATACCCTGCGTCATCCGGCCGATGACGAAGCCCGGCCGCACCAGTAACAGCCGTACACCGGTCCCGTGCAGCGCATCGGCCAACCCGCTGGCGAAACCGTCCAGGCCTGCCTTCGCCGACCCGTACACATAGTTGGCGCGACGTACCCGAACTCCGGCCACCGACGAGAACACCACCAGCGCTCCCCGACCGGCCTGCCGCATCGCGGCGGCCAGGTGGGTGAGCATGCTGACCTGCGCGACGTAGTCGGTGTGGACGACGGCAACGGCGTGCGCGGCATCGGTCTCGGCGCGACTCTGGTCGCCGAGCACGCCGAACGCCAGCACCGCGGTGTCGATCGGGCCGTACTCGGCGATGATCGAATCGACCAGCGAGCCGTGCGATTCCACGTCGTCCGCGTCGAATTCGACGCATGCCACCCGCGCCGCCCCGGCCGCGCGGACCGCCCCGATCTGGTCGTCGAGCCGGTCGGCCCGGCGGGCCGCCAGCACGATCGACGCGCCGGGGGCCAGCCTCACCGCGAGTTCGACGCCGATTTCGCTCCGGCCGCCGAGAATCAGCACTGTCGGTGCGCCCGTGTCATCCACGGCTGCGATTATGTCCTGCGCTAGCGTGAGTGTTGATGGCGAACTCCACTGCCCGGCTGACCAACGATGCGCTGGCATTTCTGACCGAGCGTCACCTCGCCATGCTGACCACGTTGCGCGCCGACAATTCGCCGCACGTCGTGGCGGTCGGCTTCACCTTCGATCCGAAGACCCACATCGCCCGCGTGATCACCACCGGTGGCTCACAGAAGGCGGTCAACGCCGACCGCGGCGAGGTCGCTGTGCTCAGTCAGGTCGACGGGGCGCGCTGGCTGTCGTTGGAGGGTCGGGCCAGCGTCAACCGCGACTCCGAAGCCGTGCGCGACGCCGAGCTGCGTTACGCGCAGCGCTACCGCACGCCACGGGAGAACCCGCGACGGGTGGTCATCGAAGTTCAGGTCGAGCGGGTGCTCGGGTCTTCAGATCTGCTCACCCGCAAAACCGACTAACCCGCTAGACGAGCGTGGCGCCGGGCGCCCGGATCACCAAAGGCACCGCGGGGAAGTACGCCGCCAGCTCCGGTCGTGACTTGGACAGCGCGGCAGTGCCGTAGCCGCGGTGCCGGTAGTCCGGGTGGATCCAGATCCGGACGTGCACCTCTTGGCCTTCGAGCTCGCCGAACACCATGCCGACCTTGTCGTCACCGTCGACCGCGACGAACCAGGCCGCTTCTTCGGCATCGAATCGCTCTTCCGCGGAACGGATTTCGTCATCGAGGTCAGCGGCGGGAGCACCCGAGCCGTCACCTTTGGCGCCGATGTCCTTGGTGCGTGCGGCGAAAATGTCATGGTCGGACTTGCCGGAGAATGGCCGCAGCACCATCGTGTCGCCCGAGCTGGCCGGCCGGTCCTTGAACGTGAAACTCAAGATGTTGTTCAGGTCCTCGAGCTCGGCGGCGATGATCTTGCGCGAGTCTTTGGTCAGTTGATCGAACGACATGCCGATCACCGCTTCAGCACCCAACCGTGAGGTGCCGAGCAACTCGACGATGCCGTCGACCGCGGACGGTCTGTCGTCGGCATCCACGATCAGGTCAAGCACTTCGTGCCGTCGTTCCAGCGCGTTCATGAAAGCGTTGGTGATTTCTCGGCGGGCCGCGGCGCGGTCGTGATCGGTCATCGTGTGAGCCTAATACTCAGAGCGGTCGCAGTGCTTGACTTCTCGCGGCTAGACGGACACCACGATCAGTTCGTGCGGACGGTGATTGACCGGTTGGGCGCCGTCTTCGGCCACCACCACGATGTCTTCGATCCGGGCTCCCCACTGACCCGGGAAGTAGATCCCGGGCTCGATGGAAAACGCCATACCCGCCTGCAGCGGGAGGTCGTTGCCCGCGACGATGTAGGGCTCCTCGTGCACCGAGAGTCCGATGCCGTGGCCGGTGCGGTGCACGAAGTAGTCGGCGAGCCCCGCTTCGGCCAGCACGTCGCGGGCTGCGGCGTCGATCTGCTCGGCGGTCACCCCGGGACGCACCGCCTCGACGGCCGCCTGCTGCGCCCGCTGCAGAACTGAATAGTGCTGCGCCACTTCGGGACTCGGATCACCGATGCTGTAGGTACGCGTCGAGTCGGAGTTGTATCCCGGAGCATAGGGGCCGCCGATGTCCACGACGACGATGTCGCCGACCTGGATCTCGCGATCGGAGTATTCGTGATGCGGATCGGCGCCGTGCGGGCCGGAGCCGACGATGACGAATGCCACCTCCGTATGTCCTTCGGCGACAATGGCTTCGGCGATGTCGGCGGCGACGTCCGCCTCGGTCCGTCCGGGCAGTAAAAACTCCGGCACCCTGGCGTGCACCCGGTCGATGGCTGCACCGGCCTTGCGCAGCGCGTCGATCTCGGCGGCGTCCTTGACCATCCGTAGCTCGCGCAACACATCGGTGGCCAGCACCGGCAGCGTGCCGAGCACATCGGCCAGCGGCAACAGATGCAACGCGGGCATCGAATCGGTGACCGCCGTCGCTGCCGGAGCGCCACCCACGGCGGCCGCGACCAGCTGGTAGGGATCGTCGCCGTCGACCCAATCCCGCACCGTCACGCCAAGATCGGTGGCAGCCGACTGTTTCAGCGACGCCAATTCCAGTCGCGGTATGACGATCGTCGGGTCACCGGAGACCGGCAGCACCAGCGCCGTGAGGCGTTCGAAGGTCTGCGCGCGTGAGCCGATCAGATAACGCAGGTCATATCCCGGGGTGATCACCAGCCCCGCCAGGCCGGCTTTCGCGGTGGCGGCGGTCGCGGCCGCCACCCGGCGGCGGTAGACGTCTGCGTCGAAGCGGTCAGAACCCATGGGCTTCAGGCTACTGGCAGGATGACGGACATGTCCGCACCGCTGCTGCTGCTCGACGGCGCCAGCATGTGGTTTCGCTCGTTCTTCGGCGTCCCGTCCTCGATCACCGCCCCCGACGGCCGACCGGTCAACGCGGTCCGCGGCTTCCTGGATTCGGTGGCCACCGTGATCACCCGACACAGACCAGGCCGGCTGGTGGTCTGCCTGGATCTGGACTGGCGTCCGCAGTTCCGGGTCGAGCGCATCCCGTCGTACAAAGCGCATCGGGTCGAAGAGGAAAACCCAAGCGGGCAAGCCGATGTCGAGGAAGTACCAGACGAGCTGTCGCCGCAAGTCGAGATGATCGCCGAGATTCTCGACGCGTTCGGCCTCTGCACCGGCGGTGCCCCGGGTTACGAAGCCGACGACGTGATCGGCACGCTGGCCGCTCAGGAGCGACGCGATCCGGTGGTCGTTGTGAGCGGCGACCGCGACCTGCTGCAGGTCGTTCGCGACGCACCGGTCGCCATCCGGGTGCTCTACCTCGGTCGCGGTCTGAGCAACGCGACGCTGCTGGGACCCGCCGAGGTGGCCGAGCGCTACGGCGTTCCCGCCGATCGGGCCGGCGAAGGCTACGCCGAGTTGGCGCTACTGCGTGGCGACCCGTCCGACGGGCTGCCCGGCGTACCGGGCGTCGGTGAGAAGACCGCCGCGACGCTACTGGCACAATACGGCTCGCTGGAGGCCATCCTGGCAGCGGTCGACGACCCCAAATCCGCACTGGCCAAAGGCGTCAGGGCAAAGTTGCGGGCGGCTGCCGACTACATCGAGGCGGCCTGGCCGGTGGTGCAGGTGGCCACCGACGCGCCGGTCACGTTCTCGACGGCCACCGACGCGCTGCCCCTGGTCGCCGTCGACCCGCCACGGGTCGCTGATCTCGCCACCCAACTCGGGGTCGGGTCATCGGTCGCCCGACTGCAGAAGGCGCTCGACGCGCTGCCCGCGCCGTGAGCCGGCGCTACTTGGGCCGGCCCACCTCGTAGGTGCCCTTGTTGTCCTGGAACGTCACGGTCACCGAGCGCTTGGTGCCGTCAATGCTGACGTCGCAGTCGAAGCTGGCGCCCTTTTTGACGGTCGGATTTCCCTTACCGGGGTTGCAGTTGACGTCTTTGACGTTCTTCGCGCCGTAGCCGTTGGTGCTGTCGGTCAGGATCTGCTGCACGCCCGCGTTGGCCTTGTTGACGTCCAGCTTGGTGGTCACCAGGAATCCCGGCGCCCAAAAACCCAGCACCAAGAACACCGCGATGGCGGCGGCGACCAGCAGACCGACGACGGTGCCGATCGTCTTCTTCGAACGCTTCGGGCCGGCGGGCGGTTGCGCGTACGGCCCCGCGTACTGACCGGGCTGCGGGTATTGGCCTGGCTGACCGTACTGGCCTGGTTGGCCGTATGGACCCGGCTGGCCGTACTGGCCCGGCTGGCCGTAGGCGCTCGGCTGGCCGTAGGGGGCGGTCTGGCCGGGGTACTGGCCCTGCTGGGGGTAACCCTGCGGGTACGTCGGCGAAGGGGGGTAGTACTCGGCGGCCGGCTGCTGGTACTGCCCGTACTCGGTGGGCGTGTATGCGGGCGCCTGCCAGGTCTGCTGCTCGCCGCCGGAGGCCTGCCAGGCCTGGTCGCTGCCCGGTTGGTGCTGCCAGGGGGACGCCTGCTGGGTCTGATCCTCGCCGGATTTCTGACCTTCACCCTGAGGCGGCTGCCACGGCTGCGTCGGGTCGGTTCCCTGCGGTCCGCTCATCGTGTCTCGGTCCTCTCAGTGCTGATTGCAGTCCTCGCGTCGATCGCCCTAGGCAACCGTAACCTCGGCTCAGCCTACCCGGCGTCAACTGCCACGACGCCGCGCCGAATCGCATCGATCGCGCGTTTGGCGGTCGCCCTCAGCTCTGGTTGGGGGGCGGCGTTGCGGACCTGGTCCAGGAGGTCAAGCACCTGTCGACACCACCGGACGAAATCCCCGGGCGACAGCGCCGATCCGGTGCCCTCGGAGTCGGCGGCGGCCAGAGCGGTGACCAGGTCGCCGTTGCTGGCCCACCGGTGGATGGCCGCGACGAATCCGTCGTCGGGTTCGCGGCTCGGGGTGATGCGATGACGATGCTCATCGGCGCGCAGTTGGTCTGAAAGGCGCCGCGTCTGCGTCAGTGCCTGCCGGAGCCGCGCAGTGGGGACCTGATCGTTTCGCGGCGCCCCGGGTCCGTCCCCGCCACGCGTTTCGTACAGCACCGACGACAGCACACCGGCCAACTCGGCGTCCTTGAGCCCGGTCCAGGCGTCGGTGCGCAGGCATTCGGCAACCAGCAGGTCGCTCTCGCTGTAGATCCGGGCCAGTAGCCGGCCGTCGTCGGTCACCGTGGGCCTGCCGTCAGTCAGGGCGATGAAGCCGCGCTCGGTGAGCAGTCCCACGATCCGGTCGAAGGTGCGGGCCAGCGAGTTGGTGGCGGCGGCGACCTTCTGCTGCAGTGCGGCGTTCTCGCGTTCGATCCGCAGGTAGCGCTCCGCGACCCGGGTCCGGGTCTCGCGATCGGCCTCCCGGTGGGCCGGGTGACGACGCATCTTCTCCCGCAGCTTTGCGAGTTCCGGGTCGGCGTCCCGGCCTTCGGTCCGCTTGCCACGACGGTCACCGGGCGCCGACAAGCCGGCGGCGGCCGAACGCAGCGCCGACGCCAGGTCGCGGCGAACCCGAGGTTGCCGATGTTCGACGCGCTTGGGCAACGTCATCGACCCGACCGGAGCCGACTCACCGGAGTAGTCCGCCGATGAAATCCTTCCCGCCCAACGGTTTTCGGTCAGCACCAAGGGCCGCGGGTCGGTGCTGTCACGGGCCGGCTCCAGCACCACGGCCAGCCCGCCTCGTCGTCCGTGGGTGATCGTGATGATGTCGCCGCGGCGCAGGGCCGTCAGCGCGTCGTTGACGGCTTGCCGGCGTTGCAGCCGCGATGCTCGGGCCTGCGCGCGCTCGTGCTGGCTGATCTGCTCGCGCAGCCGGGCATATTCGAGGATCGGCGCATCGTTGCCACCGAGTTCGGCCGCGACCTCGTCGAGCATCTGCTGTCCGCGCTCGACGCCGCGGACCAGGCTCACCACCGAACGGTCGGCCTGATACTGCGCGAACGACTGCTCCAGCAGTCGGTGCGCCTGCTCGGTGCCCACCCGGTTCACCAGGTTGATCGTCATGTTGTACGACGGCGCGAACGAACTGCGCAGCGGGAAGGTTCGCGTCGACGCCAGACCCGCGACCTCGGACGGTTCGGTGGTGTCCTCGCCGGGATGCCAGAGCACCACGGCGTGACCCTCGACGTCGATGCCGCGCCGGCCGGCCCGGCCGGTGAGTTGGGTGTACTCGCCGGGCGTCAGCGGCAGATGCTGTTCGCCGTTGTACTTCACCAACCGCTCCAGCACAACCGTGCGGGCCGGCATATTGATACCCAATGCCAGTGTCTCGGTGGCGAAGACGGCCCGGATCAGCCCGGCGGTGAACAACTCCTCGACAGTGTGCCGGAATACCGGCAGCAGGCCGGCGTGATGCGAGGCGATGCCGCGCAGTAGCGCCTCCCGCCATTCGTAGTAGCCGAGTACGGCCAGGTCGGAATCCTCGAGCTCGCCGCAGCGGTGGTCGATCACCTCGGCGATCTGCGCCCGCTCCTCCTCGGTGGTCAGGCGCAGCGACGAGCGCAGACACTGCGCCACCGCGGCGTCGCAACCGACCCGGGAAAACACGAATGTGATCGCCGGCAGCAGACCGTCCGCGTCGAGCATGCTGATGACGTCCGGGCGCGACGGCGGGCGGTAGAAACCCGACCGTTCCGGGCGTCCGGAGCCTCCGCGGCCGCCTCCATGGCGCGGACCGCGCCAGTCGGACAACCGGTCAGCCTCACGGCGATGGGCGATGTGGCGCAACAGGTTCGGGTCGACGACCGCGTGCCGACGGTCTGTGGCGCCTGGAGCACCGGTTTGAGCACTGTAGTCGAACAGGTCGAAGAGCCGCTTGCCGACCAGCATGTGCTGCCACAGCGGAACCGGTCGGTGGTCGTCGACCACCACCGAGGTGTCGCCGCGCACGGTCTGAATCCAGCCGCCGAATTCTTCGGCATTGCTCACCGTCGCCGACAGGCTGACCAGCCGCACGTCGTCGGGCAGGTGCAGGATCACCTCCTCCCACACCGCCCCGCGCATCCGGTCGGCAAGGAAGTGCACCTCGTCCATCACCACATACGAAAGTCCGCGCAGCGCAGGCGAATCCGCGTACAACATGTTGCGCAGCACTTCGGTGGTCATCACCACCACCGGAGCGTCGGCATTCACCGACATATCGCCGGTCAGCAGCCCGATCTGCTCTTTGCCGTAGCGCGCCACGAAGTCGTTGTGCTTCTGGTTGCTCAGCGCCTTGATCGGTGTGGTGTAGAAACACTTGCCGCCGGACGCCAATGCCAGGTGCACCGCGAATTCGCCGACGATGGTCTTGCCGGCTCCGGTCGGCGCGCACACCAGCACGCCGTGGCCCTTCTCCAATGCCGCGCAGGCGCGTCGCTGGAAGGGGTCGAGCTCGAATTCCACTTCCGCGGCGAACCGGGCCAATTCACCCGTGTCGTCGCCGCCACTCCTCCTCATCGCTTCGCTCTGCATCGTCGTGTCGGGCAGACTCGCGGGGTCAGGTGATGTCGTCATGAGGTCCGGCGATGCTCGACGGCGCCCCGACCGCAGAGGGCGTTTCGACCGCGGACGGCGGGTCGAGGACCGACGCTTCGTTGTCGTCGAGGGTGGTCAGCGCTTCGCGCCTGGCCTTGCGTCTGTCGTGCACGCGGGCGATCTGGATGGCCAGTTCGAGCAGCAACGTCAGCGTCAGTCCCAGCGCCGTCATGGAGAACGGGTCGGAGCCCGGGGTGAATACCGCCGCGAATACGAACATCGCGAAGATCAGGCCCCGGCGCCACGACTTCAGCCGCGCGTAGGTCAAGATGCCGACGAAGTTGAGCATCACCACCAGCAGCGGGAATTCGAAGCTCACCCCGAACACCAGCAGCAGATTGATCAGGAAACCGAAATAGCGGTCGCCGGAGAGCGCCGTCACCTGCACGTCGCTGCCCACGGTCAACAGGAATTGCAGCGCTTTGGACACCACCACATAGGCCAGCACCGCACCGGCGATGAAGAGCAACGCCGCCGGCACCACGAATGCGACCGCGAAACGTTTTTCCTTCTTGTACAGCCCCGGGGTGATGAACGCCCAGAGTTGGTACAGCCACATCGGGCAGGCCAGCACGATGCCTGCCGTCAGCGCGACTTTCAGCCGCAGCATGAACTGGTCGAAGGGTGCGGTCGCCAGCAACCGGCACTGACCGTTGGCGATGTCGGCCCGGGCGGACGCCGGCAACGCGCAATACGGGTGGCGCAGCCACTCGCCGAGGCTTTCCATTCCGAACATCGGGTGCGAATACCAGACGAAGCCGAACGCGGTGGTCACAATGATCACGGCCAGCGAGATCAGCAACCGCGACCGCAGCTCGGTGAGATGTGCGACGAGCGACATGGTCGCGTCGGGATTGGTGCGGCTGCGACGGGATCGCGGATCGAGCCGTCTGAATAAACCGGTGGTGCGCACGGTGATAGGCGCTCGGGCGCCGTGTCGGCGGTGCCGGGCTAGGCCGAGCGACCGTCAGCCGCCGGCGGCTCTACCCGCTCGGAATGCACCGGCTGAGCCGGCGCGGCTTGGGGGGCGGACGTTTCGGGCCTGCTGTCGCTTTGCAGTTCACGAACCTCGGACTTGAAGATCCGCAAGGACTTGCCCAGTGAACGTGCCGCGTCGGGAAGCCGCTTGGCGCCGAACAAAACCACCAACAGGACCGCGATGATAGCCAGGTGCCACGGGCCAAGAGCGTTCACTTGTGTTTACCTCCACACGTCCCCACGATGCTACCGCAGCCGCCGTCTGATCAGCCGGAGCGCGCCACAGCCTGGTAGGCCTCCAGCGCGGCCGCGGCGTCCCGGGCCACTCGCGCGGCGAGCGAATCCGGACCGAGCACCCGCACCGCCGACCCCAGCCCCAGTACCTGGCGGGCCATCCAGTCTTCGGAGGCGTAGGTCATGGCCGCTTCGCAGTAGCCGTCGGGCAGTTCCTGCAGCAGCCGCATCGGGTAGTACTCGAACATCCACGAGGCTGCGGGTGACAGGCGCAGCGTCGCCGACGGGAGCGCCGGATCGGCGTCGAACAACGACGTGTCCGGCGGCGCTTGGATCGCGGGTTCCGGTGGCGCAGAAGGCTCGTCGAGCACCGAGGCGTCGACGATGCGGTCGAACCGGAAGAGCCGCACACCTTCGGATTCTCGTGACCACGCCTCGACGTAGCTGTGACCTCCGACGAGCACGATCCGGATGGGGTCGACGATTCGGGTGGACAGCGTGTCGTGCGAGGCGGCGTAGTAGTCGATACTGAGCGCCCGGTTGTCGCGGACCGCGGCGCGCACCGCGGCCGCGGCCTGACTCTCGGCCGGCGCCGGCTCGTCGACGGCGGAGACGTCGTTGCCGTGTCCGGCCGCTCCCGCGGCCGTCTCGATCTTGGCGATGGCACTGCGCGCCGCCTCCGGGTCGACCACGCCCGGGATGTCGGCGAGCGCACGCAACGCCACCAGCAACCCGGTGGCCTCCGGCGAGGTGAGCTGCAGCGGGGTGTCCATCCCCGCGGAGAACGTCACCTCGATGGTGTCGCCGGTGAATTCGAAGTCGATCAGGTCGCCCGGGCCGTAGCCGGGCAGGCCGCACAACCACAGCTGGTCGAGGTCCTCGTCCAGCTGTTTGACCGAAACACCCAGGTCAGAGGCGGCTTGAGCGCGGGTGACCCGCGGATTGGCCTGGAAATACGGCACCATGTTCAGCAGGCGCACCAGCCGCGTCGACACGGGTGTCATACCCGCTCCTCCCCTACGTGGGCGCGCAGCAGACTCAGCACCTCGTCGCGCAGCGTTGTGGGTTCCAGCACGACCGCATCGGCGGCGTACCCGGCGATGTCGCGCGCCAGCCGGTCGGTGGTTCCGATGTCCACCTCGATGACGTCGCCGTCGCGGCCGTTGACCGGCCGGGAGCCCACCGGTGTTCCGGCGCGTCGCAGTGCGGTGGCCCGACCTTCGGCCACCCAGACCTGAGCGCGCACGCCCGTTGGCGCATCGCCGACGGCTTTGGCGACGATGTCACGCAGGTCGACGTCCTTGGGGCGGGTGACTTCGCCGGCGGAGCCGATCAGGGTCACCTCGGCGCCGATGCGGGACAACCGAAAGGTGCGGGTGGCGCCGCGGTCGCGGTCATGCCCGACCAGATACCAGCGTCCTTTTTCGGTGATCACGCCCCACGGCTCGACGGTGCGCACGGTGTACGGCTCGGCCCGCGAGGGCCGATGCGGAAACTGCACGGCCTGCCCAGCCGTGACCGCCGCCAGCAACGCGTTCAGCACGTCTTCCGATCCGCGCAGTCCGGCGCTGCCGGCCGGCGACGCGATGGCGACCGGCGCGTCCGGGTCGACGTCTACACCGGCGGCACGCAGCTTCAGCAGTGCGCCCTGCGTGGCGGTGATCAGCTCGGGCGACTCCCAGAGCTGGGTGGCCACCGCGACGGCAGCGGCCTCGTCGCCCGTCAACTCGACAGCGGGCAGCGCATAGGCGTCCCGGTTGATCCGATAGCCCTCGACCGGGTCGTAGGACGACACCCGGCCGGTTTCCAGCGGGATGCCCAGGTCGCGGAGCTCGTTCTTGTCGCGCTCGAACATTCGCGAAAACGCCTCGTCGCTGGCGCTGTCCGCGTATCCAGCCACGCTGGACCGGATTTTCTCCGCGGTGATGTAGCTGCGGGTGGACAACAACGCGATGACGAGGTTGAGCAGTGCGATGACGAGGTTCATCAATCGTTCGACTTTGGATACCGCCACTGTTGCAGCTTAGGGGTGTGGTAAAGCCGATCCGGGTTGGGCGCGCACACCCACCAACCGTTAGCCATAGCGCGCTCCGGCGAGGAGCTGTTCTCGCCGCGGGCACCGGGCTAACTATCCGAAATAGCTTCTACTGCAACGCGATTCGAAACGATCGCGTTGCACTACATGCTGGCGATCAGCCTTTTGACGCGCTCGTCGACCGACCGGAACGGATCCTTGCACAGCACCGTGCGCTGAGCCTGGTCGTTGAGCTTCAGGTGCACCCAGTCGACGGTGAAGTCGCGTCCGCTCTCTTGGGCGGCGCTGATGAACTCACCCCGCAGCCGGGCCCGCGTGGTCTGGGGCGGCTGGTCGACGGCCGCGTCGATCTCCTCGTCGGTGGTGATCCGCGTCGACCAGACCGTTGCGCTGCAGTAGATCGAAGACGCCGCGGCCGCGCTTGATGTCGTGGTAGGCCAGGTCGAGCTGGGCGATCTTCGCGTGCGGACATCTCCATGTCGTAGCGGTCCTGGTAGCGCTGGAACAACTTGCGCTTGATCACCCAGTCGATTTCGGTGTCGACCTTCGCGAAGTCCTGGCTTTCCACCGCGTCCAGCTGGCGCCCCACAGGTCGACGACCTGCTCGATCTGGGCATTGGGCTCGCGTGTCTGGCGAGGTGCTCGACCGCCCGGGCGTAGTACTCCCGCTGGATGTCCAGCGCGCTGGCCTGGCGTCCACCGGCCAAGCGCACCGGCCGTCGGCCGGTGGTGTCGTGGCTGACCTCGCGGATAGCGCGGATCGGGTTGTCCAGGGAGAAGTCCCGGAACGCCACGCCGGCCTCGATCATCTCCAGCACCAGGACGCGGTGCCCACCTTGAGCATGGTCGTGGACTCGCACATGTTGGAGTCGCCGACGATGACGTGCAGGCGCCGGTACTTCTCGGCGTCGGCGTGCGGCTCGTCGCGGGTGTTGATGATCGGGCGGCTACGGGTGGTGGCCGAGGAGACGCCCTCCCAGATGTGCTCGGCGCGCTGGCTGACAGGCAGAAAGTGGCGGCCTTCGGGGTTTGCAGCACCTTGCCGGCGCCGCAGATGAGCTGGCGGGTGACCAGGAACGGCAGCAGCACGTCGGAGATCCGGGAGAACTCGCCGGCCCGCACGATCAGGTAGTTCTCGTGGCAGCCGTAGGAGTTGCCCGCCGAGTCGGTGTTGTTCTTGAACAGGTAGATGTCGCCGCCGATGCCCTCGTCGCCCAGCCGCTGCTCGGCGTCGATCAGCAGGTCTTCGAGCACGCGTTCGCCCGCGCGGTCATGGGTGACCAGCTGCACCAGGCTGTCGCACTCGGCGGTGGCGTACTCGGGGTGGCTGCCCACGTCCAGGTACAGCCGCGCGCCGTTACGCAGGAAAACGTTGGAGCTGCGGCCCCACGAGACGACCCGTCGGAACAGGTAGCGGGCCACTTCGTCGGGAGAGAGACGGCGATGACCGTGGAAAGTGCAGGTGACACCGAATTCGTTTCGATGCCCATGATTCGCCGCTGCACAATTCGAGCGTACTTGCTGAAGGCGGAACTGGTGTGGAGCCCCCGCCGATGGGTCGTAAGCGCTCCGATGAGCCCCGCGACGAAACCGTCCGACAAGTTCGCAGGCTGCACCCACGCCGGTCCGGCAAACGGGGGCTGCGCCCCGATGTGAGCGCAATCGTGCGAAGGCTTGTCGAGCCGTCTGGACAAGCCCCGAGTCACGCACGCCCGTTTGGCGCTCGGCGTAGCGACTTGATGGGGATCTTGCCCGGAGTTAGCGAGGACCGGTGCGACGAGTCAGCTGTAAGGAAATCGTTATGGCCTTGTCCTCCTAGCGTAAAGAACACATCATGAGCCGCGCCGGCGGTCCCGCCACTCGCTATACAGAAGACGACTCGTTATCCAAGATGCAACGCAGCACCTACGCGACCAGTGGCCTGGTGAAACCAAATCGCTTGTCCGCGAGTGGAATAGCGATCTTGCACGCCCACCTCCGTGAACATTGACCTCAGATAGGGGCACAACAATGCCACTCGGCGCCGTCTTACAGGCACTGATCATGCTCGCCGTCGTCTTGCTCGGCTCAGTGCTCGTCGGAAACCTGTTTCGACGGATCAAGCAGCCCGCGGTAGTTGGGATAATCGCTTTCGGCCTGATGATCGGCACAATTCTGGCCGTCCTGCCCCATTCCATGAAGTCTGTTGTGCTGTCCGCGACTTCGAAATCTCTCATCGAAGCGGTCGGCCAGGCCGGCCTCTTGTTGTTGCTGTTCCTCGTTGGAATCGAGCTGCGCACCTACAGCAAGCAACAGACCGTGCGGTCGCCGCTCTGGCACCTACTCCCCTGCGTGCTGATTCCGGTGGTCGTCTGCGCAGCAGCAGCTTTCCCCTTCGCGCACCAGATGGTCGGCCCCGACCACAACCCGCTCCACGTGTGGCTGTTCATCGGTATCGCGCTCAGCGTCACCGCCGTTCCGGTTCTCGTGCTGATCATCAAGGATCTCGCGGTCCCGGCACCCATCCCGGGGGTCGCGCTGCGCATTGCCGTTGCGACCGACGCGGCGGCATGGGCGCTGGTGACCGTGTTGATCCTGCTGACCACAGACTTGAGCGCGCTCTCGGTGCCTGCCTGTGCGCTGGCGCCGCGTTGCTGTTCACGGTGATGTTCGGCTGCCGGGGCTCCTCCGGAGGTGGTCGCACGTTTCCCAGCTGAGTACCGCTCCGTTCGTGGTGGCCGTGTTCGCTTATGTGCTGGTCGGTGGAGCAGCAACGAGGTGTTTGGCCTCCACCCCGCACTCGGTGCCGTGCTTGCCGGCCTGTTCTTCCCCACGGGGCTGGCCAATGAGGCATCGCAGCGGGCCATTGCCACGGTCGCTGACATGCTCATCCCTGCGTTCTTTGTGTCGAGCGCGCTGTCGGTGCCGCTGCAGGTTCTAGGGGATCTGTGTCGATGGAGCGGTCCCGCGTGCCTGGTGACCCTCATCGTCGCGGCTTCGCTCTCAAAATTCGCGGTCGGTCTTGTGGCCGGCAGGATGCAACGCTGGCCGGTTTCCGCCTCGGCTGGACTCGGCGTCTTGCTGAATTGCCGCGGCGTCACCGAGCTCGCGATTGCATCGGTCGGCCTCCAAGCACATTTGATCGGCCCGTACGCGTTCGCGATGTTGTGCGCGCTTGCCATCCTGACCACCGCGGTGACGGCTCCGCTGTACACCGCGATCAACAACCGCGCTACCCGCGAGCGTCTTATGATACGTCCCGCGAAGAAGTCGAGCTGGTGGGTTAGCGTTGCTGTCTTCTTCCGTGGCAATTCCTTTGAGCAACAAAGCATCCCGTGAAACGCCCTCAGAGTCACGCAATCGCGAACCTCCCCTCCGGCAGGAGGTTCAGTGAGCACCAGCGTCACCAGCGACGAAGAGCAGGTCGCAACAGCGACGCACCCCGAACAGTTGCGGGCGCCTGAACCCGACAACACGAGCTTCGCGGTCGCCGTGGAAGCCGCGCATGAGACTGCCACCATCGCGCCGTTGTTGTCGCCTGCGTAATGATCATCACGATCGCCGTGCTGCACTTCGATAGCGTCAGAGTCCCAACGTCTTCCAGCTGTTGGCACACCAACCAGCAGACGGCACAACCGTGACGCTCAATGTGGTCAGTATCGCCAACACCTACAACGAGCTCGTCGGCGACCTCGTCATCAAGCCCGGACCTGGGTTGATGGATCCGGCGACCGACGGCCTCAAGCAAGACCTCACCGTGGCAGTCACATCCGTCACGACGCCGGTCAGGCGCACCTACTCCAAGGGGATGTTGCCCGGCGTTTTTCCCGTTCCGCTCGACCTTGGCACGCGACGTCGAACGCTGGCCGTTCGACAGCTATTACACAGGGCCGATCACGGTCACCCTGTTCACCGGCGCGGCGCAGACGCCGGAACGCGTTAACGTGACATTTGCCGATCGGCTGGCCGGCTGGAAAGTCATGGTGGTCGGGTAAATAACGCTAATCCGTTGTCGCCCTACGTAGTCCAGCTGCAGCGATCAGCCAGCACGATGATCTTCGCGATCGTCATCCTTCTCATCTTCGTCGCGATCGCAGCAGTTGGCTTATTTGTTGCGGTTCAGACGGCTCGCGACCCACGCAGGTTTCAGTCGCCGATGACAACCTGGTATGCGGCGATGCTGTTTGCGGTAGTGCCGCTGCGAAACGCACTTCCGGGCTCGCCAGCGTTCGGAAGCTGGATCGACCTCACGATCGTCTTGTGGGTACTGGTGGCTTCGGTGGTCTCAATAAGCTGCTTTACATCGCGGCCTGGTGGCGGGCAACATCCAACGCCGCGAAAACCTGAGCCGCAGAGCGCGGGCGGTGATTACGAGTCGGCCGATTCGGGTGCCTCGCCGAACCGGCTCAACGCGAGCGCCGCGATGACGGCGACCGCGAACCCCGCCTCCACCATCCAGCCCAGGCCCGGGCGGGTGCGATCGCCCAGCCAGGCCACTCCGACCATGGCCGGACCGACCGTTTCGCCGACCACCATCCCGGCGACAGCCGTGGTCACCGATCCCCGGCTCAATGCGGAGGTGAGCAGCAGAAAGCCGGCGGCACCGCCGGCGACCAGCGCGTAGACGGCGGGATTGGACAGAACGAAGCCTGGGTCAGGCGATCGAGTCGATCAGCCGAACGGCGATCTCGACGACTCCGAAGCCCCACCGGCCCAAACCCCAGCACCAGCGCGCGGGTCCGGTCGCCCAAACGCCCCGCGACCGCGCCGGCGGCGAACACGAGGGCGGCGATCACGAGCAACGCCCAGCCCAGCCCGGGCGGGCCGTGCCCGGTGCCCTCCGGCCCAGCGGCGACGCCGAGCATCGCCAGGCTTGCGCACACCACCGCCACAGCGGCCCACTCCATCGCCGACAACCGCGTGGACAACACCCACGCGGCCACGATCGCGGTGACGGCGAGCGACGCAGCGATCGCCGCGGCGACGACGTAAATCGGCACCATACCAAACGCCGCGATCTGCAGCAGGAAGCCAAGGCCGTCCAGCCCGATACCTACAGGTAGCGCCATTGCCGCAGCGCCCTGAGCAACAGAGCCGCGTCGACTCCCGAATCGCTGTCGCCGGAGTTCACCGAGCGCGTCGCTGGGCCTGCAACACGGTCGCCGTGCCGTAACAGACCGAACATCCCAGCGCGATGACAAGCCGATCAGCACGGGACAGAGCCTACTCCGACGATTCCTCCTCCGAATCGTCCGAGATCCAAAGCCGTGTTCGGGCAGCAGCCGTTCCAGCGCGGCACCGGTGATCCGCCGGAACGCTCGTCGCGGCCGGCTGGCGTCGAGGATGGCCACCTCCAGCGTTGTAACGCTCAACGTGTCATCGTCGCTGCCGTTGCCGCCGCCAGCCTTCAAGGCGTTGACGGCGATGTGCACCGCGTCGGCCAGATCGGCGTTCTCGGCGTAGGAGTCCTTGAGCGCGGTGGCGATCGGCTCGGTGGTCCCGCCCATCACCACGAAATCCGGCTCGTCGGCGATCGATCCGTCGTAGGTGATCCGGTACAGCTCAGGCGATTTGGTCTCGCCGTGATGAGCGACCTCGGCGACGCACAGCTCGACCTCGTACGGCTTGGCCTGCTCGGTGAAGATGGTGCCCAGGGTCTGGGCGTACACGTTGGCCAGCTGCCGTCCGGTCACATCACGACGGTCGTAGGCATAGCCGCGGGTGTCGGCGAACTGGATGCCGCCGCGGCGCAGATTGTCGAACTCGTTGAACTTTCCGGCGGCGGCGAAGCCGACCCGGTCGTAGAGTTCGCTGATCTTCTGCAGGAGCGCGAAGGGTTCTCGGCGACGAACAGCACACCGCCGGAGTAGACCAGTGCGACCACGCTGCGGCCACGCGCAATGCCCTTGCGCGCGAGCTCGCTGCGCTCGCGCATCGCCTGCTCGGGCGAGATGAAGTACGGAAAACTCATGAGTCACTTCCCGCGCGATCGGCATCGGGTCCGAAAGTATCGCGCGCGAACGCGTTCGATGACCTCCCGGGCCAGCTCGGCGATGCGCTGCTCGCCGACGTCACGCGCCGTCGGCGCCGATGGTGACCGCGGTCGGGTAGATCCCGCGGACCAGGTCCGGCCCGCCGGTGGCGGAATCGTCGTCGGCGGCGTCGTAAAGCGCCTCGACGGCGACTCTCAGCGCCGAATCTGCATCCGTCACTTGCGAATACAGCTTCTTGACCGATGACTTGGCGAACATCGAACCCGAGCCCACCGACTGGTAGCCCTCCTCCTCGAGGTTCCAGCCGCCGGCGGCGTCGAAGGAGACGATGCGGCCCGCGTTCTCCGGATCGGGGTCGTCGATGTCGAAGCCGACCAACAGCGGCAGCGCCACGAGACCCTGCATCGCCGCGCCGAGGTTGCCGCGCACCATGATCGCCAGCCGGTTCACCTTGCCCGCGAAGGTCAGCGGCACGCCCTCGAGCTTCTCGTAGTGCTCGAGCTCGACGGCGTACAGCCGGGCGAACTCGACGGCGATGGCCGCGGTGCCGGCGATCCCGGTGGCGGTGTAGTCGTCGGTGATGTACACCTTCTGCACATCGCGGCTGGCGATCATGTTGCCCTGAGTGGCGCGCCGGTCGCCGGCGATGAGCACCCCGCCCGGGAACTTCAGCGCGACGATCGTGGTGCCGTGCGGCAGCTGCAGAACTCGGCGTGTTCGCGTCGGCGCTCCCGATGCGCCCGGCAGCAGTTGCGGCGCCTGCCCGGCGCAGAATGCTCGGTGAACGAGGAAGAGCCGCCAGTGGCTGTTCCGGGAAGTGCAGAGTTGATGGCCGGGCGATCGCGAAGGGCCAGGTCACTGGCCGCCCTTTTGGACGTACGCGCGGACGAAGTCTTCGGCGTTCTCTTCCAGCACATCATCGATCTCATCGAGCAGGTCGTCGGTGTCCTCGGTCAGCTTCTCGCGACGCTCCTGGCCCGCGGCCGTGCTGCGGTGGGTCGTCGTCATCGCCGCCGCCACCACCGCGCTTGGTCTGCTCCTGGGCCATCGCAGCCTCCTGCGTCATCATCGGCCGTGAAACACGTCCGTCTGTTTCTCCACCCTACCGGTGCGGCAATGCCCAGGCCTGATGTCCGGCTCATCCTCGGCGTCAAAGCCCGCATGTCCCGCGATGCCGCGGCAAGCCTCAGGTGGTGAGCTGTTCCACCAGTTCGGCGGCGCTGTCCACCGAGTCCAGCAGCGCGCCGACGTGCGCCTTGCTGCCGCGCAGCGGCTCCAGCGTCGGGAATCCGCACCAGGGAATCGCCGCCCAGGTCGAAGATCACCGAGTCCCAGCTGGCCGCGGCGATGTCGGCGCCGAAGCGGCGCAGGCATTCCCCGCGGAAGTAGGCCCGGGTGTCGGTCGGCGGGTTGTCGACCGCGTCGAGCACCTGCTGCTCGGTGACCAGACGCTTCATCGATCCGCGCGCCACCAGCCGGTTGTACAGGCCCTTGTCCAGCCGCACGTCGGAGTACTGCAGGTCGACCAGGTGCAGCCGCGGCGCCGACCAGGTCAGGTTCTCCCGGTGCCGGAAACCCTCCAGCAGGCGCAGCTTGGCCGGCCAGTCCAGCAGCTCGGCGCACTCCATCGGGTCGCGCTCCAGCAGATCCAGCACATGCGCCCAGGTCTCCACGACGTCGGCGGCACTGCGGATCCTGGTCGCGGCGGTCGACCAGCTTCGCCACCCGGTCCAGGTAAATCCGTTGCAGCGCAAGGGCGGTCAGTTCACGGCCGTCGGCCAGCGCGACGGTGGCACGCAGCGACGGGTCGCGGCTGACCGCGTGCACCGCGTGCACCGGCCGGGCCAGCGCCAAATCGCTGAGATCGATTCCGGCCGCTGGGCCGGCCTCGATCAGGTCGAGCACCAGCGCGGTGGTGCCCGACCTTGAGATAGGTCGACGTCTCGGCGAGGTTGGCGTCGCCGATGATGACGTGCAGCCGCCGGTACTTGTCGGCGTCGGCGTGCGGCTCGTCGCGGGTGTTGATGATGCCGCGCTTGAGCGTGGTCTCGAGCCCGACCTCGACCTCGATGTAGTCGGCGCGCTGGGAGAGCTGGAAGCCCGGCTCGTCGCCGGACGGCCCGATCCCGACGCGGCCGGAGCCGGTGACGACCTGGCGGGACACGAAGAACGGGGTCAGCCCGGAGATGACCGCGGAGAACGGCGTCTGCCGGCTCATCAGGTAGTTCTCGTGCGACCCGTAGGACGCACCCTTGCCGTCGACGTTGTTCTTGTACAGCTGCAGCTTGGCGGCACCGGGCACGCTGGCGACGTGCCGGGCGGCGGCCTCCATCACCCGCTCGCCGGCCTTGTCCCAGATCACCGCGTCCAGCGGGTCGGTGCACTCCGGCGCGGAGTACTCCGGGTGCGCGTGGTCGACGTAGAGCCGGGCGCCGTTGGTCAGGATCATGTTGGCGGCACCGACCTCGTCGGCGTCGACGATCGGCGGCGGCCCGGCCGTGCGGCTCAGGTCGAAACCGCGGGCGTCCCGCAGCGGCGATTCCACCTCGTAGTCCCAGCGGGTGCGCTTGGCGCGCTGGATACCGGCGGCGGCGGCATAGGCCAGCACCGCCTGCGTCGAAGTCAGGATCGGGTTGGCGGTCGGGTCCGACGGCGACGAGATGCCGTATTCGACCTCCGTTCCGATAATCCGTTGCATTGCTCGAGCTTAGGCGTGGCGACCACGGACTCCGCGTTGCGGGCGGGGTGAACGGGGCCAACGGCCCATTGACGCAGGTGATCGAAGTCGTTACCTTCACCCTGGTGTCTGTCGAACCCATCACTGGCCTGTCCGGAAAGCGCTACGGCGAAGTCCTTCTGGTGACGCCGGGCGAGGTGGGACCGCAGGCCGCGGTCTACAACACCTTCGGCCTCAACGACTGTCCCGCCGAGCTGTGGTCCGCGCTCGACGCGAAGGCGATCGCGGCCGATAACGGTGCTGCCACAGCCTTACTCGACGGCCCGCGGTACTGGTTGATGAACGAGATCGAGAAGCCGACCCAGGGCCCGCGGATCATCAAGAACTTCGGCGGGATCGACATGGTGCTGGAATCCCAGACCTTGCTGTCGGCGATGAACCCGGCGCCCTACACCGCGAACCAGGTCCACCGGCACAGCGTCTCGACCTTCGAGGCCGGCGAAGAGGTCTACGAACTGTGTGACCCCGCACTGCGGCGCTGGGTGATGCAGACCTGGAGCCAGATCGTCGATCCCAACCTGTCGCGATCCGATCTGCCCGGGCTCGGCGAGCGGCTGGATCTGCCGAACGGATGGACCTACCAAAGCCGGACCCTGACCAGCCCGTTGCGCATCGACACGACCACGCACGCCGCGCAGGTGCTGCAGGACGACCTGACCAACAGCTACTCGCTACTGGCCGGCTGAGTCCTACTCTTGCGACCCGCCGCTAGAGGTACTGGCCGAGGTTGGACTCGGTGTCGATGGCCCGTGAGGCACTCGAACTCTTGCCGGTGACCAGCGTGCGGATGTAGACGATCCGCTCGCCCTTCTTACCGGAAATCCGCGCCCAGTCATCGGGGTTGGTGGTGTTGGGCAGGTCCTCGTTCTCGGCGAACTCGTCGACGATCGAGTCGAGCAGGTGCTGGATCCGCAAGCCTGACTGGCCGCTTTCCAACACCGACTTGATGGCGTTCTTCTTCGCGCGGTCGACGACGTTCTGAATCATTGCGCCGGAGTTGAAGTCCTTGAAGTACATGACTTCTTTGTCGCCATTGGCGTAGGTGACTTCGAGGAACCGGTTGTCGTCGATCTCGGCGTACATCCGCTCGACGACCTTCTCGATCATCGCCCCGATGCAGGCTCCACGGTCACCACCGAATTCGGCGATGTCGTCGGCGTGCACCGGCAGCGTCTCGACAAGGTACTTCGAGAAGATGTCCTGCGCCGATTCGGCGTCGGGTCGCTCGATCTTGATCTTCACGTCGAGGCGGCCGGGCCGCAGGATCGCGGGGTCGATCATGTCCTCACGGTTGGAGGCACCGATCACGATGACGTTCTCCAGGCCTTCGACGCCGTCGATCTCGCTGAGCAACTGCGGGACGACCGTGGTCTCCACGTCGGAGGAAACTCCCGTTCCGCGGGTGCGGAAGATCGAGTCCATCTCGTCGAAGAACACGATCACCGGTGTGCCCTCGGACGCCTTCTCGCGGGCCCGCTGGAAGATCAGCCGGATGTGACGCTCCGTCTCGCCGACGAACTTGTTCAGCAGCTCGGGGCCCTTGATGTTGAGGAAGTAGGACTTGGCCTCACGCGCGTCTTCACCGCGCACCTCGGCCATCTTCTTGGCCAGCGAGTTGGCGACCGCCTTGGCGATCAACGTCTTTCCGCATCCGGGCGGACCGTAGAGCAGCACGCCTTTCGGCGGGCGCAGCGCGTATTCGCGGTAGAGGTCCTTGTGCAGGAACGGCAGCTCGACGGCGTCGCGGATCTGCTCGATTTGCCGGCCCAGC
>CAWGPB010000032.1:0-122074 GCA_963824335.1 uncultured Actinomycetota bacterium
TGGTGCATGAGCGAGACGCCTGACCGAGAAGCCCGCGTTCCCCGTCTTCCGCTAGCCGAGGCGAAGGCCGCCGCGGATGAAGCGGGCGTCCCGGATTACATGGCCGAACTCGCCATTTTCCGGGTGCTGCTCAACCATCCCAAACTGGCATCCGGCCTCAACGATCTGCTCGCGCGCATGCTGTGGCAGGGCAAGCTGGACAAACGCCTGCGCGAATTGGCGATCATGCGCATCGCCTGGCTCACGGCATGTGAATACGAGTGGTCACAACACTGGCGCGTCGCCCAAAGTCTTGGGGTGAGCGCCGATGATCTGGCCGGCGTGCGGGATTGGGAGTCCCGGGCTGTGTTCGGGGCGGCCGAGCGCGCCGTGTTGGCCGCCACCGACGATGTGGTGCGCGAAGGTACTGTGAGCGCGAAAAGCTGGACGGCGTGCAAGCGGGAGTTCGGCGCGGACCAAGCCGTGCTCGTGGAGTTGGTTACCGCTATCAGCGCCTGGCGAATGATCGCATCGATCTTGCAGAGCCTGGAAATTCCACTCGAGGATGACGTGGCGAGCTGGCCACCGGATGGCCAGGCACCGAAGTGACGGGTGGTCGACGTACTGACTGATACGTCAGTCATTGTAGGACAACGCATTTGGATCTGTCGTTGCGATTGCGGGCGGTGCCCGCGGCGGTAAGGTGGCGATTGTGGCCGAACCGTCCATTCCCAGCGTTCTGCGTGAACGTGCCAGCCTTCAGGCCAACGAGAAGGCATTCACTTACCTTGACTACGAGCAGGATTGGGACGGTGTTTCAGAGACGATCACCTATTCCCAGCTGTACCGGCGGTCACTGAACGTCGCCGAGGAAGTCCGACGTCACGGTTCGACCGGAGATCGCGCAGTCATCGTGGCGCCGCAGGGACTTAGTTATATCGATGCTTTTTTCGGGGCGCTGCAGGCCGGGCTGATTCCAGTTCCGCTGTCGGTTCCACTTGGTGGTGTAGTCGACGAACGGGTCAAGTCGGTACTTCTCGACGCGGAACCTGCTGTGGTTCTGACGACATCCGCTGTCGCGGGCGCTGTTGCCGAATACATCACCACGCTGCCGGAGGGACCCACTCCATCTCTCGTCGAGGTGGACTTGATAGACCTGGAGATACGGAGCGGGTTCCGGCCAGGGCGTGACACGCGTTCGGAAACCGCATATTTGCAGTACACGTCCGGATCGACGCGTGCGCCGGCCGGCGTCGAGATCACCTACCGGAATCTGATGGCCAATTTCGAGCAGATGATGGCGGACTATTTTGCCGAATACGGGGCCGTTCCTCCGCCGGATACCACCTTCGTGTCGTGGCTGCCGTTCTACCACGACATGGGGTTACTTGTCGGAGTGTGCGTGCCGCTGCTGGCAGGCCAGCACGCCGTGCTCACCAGCCCGGTGTCATTTTTGGCGCGGCCCGCGCGGTGGCTGCAGTTGCTTGCGAGTAACAGCCACGCCTTTTCGGCGGGCCCGAACTTTGCCTTTGAAGTGGCAGCACGCAAGGTGTCCGACGAGGAACTGACCGGCTTCGATCTGAGCAATGTTCTCGGCATCATCAACGGCAGCGAGCGAGTGCAGCCCACGACGCTGAAGCGCTTCGCCGATAGGTTTGCCCCGTTCAATTTCCCCGCCACGGCGCTTCGGCCCTCCTACGGAATGGCCGAAGCGACCGTATATATGGTGACCCGCAAGCCAGGGGACGTGCCGCACGTCGTTCACTTCGATTCCGATGGCCTGGCTGGTGGACGGGCGAGTCGATGCGAAAGCCCACACGGCACAGCGCTTGTCAGCTACGGCGTGCCGCGGTCGCCGATCCTGCGGATTGTCGACCCCGACACCAGCATCGAATGCTCGCCGGAAACCGTCGGTGAAATCTGGGCTCACGGCGACAACGTCGCAACCGGGTATTGGCGCAAGACGCAAGAGTCCGAGTACACATTCGGCGCACAGCTATCGAGTCCGTCGCCGGGTACTCCCGAAGGTCCGTGGCTCCGAACCGGAGATCTGGGCTTTTTCCACGATGACGAATTGTTCATCATCGGGCGGATCAAGGACCTTCTGATCGTCTACGGACGCAACCATTCTCCCGACGACATCGAGGCAACGATCCAGGTGATCACACGGGGTCGCTGTGTGGCCATCGCGGTTCCTGATGACGGGATCGAGAAGCTGGTCGCCATCGCCGAACTCAAGGACCGGCGCGAGGTCGGCGAGGATCCACTTCAGAAATTCGCCAGCGTCAAAAATGATGTCACCTCGGCGATTTCGACGTCGCACGGACTGAGTATCGCGGATCTCGTGTTGGTGCCGCCGGGCTCGATTCCGATCACCACGAGCGGAAAAGTGAGGCGCAGGGCCTGCGTCGAGCAGTATCAACAAGACCAGTTCGCGCGGCTGGACGTCTAGGGGTCACCGCTATGGCCGGACGCCCTCAAGTCTCCAGTGGGTCTACGACGTTGCCTGACGTCGACCGGGACGACGGCGCGCTGCGCAACACTCTCGGGCAGGTATTCGATCCACGGGCCAACGCGTTGAATGCCTGGCGATTGGGGCTGGCCCTGGCCGTGATCATCTGGCATTCGCTGGTACTCACCGGCCGGCCGATGCCGACATTTCCTGTGCACCAGTTCGCGACGCAGTGCTTCGTTGACGGATTCTTCGCGATCTCAGGGTTCTTGATCCCCGCCAGTTGGCTCGGTAAGCCGCGTCTGAGGGATTATGTTCTCGCGCGCGGTCTTCGCATCCTGCCCGCGTTGTGGGTCTGCCTGGTCATCACCGCGTTCGTCATCGCACCGATCGGGGTTGCGATTCAGGGTGGTTCGGCCGGCGGATTGATATCGTCCGGCGGGCCAATGCAATTCGTGCTGAGAAACAGCGCGGTCGCGTATGTCCAGTTCGACATCGCGGGAACTCCGAGCGGAATCCCGTTCCCGGGCATGTGGAATGGATCGCTCTGGACCTTGCAATACGAGGTACTGCTCTATGTCGCCGTCGCCGTCCTCGGACTCAGCCGGCTCCTAGGTCGGCGGTGGCTATTCCCCGTCGCCTTTGCGATCACACTCGTCTGGTCTGTGCTGGCTCCGTGCCCGCTGGACGGGGGGACCGTCGCGGAAAGGCTGGCGCGTCTTGCTGCAATGTTCGCGGCCGGCGGGCTGATGCACCGTTTCCGCGACAGGATTCCGGCGAAGTGGTCGCTCGTCGCGGCAAGCGCGGTGATTGTGCTGCTGGCCAACCTGCTGCCCGATTACCGCGTGATTGGCGCTATTCCACTCGCGTATGCGGTCATCGTGTCCGGTGCGCTGATCCATCACAAGCGACTCAACCTGCGCACCGACCTGTCCTACGGCACCTACATCTACGCCTGCCCCATCCAACAGGTGATGGTCATCGCGGGGCTCGGCACCGTGAACCCGCTGCTATTCGCAATCATCGCGACGTTGGTGACATTGCCATTCGCGGCGTTGAGCTGGTTCGTCGTCGAGAAACCGGCTATGCGGCTGAAAGCCAGAATCACGAACAGGATGGGACGGCCTCGACTCACCAGATCAATTCCCTAGACGTCGTGACCAGACGATGAAGCAATGCCAGCGAGTAGATACAGGGGAGCCGATGCACAATCAGGTTGTGTCGCTGTTGATTACAGTTCCGGTCTACGGACAGCACGACTTGACCCACGCGCTCGTGCAGGACCTCGAGCGCGAGGGCGCGGAGTACCTCATCCTGGACAACGGAGGAGATTACCCCGCACTCGGCAATGAGAGGATCGTGAGGCCGGGAAGCAATCTCGGCTGGGCAGGGGGGAGTGACCGCGGGTTCCGAATCGCGTTCTCCGAAGGCTATTCCCACGCGATGACGCTGAACAATGACACGCGTATTTCGAAGGGGTTCGTCGAGGCGCTGGTCGACCAACGTCTTCCCGACGATGCGGGAATCGTCGCGCCGGTCATCGATCACGGCTTTCCATCGGCGGAGTCGGAGGAGAAACCGGACGCGGCGGATTACTCGCCGATCCAACGGTATCGGCGGGTGCCCGTCATCGAGGGGACCGCGCTGGTCTTGTCGCGGACGTGCTGGCAGGCCATCGGCGGCTTGGACCTGCAGACGTTCCGGAGGTACGGCTGGGGCGTCGACCTGGATCTCGCGCTGCGCGCCCGGGACGCTGGATTCGCCTTGTATGTCACCGAACTGGCCTATATCAACCACTTCGGGCATAAGACCGCCGTCGTCAGCTTCGGCAGGCGGCGTTACGAGTGGCGGGCGAACTATGAAAAGGTACGCGGGCTGAGAGACCTGCACGGTCGTAGGTGGCGCAGGAGATTTCCCCGCGGATCGTGGGTGCGACCCATGCTGGGCAACGTGGACGCCAGCACAACCTTCACGGCCTACGAGTTTCCATAACCCGGCGAGCTGAGGCCGGCGTGCGCACACACTATCTTTGGGGGTCACCATGAGCAGCTTCAACGTCCGCCGGCTGGGTTCTGCCCTGCTCGCGGGTACCGGTGCGGGGCTGTTGTCGCTGCCCTCGCTGATCGGGCCGTCCATCGCGCACGGAGACTCAGACGATGTGCCGTTCTACGTGATGGGCGGCAGTGGCTTGCCGACGCCTTCGCAAGATCTCATCGATACGCTGCAGTCGCTGTACTTTCCGTCCGTGGCGAATTTCTCTGGGCAGCAGACATTTTCGGACATCGATACGCAAGCTCTCACCACGCCTGAGCAGTTTTATCCGGTGACCGGCACCTACCAGGAGACGCTGGCAACCTCGGTGTCCCAGGGAGTCGGAATTCTTGACAACGAGATCGCGTCGCAACTCAGCGCCGGCAACCCGGTCGACATCTTCGGCGCCTCGCAAAGCGCTGTGATCGCCTCGCTGGAGATGGAGCAGCTGGAGCAATCGGACCCTTCGGCCAATGCGACCTTTGTGCTCATCGGAGACTTGATGAACCCCAACGGCGGCATCTTCGAGCGCTTCGACGGCCTGAGTCTGCCAAGCCTCGGAATCGACTTTTATGGGGCGACGCCGGCCGATGACTTCACCACGACCATCTACACACTCGAGTACGACGGCTATGCAGACTTTCCGAAATACCCGCTCGATATCTTGTCCGACCTCAACGCAATTGAGGGGATCAATATCGTTCACGGTGAGTATCTGACCCTGACGCCGGCGGATCTCGCCGACGCTGTCCAGCTGGCCACGTCGGGATCGACGGACACCACCTACTATCTGATCCCAGTCGACGATCTGCCTTTACTCGATCCCGTCCGCGACATTCCGGTTATCGGCAACCCCATTGCCGACCTGCTGCAACCCGATCTGACCTATCTGGTGAACCTGGGATACGGCGACCCGGAATACGGCTATTCGACCGATCCGGCGAACTTAGCCACACCATTCGGCCTGTTTCCCGATTTCGACGAGATCGAGAAACTGCCCGGCCTGCTACTCAGCGGCGCCGAGCAGGGTATCGGGGACTTCATCGGGGACTTCACCGGCACCGGACCGAACCCGGTCGACCTGTCGCTCAGCTCACTGACGGATGCATCGTCAGGAACGACGAGTGCGCTGCCTGATCTTGAGGCCGAATTGCAAAGTCTGATCAGCGATCCGGCGGGAACCCTCACTGACGTGACCAATGTGCTGACCAGTGACCTGCAGACCGCCTACAGCACATTGCTCCCGACGGCGGATATTCTGAACGCACTGTTGACCAGTTTGCCGGCGTACGACGCCAGCCTCTTCCTGGACAACTTGTCGAATCCGGTCGACGCCATTGGTTTGCCGATCGCGGCCGACTTGGGAATCGGCGTATTCCTGGGCAACTACGAAGCCGACGTGCTTGCTACCGCAGCCGAGACGATTCTGGGTTCGGTCGGCTCATAGCGTGCTTGCGTCGTTGGAGGCGGGTGCTTTTGACGTATGCGAGCGGTCCTTTCACCATGCCGACGAACTGCGTGATCACCAGCGCCGGTGGAGAGTTGCGCATTGTGGCCGCGCGAACGGGATCCTTCCAGGGCAGGTTGTCTTTGACTGCGCGTGGGAGCAACCGCAGCAGGCTGAGCAGTAATCTCGGCTTCCATATGATGAGCGCCGTATAGTGGGCGGTGGTGCCGATACTGTAGTTGTGCAACTGGGTCTTCAACTCGGCCAAAGTTTCTCGGTGATAGTGAGAAACCAGTGCGGTTGGCTGATAAACGATCGTGTGCCCAGCCAGTCGGGTGCGGGCGAAAGCAAGAGTTTCTTCTGCTGCTTTGGCAGGTGTGCCTGCGCCCAGCGACACGTCGAAGCCGCCGATGTCTGCCAGCACACCCCGCCGGAATGCCATATTGGCGCCCGCGCCGAACGGCGGAAATGGGTAGATGGGATGCTGCGGATGTCCGGGCCCGAAGACTTCCTGGACGAAGCCGCGCCCTTGCCGGAAGCCGCCGAGTCCCTCAAACCATTGCTGCGGTTCAGTTCTCAATTCGGCCGGCAACACCATCCCAGTGACGCAGCCGACCTCGGGTCGCGCCGAAAAACCTCGGATCAGCTCCGCCAGCCAATGCTTGTCGGGTACCTCGTCGTCATCCAGAAACGCGATGATGTCTGCGGCCGCGGCGTTCCAGCCGGCATTTCGAGCCCACGACAAACCTCCCCGCGGTTCCACGACATATCGCACCGGCACGGACGCGCCGATTGTGGCCAACACCCTCGGGACAGCGCCGGGGTCACCTGGTGCGTTGTCGACGACAACGATTTCGTAGGCCGGATACTCCTGAGCGGCGACGCGGCGCACGCATTCGGCGACTCGCTGTGGACGATCTCTGGTGCACAGCACTACCGAGATCGCGGGCGCATTCTGCAGCAGGTCTTTGCGTTCGATCGCAAACGCCAACCGATCTGCGTCGAACGGCAATCCAGCCACGGGAATTTCGGTGATGGCCGGCAGGCCGCTCCTGGTGAGGCGGGCATCAATCTGAGACTTGAACGCGTGCAATGCCGAAGCGGCCGCGGCAGGCGTAAATGCCGTTTGTTCCTTCACCTCGACGTCGACGAATCCGAGCGGCTCTGTCCCCAGTCGAATAAGCATCTGGACTGGGACACAGTGGGAATCGCGGGCAATTTTGACCGGGAGGTCCGGAACCGGCTCAAGAATATCCCACTCGGTGATGTGAATCGGCGTGAAAGTTGTCGATCGTTGATCGGTGGTGACCATGACGCCTCGCATCTAGGCTCGGACGAACCTGGTTCTCGAAATCACAATGATCCGGCTCCGCTTTACGCATCCGCGGCAAGGACATTGGGCGCTGCGGTCAGCGCTGATGTGGTAAGCCAACGCTATCGCGGACTGCGCTCATCATCAACGGAAAGTCAGCTCATTCTTTGCGTGGGTGCCGTAATATTTAAGCGATGAGTCACCCGGAACAGCGCGGATTCTTTGCGGCCGTTGCGGCCGCTAATCGTTCGCTCATCGCGGGGGCCAAGATATTAGAGATCGGCTCGTACGATGTGAACGGCAGCCTGCGCAGTCTGTTCGCGACGGCCGGTGAGTACACAGGTGTGGACCTCAAAGAAGGCCCGGGGGTCGATCTGGTCAGTTTCGGGCACGAAATCAGTTACCCGGACAGCACTTACGACGTCACGATCTCCGGCGAGTGCTTCGAGCACGACCCGCACTGGCAGGACACATTTGTCAACATGGCGCGGATGACCCGCCCCGGTGGCCTGGTGGCGTTCAGCTGCGCGTCGCTGGGCCGGCCAGAGCACGGGACCGCTCGCACCGATAAGACCGATTCACCCGGCACTCAGTCGCTTGGGCTGGACTACTACCGCAACCTGGCTGCCGCCGATTTCGAAGAGTTGGAACTGTCGTCGATGTTCAGTCAGTGGAAGTTCTGGTATCTGCCAACTCATTTCGATCTGTATTTCGTGGGCGCGAGATCTGGCGAGACCGCCGTGACGTTTCCGAGCGACGCCGCGATCCACAAGTTGCGCCACCTCATGCCTCTGTCGGATCGGTTGACCAGAGTGCCCATGCGGCTGCTGGCCCACAGCGTATCTGCGGCCCGTTATCAGTCGATAATCCTCCCTGTCTGGTCACGATTGCCCGCCGGTTGAGTGGCGCAGCCCAGCCTCAGCTGCTGCCGGTGACGATCAAACACACCGCCACCACGCCGACGATCAGCGAGATGATTCGGCGGCGATGAGCGCCAACCCAACCGTGCAGACGTCCCACGATCGCCTCGGTTTTCGTTGGCATCGCAAGGTAACTGATCAGTGTGAGTTCGCAGACGCCGAGCATGATGAGGTTGAACATGACGGCGAGACCGATCTGCGTGCCGATGTTGGCTTTCGACGCCAATATGGCTACCAGGGCAACCAGATACTCGGGCGGCGCGGGGCCTTGCCCTAAGCCGGCGACAAGCGCAACCCACAGTGATTCGCCTTTGAACATGTTCCTGGCGCGCCCCATCCACTGCGACATCCCGGTCGGCGCAATCGGTTGCAGCAGCAGTGCGGTGGGGTCGTCGCCGATACCCACCGGCACGGGCACCACGCCCGGCACCGGCACGCGAAGTCCGAAGCGCTGACGTACCGGCATGCCCGAGGAAACCAGCGCGGCCACAAGCAGCAAGAGTAGGCCGACGACGACCTGTACGTGCCGCACCGTCGGGTTCGCCGCCAGCAGGCTGAGGTTCCGCAGCAGCGTCGGCGCGAAGTCACGCAGCACCGTCAGCACCATGACGCCGGACGAGACACCCACGAACATGACGCCGAGCCAATACACGAACAGGTTGAGAATCGGTCTCCGCCTGGAGATCAGAAGCAGGGTGACGCCGAGCCGCATCGGGTCCGTCGCCATCGCGAGCGCCACCACGACTACGGTGCCCATCAGCTGATCCGCCTGTGGGCCGCAGCCTTTTCCAGTAAATCAGCCGCGGCAGTGACGCTTTCGCCGGGTTCCGTCATTAGGGTCACCACGTCGCGGGCTCGGGCCAGGTATCGCGGCGCCAGGATACGTCGAAGCTCGGCGACCAGCGACTCCTTCGTGATGCTCGAAAAACGCCGGGCGGAGCCGACGCCCAGGCGTTTCACCTCCGCCGCCCAGATCGGCTGATCAGCGGTCACCCATAGAATCAGCATCGGGATACCGGCGCGCATGCCGGTGGCCGTGGTGCCGGCGCCCCCGTGATGAACGACGGCCCGGCAGGCCGGAAAGATCTTCGCGTGATTCATCGCACCGGTGATCTTGACGCGATCCGTATCCCAGGTATCGCCAATGTCATTGGCACCGATATAGACAAGCGCCCGTTCGCCCAATTCCGCGCAGGCAGCGCTGATCATCTCTACCGTCGCGCCGAACGACTTGACCGGCATGCTGCCGAACCCGAAATAGATTGGCGGTGTTCCGGCGGCGCACCACACCGAGATGTCGTCGTCGGCATCGGTCGGCATCGCCATGGTCAGAGCGCCGACAAAAGGTCGTTGATCACTCCATGGCAGCCACTCGGCTGCCAGGCCGGGGAAGAAAAGCCGGTCGTACGCCTGTATCTCGAGCGATCCGCGATCCATGATGCGCCGTGTTGAGGGTCCGGTCGCGCTGGACAAGCCCAGTCGTCGGCGCTGACTGTCCTCGGCTCTTCTCGTGATGCGCCAGTGCGCCCACCACAGCGCGGAGATTCCGGCGCGGGTTAGCGGCGCCGGCAGAGACGGAAGAATCTGACCGTTGACCCGTACCGGGAAGCAATGTAACTCCGCCAACGGAATCCGATGATATTCAGCGACATTGACCGCAAGCCCCTGCTGGATCATCCCCGTCATCAACAGGTCGGTTCCGGCTGCCAACGAGGTCAAGGTGTCGCCCATCCCCGTCCACACCTCGCCGAGGTAGTGCTTGCTTGCCCGCACCACTTTGACCGGGGTTGAGACGCTCCACACATTGCGGATGAAATCCTCGTCGTTGACTGCCTCCGAGCTCGGTCCGTAAGCAACCGCGTCGAGGCCGGCTGACCCGACGAAGCCAACCATGTTGGGCGGAACTGCCATTCGCACGTCGTGACCTCGATTCAGCAGCTCCAGGGCGACTGCGGCGAACGGTTCGACGTCGCCGCGGCTGCCATGGATAGCCAACGCGAATCTCATCGGCGGAGCCTTCTTGCAATCGGCGACCATCGGATGTTGACCAGCGTCGGTTGTGGTCCGCTCGGACCCGGGGCTCGGGAGGTGTCGGTCTCGGTCGGTGAATGCTCCTCGGGCGCCGGTGCTTCCGCGTCGTCACGCGTATGATCCTCCGACGTGGGGGTCAGGGTCTTCCGGCTTTTCCATAGGCGATAACGGGTGCGTTGCCGGGCCGATCTGCGCGCGTCGGGTCGTGACGGCCACCAGTTCGCGCGGCCGACCAAAGTCGCGATTGCCGGGACCGTCACGGTGCGTACCAGGAATGTGTCCAGCAGAATGCCCATACCGAGGACAAAGCCAGCCTGGACCATCATGGTGATGCTGGCGAACAGCAGACCGAACATCGAGGCCGCGAAAATGAGCCCGGCCGCGGTGATGACTCCGCCCGTCGATCCGACCGTGCGGATCACGCCGAGCCGTATGCCATGCGGTGATTCGTCGCGTATTCGCGAGATGAGTAACAGATTGTAATCGGCACCGACTGCCACCAAAATGATGAAGGTCAATCCTGGAACCGTCCAATGTAGTTCTTGGCCGAGGATGAACTGAAACACGATCGCGCCGATTCCGAGCGCCGACAGATACGACACGATCACCGAGCAGATCAGGTACAACGGGGCAATGATCGCTCGCAGCAGACCGATCAGAATCAGGAACACGATGACGACGGTCGTGACGATGATGAAGTTGAAGTCCTTGTTGTAATAGTCGCGAGTGTCCCGAAGCCCCACCGAAATTCCGGCCATCGACACTTTCGCGTCAGCCAGCGTTGTGTTCGGTTGAGCCTGACGGGCGGTGTCGAGAATCGCGTTCACTTGATCCATGGCGGCGATGCTGAACGGATTCAGCTTGGTCTGCACCAAATACCGTGCCCCATGCCCGTCAGGCGAGATGAAGATGCCGGCGGCTTTCTTGAAGTCGTCCCGGCTGAACACCTGCGGCGGAATGTAAAAGCCCGCCATCGGTGGTGTCGTGGCGTCGGACCTCATCGCCATCAGGAAACCCGAGGCATCGTTGAGACCCGCGCCCATCTTCTTGGTCTGACCGACGAGCAGTTCGACCGCATCGGCGAGCTTCCGGCTACCGTCGGCGAGCTGGTTGGCGCCGTCCTGCAGGGTCGCCAGCCGTGACGACAGTCCGCCGGCGCCCAGCAGCTGCGAGGCACTGCTGACCTTGCCGATCAATTCCCGCAGCTTCCCGGTCGTCGCCTCCAGAGTGTCGGTGCCCTGGGTTGATTCAAGCTCCTGGGAGAGATCCGCGACACTGGTCAGGGCTCCACTGTCGTGCGCATCGGCGATGCGCTGCAGCTCGCCGCGAGCGTTGACGCAGTTCGGATCCAGGGAGCAGACGGGAGTCGCGTCAAGGGCATTCAGGATCGGTCTGGCGATACCGGCAATGTTGTTGACGTCTGCGACGTTCAGATCGAGGGTTTGACCCAACGAGCGCAAGTTGGAGAGCAACTTGGCAGCATCGTCGATCTGGTTGAGAGCCTTCTGTGCGCCGAAGTTCTTCTGCAGAAAGGTCAGGCTGTCCACTAGCCCACTGATGGTCGGCAGAGCCTGATCGACCTGATTGCGTAAGTCGCCCAGAGCATTCGCCAGTTGGTTGGCGCCGTCGCTCATCGTGTCGAGGTCATTGGTGTGGCCGTTGATCTGCTGCGAGGCGTCACTGAGCTTGTTACCCACTTCGCCGGCCTGCCAGGCCAACCTGGCTTGCTCGAGCGATTCGCCGGTCGGTCGGGTGATGCCCCGCACCATCGAGACGTCGGGCAGCTGACTCACCCGCTGGGCCATTTGTTCCAAGTCGGCCAGCACTTTCGGATCCCGCATGTCGCGTGGTGACTGGATGAAAAGATACTGCGGAATGATGGTGTCGAGCGGGAAGTGTTGCGCCATTACCTCGTACCCCGCTGTGCTCTCGACAGAACTCGGCAAGGTCTTGCGATCGTCGTAGTTGTAATGTGCGAAGGCCGAGCAGCCGGCCAGGAAAATCAGAATCATCAAACTTGCGGTCAAATGGATTCTGGGACGGCGCACAATGCGCACACCCGAGGTTCGCCAGAACCGCGTGGTCAGCTCGCGCCGCGGCTTGATCCAGCCTCGACGCCCGGCAAGCACCATGATCGCCGGCAACAGCGTGATCGCCGCGATGAACGCGACCGTGACGGCGATCGACAACGCGGGGCCGACTGTCGAGAACACCGGCAGCGTGGTGAAAACCATCGCCAGGAAGGTGACCGCGACTGTCGCCGCTGAGGCGGCGATGACTTTGCCGATCGAGGCCAGCGCGAGCTGAACCGCCCGGTCCGAATCCTCGCCCAGCCGTACGTAATCGTGGTACCGGCTGATCAGAAAGACGGCGTAATCCGTTCCGGCGCCGAACATCACCCCGCTCATGAAGACCATGGTCTGGCTCGATACGCCAAGGCCCATTTCGGCCAGCCCGGCCAGAACGCCCTGCGCTGTCGCCAGCGAAATACCGATGGTGATCAACGGCATCACCATGGTGACCGGATTTCGATAGACGATCAGCAAGATCAGCAGCACCATGATCCCGGTGCCGGCCTCGATCACATTCAGATCGCGCTCACTGATCGCGGTGAGGTCCGCGGCCGTCGCCGCCGGTCCGGCCAGGTGGGCGGTCAGCGTCGTACCCGCAACCGTCTTCCTGATCAGCGTGACGGCGTTGAGGTAGGCCACCTGGCCTTCGGCCGAGCCCGCGTGACCACTGAGGCTGACTGGTAGATACCAGGCTTTATTGTCTTTGCTGGACAATACCTCTCGCACTTCCGGCGAGCTCAAGAAGTCCTGCTGTGAAACGACGTTGGCAGTGTCGTTACGGAGTTTGTCCACCAGTGTTCGGTAGGTGGCCTCGTCGGCGGGACTCAGACCTTTGTCATCGGTGAGCACGATCAGCACGACGTTGTCAGTTCCCTTGTCGTGGAATGCCTCGATCATCTGACGGGTGGCCACCATGACCGGAGCATCGTCGGGCATGATCGCCGCTTGCTTTTGCCCGATAACCACCGCAAGAGGAGGGAGCCCGAGTGACACCCCTGCCCCCAGGGCGATCCACAGGCAGATGACGACAAACGGATGGCGCGTGACGAGAGTGCCCAGCTTCGGGAAGACGCCCGTCACCGCCGGAGTATCAGTCACGCCCGTCCGCCGTGACATGTGCTTACGCTGCTGGTGAATTCATGAGTGGCAGCTGCGCATGAGTAACTCCTCCGCACTCAGGCCGACTGGGTGAGCGCGACTTCGCGTACCACTGGTGTGCAGTAGCGCCGCTCGGCAACGCGCACGTACACCGACTTCAGTAGCGCCAGAAATTGCGTGACCGATTCGCGCGCGACCGGATTGTCGGGGAACAGCACGACTGCGCGAGTCTCATCCTGGAGCCGAGTCACCCGGATATCGAATTGAGCTGGAGCGCCGCCGTCCTGGTAGACCCGGGCATTGAGACCCTCCAATTTCTCCGTGACGAGCGCAGAGAACGGCGGGATACCGAGGTCGATGTGGAACAACAGCGGTACGCGTTGCTCAGGCCGCTTTAACCAGGGCGCCAATTCCAATACCCGGCCCATCGGAACCTTCGCCAGCTTTCGGCCGGAGTCGAACGAGGCCTGAGCGGCGCGCACGGTCTCGCCGAACGACGACGGGTTGACCGGGACCGTGATCGGCACGAAGCCGGTGATCCAGCCCGACGTCATGAAATCCTCTGGTGTGGAGCGGATATCGGTGACGACGTATCCGTAGTACGTGTCGACGCCGTTGAGTTCACGCTCTATCAGTGCGGCACAGGCGAACACACCGCCGCTGAATCGGGCGCCCTCTGACACACAGACGGATTCGAATGCGTGAGTCTGCTTCTGGTCGAGCAGGGTCAAGCTCATGAAGTCGCAGATTCCCGATCCGTCACCCAGCGACACGGGGCATTGGGGAAGGGACCCGGAGTTGCCTTCGAAGTATTCGATCCAGGCCTTTACCTCGGGAGACTCTGTGGTCAGGGACGAAAGGTACTGATGCTGGCGGTCGCAGTAGTCGAGGTAGCTACCGGCCTTCGGCAACGTGATGGGCGCTCCGCCGCCTACCAGAGCGTCGTACATCAGTCCGATCTCGGGCAACAGCACGCTCGGATAGGTGGCATCGATGTTGACGTGATCGATGGATAGGCAGAATGTGAAGTGGCCAGGGTGCTGGATGATCATGAAGCGGAAGCTGTCCCACTGCAGCGGATCCGGGGTGGCCATGGCCAGAGTCTGCAATTCAACCGGCGTCAACTCGCCATGCTTGGTGGGCACGAATTTGATGGCGGCGGGATTGTCGATGGTCCGCCGGACGATGTGGTCGCTGCCGTGGTATTCGAACCAGCTGTGAAACGTGTCGTGGCGGCGCAGGTGCGAGTTGATCACGTGCGTCATGGCTCGAATGTCGCACTGGCCGGCGATCTCCCAGGTGGCGATGCACAACCGCGACATCTCCACGCCCTTGGCCGCGAAATCAGCCCAGCTGCGCAGATGTTCGGCCTGCATATAGCTGGCCGGCGTCGAATTCACCGGCGCCTCCGCGGCTTTGGCCAATGTGGCCGGTGATGGACCCCAGGATACGACCGAACCGGGATCCGGGTCCCAGTCGTGCACGCTCTTCACCGTGACTTTGCCTACTTCGATCATTTTCGCCTCCCCAGTCGGTTGTGACCTACTTCAAAAATGTTCTTCAGTACGCCCTCACGCCGGTAAGGCCTCCAGTTCCGCCAGCGCATCGCACAGATGACCCGCCAACCCTCGAACGGTGGTGATGTTCGTCGAGCTGATTCGCACGCCGGTCTCCGTCTCGATACGGGTGCGAAGTTCGAGATTGCCCAACGAGTCCAGGCCGTATTCCGCCAGCGACCGGTTCGGGTCGACGCTGCGCCGTAAGATCAGACTGACCTGCTCCGACACCAGTCGCCGGAGGCGTGTCGGCCACTCGTCGGCGGGCAGTTCTTTGAGCTCGCCGTGGAATTTCCCGGCGTCTGTGGCGGTGTGGTTCGCCGATTGGAGCGCTTCGGCGAACCGGCTGCGTTGTGCGAGCGCGGTCAGCCACGGCGTTCCCGTGATCGATAGGTAGCCCGTGTAGGCGCGGTCGTGACGCAGCAACGTCTGGAAGGCATATGCACCTTCTTCCGGTGCGATCATGGTGGTTTCGCCATCTTCGGCCAGCCCGGCTCCACGACCGATCTGGTCCCAGGCCCCCCACGCGATAGCGGAGGCGGGCAAGCCCTGGGCGCGTCTCCAGTGGGTGAAGCCGTCCAACCAGCTATTGGCTGCCGCGTAGGCACCCTGCCCGGGGGAGCCGAGCAGCGCGGCGGCCGACGAGAACGAGCAGAACCAATCCAGCGGCTCATCGGCCGTCGCGTGGTGAAGATTCCATGCACCGTAAACCTTTGGTGCCCAGTCACGGTCGATGAGTTCGTCGGTGATGCTGGTGAGCGTGGCGTCCTCGACCACCGCCGCGGCATGCAGTACCCCGCGAACCGGCAGCCCGGTGGCGGTGGCGGTTGCCACGACGCGGCGGGCCGTTGCGCCGTCTGCGACGTCGCCGCATTCCACCGCGATGTCGGCGCCGGTCGCGCGGATGCGTTCGATGCTGGCCTGCGCCAAAGAGTCTGGCTGTGAACGAGAGGTGAGCACGATCCGGCCGCAGCCGGCGCCGGCCATCTTCTCGGCAAGGAACAGCCCGAGGCCACCCAGTCCACCGGTGACCAGATATGCGCCGTCGCTGCGGAACACGCGGGCCGACTCCGGCGGCAGCACCACGCTGCCGGCGCCCGAACGCGGAATGTCCAGGACGAGTTTGCCGACGTGTTCGGCCGCGCTCATCACCCGAATCGCAATGCTGGCCTCGGTCAACGGGTGCACGGTGTACTCAGGCTGCGGCAGTCGACCGTCCGCGACAAGCTCGAACACCGTGCGCAGCAGCTGCCCGACCCGGCGCGGATGAGTTTCCGACATCAGCGCCAGGTCGACGTAGTGAAAGGTCAAGTTGCGGTGGAACGGGAACAGCCCCAGGCGCGCGTTCGCATAGACATCGCGCTTGCCGATCTCAACGAATCGTCCACCATTGGAGAGCAATTCGAAGCCGGCGCGTTGCGCCGCGCCGGTCAAGGAGTTCAACACAATGTCGACGCCGTAGCCGTCCGTGTCGCGGCGGATCAGCTCGGCGAAGTCGGTGCTGCGCGAGTCATAGACGTGTTCAATGCCCATGCTGCGCAGGAGATCTCGACGTTGAGAGCTGCCGGCTGTGGCGAAGATCTGCGCACCGGCCGCGCGGGCGATCGCCAGTGCGGCCTGCCCTACGCCGCCGGTCGCGGAATGAATCAGCACTCGCTCGCCGGCCGTGACTCTCGCCTGGTCGTGCAGGCCGTACCAGGCGGTGGCGTGCGCGGTCGCCACCGCAGCCGCCTGATGATCGGTCAGGCCGTCCGGCAGTGTGATGGCGACGTCGGCATCGCAGATGAGCGAGGTTGCCCAGCAACCATTCCTGGAGAAGCCCCCGACTCGGTCTCCGACGTGGTGTCCGGCGACGTCGGGGCCGACCGCGGTGACCACGCCGACAAAGTCGACACCCAACTCGGGTGCACGCTCGTCGATGCTGGGGTAGCGGCCCAGGGAGACGAGCACGTCGGCGAAGTTCACGCTCGATGCCGTGACCGCGACCTCGATCTGTCCCGGCCCCGGGGGGACCCGGTGGAATGCGGCGACTTCCATCGTCTCCAGGTCGCCGGGAGTGCGGACCCGTAGGCGCACAACGTCGTGCGTGTCATCGACGACAACGGTGCGCCGCTCGTCGGGACGCAGCGGACTCGGGCGAAGCCGTGCGGTGTACCACTGCCCACCGCGCCAGGCTGTCTCGTCTTCGTTCGAGCCACTGAGCAGCTCTTGCACCACATGCTCGCCGTCGGTGTCGTCGTCGACATCGATCTGGGTGACGCGCAGATGTGGATTCTCGGCGCCGATCACCCGCAGCAGACCACGCAGTCCCGCTTGCGCCACGTTGTTGTCGGTCTGCGCTCCGACGATCTGCGCGCGCCGGGTCACGACAAACAGCCGAGGGGACTTCCCGGGAAGTTCTGTCAACTCGCGGGCGATGCGCACCAGATGCCCGACCTGCTCGCGGCCCTCGGGCAGGCTGTGCTCGTCGGTGGTGCCACTCCACGGCGCCCCTACCACGGCCACGCCCGCGAATTCCTCCTCGCGGAGGTAGCGCGCGAACCGTTCGCCGTTGCGCCGATGATCGGCGTGTGCGGGCCACGACAGCGAGATGACGTCCTCCTCATGCCGTCTGAAGGTGTCGATCACCGTCCGGGTCAGCACGTCTGAGTCATCGGAAGTGTTGACCAGCAACCATGTACCGGTCTGGTTCTCAGCAGCCGAAGGCAGCGACTGGCGCTGCCAGTCGATGGTCAGCAGGCGTTCGCCGAGCAGCCGATCGCGGTTGCTGCTCTCCGAGGCTCCGGTGCCCATCTGCACACCGCGCGCCGTCATCAACACCGCGCCGTGCGTGTCGATCACGTCGAGGTCAGCGTTCAGTCCGGTGGCAGACGCGGTGACCCGCGCATAGCAGTAGCGCGCGTCGCGGACCGGGCCGTACGCGCGCAGTCGGCGAACGCCGAGCGGCAACAGCAGACCGCCACCGCCCACGGCACGCGCGGCCGGGTGCGCAGCGACCGATTGGAAGCAGGCATCCAGCAATGCTGGATGCACGCCGAAAGCGCTGTGGTGTGGGCGAATTGAGCTAGGCACGCCGACCTCAGCCAGCACCGTGTCGCTCGGCCCATCCGCGGTGTGCGTGGCGACCACGCCGGTGAACGCCGGCCCGAACTGGATGCCACGCCTATCGAACGACGCACGGAGTTCAGCGCCGTCGGCCCGGGTCGGATGGGCTGCCTGCAATGCGCTCAGGTCGTGCACGGGCGGCTGGTCACCGTCGTCGGCGGTGTGCAGGACGGCGGAGGCCCACCGCACATTCCGGCCTTCTTCGTTGGTCTCGACGGAAAAGGCGGCGATCCCCGGCGCCTCCACGGACGCGGTGGCTCCGACCGTGGTTTCGGCATCGAGCAACAGCATCTGCTCGAAGCGGATGTCACGGACTTCGGATGCCTCGCCGAGAACGGCACGAGCAGCGGCCAGCGCCATCTCGCAGTAGGCGGCACCGGGAAGCGCAGGCACACTGTGGATTTGGTGATCGGCGAGCCACGGCGATGCCTTCGTGCCGACCTCGGCCTGCCAGACGTGGCGCTCGGGCTCCTCCTGTAGGCGGACGTGCGGCCCCAATAGAGGATGCACCGACACGGTGCTCCCGCCGTGGGCCGGGCTGCCTTCGGTGCTGGGTCTGAGGATCAACTGACGATGGCTCCAGGCCGGCAGCGGGGCGTCCACGAGGTGACCGGCGGGATAGAGCACTGAGAAGTCGACCGCGGATCCAGCCGCATGAAGATCACCCAGCAGGTCACGCAGACCGTGCGGGAGTGGTTGCTGGCGGCGCATACCGGCCAGTGCCGCGACGGGCGTCTCGTGGCTGACCGCAGTCTGTTCGACTGCGCGGGTGAGCAATGGATGCGGTGACAACTCGCCGAAGACCCGGTAACCGTCTTCTAACGCTGCCTGTACCGCTGCGGCGAACCGCACCATCTGACGCAGGTTCTCCACCCAGTAATCGCCATCGCAATAGGGCTCTTCCCGCGGATCGATCGACGTCGCCGAGTAGTAGGGAATCGTGGGTGCCGCCGGTTCGAGATCGGCCAGCACGCCGACCAGTTCGTCGAGGATCGGATCGACCTGGGGGGAGTGCGATGCGACGTCGACGGCCACCTCGCGGGCCATCACCTCGCGCTGCTCCCACCCGGCGACGAGTTCACGTACGGGTGCGGCGGCGCCGCCGATCACCGTGGATGAAGGCGAGGCCACTACCGCCACCACGACATCGTTGATTCCGCGGTCAGCGAGTTGGGAAAGTACCTGTTGCGCCGGTAGTTCGACCGAGGCCATCGCGCCGCCGCCGGCCAGCCGCAGGCACAACGCGGAACGACGGCAGATGACGCGCACGCCGTCTTCGAGTGAGAGCGCTCCGGCGACCACGGCGGCTGCGACCTCGCCGAGCGAGTGGCCGATCACCGCACCCGGCACCACGCCGTAGGACTTCATGGTGGCCGCCAACGCGACCTGCATCGCGAAGATGGTCGGTTGCACCCGGTCGATGCCGATCACCGTCTCTGGTGCCGTCATGGCTTCGGTGACCGAGAAGCCGGACTCGGCAGCGATCAGCGGTTCCACCTGGGCGATGGTTGCCGCGAAAACCGGCTCCGCCGCCAATAATTCGACACCCATGCCGGCCCACTGTGAGCCCTGGCCGGAGAACACCCACACGGGCCCGAGGTCGTCGTTGCCGACTGCGGGTTGATAGGGCAGATCACCATCGGCGACCTCACGCAACGCCGCGGCCAGTTCCGGTAGGTCGCTCGCCAGCACCGTCGTACGTACCGGCCCAGGTGCGCGGCGACGCGCCAAGGTATAGGCGGTATCCCGCAGCGTGACGTCCTGCGCACTGCGCTCTGCCCAGTCGGCCAGCCGGCCAGCGGTTCTGCGCAGCGCTTCGACCGACGTGGACGACACCGGAAACAGCAGCGGCTCCGTCATCGCCGAATCGACTGCAGCACCGTTGCGTTCGACGTTGTCGGGAGCCTGTTCGAGGATGGCGTGCGCATTGGTGCCCGACATCCCATACGACGACACCGCCGCCCGGCGTGGCTGCCCACTGTCAACGGGCCACGGCGTCACCGCATCCGGCACAAAAAGGTTCGTCTCGACCCGGGCCAGCTCTTCGGGTAGCTGGCTGAAGTGCAGCATTTTCGGAACGGTGCCATGCCGCAAAGCCATCACCGCTTTGATGAGTCCCACTGTGCCCGCGGCGGACTCGGTGTGGCCCACGTTGCTCTTGACCGATGTCAGCGCGCAGGGGTGGTCGATGCCGTACACCTGCGCCAAGCCGCGGTACTCGATCGGGTCACCGACCGGAGTTCCCGTGCCGTGCGCCTCGACCATGCCGATGCCGGCGGGGTCCACACCGGCAGCGTGGAGCGCGGAACGGTAGGCCGCGACCTGCGCGTCCATCGACGGCATCGTGATCGTGTCCGAACGACCGTCCTGATTGGTTGCGGTACCACGGATTACGGCCAGGATCCGATCGCCGTCGCGCACCGCATCCGGCAGGCGTTTGAGCAACACCATCGCCGAACCCTCGGAGCGGACGAACCCGTTGGCGTTGACGTCGAACGACTGGCAACGACCCGTGTCGGACAGCATGCCGATCGCCGACATCGAGGCACTGACGCGCGGCTCGAGCATCAGCATGCAGCCGCCGGCCAGGGCAAGGTCACTCTCGCCCTCGTGCAGGCTGCGGCAGGCCATGTGCACCGTCACAAGACCCGACGAGCACGCCGTATCCACCGTAACGGCCGGGCCGCAGAGACCCAACGTGTAACTGATGCGTCCCGACGCCATGCTGAAGGCGGTTCCGGTGTATCCGTACGGCTCCTCCAGGGCGCCTGTGCTCCCGGTCACCAGGGTGTAGTCGTCGTGCGCCAGACCGACGAAGACACCAGTCGCGGAGCCCGCCAGTGTCGTCGGGTTCACCCCGGCGTGTTGCACAGCCTCCCAAGCTGTTTCGAGGAGTAACCGGTGTTGGGGGTCGATCGCGGTCGCCTCGCGGTCGCCGATACCGAAGAACTCCGCATCGAATCCCGCGACATCGTCAAGAAATCCGCCCCACTTCGTCACCGAGCGACCCGGCACGCCCCGTTCCGGGTCGTAGAGGCTCTCGGCATCCCAGCGCTCCGTGGGGATTTCGGTGACCAGGTCGTCGCCGCGCAGCAGCGCATCCCACAACTGGTCGGGAGAATCGATACCGCCGGGAAGTCGGCACGCCATCCCGACGATCGCTACGGGAGTGACATGTGATTCAGCCACAGTCGGTCACCCCCCTCCCGCCGTCACGCTGTGCGAGGCCGCCAGCTCATCGGCGAGGTACTGCGACAACGCACGAACGGTGCCGTGGTCGATGATGTTCTGGGCGCTGATGCGAATTCCGACCTCGGATTCGACCCGCGTGCGCAATTCGAGCGTGCCGAGGGAGTCCAGTCCGTACTCCGACAGCGGACGGTCCGGATCGACCGAGCGTCGCAACAGCAGTCCGATTTGTTCGGAGAGCAGTTTTCTTATGCGGCCCGACCACTCCTCGAGTGGCAGCTCGTTCAACTCGGCCCGCAACTTGCTCGAGCCTTTTGCCCCTGCGCCCGCGGACTTGAACATCTCCGCGAACTTGCTGCGTTGCGCGAACGTGGTCAGCCACGGCGTTCCGATCAGCGGCGCGTAACCGGCGTACGCGCGGTCGTGCCGCAGCATCGATTCGAACGCGTAGGCACCCTCATCCGGCGCGATGGCGGTACCGGTGTCCTCGGCCAGCGCCGTGGCACGCCCGACCTGACCCCAGGCCCCCCACGCGATCGAGGTCGCCGGCAGACCCTGCGACTTGCGCCAGCGGGTGAACGCGTCCAGCCAGCTGTTGGCTGCTGCGTACGCCCCCTGTCCGGGTGAACCGATCAGGGCCGCCGCCGAGGAGAACGAGCAGAACCAATCCAACGGCTTATCGAGCGTGGCTTCGTGCAAGTTCCACGCGCCGTGGGCCTTCGGCCGCCAGTCGCGGTCAATCAGCCCGTCGGTGATGTTGGCGAGGGTGGCATCCTCGACGACCGCGGCGGCGTGCAATACCCCGCGCAGGGGCAGGCCCGTGTTGGTCGCCACGGCGACCAACCGGTCCGCGGTCGCGCGCTCGGCGATGTCACCGCATTCGACGACAATGTCGGCGCCCGTGGCCCGGATCAACTCGATGGTCGCTACCGCCTCGTCACTCGGTTGCGAGCGTGAACTGAGCACGATCCGGCCGCAGCCCGCGGCAGCCAGCTTTTCGGCGAGGAACAGTCCGAGGCCGCCCAAACCACCGGTGATGATGTAGGAGCCATCGGGTCGATAGACGCGCACCAGGTCCGGTGGCACCGCCACCCGGGTCGGCTCGCTCCGCGGCACGTCGAGCACCAGCTTGCCGGTGTGCTCAGCGTTGCTCATCGCCCTAATGGCGTTGGCCGCCTCGGTCAGCGGATAGTGCGTCGTCTGCGGCATCGGAAGCACGCCCTCGGCGGTCAGCCGGTACACGGTATCCAACAGGTCGTGGAACCGCTCGGGATGACTGTGCGACATCAATCCCAGGTCCACCCCGTGGAATGCGAGGTTGCGGCGGAACGGGAAAAGCCCCAGTCGGGAGTCGCCGTAAATGTCGCGCTTGCCGATTTCGATGAATCGTCCTCCGAGCGCCAGCAATTCGATACCGGCCCGTTGCGCGGCGCCGGTCACGGAGTTGAGCACGACGTCGACACCGTAACCGTCGGTGTCGTGACGGATCTGTTCGGCGAACTCGACGCTGCGCGAGTCGTAGACGTGCTCGATGCCCCAGTCGCGCAGAAGTTGTCGTCGCTGTTCGTTGCCGGCCGTGGCGAAGATCTCGGCGCCGGCAACGCGAGCGATGGCGATCGCCGCCTGTCCTACCCCGCCGGTCGCGGAGTGAATCAGCACCTTGTCGCGACGGCCAATGCGGGCCAGGTCCTGCAGGCCGTACCAGGCTGTGGCGTGCGCGGTAGTCACCGCTGCCGCCTGTTGGTCGGTCAGACCGGCCGGCAGCGTGGCCGCGAGGTTGGCATCGCATGTCACGAACGTGCCCCAGCAACCGTTGGGGGAGATGCCGCCGACGCGGTCGCCCACCTGGTGGGTCGTCACGTCGCTGCCTACCGCGGTGACCACGCCTGCGAAGTCGGTGCCGAGTTGCGGCAGCCGACCCTCGAAGGATGGGTACCGGCCGAATGTGACCAGGACGTCGGCGAAATTGATGCTGGAGGCGCTCACCGCGACCTCGATCTCGCCTGGTTCCGGGGGAACTCGGTCAAACGCGGTGAGTTCGATCGTCTGGAGATCGCCGGGCGTGCGAATCTGCAATCGCATGCCGTCGTGCTGCGGATCCGCCAGAGCGGTGAACCGCTCTTCGGACCGCAACTGACCGGGGAACAGGCGCGCGGTGTACCAGTCGCCGTCGCGCCAGGCGGTCTCGTCCTCTTCCGATCCGCTGAGCAGTTGGCGCGCAACCTGTTCGGCGTCTGTCCGGCCGTCGAGGTCGATCTGCGTGACCCGCCAATCCGGATACTCGTTGCCGACCGAGCGGAGCAACCCGCGCAATCCCGCTTGCTCCAGGTTGGCCCGTTCGTCGCCGTTGACCGTCTGCGCATTGCGGGTCACCACGAACAATTGCGGTGGCACGCCTTCGTGTTCGGGCAACCCTTTGATGACGCGGACCAGATGCTGTACGTAGTCGCCGCCCCGCTGAGCGGCCTCGTCATCGGGGTTCCCATTCTTCGGCCCCGTGAGCACCACCAGGCCTCTGAACGAACCGCCACGAAGGTGCTCGGAGATCTGCTGCGCGTTCGCGGAGTGGTCGGCTTCCTGCGGCCAGACCATATTGAGCGGTTGTGCGCCTTCGACTTTGAGCGCGTCGGTCAGCGCCGTGGCCACGACATCCGCGCCGGCGGACGTGCTGATCAGCAGCCAATTCCCGGCGTCCACCTCACCGGGCGCAGGAAGCTCGCGCTTTTGCCATTCGATCGTCAGCAGACGCTCGTTCAGCAGTCGCAGCCGGTTGGCGCTTTCAGAGGAGCCGCTGCCGATCTGCAGACCTTCGACGGCAAGCACCACGGCGCCGCGCTCGTCCAGCAGTTCGAGATCGGCCACGACCCAAGTGGGGTCGGCGCTGATCACCCGTGAGTAGGCATAGCGGATATCGCGGGCTTCGCCGTACGTTTGCAACCGGCGAACGCCCAACGGCAGCATCAGGCCGCCGATGCCGGCCGCGTGGATAGCGGGGTGGGCCGCGACGGACTGGAAGCACGCATCCAACAGGGCCGGGTGCACGCCGTAGTCGCTCTGTTGCGACCGGATCGAGGGCGGCAGACCTACCTCGGCGAGGACGGTGTCGACACCGCCGTCCGCGGTCAGCACAGCGGCCAAGCCCGCGAAAGCCGGACCGTACTGCAGACCGCGTTTGTCGAATCCCGTTCTGAGCTCGTCGCCTTCGACGCGGCGCGGATGCTCGGCAAGCAGCGCGGCGATGTCGCGCGGGGGCGGCTGGTCTTCGCCGGTCCCGGCATGCAGGACCGCGCTGGCCCGCCGAGCACGTTCGCCTTCCTGTTCGGCCTCGACCGCGAACGTAATGACACCGGGGGACTGGACCGTCGCGTGAGCAGCTACCGGCGTGGTCGCTTCGAGCAGCAGCATCTGCTCGAAGCGGACGTCGCGTACCACCGCGGTTTCACCGTGGATGGCGCGAGCCGCGGCCAGCGCCATCTCGAGGTAGGCCGCCCCAGGAAGCACCGCGATGTCGTGAATCTTGTGGTCGCCCAGCCAGGGCAGGGCCGTGGTGCCCACCTCGGCCTCCCAAGCGTGGCGCTCGGGTTCCTCCAGCAACCGCACATGTGAGCCCAGCAGCGGATGCACGGCAACGGTGTTGACACCCCGCGACCGAAGATCCTTACTGTCGAGTTCGTAGAGGAACTGACGGTGCGTCCAGGTCGGCAGCGGCGCATCGATCAACGAGCCGCCGGGATACATCAACGAAAAGTCCACCGCGGCACCGGCATTGTGCAGATCTCCCAAGAGTCCGCGAAGACCGTGCGGTATCTCCTGCTCGCGCCGCATGCCGGCCAGCGCCGCCACGCGCATATCCAGACCGCTCGCGGTCTGATCGACAGCGTGCGTCAACAGTGGGTGCGGTGACAATTCGGCGAACACCCGAAAGCCGTCCTCGAGCGCGGCCTGCACCGCCGAGGCGAAACGCACCGTGTAGCGCAGGTTCTCGACCCAGTAGTCGGCATCGCAACTCGGCAGATCACGCGGGTCGAAATGAGTGGCTGAGTAGTACGGAATTTCCGGCTCGCGCGGCTGCAGGTCAGCGAGTACCTCGGTCAGCTCATCGAGGATCGGATCGACCTGTGGTGAGTGGGATGCGACGTCGACGGCAACCTCGCGCGCCATGATCTCGCGCTCCTCCCAGACCCCGACGAGCTCGCGGACCGATTCGGTCGCCCCGCCGATCACCGTGGACTTCGGAGAGGCCACCACGGCCACCACCACGTCCTTGATGCCGCGGGCCATCAGTTCGGAAAGCACCTGCTGGGCAGGCAGTTCCACCGACGCCATGGCGCCGGCACCGGACACCCGCAGCATCAGCCGCGACCGGCGGCAGATGACGCGAACGCCGTCTTCGAGTGAGAGCGCCCCGGCGACCACCGCGGCCGCGGCCTCTCCCATGGAATGTCCGATGACCGCGCCCGGTGTCACCCCGTAGGACTTCATCGTGTGGGCGAGCGCGACCTGCACGGCGAAGATGGTCGGCTGAACCCGGTCGATGCCGGTCACGACCTCGGTTGCCGAAATGGCCTCGGTCACCGAGAAACCGGACTCGGCAGCGATCAGCGGCTCGATCCGGGCGATGGTTGCGGCGAAAACCGGTTCAGTTGCCAGCAATTGGACCCCCATGGCGGCCCATTGCGAGCCCTGCCCGGAGAACAGCCACACCGGCCCGTGATCGTCGCGTCCCGCCGCGGGCTGGTAGGGGATCTCGTCATCGGCGATCTCCCGCAGCGCCGCAGTGAGTTCGGCCAAACTGCCGGCTGTCACCGACGTCCTGATCGGGCGGTGCGCACGCCGACGCGCGAGTGTGTAGCCGAGATCGGCGGCGGAGAGGTCCTGCGTGTGCACCTCTACCCAGTCGGCGAGTCGCTGCGCTGTCTTGCGCAGTGCATCGGGCGAAGTCGCCGAAATCGGGAAGAGCAACGCCCCCTCGATCGGCGACACGCTGGTGTCGACATCTGCCCGCGCGACGGCCGGGGCCTCTTCGACGATCGCGTGCACGTTGGTTCCGGAGAAACCATAGGACGACACCGACGCCCGTCGCGGCTGACCGCCGTTGGTCGGCCACGGGGTAGTGGCCTGCGGCACAAAGAGTTTGGTCGGAATCTTGGTCAGAGCGTCGGGCAGACGCTCGAAGTGCAGATTCTGCGGGACCACGCCGTGCTGGACCGCCAGGATGGCTTTGATCAGCCCGAGCGGGCCCGAGGCGGACTGGGCATGGCCGAAATTCGTCTTCACCGAGGCCAGCGCGGTTGGGCCGGTGATGCCGTAGACGTTGGCGAGGCTCTCGTATTCGATAGGGTCACCGACGGGCGTCCCGGGGCCGTGCGCCTCGACCATGCCGACAGACGAGGCGTCCACGCCTGCCGCGGCCAGCGCCGCCTGGTAGACGGCGGTCTGCGCGGTGACCGAGGGCACCGAGATGTTGACGGTGTGGCCGTCCTGGTTAGCGGCTGTTCCACGCAACACGGCAAGCACCCGGTCGCCGTCGGCCAGCGCGTCTGGCAAACGCTTGAGCAGCAGCACGGCGCTGCCCTCGCACACGACAAATCCATCAGCCGCGGCGTCGAAGGCGTGGCATCGTCCGGTGGGCGAGAGCATGCCTTCGGCGGAGCCCGCAGCGAACTTGCGGGGCTCCAGGCTCACCGAGGCGCCGGCTGCCAGGGCGAGATCGCTCTCTCCGTCGTGCAGGCTTCGGCAGGCCAGGTGGACCGCGAGCAATCCTGACGAACAGGCGGTATCGACCGTGAGCGCGGGACCGTGGACGCCCAGTGTGTAGGAGATCCGCCCGGACCCCAGGCTGAAGTTCGTACCGGAAAAGCCGTACGGGCCCTCCAATGCGTGGGCGTCTGCGGCGAGGTATGCGTAGTCGTTGTGGGTGAGTCCGACGAACACCCCGGTCAGGGTGTCGGTGATCTGTTGCGGAGTGAGTCCGGCGTGTTCCATGGCTTCCCACGCGGTCTCCAGCAACACCCGGTGCTGCGGGTCGCTGGCCAGCGCTTCCCGGTCGCCGATGCCAAAGAACTCGGCGTCAAAGCCCGTCGGGTCGTCCAGGAACGCGGCCCACTTCGAAATCGACCGACCCGGTACACCGGGTTCGGGGTCGTAGTACTGGTCCATGTCCCAGCGCTCGGCGGGCACCTCGCGAACCAGGTCGTCGCCGCGCAGCAATGCTTCCCATAGCAGTTCCGGGGACTCGATCCCGCCGGGAAGCCGGCAGGACATGCCGATGACGGCGACCGGAGTCGTCGGGCCTTGGCCGTTGTGGGGAAGAGCGCGACCAAATTGCGCGGACGTCGACGAGGTCTTATTCGTCCCTGTAGTGGCCAAATTCGCCTTCTTTCTACACGGAACGCGCCGCTTTTGAGCGTGCGTTACCTGCTCGAGTTAAAAGTGCGAACCCGAGGTTGCTGGATTAACTGCCTGCGGTTACGTCGGCGGTACCACGGGCTGTGCTGGACGTGGTATCCGCGCAGCTCATGGCCGGGGGCCAGGGTAACTATTCGAGATACCTACGACATCAGAGGAAGATAAACCCGATCGTAATGTTATTCAAGGTTTTCGCCAACTCGAGAGTCGGTTATCGAATCCGTGATGAATTAATGGAAGACATTACGACGTGATTGTTGTAGCAACCGAGGAAGACACCCGTCACTCGTCCGTCAAACGATCGACTAAAGGCATCGAACGTTGTCAATTCCCCTCCTAAGAGCAATGGCATCGGCGTGCTGCAACGGTCCCGGGCCTGAGCGTAGGGCTCGTCCCGGTTTCTTCAGGACGATTCAGGCCGTCGGTCACACACAGAGCCCGATACACGGCTTTCGTGCACGTCAGCGGGTCTTACGGTCCAACGGACGTTATTCGACATCGTTGTAGGACCCCCACCCGAGAGCGGGATCGTTACATAATCGTGATGTCATTTAGAACCGCCGTCAACTCGTGCAGCGGCCCTGGATCCGAGTCTTAACGGATTCTCAGCGGGACTTCAGTCAAACCTTGCAAAGTGTGCCTTTTCGGCCCGCTTGTACGTTTTATAGACGCATTTCCAATGTTCTTGTTGTACATACGTCAGTCGATACTGGCCAAAGGAATTAAAAGGTCTGATTCTCAGTACGGGAAGTATGATTGACGTGTCAGTCAACTAATCTAGAAATTGTGATTGATGTATCAATCACTAATCGCGAAATCGTATTGACACGCCAATCAGCTATTTCGTAGCGTCATGGCGATGCAAACCAGGGCAGCCGAAATACCCGGCGTGACGTTCCCGATCTGCGCGGCCAGTCATTACCGAGACGCGGTGGTCGCTGCCACCGAGCGTGCGGGCTTCGCGGACGAAATGCAGCGCGTCGAGCGGGTCGGCCCGTGACCGAAGGTGCGGGCATCCGCCGGCGCCGCGCGGTCAGCAATGAGGACAAGTCCAAGCGGCGTGGCGAGATCATGTCAGCATCGAAGAAAGTGTTCGCGCGCAACGGTTTTCACGCGACCACCATTGCCCACATCGCCAAAGAAGCGGGAATGGCGTACGGGTCGGTCTACTGGTATTTCGACTCCAAGGACGAGCTGTTTCATGCCTTGATGGCCGCCGAGGCCGACGCGTTGAGGGCTCACATCGCTGCGGCAGTGGCCCCGGGCGACCATCGACCTGACAAGAACTGGGAGCCCCTTCGCGTGACGGTGCAAGCCGTCCTGGAGTTCTTCGAAGCGGACAAGGCGGTGACCAAACTCCTGCTGCGTGACGCCTACGCGCTTGGCGACGAGTTCGAGAAGCACCTCGGCAGCATCTACGAGCGCTTCATCGACGACATCGAGAAGCACATGATCGTCGCCCAGCAGCGCGGGACGGTGATCAGCGCCCCGCCCCGGATGCTGGCCTTCAGCCTGGCCGCGCTCATCGGCCAGCTCGCTCACCGCCGGCTGACCACCGACGACGGCGTGGCTGCCGACGAAGTCGCGGACATCGTCGTCTCGTTTTCGCTCAACGGGTTACGTCCGCGAGATAGCTGAGGCACGCCTCCGGTTCGGCGACCCGGCCCGATTGACACGCTAATCGCCAGCTCATAGCGTTCCGGCAATGCGAACACGGGTCGCCGACATGCTCGGTGTGGAGTTTCCGATCTGTGCCTTCAGCCACTGCCGGGATGTGGTGGCCGCGGTGTCCAATGCCGGTGGGTTCGGCGTTCTCGGTGCTGTCGCGCACAGCCCGGAGCGGCTGGAGACCGAGCTCAGCTGGATCGAGGAACACACCGGGGGCAAGCCGTACGGCGTCGACTTGCTGCTGCCGCCCAAGTACGTCGGTGCAGACCGGGGCGGCATCGACTCCGGGCAGGTCAGGGAGTTGTTGCCGGAGGAGCACCGCCAGTTCGTCGACGACCTGCTGTCCCGGTACGGCATCCCGGAGTCGACCGCAGCGAAGCGGCAGCCATCCGGTGGCCTCAACATCTCGCCCAAGGGTTACGAACCGTTGCTCGACGTCGCATTCGATCACCACATCCGGCTGATCGCGAGCGCGCTCGGCTCGCCGCCGGCGGAACTGGTCACCCGGGCGCACGACAACGACGTGCTGGTGGCGGCGCTGGCCGGGACCACTGGGCATGCTCGGCAGCACGCGGCGGCCGGTGCCGACCTGATCGTCGCCCAGGGCACCGAAGCCGGTGGGCACACCGGCCAGGTGGCGACGATGGTGTTGGTTCCTGACGTGGTGGACGCGGTGGCCCCGGTGCCGGTGCTGGCGGCGGGTGGCATTGCCCGCGGACGGCAGATCGCGGCATCGCTAGCGCTGGGTGCCGAGGGAGTCTGGTGCGGTTCGGTGTGGCTGACCACTGAGGAAGCCGAGACGCCGCCAGTGGTGAAGGACAAGTTTCTGGCCGCCACCTCGTCTGACACCGTCCGGTCGCGCTCGTTGACCGGCAAGCCCGCGCGCATGCTGCGCACCGCATGGACCGACGAGTGGGAACGGGCCGACAGTCCCGACCCGCTGGGGATGCCATTGCAGACGGCGCTGATCGATGACCCGCAGCGGCGAATCAATCGGGCCGCCGCTGCGGCAGATTCCGGCGCTCGTGAGCTCGCGACCTATTTCGTCGGTCAGGTCGTGGGTTCGATGAACAAGGTTCAGCCGACGTCCGCGGTGGTGTTGGAAATGGTCTCGGAGTTCATCGATACCGTCGGGCGGCTTGATGAGCTCGTCGAGCGGTGACGCGGACCGGCGGGCGAGCGCCGGTCCTGCGGTAACAGATGGGCGTCGCGGCGAGATCATGGCGGCGGCGAAGAAAGTGTTCGCGCGCAACGGTTTTGACGGCACGTCGATCGCCGATGTCGCCAACGAGGCCGCTCTCTCCTTTGACGTCGTCTATCAGTACTTCGACTCCAAGGAAGCTCTCTTCCGGGCGCTGATCGCCGCCGAGGAAAACGCCCTGCGCATCCGTCTCGCGATCGCGCTGGCCGGCAGCGGAGCGAGCTTCGGGTACGCGGAGGCCCCATTTCGCGCCACCTTGAGGGCGACATTCGAGTTCTTCGACGCTGACCGGGACGCCACCAAGCTGCTGTTCCGCGACGCCTATCGGCAGGACAACAGCTTCAACGACCGGCTGGCCGGCGTCTACGAGCGACTCATCGGCGACATCGAGACCCTCATCGTCGCCGCCCAGCAACGAGGCGACGTGGTGACTGCGCCTTCGCGGCTGGTGGCCTACTCGTTGACCGTGTTGATCGGTGAGATCGCACACCGGCGACTGACCACCGACGACGGCATCACCGCCGCCGACGCCGCCGACTTTGTTGTCTCGTTCGTCATGAAGGGATTGCGACCGGACCACACCAGCAGTGCGGTCACGGAACCATAACGGCAGGTCAACAGGATCGGCGTGCCGAATTGACCCGGGCGGAATGTTCGGGCATAGTCTCTTCCGTAAGCACCTCGTTAGGTGAGGCGTCTACACGGACATAGGCCACTGACCCCGAACGTCGAGAGACGCCCAGGGTCAGGACAGCTCCTCCCGGCTTAAGGGTTGAGCCCAAGTGGCTTCCGGTCTTGCAGTTCTTCTGTAAGTCCGGATACGGCGTGTAGTGCCGAAACTCTGACGAGTGGGGTGCGGTTTCCCGAGAGTTCGGGTTCTGTTTTCCTGCTTGCGTATGACATGTGTGGTGTTTCGCACAAACTGCGGCTGCGAGGAGGTGAGGGACGCATGAGTTCCAGTTCTAGTCCGGATCGATATCCGGGCTCCGTTTCGTCCCGATCCGGCCTGCGGCGCATTGCTATCCACTGAGCCTTCGACGACTCACCTGGCATCCCGCCTCATCTCATGAGCGATCTGCGCTAGATCAGCTCGACGCCGTTACGGACGGACACCCGGATTCCGTTGTGCCCGTGTGACTTTCTGCGTAGGAGGCGATCATGACCGCTGTTCTGTACGACGATGTAGTAGTAGCGGCGACGTCCGCGCCCCGGCTCAGGATTGTTCCTGACCCGGCCCCGGTTCTGCCGACGCCGAAGACCACCAAGCGGCCCGATGCTGCGCGAACGGGCGGTGACCCGCTGGTCGAAGGTGCTGCTCGGCTGCTGTCCGTTCCGCTGCGTCAGCTCTACGCCGCGCTGTGGCGCGCCGGCGTCATCGAGGTCGGTGCCTGAATACCGCTTGACACTCCCGGCATCCGAAGGCTGGCTCGCTTCGGTGCCGGGAGTTCGGCGTCATTGCTGCGCCGCGATGAAACTCGACAACCCATTTTGATAGGCGGGCAGACTGTGCCGCCACGCGATCTGGACCTGCCCACCGCTGTCGACCGAGATTTGCGCACCCACGTGCACGTAGGGAGCCGGCGGTAGGTAGGGCACGATGTCGAGGAAATTCACTACGCGGTAGCAGCTTTCGATGAGGGCGTCGAACTTTGCGACGAAATCGCTCACTCCGACGCGGGGGCCGGCAAACGTGACCAGCCGAGGCTCGATCGTGTTCGGCGGCATGTTGCGGGCGACGTCGGGCGCCGCGAGAACGGCGAGTGCCGCACCAAGGCTGTGCCCGGTGATGAGGACCTGATCGCAGCCGGCCGTCGCGGTGGCGAGGTTTGCGGCGATGTTGGCGCGAACAAGCTCGTAGACGTCTTGGAAGCCGGCGTGTACCTGCCCGAAGCCGCTGATCGCGCGGTAATCATCGGGCACGGCATCGATATCGGCGACCCACTCCGCAGCATCGGAGGTACCGCGGAACGACAGAAATGCGGTGCGGCTGGCCGCGTTACGTCCCATCAGCCCGAAGATGTCGGTGTTCTTCATCATCGCCATCACCGCAGGATGCGGACTGGTCATCGCGGTGAGCACCACGGCATCGGCCTGGATCAGGCTGGTTTGGCTGTAGCCGGCCGGCAAGCTGGCGGCGTTGCCGTCCATCACTGCGTATGCGGCCTGAGCCAATGGCAGCACCACATCACGAGCAAAGACGGGATCGAAGGCCACGGCCGCAGTCTAACGATCACCGCTCTGTCTTGATGCTTGTTGAGCCAGATGTAGGCTACCGTGCAGAAAATAAGTTCTCAACGCTGATGATCGTCGAACTCTGCTGCAGCAGAGTCGAACTCAGGAGACGCCGGATCGATGCCTGAAGTGCACGCGTTGGATCGCGCGATTGATCTCGAGGTGGTCAGCGCCGACGTCGTCCGGGGCCGGACGCACCCGGAGTGGACGAACATGGTGGGCCCGTTCGGTGGGGTCACCGCCGCGGTCTTGCTGCGTGCCATTGAATCGCATCCCGACCGACTCGGTGAGCCGGTCGCTCTCACAGTGAATTTCGCCGCACCGATCGCCGATGGCGAGTTCGAGATCTCCCGTCGGGCCGCGCGCACCAACCGCACCAATCAGCATTGGATCGTCGAGCTCAGTCAGGATGGTGTGGTCGCGACGACGGCGACCGCGATATTGGGCATCCGCCGCGATACCTGGTCCGACACCCAAGCGGTGCCGCCGAACGCGTCGCCGCCCGAGGAGATCCCGCGCAGCAGTCGCGAGAACCTGCCGGTGTGGATTGGCATGTACGACATGCGTTTTGTTGAGGGCTCGTTCTCCGGCGGCGCGGTAGAACCGGGTTCGTCATCGACGACCACGCTGTGGGTGCGCGATGCCGCCCAGCGTCAGGTTGACTTTGCGGCCCTCACCGCGATGTCCGACATCTTCTTTCCGCGGGTGTATTTGCGCCGGGGCGTGATCCCGGCCGGCACCATCTCGATGACCACCTACTTCCACGCCGACGGTCAGCACCTGCGCGCGCTCGACGGCGACTACATTCTGGGGACCGCGCACGCCGACCGTTTCGACCGCGGATTCTTCGACCAGAACGCGCAACTGTGGAGTCGCGACGGAGATCTGCTGGCCACGACATACCAGATCGTCTATTTCAAGGGTTAGGCATTCAGCGGGGCACAACCGCCCAGGTTTGCGACGGGCCGTAGAATTGGGCAGCGGCATCGATCCGGCCATCACCGGGGAGCCTTCGGAAGAACAGCCGGCGTCTGCAGTTCGCCGGCCCAGTAGAACCGAACGGGTTGGCCCGTCACAGCCGAATGACGAGCGGCCACACTCAGGTGTGGCAAGCGGGGTGGTACCGCGGCGCGAGTGCATACAGCACTTCGTCGTCCCCGTGCCTGGCAGCGGCACATGGAGACGACGCGCAGTGACCGAGAACACCTATCCCAAGCCGGCCAGCGGTGCACCGGACTTGCCGGCGCTGGAACTCGAGGTCCTCGATTACTGGGCGAGCGACGACACCTTCCGAGCGAGCATCGCCCATCGTGCGGACAGCCCCGAATACGTGTTCTACGACGGGCCGCCGTTCGCGAATGGACTCCCGCACTACGGGCATCTGCTCACCGGCTACGTCAAAGACATCGTCCCGCGCTACCGCACCATGCGCGGCTTCAAGGTCGAGCGTCGCTTCGGCTGGGACACCCACGGGCTGCCGGCCGAACTCGAGGTCGAGCGACAGCTCGGCATCACCGACAAATCTCAGATCGACGCAATGGGTATCGCCGCATTCAACGACGCCTGCCGCGAATCGGTGCTGCGCTACACCGATGAATGGCGCGCCTATGTCACCCGTCAGGCGCGATGGGTCGACTTCGACAACGATTACAAGACGCTCGATCTGCCTTACATGGAGTCGGTGATCTGGGCGTTCAAGCAGCTGTGGGACAAGGGATTGGCCTACGAGGGCTATCGGGTGCTGCCCTACTGCTGGCGCGACGAAACTCCGCTGTCCAATCACGAACTGCGGATGGACGACGACGTCTATCAGAGCCGGCAGGATCCCGCCCTCACGGTCGGATTCGCCGTGACCGACGGGGATCTCGCGGGCGCGCACCTGCTGGTGTGGACGACGACACCGTGGACCCTGCCGTCGAATCAGGCGGTGGCCGTCAACCCCGACGTCACCTACGTGCGGGTGCAAGCCGGTGATCACCAAGTTGTGCTGGCCGAGGCCCGATTGGCTTCCTACGCGAGGGAATTCGGTGACGAACCGGAGGTGCTGGGCACCCACCGCGGCAGCGACCTGGTCGGCGTACGCTACACGCCGCCGTTCCCGTATTTCATGGACTCGCCCAACTCTTTTCAGGTGCTGGCAGCAGATTTCGTCACTACCGACGACGGCACCGGGATCGTCCACCTGGCACCGGCTTACGGCGAGGATGACAAGGCGACCGCCGACCGGGTCGGCATCGTGCCGGTGACTCCCGTCGACGCCAAGGGACGTTTCGACGCCACCGTCCCCGACTACCGGGGCGAGCATGTCTTCGAGGCCAACTCGCAGATCATCCGCGACCTGAAGAACCACACCGGACCGGCCGCCGCCAACGGTGCGGTGCTGATCCGCCAGGAGACCTACGACCACCCCTACCCGCACTGCTGGCGGTGCCGCAATCCGCTGATCTACCGGGCTGTTTCGTCCTGGTTCATCAAAGTCACCGACTTCCGCGACCGGATGGTCGAACTCAACCAGCAGATCACCTGGTATCCCGAGCACGTCAAAGACGGCCAGTTCGGCAAGTGGCTGCAGGGCGCCCGCGACTGGTCGATCTCGCGAAATCGCTATTGGGGCACCCCGATTCCGGTGTGGGTTTCCGACGATCCGGCCTACCCGCGGATCGATGTCTACGGCAGCCTCGACGAACTGGAACGCGACTTCGGGACTCGGCCGGACAACCTGCACCGGCCCTACATCGACGAGCTCACCCGGCCCAACCCCGACGACCCGTCCGGGAAGTCGATGATGCGGCGTATCGCCGATGTTTTCGATGTGTGGTTCGACTCCGGCTCGATGCCGTATGCCCAGGTGCACTACCCGTTCGAGAACCGCGACTGGTTCGACGGGGTCCACGGCGCCGACCCTGGCAAGCAGGTCGAAGCGCACTACCCCGGCGACTTCATCGTGGAGTACATCGGGCAGACCCGCGGCTGGTTTTACACGCTGCACGTGCTGGCCACTGCGTTGTTCGACCGGCCGGCATTCAAAACCTGTGTGGCGCACGGGATCGTGTTGGGCAGCGACGGCCAGAAGATGAGCAAGTCGCTGCGCAATTATCCCGACGTGAGCGAGGTCTTCGACCGCGACGGCTCCGACGCGATGCGCTGGTTCCTGATGGCTTCGCCGATCCTGCGCGGCGGCAACCTGATCGTCACCGAGCAGGGCATCCGTGACGGGGTGCGCCAGGTATTGCTGCCGTTCTGGAATGCCTACAGCTTCTTGGCGCTCTACGCGCCGAAGGTCGGCACCTGGCGCACCGATTCGCGCCATGTGCTGGATTGCTACATCCTGGCCAAGCTGGCCGTGCTGCGTGACGACCTGACGGCCTCGATGGATGGTTGCGACATCTCGGGAGCGTGTGAGCAACTGCGCCAGTTCACCGAAGCGCTGACGAACTGGTATGTGCGACGGTCGCGTTCGCGGTTCTGGGAAGAGGACCCCGACGCTATCGACACCTTGCACACCGTGCTCGAGGTGACCGCACGGCTTGCGGCGCCGCTGCTGCCGATGACGACCGAGATCATCTGGCGCGGCATCACCGGCGAGCGCTCGGTGCACCTGTCCGATTGGCCGGCCGAGGGGTTATTGCCCGCGGACGCCGCGCTGGTCGAGGCGATGGACCAGGTGCGCGAGGTCTGCTCGGTGGCGTCCTCGCTGCGGAAAGCGAAGAAGCTCCGGGTGCGGCTGCCGTTGCCGAAATTGACTGTGGCAGTGGAGAACCCGCAGCGGCTGGCGCCGTTCACCGATCTGATCGCCGACGAGCTGAACGTCAAGACGGTCGAGCTGACCGACGACATCGACACTTACGGCCGCTTCGAGCTCACGGTCAACGCCAGGGTCGCCGGGCCGCGACTGGGTAAGGACGTGCAGGCCGCGATCAAAGCCGTCAAGACCGGCGAGGGCGTCGTCAACGCCGACGGCACGCTCACTGCCGGCCCGGCGGTGCTGCAACCCGGGGAATACAACTCACGGCTGGTTGCGGCGGACCCGGAGTACACGGCGCCGTTGCCGGGCGGCGCTGGGCTGGTGGTGCTGGACGCCACGCTGACTCCAGAGCTCGAGGCAGAGGGCTGGGCGAAGGACCGGATCCGCGAGTTGCAAGAGCTGCGCAAGTCGGCCGGCCTCGATGTGTCCGACCGGATCAGCGTGGTGATATCAGTCCCGGCGGAGCGGGCGGAGTGGGCGGCCACGCACCGCGATCTGATCGCCGGGGAAATCCTGGCCACCAGCTTCGAGTTCGGTGAGTCTAACGACGCCGCCGAGATCGGCGACGGCGTGCGGGTCGCTATCTCGAAGAGCTGAGAATTGCCACGGTGGCCAGCGTGACGTACTGCATGGTGAAGCCACCGCCGATCGAATCAATCGCTGCGCCAACGGTGTCCAGCACGGTATTCAGTTGTTCGGGTGCGAGAACGGTGAGCTGACCGGTGGTGGCCAGATGGTCCAGCCATTCATCCCGGGTGTAGTGCCGTTGCCATTCGAATCGCCACTGCTCGGGTTCGTCGAAGCCGCCGGCGGCGTGAATACCGTCCACGGCCCGGCTGAGATTGCGTTGTTGAAGGTCAAGACCGGGGGTCTTCAGTGGCCCGTCGGGGGCCACCCGGTCCAGGACTTCGTCGAAAGGAGCCGCGATCTCCGCGGGCGGGTCGAAGACGTGCCAGTACAACGCCAGTAGCCCGTGTGGCCGCAGCACCTGCGCTGCCTTACCGGCGCCGAGCACCGGGTCGACCCAGTGCCAGGCCTGTCCGGCGACAACCGCGTCGAAGGACCGGCCTCGGGGGTCCCACTCCTCGAATTTGCCGATCTCGACCTCGATCCCGGTCTGTCTGGCGAAGTCGGCCATCCGGGTGTCCACATCGACGCCGAGCACATTGACGCCCGACGCCCGGTATTGCCGCGCCCCGATGCCGGTGCCGCAGCCGACGTCGAGGAAGTCGGTGCCGGGGCTTGCCGCGACGACGCGCTGGATCAGCTCCTCGGGGTAGGCCGGCCGCGCCCGGTCGTACCGGTCGGCGTCTATTCCGAATGATTCCGCTACGTGCCGCATCCGGTGCGGCAGCTCCTCGATCGACATAGCCCGACGCTTACACCACGAACCTGGGCGTTACCAGGGGGCTGTGGAGATCGGTGACAGCGTCCGGGCATTTCTATCTACGATTTCGCCGCGAAAGTGCTTCTGTCGAGGCATTTCTCGAGTGGGTACCGCGCTGGCTGCACTCTCGGCGATGAGGATGGGTCGTGGAATCACCGTTCATCGGAACTGATGCGTTGCGTGCGAGGGTGTTGACCGATCATGAGCTGCGGCGGTCGTGCACCCGGGTCTACCGCAACGTCTACCTGCGCCGCGGAGTGGAGCTCAGCGCGCAGAGCCGCGCCGTCGCCGCGTGGCTGTGGTCCGGAAAGGACGCCGTCGTCGCGGGGAACTCGGCGGCCGCGCTACTCGGTGCCAAGTGGGTCGACGCGGGGGCGCCCGCCGAGCTCATCACCGGTCGTAAACGTCCACCGCCATTGATCATCACGCGCAATGAGACGCTGCTAGCCGGTGAGACGGTGACCGTCAACGCGATTCCGGTGACGTCGCCGTCGCGTACTGCCTTCGACCTGGGCCGGCGACCGGGGCTGCAGACTGCGGTCGCTCGTATCGACGCCTTGGCTCGCGCCACCGGTGTCAGGGTCCCCGACGTCGAAGCGGTGATCGGACTCCACCCGGGCGCTCGCGGCCTGAAGCAATTGCGACGGGTCTTGCCACTCGTCGACGCGGGTGCCGAGTCTCCGCCGGAGACGCGGAAGAGGCTGCTGGTGATTGCTGCCGGCCTGCCACGGCCGCACACGCAGATCGAGGTACTCAACGACAGGGGCAGGGTGTTGGCCCGTATCGACATGGGGTGGCCGCAGGTCAAGGTCGGTATCGAATACGACGGTTCGCAGCACTGGACCGACTCACGGATCCGCACGAACGACATCGATCGCGCCGCGGAATTGCAGCGCCGGGGATGGATCCTGATCCGGGTGAGCGCTGATCTGCTCCGCTATCGGCCCGAAGTGGTGATATCCCGGGTCTGCGAGGCGCTAAGGTCACGCGGCTGGGAGGTGTGACGCCGCGAAAGTGCAGCTGCCGAGGCATTTCTCGAGTAGACGTCTCGCTGGCTGCACTCTCGAGGCGGTGTGGCGCAATAGCATCGGTAGCCGTGGATTCCCGCTGGGTGCTGCACCTCGACATGGACGCGTTCTTCGCGTCCGTCGAGCAGCTCACCCGGCCCACCCTGCGAGGCCGGCCCGTGCTGGTCGGCGGGCTGGGCGGACGTGGCGTGGTGGCCGGCGCGAGCTATGAGTCGCGGGTATTCGGGGCGCGGTCGGCGATGCCGATGCACCAGGCGCGCCGGCTGATCGGTGTGACGGCGGTCGTGCTGCCGCCCCGCGGAGCGGTCTACGGGGTCGCGAGCCGGCGGGTCTTTCACACCGTGCGCGCCGTGCTGCCCGTCGTCGAGCAGCTCTCCTTCGACGAGGCGTTCGGGGAGCCGGCGGAATTGGCCGGCGCAACGGAGGCCGAGGTCGAGCAGTTCTGCGCGCAGTTGCGGCAGCGGGTGCGCGACGAGACCGGGCTGATCGCCTCGGTCGGCGCCGGCTCGGGCAAGCAGATCGCCAAGATCGCCTCCGGGTTGGCCAAACCCGATGGCATCGCGGTGATCCGGCGTGCCGATGAGGCGCGACTGCTGGACGGTCTCGCGGTGCGCAAGCTGTGGGGGATCGGTCCGGTCGCCGAAGAGAAACTGCATCGGCTGGGCATCGACACGGTCGGGCAACTGGCAGCCTTGAGTGAAACCGAAGTGGCCAACATCCTGGGTGCGACGATCGGGCCGGCGCTGCACCGGTTGGCCCGCGGGATCGACGACCGCCCGGTGGCCGAACGCGCAGTGGCCAAACAGATCAGCGCCGAGTCCACTTTCGCGGCCGATCTGACCACCCTCGAGGAGCTACGCGACGCGATCGCACCGATCGCCGAGCATGCCCACCAACGGCTGTGCCGGGACGGCCGCGGCGCCCGCACGGTCACGGTCAAGCTGAAGAAATCGGACATGAGCACGCTGACCCGCTCGGCGACCCTGCCCTATGCGACCACCGACGCCGCCGCGCTGGCGGCGTTGGCCCGGCGGCTGCTGCTCGACCCACGCCAGATCGGGCCGATTCGGCTTCTCGGCGTTGGGTTTTCGGGCCTGAGCAGTGTGCGGCAGGACTCCTTGTTCCCGGATCTGGAGTTGACGGTGTCAGACACCGAGCCGAACGCCGAAAGCGCGCAGGCAGAGCGCGAAGCCAACGTGGCGTCCACGCTCGAGGCCGCGGGCTGGCGGGTCGGAGATGATGTCACGCACCGCGAGTTCGGCCACGGCTGGGTGCAGGGCGCCGGCCATGGCGTGGTCACAGTGCGCTTCGAGACCCGCGGCACGGGCCCGGGCCCGGCGCGGACCGTCGCCTCCGACAGCGACGACATCGCGCCGGCGAATCCGCTCGACAGCCTGGATTGGCCGGACTACCTCGCAGCTCTCGCCGAAGCCGCGTCAGAGCAGTCGGTCGACGACGTCGAGCAGGGGTAGGCGCACTGCCAGCGCGGCGATCGTCAGAACTCGCGTCTGGCTGGGCGGTAGCCACGGGATCATCACCGCGCCCGCGTCGGCGAGCTCGCGGCCCGGGCCGTAATCGGGGGTGACGCGTCCTCCAGGGACCCGGGTGGACACCGCTACCAACACGCCATTGCCGCAGTGCCGCCGCACGCCGTCGACCACCGCGGCCCCGGCATTGCCCGCCCCCAGCGATTCGAGCACGATGCCGCGGGCCCCGGCGGTCACACAGGCATCCATCGCGACCGCGTCGCTGCCCGGGTAAGCCGCGACGATGTCGACCCGCGGGGCGGTCGCCGCACTCAGCTCAGCCAGAAACGCGCGCTGCCCGGGCGGCTCGAGCACCATGCCGTCGTCGACCGTGCCCAGCAGATCACCCGCGAAACCGGCCTGGGCGGCCACTTTGCGAAGACCCCATGACCGCAACAGCCGGCCGGCGAAACACACCAGCACGCCGAGATCACGGGCGGCGGGATCCGATGCCACGGCGATGGCGTCCCGGAGGTTTGCCGGTCCGTCGGCGTCGGGTGCGTCCGCGCTCCGCAACGCACCGGTCAGCACCACCGGAGCAGCGCCCGGATAGGTGATATCGAGCCAGAGCGCCGTCTCCTCGAGGGTGTCGGTGCCGTGCGTCACGACCACGCCCCGGGCGCCGCCGTCAGCCGCGGCACGAACCGCCGCCGCGATCACATCCCAATCGGCGGGGGCCAGCTCAGAACTGTCTTTGCACATCACCTCGACGACGTCGACATCGAGACCCTCGGTCAGCTGCGCGCCATCCTGTGTCGGGCGGCGAACGCCGTCGGCGTCAGCAGTCGTGGCGATGGTCCCGCCGGTGGCGATCACGGTGACGCGACTCATGGTGCGATCATTCCGCATTGTGGCCGCGGCAATCGCCAGCGCGGTGGGTCGTGGTCGCAACGGACCTTAGTGGATGATGTGGGAGTGACTGACCAACCGACAGGATCGGCGGATCCGGTGACCGGGGCCGAGACGGCCGCGGACACCGAGGTCTCACCGCACACCCCTGCGCGGCGGCAGTCGCTGTTGTTGTCGGTCGCGGCCGTCGTACTGACCCTGGATATCGTTACGAAAGTGCTGGCAGTCAAGCTGCTGACGCCTGGCCAGCCGGTGCCGATCATCGGCGACACGGTGACGTGGACGCTGGTGCGCAACTCCGGAGCCGCATTCTCGATGGCCACCGGCTACACCTGGATGTTGACGCTGATCGCCAGTGCTGTCGTGGTCGGCATCGTCTGGATGGGCCGCCGGCTGGTGTCGACGTGGTGGGCCATTGGCCTGGGGATGATCCTGGGCGGCGCGATGGGAAACCTGGTCGATCGGTTTTTCCGCGCGCCCGGCCCGCTGCGCGGGCATGTCGTGGACTTCTTGTCGATCGGCTGGTGGCCGGTGTTCAACGTCGCCGACCCGTCGGTGGTCGGTGGGGCCATTCTGTTGGTGACGCTGTCGGCGCTCGGGTACGACTTCGACACCGTCGGCCGCCGCCGCGACGACGACGATGCAGAGCCCGCCGAGGGCATCGACGCGCCTGCTGAGGGCGTCGACGAGCCCCAATGACCGATCGATCGATGCCGGTGCCGGAAGGCCTCGCGGGCATGCGTGTCGACGCTGGGGTGGCGCGGTTGCTCGGGGTGTCGCGCACGGCGGCCGCGGCGATGGCCGAGGACGGTGGCGTCGAGTTGGACGGAACGCCGGCCGGCAAATCGGATCGGCTCGTAGCGGGGGCATGGTTGCAGGTGCGGCTGCCCGAGCCGCCGGCGCCGGTGGAGAACACGCCGGTCGACATCGAGGGCATGACCATTCTCTACTCCGACGACGACATCGTCGCCGTCGACAAGCCGGCCGGGGTCGCCGCGCACGCCTCGGCGGGCTGGACCGGGCCGACGGTGCTCGGCGGGCTGGCTGCGGCCGGTTACCGGATCACCACCTCCGGGGTGCACGAGCGGCAGGGGATCGTGCAGCGACTCGACGTCGGCACCTCCGGGGTGATGGTGGTGGCGATCTCCGAGCGGGCTTACACCCTGCTCAAGCGCGCGTTCAAAGAGCGCACCGTCGACAAGCGCTATCACGCTCTGGTGCAAGGACATCCGGACCCGTCCAGCGGCACCATCGACGCACCGATCGGCCGGCACCGCGGCCACGACTGGAAGTTCGCCGTCACCTCCGACGGTCGGCACAGCCGGACCCACTACGACACCGTCGAGGCTTTCGTTGCCGCCAGCCTGCTCGATGTGCACTTGGAAACCGGCCGCACACATCAGATTCGGGTGCACTTCGCTGCGCTGCACCACCCCTGCTGCGGGGACCTGACCTACGGCGCTGACCCGACTTTGGCGAAAAAGCTTGGTCTGGACCGTCAATGGCTGCATGCGCGGTCGCTGTCGTTCACCCATCCCGGCGACGGCCGGCAGATGGAGATCGTCAGCCCGTACCCCGCGGATCTGCAGCATGCGCTGGACGTGCTGCGGGCCGAGGGCTGAGATGGACCCGGTGCGTGGTTTGTCCGCGGCCGTACTGGGTCTGGCCTGTGTCGTCGGCGCGGCGACCCCGGCGACAGCAATGTCGGGTGGCCGTGCGGCGAATCCCGCAGAGGCTCCGTGGTTCGCGTCCATACTGCTGACTGATTCGGGACTGCCCTTCATGGGCGTGACGACACCCGCACAGCGTGCCGCGTACGACAACCCAGTCAACCGCGAGGAGTGCGGGGGTGCACTCATCGCGCCGGACAAAGTAGTGACCGCCGCGCACTGCGTGGCCGGCGACGCCGAAAAGGTGATGCCGGCAACGGCATTCATGGTCCGGCTGGGCGGCTCGCCGCTGAGTGATACCACCGTCCCGACGGTGCCGGTAACCAACGTCAAAGTGTCCCCGTCGTTTCGTCGGATCCCGAGCGCCACGCATCCGAACGAGCCCAACATGGATGCCGCCGTATTCGACGTGGCAGTGCTGACCCTGGCTCGGCCGGTGAGCACCGCCCCGATCCCGTTGGGAACGACTGCTGTTACGCCGGGTACGCCGCTGAGGGCATTCGGGCACGGTATCCGGCCCGGGCTGCCCGCAGGCCAGCTTCGTGCCGATGCGCTCGAAGTCGGCGGGTTCACTGGGATGAGCCCCGATCAGGCTGCCGCGCTGTGGAATCCCGCAATATCGCACAGCGGGTTGCTGTATTTCGCGGACCATATCGCGTACCCCACGGGCGGGGATTCGGGCGCTCCGGTGGTCCGGGGGAATTCCGAGCGCGCGGAGCTGGTTGGGATGTTCTCGTTCGGGGCTGACACTTTGGCCGGCGGCGTGGCGGGCCCGAACTTCACCGCGGGGCCCGACGCGTCCACCATCGCGTCGATACTGCGCTGATCAGGACGGCTTTCGCGTCCGCCGCGGGTAACTTTCGGCCTTGTCGACCCACTGCTGCTCGATGCGGCCGATCTCCAGTGACAGCATTGCGACAGTCGGGTTGTCGCAGTGGATTTCGTGGGCGTTCCGGAAGCCGGCGGCTTCGCCGGTCGAGGGTAGGTGCGGCCGCAGACCCTCGAACCACTCGTCGCCAACGACGTTGGGCGGGTCGTGGTCGCGAGGTCCGGCGGCCCATTGGCGATAGGTGTCTCGGGCATTCGCCAAGCCTGCTCGCCAGCTCTGGACTGAGTCGTGCCGCCGAGAATGCAGGGTCGCAATCATCTCGTGCTTGTGCTCAGAGCTTGCCGCCATCCGCGGCAACCAGGTGTCGCCCACCAATCTCATAGCCCCCAAGATGGCTGCGGTTGACCCGCCCGCAACCACGCCCATCAGGCCCATTCCCGCCATGCTCATCCATTGATCGTTGCACCCAGGCTCAGTGGCCGCTACGGCTTTCGGGCGTCGACCAGGAGTCGGGTCGAGTGTGCGACGAACGGGCCGTCGGCCTCGATGTGCTCGTGCATCGCGCGCAGGCGCTCGCGATAACGCTCGACGCTGAAGTCCGGGACGGTCCAGATCACCTTGCGCAGGAAGTAGATCACTGCGCCGACGTCAAAGAATTCTGCTCGCATGCGTTCCATCCGCATCTGAACGACCTGCAGCCCGGCGGCCCGCGCCCGCTCGGCCTGGGTATCCGGTTGCAGCTCAGCCCATTTGGCCGGCTGCGGTCCCAGAAAGAATTCGAACAGCTCCCGCATCGTCGCGGGTCCGATCTGCTGCGCCAGGTAGCTCCCGCCGGGGCGCAGTACCCGGAAGATCTCCGCCCACCGCACCACGGTTGCGTGCCGGCTGGTCACCAGGTCGAACGCCTCGTCGGCGAACGGCAGGTGTGGCTCGTCGCGGGTCGCCACCACGACGACGCCGCGCGGGTGCAGCAACGTGGTGGCCAACGCCGCGTTCGGCGGCCACGATTCGGTGGCCACCATCGTCGGCGGAAAGACCTCCGCCCCGGCGAGCACCTCGCCGCCGCCGGTGTCGATGTCCAGCCCCGCCGACGCCGCCGCCAGCCGCTGGCTCATCAGTCGCTGGTAGCCCCACGACGGACGCTCCTCGGTGGCGCGACCGTCGAGCCAGGAGAAATCCCAGCCGTCGATCGGTGCCGCGGCAGCTTCACTAACCACTTCGTCGAATGTCCGGCCCATCAGACGATTGTCGACCGGTCGTCGAGTTTCAGGGCGCGAGCCTGATATGTCCTGGAGCCGAAGGTTGCTCCGGCTCCGGGGTCGCCGGAGCGCGTCCACCGCCCGCACCGCCCCCAGGCGCGCCGGGCGACGGAGCGTTACCGCCGCCTCCGGGTGCAGCAGGAGCGGGAGGTGCGGGCTGCGCCTCCGGGGGTGGTTCCTGCGGCGGCGGGGCCTCCGGCGGTGGTTCCTGCGGCGCCTCGGCCGGGGGCGGCGGCTCCTGGGGTGGAGGTGGTTTTTGCTGCGGGACAGCCGGCGCACGCCGCGGTGGGGGCGGGGGTTGCTGAGGTGGCGGCGGTACCTCTTGCGGCACGGGCGGCGGTGTCTGTGCGGGAATCGGCAACGGCTTGGTCGGCAAGATCTCTCCGGCGGGGAGGGGTTCGACAAATGACACCAGCGCGGGGAGTGCCGTGTTGCCACCTCGCGCGCGATAGGTGGCGATGGACGCTATCTTGCCCCTGTCGTAGGGGCAGTAGGCCTCCACCGACGCGTTGATGAATTGATCGATGGTCCGGGTGATGCGGTCCTGGGGATCGAAGCGGGTGAGCGGATTTTCCTTGAATCCGTTGCTCCGGATCAGCTCTACCAAGTCGCCCACGGGCATGCCCTCGTCGAGCTTTGCACACGCTCTTCTCGCTGTGGCGATCAGGCTGTTCGCGTTGTCGACGGGTGGAATCTCTTTTTGGCCAAGGAGATCGAAGAACTTCTGATCCTGACTGGGGTCGGCGACGGCCAGCTGGCCGGGTGAGATCGTGACTGCGGCAATGAGGGCGACGGCAACGATCGCGGCGGGGAGGTGGCGGATGTTTCCGGAGAACATGGCCGGGTTTCCGTTCTGCTGAAGCCGTCGGCTGGTGGACCTATGAGGTCCAATCTAGGCCTCGCGCGGCAATCTGGCAGATTTCCCGACACTGGTTGAAAGAGGGTTCGCCGAGCGTGCGGCTGCGCGATAACCCAGGCCGCTATTTCGCAGACCACGCACGCTCGGCGAAGCTTCAGGCGATAGTCACACCACCGCTTTGATCTCGTCCGAAGCGATCTCGTCGGCCAGCGGCGCGATCGCACGAAGAATTTCGGTGATGGTGTCGGGGTGCAACCCGGCCGCGCACAGGGAATCCGCCAAATGCGCCGCCACCATGGCGAAGTGATGCATGGTGATGCCACGGCCCTCGTGAACCTGTCGAATCGACGAGCCGGTGTAAGGGCCCGGGCCACCGAGCACGGAGCCGAGGAACTCGACCTGGCGCGCTTTCACGCACCGCATGTCGGCGCCGGCGTAGAAACCGGCCAGCAGATCATCGTCGAGCACCCGGCAGTAAAAATCCTCCACGACGACCTCGAGGGCGTCGCGTCCGCCGATCTTCTCGTACAGCGAGGCCGTGCCGGGCCGTCGAAATCGGGTGAGCATTCCCATGAGACCAAGGGCACCATGTCGGCATTGCCCGACCGTTAGGGTGCCATCACCACGCGATTACCCGGGGTAACAACCGGATTGCCGGGGAATCACCTCGACGTCGCGGCGGTGTAGCAGACTCGCTGAATATCCAGAGAAAGGGTGACGTCGTGCGGGCCGTCCGTGAAATCCATTGCCTGTTGCTGCTCAGCAGCCGGTTCCACCGCGGGCCCGGCCACTGATGGCCACAGTCGACGTCACCGCCGATGTGCCGATGAGCCCGCAGGACATGTGGGACCACGTGTCCGACCTGTCTGAGCTGGGCGAATGGTTGACGATGCACGAGGGGTGGCGCAGCGAGCTTCCCGACGAGTTGGCCGAGGGCAGTGAGCTTGTCGGCGTCGCTCGCGCCAAAGGTTTTCGCAATCGGGTGACCTGGACGGTCACCACCTGGGACCCGCCACATCAGATCGCTCTCTCGGGATCGGGTAAAGGCGGCGCGAAGTACACCGTCACGCTCAGCGTCGCGCCCACCCACGATGGCTCGAAGCTGGGGGTACGTCTCGAGTTGGGCGGGCGAGCGCTGTTCGGTCCGGTGGGTGCGACGGCAGCGCGTGCCGTCAGAGGCGATGTGGAGAAATCGCTCAGGCAGTTCGTCGAGCTGTACGGATAGCGGCGCGGGCGACCCGCTAGCCCCGAAGGTTCTACAGATCCAGCCAACCGGAGTACTCTGACCGGGTGTTACGGGGGGTTCGTAAAGCGACAGTCGCCGACGGCCGAGGCACGTTCGGCTGGATCGGTGTGGTTGTGCGCCGCTGGCCGTGGGCGGTCATCGGATTCTGGATTGCGCTGAGCGCCGTCCTATCGGTGACGTTTCCGCCGCTCACCGAGATGGCCGCCAAACGGCCGGTCCCGATCCTGCCATCCGACGCCCCGGTGTTGCAGACGACGAAACAGATCTCCGAGGCGTATCACCAATCCGGGTCCGAGAACGAGAACGTCCTGTTGGTCGTCCTGACCGACGACAACGGTTTGAACCCATCTGACCTGACCACCTACCGCACGCTGGCCAACAACCTGCGCCCGGACACCCGCGACATCGTCTTGCTGCAGGACTTCGTCCGCACACCCGCGCTGCGCGACGCGATGACCAGCAAGGACCACAAAGCCTGGTATCTGCCGATGGTGCTGTCCGGTGGGGTCGGCACCCCGGAGTTGCACGAGGGATTCGGCCGCGTCGCCGACATCGTCAAGAAATCTGTGGCCGGCTCGACCTTGACGGCGCACCTGACCGGACCCGCGGCCACCGGCGATGACCTGATGTATATCGGTGTTCGCGACATGCACGTCATCGAGACCGCCGTCGTGGTGATGGTCTTGGCCATTCTTTTCGTCATCTACCGCAATTTCGTCACCATGATGTTGCCGTTGATCACCATCGGCGTCTCGGTAGGGGTTGCGCAGTCAATCGTTTCGGCCGTCGCCGAACTCGGCTTGGGTGTTTCCAACCAGACGATCACGCTCTTGACGACGATGATGGCCGGAGCCGGAATCGACTACGCGGTGTTCTTGATCAGCCGCTATCACGACTATCTGAAGCAGGGGATGGATTCCGACGAGGCCGTCGCCACGGCGTTGACGTCGATCGGCAAGGTCATCGCCGGGTCGGCGGCAACGGTGTCGATCACCTTCCTGGGCATGATCTTCACCAAGTTGGGTGCCTTCAGAAACGTCGGGCCCGCCTTGGCCATTGCCATTGCGGTCGCGCTGTGTGCGGCCGTGACGTTCCTGCCGGCTCTGATGGTCCTGACCGGGAGGCGCGGCTGGATCAAGCCGGGCCGCGACCGCACCGCCCGGTTCTGGCGGGTAACCGGAACGCGCATCGTCCGCAAGCCGGTGATTCACTTGGCCGCCAGCCTCACTGTGTTGCTGATCCTGGCCGGCTGCTCGATGTTCACCAGTTTCAACTACGACGACAGCAAGACCCTGCCGAAAGACGTCGAGAGCTCGGTCGGATATGACACTCTGGCGCAACACTTTCCGCTGAATGCCACCATTCCGGAGTATCTGGTCGTCCATTCTGATCAGGATCTGCGGACACCCCCGGCCCTGGTTGACCTGAAGCAGATGGAACAGCGGGTCAGCCAACTTCCCGATATCGCCGCCATCCGGCAAGCGCCGGTGCCGTCGGCGAAACCGGACAAGAAATCCGCGGCCGACGGCGAACTGCTCCCCAGGCACGACAAAGGAAGCCAATCCGGTAACAAGGACCTCGAGGGGGCCGAAGGGTTCCCCAATGTGGCGTCCCTGCTGTATTCGGTTTCCAGCTCCGGAAATGTTGATCTGACACCGGATCTCAGCAGCCTCAACCTGCCGCCCGGGGTAACACTTCCCAGCGGCCCGGCTCCGCAGAAAGAAGTCGACGACACGGGGACTTTCGTCAGCACCATCCGTGGGCTCGGCTTCGCCATGTCGGTCGACGTCGCGGAAATCGCCAACACGGTCAACGCGGCACCGGTGACGGTGCTCGACGTCGTCGCGACCGCCGACCGGGCCGGCGGAGCTCTGAAGAAGATGTCCGAGTTCGCCGAGCAGTTGTCGTCGTTCCCCGATGAGCCCTCAATCGAGGCGGCCTCCCACGAATTCCGCCGCATCGTGGAAAACGCCCGCAACGACCTGCGCACGTTGGGCAACGACGGGCCGCCCGCCAAGGACGGCGCACCCCCGCCGAAAGATCCGCACACGTACGCCGACGCAATCCAGCAGATGATCGACGAGATCAAGGCGTTGATCAAGGACACCTCGCAAACCGGCGGCGGCCTGAACAGCGCGCTGACGGCGTTCATCTCGCCCGACGGCCACACCGCCCGGTACCTGGTGCAGACCAACCTCAACCCGTTCGCCACCGGGGCCATGAATCAGATTCGCGGGATCACCGACGCGGCCCGCGGCACGCACCCGCGCCCTCTGATGAAGGAGGCATCGATCTCGGCCTCGGGGGTCACCGCGATGCTTCGCGACACTCGCGCCTATTACGGGGACGACATCAACCTCATCATCGTGATGACCATTCTGATCGTTTTCCTGATCCTGGTCGCGATCCTGCGTGCCGTGGTGGCGCCGCTGTATCTGATTGCGTCCGTGGTGCTTTCGTACTTATCGGCTCTCGGCGTGGGTGTGATCGTCTTCCAGTTCATCCTCGGCCAGCCGCTGACCTGGAGCATTCCCGGGCTGACCTTCATCGTGCTGGTCGCCATGGGTGCTGACTACAACCTGCTGCTGATCTCGCGGCTGCGAGAAGAGTCGCCGCACGGAATCCGCTCCGGCGTCATCCACACCGTGAGCTCAACAGGTGGCGTGATCACCGCGGCCGGTGTCATTTTCGCCGCCTCGATGTTCGGCATGTTGTTCGCCAGCATCAGCACCCTGGTGCAGTGCGGTTTCATCATCGGCACCGGCCTTCTGCTGGACACGTTCCTGGTGCGCACCATCACCGTGCCCGCCATCGCCGTCCTGGTCGGCAAATGGAATTGGTGGCCGTCCAAGCCGCCGCCGCCCACGCCGCGCCGGCGCGCAGAACCGCCGGCTCCGCCCGTCTCGGAACCAGCGCCCGATGTCTCGAACGGCGTCGTTGCCGGCCCGGTCGCGAGCCAGAACGGCCGGCACGCCAGCAGCGATCCCGACACCGTGGCGATTCGTTCGTGAGTGGGTAAGACCGCACGACACACTTCGCGACACGCCGAGTGCATGTCGGTGTGCGGCCATAGACTGGCGTCCCTATGAGCAAGTCGTTCGTGCACCTGCACAACCACACCGAATACTCGATGTTGGACGGTGCCGCGAAGGTCTCGCCCATGCTGGCCGAGGCGCAGCGGCTGCAGATGCCCGCGATCGGGATGACCGACCACGGCAACATGTTCGGCGCCAGCGAGTTCTACAACGGGGCCACCGCAGCCGGTATCACACCGATCATCGGCATCGAGGCCTACATCGCGCCGGCTTCCCGTTTCGAGACCAAACGCATTCTGTGGGGCGACCCGGGGCAGAAGAGCGACGACGTGTCCGGCAGCGGCTCCTACACCCACATGACGATGGTCGCCGAGAACGCCACCGGCCTGCGCAACCTGTTCAAGCTGTCGTCGCTGGCGTCCTTCGAAGGCCAGCTGGGCAAGTGGTCGCGGATGGACGCCGAGCTGATCGCCGAGAACGCGAGCGGCATCATCGCCACCACGGGCTGCCCGTCCGGGGAGGTGCAGACCCGGCTGCGGCTCGGCCATCAACGTGAAGCACTGGAGGCAGCGGCCAAGTGGCGGGAGATCTTCGGACCCGAGAACTTCTTTCTGGAGCTGATGGACCACGGGCTGTCCATCGAGCGCCGGGTCCGCGAAGGCCTGCTGGAAATTGGCCGCACGCTCAACATTCCGCCGCTGGCCACCAACGACTGCCACTACGTCACCCGCGACGCCGCACACAACCACGAGGCGCTGCTGTGCGTGCAGACGGGTAAGACGCTCACCGACCCCACCCGGTTCAAGTTCGACGGCGACGGCTACTACCTCAAGTCAGCCGCCGAGATGCGCGAGATCTGGGACGGCGAGGTCCCCGGCGCCTGCGACTCGACTCTGCTGATCGCCGAGCGGGTCAGCTCGTATGCCGAGGTGTGGGCGCCGAAGGACCGGATGCCGGTCTTCCCGGTGCCCGAAGGCCACGACCCGGCGTCCTGGCTGCAGCACGAAGTCGAGGCCGGCCTGCGACGCCGTTTCCCGGATGAGGTGCCCGACGGGTACGCCCAACGGGCCGCGTACGAGATCGAAGTCATCTGCGACAAGGGTTTTCCGTCCTACTTCCTCATCGTCGCCGACCTGATCAACTACGCGCGCTCAGTCGACATCCGGGTCGGGCCCGGCCGTGGCTCGGCGGCCGGATCGCTGGTCGCCTACGCGCTGGGCGTCACCGACATCGACCCGATCCAACACGGATTGCTCTTCGAGCGGTTCCTCAACCCCGAGCGCGCGTCGATGCCTGATATCGACATCGACTTCGACGACCGTCGCCGCGGTGAGATGGTGCGTTATGCCGCCGAGAAGTGGGGACACGACCGGGTCGCACAGGTCATCACGTTTGGCACCATCAAAACCAAAGCGGCACTGAAGGATTCCGCGCGGATCCACTACGGACAGCCGGGCTTCGCGATCGCCGACCGGATCACCAAGGCACTGCCGCCGGCCATCATGGCCAAAGACATTCCGCTGTCGGGCATCACCGACCCCACCCACGAACGCTACAAAGAGGCCGCCGAAATCCGCGGTCTGATCGACACCGATCCCGATGTGCGCACTATCTACCAGACCGCGCGCGGCCTGGAGGGCCTGATCCGTAACTCCGGCGTGCATGCCTGCGCGGTGATCATGAGCAGCGAGCCGCTGACCGACGTGATCCCGCTGTGGAAGCGGGCGCAGGACGGCGCGATCATCACCGGCTGGGACTACCCGTCGTGTGAGGCGATCGGCCTGCTGAAGATGGACTTCCTCGGGCTGCGCAACCTGACGATCATCGGCGACGCGCTGGTGAACATCAAAGACAACCGCGGGATCGATCTCGATCTCGAATCGCTCGCACTTGACGACCCGGCCACCTTCGAACTGCTGGGTCGCGGCGAGACGCTTGGGGTGTTCCAGCTCGACGGCGGCCCGATGCGCGACCTGCTGCGTCGCATGCAGCCCACCGGGTTCGAGGACATTGTTGCGGTGCTCGCCTTGTATCGCCCCGGTCCGATGGGCATGAACGCCCACAACGACTACGCCGACCGTAAGAACAATCGGCAGGCGATCAAGCCGATTCACCCCGAGCTCGAGGAACCGCTGCGCGAGATCCTCGCCGAGACCTACGGCCTGATCGTGTATCAGGAGCAGATCATGCGCATCGCGCAGAAGGTGGCCGGGTACTCGCTCGCCCGAGCAGACATTCTGCGTAAGGCCATGGGCAAGAAGAAGCGCGAAGTGCTGGAGAAGGAGTTCGAGGGCTTCTCAGAAGGCATGCAGGCCAACGGATTCTCGGCCAAAGCGATCAAAGCGCTGTGGGACACCATCCTGCCGTTCGCCGACTACGCGTTTAACAAATCGCACGCCGCCGGGTATGGCCTGGTGTCCTATTGGACGGCGTATCTGAAGGCGAACTACCCGAGTGAGTACATGGCCGGGTTGCTCACCTCGGTCGGTGACGACAAGGACAAGGCCGCGGTCTACCTGGCCGACTGCCGCAAGCTCGGCATCACCGTGTTGCCGCCGGACGTCAACGAGTCGGGGCTGAACTTCGCCTCGGTGGGCACCGACATCCGCTATGGGCTGGGCGCGGTGCGCAACGTCGGCGCCAATGTCGTTGCCTCGCTCATCAATACCCGCACCGCGAAGGGTAAGTACACCGACTTCTCCGACTATCTCAACAAAGTCGACATCGCGGCGTGCAACAAGAAAGTCACCGAGTCGCTGATCAAGGCCGGCGCCTTCGACTCGCTCAAGCACCCGCGCAAGGGACTGTTCCTGGTGCACACCGATGCGGTGGAGTCGGTGCTCGGTACCAAAAAGGCCGAGGCGATGGGACAGTTCGACCTGTTCGGTGGCGACCCGAATGACGGGGGAGCGGGCGCCGATGCGGTGTTCACCATCAGGGTTCCCGACGAGGAATGGGACGACAAGCACAAGCTCGCGCTGGAGCGAGAGATGCTGGGTCTGTACGTGTCCGGGCATCCGCTCAACGGCGTCGCGCATCTGCTGGCCACCCAGGTCGACACCGCCATCCCGGCGATCCTCGACGGCGACGTCGCCAACGAGTCCATGGTGAAAGTCGGCGGCATCCTCGCGTCGGTGAATCGGCGGGTGAATAAAAACGGAATGCCCTGGGCGTCAGCTCAACTCGAAGATCTGACCGGTGGCATCGAGGTGATGTTCTTCCCGCACACCTATTCCGCCTTCGGCGCTGAGATCATCGACGACACCGTGGTGATCGTGACCGCCAAAGTCGCGATCCGCGACGACCGGATTTCGTTGATCGCCAACGACCTGGTGGTGCCTGACTTCAGCAATGCCCAAGTGAACCGCCCGCTCGCAGTCAGCCTGCCGACGCGTCAGTGCACCATTGACAAGGTCAGCGCGCTCAAACAGATACTGGCGCAACACCCCGGTACGTCGCAGGTGCATCTGCGGCTGCTCAGCGGCGACCGGATTACCACCCTCGAGCTGGACGCGTCGCTGCGGGTGACCATGTCCCCGGCATTGATGGGCGACCTCAAGGCACTGCTCGGCCCAGGCTGCCTGGGCAGTTGAGTCGCGGCGCCTGCGACCCGGCGACCGCCCCGCTAGCCGGGCGTTCGGCGTTGACCGCCCCGCTAGCCGGGCGTTCAACGGTCGGGGCTAGGCAGCGGTTGCCGGATCCTTGTAGACCACACCGTCTTTCATGACGAAATCCACCCGGCCGGTGACGTCGATATCGGTGAAGGGATCACCGGGCATGGCGATCAGGTCCGCGGTTTTACCCTCGGCGATCACCCCGAGGTCGTCGAGGCGCAGCAGTTCGGCGGCCACGCTGGTCGCCGCTTGCAGAGCCCGCAGCGGGGTGATGCCGGTGGACACCATCATCGGGAATTCGCGCCAATTGTCATGGTGGGCAAACATTCCGGCGTCGGTGCCGAACGCGATGCGAACGTCGCTGGCCGCCAGACTGTCTGCTGCGTCCAGCAGCGCTCGGCGATACTTGGTGAATTTGCGGCGTGCATACTCCGGAAGGGCAGCCAAGCTCGGATCGTCGTCACCGCTGCGCGCTTTGGACAGGATGAGGTACTGCGTGGGCACCATGAACACTCCGGCGTCCTGCATCATCGTCAGCGTCTCCGTCGACGCCAGGTTTCCGTGCTCGATGCTGCGCACACCGGCCCGAACGGCCCGCCGGATTCCCTCGTCGCCGTAACTGTGCGGGGTGACCGGGATGTCGAGGTCTCTCGCCGTCGCCACCAGGACGTCCATCTCCTCCTGGCTGTAGGTGGCGTGCCCCGGATCGTCGGACGGTGAGGCGAAACCACCGGTGGCCGCGAACTTGATCCAGTCGGCGCCGGCCCGGATCTGCTGCCGAACCCGGGTGCGGATCTCGTCGCCGCCGTCAGCCGAGGCCAACTCCAAATTCCGGCAGCAGCCTTGGTATTCGTCGGCCACCATTGCGCTGAAGTCGCCGTGGCCGCCCCGCGCCGAGATGATGTGCGGCGCGACCACCATCCGCGGGCCGACGACGAGCCCGGCCGCCACCGCGTTACGAAGATCGACAGTGGGGAAGTCGACGTCGCCGCAACCCACGTCACGCACCGTGGTGAACCCGTTGTTCAGCAGCGCACGCAGCACCGGCAGCGCCTTCAGCGTCTTCGCCGTGCTGGAGTCCAGAGCCTGAATCAGTCCCACCGGCGGCGCCAGCGTCACGTGGGTATGGCAGTCGATGAACCCCGGCGCCACGGTGTGCCCGGGAAGATCCAGCACCCGCGTGTCGGGTGACGCCTCGATCACCTCGGCGACGCGCTGGATCCGGCCGTCCACCACCAACACCTGCCGCGGTTGCGCCTGCGCGGAGAGTCCGTCCCACACATTCGCACCCCTGATCAGCGTCCTGGAGAACGAAGCCATCGTGGTCACCTTTCAGAAGCGGTAGCGCAGGATCCGCGCTGCGCGTGCGCCGGATTTGGTTCTACCCATCAGCCGCGTCGCCACCCGGGCTGCAGTCGGGTAGGAATCGATTTCCGGCACGTGCGACAGGCTCGTCTCTTCGATCAACCGCAGCCGGGGGCTCCAGCCCTCCGGTACGTGTGCATCGCTGAAACCACGGAAATTCCATTGGGTTCCGACCGCGCTGAAGACGATCTTCATCGCAGCGATGTTGAGGGAGCTGACCCGCCCGTAGTCGTTGATCGCCACTTCGCCGGACCGGAAGTGTTCCGGGATGTGGCGAAACAGATTGACCAGCACCGCCTCGGAGACGAACGCCAGCAGGCCGTCCGCGATCAACACGGTGGGCCGATCTGAGGGGATCTGGTCGGTCCACGAGTCGTCGGCCAGCGACGCAGCCACCGAATGTGCGTGCTCGTCGGCGGGCACCACCTGCTCGCGCAGTGCGATGACATTCGGCAGATCGACGCTGTACCAATCGACCGTCGGCGGCGGAGCGATCCGCTGCATGGGCGTGGCCAAACCCGCGCCGAGGTCAACGACGACCGCGTCGGGATGCTGGTCGATGAAGCTGCGGGCCCGGTCGTCGAGTAGCTTTGCGCGCAGCGCGGTCTGCCGGATAGCGCTGGCCGGCACACCCAGACCGTCGAAGTCGTAGTCGATTTTGCCGACGATCTCGTCGGCCAGGGTGTCGCCGAGTATCGGCCTGGGCCAACGGCTGTCGACCGCACGGGCGTACTGGGTGACAAACGCGGTCTGCTCGACGGGCGTCAAGCCGGTGATCGCAATTCCCATACCGGCAAGGTACTCCCAGGACTAGCCTCTGCTTCGTGAGCGATTCGAAATCCGGCAGTCCGACCACCATGTGCGAGGCCTTTCAGCGGTCCGCGGCGATAGCACCTGATGCCGTCGCGCTCCGCACTCCCGGCGACACCCAGACACTGACCTGGCGGGAGTATGCGGCCGAGGTCCGCCGTGCCGCAGCCGGGTTGGCAGGCATCGGGGTCCGGCGCGGTGACACGGTGTCGCTGATGATGGCCAACCGGATCGAGTTCTACCCGTTGGAGGTCGGCGCCCAGCACCTCGGCGCCACCTCGTTCTCCGTCTACAACACATTGCCCGCCGAGCAACTGACCTACCTGTTCGACAACGCCGGCACCAAGGTCGTCATCTGCGAGGAGCAGTACGTCGACCGGATCCGGGCCAGCGGCGCGACCCTCGACCACATCGTGTGCATCGACGGGGCCCCGGCGGGAACGATGTCGCTCGACGAGCTCTACGCCGCGGCCAGCGACGAGTTCGATTTCGAGTCGACCTGGCGCGCGGTGAAGCCCGACGACGTGATCACGCTCATCTACACCTCGGGGACCACGGGAAACCCCAAAGGGGTCGAGATGACGCACACCAACCTGCTGTTCGAGGCCGACGCACTCGGCGCCGTTCTTGACGTTCGGTCGGACGATCGCACCACGTCGTATCTGCCGTCGGCTCACATCGCCGACCGCATGATGGGGCTGTACAACCAGGAGTGGTACGGCTTGCAGGTCACTGTGGTCTCCGACGTTCGCGAGATTGCGGCCGCGTTGACCGATGCGCGGCCAACCGTGTGGGCCGCGGTTCCACGAGTGTGGGAAAAGCTCAAAGCCGCAGTCGAATTCGCGGTTGCCCACGAGCAGGACGAGATGAAGCGCCAAGCGTTGCAGTGGGCACTGTCGGTCGCCGCGAAACGCGCGGCGGCACTGGTCGCCGACGAGCCGCTGCCCGACGATGTGGCCGCTGAATGGGCGCAGGCCGATGAGCTGGTGCTGTCGAAGCTGCGCGAGAAGCTGGGGCTCGACCAGCTGCGCTGGGCGGTGTCGGGCGCCGCGCCCATCCCGCGGGAGACGCTGGCGTTCTTCGCTGGTATCGGCATCCCGATCGCCGAAGTCTGGGGTATGTCCGAGCTGAGTTGTGTTGCGAGCGTGAGTCATCCGAACGAGGCGCGACTAGGTTCGGTGGGCAAGCTGCTACCCGGGCTGGAGTCCAAGATCGCCGATGACGGCGAGTATCTGGTGCGGGGGCCGCTGGTGATGAAAGGCTACCGTCGGGAGCCGGCGAAAACGGCCGAGGCGGTCGACGCCGACGGTTGGTTGCACACCGGCGACATCTTGGACGAGGACGCCGACGGCTTCTTGCGGATCGTCGACCGGAAGAAGGAGTTGATCATCAACGCGGCCGGCAAGAACATGTCGCCGTCCAACATCGAGAACACGGTGAAGGCAGCCTGCCCGATGATCGGGGTGATGCTCGCGATCGGCGACGGACGTCCCTACAACACCGCATTATTGGTATTCGACGCCGACTCGGTCGGCCCGTATGCGGAACGGCACGGAATCGCCGACGCGTCCCCCGAGGCGTTGGCGGCCCACCCGGAGGTGCTCGCACAGATTTCCGCGGGGGTAGCGCACGGCAACACGAAATTGTCGCGGGTTGAGCAGATCAAACGCTTCCGGGTGTTGCCGACGCTGTGGGAGCCGGGCGGCGACGAGATCACCCAGACGATGAAACTGAAACGTCGCCCGATCATGGCCAAGTATGCCGCTGAGATCGAAGAGTTGTATGCGACGGAGCCGGGCCCCGATATCCACGAGCCTTCGCGGACAGCAACGACCCAACCGGCCTAGAGCTCAGCTGGCCTTACGTCGATCCCGGTGGGCGATAATGGCGGTCGCGAGTCCGCTTCGCCGGGCGCCGCCGTCGACCGGCGATCGTTTCCCCGGGTATCGAAACTTGTTCTCCGACGCCGTCTCTGGTGCGTCGTCGGCGGTAGCCGACATGAATCCCACCGGCAGCGCCAATTTGCAGATGGTGCGAACGGTCATGAGGTACTGGCGAAGGAAAGAACCTGTCGTGTAAGGCAAGTCGTACTTTTCGCACAGTGCGCGCACATGCACGGAGATCTCGGGCAGGCGATTGCTCGGCAGATCGGGGAACAGGTGATGTTCGATCTGGTAGCAGAGGTGGCCGCTCATGAAGGACAACACCGGGCCGGCCTGGAAGTTTGCGGTACCCAACATCTGCCTCAGGTACCACTCCGGCTTTGTCTCGTCTTCCAAGACCGACTCGTCGAATTTCTCAGCGCCGTCGGCGAAGTGACCGCAGACGATGACGATGTATGCCCACGCGTTGCGAAGCCCGTTGGCCACCACGTTGGATCCGAGTACGCGACGCCACCGCCGGAAGCTCAGAGCCGGAAAGACCAGGTAATCCTTGGTGGCCTGGCGAGCCATCTTGTGCAGCAACGCTGTTTTCTGGGCGTCTTTACCGGCCTGGGTCGTCTCGGCTTCCTGAATCGAGTACAGGTCGTGAAAGGCGACGCCCCATTCGAAGCAGGCAGCCAACAGCACCGCGCGCAACGGCTGGAACAGATTGCTCGGCGTCCAATCCTGGTCGCGGGTGACCCGCAAAACTCCGAAGCCGAGGTCATCGTCCACGCCGACCACGTTGGTGTACTTGTGGTGCCGGTGGTTGTGCGAGGACCGCCAGTGCGATGAGGGGCCGACCATGTCCCATTCCCACGTCGCGGAATGGATTTCCGGGTCGTTCATCCAATCCCACTGCCCATGGATGACGTTGTGGGCGAGTTCCATGTTCTCGATGCATTTGGCCGCCGCCAGCGCGACAGTCCCGAGCATCCATCCGGATCTGGTCGTGCTCGTACCGACGATGAGCCGTGCCGCGATTTCGAAGCACCGCTGAAAGGCGACGGCGCGACGGATGTACTCGCGGTCCTTGGTGCCGAGCGAGTCCTCGATGTCGTGGCGAATTGTTTCCAACTCAGCCGCGAGCGCCTCGATATCGGCGTGGTTGAGATGGGCGTACTCGGGTATCTCGGTGATGGCCATCGAGGCTTACCGGCCTGACGCCGGATTGCCGGGAGGCCCTGCCCGCAAGAGTGCGCGCGACGGCCAGCTGAACAGCTGCGGCATGTGTTTCTATACCTGCTTTATCGGCTTTTACGCCGTCCGTCTGACCGTGCTATGACCGTGCTAAGTCGGTGTGGCACGCCGAACACTACACGGCACGCATCACAAGATGGTCGCCACGAGATCTCGATGAATGCCGACGCAGGCGGGTTTAAGCTTGGCCGTATGCCACTCGAAGGTGAATATGCCCCGTCCCCGTGGGATTGGTCCCGCGAGCAAGCCGAGAAGATCGCCGAATCCGGCGGAACCGACGGCACCGAGATGAAAGGTATGCCGGTCATCCTGCTGACCACGGTCGGTGCCAAGACCGGCAAGCTGCGCAAGACTCCGCTGATGCGGGTCGAGCACAACGGCGAGTACGCCGCGGTGGCGTCGCTGGGCGGGGCGCCCAAGCATCCCGTCTGGTACTTCAATATCTCGAAGAATCCGCGGGTCGAACTCCAGGACGGCACCGTCACGAAGGACTATGACGCCCGTGAGGTTTTCGGTGACGAGAAGGCCGTCTGGTGGGAGCGGGCCGTGGCCGCCTACCCCGACTACGCCGACTACCAGGCGAAGACCGAGCGACAGATTCCGGTGTTCGTGCTGACCCCTGTGCACTGAACGCGCAGCTTGGTGGCACCATTGACCAGTGTCCGCCGAACTGAGTCAGAGCCCGAGCACCCGGGGTAGTGGGCCGCTGGCGTCCTTTTCAGCGGCCGACGTCGACAGTGCGGCCACCCGAATTGCCGGCGTGGTCAGGCCCACCCCGCTGGAGCTGTCCGACCGGTTGTCCGCGACCACCGGGGCGACCGTCTACCTCAAGCGCGAAGATCTGCAGACCGTCCGCTCCTACAAGCTGCGCGGCGCCTACAACCTGCTCGTGCAACTGTCCGACGAGGAGAGAGCCGCCGGCGTGGTGTGCTCATCGGCGGGCAACCACGCGCAGGGCTTCGCCTACGCGTGCCGGACACTGGGCATCCGGGGCCGCGTCTATGTCCCCGCCAAGACTCCGAAGCAGAAGCGCGACCGGATCCGTTACCACGGCGGCGAGTTCATCGAGCTGATCGTCGGCGGATCGACCTACGACCTGGCGGCCGATGCAGCGCTCGCCGACGTGGAGCGCACCGGCGCGACACTGGTGCCGCCGTTCGACGACCCGCGCACCATGGCCGGGCAGGGCACCATCGCCGTCGAAATCCTGGACCAACTCGGCGAGGAGCCCGATCTGGTCGTGGTCCCGGTCGGCGGTGGCGGATGCATCGCCGGCATCACCACCTACCTTGCCGAGCGGACGACCAGGACGTCTGTGCTCGGTATCGAGCCCGCGGGAGCGGCCGCGATGATGGCCGCGCTGGCCAACGGCGGACCGGTCACCCTCGATCACGTCGACCAGTTCGTCGACGGCGCCGCGGTGAGCCGGGCCGGAAAGCTGACCTACGCCGCGCTGGCCGCGGCCGGCAACATGGTCGCGATAACGACGGTCGACGAGGGCGCGGTGTGCACCGCGATGCTCGACCTGTACCAAAACGAGGGGATCATCGCCGAGCCCGCCGGCGCGCTCGCGGTGGCCGGCCTGCTGGAATCCGACGTCGAACCGGGATCCACCGTGGTGTGCCTGGTCTCCGGTGGCAATAACGACGTATCCCGCTACGGCGAGATCCTCGAGCGGTCGCTGGTCCACCTCGGTCTCAAGCACTATTTCCTGGTCGACTTCCCGCAGGAACCTGGCGCGCTGCGCCGATTCCTGGATAGCGTGCTGGGCCCGAGCGACGACATCACGCTCTTCGAGTACGTCAAGCGCAACAACCGCGAGACCGGTGAGGCTCTGGTCGGCATCGAGCTGGGCTCAGCCGCCGACCTGGACGGCTTGCTGGAACGTATGCGGGCCACCGAGATGCAGATCGAGGCCATCGAGCCGGGCTCGCCGGCCTACCGCTATTTGCTGTAGGCACAGGTCAGCGGGTTTCTACGACCCGCTGCGCGATATCGGCCAAGCGCACGTTCATCTGTTGCGACAGCTTCCGCAGCATCTCGAACGCGCCGACGGCGTCGACACTGTAGCGCTCCATCAAAATCCCCTTTGCCTGGCCGATCAGGTCCCTGCTGAGCAAGGCGGCCTGCAACTGTTGGCTTTCCCGGCTGGCGAGGATGGCTGCGGCGGCATGAGCCGCGAGGATCGAACCGATCATCTCTGAATCCGCATCGAAGCTGTGCGGGCGCCGCGAAAACACGTTCAGCGCGCCTGCGGTCCGATCTCCGGTGTACAGCTTGAAGGAGATACTGCTGCGGACGCCGAGTTCGCAGACCTCCCGCGAATACTCGCCCCAGCGGGTCTCGGTCTCGAAATCTTCGGTGCGGACCACTAATTCGTTGATTGCCGCGTCGACGCAGGGGCCGGCGTTGTGCTTTTCCTGCAACCGGTCCACGTCGTAGATCAGATCCGACGTGCCCGACAGCGACTCGAATTTGCCGCCCTTGGACACCAATAGGACGCCCGCTGTATCCGCGCCGTCGAGTAGCTCGACCGTCGTGGAAGTGACGCCGCTGAGGACAGCTTCGATGTCGCGCGGTGCTGCGACCGATCGAGCCAACTCGGCCATTCGCTGCGCCAAGTCGTGGGCCGGTGGTTTTGGCATATCCCGCAGGGTTACCCCTTTGCGCTGGAACTACACAATGGCGCGCTACTCAGTGCTTCGACCACTGCCTCCGGCATCCCGGCGGTACTGGCCTCTGCAAAGGTCACGTAGCTGTCGGGGAACAGCGCCTTGAGGCGCGTTTCGATGTAATCGAGACGGGCTCTGGCGCCGTAGTCGATTTCGCTCACACGCGGAAAGCTACCCGATGGGCCTGCTCTAGCCCAGAAGTGCGATGGTTTCGTCATTGGCGCGAAACATCGGCTCGAGCGGGACCGCGAATCGTTCGGCCATGTCGGTCAACGACTTCGACCACACCAGTTCGATGGTCGACGCCGGACCGCGGCCCGGGCCGGACAGCAGCAAGGCCACCGTCGTCCCCGCTTCCAGGTCGTCGAGCAGGGTCCTCAGCGAGGACATCAGGTTCCAGACGATCCGGCCGCGGGGCCGTGGGCGGACCGGCATGCGACCGAGCTTCTTGGTGAAGCAGCGGTCCGGCCCGATCAGGCCGAACCACAACAGCCGGGTGCCAAAACCCAACGGCCCCATCAGCGCACGCCACCGCTCACGCAGGTCCTGCGTGGAATGCACCGGATCGCAGGCGGTGTCGATGGGTGGGATCGGTAACAACTCGGAATGGGTCATCCGCGCATCATCAGCGCTCACGGACGAGCCCGGTAGTCAGTTATCCACAGTGCGCACGATCGTGAACGAATGCGGTGGCAGTTCGGTGATCTGCTCGCCGACGTCGATCGGTTCCGAGCCCAGCACCAGTTCACCGGTGATGGGTAGCGCGACCGGCTCGGCGCCGAGGTTGCAGGCGACCGTCAACCTGCCGCGGTGCATCGCGATCCATTGGCCGTCTTCGTCATATTCGACGTCCAGATTATTCAGCCACGGATCGCGCAGATCACTTTCGCTGCGCCGCAATGCGATCAGCTCCTGATAAACCCGGAGCAGTTTCGCGTGCTCGGCGCTGCCGAGTTCGGACCAGTCCAGCTTCGACCTCTGGAAGGTCTGCGGGTCCTGCGGATCGGGGATGTCGTCAGCATCCCATCCGTGGTCGGCGAACTCGCTTTTACGGCCCTCGGCGGTGGCGCGGGCCAGCTCGGGTTCTGGATGGGAGCTGAAGAACTGGAACGGCGTCGATGCACCCCATTCCTCACCCATGAAAAGCATTGCCGTGTAGGGCGACGCCAGGACCAGCGCGGCCTTGATGGCCAGCTGGCCGTAGCTCAGGTTTTGCGACGGCCGGTCACCGAGCGCGCGATTGCCGACCTGATCATGGGTGCAGGTGTAGGCCAGCAGCCGGGTAGCCGGGATCGTGAACGTGTCCAACGGTCGGCCGTGCCGCCGCTGCCGGAACGACGAATAAGTGGCGGCGTGGAAGAAGCCGTGGCGCAATGTTTTTGCCAACGTGGCCAGCGATCCGAAGTCGGCGTAGTAGCCCTGGCGCTCGCCGGACACCGCGGTGTGGATGGCGTGGTGGATGTCGTCATCCCACTGCGCGGTCATGCCCTGGCCGTGCTCCAGGCGAGGGGTGATCATGCGCGGGTCGTTGAGATCGCTCTCGGCGATCAGCGACAACGGCCGGCCGAGTTGCTCGGCCAACGCGTCGGTGTCGGCGGCCAACTCCTCGAGGAGGTGGATCGCGGTGGTGTCGAACAGCGCGTGCACAGCGTCTAGGCGAAGGCCGTCGGCATGGAAGTCCCGCATCCAGCGCAGCGCACAGTCGATGATGTAGCGGCGTACCTCGTCCGACTGGGCATCGGCGATGTTGATGCCTTCGCCCCAGGGGTTGCTCGCCGAGGACAGGTACGGCCCGAACCGCGGCAGGTAATTGCCCGACGGGCCGAGGTGGTTGAACACCGCGTCGATCAATACGCCCAGCCCCCGGCGATGGCAGGCGTCGACGAAACGAACCAAACCGTCCGGGCCGCCGTAGGGTTCGTGGACGGCGTACCACAGCACGCCGTCGTAGCCCCACCCATGCGTTCCGGAAAACGCGTTGACCGGCATCACCTCGACGAAGTCGACGCCGAGATCGACCAGGTAGTCCAGCTTCTCGATGGCCGCATCGAATGTGCCTGCCGCCGTGAAGGTGCCGATGTGCAGCTCGTAGATCACCGCGCCCTGCAGCGTGCGACCAGCCCAGTCGCTGTCCGTCCACGCTTGCGGGTCGGGCTCCCACAGCTGCGAGTGCTGATGCACTCCGTCGGGCTGGCGGGGCGACCGCGGGTCGGGCAGCGGCGTCGACTCGTCGTCGAGCAGATAGCCGTAGCGCGCGTCCGGCGCTGCGTCGACGGTCGTCCGCCACCAGCTGTCGTCGCCGCGGACCATCGGCGACACCGCGCCGTCGACCTCGATGCGGACGGTGTCGGGTTTCGGTGCCCAGACGGCGAATTCAGGCATCGGCGCGCTCCAGCAGTGCGACCGGCAGCTCGGCGAACAATTCGGTGGCCGGCACTGTCCCGGCGACCACAGCGCCCGTCAGCGCATTGGTCCATGAGCCGTCCGGCAGCGTGACCGCGGTGTCGCCCCAGCCGGACTGCTCGAGTCGCACCGTCCAGCGGGTCACCGCGACCAGCACGTCGTCGCCGCGCCCGAACGCCACCAGGTGATCCGCGCCGACTCCGGCGGCCAGCACCGGGTGGTAGCCGCCGCGCAGGAAGGTGTCCGACCTGTCGCGTCGCAGCTGTAAGGCGGCTTTGACGACTCGGATTTTGGTGTGCTGCAGCGACTTCAGTGCTTCGCGGCGGGCGGTGTAGTCCACCGCGCGCCGGTTGTCGGGATCGACCAGGCTGTCGTCCCACAGCTCGGTGCCCTGATACACGTCGGGGATACCGGGGGAGGTGAGCGACAGCAGCTTCTGGCCCAGTGCGTCGTTCTCGGCGTGTGAGTCCAGCCGCAGCACCAGATTGGTCAGCTCACGGACCACCGGGCCGTCGAGCATATCGTCCAGCCAGCCGTGCACGGCGCCCTCGAAGTCGGCGTCGGGGTCATTCCACGTGGTGTGCCACGCCGCTTCGCGGATCGCTTTCTCGGCGTAGGCGTGCAACCGGCCGCGTAGCTCGTCGGTGACCTCACCGTCGGCCGGCCACACACCGAAAATGTTCTGCCACAGAAACAATCCAGTTGCGCGGTCGGGGGAGGGGACAATTTTCTCCCAGCGGCTGATGAACTCCGTCCACAGCGACGGCACCTGCGACAGCACGCCGATGCGGGCGCGGACGTCCTCGCCGCGTTTGGTGTCATGGGTCGTCAACGTCGTCATCGCCTGCGGCCACAGCCGGGCCCGAGTGCCTGCGCGGGAATGGAATTCGGCCATTCCGACACCGAAGTCCTGTGGCTCGCCGCCGACCTCGTTGAGCGACACCAGCCGGGCGTCGCGATAGAACAGGCAGTCCTCGACGGCTTTGGCGGTGACCGCCCCGCACAGCTGCTGGAGTCGCACGGCGGCCTCGCCGCCGTCGGCCACGGCGGCAGCGATCAGCTGCAGCGGGAGGTCGAGTTCCGGTTGGGCAGATTGGGTTGCCGCCAGGGCGGTCGGCAATATCGCCGCCAGGGCCAGGTAGTCGCTGCGGTAGACGTCGATGTGGGTCAGCAACGCCGCCACCGCGGTGGGCAGCTGCGGGTGGTCAGCGCCGGCCGCTGCGACGATGCAGCGTCGCAGCCGGCCCAGCTCGCTGGCCAATGTCTCGGTGGTCGAAGAGATTTTGAGGTCGGCCAGCATGGGGGCGACCTGCCCGTAGTCGAACTCAGCGGATGCCACCAGCTCCGTCAGGGCCTGCTTCCCGGTGGGATCAATGAAAATCCCGCCGACCTCGCGTAGCGCGTCGTATCCGGTGGTGCCGGCAACCGGAAGAGCCGGATCCAGCGCCTCGTCGACAGCGAGGATCTTCTCGATCACGACCCACGCCCCCGAGCCGGTCAACTCGCGCAGCCAGCCGAGATATCCGGTCGGATCGGCCAAGCCGTCGGGGTGGTCGATGCGCACCCCGTCGACGAGCCCCTCGGCGAACCAGCGCGCCACTTCGGTGTGGCTGGTGTCGAACACGGCGCGATCTTCCTGGCGCAGCCCGGCCAGCGATGTGATCGAGAAGAAGCGGCGGTAACCGGTGACCCCGTTGCGCCAGCCGATGAGTTGGTAATGCTGACGGTCATGCACCTGGGGGCCGGTGCCGTCGCCGGTACCCGGCGCCAGGGGCAGCGCGAGATCACCCAGTCGTAACAGATCACCGTCGACGGTGAGATCGGCGACATCGTCGTCAGAACCGAGCAGCGGCAGCACAATCCGGCCATCGCCCAATTCCCAGTCGATGTCGAAGAACGACGCGTACGCCGAGGACCGGCCGTGCCGCAGCACGTCCCACCACCAGGCGTTCTGCTCGGGTTTGTCCACCCCGACGTGGTTGGGCACGATGTCGACGATCAGGCCCAGGCCGCGCGCCCGCGCTGCCGCAGACAACCGTGCCAACCCCTCCGGGCCACCGAGTTCGGCAGACACCGTCGTGGGGTCGGCGACGTCGTAGCCGTGTGCCGATCCGGCGACCGGGGTCAGAATCGGTGACAGGTACAGATGCGACACCCCGAGATCGTCGAGGTAGTCGAGCAGATCCTCGGCATCGGCGAAAGTGAATCCGAACCCGCTGTCAGGCCCACGCAGCTGCAACCGGTAGGTCGACAGGACTGGAAATGCCATGCGTTACTTAGTCTTACAGAACACGAGTAGCGCCCGTCCGGGTAGTGAAACCTCGTCGCCGGCGTTCACGACAAGCGTCACCGAACCGGTGGCGTCGGTGGTGTCCAGCACGGCGGTCCACTCCTTGGCGTAGTCGTCAGACGGAATCACGAAGTCGACCTCGTGGTCGTGGGCGTTGAAGCACATCAGGAACGAGTCGTCGACGACCCGCTCGCCGCGCCCATCCGGCTCGGGAATAGCGTCGCCGTTCAGAAACACCGCGATGCTCTTACCGAACTCACCGCCCCAGTCTTGATGTTGCATTTCCTTGCCGGCCGGCGTCAGCCAGGCGATGTCGCGGACCTCGTCGCCGCTGCGGATCGGCTCGCCATCGAAGAACCGGCGACGGCGGAACACCGGGTGGCTTTTGCGCAGCGCGGTGACTTTGCGGGTGAACTCCAGCAGTTCGCTGTTCTTGTCGACCAAAGACCAGTCCATCCACGATAATTCGGAGTCCTGACAGTAGACGTTGTTGTTGCCCCGTTGGGTGCGGCCGATCTCGTCGCCGTGGGCGATCATCGGTGTGCCCTGACTGATCATCAGCGTGGCCATGATGTTGCGCATCTGTCGGCGGCGTAGGTCGAGGATCTCGGGGTCGTCGGTCGGGCCCTCGACGCCGCAATTCCAGGAGCGGTTGTGACTTTCGCCGTCGCGGTTGTCTTCGCCGTTGGCCTCGTTGTGCTTCTCGTTGTAGGACACCAGATCGTTGAGCGTGAACCCGTCGTGGGCGATCACGAAATTGATACTGGCGCTCGGGCGCCGACTGCTCGCCGCATAGAGGTCCGACGACCCGGTCAGCCGGGACGCGAACTCGCCCAATGTCGCGGGTTCGCCCCGCCAATAGTCACGCACAGTATCGCGATACTTCCCGTTCCACTCGGTCCACAAACCCGGGAAGTTGCCGACCTGGTAGCCGCCCTCGCCGATATCCCATGGCTCGGCGATCAACTTGACCTGGCTGACCACCGGATCCTGCTGCACCAGATCGAAAAACGCGCTCAACCGGTCGACGTCGTAGAACTCGCGGGCCAGGGTCGAGGCGAGGTCGAATCGAAATCCGTCGACGTGCATCTCGGTCACCCAATAGCGCAGCGAGTCCATGATCAGCTGCAGGGTGTGTGGGTGACGAGCGTTGAGGCTGTTACCGGTGCCGGTGAAGTCTTTGTAGAGACTGAGATCCTCGTCGAGCAGGCGGTAGTAGGCGGCGTTATCGATGCCCCGGAAATTGATTGTGGGGCCGAGGTGGTTTCCTTCGGCGGTGTGGTTGTAGACCACATCGAGAATGACTTCGATGCCCTGCTGGTGAAACGCCCGGACCATCGACTTGAACTCGGTCACCGCACCGCGGGCGCGCCGGTTGGCGGCGTATTGGTTGTGCGGGGCGAAGAATCCGAAGGTGTTGTAGCCCCAATAGTTTCGCAGGCCCAGGTCCAGCAGCCGGTGGTCATGCATGAACTGATGCACCGGCATCAGCTCGATCGCGGTGACGTTGAGCGATTTGAGATGCTCGATGATCGCCGGGTGCGCGAGACCGGCGTAGGTGCCGCGCAGTGCTTCGGGCACCGCGGGATGGGTCTGGGTCATCCCCTTGACGTGCGCCTCGTAGATCACCGTCTCGTGGTACGGCGTGCGGGGCGCGTGATCGTTGGCCCAGTCGAAGTATGGATTGATCACCACGCTGGTCATGGTGTGCCCGAGCGAGTCGACTCGGGGTGGCGTGCCGGTCTTGGCAGGGTCCTCGGCGGCGACGTCCAGGTCGTAGGAGTACAGCGCCTGGGTGAAGGTGAACTCGTCGTCGAAGCATTTCCCGTACGGGTCGAGCAACAGCTTGCTCGGGTCGCAGCGATGGCCCGCCGCCGGATCGAACGGACCGTGCACCCGAAAGCCGTAGCGCTGTCCCGGGGTGACGTCGGGCAGATATGCGTGCCAGACGTAGCCGTCGACCTCGTCGAGTCGGATGCGGAACTCCTGACCGTCCTCGTCGATCAGGCACAGCTCAACCTTGGTGGCGATCTCGGAGAACAGCGCGAAGTTGGTGCCGGTGCCGTCGTAGTTGGCGCCTAACGGGTAGCTGGCCCCCGGCCACACGGTGGCCAGCGCGGGCGGAGTAGCGGGGGCGCCATTGTTCGGGTCTGACGCGGGCATCACTCGACCTTAGTGGCGGCGGGTTCCGGTCGCCCGGCTACCACCAACCCGTGGCAGGCCCGAGCTGGCGGCCCAGCTCATTGGTCATGGTGCGCATGTAAGTGGCGGAAAGGTGATGAGCGTCGTGATATACCAACACGTTTCCCTCGACGGCCGGGCAGATGTCGGCGCGGCAGACGGCGTCGCTCAGGTCCAGCGGCTTGAGCATCGGGAACTGCTCGACCCAGTCGAGGGTGGGATTGCGGTCGGCGAGCACGTCGGAGCGCTTGATGCCGCACGACACCGCGTCGCCGCCTTTGGCCAGGCAGTCCGACGGGTTGAACGGTTGACCGTCTTTCACCAACCACGGAGTGTCCCGCATGGCCAGAATCGGAATGTTGTTCTCGGAAAACGTCTGCCAGATCCCAACGTAAGTGCCCGGCATCACATCTCCGGGCTTGATGTTCCACGGTCGTGTCGAGGTGGTGAACACGAAGTCGGGGTGGTCGGCAACGACTGCCGCCATCGCCTTGGGCACCCAGTCGCGGCATTCGGGGTACGGGTCGTTGTTGCCCATCACCAACGGCATCTTCTCGGTCGACAGCGGGCAGCCCATCTTCAGGAAGGTGGTGACCTTGAAGTGGTGCCGGTGTCCGAGCAGATCCAGCGCGGTCAGCCAGTGCTCGGCGTGCGAGCCACCGGCCAGCGCGATGGTCCTCGTGGCGTTCGGGTCGCCGTAGCTGCACTTGATCACGTCGGTGTTCTTGAAGTCACTGATGCAGCCGTCTCGGGTGGACGGCGGATAGTCGGTCTGCGCTTCCAGCACTGTCGGCCGCATGCGCAGCCGGGGCACCCGCACATGCTTGATCAGGGCGCGAGCACCGGGATAGTCGGTGGAACTCAGAGCACTGAGTTCCTTGCCGCTGGCACGTTCGACGTTGACGTGCTCGCGCCAGGTGAATGCCGTCGCGGTGAGCGTCACACCCAATAACCCGACCACCGACCCCAGCACCATCGTGGGTCGGCGCAGCCGCGTACGCCAGGGCACCAGGGTCTCGGGTGCGGCATTGGCGGGCTTACGCACTCGCAACGGTTCTTCGATGTAGCGGTTGGTCAGGTACGCCAGCACGCCCGAGATCAGCAGCACCACGGTGCCCTCGACCACGTTGGCGTGCGCGTGACCGCTGTAGGCGAGCCAGAAGATCAGCAGTGGCCAGTGCCACAGATACAGCGAGTAGGCCATCTCACCGAGGCGCACCAGCGGCGCCGTCGCGAGCAGCCGGTTGGGTAGCGGCAACGCGACGCCGTCGGGCCGGTTGGCCCCGGCCAGGATGAACACGACGGCGGCGCCGACCGGCACCAACGCCCACGGGCCGGGGAACTGCCTGACGCCATCGATCAGCGCGCCGCAGGACAGCACCGCGGCCAATGCAACCGTGGCCGCGGTGGCGCGCAACCACATCGGCCACCGGACATAGGGGACCAGGGCGCCGACCAGGGCGCCGAGCAGCAACTCCCACGCGCGGGCAAAGCTGTTGTAGTAAGCCACCGCCTGGTCGTCCTGGTGGGCGAAGATCGCGTAGCCGAACGATGCGATCGCCAGCGCGCTGAGCAACAGCACGAACACCGTGCGCAGCCGGTCGCCCACTCGGCGCCGAAGGAGGTACGCGAGGCCGAAAACCAGTCCCAGGAACGCGATGTAGAACTGGCCCTGCACCGACATCGACCAGATGTGTTGCAGGGGGCTGACCGATTCGCCGGCCCGCAGATAGTCGCCGACCGTGCTGGCGAGCTCCCAGTTCTGGTAGTAGCCGAGGCACGCCAGGCTCTGGTCGGCGAAGGTCTCCCAGCGCGTCTGCGGCTGGATGAGGACGGTCAGCACCGCGCATCCGGCCAGCACCACCACCAGGGCCGGCAGCAGTCGGCGTACCAGCCGAACGACCTCGGGGATCGGCGAGAGCGCGGATGTCGGATTGAGTGCCGCGCGCAGCAACTTGCCGCCGAAGAAGAAACCGGACAGGGCGAGGAACACGTCCACCCCACCGGAGACCCGGCCGAACCACACGTGGAACATCGCGACGAGGGCGATGGCAATGCCGCGCAGCCCGTCCAGATCGTGGCGGTAGAACCCTGCCCGGTTTTCCGCTGCGGGTTGCGCGGGTTGCACAACGCCGGCGTCGGCCGAGCGGGTCGGGGAGATCGTCATGATTGACAGACAATCTACCTAACCCGCCGGCCGACGCGTCTGCGCGAAAACCGGTCGGGGAGCTGTCCGGTCAGGACTCCAGGACGCGCGTCAGGTACGGAGTCATCCCGGTGGTCCGAGCCGGTGTGACCGTGACGGCGGGCTCGGTCGCCTCGATCATCTGGTTGCTGCCCAGGTACAACGCCACGCTCTGGCTACCGCCCGGCCCGTAGCAGAGCAGGTCGCCCGGGCGTGCCTGCGCGGGCGCGACTTTCCGGCCGACGTTGCACTGCTCGGCCGACGTGCGCGGCATCTTCACGCCGGCGCCTGCGAAGGCGTACTGGATCAGGCCGGAGGCGTCGAACCCGACAATGTTGGCTTTCAGGCCGGTGCCGCGGGTGGGTCCTGCGGCGTTGCCGCCGCCATACAGGAACGGCACGTTGCGTTGCGACAGCGCGCGCTGGATCACATAGTTGGTGGTCTGCTGGTATCCCACCAGAGTCGGGCCGGCGGGGTCAGCGCTCGCGGTGTGAGGGTTGACCATCGGCAACGTCAACAACAGGGCCAGGCTCGTCGGGACGGCGATGCTGCGTCTCATGTGGATCACCTCTCTGTGGCGTTGGCGCGGTGACTACACGCCTCAGCCGCCATTCCATCGATTCACCACAGAGACTCATGTGTTGACCCGCCCCGTTCAGGGGCCGCGCCGCCCCCGGTTGGTGAACCGCTGAATTCACAACAGTCACTACGACCACTGTGGCAACAAACGCCTCGTAGAGCTACCTTTTTGGGGTTCTGCGCGGGATTTTTTGTCGTACCGTGACCCAACGGTGATCGCTGAGGGCTCGAAGCCTCAAACCTGTGTCCGCCGTTGTGATTTCGCTCTCACTCGGGGGAGTCGACGACCTCGGGCACGCTGTGCCAGTAGGTGGAGCTGAAGTCGGTCAGCGCGGTTCCGGATGCCGAGGCGAAAAGCACCAGTGCGATCGCCAACGCCGGCCAAAAGGACAGATACCAGCCCTTCAGCAGGGACACCACCGGCCCCAGCAGCGCGGCGGCGACCGCGGCGCCGATGCCTCCCCACACCAACGGATAGATGTAGAAATCGACGCCGAATGGCGCCGGCGGACATTCGCCGGTGCACACGTCTTTGAGGAAGCCGAAAAGACGTGCATACCAATTGGTCCCGAAGGCGAGCACAAGTAGCAGCGTCAACAGCGCCACCAATGAGATGACATCCCACGGAACCAGCCGCAGCCGCAGAATGCGCGGCGGAGAGTCGTCGGGGCGGGCGGTGGACGGGTCATCGAACTGCTGTGGCGAAGCCATGGTGGCTCAATGGTCCCAGAAAGTCCGGGCATCCGACACGCGGCTCCGCTGCTTTACCCTCGATCCCTATGACTTCCGCGGCCGCAGGCTCGCCCGCGCTCACGCCCGAGCAGATCGGCGCGATCGATGCGGCCCACCTCTGGCACCCCTACAGCACGATCGGGGCTGAAGCCGTTCCCCCTCTGGTCGCGGTCGGCGCCCAGGGCGCCTGGCTCACGCTGGTCCGCGACGGCAAGCAGGTCCAGGCGATCGACGCGATGAGCTCGTGGTGGACGGCCGTGCACGGGCACGGACATCCGGTGCTCGACGCGGCGATGTCCCGCCAGCTGGCCATCATGAGCCACGTCATGTTCGGCGGCCTGACCCACGAGCCCGCCGCGCGGCTGGCCCAGCTGCTCGTCGAGATCACCCCGTCCGGTCTGGAGACGGTGTTCTTCAGCGACTCCGGGTCGGTGTCGGTGGAGGTGGCGGTGAAGATGGCGCTGCAGTACTGGCGCAGTCGCGGGCTGCCCGGCAAGCGACGGCTGATGACCTGGCGCGGGGGATACCACGGCGACACCTTCACCCCGATGAGCGTCTGCGACCCCGACGGCGGCATGCATTCGTTGTGGACCGATGTCCTCGCTCATCAGGTGTTCGCCCCGCAGGTACCCCGCGACTACGAGCGGGCCTACGTTGCGGCGTTCGAGGCGCAGCTCGCCGAGCATGCCAGCGAGCTGGCGGCGGTCGTAGTCGAGCCGGTGGTCCAGGGGGCGGGCGGGATGCGCTTTCACGATCCCCGCTACCTGATCGATCTGCGCGACATCTGCCGTCGCCACGACGTGCTGCTGATCTTCGACGAGATCGCCACCGGATTCGGCCGCACCGGCGAGTTGTTCGCCGCCGACCACGCCGGTGTCAGCCCCGACATCATGTGCGTCGGCAAGGCCCTGACCGGCGGCTACCTGAGCCTGGCCGCCACGCTGTGCACCACCGACGTCGCCCACACGATCAGCCACGGTGCGGCCGGGGCGCTGATGCACGGCCCCACCTTCATGGCCAACCCGCTGGCCTGCGCCGTCTCGGTGGCGGCGGTGGAACTGCTGCTCGGTCAGGACTGGCGCTCGACGGTCGCCAAGATCGGCGCCGGGCTGGAAGCCGGACTCGAGCCGGCCCTGGGACTGCCGGGAGTGACCGACGTTCGGGTGTGCGGCGCCATCGGCGTGATCGAATGCGACCGCCCCGTCGACCTGGCCGTCACCACGCCGGCGGCTCTGGACCGCGGCGTCTGGCTACGGCCGTTCCGCAACCTGATCTACGCGATGCCGCCGTTCATCTGCACACCGGAGGAGATCGCGCAGGTCACCTCGGCGATGGTCGAGGTGGCCCGGCTCACCGGCTCTCGTAGGATTTAGCGCGATGACGCAGATCGAAACCTCCCCGTTGGCCTGGCTGGAGGCGCATGCCGAGCACCGCAGGCAGGCCGGGCTGCGGCGCGCACTGCGCCTGCGCCCGGCGGTCGCGGCCGAGCTCGACCTGGCATCCAACGACTACCTCGGCCTCTCGCAGCATCCCGACGTGATCGAGGGCGGGGTGGATGCGCTGCGCACCTGGGGCGCCGGTGCCACCGGCTCGCGGCTGGTCACCGGCAACACGTCGCTGCACGAGGAGCTGGAGTCCAGCCTCGCTCAATTCGTCGGAGCCGCAGCGGGTTTGGTGTTCTCGTCCGGGTACACGGCCAACCTGGGCGCGGTCGTCGGGCTCTCGGGCCCGGGCTCGCTACTGGTGTCGGATGCACTGTCACACGCCTCGCTGGTCGACGCGTGCCGGCTGTCACGGGCGCGGGTCGTGGTCGCGCCACACCGCGACGTCGACGCCGTCGACGCGGCACTGGCCGCGCGAACCGAGGAGCGCGCCGTGGTGATCACCGAATCGGTGTTCTCCACCGACGGCGCCCTGGCCCCGCTGCGCCAGCTGCACGAGGTGTGCCGCCGGCATCGGGCGCTGCTCATCGTCGACGAGGCCCACGGGCTGGGTGTACGGGGTACCGGCGGGCGCGGGTTGCTGCACGAGCTGGGTTTGGCCGGCGCATCCGACGTGGTGATGACCACGACGCTGTCCAAAGCTCTCGGCAGTCAGGGCGGCGCTGTGCTGGGGTCGGTGGCGGTGCGCGATCACCTCATCGACGCGGCTCGACCGTTCATCTTCGACACCGGTCTGGCGCCGGCCGCCGTCGGCGCCGCGCTGGCGGCGTTGCGGGTTCTGCACGCAGAGCCGTCGCGGCCGGACGCGGTCCTGCGGCACGCGGCCACCCTGGCCGGCATCTGCGGCGTCACGCAGACACCGCGGTCCGCGGTGGTGTCGGTGATCCTCGGCGCGCCGGAGGTGGCGCTGGCCACCGCCACGGCCTGCCTGGATGCGGGCGTCCGGGTGGGCTGTTTCCGGCCCCCGACCGTTCCCGCCGGCACATCCCGGCTGCGCCTGACCGCACGCGCGTCGCTGGATGACGACGACCTGGAGCTGGCCCGGACGGTGCTGACCGACGTGCTGGCCGCGGCACGGCGTTGACGGTCCTGGTCGTCACCGGGACAGGGACCGGGGTCGGCAAGACCATCGCCACTGCGGCGCTGGCGGCGGCCGCGCGGCAGGCCGGTATCGGCGTCGCGGTCTGCAAGCCGGTGCAAACCGGGACCGCGGCCGGGGATGACGACCTTGCCGAGGTGACCCGGCTGACCGGCCTGAGCAAAATGGTCGGGCTGGCGCGGTACCCGGAACCGCTGGCGCCGCTGGCCGCCGCGGAGCGAGCTGGACGGGCTCTGCCCAGCCGTAACACCATTCTCAAACTGATTCGCGCCGTGGACCATCCGGGCCAGCTGACCCTGGTCGAGGGTGCCGGTGGCCTGCTGGTCGAACTCGCCGACGGCGGCGTGACGTTGCGCGACCTCGCCGCTGATCTTTCCGCCGCGGTGTTGGTGGTGACCACCGCCGAGCTCGGCACCCTCAACCACACTGCGCTGACGGTGGAATCGCTCGCGGCGCGTCGCCTCACCTTTGCGGGACTGGTGATCGGCAATTGGCCATTGCCGCCCGGTGTGGTGGAGGCGTCCAACAGGTCTGCGCTGGTGCGCCTGGGCCCGGTGCGCGCCGCGCTGCCCGCGGGAGCGGGACGGTTGAGCACCGCAGAGTTCACCGCGATGAGCGCGCACGCGTTCGACCGCGCCTGGGTGACCAGCCTGCTCAGCTGATGGCGCATTCGATCGAGCTGCTCTTCGATACCGGTACCGAGGCGACGCTGCGCCGGATCTGGGACGAGCTGGCTGCCGCAGATCTACCGAGCCGCGTTCCGGCCGGCCGGCCGCATGTCACGGTCGCCGTCGCCGAGCGGATCGCACCCGACGTCGACGCGTTGCTGCGGCCGATCGCCCACCAGCTGCCGCTGGAGTGCGACGTGGGTGCGCCGCTGCTGTTCGGGCAGTCGAACGCGGTACTGGCCCGGCTCATCGTGCCAACGACAGAGCTTCTTGCCCTGCACGCCGACGTGCATCGGCTCTGCGGCCCGCATCTGCTGCCCGGTCCGCTGCCGCACAGCCTGCCCGGTCAGTGGACGGCGCACGTCACGCTGGCCCGCCGCATCGAAGGCGCCCTACTTGGTCCGGTGCTGCAAATAGCGGGTCAGCCCGCGGAGATCCGCGGCCGGCTGGCCGGTCTGCGCCGCTGGGACGGCACCGAACGTGTCGAGTATCCGATCGGCTGACCTACGTCCCGCTGCTTCCGGGGCTCGCACCACCACCCGCGGTGTAGGACGCCTTGCCGGTCCCGGCCAACCCGCCACCGGACACAATTAGGTACTCGTCGCGAATCGGCTTGTCGGCGAAGAAGTCTTCAAGGATCTCCCGGGCGCCGGCGGCGTAACGGGCCTGGGCCGACAGCGTCGTCCCCGACACGTGCGGAGTCATCGCCTCGTTCGGCATGCTGCGCCACGGGTGGTCCGCCGGCGGCGGTTGCGGATACCAGACGTCGCCCGCATAGCCGGCCAGCTGACCACTCTTCAGCGCCGCCACGACCGCGTCGCGCACGCAGATCTCGGCGCGGGCCGTATTCACGATGTAGGAGCCCCGACGCATGGAAGCGATCAGCGTCTCGTCGAAGAGGTGATAGGTCTGCGGGTGCAGCGGCGCGTGGATGGACACCACGTCCACCGAGCGGGCCAGCGACGCGGCGTCGGGGTGGTAGGTGACGTTCAATTCCTTTTCGACCTCGTCGGCAAGGCGGCGGGTGTCGGTGTAGTGCAGGTTGACGTCAAATGGGGCCAATCGGCGCAGTGTCGCCAGACCGATGCGACCGGCGGCGATCACGCCGACGTCCATGCCCTCGACGTCGTAGGCGCGCTCGACGCAGTCGGCGATGTTCCAGCCACCGTCGGTCACCCATTGATGAGACGGGACGAAGTTGCGCACCAACGCCAGGATCTGCATGACCGCGTGCTCGGCGACACTGATGCTGTTACAGAAGGTGACTTCGGCGACGGTCAGCCCGCGGGCAATGGCCGCGTCGAGATCGACGTGGTCTGAACCGATGCCCGCGGTCAGGGCCAGCTTGAGGTCCTTCGCCTTCGCGATCCGCTCCGCCGTCAGGTACGCCGGCCAAAATGGTTGAGAGATCACAACATCAGCGTCGAGCAGCTGGCGTTCGAATTCCGAATCCGGGCCGTCTTTGTCCGAGGTCACGATCAACTCGTGCCCACTGTTCTCCAGGAAGGTGCGTAGGCCGAGTTCGCCGGATACACAGCCCAGCAACTGGCCCGGCGTGAAATCGATCGCCGACGGGGTCGGCAAGGTCTGACCGCCCGGGTAGCCGTCCAACACCGGGATGCCGTCTCGCGCGTAGACGGGGGGATATCCGGTCACCGGGTCCGGATAGAGGACGAGCAATACTTTGGCCATCGCATTCTCCTTACTCCACGTGCGGGATCCTCCCAGCCTTCACCACCTCTATGCCAAAAGACCGAGCAGGGTCCGATGCCGCGTTGACGGCGCAACCCACGGACGAAAGAATCGCTGGATGGTGCCTGAACCGGCCGACTCGGCTGCCGGCCGACTGCGGGGCTGGCTGCACGCGCTGATCACGCATCGCCACGGTAGCGAGGTCTATCAGACCTCGACGATGGGCGCGTTGCTCGACGGTGTCTACGACGGGGACGTGACCATCCGAGAGCTGTTGCAGCACGGCAACTTCGGCCTGGGTACCTTCAACGGTCTGGACGGCGAGATGCTGGTGCTCGACGGGGTCTGCTATCAATTGCGCGGCGACGGCAGCGCGCGGCCCGCCGAGCCGGACCAGTGCACGCCTTTCGCGGTCGTCACCTGGTTCGACGCCGACCACTCATTCGAGGTGGCCGAGCCGGTAGACCGGGCCGGACTCAAAGCGCGGATCGACGAGTCGCTGCCGACTGCCAACTTGATTGTCGCCGTTCGGGTCAGCGGCGACTTCAGCGTGATTCGCACCCGCACCGTCACCGAGCAGCACCGCCCCTACCCGCCGTTCACCGAGGCCACCCAAGACCAGCAGGAAGTCACCTTCCGCGACGTCACCGGAACGCTCGCCGGCTTCCGGATGCCCGACTACGAGCAGGGCGTCTCGGTGGCTGGGTATCACTCGCATTTCGTCGACGCCGAACGGCGCCATGGCGGACACGCCCTTGACTATCGGTTGACCCGGGGGCGTGTCGACATCAGCGTGCGCTCCGATCTGCATCTGAGTCTGCCGCGTACGCCGGAATTCCTTGCCGCCGAACTGAACCGGCCCGACATGGACAACCAGATCCGCCGCACCGAAGGGTAGTGAACTGAGCAGCAACGAGGTGCGAGCAGCCCAGCGCGTGGTCGAAACGCTGACCGCCTACGGAATCCAGTACATCTTCGGCGTCCCGGGCGCCAAGATCGACGCTGTCTTCGACGCGCTGGCCGACGGCGGCCCCGAGTTGATCGTCTGCCGTCATGAGCAGAACGCGGCGTTCATGGCCGCTGCCGTCGGGCGGCTCACCGGCACACCGGGCGTCGCATTGGTCACGTCGGGGCCGGGCACCACGAATCTGGCCACCGGACTGATCACTGCCACCACCGAGCAAGATCCGATGGTCGCGATCTGTGGTGCCGTGCAGCGGTCCGACCGGCTCAAGCGCACCCACCAGTCGATGGATGCTGTTGCCGCACTGAAGCCGTTCACGAAATACACCGGCGAAGTCGACGATCCCGACAACGTGCCCGAAGCCGTCGCCAACGCGATCCGCAGCGCGCTCACCCAGCCGCGCGGGGCCGCCGCCGTCGTTTTGCCCGCAGACGTGTCGGCGGCGCCGACGTCGGCGAGGATCGTCGAGCCGAACCCGGTCCCGGCGTTGGGACCCGCGCCGGCCGATCGGATTGCCCAGGCCGTCAAGCTGATTAGCGCGGCCCGGCGCCCGGCGTTGTTCGTCGGCATCCGGGTGGGGGAGCCCGCGCCGTGCGCGGCGCTACGTGAGCTTCTCGCCGTCACCGAGTTGCCGGTCGTCGAGACGTTCCAGGCGGCCGGCGTGGTCTCCCGTGAACTCGAGGATCATTTCGTCGGACGCGTGGGGCTTTTTCGCAACCAGCCCGGCGACCTCGTCATCGGGCACGCCGATGTTCTGCTGACCGTCGGCTTCGATCCGGTCGAATACGATCCGCGGCTGTGGAATCCGGATCCGGCTCGCACGCTGATCCACCTCGACGAGATGCCTGCCGACATCGACAACCACTATCAGCCCACGCTCGAACTACGTGGCGACATCGCCGCGACCCTGTCGGAGTTGGCCCGGGCGCTGACCGGGCTGCAACTGGACGGCGCCGTACGCAACCACGTCGCCGAACAGCGTGCGGCGCTGTCGAGAATCGACGACGAGGCCCGCCAGCGCCCGCAGACCGACTTCGGCGTCAATCCTGCCGCCGTCGTCCTGGCGTTGCGGGATCTGCTTGGCGACGACGCCACGGTTTCCTGCGATGTGGGATCGCATTACATCTACATGGCCCGACACTTCCGGGTGTATCAGCCGCGGCGACTGCTGTTCTCCGATGGCCAGCAGACGCTCGGTGTCGCGCTGCCGTGGGCGATGGCCGCCGCGCTGGTTCGACCGGGTACCCCAGTCGTGTCGGTATCCGGTGACGGTGGATTTCTCTTCAGCGCACAGGAATTGGAGACCGCGACGCGACTGGGTCTGAGCTTCACCCACGTCATCATGCGCGACAACACCTACAACATGGTCGCCTTTCAGGAGGAGCTGAAATACGGTCGCGCTTCGGGAGTCCAGCTGGGCGACTACGACATCACGCATTACGCGGCGGCATTCGGCGCCAACGGTATTCGGGTCGGCAGCCTTGCCGAGTTCGAGCAGGCGTTCACCCGCTCGCTGGCCGGGCCCGGAGTGACGATCATCGACGTGCTCGTCGACTACAGCCGCAACACCGAGCTGTTCGCCGAATTGCACGACGACGTACTGGAATAGCGTCTAAGCGCTAAAGAGCAGATACAGGCCGGTGAAGGTGTAACCGACCATGACCAGCATCATGGTGAGCTGCCCGGTGAGCTGATGTCCCGACGGCAGTAGCCGCAACGCCCTGTCATGCGCCGCGATCACCGCGACGATGTGGCCGGTCACCACCGACGTCACCTTGACCACGGCCAGCACCGTCGGGTGCAACGACAACAGATAGGCGACGTGTAGATGGCCCAGCCCGAGGAGATTCCAGTCTCTACCAATCGGGTCGGCCAACGCGAAAACCGCCTGCTGTCCACGCTCGACCAGATATGACAGGTAGTGCGCGAAGATGTAGCCCACCACGATCGGGATCAGCGAGTGCGCCAATTGACCCGGTAACGCGCTGCGCCGCTCACGGTCGAGACCTCCGGTGGCACGCGCAGCCAGCGAGAACGTCGTCGCCACCACCGTGGCGAATACCAGCAACCCCGCGGTGCGCAGTGCGCATGTTGACACTGACACGGGCACACCGTGCATAGTGCGGGCGAGACCATCGGCGAAGTTACGCCAGGTGGCCGACGACGAGAAGCTGTCGAATGCGGTGGAGCCGAGCAACACCGCCAGCACCGCGACGACGCCCGGCCGAATCGGCAGCGACACCAGATGGTCGAACGGGTTGCCGACTGCGATTCGTCGAGTCTTGGGATCGCGACGAAAAGGAGAGAGCCGCGACACCGCCATGCTGTACACGCCGAATGGGTCCGCCCGGGCGAACCAGCGTTGCCCGTACACCCATGCCCCGACCAGCAGGACCAGCGAGTAGATCAGCAGCCATGTCTCGACCCACGACAGCGCGGCGGGGTTGGGACTAGCCAGTTCCAACCAGACGAAAGCAAACAACCCCAACGCCGCCGGCCAGTACCCCCAGGAATCCGGGTAGGAGAATCGCGAGCGGGCCAGGCGTTCCGGTGTGATGCGCTGCACCACCAGGTACACGGTGCGCACCGGGGAGACGACCCGCCACACCGGCCCGAACAGCAGTGAAATCGCTACCAGCCCAACCCACAACAACACATAGAAGACGCCGAGGAGTGCGTTGGCCTGCGTCTGCGGTCCGCACAGTCCGGCCAGCAACACCCACCCCGTGAACGCCAGCACCGCTGCTGCCGCGATGCCTCGGGCGACGTGCGAATCTATGACCGTAGTCACCGCGGCCGGAAGCGGGCGAGCGGGATTGTCCGGGTCGAATCGTGGCCGCTTCCACGCGAACGCGACAAGAGCAAAGGTGAACGTCAGCGCCCAGGCTGCGCCGATGACCGAAAAGGCATATGGCACCGGAAGATCACTCGACCCGCCGAGGCCGTGGGCCAGGATGGCCTCAGTCACGGGTTGACGTGGATGGTGGCGACGGTTCGGTCGAGATGATGCAACTCGACGTCGACACTGCCCGGAACGTCGACGCTGAATTGGAATGTCTGGTTGGCGGCCGCGGCTACTTCGAACTTGTGGTCAGGCACCGAATGCACGTGCAATTCGTCAGTGACATCGCTGGTGACGTGCAGTGTGATCGGCTGCCGAACGGTTGCCTGTAAGGTCGCATTGGCCGGCGTCACCTGTCCGTGCGCGATGGTGATGTTGACCGAAAGCGCCTCGCCGGTAACCGTTTTCGATGAGCTCGCGCACGCCGTTAGTGCCGCGATCGTCCCGATGAACACGAACGCCGAACGCAGCGCGACCGCCCTCATGCCGCCTTCGGGGTGGAGTGCTCCAATGCCGGTTCCCGTGGCTGCGGCGGCGCGCTGTCCTTCGCATTGATCCGGCCCGCGCCCCACGTCAGGAAGCTGATGACCGTCAATGTGAAGAACAGCACGACGACGCCGCCGGCGGTAAACAGCCACGCCGGTACGCCAGGATCGCGTTCGCGCTGCAAGATCGCTACCTCGAAGGCGAAGTTGCGCGTCCCGTCGGCCAACACCGGAATCTCCGGCACCGGGATGGCTTCGTCGGCTGGCGCCCAGATCGGCACAGCGGCCAGATCCCGGCCGTCGTGCACACGCAGCAGCGTCTTCCAATCACCCCACACCGGAACCGGTTCGGTGGACACGTAGTGACCCGGCCCGACTTTCTGCAGCCGGTTGATGAACAGGCCGCGGTGGTTTTCCATCTTGCCTTGCCAGGCCAAAATGGTGACCCAGTCCGGGTGGTCGCCTGCCATGTCGGACGGGTGCAACTGAATGTCGGCCGACGCCAGGCGTTGTCCGGGTGGACTAGGCAGGTCGGTCAGCTTGACGGTCGCGGTGTCCTGCTTCGGGACGTTGATATGCAGGCCGTTGGCGACCGTGCCGCCGATAACGAGCACCGTCAACGCCACGGCGGTGATGCCGAAGGCACGGCCCGGTAGCTGCTGGCTGGTCAGCACCATGCCGAGCAGGGCCGCGCACACTCCGGCGAAGATGGCCACCGGCACCGCCGTCGGCAGGGCCTCACGCCACAGGTCGACCGGCCAAGGGTAGTGATAGACCTTGTCGATCCACAGCGATTCGAGCCACAGGCCCGCCGTGCCGATGCCGAGACCCGACACGGCGCCGAAGAGGATCGGCCGGCGGAACAGCGGGGTGAGCGCGACCAACTCGACCACCAGCGCCGGTCCGAGATACAGCGGGAACCAATTGATCGGGGCGCCCAGGATGGGTCCGACGATCAGCGCGACGAGCCCGCGCAGCGCGATCGCGAATAGCGCGGCGATGATCGCCGCACCACGGCCGAGCGTCATGCGCGCAACGATGGTTCCGACGGCGGCGGCCGCAGCGATCAGCATCGGCTGGAAGACCAACCGGAACTGCGGGACACCGAAGTCGAATTCGATTTGGTAGACCGACATTCCGATCAGCAAGCCACCGCAGGACAGGTAGCGCACGAAGCGGACGAAGGGGCGGTCTTTCCGCTCGACTGCGCCGTCGGCGGCCGCCTGTGCCTGCAGGTACCGCTCGCCTTCGTACTCCAGCATCAGCACCGCGAAAAGAGAGAAGTTGGCGCCGCCGATCATCATCAGATGCGTTGGGCCCCACAGTGTCACGTCCTGGCCGAAGATGCGATGCCAGATATCGTCGAGCGGGAAGCCGATCATCGCGTACATTCCGCAGGCTGCCATCAGCAACCCGCCGACCGGCGCGTGCCAGTGACGGGTGATGCGTAGCGCTGCCGGCCCCGGTTGGTCGAACGGCAACACCACGGCCAGCATGCCGCCTACGAAGATGCCGAACAGGCCGATGATGATGAAGTAGTGCGCCGGATTGGCCAGCGGGCCTGGGTCGCGGCCGTTGCCGATATGCCAGCTGACGTCCCAAATGAACCCGAACAGGGCGCAGATGATCGAGGTGGTGAACACCAAGACGGGCAGCGCGACCCACGCCGGGCGGTTGAACTTCCCGCCGAGCCATTCCCCAGCGGTGGTCAACCAGGTTATCCGGTGCGTGCGATGTGCCCAGCCGACGTACAGCATTGCCGCGCTGATGATTCCCGCGGCGATCGTCAGTCCGATCACCTGGTTGAGGCCCGCGCCGCGCGCTGGCGGCGCAGCTGCAAGAAGCGTTAGATCCACGTTGATCCCTCCTACTGCGCCGATCCGCCCGTGGTGATTCGGGCGCTCAACTTACCCAAGAGTAGGTAGCCGGCGGGTCCTGCGCTCAAACTTCGCCGGATTTGCTACCGGCGTGTTGTAGTCGGGTTTTTTGGTAGGTCGTGTCGGCGGCCGGAGTCTGCTCGTCGTCGGCGGGGTCAATGGCGCCGCTCCTCCTCATCGCTGCGCTCTCCATCGTCGTCGGCGGGGTTAGTGGCGCCGCTCCTCCTCATCGCTGCGCTCTGCATCGTCGTCGGCGGGTGTCCGCCGGTCTTTGATCGCGATGTACAAGATGACGGCGACGACAATGACCGCCGGCAAGAAGGCGGGTCCGGCGAGCAGCAGCCAATGATGCGCGACGTACTCGACATGTGCACTAACCATTTTCGGTCACTCCCGGGGATCCGCTGACCACGGCGAGGGAGTACCCGGCGGCGGCCGGGCGGACCACATGACGTTTGTGCAGGTGCACACCGCTAGCCTAGCCTGGGCACCGTCCAACGCTGGTTGCGTCAAGCCGGGACCAGATTGCGTCCCGCGCGGATGGACAGGACAAACACACAGACTCAAAGGAGTAGCTGGTGACTCAGGCGGCGACTCGGCCAACATCCGAGACCGACAGCACCGACATTCTGGCGGTGGCGCGGCGGCAGGTGCTGGAGCGCGGCGAAGGGCTGGGCCAGCAGCAGGTGCTGGAAGTGCTGCAGCTGCCCGACGAGCGGCTCGAGGAGCTGCTCGCCCTGGCGCACGAGGTGCGAATGGCCCACTGCGGTCCCGAGGTCGAGGTCGAGGGCATCATCAGCCTGAAAACCGGCGGCTGCCCAGAGGATTGTCACTTCTGCTCCCAGTCGGGTCTGTTCGCCTCGCCGGTACGCAGCGCATGGCTGGACATCCCGAGCCTGGTCGAGGCGGCCAAGCAGACCGCCAAGTCCGGCGCCACCGAGTTCTGCATCGTCGCCGCGGTGCGCGGCCCCGACGAGCGGCTGCTCGCCCAGGTGGCCGCGGGCATCGAAGCCATCCGCGACGCCGTGGACATCCAGATCGCCTGCTCGCTGGGCATGCTGACGGCCGAGCAGGTGGAGCGCCTCGCCGCGATGGGTGTGCACCGCTACAACCACAACCTGGAGACCGCACGCTCCTACTTCCCCAACGTCGTCACCACCCACAGCTGGGAAGAGCGCTGGGAGACGCTGTCGATGGTGCGCGAGGCCGGCATGGAGGTGTGCTGCGGCGGCATCCTCGGCATGGGCGAGACCGTCGAGCAGCGCGCGGAATTCGCCGCCAACCTGGCCGAGCTGGACCCCGACGAGGTACCGCTGAACTTCCTCAACCCGCGACCGGGCACGCCGTTCGGCGACCTCGACGTCCTGCCGGCCAGCGAAGCGCTCAAGGCAGTGGCCGCGTTCCGGCTGGCCCTGCCCCGCACCATGCTTCGGTTCGCCGGTGGCCGGGAGATCACGCTGGGCGACCTGGGCGCCAAGCAGGGCATCCTGGGCGGCATCAACGCGGTGATCGTCGGCAACTACCTGACCACGCTGGGGCGTCCCGCCGAGGCCGATCTGGAGCTGCTGGACGATTTGCAGATGCCGATCAAGGCGCTCAACGCCAGCCTGTAGCGCGTGATGGTCTCAGATCTGCCCGCACCGGTAGGCGCAGGCGTCTACAACGTCTACACGGGCGACTCGGCCGGCAGCGTCGTGCCGACGGCGGCCCAGCTCGGCCTCGAGCCGCCCCGGTTCTGCGCCGAGTGCGGCCGCCGGATGGTGGTACAGGTGCGCCCCGACGGCTGGTGGGCGAAATGCTCGCGGCACGGGCTGGTGGATTCCTCCGAGATCGAGGCGCACCGATGACCGAGGCGCAGACGCCCGGCGTCCCGCGGGTCACGCGACGGCGGGCAGCCCTCACGGTCGCGGTGGGTCTGGTGCCGGCTGGCGCGGTCGCGGGTGGGTTGTGGGCGTGGCTCGCCCCACCGATCAACGGCGTCGTGGCGCTGACCCACAGCGGAGAGCGACTCCACGACTACCTCGGCAGCGAATCCGATCACTTCTTCGTCGCCGCGTTCCTGATGCTCGGGCTGCTCAACGTGATCGCCGCGGTGGCGGCGGTGCTGGCCTGGCAGTGGCGGGCGCATCGTGGACCCGGGATGGTCGTCGCACTGTGCACCGGCATGACGATGGCGGCTGCCGCCGCGATCGGCGTCGGCCTCCTGCTGGCCCACATCCGTTATGGCACGGTGAATTTCGCGACGGTGCCGCTGAGTCGCGACCATCCGCTGCACTACTTCAGGCAGGCGCCGCCGGTCTTCTTCGGCACTTCGGGCTTGCAGATCGCCTGCACGCTGCTGCTGCCGGCAGCTACTGCTGCCCTGGTGTACGCAGTGCCGGCCGCGGCCACCTCGCGCGACGACCTCGGCAGCTACCCACCCGTCGAGACGGTGTACCCGCGCGTCGAAAGTGCTACGGCGACAACGTCATAACGGACGGCGGCGTATCGACTTGCCGGTGATGACTTTGGCCGCGATCACGCCCAGCCTAGCCATCCCGACGTAGGTCGTCGGGTTGAACATCGTCGGCCACTTCGTCCTGACCAAATGGTCTGACAGCGGCCGGCGGGCGAAACGATCCTGCAACCAGCGCAAGGCCATCGGCGCCGACAGCGGGTGCAGCAGCAGATGCTCGTTGAACGCATCGCGGTGATAGGTGACATCGGCGCCACCGGCGGAGTAGGCATCGGCCAGCCGGTCGATGTCCTCGACGTCGATCAGGTAGTCGTGCACGGCCTGCACGATCAACACCGGTGGTGTGGGCACTTTGGCGCCCAGCCTGATGCTGTCGAAGACGTGCTGGACCTCGGGCATGGTCAGGATCTCTTCCAGCGGCCGGTCGAGGTAGACGCCGACGTCCTTCTTCACCATCCGAAGGACCGCGCCGACCGTCGTCATGCTCTCCAGTCGCCGCAGCAGCGCGCGCCCCTCGTCGTTCGCATGCTCCTGGATCACCCGGTTCAGGTCCGGGTAGACGTGCATCAACGCCGCGATCACCATCGCGGGCAGACCGGAAAGGTAAGTGCCGTTGAGCCGACGGAAGGTGTGGCCGAGGTCGCCGACCGGCGAGCCGAGGACCGCGCCGACGATGTCGAGCTCGGGTGCGTAGTCGGCACACAGCTCGGCGGCCCATGCGGTCGCCAGCCCGCCACCGGAATAGCCCCACAGCGCCACCGGCGCCGACGAGGACAGTCCGAGCCGATCGGAGTTCAGCGCGGCCCGAACGCCGTCGAGGGTGAAGTAGCCGGGCTCGAACGGCGCGCCCCACATTCCGGCGCGGCCCTCGTGGTCGGGTATCGAAACTGCCCAACCCTCGGCAATGGCGGCGGCGATCAGCAGGAATTCCAGTTGTGCCAGCGAGCCCAGCGCCTGGGCGCGGCGTCGCAGCGCGTAGGACGGGAAGCAGCGGGACGACACCGCGTCGATCGCGCACTGGTAGGACAGCACTGGGCAGGGGCGGTCGGGAGTGGCATCGGCGGGCACGATCACCGTCGTCGCCGTCGCCTCCGGCCGGCCGTTCAGGTCGGTGGTCCGGTACAGCAGCTGGGTGGCCATCGCCCGCTGCGGGATCAGGCCGAGAAACGCCAGCTCGACGTCGCGCGAACGCAGGACGGTGCCGGGCTCGGCGTGCTGGTATCCGGGCGGCGGCTCGTAGAAGGGGTCGTCGGTCGGCAGCTGTGGGCGGACCTTGGCCTGCAATTCCTCGTGGGGCGCACGACCGATCCACTCCGCACCGGTTGCGCTTGCAAGGTTGCCAATGTCCATCAGGGCATTCTTGCTTAAGAACGCTTTAAGAATCCAGTCGGCCTGCCGGGGGTGTACGCGTTTTACGCCGAACCCGGAGGTCGCAGCGCTGCGAATTCGTCGGTGACGCGCAACTGGGAATCTGCAAAACGGTACAACGCAGCCGGCCGCCCTCCACTGCGTCCGGACTGTGCGACCGTGCCGGTCGGGCTGATCACGCCCCGACGGGCCAGCACTCGCTGCAGGTTGGTGGTGTCGACCTGGTGGCCCAGGGTGGCGCTGTAGATGTCGCGCAGGGTCGACAACGCGAATTCGGTTGGGCGCCAAGGCGAAGCCGATGTTCGTGTAGGACATTTTGGCGACCAGCCGGGTGCGGGCGTGGTCGACCATCGTCCCGTGGTCGAACGCCATCTGCGGCAGCGCGGTGACCGGATGCCAGCGGGTATCGGGTGGAAGCTCGGGGATGGCGGGGGAGGGCACCAGGCCCAAGAAGGTCGACGCGATCGTTCGGGTGCCGGGCAGTCGATCCGGCTCGGAGAACACCGCGAGCTGTTCGAGGTGGGCGACCTCGCGCAGGTCGACCTTCTCGGCCAGCTGGCGCCGCACCGACGTCATCATGTCCTCGTCGTGGCGCAACTGGCCGCCGGGTAGCGACCACGCGCCGCGCTCGGGATCTTGGGCGCGTTGCCACAGCAGAACGCTGAGCTGCGGTGTCGCGGATTTGGGGTCGGGTCCGAGTCCGCGAATCTGGAACACGACAGCAAGCACTTCGTGCTCAGTGCTACCATGGGGCATGTTTTCGATTGTAAGTCGAAAACCTGGTTGTGGCGAAAGGTTTCGACTATGACAGTCGTGAATCGCACCGATCTGCTGTCGAATGGGCTGGCAGAAGACATGACAGGCGATCTGGCCGCGGGAATCACGAACTCTCCCAACGGTTACGGGGGCATCGAGGCCGACAAGCAGTGGGCTGCCGAAATCCGTCGGCTCGCCGAGCTGCGCAACGCGACCATCCTGGCGCACAACTACCAACTTCCCGCGATCCAGGACATCGCCGATCACGTCGGCGACTCGCTGGCGCTGTCGCGGATCGCGGCCGAGGCGCCCGAAGACACCATCGTGTTCTGCGGCGTCCACTTCATGGCCGAGACCGCGAAGATCCTCAGCCCCGACAAGACCGTGCTCATCCCGGATCAGCGAGCCGGTTGCTCGCTGGCCGACTCGATCACCGTCGACGATCTGCAGGCATGGAAGGACGAACACCCCGGCGCGGTCGTCGTCTCCTACGTCAACACCACCGCCGCGGTGAAGGCGCTCACCGACATCTGCTGCACGTCGTCCAACGCCGTCGACGTCGTCGCCTCCATCGACCCCGACTGCGAGGTGCTGTTCTGTCCGGATCAGTTCCTCGGCGCGCATGTGCGTCGCCTGACGGGCCGCGACAACGTGCACGTGTGGGCTGGTGAATGCCACGTGCACGCCGGAATCAACGGCGAGGAACTCACCGAGCAGGCGCGCACAGCACCCTGATGCAGAACTATTCGTCCACCCCGAGTGCGGCTGCGCGACCTCTGCGCTGTACCTGGCCGGCGAGGGCGCATTCCCGGAAGACCGGGTGAAGATCCTGTCGACCGGCGGGATGCTGGACGCCGCCCGTGCGACCCAGGCCCGGCAGGTGCTGGTCGCGACCGAGGTCGGGATGTTGTATCAGCTGCGCAATGCCGCCCCGGATGTCGACTTCCGCGCGGTGAACGACCGCGCGTCCTGCAAGTACATGAAGATGATCACCCCCGCTGCGCTGCTGCGGTGCCTGGTCGAGGGTGCCGACGAAGTCCATGTCGATACACAGACGGCGGCGCGCGCACGCACGAGCGTGCAGCGGATGATCTCGATCGGCCAGCCTGGGGGCGGCGAATGAGCTCGCATCCGGGCTGGCAGGAGAGCGCCGACGTCGTCGTCATCGGTACCGGCGTCGGCGGTTTGGCCGCCGCGCTGGCCGCGCACCGGGCCGGCCGCCGGGTCGTCGTACTCAGCAAGGCCGGACGAAGCCCGGTGGAACGGCCACGCATTACGCGCAGGGCGGCATCGCGGTGGTGCTGCCCGACAACGACGACTCGATCGACGCGCACGTCGCCGACACGCTCGCCGCCGGCGCAGGCCTGTGTGATCCGGACGCGGTGACCTCGATCGTCGCCGACGGCTACCGGGCCGTCAGCGAATTGGTCAGCGCCGGAGCGCGATTCGACGAGTCCTCGTCGGGCGGTTGGGCGTTGAGCCGCGAGGGCGGGCACTCCCGGCGGCGGATCGTGCATGCCAACGGCGATGCCACCGGGGCAGAGGTGCAACGCGCCCTCGACCACGCGGCTGACATGCTGGACATCCGTCCCAAACACACCGCGCTGCGACTGCTGCACGACGCGGGATCGGTGACCGGTGTGCTGCTCACCAATCGGCAGGGGATCGGGGTCATCCATGCGCCGTCGGTCATTCTCGCGACCGGCGGCCTGGGTCATCTCTACAGTGCGACCACCAACCCCGAGGGCTCGACCGGCGACGGGATCGCGCTGGCGCTGTGGGCCGGTGTTGCCGTCAGCGACATCGAGTTCATTCAGTTCCACCCGACGATGCTGTTCGACGGTCGTCATGGAGGTCGCCGCCCGCTGGTCACCGAGGCGATCCGCGGTGAGGGCGCGGTTTTGATTGACAGCCAAGGCAATTCGGTCACCGCTGGCGTGCACCCGATGGGCGACCTGGCCCCCCGCGACGTCGTGGCAGGAGCGATCGACGCCCGGCTGCGAGCAACCGGTGACCCGTGTGTATTCCTCGACGCCCGCGGTATCGCCGATTTCAAGCGCCGCTTTCCGACGGTCACCGCATCGTGCCGCGCTGCCGGCGTCGACCCGGTCACCCAGCCGATCCCGGTCGTTCCGGGCGCGCATTACAGCTGCGGTGGAGTGGTCACCGATGTGCACGGCCAGACCGAACTGCCCGGGCTGTTCGCCGCGGGTGAGGTCGCCCGCACCGGGATGCACGGCGCTAACCGGCTGGCGTCCAACAGCTTGCTGGAGGGTCTGGTGGTCGGTGGACGGGCGGGCAAGGCTGCGGCCGCACACGCGTTGGATTCTGGGCCGGTGCGCGCAAGCTCGGGAGAGCCCGTCGGCCGCTCGGCATTGGTCCGCAGCGACCTGCAGCGGGCGATGAGCCGCGACGCGTCGGTGGTTCGCGACGCCGACGGGCTGCATGGGTTGATCGATACGCTGTCGGCCGCGCCGCTCGCGGCCGTCGTCACCCGCGCCAGGCTCGAAGACGCCGCACTGACCGCCACCGCCCGCGCGCTGGCCGCCGCCGCGCTGGCCCGCGAGGAGAGTCGCGGTTGCCACCATCGGGCCGAATACCGCGATGCGGCAGGGAGTCCGGCCCACAGCCTGGTTGTCCGGCTGGACTCTGACGACAGCGCGCAGGTCGAGACACTGGCGGCGGTCTGCTGATGGTCCTCGCACCCAGCGAGCTCGCGGAGGCTCGCGCCACGATCAGCCGTGCGCTCGACGAGGACCTGCGCTACGGACCCGACATCACCACGCGCGCGACGGTTCCCGACGGCGCCAGGACGACGGCGTCGCTGATCACCCGCGAGGCCGGAGTGATCGCCGGGGTGGACATCGCCCTGCTGGTGCTCGACGAGGTCCTCGGTCCCGACGGATACCGGGTGATCGACCGCGTCGACGACGGCACGCGGCTGCAGCCGGGCGGACCGCTGCTGACCGTGGAGGCCCAGACGCTGGGCCTTCTCACCGCCGAGCGGACCTTGCTGAACCTGGTCTGCCACCTGTCCGGGATCTCGACCGCCACCGCGGCGTGGGTGGACGCGGTGGACGGCACCAAAGCCCAAATCCGCGACACCCGCAAGACGCTGCCCGGTCTACGTACGCTGCAGAAGTACGCAGTCCGCGTCGGCGGCGGCGTCAACCACCGCCTCGGATTGGGTGATGCGGCGCTGATCAAGGACAACCACGTCGCCGCCGCGGGATCGGTCGTCGCGGCGCTGCGTGCGGTGCGGGCCGCTGCGCCCGATCTGCCGTGCGAGGTCGAGGTCGATTCGCTCGAGCAGCTCGACGACGTGCTCGGCGAAGGTGCCGAATTGGTGCTGCTCGACAACTTCCCGATCTGGCAGACCCAGATCGCGGTGCAGCGCCGAGATGTGCAGTCACCGGCCACCAAACTCGAGTCGTCCGGCGGGCTTTCGCTGGACACCGCCGCCGAGTACGCCGGGACCGGCGTGGATTATCTCGCCGTCGGCGCGCTCACCCACTCGGTTCGGGTGCTCGACATCGGCCTGGACGTCTAGCGGCGCAGCAGCCGCCGGATCGCGAATTTGGCGGCCTCCAGCGGGGTCACGGCGCCAGAAACCCTGGACAGCATCAGCGCCCCCTCCAGTAGCGAGATGATTGCGACAGCAACGCTTTTCGCGTCGGCTGCCGCCCAGCCGTCCTGCCGCAGCCGTTCTTCGATGGCCGTGCACCAGCTGTCGAAGACACGTGCGGACGCCTCTCGGACCAGCGCGCTGGCATGGACCGACTCGGTGGCGATCGGCTCGATCGGGCATCCGTCTCGCCAGTCCACGGTCAGCCCGGCGATGTGGACGTCGACCCACCGGTCGACGATGTCAGCCACCGGAATGTCTTTGGCCAGCAGCCGGCGCAGCAGTCCTTCGATAGCCGCCCCGCCGCCGTCGACCGCTGCGGCGGCCAACTGCTGCTTGCCCTGCGGGAAGTGGTGATACAGCGAGCCGGGCCGCACACCGGCTTCGTCGAGGATCTGGTTGAGCCCGGTCGCCGCGTAGCCCTGGCGGCGGAACAAGGTGGCCGCGGCGTCGATCAGCGCGGCACGACTGCGATCGCGGCGGGGCATGCCGTTGACTTTACTTGAGTGATCGCTCAAGAATGCAGTGATGAGGCAGCTGACATGCGTGGACAACGGCCGCTACGCCTGGCGCGAGGGCCCGGAACCGACCATCACGGAACCAGGACATGCGCTGGTCAGGCCATTGGTGGTGGCCTGCTGCGACCTCGACGTCGCCGCCGCGGGTGGCTCGGCGCCGTTGCCGCCCGGTTATGCCGTCGGGCACGAAGGCCTGGCCGAGGTGGTCGCGGTCGGTTACGAAGTCTCGACTGTCCGCGTCGGCGACCGCGTCGTCGTGCCGTTCCAGATCAGCTGCGGGAACTGCCGCGAATGCCGCAGGGGAGTCACGGGGTCGTGCGGATCGCTGCCGCTGATGGCGATGTACGGGCTGGGCCCGCTGGCCGGCCTGGACGGCGGCGGGTTCATGTCCGACCTGGTGCTGGTGCCCTACGCCGACGCCATGCTGATCCCGGTTCCGTCCACGGTCGACCCGATCGCGGTCGCGTCGCTGTCGGACAACATCCCGGACGGGTGGCGGACGGTCGGCCCGTTACGCGCCGAGATGGCTGACCTGGATCCGGCGGAACGTCGCGTACTGGTCCTCGGTCGGCTGTCCATCGGGCTGTATGCGGCGGCGTTCGCCGCGGCCTATGGCTTCCGCGTGGACTACGTCGACACCGACGCAGCCCGATTGGCCGTCGCTGAGTCACTCGGTGCCGTCGTGCACGACAGGGCCAAGCCCGACAAATCCTGGGAGCCCTATCCCGTCACCGTGCACACCGCCGCCGACCCTGCGGTGCTGGCTGCGACCCTGCGGGCCACCTGGCCGGACGGGGTGTGCACCGACACCGGCATCTACTACCTGCCGACGGTGGAGATGCCGCTGCTGCCGATGTACACCCGCGGTGTGCGGTTCGTCACGGGCCGGGTCAGCGCCCGCGCCGTCATCCCGGAAATCCTCGAGCTGCTGGCCGGCGGATGCGACCTGTTGCCCGTTGTGGACCGGGTCGTCGACTGGGAGGACGCGCCGGAGGTCTGGCCGACCATGAGTGGCAAGACCGTCTTCACGCGGGTGTAGCCGGACGATCGTGCACGAGACAGCGGGGAGGGTCGCGATTCGTCGAGATCGACACCCCTGAGCGCTATCTCGCGGCGATGCGCTCTAGGCGATGTCGCCGACGAAGACCGCGACCCGGCCGATCTGCTGGCGTGCCAGGAAGGGCAGCCCCGTGCCGTCGCTGCCGGGCGGCAGCACCCGCGGGTTGGTGATGTGGACGTTCTTGCGGATGAAGTGCACGTCGGCTTCGCCGGCGGCCAGCACGTTCTTGACCCAATCCGTTTTGCCGTGGGCCAGTCCGATCGCCAGCACATTGCCCTTGCGGTAGGCGGTCACGATGGTTTCGTACTGCTTGCCGGAGGTGCGGCCACGATGCTTGATCACCGAAAACGTCGGAAGATAGCGCGCGATCGGCTTCACCAACGGGTTGAAATACTTGACTTGGAAGTTCTCAAACCAGACCGGGAAGATCATCGGGACGCCCGGGGCGTTGTTGGGATGGTCCTTACGGGACATGTCAACTCCGTATTCTTCGGGTGCGGTCACAATACCGGTCCGATATGCAGTTGCTGTGCTCTGGGACAATGGTGGGCGTGACTGTTATGGCGCGGATCGACCTGCGGGGTGCTGACTTGTCCGTCGCCCGGCTGCGGGCGGCGTTGCCCCGCGGCGGAGTGGACGTGGAGGCCGCCCTGTCCACGGTGCGACCGATCGTCGACGCGGTCGCCGATCGAGGCACCGAGGCCGCCCTGTCCTACGGCGAATCGCTGGACGGGGTCCGGCCACCGTCGGTCAGGGTGCCCAGCAGCGAGCTGGACGCCGCGTTGGCCGGTCTGGACCGCGATGTCCGGTCGGCGCTGGAGGTGGTGATCGAGCGCACCCGTGCGGTGCACGCCGATCAGCGCCGCACCGACGTGACGACGACCCTGGGCCCGGGTGCCACCGTGACCGAGCGGTGGGTGCCGGTCGAACGGGTCGGCCTGTACGTGCCCGGCGGCAACGCGGTGTACCCGTCGAGCGTTGTGATGAACGTGGTGCCGGCGCAGGCCGCCGGCGTCGGCTCGCTGGTGGTGGCCAGCCCGCCGCAGGCCACCTCGCAGGGCCGCTTTACCGGACTACCCCATCCGACGATCCTGGCCGCCGCCCGGCTGCTCGGCGTCGACGAGGTGTGGGCGGTCGGCGGGGCACAGGCGGTGGCGCTGATGGCGTACGGCGGGGTGGACACCGACGGCGCCGAACTCGCGCCCGTCGACATGATCACCGGGCCGGGAAACATCTATGTCACCGCAGCCAAACGGCTGGTCCGCTCGCGGGTCGGCATCGACGCCGAAGCCGGGCCCACGGAGATCGCGATCCTGGCCGATGACACGGCCGACCCGGAGCACGTCGCCGCCGACTTGATCAGCCAAGCCGAGCACGACGAAATGGCCGCCAGCGTACTGGTCACGCCTAGCGCCGAGCTCGCCGACGCGACGGACGCCGAGCTGGCCGTTCAGCTGCAGACCACCGTGCACCGTCAGCGGGTGACAACCGCGCTGGCAGGGCGCCAGTCGGCCATCATTCTGGTCGACGACATCGACGCCGGCATTCGCACCGTGAACGCTTATGCGGCAGAGCACTTGGAGATCCAGACCGCTAACGCGGACAAGGTGGCCGGGCAGATCCGTTCGGCCGGAGCGATATTCGTCGGCGCGTATTCACCGGTAAGCCTCGGCGACTACTGCGCCGGCTCCAACCACGTGCTGCCGACTGCGGGCAGCGCCGCGCACTCCAGCGGTCTGTCGGTACAGACCTTCCTGCGTGGTATCCACGTCGTCGACTACACCGAGGCGGCGCTCAAAGATGTGTCCGGGCATGTGATCACCCTTGCCGGCGCCGAGGACCTGCCCGCACACGGCGAGGCGGTACGGCGGAGGTTCGGGCAGTGACTGACCGCCGGTCGACCAACCGTCCGTCGCTCGACGACCTTCCGTTGCGTGAAGATCTGCGCGGCACATCGCCCTATGGGGCGCCACAGCTTGATGTTCCGGTGCGGCTGAACACCAACGAGAACCCGCACCCGCCCAGCCGGGCGCTCGTCGACGATGTCGTCGCGTCGGTACGCGAGGCGGCCGTCGATCTGAATCGCTATCCCGACCGCGACGCGGTGGCGCTGCGCACCGACCTGGCTGCCTACGTCAGCGCCCAGACCGGGGTTCGGGTCGGCGTCGAAAACCTCTGGGCGGCCAATGGATCCAACGAGATCTTGCAGCAGCTGCTGCAGGCCTTCGGCGGCCCGGGGCGCAGCGCGATCGGCTTCGTACCGTCGTATTCGATGCACCCGATCATCTCCGGTGGCACCCGCACCGAATGGCTCGAGACTCTCCGTGCCGCCGACTTCAGCCTTGACGCCGATGCCGCGGTGGCCGCGATCGTCGAGCGACGCCCCGACGTGGTCTTCGTCACGAGCCCCAATAACCCGACGGGGCAAAGTGTTTCGCTCTCCGATCTGTGCCGACTGCTGGATGTCACGCCCGGGATCCTGATCGTCGACGAGGCATATGGCGAGTTCTCCGCACAGCCCAGCGCCGTGGCGCTGCTCGGGGAGTATCCGACCAAGCTGGTCGTGAGTCGCACCATGAGTAAAGCGTTCGCCTTCGCCGGCGGCCGCCTTGGATATCTGGTCGCGACCCCCGCAATCGTGGACGCAATGCTGCTGGTGCGGCTGCCGTATCACCTGTCCTCGGTCACCCAGGCAGCTGCGCGGGCCGCGCTACGTCACGCCGATGACACGCTGGGCAGCGTCGCGACGCTGATCGGTGAGCGGGAGCGGGTGGCAACGGCGTTGAGCAGGATGGGTTTTCAGGTCGTCCCGAGCGACTCGAACTTCGTGTTGTTCGGGCTGTTCGCCGACGCGGCGGCCACCTGGCAGCGTTACCTGGATGCCGGTGTCCTGATCCGCGATGTCGGCATCCCCGGGCACCTGCGCACCACGATCGGGCTGGCCGTGGAGAACGACGCATTCCTGTCAGCCAGCGCGGATCTGGCCGCCACCGAGCTGGCCCAGCCGTTAGGAGCGTCATGACCACCGGCCGTCGCGCACGCGTCGAGCGCACCACTAAAGAATCCGAGATCGTCGTCGAGCTGGACCTCGATGGCACGGGTCAGGTACACATCGACACCGGTGTGCCGTTCTACGACCACATGCTGACCGCGCTGGGCAGTCACGCCAGCTTCGATCTGACCGTGCGCGCCAGGGGCGACGTCGAGATCGAAGGCCACCACACCATCGAGGACACCGCAATCGTGCTCGGTCAGGCGCTCGGCGAGGCGCTCGGTGACAAGAAAGGTATCCGCCGGTTCGGCGATGCGTTCATTCCGATGGACGAGACACTGGCGCACGCCATCGTCGATGTGTCCGGCCGGCCCTACTGCGTGCACACCGGCGAGCCGGATCATTTGCGGCACACCACGATCGCCGGTAGCTCGGTGCCGTACCACACGGTGATCAACCGGCACGTATTCGAGACGTTGGCGAACAACGCGCGGATCGCGCTGCACGTTCGGGTGCTCTACGGCCGCGACCCGCACCACATCACCGAGGCGCAGTACAAGGCGGTCGCCCGGGCATTACGGCAGGCCGTCGAGCCCGATCCGCGAGTCTCCGGCGTGCCGTCCACCAAAGGTGCTCTGTGAGAGCTAAATCCGTCGTGGTGCTGGACTACGGCTCGGGTAACCTACGTTCGGCTCAGCGCGCGCTACAGCGCGTCGGCGCCGAGGTCGAGGTGACCGCTGATCTCGAGAAGGCCGCTGCTGCAGACGGACTGGTGGTACCTGGGGTGGGCGCCTTCGAAGCGTGCATGAGCGGACTTCGGGAGATCAACGGGCAGCGGGTCATCGCCGAGCGGATCGCTGCGCGGCGGCCGGTGCTCGGTGTGTGCGTCGGCATGCAGATCTTGTTCGCCCGCGGTGTCGAGTTCGGCGTGGAGAGCACCGGCTGTGGTCAGTGGCCGGGAGCCGTGACCCGACTGGACGCGCCGGTGATCCCGCACATGGGCTGGAACGTGGTAGCCGCCGCCCCCGGCAGCGCACTGTTCAAAGGCCTGGACACCGACGCCCGGTTCTACTTCGTGCATTCGTATGCCGCGCAGGAGTGGGACGGCGACGCCGACGCGCTGCTGACCTGGGCTACGCACGGGGTCCCGTTCCTGGCGGCGGTCGAGGATGGTCCATTGGCCGCCACCCAGTTTCACCCGGAGAAGAGCGGTGATGCCGGAGCGGCTGTATTGAGCAATTGGGTTGAAGGGTTATGACGTGCCGTTGATTCTGTTGCCCGCCGTCGACGTGGTCGAGGGCCGGGCCGTGCGCTTGGTGCAGGGCAAGGCCGGCAGCGAAACCGAGTACGGCTCGGCGCTGGACGCCGCTTTGGGCTGGCAACGCGACGGCGCCGAGTGGGTGCACCTGGTCGATCTGGACGCCGCGTTCGGCCGAGGGTCCAATCGTGAGCTGCTGGCCGAGGTGGTCGGCAAGCTCGACGTGAAGGTCGAACTCTCCGGTGGCATCCGCGACGACGAGTCGCTGTCGGCCGCGCTGGCCACCGGTTGCGCGCGGGTCAATCTCGGGACGGCCGCCCTGGAGAACCCGCAATGGTGCGCCGAAGCGATCGCCGCCCACGGCGACAAGGTCGCGGTGGGCCTCGACGTGCAAATCATCGACGGTGACCATCGATTGCGGGGTCGCGGCTGGGAGACCGACGGTGGCGACCTATGGCAGGTGCTGGATCGTCTTGACAGCGAGGGGTGTTCGCGCTTTGTCGTCACCGATGTCACCAAGGACGGCACGTTGACCGGGCCCAACCTCGACTTGCTGCGTGCGGTCGCCGACCGCACCGATATTCCGGTGATCGCTTCCGGTGGCGTGTCGAGCATTGACGACCTGCGTGCCATCGCCACGTTGACCGACAGTGGGGTTGAGGGCGCAATTGTCGGCAAGGCGCTGTACGCCGGACGATTCACGCTGCCGCAGGCGCTGGCCGCGGTGGGAGAGTAGGCCGCGATGGATCTCGACGCTCTCGTCGCGAAGGCGTCGGCGATCCTCGATGCCGCCGCCAAACCGTTCATCGCCGGCCATCGAGCGGAGTCCGCGGTCAGCAAGCGCGGTGACGACTTCGCCACCGACGTCGATCTGGCCATCGAGCGCCAAGTCGTCGACGCTCTCATGTCGGCGACCGGAATCCCGGTCCACGGTGAGGAGTTCGGTGGCGCCGACCTCGATTCAGAATGGGTGTGGGTGCTCGATCCTGTGGACGGGACGTTCAACTACGCGGCTGGATCGCCGATGGCCGCGATTCTGCTCGGCCTGCTGCACGACGGTGATCCGGTTGCCGGACTGACCTGGTTGCCGTTCATGAACGAGCGCTATGCCGCAGTGTCTGGTGGTCCAGTCATGAAAAACGGTGTGCCGCAACCGCCGTTAGCCAAATCGGACCTCAACCACGCGATCATCGGTGTCGGAACGTTCAACGCCGACTCCCGCGGCCGGTTCCCCGGGCGGTACCGGGTGGCGGTGCTCGAAGAGCTCAGTCGGGAGTCGTCAAGGATGCGGATGCACGGTGCTACCGGCATCGATCTCGCCTACGTCGCCGACGGGGTGCTCGGCGGCTCCATCAGCTTCGGGGACCACGTGTGGGATCACGCCGCCGGTGTGGCGCTGGTACGGGCGGCGGGCGGGATCGTCACCAACCTCGCCGGCGACGAGTGGACCCCCGCGTCACGGTCCGCATTGGCCGCCGCTCCCGGTGTGCACGACCAGTTGCTCGACATGCTGCGCGGAGTGGGACAACCCGATGAGTACTGAATCTAATTGCGGGACAAGCCTTGCCGTGCGGGTGATCCCGTGCCTGGACGTCGACGACGGCCGGGTGGTCAAGGGCGTCAACTTCGAGAACCTTCGGGATGCGGGCGATCCCGTCGAACTCGCCGCCGTCTACGACGCCGAGGGCGCAGACGAACTGACCTTTCTCGACGTGACCGCATCGTCGTCGGGTCGCACCACGATGCTCGACGTGGTCCGTCGCACCGCCGAGCAGGTGTTCATCCCACTAACCGTCGGCGGTGGCGTGCGAACAGTGGCCGACGTTGACGTGTTGTTGCGCGCAGGCGCCGACAAGGTGTCGATCAACACCGCCGCGATCGCGCGCCCGGAACTGCTGGCCGAGATGGCTGGCCAGTTCGGTTCGCAGTGCATCGTCTTGTCGGTCGACGCCCGCACGGTGCCGGCCGGTTCGGACCCGACACCATCGGGCTGGGAAGTCACCACCCACGGCGGACGGCGCGGCACCGGCATCGACGCCGTTGAGTGGGCCGCCCGGGGCGCCGCGCTGGGGGTGGGAGAGATCCTGCTCAACTCGATGGATGCCGACGGCACCCGAGCGGGCTTCGACCTGGCGATGCTGCGCGCGGTGCGAGCAGCGGTGACGGTGCCGGTGATCGCCAGCGGCGGCGCCGGGGCGGTCGACCATTTCGCACCGGCCGTCGCTGCCGGCGCCGACGCGGTATTGGCCGCCAGCGTGTTTCACTTCCGGCAGTTGACCATCGGGCAGGTCAAGGAAGCCATGGCCGCAGAAGGGATCACGGTGCGATGACCCTCGATCCCGACATCGCCGCACGCCTCAAACGCAACGCCGACGGACTGTTCACCGCGATCGTGCAGGAGCGCGAAAGCGGCGACGTGCTGATGGTCGCCTGGATGGACGACGACGCGCTGGCCCGCACCCTGGAAACCCGCGAGGGCACGTACTTCTCCCGGTCCCGCGGCGAGCAATGGGTCAAAGGCGCCACCTCCGGTCACACCCAGCGGGTGCATTCGGTACGGCTGGATTGCGACGGCGACGCGGTGCTGTTGGTGGTCGATCAGGTCGGCGCCGCCTGCCACACCGGCGACCACAGCTGCTTCGACGCCGATGTGTTGTTGCACGCGGACGACTAATCCGTGGCGGGTGAGCCCGAAGTTGCTCACCGCATATCACCGTTAAGTTAATTAATTATCATCGGCCACTCAGGCCCAACTTATGAAGCATCTGCTCCGAATGCCGGACAATCCGCGGCCGCCCAGGGCGCGGGCAGAGCAGAGGAAGCCTGATGTCACACACAAAACTTGTTGGTCGTGTTGGGGGGCTTGCCGTCGGGTTCGGGATAGGTGTGGCGATCGCCGCAAGTGCGGGGAGCGCCTCGGCCGACGAACTCGATTTCCAGATCTCCATCGACGGGTATGACCTGATCCCTGCAGCAGATACCACGGCGACCGCTACCTCGGGCACCGGGGACTTCGCGGCCGCCTTCGGCGCTGGCAGCTCCGCCACCGCCGACGGCGATCTCTTCGACTCCGCGATAGCTACCGGCGGCGGCTCCGCGACCGCCGGGCTTTTCAGCGGCGATGTCTTCGACTCCGCGTACGCCGACGGCGCCGGCAGCTCCGCCACCGCCGACGAAGGCATGGACGACTTCGCCAGCGCCAAAGGCGGCGGCTTCTCCGACGTCGACTTGGGCAACTACGACTCCGGAACCGCGGATGGTACCGGCAGCCTTGCCCTGGTCAATGGCACCGACTCTTCCGCCGCGCTCGCGTCCGGCACCAGCGCCGATGCCATCGCCCAAAGCGGCACCGCCAACTTCGCCGACGCCATCGGCAACTACACCGGCGCTACCGCCGGCAACGGCGACTACAACTTCTCCTCCGACATCGGCACTAATGACCCCTTCGGCGGCGGTGCTTCGTCGCTGCTGGGCAACTACGACATTTCCTCCGTCTTCGGCAACGACAGCACCGCCTTAGCCGAGTCGGGCGACAGCAACCTCGCCATCGCATTCGGCAACGACCTCACCGCGATTACTTCCTACTTCGAACCGACCGCCATCGAGCCGCCGTCGCTGGCCAGCTTTCTCGACCCGATCCTGACCGAATTGATGAAGCTGTTTTAACGGGGCGCGGTGGCGGCGGTCGCGGGTCGGCTCTGGCGATCCGCCGCCCAGCGCGCCGGGCGGCGCGAAAATTTGAGCAGCTCAGTTACGGTGGGCGGACTCACTCACCAGGACTTTAGTTCGACCGAGCCCGAGTGGAATGCAGCGCAGTACGTTTGACGACTGACGGGTTGCGCTGCGGGACTTCGCCGAGGCCCGGTGAGCCCGAGACTGCTCAGCGCATTATTACCGGAAAACTAATTATCTATCAGTGGGCACTTAGGCCCAACTTATGAACTATCGGCTCCGAATCCCAGACAATCCGCGGCCGCCCGGGGCGCGGATTTAGTAGGGGAGTGCCGTGAAATCTGCAAAATTTTTTGGTCGCGTAGGGGGATTCGCAGTAGGACTGGGTATCGGATCGGCGATGGTCGCGATACCGTGGGCCGCCTCTGCCGACACGACCAGCGACCTCTTGTCATCTATCGATCTGGGTGGCCTGTCCCTCCCAGACGCCGCCGACTCGGCTACGTCATTGGACTTCAGTAACATCGCCATCTCTTTCGACGGCACCACCCTGTTCCAGGACGGCACCGCCACCGCCACGTCCGGCACCGGGGACTTCGCCTTCGCCGACGGCGCCGGCAGCATTGCCAACGCCACCGGCGGAACCGGCAACACTGCGATCGCTGAAGGTATCGGCGCGGGCTCCACTGCCGACGGCGGCACGGGCGACTACGCCAGCGCCGTCGGTGCCGACAGCTTCGCCAACGCCAACGGCACGAGCGACTACGCCAGCGCCAATGGCTACATGAGCGAGGCCAACACCTTCATCGATCACAACACCACCGTCATCGCCAACGGCGCCAACGCCAGTGTTGTGATCGACGCCAACAATGACGTGGGCATCGCCGACGGCGCCAACTCGTCGGCCGGGGCGTTGGGCAGCAACGACCTCGCCACCGCCTTCGGCGACAACAGCTCGGCTTCTATCCTCGAAGGCAACTACGACGTCGCCGCCGCCAGCGGCTCCGACAGCACGGCCTTGGTCGAACTCGGCAACACTGACGTCGGCGCCGCCCTCGGCGACGGCAGCAGCGCTACGGTCGCGGATGCCAGCAACAGCATCGCGGCCGCTTATGGCGACCTGCAGACCGCCTCTGCGGCGTTCGGCGTAGGGCTCACCGACATCGAGCCATCGTCGCTGGCCGCTATTTTCGACCCGTCGCTGGCGGCCGGCTCTATCGACGCAACGTTGCTGACCGAGTTCCTGGGTCTGCTGTAACCAGTCGCTGAACCAGCACTGACTGCGTCCCACACCGTGGGGACGCAGTCAGTGCTGCATCTGGCGCCTGGATGAGTAGCGGGGCGCGGCAGCATTCATTTGCTGGGCGCAGCCTTGACTGGTCAGCGCGTGGCCGACGTGTATTCGTAGCAAACTCACTGACACCTTATGGGAGTGTCGAATGCCCGGCGCTCGAAGCCAAAATATCCAGCTAATCAACCCTTATTTCCAGCTGACCGGAGTAAAGTACCGGCAGTTCGGCATTCTGCTTGTCGGATTCTCGGCAAACACAAAACTTTTGGTATGGCTGAGGCGGCGAAGTGGCAACGGTATTGCTACGGTGTCCAACACGGCATCATCAGCTGCCGGACGACACAATCTGGCGGCTTCCCTTGATGCAGCAGGGCGGGCCACGATAGGCCATGGGGACAGTGGAGCTATCACCGACGGGGCGCGCGCGCCTATTCCGTGTCGCGGCCGCCCCTGTCGCCGCGTTTCTTGTATTCGCCGCCTGCGTGCTCACCGGCTGGGGCGGCCCGCCGGCACTGAGCGTGCTGCACGTCGCGGGTGCACTCGGATTTCCGTCATTCGCGGCATTGTGTACCGCGGTCGCTGCGCGACGAAGTTACGGCAGGCAGCGCTACACGTGGACGGTGATGACCGTCGGTCTGGTCGGCTTGGAACTCAGCGCGATAGTGGTGGTTTACCACCGATTCTTGCGCGGCAACGTTCACACCGTGTATCCGATGTCGGGGATGATCGGGTTCCTGGCATTTCCAGTGGTGGCCTGCGTAGCATTCGTCATCTTCCCGGCCGGTTATCCGGGTCTCGCCCGCTTGCGAATGGTGCTCGACGCAGCGATCGTTGCCGGTGCATTGTTCGTCGTGGCGTGGGTGAAGCTGCTCCGCAATGTCTATGCCTCAACCTCGATGAGCGGCGTCGACCAGTTTGTCTCGATCGCCTGCCCGGCGTCAGGAGTAGTGACGGTCACACTGACGCTCCTGGCGCTCGTCCGCGCACCCATTCGTTGGCGCCCGTCGATGACGCTGATGGCGATGGGCCTGATCTTGCTAGCTGCGTCCGGCAGCGCCTATGTGTACCTGCTTGCCCGCCACATATATCTCTGGGACAGTCCTCTGGGTTTGGGCTGGCCGGCGGGGCTGGTGCTGGTGGGCCTTGCCGCACTCATCGCTCCGCCCGATCCGCCAAAGAGGTCGCCCGAGCGATCGGCGTTGCTGTCCGTCCCGGCCCCGATGTGGCTGCCGTACATTCCGCTCGCCATCGCCGGTGGCCTCGAACTGGCCAATTTGCGCAGCACTGCCAACTCCGATCCCGCGTTCGTCGTGGTGCCGTGGCTGGTTATCGCCGTGCTGGCCCGCCAATTCATGGTGATCGCCGAGAACCGGCGGCTGCTGCACAGCGCGTCCGACCGCGCGTTGCGCGACCCTTTGACCAACCTGGCCAACCGGGTGCTGTTCCACGACCGCCTTGATCACGTGATGCAGCTTTATCATCGCGATCGGCGTTCGGTCGCCCTCCTGTCGATGGACCTCGACGACTTCAAGCTCATCAACGACAACTTGGGCCATCCGGCCGGTGACGCCCTACTGGTGCAGGCCGCCCAACGGTTGATGAGCTGCGTACGATCCGGCGACACCGTTGCCCGGGTCGGTGGTGACGAATTCGCCGTGCTGATCGAAAATGCCGGGGAGAACGCCCATCTGATCGTCTATCAGATCATGGAGGCATTCGAGCGGCCGTTCAGCGCGGACGGCGAGGTGATCTTCATGCGGCCCAGTGCCGGTCTGACGGTCGCTGCTGTCGATGACGTTGATCTGACCGCTTCGGCTTTAGTCAAACAGGCCGATACCGCCATGTATGCGGCAAAACGGCTCGGTGGTGGCCTGCAGACGTTCAGCCCCGACATGCACATGTCCGACGACCGCTCCTCGTTATTCCCCGCCTCTGATGCGCAGCCGTCGCGCGGTGGATTGGTCGAGGTGCGATTGCTCGGCGATCTGCGCCAAGCGATCACCCATCGCGCACTGACCCTGCTGTATCAACCGAAGGTCGACCTGCGGAACGGCGGAGTCGTGGGCGCCGAGGCGCTGGTGCGTTGGCCGCACCCGGTCTTCGGGATGGTGCAGCCAGATCAGTTCCTGCCATTGGTGCGCCAGCACGGCCTGATGCGCACGTTCACCGACGTGATCCTCGACCAAGCGCTGGGTGATGCCGCTCAGTGGCGGCGCCAGGGGGTGGATGTGCCGGTCGCCGTGAATCTTTTCCCTCCGCTCGTCGGTGATGTCAATTTGCCCGGCCGTATCTTCGCGGCCTTGCAGCGGCACGAGTTGCCCGGCGGTGCGTTGATCATCGAGATCACCGAAGACATGCTGCTGGATGACATCGACCGGACTCGGCAAGTGCTGGAAGCATTGCGGGAGAACAGCATTCAGATTGCACTTGACGACTTCGGTAGCGGCTATTCGGCGTTGACTTATCTGCGCAAGCTTCCCATCGACGAAGTCAAGGTTGACTACGACTTGATCAGCAACGTGTTGACCGACCCGCGCGCCGACGCAATCGTCGGGGCGGTGATCGATCTCGCGCATGCGCTCGGCGTGACCACCGTCGCCGAGGGAGTGGAGAACGCCGAAACGGCGGCATGGCTGCGTGAGCGGGGATGCGAAGTGTCGCAAGGCATTCTCTACAGCCCTCCGGTCACTGCTCCCGCGATGATGCATCTACTGGTGTCGGCGTCCTCGCCGATGAGTTAACCGGCAGCTTCCAATCCGTTGGCCGCCGCGACCGCTGCCCGGGCCCATTCGTCATGATGCACCGCGGGGGCAATTCGCTCCTTGCGGATCAGTTCGGTGTTGACCTTGATGACCTTCGGTGCCCGAAATGCAAAGGTGCGGTTGGTGGTGTCGATCGCCAACAGTCCGTCAGTGTCGGTGAATCCGTTGGTGCGCATGGCGTTCTCAGCCCACCTGATCGGCGTCAGCCCGGAGAAGTCGTCGACGTACGCGACCCAGAGATGGACGTTGTGCCGGTCGGACAACTTCGACAAGGCACCTTCCACGGCGGTACGACCACCAGCGGTCAGCTTCCCGGACGGATCGGTGATGTAGCGAGTCAGCTGGACGGACGTCGCCGCGCTCGGCTCGTCGGTGCGCACTGCTGCGCCGTCGGCGGCCTCAGACGTCCGGTGGCGCAGGAGGTTTGCGCCGACGATCCCCGCCAACACCAGCAGAGCCACGGTCGCGGCGGCAGCGAACAACACAGCGGGACGCCGCCCGCGTCGAACCGGGGCCGCCGGTACCGGCGTGGAGATCTCTCTGGTGGGGGCATGCGCCGGGTGACCGGCGACAGTCTCGTCGGCACCGACACGGGGTTGACCCGTCAGTGCCGCCGCGAATTCCGCACAGTGTGAATAGCGGCTAGCAGGGTCCTTCGCCAACACTCTGGCGACGGTGACGTCGAGATCGGCGAGGTCGGGCCGTCGCGCGCTGAGCTGTGGCGGCGGCGCGGAAAGATGTTGGGAGATCACCACTGCCGCGTTGGAGTTGTCGTAGGGTGCCGCGCCGGTCAGCAAGTGAAATGCGGTGCAGCCCAGTGCGTACTGGTCGGCACGGCCGTCGATGTCGTGGCCCAGGAGCTGTTCGGGTGCGGCGTAAGCCGTCGTCCCCATCACCATGTTGGTGGCGGTCAGACCGCTGATGTCGCCCACCTGCCGGGCAATACCGAAGTCGGCCAACAGGATCCGTCGTCCGCGCGGGCCGGTATCGCTGAGCAGAATGTTGGCGGGCTTGATGTCACGGTGCAGCAGTCCGCGCTGATGCGCATAGTCCAACGCATCGGCGATCGCGCTGATGATCGTGAAAGCCTCGGCCCTCGGGAGTCCGGACGGGTAGCGGCTGCGCAGCAATTCGGCGGCGTCGGTTCCCTCGACGTAGTCCATCGACAACCACAACTGACCTTCGAACTCGCCGCGATCGTGGATGCCGACGATGTGGGGATGCCATAACTCGGAGGCGATGTCTGCTTCCCGGCTGAATCGCTGCCGGAACTCGAGGTCCGCGGTCAGTGTGGCCGGTAGGACCTTGAGGGCGTCCCGGCGGGGGAGTCGTGGGTGCTGCGCCAGATAAACCTCACCCATGCCGCCGGATCCCAGCCGCTTGAGGATGGTGTAGCCGGCGAACACATCTCCGTTGTTCAGCGGCATGTCAGCATGCTACAAACGCGACCTTCCCCAGGAGCGCAGCGGTTACCGATTGGGAGACGTGTCGCCTCCTTCAACGTTGCTGGCCTCCGGTCGCCAACGCTTCCGTCTAGCCAGGTAGGCCTCGAGCCTGAGGTTTGTAGTTACACAGGGTGCGAATCTCATGACCGTCCACGGTGCCCCAGTCGATGTTTGCTGCATGCGCACGGTCGCAGGTCAGCGTGAAATAGATTGCAGTTTGATTATTGCTCTCGTAAGTGGCTACCGGACCCCGCACGGTGACCGTTCCGCTCTGAAATTGCGGATCAGCGAACAACGCTCTCCACATCTGCGCGGTCGGCAAGAACAGTTGCTGATCCGCAGCGTGCTCCTTGTGAAAAACCGCGCCGTTGGGCTCTTGGACTGTGTAACTGATGGTGCAGGACGTTCGCCCAGTGCACGTGACGGTCGGTGAGCCTTCAATCGGCGCGGCAAATCGGTCGCCTCCGACCGCTTCTTGGACAAGCTGCGCAACCTCACTGTTGCCCACGGTGAACGATGCGGGAGCGGAATAATGAGGTGCGGACGAGCACCCGACCAAGACCGCGAGCGCCGCAACGGATAGCGATAATTCGCCGACGCGACGGTTTGCCATTCCGAGAGAGTAAGGATTCCTCGGAGCGGCGAGAAGAACTGCGAAGAGTTACTTACGCGATTTTAGCGTGACCAACGCCTTATCGGCGTGAGTGTCCATGCTGAGTTCGCTGGAGATCACGTCGAGCACCGTGCGATCGGTGTCGATGACGAACGTGGTGCGCTTGACCGGAATCAGCTTGCCCAGCAGCCCTCGCTTGACCCCGAACTGAGCGGCGATCGCGCCGTCAGTGTCCGACAGCAACGGGTAGTCGAAATGCTGCGAGTCGGCAAACTTGGCTTGCTTTTCGACCGGATCCACACTGATGCCGACGCGGTTTGCGCCTACCGAAGCGAATTCCTGCGCCAGGTCACGGAAGTGGCACGCTTCCTTGGTGCACCCGGGTGTCATCGCCGCCGGGTAGAAGAACAACACCACGGGCCCGTCGGCCAGCAGAGCGCTGAGCCTGCGAGGGGTGCCGGTCTGGTCGGGAAGTTCGAAGTCAGCCACGGTCTCACCGGTTTTCATGGCCGTCACGCTACGCCAGTGGCGGGCGGAGCCGATCTGCCCATCTGGGAAGATGACTCCGTGCACGCCAATCTTGCCGCCGCCACCACTTCGCGGGAGCATTTTCGCCTCCTGGCGGCCGAGCATCGGGTAGTGCCGGTGACCCGCAAGGTGCTGGCAGACGCTGAGACGCCACTGTCCGCGTACCGCAAACTGGCCGACAACCGACCCGGGACGTTCCTGCTGGAGTCGGCGGAGAACGGGCGGTCGTGGTCGCGGTGGTCGTTCATCGGGGCCGGTGCGCCGTCCGCGCTGACCGTGCGCGACGGTCAGGCGGTCTGGCTCGGCACGGTGCCGCACGACGCGCCCACCGGTGGCGACCCACTGCAGGCACTGCACGAGACGTTGGAGCTGCTGGCCACGGCGGCGCTGCCGGGGTTGCCGCCACTGTCCGGCGGCATGGTGGGGTTTTTCGCTTACGACCTGGTGCGGCGCCTGGAGCGGCTGCCCGAGCTCGCGGTCGACGACCTGAACCTCCCGGACATGCTGCTGCTGCTGGCGACGGACCTGGCCGCCGTCGACCACCACGAGGGCACCATCACGCTGATCGCCAACGCGGTGAACTGGAACGGCACCGACGAGCGGGTCGACGAGGCCTACGAGGATGCGATCGCACGGCTGGACGTGATGACCGCCGCGCTGGAGCAGCCGCTGCCGTCGACTGTCGCGACGTTCACCAGGCCCGAGCCGCAGCACCGCGCGCAGCGCACGGTGCAGGAGTACGGCGCGATCGTCGAGCGCCTGGTCGGCGAGATCGAACGAGGCGAGGCATTCCAGGTGGTGCCGTCGCAGCGTTTCGAGATGGACACCGACGTCGAGGCGATCGACGTCTATCGGATGCTTCGGGTGTCCAACCCCAGCCCGTATATGTATCTGCTCCATGTGCCCAATGGCGAAGGTGGAACGGCATTTTCGATTGCCGGCTCCAGTCCAGAAGCGTTGGTGACGGTGCAGGACCGCTGGGCGACGACGCACCCGATCGCCGGGACCAGATGGCGCGGCGAGTCCGAAGACGAGGATCAGTTGCTGGAGAAGGAGTTGCTGGCCGACGACAAGGAACGCGCCGAGCACCTGATGCTGGTCGACCTTGGCCGCAACGACTTGGGCCGGGTCTGCGTGCCCGGCAGCGTCCGCGTCGAGGACTACAGCCACATCGAGCGCTACAGCCACGTCATGCATCTGGTCTCGACGGTGACCGGCGTGCTCGCCGACGGCCGCACGGCACTGGATGCGGTGACCGCGTGTTTTCCTGCTGGCACGCTGTCGGGTGCTCCGAAGGTGCGTGCGATGGAACTGATCGAGGAAGTGGAGAAAACCCGGCGCGGCCTTTACGGCGGCGTACTCGGCTACCTCGACTTCGCCGGAAACGCCGACTTCGCCATCGCCATCCGGACCGCTCTGATGCGTGACGGCACCGCCTACGTGCAGGCGGGTGGCGGGGTGGTGGCTGACTCCAACGGGCCCTACGAATACACCGAAGCGACGAACAAGGCGCGTGCGGTACTCAGCGCGATTGCCGCCGCGCAGACCCTGCGTAGCCCGGACACGCCTGTCGATGACTGACGCTCAGCCAGCCGCCGGAGGCCGGCGGACCATCAGGGCGGCGCAGGTTCTGTTGGTCGTCTCGGCCGCCGGACTCTGGACGGCATCGCGGCTGAACTGGGTCGAGCTGCAGACATTTGACGGTTTGGGCCCGCCGAAGGTTGTCACGCTGTCCGGCGCGGGGTGGTCGTCGGCTCTGTTCCCGCTGGCGCTGCTGCTGCTCGCGACCGCCTTGGCAGCACTGGCAGTGCGGCGATGGGCGTTGCGGTTGGTGGCGGTGCTGCTGGCTCTCGCCAGCCTGGCGACGGGATATCTGGCGATCAGCACGCTGGAGATCCGAGACGTCGCCGCGAGGGGCGCCGAACTTGCGCACGTGCCGGTAATGGAGCTGGTGGGCAGCAAGCGGCACTTCGCGGGCCCGGTGATCACGCTGTTGGCTGCGGCCGGCACGCTGATGGCGGCGGTGTTGTTGATGCGCGCCGCGGCCTCAGCCGGTCGGACGGCCACGAAATATCTGGCGCCCGCCGCCCGCCGCTCAGCGGCCCGGCGCGACCACGAGACTCCGTCGGAGCGCACGATGTGGGATGAGCTCGATGAGGGCCGCGATCCGACCGACCCCGCGCACGATCCGCCGCCCGAACCTGACACCGAGGGTCGGTGACAGACGCCACCTCGACGCTCGCTACCCTTCGATGGACGCCGTCACTACTCTGATGACGGCCGGGGAGAGGAACCGACAGCATGAGTTCGGCAACCGTGCTTGACTCCATTATTCAGGGAGTCCGCGCCGACGTTGCCGCTCGTGAAGCGGTTGTGGGCATGCCGGAGATCAAGGCCGCAGCCGAAGCAGCCCCGCCACCACTAGACGTGCTGGCAGCGCTGCGCGAGGCCGGCATCGGGGTCATCGCCGAGGTCAAGCGAGCCAGCCCGTCGGCAGGAGAGCTCGCATCGATCGCCGACCCCGCCGCGCTGGCCTGCGCCTACGAAGATGGCGGCGCCCGGATCATCAGTGTGCTGACTGAAGAGCGCCGCTTCCACGGCAGCCTGGCCGATCTCGACTCAGTGCGCGCGGCCGTCTCAATTCCGGTGCTGCGCAAAGACTTTGTGGTCGGCCCCTACCAGATTCACGAGGCTCGCGCGCACGGCGCCGACATGCTGCTGCTGATCGTCGCCGCGCTGGACCAGCCGGCACTTGAGTCGATGCTGGAGCGCACCGAGTCACTGGGCATGACGGCACTCGTCGAGGTGCACACCGAAGAAGAAGCTGACCGCGCGTTGACGGCCGGTGCGCGGGTGATCGGCGTGAATGCTCGCGACCTGCGCACACTTCGAGTCGATCGGGATTGCTTCGCGCGCATTGCGCCGGGGTTGCCGTCGAACATCATCCGGATCGCCGAATCCGGCGTGCGGGGCAGGGCTGACCTGCTGGCGTACGCCGGGGCCGGTGCTGACGCGGTGCTGGTCGGCGAAGGCCTGGTCACCAGCGGGGATCCCCGCGCGGCCGTCGCCGACCTGGTCACCGCCGGCAAGCACCCGTCTTGCCCCAAGCCGGCCCGCTAACCCAGCGCGTTGATTGAACTCCATGCGCCGCTTACCCGTTGAGCATCTGTAATGGCTGATACCCTGCGCCCGGAACTTCCGCGTTCCAGCGCCGCACTCGCTGAACCCACCCACCACGATCCAGACTCTCGTGGTCATTTCGGTGTCTATGGTGGCCGATTCGTCGCCGAGGCCCTGATGGCCGTGATCGAAGAAGTCACCGCGGCCTACGAGAAGGTGCGCACCGACCAGGCCTACCTCGATGAGCTCGACCGGTTGCAGACGCACTACACCGGCCGGCCATCACCGCTGTACGAGGCCACCCGGCTCAGCGAGCACGCCGGTGGTGCGCGCATCTTCCTCAAACGAGAAGACCTGAACCACACGGGTTCTCACAAGATCAACAATGTGCTGGGTCAGGCCCTGCTGGCCCGCAAAATGGGCAAAACCCGGGTGATCGCCGAGACCGGTGCCGGTCAGCACGGCGTCGCCACCGCGACCGCGTGTGCCTTGCTCGGCCTGGACTGCGTGATCTACATGGGCGCCGTCGACACCGCGCGACAGGCACTCAACGTCGCCAGGATGCGACTGCTCGGGGCTGAGGTCGTGTCGGTCGAGTCCGGCTCGAAAACCCTCAAGGACGCCATCAATGACGCGTTCCGCGACTGGGTGACCAACGCCGACAACACCTATTACTGCTTCGGCACCGCCGCCGGGCCACACCCGTTCCCGACGATGGTCCGGGACTTCCAGCGGGTGATCGGCCTCGAGACACGGGTGCAGATCCAGGATCAAGCTGGCCGGCTGCCCGACGCCGTCACCGCCTGCGTGGGCGGCGGGTCCAACGCGATCGGCATCTTCCACGCTTTTCTCGACGACGCGAATGTCCGGCTGGTCGGTTACGAGGCAGCCGGCGACGGCGTCGAAACCGGTCGCCACGCCGCCACGTTCGCCGGCGGGTCGCCGGGGGCGTTCCAGGGGTCGTATTCGTTTCTGCTGCAGGACGAGGACGGGCAGACGACCGAATCGCATTCGATCTCGGCAGGCCTGGACTATCCGGGTGTGGGTCCGGAGCATGCCTGGCTGAAGGACACCGGGCGAGCCGACTACCGCCCGATCACCGACACCGAAGCGATGGACGCGTTCCAGTTGTTGTGCCGGACCGAAGGCATCATCCCGGCGATCGAGTCGGCGCACGCGATCGCCGGCGCCATCAAGCTGGGCCACGAGATGGGTAGCGGGGCAATCATTGTGGTGAACCTGTCCGGTCGCGGAGACAAGGACGTCGAGACCGCCGCGAAGTGGTTCGGCCTGCTGGACGGTGACGATGCGGGCAGCGCAGCTGCCCGAGGAGGAGCCGGACAATCAGGTCTGGACAAAGCATGACCCTCGAGCAGAGCGAAAAGAGTCGTCTGCAAGCCCTTTTTAGTTTGTGCCGCGGCGAGCAGCGGGCGGCGCTGATCGGATATCTGCCCACCGGATATCCCGATGTGCCGACGTCGATCGATGCCATGAAAGCGCTGACCGAATCTGGGTGCGACCTCATCGAGGTCGGTGTCCCGTATTCCGATCCGGGCATGGACGGACCCGTGATCGCCACCGCCGCGGAGGTCGCCTTGAGCGGTGGAGTGCGGGTGCGCGACACGTTGGCGGCTGTCGACGCGATCAGCGCAGCGGGCGGTCGTGCCGTGGTCATGACGTACTGGAACCCTGTGCTGCGCTATGGAGTTGACGCGTTCGCGCGCGACCTCGCCGCAGCCGGCGGCTACGGGCTGATCACCCCGGACCTCATTCCCGACGAAGCGGACGAATGGCTGGCCGCATCCGAGCAGCATCAGCTCGATCGCATCTTCCTGGTCGCGCCGTCCTCGACGCACCAGCGCCTGGCGGACACGGTCGCCGCGTCGCGCGGGTTCGTCTATGCGGCATCGACGATGGGGGTGACCGGTGCCCGCGATGTGGTGTCGAATGCCGCGCCGGAATTGGTCAGCCGGGTCAAAGAAGTATCTGACATCGCCGTCGGGGTCGGATTGGGCGTCCGATCGCGCGAACAGGCCGCCGAGATCGCCCGTTACGCCGACGGTGTCATCGTGGGCTCGGCGCTGGTCTCCGCGCTCACCGATGGGGTGCCCGCGATGCGTGCTCTGAGTGAAGAACTCGCCGAAGGTGTCCGTCACAGGACTTCGACTTCATGACGACGACGGTGCTCGCCTACATCCCGAGCCCGCCGCAAGGAGTGTGGCATCTGGGCCCCGTCCCGCTCCGGGCCTACGCGTTTTTCATCATCATCGGGATCATCGCTGCCCTGCTGATCGGCGATCGGCGCTGGGCAGCGCGCGGCGGCGAGCGCGGCGTGATCTACGACATCGCGCTGTGGGCAGTGCCGTTCGGGCTTGTCGGTGGCCGGCTATACCACCTGGCCACCGACTGGCGGACATACTTCGGCGAGGGTGGTGCCGGACCCATTGCGGCGCTGCGCATTTGGGATGGTGGTCTGGGAATTTGGGGGGCTGTCGCGCTCGGCGGCGTGGGCGCGTGGATCGCCTGCCGGCGCCGTGACATCCCGCTCCCGGCGTTCGGCGACGCGATCGCGCCCGGCCTCGTCCTCGCGCAGGCGATCGGCCGCCTCGGAAACTACTTCAACCAAGAGCTTTTCGGCCGCGAGACCACCATGCCGTGGGGCCTGGAAATCTTCTACCGCCGCGACCCGGCCGGCTTCGTCGACGTGCATTCCCTCGACGGGGTATCGACCGGGCAGCTGGCGATGGTTGTCCAGCCCACCTTCCTGTACGAATTGCTCTGGAATCTGCTGATTTTCGTCGTTCTGATCATCGTCGACCGCCGATTCACGCTTGGCCACGGCCGGCTGTTCGCGACGTATGTCGCGGGCTATTGCGTCGGCCGGTTCTGGATCGAGCTGCTGCGCGACGACACGGCCACCCACATCGCCGGCATCCGGATCAACTCCTTCACCTCCACGTTCGTCCTGATTGGCGCGGTCGTTTATCTGATCCTGGCGCCCAAGGGCCGCGAGGATCCCGCAACGCTCAGCGGCTCGGCCGCGGAGTTGCTGGAACCGGACTCCGTTGAGGCCGACGACCCCGACGACGCCGACGATGCCGCGCCTGCCGAGGCTGAAGCCGTGGCGGCGGAAGCGGATGCGGCCGAGACCGACTCGCCGGAGCTTGAGGTCGACGCGGCGGAGCAGCAGGACGACACGCAGCAAGATCCGGACGCGGATTCCGACTCCGGGCAGTCCGATTCGAGCGAGAAGAAGCCGGACAAGGAGTGATGTCCAGCCCAGCTGCGCGGGCCACCGACCGGCTTACCGCACGCTGGTATCGGCGACATCTGGTCGCGATGCTGGGCACGGGCGTGCTGCTGGCAGGTGCGCTCGGCTATATCGGCCTGGTCGACCCACACAACCCGGACTCGATCTTTCCGATCTGCCCATTCCGGCTGCTCACCGGGCTGAACTGTCCCGGATGCGGCGCGCTTCGGATGATCCATGACGTGCTGCACGGGCATCTCGCCGCGGCGATCAACGACAACGTGATGCTTCTGGTCGGCATTCCGCTGCTGGCGGGGTGGGTTCTGCTGCGTCGCCGCCGGGGAAAGCCGCTGGTGACACTCCCGGCGGCGGCAGCCGTGATGATCACTCTTCTGGGGTGGACGGTGGTCCGCAACCTGCCGGGATTCCCCTTGGTTCCCACGTTGCTCACCCAGTAGACCGCTGCGCGAAGCGGAGCTGACGCGAGATGATCAGCTGGCGCGACTATGCTGATTTTCGTGGCAAGACGCGGAAAGATCGTCTGTACTCTCGGTCCGGCCACCAGTTCCGACGAGTCCGTAAAAGCGCTGGTCGAGGCTGGGATGGACGTCGCCAGACTCAACTTCAGCCACGGCGACTACAGCGACCACAAGTCTTCCTATGACCGAGTGCGGGCCGCGTCCAACGCCACCGGCCGTGCGGTAGGCATCCTGGCCGACCTGCAAGGCCCCAAAATCAGGCTCGGCCGATTCGCCGACGGGCCGACGTATTGGGCCGACGGCGAATTAGTGCGGATCACCGTCGCGGACTGTGCGGGCAACCACGACCGTGTCTCGACCACATACAAACAGTTGGCTCAGGACGCCGTGCCCGGTGACCGGGTTCTGGTCGACGACGGCAACGTCGGATTGGTGGTCGACCACATCGAAGGCGACGACGTCGTGTGCAGGGTCACCGAAGGCGGTCCGGTCAGCAACAACAAGGGCATGTCGCTGCCCGGGATGAGTGTGTCGGCGCCACCGCTGTCGGAGAAAGACATCGACGATCTCGAGTTCGCGATGCACTTGGGTGTCGACATGGTGGCGCTCTCGTTCGTGCGCTCGCCGTCGGACGTCGAGCTCGTGCACGAAGTGATGGACCGGGTGGGCCGCCGTGTTCCGGTCATAGCGAAACTCGAGAAGCCAGAAGCCATCGACAATCTCGAGGCCGTGGTGCTGGCCTTCGACGCGGTGATGGTCGCCCGCGGGGATCTGGGTGTGGAGCTGCCGTTGGAGGAGGTGCCGCTGGTTCAGAAGCGGGCCATCCAAATGGCAAGGGAGAACGCGAAACCCGTCATCGTGGCGACCCAGATGCTCGAGTCGATGATCGAGCATTCACGGCCGACCAGAGCCGAGGCATCCGACGTCGCCAACGCCGTGCTCGACGGCGCCGACGCGGTGATGCTGTCCGGCGAAACTTCGGTCGGCAAGTATCCATTGGCCGCGGTCCAGACGATGGCCCGAATCATTTGTGCCGTGGAGGAGAATTCGACGGCCGCGCCGCCGCTGACGCACGTTCCACGCACTAAGCGCGGCGTGATCAGCTACGCCGCCCGCGACATCGGCGAGCGGCTCGACGCCAAGGCGCTGGTCGCCTTCACCCAATCTGGCGACACCGTTCGGCGGCTGGCCCGGCTGCACACGCCGTTGCCACTGTTGGCATTCACCCCGCTGCCCGAGGTGCGCAGCCAGCTCGCGATGACGTGGGGCACGGAGACGTTCATCGTCGGGATCATGCAAACCACCGACGGCATGATCCGCCAGGTGGACAAGTCGCTGCTGTCGCTGGGCCGCTACAAACGCGGCGACATGGTGGTCATCGTCGCCGGCGCACCGCCGGGGACGGTGGGATCGACCAACATGATTCACGTCCATCGCATCGGCGAAGATGACGTCTAACTCGCCTGACTAGGCTTGCCCGGTGTCTGACTTCGACGAGCTGATGGCGGTGCTGGAGCTCCACGACAAGGGCGACGAGGTGTTCGTCGGAACCCACCCCAGCAAGAACCCCCCGCGGACGTTCGGCGGGCTGATGATGGCGCAGTCCTTTGTGGCTGCCAGCCGCACCCGCACCCGGGACCTGCCGCCCAACGCACTGTCGGCGCATTTCATCAACGGCGGCGACACCGACAAGGACATGGAATTTCAGGTGTTCCGGTTGCGCGATGAGCGCCGTTTCGCCAACCGCCGCGTCGACGTTGCGCAAGACGGAGTTCTGTTGGCGACGGTGTTCGTCTCGTATCTGGCCGGCGGCCGAGGTCTCGAGCACAGCGTCGAGCCGCCGGCTGTCGCCGATCCGGAGACCCTGCCGTCGATCAAGGAACTGCTGCAGGGTTACGAGGAGAAAGTCCCGCACTTCGCCAATGCGTTGCAGCCCATCGAATGGCGTTACAACAACGATCCGTCCTGGGTGATGCGTGACAAAGGCAATCGGCTTGATCACAACCGGGTTTGGGTCAAAGCCGACGGGGTGCTGCCCGACGACCCGGTGCTGCACACCGCGACAATGCTGTATTGCTCGGACACCACCGTGCTGGATTCGATCATCACGACGCACGGGCTGTCCTGGGGATTCGACCGGATCTTCGCTGCGACGGTGAATCATTCGGTCTGGTTCCACCGTCAAGTCGATTTCAACGATTGGGTGCTGTACTCCACGTCCTCGCCGGTCGCGACGGATTCCCGTGGCCTCGGAACCGGCTACTTCTTCGACAGGTCTCGGCGACCGGTGGCCAGCGTGGTGCAAGAGGGCCTGGTGAAATACTTCCCCGAGCCGCACTGAGACACCGAAAAGCTCTGATTCAGAACGACTCTAGGGTAGCGATGCCGGCGCCAGCGTGACACTCAACCGGTCCTGAATGCTGTGCCGAAACTGATCTGCACAGTGCTGCTGTGCGACTTGGTTATCCCCGGCCTTCTGGATGCAGTCGATGTAGTCGCCGCCCCGGACGTCTTTCCAGACCGTCGTCCAGATCGCGATGAATGCCAGGCCGACAACGATTGCCAAGCCGCCCAAAACGATACCGGCGATCGCGACGCCGCCGTTGTCGGCGATCCCGCGCTTGACCCGTCCGCGCCCGATAGCGCCGATCACCATCGCGACGATACCGAGAATGATGGGGGCAAACACGGTCGCGACGCTCAACAGAGCAACGACAGCCAGCACCAGCGAGGCGATACCGAGCCCGTTCTTCGGCGCTAACGGTTGCGGGGGAGCGTAGTAGGGGGGTGCATGACCAGGCTGATACGGGTATAGCGGCCCGGTGTGCGGCGCTCCCGCGGCGTTCCCCCGTCCAACCGGCTGGTCCGGCGATCCGGTCATGGCTCGCTCTCTGATCGGGCGACATGGATGACGTCCATCGAGAATACGCGTCGGCGCAGAACCGCAATGCGCATTCGGGCTTACCGCACAACCCAATTCACGGTCAGCGGAGCGCTTGCCGCCAGTTACGCAGCGTTCGTCGGCGCTCCTGCCACAGCCTTTTCGATCCGCTTAGACGCATTCCGGATGCCGAACGACGACACGATCTCGAAGACCCCGATGACGATCAGCCAGATCGCGACCACCAGCGTCAGGATCTCGATCGTCTCCAGCGGAGATCCGAGCATCACGAGGCCGGCCAGCAGGGTGACCGCCCCGAGGAAGATCTGCCAGCCACGGCCCGGTAGGTGAGGATCGCTGATCGCCGCGATGGTTGTTGCCACACCGCGGAAGATGAAGCCGACGCCGATCCAGATGGCAAGCAGCAGAATCGCATAGCCCTGGCCGAAGTGCCGGAAACACAGCACCGCCAGCACCAGTGATGCAGCCCCGCTGATGAACGACAGCACGCGTCCACCGGCGGAGACGTGCAGGGTGAACGCGAAGAAAACTTGGACGGCACCGGTGACCAGCAGGTAGATGCCGAATAGCGCGGCCGCGATGACGATGGAATGTTCGGGCAGAACGTATACCAGGATGCCCAGGGTCAGTGAGAGGATCCCGGACAGCAGGGTCGACTTCCAGAGATGCGGCAACAACTTTGGAGCGGCAGTGGTTTCCATGCCCGGATTTTCGCACAAACGGCCATCAAGGTGGGAGTTTTGTGCGGCGTCAGACCCTGGCAGTCTGCGGGACCTCGGTACGGACGGTGCCGAAACCGGTGTCGGGCTTGCGCGCGATCAGGTACCAGGTGCGCATGCACCCTTTGCCCTTGATTTCGATCTCACCACGCTCCTGCAGCACGAAGTCACCTTTCAGCCGGTGATAGACGTCTTCGGGGACCTGGATCCGGCCGACTGAGTCGGTGGATTCCATCCGAGACGCGACGTTGACCGCGTCGCCCCACACGTCGTAGAAGAATCGTCGTGATCCCACGACGCCCGCAACGACGGGCCCGGATGCCAGCCCGATTCGTAGCGGCAGGGGATCACCACGCGAATCCTTGAGCAGGCGAACGACTTCAGCCATACCGAGCGCGAAATCCGCCAACGCCTCCACATGATCGGCCCGCGGCTGCGGCACACCGCTGACGACCATGTAGGAGTCACCGCTGACTTTGATCTTCTCCAGACCATGCTTGTCAACCAGCTCGTCGAAGTCGCTGTAAAGCCGATCCAGGAAAAGGATTAACTGGTCCGGCGGCATATCGCTGGCACGTTCGGTGAAGCCGGCGATGTCGGCGAACAGGACCGACGCGTCGTCGTACTTATCGGCAATGATGTTGCGCTCCGGTTCTTTCAGCCGCTCGGCGATGCTGGCCGGCAAGATGTTGGACAACAGTGCCTCGGACCGCTCGTACTCCACCTCCATCGCGGCTTCGGCGCGAACGATTTCGCGCACGGCGTACCAGACTGTGGTCACGACCATGACGCAGGCGGAGATGGTGGTGACGATGAAACTCAGTGACAGGGCCCACCCGGGTTGGGCACCGGTGTCGCGGGGGACCAGGAACTGCAACGTGATCACCATGCTGGCGGCGATCGCGGCCAGAATCGCCGCAAGAAAAATGCGGTCGACGCCGAGCTGCAGCACCACCAGGCACGCCGCGACCAGGAAGTAGAACTGCAATCCCGAGCCGGTGCCGACGAACCAGCAGATCGCGAAGATCGACAAGTACGCGGTGCAGATGAAGGTCAACGGCGGGAGGAGTTCGCCGAAGCGATGCAAAAGCGGCACGGACGCGTAGATTGCGGCACCGACGATGTTGATGACACCGGTCCACCACAGGTTGGGTGCCGAGAAAACCTGGACAAAGCCAAAACCAGCGCTGATGAAGACCGCCATCGTCGCGGTGAGGTTCAGAATGCGGCGACGCCGCGCGATGCGCTCGGCATAGACCAGGCTGCGGGCACGAGGCTGCGCCCGCACAGCTGCTACACAATCCGGTGATCGCCGCGAACCTGCTGGTTGTTGGGCGGCGCACCGCTTAGCCACCACAGCAAAATCCTAACGGCTGAATGGAAAGCTGTGTGGAGTCTTCCGGTGCCCTCGGTGAGATTCGAACTCACACTGGACGGGTTTTGAATCCGTTTCCTCTGCCAGTTGGGATACGAGGGCCTGCTCACTACGGCCTCCCACCATAGAGGATCGGTCGATGGGAGCCGACTCACAGCCCCGCAGTCGAGGATCGGCACACTACGCGGGAGAATGTTCCTATGACCGACGACGACGCGCGCCCCACCCACCGGGTTCTGATCGCCGAGGATGAGGCGCTGATCCGTCTCGATCTGGCCGAGATGCTGCGCGAAGAGGGCTATGAGATCGTCGGCGAGGCCGGCGACGGCCAGGAAGCCGTCGAGCTGGCCGAACAGCTGAAGCCCGATCTGGTGATCATGGACGTCAAGATGCCGCGTCGCGACGGGATCGATGCCGCGTCGGAGATCGCCAGCAAGCGGATCGCGCCGATCGTGATCCTCACCGCGTTCAGCCAGCGCGACCTCGTGGAGAAGGCGCGCGATGCCGGGGCGATGGCCTACCTGGTGAAGCCGTTCACAATCTCGGACCTCATTCCCGCAATTGAGGTGGCGCTGAGCCGATTCAGCGAGATCAAGGCGCTGGAGCGCGAGGTCGAGACGCTGTCCGATCGGCTGGAGACCCGCAAGCTCGTCGAGCGGGCCAAGGGGCTGTTGCAGGCCAATCAGGGCATGACCGAGCCCGAGGCGTTCAAATGGATCCAGCGCGCGGCGATGGACCGCCGCACGACCATGAAGCACGTCGCCGAGGTCGTCTTGGAAACCCTCGACACGTCCAAGGACGCGCCGGCCCAGGAGGGCTAGCGTCTTTACCCAGCGTGAAGCTGGCTTCACAGTGAGTGCCGAACGTGAAGCTGTCGTCACGCTCGGCACGCGAGCTAACGCGCGACGATCACCGAGGATCCGTGGCCGAACAGGCCCTGGTTCGCGGTGACGCCGACTGTCGCGTCCTCCACCTGCCGGCCGGTGGCCTGACCGCGCAGTTGCCAGGTCAACTCGCAGACCTGCGCGATCGCCTGAGCCGGGATGGCCTCTCCGAAGCAGGCCAGCCCACCTGACGCGTTGACCGGCACCTTGCCACCGAGGGCAGTGGCGCCGCTGCGCAGCAGCGCCTCGGCTTCACCCTTGGGGCACAGCCCCAGGTGCTCGTACCAGTCGAGTTCCAGCGCGGTGGACAGGTCGTACACCTCGGCCAGGCTCACGTCTTCGGGTCCGATGCCGGCTTCGGCGTACGCCGCGTCGAGGATCTGATCCTTGAACACCCGCTCCGGGGCGGGTGCCACGGCAGTGGAATCCGTTGCGATGTCGGGTAATTCGGGCAGGTGCTGCGGGTATAGCGGGGTCACGGTGCTCACCGCGCGCACCGACGGCACGCCGTCTAGTGAGCCGAGGTGCTTACGGGCGAAGTCCGCGCTGGCCACAATCAGCGCGGCCGCGCCGTCCGAGGTTGCGCAGATGTCGAGCTGCCGCAGCGGGTCGCTGACGACCGGACTGGCCAGCACGTCCTCGATCGAGGATTCCTTGCGGTAGCGGGCATTCGGGTTTTGCAGACCGTGCTGGGAGTTCTTGACCTTCACCTGCGCGAAGTCCTCGGACGTCGCCCCGTAGAGGTCCATCCGGCGCCGGGCCAGCAGCGCGAAGTACACCGGGTTCATCGCGCCGATCAGATGGAAGCGCTGCCAGTCCGGGTCGTTCTTGCGTTCGCCGCCGACCGGGGCGAACGCACCCTTCGGGGTGGTGTCGGCGCCGATGACCAGCGCGACGTCGCAGAACCCGGCCAGGATGTGGGCGCGTGCGCTCTGCAGCGCTTGCGAACCGCTAGCGCACGCGGCGTAGCTGGAGCTGACCGGCACGCCGTTCCAGCCGAGCTTCTGGGCAAACGTCGAACCTGCGATGAAGCCCGGGTAGCCGTTGCGGATGGTGTCGGCCCCGGCGACCAGCTGGATCTGCCGCCAGTCCAGGCCGGCTTCCGCCAGTGCGGCGCGCGCGGCGACGACGCCGTACTCGGTGAAGTCTCGGCCCCACTTGCCCCAGGGGTGCATGCCGGCGCCGAGAATGTAAAGCGGATCGGGCGTACTCATGAGGCGATCCTCCAGGCGTGCACGAGGCGATCCACCCCGTCGCTGTCGGTGTACAAGGTCATGGTGGCCAGCTCCATCTCCATGCCGACCTTCAGGTCGGCGGCCAGGGTGCCTTCGACGACCTTGCCCAGCACGATGATTCCCTCGTCCGCGAGTTCCACTGCGGCGATCGCGAACGGCTCGAACGGATCCGGGGCCGGATAGGGCGCCGGCGGTGGATACCGGTTCTCGGTGTAGCTCCACAGCGTTCCGCGCCTCGACAGCGCGACAGTCTCTAGTTTGTCGCTGTCGCAGGCCGGGTTGGGGCAGTTGTTCTCCCTCGGCGGGAAGACGTACGTGCCGCACTTCGGGCACTTACTGCCGATCAGATACGGGACGTCGGCCCCGTCAGTTGAGTCGGTGGCGAACCATCCATCGATAGCGGGTTCTGGGCTGGTGACCTCGGGCACCGAGCCAGCGTACCGAGAACGACAGCAAAACTGAAACGTGTTGCAGTTTCGTGGTGGAGGTCCGGCGGGCGGCAGTTGACCTAGATGTCCGCAGCGGTGCCTAGAGTTGAGGCCGTGAGCCCAGCCAGGACCGCAAGCAAAAAGACAGAGGCCGGCAAGGCCACCGACGACAAACCCACGTTG
>CAWGPB010000033.1:0-249036 GCA_963824335.1 uncultured Actinomycetota bacterium
CAAGCAGATGGGCATCAAGCGGGTGGACCAGGACGCGCTGTCGGCGGCCAGCCACCGCAATATGGCGGCGGCCTACGATCGCGGCTTCTTCGACGATCTGGTCACGCCGTTTCTGGGCCTGTACCGCGACGACAATCTGCGGGCCGACTCGTCGGCGGAGAAGCTGGCCAAGCTCAAGCCGGTGTTCGGCGTGAAGGCCGGCGACGCCACCATGACTGCGGGCAACTCGACACCGTTGACCGACGGTGCGTCGGTGGCGTTGCTGTCCACCGAGGAGTGGGCTTCCGAGCGCTCTCTGACCCCACTGGCCTACTTCGTCGACGCCGAGACGGCCTCGGTCGACTACGTCAACGGCGCCGACGGTCTGCTGATGGCGCCGACGTACGCCGTGCCGAGGCTGCTGGCGCGTAACGGGCTCACCCTGCAGGACTTCGACTTCTACGAGATCCACGAGGCGTTCGCTTCGGTCGTGCTCGCGCACCTGCAAGCCTGGGAGTCCGAGGAGTACTGCAAGGAGCGGCTGGGCCTGGACGCCGCACTGGGCTCCATCGACCGGTCCAAGCTGAACGTCAACGGGTCGTCGCTGGCCGCAGGGCATCCGTTCGCCGCCACCGGCGGGCGGATTCTTGCGCAACTGGCCAAGCAGCTACACGAGGCCAAGACCAAGCAAAAGGGTTCGGACAAGCCGCTGCGCGGGCTGATCTCGATCTGCGCAGCGGGCGGCCAGGGCGTCGCCGCCATCTTGGAGGCCTGATCGCCGCGGCTACAGCCGCGTTTAGCGACGTCAGCGCCGGGGTAGGCAGCTGTGCGGACAGCCCCGCGTTGCCGTCTGACCCCCGACCTGATGGCAGCGCGGGGCTTCCTCCTAAGACCAGGGCCGCCGCCGGAAAGAGGGGATCCTGCGGCGGCCCTTTTTTGTGCACGTCCGCAGCACAGCAAAATCCCCCGTCTCCGGTGAGAGCGGGGGATTTCGCTGTCTAGCTATGGGCTGTGCCAACGAGCCGACTCCTCCTCAGCCGCCTTCGCGGCTGCATCGTCGTCGCCTGTCAGAACGAGGCTTCGTCGAGCTCCATGATCTCGTTGTCGATCGTCTCCAACACCGCACGGGTGCTGGTCAGCAGCGGCAGGAAGTTCTTCGCGAAGAACGACGCCACCGCGATCTTGCCCTCGTAGAAAGCCCGGTCGGCATCGCTGACATCGCCGGCGTCGAGCGCCTCCAGGGCCACAGCGGCCTGACGCTGCAACAGCCAGCCGATCACCAGGTCGCCGACGCTCATCAGGAAGCGCACAGAACCCGTACCGACCTTGTAGATGCTGGAAATCTCTTCCTGCGCGGACATCAGGTAGCCGGTCAGTGTCGCCGCCATCGCCTGCACATCGGCCAGGGCGGTGGACAGCAGCGCACGCTCGGCCTTCAGCCGACCGTTGCCGGACTCGTTCTTGATGAACTCCTCGATCTGCCCGGACACGTGAGCCAGCGCCACACCCTTGTCGCGGACGATCTTGCGGAAGAAGAAGTCCTGCGCCTGGATGGCCGTGGTGCCTTCGTAGAGCGAGTCGATCTTGGCGTCACGGATGTACTGCTCGATCGGGTAGTCCTGCAAGAAGCCGGAACCACCGAAGGTCTGCAGGCTCTCGGTGAGTTTGGCGTAGGCCTGCTCGGAGCCGACACCCTTGACGACAGGCAGCAGCAGGTCGTTGACCCTGACCGCCAGGTCGGCGTCGATGCCGTGCACTGCCTTGGCCACCGGCGCGTCCTGGTAGGTCGCGGTGTAGGCGTACAGCGCGCGCAGTCCCTCGGCGTAAGCCTTCTGGGTCAGCAGGCTGCGACGGACGTCCGGGTGGTGGGTGATGGTCACCCGCGGAGCGGACTTGTCGGTCATCTGCGTCAGGTCGGCGCCCTGCACCCTGTCCTTGGCGTAGGCGAGGGCGTTCAGGTAACCGGTGGACAGCGTGGCGATGGCCTTGGTGCCCACCATCATTCGAGCCTGCTCGATGACCTCGAACATCTGCGCGATGCCGTTGTGTACCTCGCCAACGAGCCAGCCCTTGGCCGGTACGCCGTGCTGACCGAAGGTCAGCTCGCAGGTGGCGGAGGCCTTCAGGCCCATCTTGTGCTCCACGTTGGTGACGAAGACGCCGTTGCGCTCGCCGGGCTCGCCGGTCTCGAAGTCGAACAGGAACTTGGGCACGAAGAACAGCGACAGTCCCTTGGTGCCCGGTCCAGCGCCTTCGGGGCGGGCCAGTACCAAGTGGAAGATGTTCTCGAACAGGTCGTCAGAGTCGGCGGACGTGATGAATCGCTTCACCCCGTCGATGTGCCACGAGCCGTCGTCCTGCTGGACGGCCTTGGTGCGACCGGCTCCGACGTCTGAGCCGGCATCCGGCTCGGTGAGCACCATGGTCGAACCCCAGCCGCGCTCCGCGGCGATGATGGCCCACTTTTTCTGTTCTTCGGTGGCCTGGTGGTAGAAAATGCTGGCGAAACCGGCCCCGCCGCCGTACATCCACACCGCCGGGTTGGCACCCAGCACGTGCTCATGCAGCGACCAGACCATCGCCTTGGGCATCGGCATGCCGCCGAGTTCTTCGTCAATGCCGACCTTGTCCCAACCACCCTCGAGCAGCGCACGAACCGACTTCTTGAACGGCTCGGGCAGTGACACGGAATGTGTCTCAGGGTCGAAAGTCGGGGGGTTGCGGTCCGTGTCGGCGAACGACTCGGCGACTGGACCCTCGGCCAACCGGCTTATTTCCACCAGCATCTCGCGGGCGGTGTCGGCATCAAGGTCGGTGTAATCGCCTTCGCCGAATGCTTTGTCAACGCCCAGGACCTCAAACAGGTTGAAAACCTGGTCGCGGACATTGCTCTTGTAGTGGCCCACTAGTTCCTCCTCGATGAGAACGCCACTTTAAGGTTGGGTACTTGGCTTAAGTTACCCACCAGTAACACGCCTAAGTTATACCCAAGAGATACCCCGCGCAACCGACTGTGAGCTAAATTTCATCGGCTAATCAACCAACTAGTTGGATTCGCGCTGATCAGGACCCTATCGTACCGCTTCACCTGCGGTGATAATGGTTGGGTGTCAACTGTGGCAAGCGTCACCGCGGTGCCCGAAGTGGACCTTTGCCGCCCCGTCGGCCAACTTCGGACACGCCTGCGTGAGGTCGCCCATGAGGTCGGCTTCTTCTATCTGACCGGACACCAGGTGCCCGAGTCGCTCACCCGGCGGGTGCTGGAGGCGGCGCGACGACTATTCGCATTACCCCAGGCGGACAAGGACGCCGTCGCGATGATCCGCAGTCCGCATTTCCGGGGCTACACCCGGCTGGGTGGCGAACTTACCCGCGGCGAGGTGGACTGGCGTGAGCAGATCGACATCGGACCGGAGCGCGAGCCGATCGGCGGTCCGGGCCGCGCTGATTATCTGTGGCTGCAGGGGCCCAATCAGTGGCCCGCGGGACTGCCGGAGCTGCCGGGCCTCATCGGTGAGTGGGACGCTGCCCTGGCGGCGGTCTCTCGCACCTTGCTGCGACACTGGGCGGCGGCGCTGGGCAGTCCGGCGGACATCTTCGACGCCGCGTTCGACTCGACGCCCGCGACCCTGATCAAAGTCGTGCACTACCCGGCAACCGCGGCCAGCTCGCAGGGCGTCGGCGCGCACCGGGATTCCGGAGTGCTGACGCTGCTGCTCGCCGAGCCGGGCAGTGCGGGTTTGCAGGTGCGTGGACGCGACGGTGGCTGGGTCGACGTGCCCGCGCTGGACGGCGCGTTCATCGTCAATATCGGCGAGCTGTTGGAGTTGGCAACCGGTGGCTATCTACGCGCGACCGAGCACCGGGTGAATCTGCATCACTCGGCAGACCGCATCTCGGTGCCCTACTTCTTCAACCCGCGACTGGACGCGCGGATCCCGGCGTTGCGGCTGCCCGCCGCGTTGGCCGGGCGGGCCGAGCCGCGTGTCGACCCGTCCGACCCGATCTTCTCGGTGTACGGCCGCAATGCCTGGAAGAGCAGGCTGCGGGCGCATCCGGACGTCGCAGCCGCGCACGGCTACGTGACGGGTAGCGCGGAGGTTGTAACGCCAGACGGGTAGGGTCTTTTCTACGAAATCCCGTCTACGCGAGCGAAGCCCGGTGAATACACCTGACAACTTGACGCCTACCTCCCTGCGCGAGGCCTTTGGCCATTTTCCCTCCGGCATCATCGCCATCGCGGCCGAAGTCGACGGGGTCAGAGAGGGACTCGCGGCCAGCACGTTCGTCCCGGTGTCACTGGATCCGCCGCTGGTGTCGTTCTGCGTGCAGAACACCTCGACGACCTGGCCGAAGCTCAAAGATGCGCGCGCGCTGGGTATCAGCGTGCTGGGAGAGTCGCACGACGGCGCCGCCCGGAGGCTGGCGGCCAAAACCGGCGATCGCTTCGCCGACCTGGAAACGGTGTCCTATGACAGCGGTGCGGTCTTCATCCACGGCACCAGCCTCTGGATGGAAACCGCGATCGAGCAGCTCATCCCCGCCGGTGATCACACGATTGTGGTGCTACGGGTCAGCGACGTCCGAGTCGACGCAGACGTCGCGCCGATCGTGTTCCACCGCAGCGTCTTTCGGCGCCTCGGCGTCTAGCCTGCCGACGATGTAGACCGCGTAGCGGTCTAACGCCGGAAAAGCTTGTTGCCCAGCCACACGACCGGGTCGTACTTGCGGTCGGCGACGCGTTCCTTCATCGGGATCAGGGCGTTGTCGGTGATGTGGATGCCCTCGGGGCAGACCTCGGTGCAGCACTTGGTGATGTTGCAATAGCCGAGCCCGTGCTCCTCTTGCGCCTCATCGCGTCGGTCCCGGGTGTCCAGCGGATGCATCTCCAACTCCGCGATCCGCATCAAGTAGCGCGGGCCGGCGAAGTTCTCCTTGTTCTCCTCGTGGTCACGGATCACGTGGCAGACGTTGTTACACAGGAAGCACTCGATGCACTTGCGGAACTCCTGGGAGCGCTCGACATCTTCCTGCTGCATCCGGTACTCGCCGGGCTGCAGGTCCTTCGGCGGCGTGAATGACGGGATTTCCCGCGCCTTTTCGTAGTTGAAGGACACGTCGGTCACCAGGTCGCGGATCACCGGGAACGTCCGGATCGGTGTCACGGTCACCACTTCGTCCTCGGCGAAGGTCGACATCCGCGTCATGCACATCAGTCGGGGCTTGCCGTTGACCTCGGCCGAGCACGAGCCGCACTTGCCGGCTTTGCAGTTCCATCGGACCGCCAGGTCCGGCGTCTGGGTCTGCTGCAGGCGGTGGATGATGTCGAGCACCACCTCGCCCTCGTTGACCTCGACGTGGTAATCCTGCAGGCCGCCGCCGGCCTCGTCTCCACGCCATACCCGCAACGTCGCGTCGTAGGTCATCAGCCTCTCCGTCCTGGGTGGTCGGCCAACTCTTCCTCGGTGTAGTACTTCTCCAACTCCGAGACCTCAAACGCCTCGAGCAGGTCGGGCCGCATCGGGGTCTGGTTTTTGTGCGTCACCGTGATCTCGGGGACGATCGGGTCGTCGCCAGAGGCGCTGCAGACCAGCAGCACCTTGCGCCACGACGGGTCCATCCCCGGGTGGTCGTCGCGGGTGTGGCCGCCACGGCTTTCGGTGCGCTCCAGCGCCGCTTTGGCGACGCATTCGCTGACCAGCAGCAGGTTGCGCAGGTCGAGCGCCAGGTTCCAGCCGGGGTTGTACCGGCGGTCGCCCTCGACGTGAATGTGCTTGAACCGCTCGCGAAGCTGGTCGAGCCGGGACAGCGCCTCGCTGATCTCTTCGGACTTGCGGATGATGCCCACCAGGTCGTTCATCGACTGCTGCAGCTCGAGCTGCAACGTGTAGGGGTTCTCCGCGGCGGTCCCGTTGGTCGCGGTCTCGAACGGCGCCAGTGCCCGCTTGGCGGCGGTCTCGACGGCGTCCTCCGCAACCGTCGGGCGGCTTTTCAGCGCCCGCACGTAGTCGGCAGCGCCCAGGCCGGCCCGACGGCCGAACACCAGCAGATCGCTCAGCGAGTTCCCGCCCAGACGGTTGGAGCCGTGCATCCCGCCAGAGCATTCACCCGCGGCGAACAGCCCGGGAACGGTGGCGGCACCGGTGTCGGCGTCCACCTCGACGCCGCCCATCACGTAGTGGCAGGTCGGTCCGACTTCCATTGGCTCCTTGGTGATGTCGACTCCGGCCAGCTCCTTGAACTGGTGGTACATCGACGGGAGCCGCTTCTTGACCTGCTCGGGCGTCAGCCGTGAGGCGATGTCGAGGTAGACCCCGCCGTGCGGGGTGCCGCGGCCGGCCTTGACTTCGGAGTTGATCGCGCGCGCGACCTCGTCACGGGGCAGCAGGTCCGGGGTACGACGAGCTGAGTCGTTGTCCTTGAGCCATTGGTCGGCCTCTTGCTCGGTTTCGGCGTACTGGCCTTTGAACACCGGCGGGATGTAGCCGAACATGAACCGGGTGTCGTCGGAGTTCTTTAATACCCCGCCGTCGCCGCGAACACCTTCGGTGACCAGGATGCCCTTCACGCTGGGCGGCCAGACCATGCCGGTCGGGTGGAACTGGATGAACTCCATGTTGATCAGCGTCGCGCCGGCCCGCAGCGCCAGCGCGTGGCCGTCGCCGGTGTACTCCCAGGAGTTCGAGGTGACCTTGAACGACTTGCCGATACCGCCGGTGGCCAGCACCACCGCGGGAGCCTCGAACAAGATGAACTTCCCGGTTTCGCGCACGTAGCCGAAGGCTCCGGAGATCGCGTCACCGTCTTTGATCAGCTCGGTGATCGTGGTCTCGGCGAACACCCGGATCCGGGCTTCGTAGTCGCCGAGCTCGGCGTGGTCTTCCTGCTGCAGCGAGACGATCTTCTGCTGCATCGTGCGGATCAGCTCGAGGCCGGTGCGGTCACCGACGTGCGCCAGCCGCGGGTAGGTGTGCCCGCCGAAGTTGCGCTGGCTGATCTTGCCGTCCTTGAGGCGGTCGAATAGCGCGCCGTAGGTTTCCAGCTCCCAGACCCGGTCAGGCGCTTCCTTGGCATGCAGCTCGGCCATCCGCCAGTTGTTCAGGAACTTCCCACCGCGCATGGTGTCGCCGAAGTGGGTCTTCCAGTTGTCTTTCGGGTTGGTGTTACCCATCGCTGCGGCGCAGCCGCCCTCGGCCATCACCGTGTGGGCCTTGCCGAACAGGGACTTGGACACCACCGCAACCTTCAGGCCGCGTTCCCGCGCCTCGATGACCGCGCGCAAACCCGCGCCGCCGGCACCGATGACAACCACGTCGTAGGAGTGCCTTTCGACCTCAGTCATGAAATCCTCGCTCAGCTATTTCGATAATTCTGAAATGGCTTTTCAGCCAATAAATCTCAGGTCGGAAATGGTGCCGCTGGCCACCAGTGCCACGTAGAAGTCGGTCAGCATCAGGGTGCCCAAAGTGATCCAGGCGTACATCTTGTGGCGGGTGTTGAGGTGACTTACCTGAGTCCAGATCCAGTACCGCACAGGGTGTTTGGAGAAATGCTTGAGTCGCCCGCCGGTGACGTGCCGGCATGAGTGGCAGGACAGGGTGTAGACCCAGAGCATGATCACGTTGCCCAGCAGGATCACGTTGCCAAGGCCGAAGCCGAAGCCGCCCGGGCCCGAGTCGGAGTGGAACGCCACGATTGCGTCGTAGCTGTTGATGATCGAGATGATGCCGGCGGCGTAGAAGAAGTACCGGTGGGTGTTCTGGACGATCAGCGGGAACTTGGTCTCGCCGCTGTAGTGCGCGCGGGGCTCGGCCACCCCGCAGGCGGTGGGTGACTGCCACACCGTGCGGTAGTAGGCGCCGCGGTAGTAGTAGCACGTCAGCCGAAAGAGCAGTAGGAACGGCAGTGTCAGCGCCGCATACGGCAGCCACCACACGTCGGGCAGGATCTGCGGCCAGAAGTCGCTGGCCTCTTTGATGCATCCCCGGCTGACGCACGGTGAGTAGAACGGCGTCAGGTAGTGGTACTTCGCGACGAAGTAGTGGTCCTGCTGGAACGAGCGAAACGTCGCGTAGATGAGGAATGCTGCGAAGCCCAGATCGATCCGCAGCGGCGACAGCCACCACCGGTCGGTACGCAGCGTCCGCTGCTGGATGCGGGCGCGCGTGGGTGAAAAGACGCCGGACGCAGGATGGTTCGCCGTGGGTGCGCTCATCAATTGTTCCTCTTCGAACGGGCTGTTGGTCGAAGAGTACCCAGAGACGCCCCAAAGATTCTCGGCGGGGCTGAAATTAAGACCGGTTGTGACCCCCGACTCCCTCATGGTCGACGTCGCGCCAAAAATCGCGATCGTAATCGGTGTCGGGAATGGCGATCTTTTCGCCGGATTGCTGCACCGTAGCGTGCATTAAGTCGAATTCGGAAACATCGGTGTCAAGTAATTCGACGTCGCCGAGGATGCGGTCGGCGTCAATCACGATGCGGCGCATCGCGGGGCTGTCGCCGTAGCGCGCCTTGAGCGTGCTCACGCACCGCCGCAAGCCGCCGATGAGGTCGTGCAGTTCGGCCAGTTCGGTAGTGGTGGACAACGGATCTCCCTAGGGGCGAAGGTGTCGTGGATCACAGGACGTCCTCAATACTATCCGGCATCGGGCGACAGCGTGAGACAGATCACTCCGGGGTTGCGGCTAGCCCTGGTGAATTGGCTGAAGCATTCGGTGTGGCTGCCGGAGGGCCACGCTGACGGCGTCGTCGCGTTGGTCACGTGGCCGCCGCGGCGGGTGAACGACAAGGTCGGCGACGTCGGGAACCTGCCCGCACTCCGCGCACGCCCGGTCGAGCCCGATGGTGCCGCCGCAGCCTGCGTGTCGGTAGCTGCGCCGGTGCGGTTGGTCGACGTAATTCTCGTTGCCCCAACTGACCAGCGACCAAATCGTCGCCCAGAGCCGTCGGCCCTTTGGCGTCAGCACGTACTCGTCACGGCCGCCGGTGCCCGCTGCTCTCCTAAACACGCCTTCGTCAACCAACAGGGAAAGTCTCTCGGAGAGAACCGCTTTCGGGATGCCGAGATGGGCACGAAAGTCACTGAACCGGCGTACGCCGTAAAAGGCATCCCGTATAACCAGCAGCGTCCACCGCTCGCCGACGATCTCGAGTGAGCGGGCGATCGGGCAACTCTCTGCGGTGTACTCGCGGGGCAGGGCCACGTAAGCGATCTTACCCTTGCAGGTTCATTGAACGAACCATATACTTCGATTCTGGAAGTTCGGTCAATGAACCAATGGAAGTCGAATCCGATGTCTTTTCACCGTGAACAGCACGAGATGACCCGCGTCGACATCGCCACCGGCGTGCCCTTCGATCAATTCGTCGCCGCGTTGGAGAAGGCGGCACCACCGGTCGACCGAGCGGCCTTTGCCGAGATCGCCGAATCCGGTGGCGACTGGGATGACGTTCTTGCAGCGGCGGCGAAGAACGCGCCTCACGAATTGATGGTCTACGGCAAGATCGATGCGACCGAGTTGTTCAGTCTCGCAGGGCATCGCACCCGGGCGATCGAATATCTGATCGGTAACCACGTCATCGCTGAGACGATGTTCCGCCACGACGCGAAAGCGTTGCTGTACGCCCCGCTGCGGATGCTGGTCTATACCGACGGCAACGGCAACGCGATCTTCACCATGGACCAGCCCGGTCCGGCATTCGGCAGTCTCGGCATCGACGACGTGTCCAAGGTCGGCAAGGGCCTCGACGACAAAGTGGTGAATCTGCTTCGCGTCATCGGGGTGGACGCCGAGCAGGCATTCGCCTGACCGATGAATCCGGTGGAGCCGTCGGGCTCCACCGGATCCGGGTGGTTACTTACTGATTTCGATGCGCTGCGCCTGAGTTCCGGCGTGGGCGCCGGTGACCCGGACGGTCAGCACGCCGGCGTCGTATGACGCCGAGACGGCCTCGCCGGTGATGTGGGCGGGCAGCTGGAACGACCGTCGGAACGATCCGTAGCGCACCTCGCGCAGCGTGCGGCCGTCCTTCGCAGGGTCTTCGGTGGCCCGCTCGTCGCGACGCTCACCGTGGATGACCAAGCGGCCGTGGTCAATTTCGACGGTGACGTCCTTATCGACGTCGACGCCCGGCAGTTCCAGACGTACTACCGCGTCCTCGCCGTCCTTGACGATCTCGGCGGCGGGGCTGAACCCGGCGGCTGCCGGCTTGATCCAGTCCGTGGCCGCGGCCGGGCCGAAGAACTCGCGCCGCCAGCGCTCGACATCCCACGCCGGGCGTGACCACAGTGTCAGGTTGCTCATGTCTGTCTCCTCGTGCTCTGTGACTGCCGACGTTCTGCCGGCATCTACAGGGAGAAACATGAGTCGACCACGCTTAAGTTCCAGCTGCCGTTTCGCTGTCGGCGAACTAAGCCGCGCCGGACGTTTCGTCGATCGCCAGCCGGTAGCCGCGTTTGACCACCGTGACGACAATGTTTCTGTCGCCCAGCGCTTTTCGTAGCCGAAGTACCGCGGTGTCCACGGCGTGCGGGTCGGCGGCGCTGCCCGGCAGGGCACGCAGCAGTTCGCTGCGTGCGACGACAGATCCCGGGCGCAGCGCCAGCGCACGCAGGATGGCCATCATCGCCGGCGACAGCGACTGCACGGTGTCGTCGACCGTCACGCGGGAACCGCGGATCTCGATCCGGTGACCCGCTGCGCGCAGGGTGTGCAGCCCGGGTAACTCGTCGACGATGTGGCGGGCCAGCGCGCCCAATCGCATACCTTCCGGCCAGGACGCCGGAACGCCCAGTCGCAGCAGTGGCGCCGCGGTCACCGGGCCGACGCACATCGCCCGGACATCGGAGCGCATCGCATCGAGCAGTTGGCCCGAGATCCGGAGATCGGCGGCGCGCATCAACGTTGCGGCGACCGCGGGCGCCGACGTGAAGCTCACAGCGTGAAACTCGCGGTGGGCGATCCCTTGGATCATCTGGTCGAAATCGCCGCCCGGCGGCACCGGCTTCCATCGGTACACCCGGATCGGGATGACCTCGGCCTGCGCGGATCGCAACTCGTCGAGAAACTCTGGGAACGGGTCCCAGTCATCGGTCGCACCGTGCATCTGCACGGCGATCCGACAGCCGCTGATGCCGGATTCGCGCAAGTACTGCGAGATGTCGCGGGAGGACTCGGATTCCGGGGACCACTCCTCGCGCAGTCCCGCACCGCGTACCGCGCCGATGGCCTTCGCTCCGCGAGCCACGATGCGGGCTTGGGAAAGAGCCGCGGTCAATCTTTCATCCAGGCCCCATTCGCCGGCGGCGGCCAGCCAGCCGCGCAGCCCGACGCCGGTTGTGACGATCACGATGGCTGGCGGATTGTCTATCAATGCTTCTGTGCTGGAACGCAATTGGTCATCACCAGACATAGCGATCATGGTGATCGCCGGGGCACTGGCGACAGTGGCACCGTGGCGCCGCAACATCGTGCACAGCTCGCGGGCCCGTCGCGCTGCTGTGACGGCCACCCGATAACCGACCAGCGCCGGCTCCTCGGGCTGATTCATATGAAGTATGTATGCCAACCGAATGTCGGCGGAGTTACCGGCCAATTTCCGCGGCGTTGCTCGCGGTTGGCGCGCCTACCAGACGTCCCCGTCGCGCCAGTCGCACGTCAACCCGGCGGTCGGGTCCAGGTCGGTCATCAGCGGGAAGACGAATACCGACGAGTCGTGTTCGGGAGTCGGCACCGGCCCGGTGGGCGCCAGCACCGACGTCGGCCCGCGCCACGGCAACCACCCCCGCAGCGCATACAGCCGCCGGCCCCGGTCCGAGGAACTCAGCGCACCCAACTGATAGCCGCCGCGGATTACCTGCTCGCATGCGTCGAGAATTGCGACGCCCAAGCCCTGACCGCGCCAATCCTCGCGCACCGCAACAGCTTCCACGTAGCCGCAGCGCAGTGCGATGCCGCGGTAAATCAGCCGGCGCTGGATGACGGCGCCATGCGCGATGATCGCGCCGCGATGCCAGATCAGCGCATGCATGCCGCCGAGCGCGTGGTCCCAGTCGGTATCGGTGAAGTCGCCGCCGAACGCGTCGCTCACCATGTCGTGGGCGCGCTGCCGCGCGTCGCTTTCCAGATCGGCGGTGTGGACCAGGCGCGCGGTATGAACCTGGGTGTGCACACTGTTGGTCTACCAGTTCGGCTGGTTCGCCGCTACCTGAGTTCACCCAGAAGTCGGTATGGATCTGGGGCGTGTCCAACGCAGTCGCACCTGCTGGCCGGGCCGCACCTGAGCGACCTTGTCGACATCGCGGTCGGCGATCACACCGATAACGGGGTAGCCGCCGGTGACCGGATGGTCAGGGCCAAGAATGACTGGTAATCCGTTGGGCGGCACTTGAATCGCGCCACGGGTCGCGCCCTCGCTGGGCAGTTGACGACCCGGGTCGCGGTGCGCAAGCGGGCTCCCCTGCAGCCGCATGCCCACCCGGTCGCTGCGGTCGGAGGCCACCCAGACGGTGTGCACCAGCGCGTCGGCATCGGCGATCCAGTCATCGCGTGGACCCGGTATCACCGTGAGTTCGACGAGTTGGTCGGCGATCGGCGCGACCGGAGCCTGGTCGAGTTCGGGGTATCGCTCGGTGTGGTCGGCGATCGCCAGCACGTCGCCGGGTTGCAGCGGTGCCGGCCCGATCCCCGACAGGACGTCGTGGCTCCGCGAGCCGAGCACCGGTGCCACGTCGATCCCGCCACGCACCGCCAAGTAGCTGCGCAAACCAGTCTGTGGAACGCCCAGGGCGATGAGCTCGCCGTTACGGACGTGCTGGATGCTGTTGGCGCCGAACACTGTTGAGCCCACAACTGCACCGGCATCGGCGCCGGTGACCGCGATGTCGATGTCGCCGCCCTGAACTCGCGCCGCGAATCCGCCCATGGTCACCTCGATGGTGGCGCGGTCGTCGGGGTTGGCCACCAGTCGGTTGGCCAGGGTGTGGGCGCGCCGGTCGGCGGCTCCAGACCGGGTGACGCCCAGATGGGCAAGCCCGACCCGCCCGAGGTCTTGAACGAGAGCCAGCGGTCCGGTGTGCAGGATCTCCAGGGTGGGCATTGGCTATGCGGCCCGGAACTGGACCCAGGTGCCCGGCGTCAGCAGCGCCGGGTCGGGTCGGTCGATGTCCCAGAGCGGGGCGTCGGTGCGGCCGATCAACTGCCAGCCGCCGGGGGAGCGACGCGGATAGATCCCGGTGAATTCACCGGCCAGGCCGACTGAACCGGCCGGGACGCCCGCGCGCGGGTCCGACCGTCGTGGCACAGCCAGGCGTGCGTCACCGCCGACGAGGTACGCGAAACCCGGCGCGAATCCGCAGAATCCGACGTTCCAGGGATTCGCGGTGTGCGCGTCGATCACCTGCGTCGTGGTCAATCCGGTGAGTTCGGCGACCTCGTCCAGATCGGCGCCGTCATACACCACGTCGATCACCAGCGCCTCACCCGGCGCGATCGACTCGGCGCCGGCCACCACCTGCATCGAGTCGAGTCGACGGCGGATGGCGCCCTGTCGTCCGGGCCCGTCGAGCTTGAGGAGCACCGTGCGCGCGGCCGCGACGATGTCGAGCACATCGGGCATCGCAGCATCGCGCAGCGCGGCGGTCCACGCCAAAACCTCTGCGGTGCTGTCGAATTGCAGCAGCAACGCCTGGTCTCCGTAGTCGAGAACGCTCACGGTTAGTGCAGGACGTTGGCGATCAGCGGGGGCAACTGGTCTGCCACCATCGGGTAGCTCAGTGGCGAGGCGTAGGCGATCGCCCCGGCTTGATCCTTGGTGGTGAACACGCTTCGCGAACGATGCGCTGCCACATCGGGATTGGCCAGCAGATCAGCTTGATCCCGATCGCTTTCGGTCGTCCAGATCAGCACGTCGGCGTCATCGAGGACCGACTTGATCTTGTCGCGCGGGATGAACGCGCGCTGCTGGTCGACGGCCAACGCAGCGAGGCTGTCAGGGACGGCCAGCCCCATCTGGGTGAGGAAGTCGGTTTGCCAACCGGTGGTCGCGACGACATTGTCGGCATGCAGCCTGCCCTGCAACAGCAGGACTCGCTTGTTCTTGAACTGCTGGTACTTCTCGGCGACGGCGGCGAATTCTTTGTCGACACCGCTGATCAGCGAGGCGATCTGGCCGGATTGGAAAACCGCCTGGCCGATGGCTTTCGCCTGATCCTTCCAGGGTTCAAAGAATGCATCGCCGTCGGACTGCGCCAAGGTCGGCGCGATCGCCGCAAGCTTCTGGTAGGTGTCCTGATCGAGACCGGCGTCGGTGGCGACAATCAGATCGGGCTTGAGGCCCGAGATCTGATTGATCTGAATTCCGTTGTCCAGGTTCAAGACAACGGGTTTGGCCGAGCCGAGCTTGGGCTGGGCCCACGGCCACACACCGAACGGTTGGTCGCCGAACCAGTTGGTCACCGCGATCGGGACGATGCCGAGGGCCAGCAGGTCGTCCTGCCCGGTGAATCCCGCGCTGACCACCCTTTTGGGCGGTTCGGCGATGCTCGTCTCACCGAAGATGTGCGTGACCGTGACAGGCCCGCCACCACTGTTCGCCGCGGGTGCCGATTTCTCCGACGAGCATCCCGCCATCACCAGCAGGCTCGCGGTCGCGCCGACGCGTAGGAACCCTCGCCGATTCCACTGCTCGCCCATCGCGTGAGCCTAGCGCGGTCAACGGGTCGGCTTGTTCGTCTTCGTCCATGGGCTGTAGTCGGCGATCAAATCCTCCTGCGGCGGCCGCTGGCCATCCGGCACATGCTGCAGGTTGATCCGGATCCGGTACCAGATCGAACTCGGTCCCCGCATGCCGTCGACCAGTATGTCGGCCGGCCGCAGACGTTCGGCTGCCGCGGGATGACGGTCGCGCCAGGTATCCAGTGCAGCCATCGCTTCGTCCTTGGTTTTGGTGCGGGCGATCTCGATGAGCGGCATCACCGACAGGCGTCGCCCTGAGCCCTCGCGCCGCGCGCCCCTGGGTGCTTTCTCCGCGGGGCCGAGTTCCTCGGCCAGCGTGAGCAACCGGTCGAGACCGCCGGCGGCGGAGTCCATGGCGGCCCACGGGTCGCCGATTCCGGCGAACCGCTGCGGCACTGTCTGCACGGTGAAGTCAGCGGGGTCGCAGTCTGCCACCTCGTCCCATGCCAGGGGTGTGGAAACCCGCGCGTCCGGTGTGGCCCGCACCGAGTACGCCGACGCGACAGTGCGGTCTTTGGCGTTCTGATTGAAGTCGACGAACACGCCCTCGCGTTCTTCTTTCCACCATCGGCTGGTGGCCAGCTCCGGTGCACGTCGCTCGACCTCGCGCGCCACGGTCTGGGCAGCGAGCCGCACCTGCCGGAACGTCCAGCTCGGTGCGATCCGCGCATAGATGTGGAAACCGCGCGAGCCCGACGTCTTGGGCCAGGCGGTGAGCCCATGATCCTCCAGCACCTCGCGGGCCACCTGCGCGACGTCGACGATCTGCCGCCAGGTCACTCCTGGCATCGGGTCCAGATCGACGCGCAGTTCGTCGGGATGCTCGAGATCGTCGGCGAGCACGGGATGTGGATTGAGGTCGACGCAGCCCAGATTGATCGCCCAGGCCAGTCCGGCTGCGTCGTAGATGACTGCCTCTTTGGCCGATGTGCCTCGTGCGTAACGCAATTCGGCGACGTCGACCCAGTCCGGTCGCTTCTCCGGGGCCCGCTTCTGGAAGACGGCCTCCTGGTCGATCCCCTTGACGAACCGCTTCAGGATCATCGGCCGCCCCGCCACACCGCGCAGCGCGCCGTCGGCGACCGCCAGGTAGTAGTGGATCAGGTCGAGCTTGGTGAGACCGACCTGCCCGTCCCTGTCTGGGAAGACCACCTTGTCGGGGTGGGTCACCTCGACCTGGTGTCCGCCCACGTCCAGCGACACCGGAGCCATGAGCCCATGCTAATTCGGCAAACCGTTCCGGCTGTGGTGCGACGTCCGTCACATAGGGTGGAGCCATGCCTAATCTCATCGATCTGCCTGGGCAGGCGGTAGCCAAGATCCAGCAGTATGCCGAGCGCGGCTTATCCGAACTGCATTACCTCCGCAAAATCATCGAATCCGGCACGTTCAGGTTGGAGAACCCGCTGAACTACGCCGCAATGGCCGCCGACATCGCGAAGTGGGGCGAGATTGGAATGTTGCCGTCGTTCAACGCCCGGCGCACGCCAGACCGCGCGGCGATCATCGACGACGACGGCTCGCTGACCTACCAAGAACTCGACCAAGCCGCGAACGCGGTTGCCCACGGACTGCTGGCCAAGGGGGTACGCGGCGGCGACGGGGTGGCGATCCTGGCCCGCAACCATCGCTGGTTCGCCGTAGCGGAGTTCGGCTGCGCCCGCGTCGGTGCCCGCATCATCCTGCTCAACAGCTCGTTCTCCGGCCCGCAGATCACCGAGGTGTCTGAACGCGAGGGCGCCAAGCTGATCATCTACGACGACGAGTACACCGACGACGTCAGCAAAGCCGATCCGCCGCTGGGCAAGCTGCGCGCCCTGGCCACCAATCCGGACGGCAAGGACTCGGGCAGCACCGACGAGACGTTGGCCGACCTGGTCGCTGCCAACAGCAAGTCGCCGGCGCCCAAGGCCGCCAAGCATTCGTCGATCATCATTCTGACCAGCGGCACCACCGGAACACCCAAGGGCGCGAACCGCAGCACCCCGCCCACGTTGGCGCCGATCGGCGGAATCCTCTCGCATGTGCCGTTCAAGGCGAACGAAGTGACCTCGCTGCCGGCGCCGATGTTCCATGCCCTGGGTTTTCTGCATGCCACCATCGGCATGTTCCTGGGTTCGACGCTGGTGCTGCACAGCAAGTTCAAGCCGGAGCAGGTGTTCCAAGACATCGAAAAGTACAAGGTGAGTGCCGTTGTCGTGGTGCCGGTGATGCTGTCGCGCATGCTCGACGCGCTGGAGAAAATGGACCACAAGCCCGACTTGTCGAGTTTGCGGATCGTCTTCGCCTCGGGTTCGGCGCTGGGCGCCGACGTTGCCGAGCGGACGCTGAAGGACCTCGGTCCGGTGATCTACAACATGTATGGCTCCACCGAGATCTCATTCGCCACGATCGCCCAGCCCCAGCACCTCGAGTACAACTCCACGACGGCCGGACCGGCGGTCAAGGGTGTCAAGGTCAAGATCTTCGATGACAACGGCAAGGAGTTACCGCAGGGCGAGGTCGGCCGGATATTCGTCGGGACCAGCTTCCCGTTCGAGGGCTACACCGGCGGCGGCAATAAGCAGATCATCGACGGGTTGCTGTCGTCCGGTGACGTCGGCTACTTCGACGAACGCGGCCTGCTCTACATCAGCGGACGTGACGACGAGATGATCGTGTCCGGTGGCGAGAACGTCTTCCCCGCGGAAGTGGAGGACTGCATCAGCGCGCACCCCGACGTGGTGGAGGCCACCGCGATCGGCGTCGAGGACAAAGAGTGGGGACATCGGCTGCGGGCTTTCGTGGTCAAGAAAGACGATGCGAACCTCGATGAGGACTCGGTGAAGAAACACGTCAAGGACCAGCTGGCCAAGTACAAGGTGCCGCGCGAGGTGATCTTCCTCGACGAGCTGCCGCGCAACCCGACCGGGAAGATCCTCAAGCGCGAGCTGCGCGAGATCGACGCCGACTAGCCGCAGGGGATCGCGAAACAGAAGCCACGGTCGCGGCTTCGTGAGTTCCACGGCCGAGCTTTCTGTTTCGCGGCTTTTAGCTCACTCGCCGAAGCCGGTAGTGCCGTCGAGTTGCTCGCGCAGGATGTCGATCTGCCCGGTGTGCCGGGCCGTCTCCTGAATCATGTGCAGGTAAATCCAGCGCAGCGACACCGTCGTATCGAGTCGGCCGTGCCGCAGCTCGTGGTCGAGCGGAAACTGTGCGGCGATGCGGCGGGACTCCTCGCACTGCGCTTGATACTCGGCAACCAGCGTCGGCAGTGATTCATCGGGCTGGATCTCGAACTCCCAGTCCCGCTCGTGCGTGCGACGGTTGTCGTCGCGTCGTCCCTGCAAGAACTGTTCGAACCAGCCGTATTCGGCCCAACGCAGGTGCTTGACCAACCCGCCGACCGTCGTCGCTGAGGTGACGAGATTCCGTCGGGCATCGGCGTCGGAAAGATCGGAAACCTTGCGTACCACGATGTCTCGGTAGTCGTCGAGGAAGGCTTCCAGGGTGGCGCGTTCGCCGGTGACGCCGCGCTCGCGACGATTGGTGCGCTGCGTATCTGCCATGACGGCGAAGCTAGCACTGTCGAGATCAGCGTCGTTCGCGGATGCTCCGGGTCACCTCGGCGGAGAGTTTCCCGTCCTTGAGGAGTAACTCGATCAGCGCGGAGATCACTTCCTGCCCGGTCACTCGGGCGTATCCGAGCCGGTCGGCAGCGTCGCGCTGCCAAATGTCGAGAGCCCGGTGCGTGGCGGGCGACAGATCGACGGTGCGGCGGGTGCGCTGGCTCCGTGACGGCGGCTCGGGCTTCTTGTGGTCTGTGTTGTTCCGGAAGCTCTGAAAGCGCTCGGTCTGCGCCGACGCATCAGCGCGTGCGGGCGGCCTGGCCCGAAACGACGGTGAGCTGGAATCCATGCGGCTGACGACCTTCGGTTGGCGTGAGCTTTCAGTACATCAGGACTCAAGTATGTCGGTCAAAGCTGTGTCGCGCAGTGACGGCACGCCGTGCCGCGACGCTGCTCGCTTCGACAGGGCATCGAGGGCAAGGCTTGCGGGGCGATAATCCAAGATTGCTAGCCGACTATGCTGATCCGGCAGAATAGATGAGGTCGCTCGCATCGATAATTCGCTATATCGGCGTCGTTATGACTATTTTCCGGATTCACGTGATTGCATAAACGCGTAGATCCTGAAATGAGGAAGTGTGGATGTACTGATGTCAGTAGATGCATAAATCGGCTTTGAGCATTGAATAAATTTGAGTCAGTGTCTACTGAGACCAGTAGGACCGTACCTCCTGAGGTCCTGAAAGCAGTAATGTCGGAATAGGCTTTAGCAGTAGATAAGTCTCGGGCAAAGGAATTAGCTGGTCAGAGGCCAAAACAACATTCTCAGCCTAATTAACGGTTCATTTTAGTGTTTGCTAAGCAATGGGATTTAGCGTTCTCGTTGTCAGTCACCAGACGACGAAGGAGCCATACGATGACCTACTCACTTTCTTCCGCCCGCCGCTTCGCCGTGAGCGCAATCGGTGCAGGCGCGGTGGCCGGCGCAATGTTCTTGGGTGCCGCACCCGCAGCTAACGCGGCGCCAGCCCCGATGCCGGCCGTCGGCCCGGTGCACGTCGCCCCACCGGCCTGGGGCGGCCACGGCGGTGGCCACGGCTTTGGCGGCCACGGCGGCTTCGGCCGCGGCGGTTTCGGCCACGGCGGCTTCGGTCGCCACGGCGGCTTCGGCCGCGGCTGGGGTTGGGGCCACGGCGGCTTCGGCCGCGGCGGCTTCTGGGGACACCGCGGCTTCTGGGGTGGTCACCACCGCTGGTGGTGAGCCCCAGTACCCAGGGGGGAATGAGGCTGGCCCCGTTCTTGGACCAACGGGGCCAGCCGTCTCCCCACCATAAAAATCCACGCTGACCTGGCTGTCGTCAGGTGAGCGTGGATTTTTGTGTGCAAGATTAGGGATCGCGGGGCAGTCCCAGCAGCCGCTCGGCGATGATGTTGAGCTGCACCTCCGAAGTGCCGCCGTAGATGGTGGTGGCACGACTGGACAACAGGAAGTCATCCCATTTGCCAGGTGGTGTGTCCTTGTCGCCGATCGCCGCGTCGGACCCGAACGAGGACACCGCGAACTCGGCGTATCCCTGCCCGGTCCGCATCGACAGCAGCTTGGAGATCGCCGCCGACGGCATCGCGTCGCCCCCGGCCAGGGTCAGCAATGTGGAGCGCAAATTCAGCAGTTTGGCCGCATGCCCTTCGGCGATCAACTGCCCCGCGCGGTGACGAGCGACCTGGTCGAAGTGACCGTCGCGGACGAACTCGACCAGTTGCGGCAGGCTGGCCAGGAAGTTCAGATCGCTACCGCCGATCGAAACCCGTTCTGCCGTCAAGGTGTTACGGCTGACTTCCCAGCCCCGGTCCACCTCACCGAGCACGTATTCGTCGGGCACGAACACGTCGTCGATGTAGACGGTGTTGAAGAACTCCTGGCCGGTGAGTTCGCGCAGCGGCTTGACCGTCACGCCTTCGCTCTTCATGTCCAACAGGAAATAGGTGATGCCATTGTGCTTCGGCGCGGACGGGTCGGTGCGGGCCAGCAACGCGCCCCACTGGGAGAACTGCGCAGCCGTCGTCCAGATCTTCTGCCCGGTGATCCGCCAGCCACCGTCGACGCGGGTGGCCTTCGTGCTCAGGCCAGCCAGGTCGGAACCGGCGCCAGGCTCGGAAAACAGCTGGCACCAGATCATTTCGGCGCGCAACGTCGGTGGCAGGAAGCGCTGCTTCTGCTCGTCGGTGCCGAAGGCGACGATCGACGGGATGATCCACGCGGCGAGGCCGACCTGCGGACGTTTGACCCGTCCGTCGGCGAACTCCTGGGCGATGATGATCTGCTCCACCGGGCTCGAGTCTCGGCCCCACGGCTTCGGTAGATGCGGCAGCACCCATCCGCCCTCGGCGAGTGCCACCGTGCGCTGCTCGCGGTCCATGTTTTTGAACGCGGCGACTTCGGACCGGATTTCGGCCCTGAGTTTCTCGGTGTCGGGGTCTAGATCGATGTCGATGGGGCGCATACCGGTGGTGGTGGCGGTATCCACCACTTTCTGCGGGTAATGCGAGGCGCGCCCGAAGCTGGCGGCCAGGATCAGCGCGCGGCGGTAATACACGTTGGTGTCGTGCTCCCAGGTGAAGCCGATGCCACCGTGCACCTGGATGCAGTCCTGCGTGCAGTGCTGGGCCGCGGCGGGTGCCAGCGTGGCCGCTACTGCGGCAGCGAATTCAACGTGCTCGCTGGCTTCGTCGACGGCGCGCGCGGCGTCCCATGTTGCGGCCGTGGCGCGTTCGGTGGTGGCGATCATCTCGGCGCACTTGTGCTTGACGGCCTGGAACTGCCCGATCGGCCGGCCGAATTGCTCGCGGATCTTCGCGTATTCCGCGGCGGTGTCGGTGGCCCACCGCGCGACGCCGACCGCCTCAGCTGAGAGCAGTGTAGAAATCAGTGCCTGCGCGGTCACCGTGTTGAGGTTGCTCAGCGCGACGTCGTCGGAGACCTCGATGCCGTTGGCGCGCACATGGGCGATCGGCCGTAGCGGGTCGACGCTGGTGACCGGCTCGATCTCGAGATGGTCGGCGCGCAGCATGACCCACTCTTCGCCGCCGTCGATCGCCACCGGTAACACCAGCAGCGACGCTTGCGCTGCGGCCGGCACCGCCCGAACCTCGCCGCGGATGACCAGTGAGCTGCCCTGTCGCGTCGCGGTCAGCCCGGAGTCCAGCGCATACGCGGCGATAGCCGAGCCGGAAGCCAGATCGGCCAGCACCTTGGTGTCCGGGTCGTGTGCCGCGATCAGCGCACTCGCGATCGCGGACGGAACGAACGGCCCGGGTACCGCGCCGTAGCCGAACTCGGCGAGCGTGATGGCGAGCTCGAGGATGCCGAACCCTTGTCCGCCAACGGATTCGGCTAGATGTACACCCTGCAGGCCCTGGTCGGCAGCGGCCTGCCAATACGGCGGCGGGTTGTCGATGGGTGTCTCCAGCGCGGCGTGCAGGACATCTGATGGCGCTACCCGCGCCACCAGTGATCGCACCGAATCGGCCAGGTCTTGATGGTCAGGATTGATCGCGATCGGCATTGGTCGCCTTCCTTGGAATTCCCCGGGGGCCGTGACAGCGTGACCCCAAGCTAACAACCGGTGGGTTGGTTGACTACATGGGCCAGCCGTTGCCCGTCCCGGATCCGGCGGCAATTGGCGACGGCCTCGCTCAGATAGCGTCGCATGGTGTCGACGGTGTACCAGGTGACGTGCGGGGTGAGCACGACGTTGTCGAGCCCGAGCAGCGGGTTGTCCGGCGGAACCGGTTCGACGCCGAAGACGTCCAGGCCGGCCGCGGACAGCCGGCCGTCGCGCAGCGCTTCCGCCAGCGCATCTTCGTCGACAATCGGGCCGCGTGAGGTGTTGACCAGTACGGCACCAGGCTTCATCCCGGCGATCGCGGCCCGGTCGATCAGCCCTTCGGTGTCGGCGGTCAACGGCAGGTGCAGCGAGACGATGTCGCTGGCGGCCACCAGTTCCGACAACGGCCGCCAGCCGGGCAGGCCGTCGTCGCGGGTGCTGGTGTGTAGCACCGCGGCGCCCATCGCGGCGACGATGTTCGCGACCTGCTTGGCGACGTTGCCGTAGCCGACCAGCCCGACGGTGCACGCACCGATATCGCGCACGGTCTCACCCAGCTGCGGATTCGACGGCCAGCCGCGGCCATCGCGGGTGGCACGATCGAGCACCGGCAGGCGCCGCAGGGCGGCCAGCATCAACAGCAGCGTTCCTTCGGCCACCGATGGCGCGTTGGCCCCGGGCATGTTGGCCACCGCGATGCCGTGCTCGGTGGCGGCGTCGACGTCGATGGTGTTGACCCCGGCGCCGAACTTGTGCACCAGCCGCGCGCGGGTGGCGCGGGCCAGGTCGGCCGCCGACAGCGGTCGCAGCACATGCCAGACCACTTCTGCCTCGGGCAGCTCACGGTAGAACGTCTCATCGTCGGTGCACCAGCGAATATCGAGCCAATCGGTCTCCGGTGCAAGGAAGTCCAGCACCTTGGGGCCCGGGACGAAGTGAGCGAGGACCCTCAGCGCCACCGCTTGGCAATCCATTTGGCAATGGTGTCAGCTTGCTCGCTGCGCGCACCGGGCGTGGTGAAGTAGTGGTCGGTGTTGATCGAGCACCGGGATTTGTCGGTGCTGGCCAGCGCGTCGTGGATGCGCTGAGCATCCGACGGGAACACGCCGGTGTCGGCCTCGGCGTTGATCACCAACGCCGGAGCGGTGATCCGGGTCAGGTGCGGTTCGGCCCTGGTCTGCGCGGTGCGCAGGCTCCACATCGCCAGCCAGCTGCGCAACGTGCAGGCCGCGGCGATGCCGTGTGCCGAGCGGTTGGCTTTCGCCGGCCGCCCGGCGTAGCACATGTTGGGTTGGCGATGAGTCGGCTCAATCGTCGGATCAACCATCCGCGGGTCGGCCCACGTTCTCATCACGGTGAATGGGCGATCCGAAAAACCGGCAGCCCTAACACGTTTCAACTCGGTCTCGACCCAGTCGGTGATCGCGTTGTTACGAGTGACCTGTGCGGAGCGGTAACGGGTCAGGAACTCCGATGAGTACGGCGGACCGTTTGCCTGATCGAACAGATCGAGGGCGCGATCGGTGGCGACGGGATCGTTCTCGTCGACGACGGAGCCGTCCATCCAGGCGGTCAGCACGTCCGGGCGGCCGGGGTGCGCCGCGCTGGCCACGTAGCCGTCGGCGGGTAACAGATCGGTCAGGCCCACGGCGGGCCGCATCCCGGGCACCGCCGTGACGTGCTGGTCGGTCGCCTGCGCCTGGTAGGCGGCCATCAACGAGCCTCCTCCCGAATTACCCAGCAGCACAACCGTTTCCACAGCCTGCGTGTCGCGCAGCCAGCGCACCCCGACGCCGATGTCGACCAGCGCGTGGTCGAGAAGGAAGCTGCTCTCGAAACCGCGAAACCGGGTGTTCCAGCCGAGAAATCCGATGCCGCGGGTGGCCAGATAGTCGGCGAGGTAATGCTCGGAGAAATCGATTTGGTAGTGGGTGGCGATCACCGCGACCTTGGGTTTACGCCCGACGCCGCGGTGATAGAGACCCTGGCATGGATGTCCACCCGCACCGGCGCGTCTGCCGGTCGGTGATGGCAGACCGACGAATTCGCGGACGACCCCGGGTGTGCCGGTGGTACGAGTCACCTAGCTGCCCTCCTTGTCGTAGATGGCTCGGTAGAAGATGTTCGCCTGGCGACGCAAGCTTGGTCGGCGGGTTCAGATCTCGATGTCCGCCTGGTCGGTTGCAGGTAGCAGAACTGATTCGACATCGTGACGATCGCTACCGCAGTCAACTCCGGGTCGTCGTCCTCGCAGTAGCCGTCCACCCGGGCGCGTCGCGCCATGTCGGTGATGAATGAAGTTGGGATAAGGCAGATTTCAGCCCAGTACTGAGCGAAATCGTCGCGGATCATCGCCAGTCGGGACAGCGGTGCACGATGGGTCGGCTGGTCGGACACAGTAGACACCGACGGGCCTCCTTCGTCGTGACCGTGGGACCGCCGCGAGCCCGGGAACGGCGCTTTTTTCTGGAATAGACCTGAATCTGATGTTAGGTTCAGATCCTGATCCTCGCCACGGAACCAGCTGAGCGGACGGGAGCCCGGGGATGATCAAGCCGCACAACCGCAATACCGAATTCGAGCTCGGCGGCATCAACCATGTCGCGCTGGTGTGTTCGGATATGGCTCGCACCGTGGACTTCTACAGCAACGTCCTGGGCATGCCGTTGATCAAGTCGCTGGACCTGCCCGGGGGAGTCGGACAGCACTTCTTCTTCGACGCGGGCAACGGCGACTGCGTCGCGTTTTTCTGGTTCGCCGACGCGCCCGACCGGGTGCCCGGTTTGTCGTCGCCGGCCGCGATCCCGGGCATCGGCGAAATCACCAGCGCCGTCAGCACCATGAACCACTTGGCGTTTCACGTGCCTGCCGAGAAGTTCGATGCCTACCGTCAGCGACTCAAAGACAAGGGTGTGCGGGTGGGTCCGGTGCTCAACCACGATGAGAGTGAGCGGCAGGTCGCGGCGACCGTGCATCCCGGGGTCTACGTGCGATCGTTCTACTTTCAGGATCCGGACGGCATTACCCTCGAGTTCGCTTGCTGGGTCAAAGAATTCACGACCGACGACGCGCAGACTGCGCCGAGGACGTCGGCCGATCGCCGTATCCCGGCCGCGCATTAGCTCGTCAGTCGCGATACAGGCTCGGGTTGGCCAGCTCGTCGAGCAGCGAGGCCAGCTGGTCGACCAGCTGCTCGGGGCCGAGCCGGACATCGCCGGCCAGCCAGGCGCCGATCGTCTGCCCCACCCCGCCGACCACGAAATGCGCGGCGGCCTTGATCCGGTCGTTTTCCGGCACGCGCAGTGCACTCTCGACGTGGCGGCCGGACAGCATCGCGAATAGCGCGCTGGATTCGGCGCGCTTACGTACCAGCACCGCGTTGGCCGGTTGCGCGCTGAACAGCAGCCGCCCGATGCGCGGATCGTCGCTGATCGTGCGGACGATGTTGGCCATACCGGCCCGGGTCTGCTCCTCCGCCGGCGCCGCGGCGACCGCCGCCTGAGTGGTGGTGGCCAGTTCGGCGATCACCCAGTCGAACACCGACGCGACGAAGGTGTCTTTGTCGGTGAAGCTTTCGTAGAAATAGCGAGCGGCCACCCCGGCCTGCCGGCAGATGGCTCGCACGGTCACCTCCACCGACTCCTCGCCACCGAGCAGATCGAGGCCCGCCTCCAGCAGGCTGGCGCGGCGGGTCGCCAACCGGTCGGCGGCACCGACCCCGCGGTAGGGCCGCGCGTTCGTGGTGGGGGCGGAAGCCATGGAACCCATCTTGACACCGGTGCACACCGAGAGCAATATCAGGAAACAAGCGTTCTCAGATTAGCGGGCAGGTGGACGATGACGGTCAGCGAACCGAGAAGGCATGTCGAACGCACCGTGAGCGAGCCGCCGATCACCGGCCGACGGCCGCGGCGCACGCCTGCGCTCGACGACACCCTGATGGGCATGGCGTTGCTGCTCGGTCCGGCGAACGTGATCATGCAGCTGGCCCGGCCGGGCGTGGGCTACGGCGTCATGGAGAGCCGGGTGGAAAGCGGGCGTATCGACCTGCACCCGATCAAGCGGGCTCGCACCACGTTCACCTACCTCGCCGTCGCGATGGCGGGTACCGACATCCAGAAGGCTGCATTTCGGCGCGCGGTGAATCGTGCGCACGCGCAGGTGTACTCCACTCCCGACAGCCCCGTGCAATACAACGCCTTCGACCTCGATCTGCAGCTGTGGGTGGCGGCGTGCCTCTACAAAGGCGGGGTGGACTTCTACCGCACGTTCATCGGCGAGATGGACGACGGGGATGCCGAGAGGCACTATCGCGAAGCCGTGGTGCTGGGCTCCACATTGCAGGTGCCACCAGAGATGTGGCCGGCGGATCGGGCGGCATTCGACCGGTACTGGAACGAGCAGCTCGACAAGGTCCATATCGACGACGCCGTCCGTAACTATCTGTATCCCATTGCGGTGGGCCGGATTCAGGCACTGCGCCTACCGGAAGTGCTGCGCCGGCAGCCGGAGAAATTCGGTCTGCTGCTGACCGCCGGCTTTCTACCGCAGCGCTTCCGCGACGAGATGCAATTCGCCTGGGATGCGGCCGCGCAGCGGCGCTTCGACCGGGTGATCGGTGTGCTCCGCACGCTGAACAACGCGATGCCGCGGTTCGTTCGACGATTCCCGTTCAACGTCTTACTGTGGGATCTGGACCGGCGGATCAAAGCGGGGCGCCCATTGGTATAGCGGCGAATACCCCCTACCGGGACGGGGTCTTGTGTCTACGACGCAATGTCGTATTCAATGCCGTCGTGACCGATTTGCCGCGCGTAGGGTCGGTTGTCGTGCGTACTAACGATGACAACTGGGACATCACGACAAGTGTCGGCGCGACTGCATTACTCGTCGCCGCCGCGCGAGCATTGGAAGCGCAGAAGCCCGATCCGTTGGCAGTCGACCCGTTCGCGGGGATCTTCTGCCGCGCGGTGGGCGGCGCCGCTGCCGACGTGGTCGACGGCAAGAGCCCCGACCATCAACTCAAAACACCGGACTGGGGCGAGCATTTCGTCAACTTCCAGGGCGCACGTACCAGATACTTCGACGACTACTTCCGCCGAGCCGCAGAGGCCGGTGTGCGGCAGGTGGTGATCCTGGCCGCCGGTTTGGACTCGCGCGCCTACCGGTTGTCCTGGCCCGATGACACCACGATTTTCGAACTGGACCGTCCGCAGGTCCTTGATTTCAAGCGCGAGGTGCTGACCGAGCAGGGTGCCACGGCCAACGCCGAACGCCGTGAAATTGCCGTCGACCTGCGCGAGGATTGGCCGCAGGCGTTGCGGGACAGTGGTTTCGACCCGGAAAAGCCGTCGGCGTGGATCGTCGAAGGTCTACTGATCTATCTCCCCGCTGCCGCGCGCGAGCAGCTGTTCGCCGGGGTCGATGCGCTGGCAAGTTCGGGAAGTCATGTCGCCGTTGAAGAAAGCGAGGCACTGCCCGCCGAAGCGTTCCAGGCTGCCGTCGCGGGAGAACGCGCGGCTCAGGCCGAGGGCGACGACCGGTTGTTCTTCCAACTCATCTACAACGAGCAGCACGTCCCGGCCCAGCAGTGGTTCGCAGAACACGGCTGGAAAGCGGTCGCGACTCCGTTGGCGGACTACTTGGACGAGGCGGGTCGCCCGGTGCCCGCGCCCGACACCGAGGCCGGACAGATGATCGCCCGCAACACTTTGGTCAGGGCGGTCAAAGAGTGAGGGCGCGATGGCGTACAGTCCTGTCATAATGACATTCATTTTCATTAAGCCGGAGCGGGAGAAGGTTCGGGAATCTATTAGTTTCGTTGCGGCCAAAACTTGTTCTCGCCGCTCATTATCGCGTGTGAGCTGCAGCGTCGCAGTTTTAGCTGCCGAGTTGAGGAGACCTCGTATCCAGACGTTGCGTGGGTCTCGACACATACGATGTGCGATGCTAGCTTCGCCGAAGTTAGCTTAGGCAATGCTACGTCCGAGAGGGGACTGAGGCGTGGAAACCGCTGAGACCGGCATCGTTGCCACCCGGCCGAAAACGGCCAGGGTCGACGACGATGTAGCGAGCCGATTCGCGACCTGTTGCCGGGCGCTCGGGCTGACCGTGTACGACCGCACGCGTCCGGCGGACCTTGCCGCGGCTCGATCCGGGTTCACCGGACTGGTCCGCATCGCTCACGATCAGGCCGACGCGTGGGTCGGGCTGGCCGCGGCGGGCGACTCGTCTCTCCCAGTGCTGGAAGCGATTTCGCACAACATCGCAACAGCAGGTGTGTTGCAGCGGCAAGTCGAGCTCACCGAGGGTGCGCTCGGTTTTCTCTACGACACCGGGTTATACCTCAAGTTCCGGGCGACCGAGCCCGACGACTTCCACCTTGCTTACGCCTCGGCCTTGGCCGGCGATGGCCGGTTTGCTGCGGCGTTTCAACTGGTCAGCGATGTCAGCCGGCGCCGTCCGAGCTCGCACGAAGCCCGCTGGGTGACCGCGACGATCCACTACCGCGCCGAGCGCTGGGCTGACGTCGTCAAACTGCTGTCCCCGATTGTCAACGACCCGACGCTGGACGAGCGCTTCGCGCACGCCGTCAAGGTTGCTCTCGGGATCTCGCTGGCGCGGCTCGGCATGTTTGCCGCGGCGCTGTCCTACCTCGACGACCCGGAGGGGCCGGTCGCTGTCGCGGCGGTCGACGGAGCCTTGGCCAGGGCGCTCTCGCTGCGCGCCGATGGTGACGAGGACACCGCCCGCGAGGTACTGCAGGACCTCTATGCCGCCAACCCGGAAAACGCCCAGGTCGAAGAGGCGTTGACGGATACCAGCTTCGGGATCGTGCCCACCACGTCGGACCGCATCGACGCGCGCAGCGATCCATGGGATGTCGGCACCGAACCCAAGCCCGGTGACTTCGTCGACCCCGGCGCCCAGGAGCGCAAGGCCGTGCTGCTCGCAGAGGCCGAGCGTGAACTCGACGAGTTCATCGGACTGGACAAGGTCAAGGATCAGGTCGCGCGGCTCAAGAGCGCGGTGGCGATGGAATTGGTCCGCAAAGAGCGCGGACTCGAAGTGGCTCAGCGCACCCACCACCTGGTTTTCACCGGCCCGCCCGGAACCGGTAAGACCACGATCGCCCGTGTCGTTGCCAAAATCTATTGCGGCCTCGGTCTTCTGAAGAAAGAGAACATCAAAGAGGTGCACCGTGCCGACTTGATCGGTCAGCACATCGGCGAGACCGAAGCCAAGACCAACGCGATCATCGACAGCGCACTGGACGGCGTGCTGTTCCTCGACGAGGCCTACGCGCTGGTCGCCACCGGCGCCAAGAACGACTTCGGCTTGGTGGCCATCGACACGCTGCTGGCGCGGATGGAAAACGACCGTGACCGGTTGGTGGTCATCATCGCGGGATACCGCGCGGACCTGGATCGGTTCCTGGACACCAACCAGGGTCTGCGATCACGGTTCACCCGGACCATCGACTTCCCGTCCTACCAGCCGCCTGAACTGATCGAGATCGCCAACTTCATGGCCACCCGGCGCGACAGCACCTTCGAGCAGGCGGCACTCGACGACCTCGAGGCTCTATTCGCCCACCTGGCCAACACGACGAAGGAAGACTCGGTTGGCGTCGAACGGCGCGGCCTCGACATCGCCGGTAACGGACGATTCGTTCGTAACGTCGTCGAAAAGTCGGAAGAGGAGCGTGAATTCCGGTTGGACCACTCCGAACACGCCAAGACCGGTGAATTCACCGACGAGGAGCTCATGACGATCACCGCCGCCGACGTGGCCAACACCGTGCCGCCGCTGCTCGAAGGCCTTCGGTTGGAGACGCCGGCATGAGCGACCTCGAGTCGTCCGACGACCGGCGCTCATTCGCCTCGCGCACCCCGGTGAACGACAACCCCGAAAAGGTCGTCTACCGCCGCGGCTTCGTCACCCGCCACCAGGTGACCGGCTGGCGATTTGTCATGCGCCGCATCGCTTCTGGGGTGGCCCTGCACGACACGCGGATGCTTGTCGACCCGTTGCGGACCCAGACGCGTGCGGTACTGATGGGCGTCATCGTATTGGTCACCGGGCTGGTGGGCTGCTTCGTGTTCTCGCTGATTCGGCCGAACGGCTCGGCTGCCAACAACCCCATCCTGGCCGACCGGTCGACGGCGGCGCTGTACGTGCGGGTGGGTGACCAACTGCATCCGGTGCTCAACCTGGCGTCGGCCCGGCTGATCGCCGGCAAGCCGGCCAACCCCACCCAGGTGAAAAGCGCTGAGCTAGATAAGTTTCCGCTCGGCAACTTGATCGGCATCCCGGGTGCGCCACAGCGGTTGGTGCAGAACACCCGCAAGGACGCCGACTGGACGGTGTGCGACGCTGCCAGCGGTACCGCCGCCGGCATCACAGTGATCGCCGGAGCTCCGGACAGCGGCGGCGCCCGCGCGGCGGCGGTGCCGACCGGTAAGGCCATCCTGGTCAGCAACCCCAGCGGCGCCTGGTTGCTGTGGGACGGCCGGCGTAGCCGGATCGACCTCGCCGACCACGCGGTGACCAACGCTCTGGGCCTGGGAAATGACATTCACGCACCGCGCCCTATCGCCCCCGGTCTGTTCAATGCGATTCCCGAGTCGCCGCCACTGGCCGCTCCCGTCATCCCCGAAGCCGGCGGCCCCGCCCGATTCCCGGTGCCCGCCCCGATCGGTGGCGTGGTGGAATCCCATGGGCTCGACGGCGACTCAGCCAACTACTACGCGGTGCTGCCGGACGGCCTGCAGCAGGTCTCGCCGGTGCTGGCCGCTATCTTGCGCAACGCCAACTCCTACGGCCTGGACCAGCCGCCGCGGCTGGGTGCCGACAAGGTGGCCAAACTGCCGGTTTCGCGGCAGCTGGACACCAGCCGCTACCCCGAGCAGCGCATCAGCCTGCTTGACGCGACGCACGACCCAGTCACCTGCGCGCACTGGAGCAAAGCCTCTGGTGCCAGCACGAATTCGCTGACCCTGCTTGCCGGTTCGGCGCTGCCCATTCCTGATGCACTGCACACCGAGGATCTGGTCGGCGCCGGCGCCGGCGGGACGGCCAGCCGCGTCGCGATCGCTCCGGGGACCGGTTACTTCGCCCAGACCGTCGGGCAGAGTGCGTCGGCACCGGCAGTCGGGTCGCTGTTCTGGATCTCCGACACCGGCGTGCGGTACGGCATCGACAACGAGGCCGCCCAAGGTGGCGTCACCGGAACTGCGAAAACCGCTGACGCTCTTGGGCTGACGCAGCCGGCCACACCGATTCCTTGGTCGGTCCTGTCGCTGTACGCTCCCGGCCCCACACTGTCGCGGGCCGACGCGCTACTCGCACATGACGGACTGGCGCCCGACTCCCGACCTGGCCGTACCTCTGCCGAAGGGCAAAACCGATGAGCCGCTTGATCTTCGAGGCCCGCCGCCGGCTGCCCTCGCCGGTGACCCGCAAGGGCAGCATCAACATCGAAGCACCGCCCGAGTTGCCGCGGGTCGTCCCGCCGTCGCTGCTGAAGCGGGCGCTGCCGGTGGTTATCGTGCTGCTCATCGTCGGGATGATCGTCGCGATGGTCGCTACCGGAATGCGACTCATCTCGCCGCAGACATTGTTCTTCCCGTTTGTTCTGCTGCTGGCCGCCACCGCGTTCTTTCGCGGTGACAACAAATCGAGCACCGCAGAAATCGACGCGGAGCGCGCCGACTATCTGCGCTACCTGTCGGTGGTCCGGGACAACGTCCGGACGCAGGCCGCCGCGCAGCGGGCCGCCGCCGAGTGGTCGCACCCGAAACCGGCGGATCTGGCCGCCATCCCCGGGTCGCGACGGCAGTGGGAACGCGACCCCCACGACGGCGACTTCCTGGTGGTGCGCGCCGGCGTGCACACCGCCGCGTTGGACACCGCGCTGCGGGTCAACGACACCGCCGACGAGGTCGACCTGGAGCCCGTGTCGCACAGCGCATTACGCAGCCTGCTCGACACTCAGCGGACCGTGCGCGACGTCCCGACCGGGATCGACCTGACCAAGGTGTCGCGGATCACCGTGCTCGGTGACGAGGACGAGGTTCGTGGCGCGCTGCGAGCCTGGGTGGCTCAGGCGGTGACCTGGCATGACCCCACGGTGCTCGGTCTGGCGGTCGCTACTCCCACCCTCGAGTCGCCGGACTGGTCCTGGCTGAAATGGTTGCCGCACGTGGACATCCCGGCCGAAGCCGACGGGGTGGGTCCGGCCCGCTACCTGTCCAGCAAGCCCGACGAGCTGGCTGCGCTGCTTGGGCCAACACTGTCGGACCGCCCGGCGTTCACCGGCGGACCGTCGGATGCGTTGCGGCACTTGCTGATCATCGTCGACGATCCGGACTTCGACCTGAGCGCCTCGCCGCTGGCGGCCGCGCGGGCCGGTGTCACCGTGGTCTACCGATCGACCACCGCGCCGCACCGGGAGCAGTACTCGGATCCCGAGCGGCCGATCCTGCGGATAGCCGACGGCGCAATCGAACGTTGGCAGACCGGCGGTTGGCAGCGCTACATCGACAATGCCGACGCCCTCGGCGTCGACGACGCGGCGCACGTCGCGCGACGGCTGTCCCGCTGGGACTCCAACCCGACGCACAGTGGCCTGCAGTCGACAGCCACCCGCGGCGCGACGTTCACGAAATTGCTGGGGATTGCGGATGCGTCGCGACTCGATGTCCCGACGCTGTGGGCACCGCGACACCGCGACGACGAGTTGCGGGTGCCGATCGGTGTCACGGCCACCGGTGAGCCGCTGATCTTCGATCTCAAAGACGAAGCCGAAGGTGGGATGGGGCCGCACGGCTTGATGATCGGTATGACCGGTTCCGGTAAGTCGCAGACGTTGATGTCAATTCTGTTATCGCTGTTGACGACTCACTCGGCCGACCGGCTGATCGTGATCTACGCGGACTTCAAGGGGGAGGCGGGCGCGGACATCTTCCGCAACTTCCCGCAGGTCGTCGCGGTCATCTCGAACATGGCCGAGAAGAAGTCGCTGGCCGACCGGTTCGCCGACACGCTGCGCGGCGAAGTGGCGCGCCGGGAAACGCTGCTGCGCGAGGCCGGGCGCAAGGTTCAGGGCAGCGCGTTCAACTCGGTGACCGAATACGAGCGCGCGATCGCAGCCGGCCACGACCTAGCGCCGATCCCCACGCTGTTCGTCGTCGCCGACGAATTCACGCTGATGCTGGCCGATCACCCCGAATACGCGGAGCTGTTCGACTACGTGGCCCGCAAGGGTCGCTCGTTCCGGATCCACATCCTGTTCGCGTCGCAGACGCTGGATGTCGGCAGGATCAAGGACATCGACAAGAACACCTCGTACCGGATCGGTCTGAAGGTGGCCAGCCCTGCTGTGTCGCGGTCGATCATCGGTGTGGAAGACGCTTACCACGTCGATGCGGGCAGGGAGAACAAGGGCATCGGCTTCCTGGTGCCCGCGCCCGGGGCCGCCCCGATCAAATTCCGGAGCACCTACGTCGACGGTATCTACGACCCGCCGCAGACGCCGAAAACACTTGTGGTGCACTCGGTTCCCGAGCCGAAGTTGTTCACCGCCGGCCGGGTGGAGCCCGACCTGACCACGGTGATCGCCAAGAACGGACACGACGAGCCGATCGCGCCGTCACGCAAGCTGATCGCCACCATCGGCGACCAGCTGGCGCGCTTCGGCCCACGCGCCCCCGAGCTGTGGCTGCCGCCGCTGGATGAGGTGATTCCGCTGAGCGCCGCGCTCGCGCGTGCATCGGTGCCCCGGGGCGAATGGCGTTGGCCGCTGGGCGAGATCGACCGGCCTTTCCAGATGCGCCGAGACCCGCTGGTGTTCGACGCGCGGTCCTCGTCCGGCAACCTGCTGATCCACGGTGGTGCGAAGTCCGGTAAATCGACTGCGCTGCAGACGTTCATCTTGTCGGCGGCGAGCCTGCACTCGCCCCGTGAGGTGAGCTTCTACTGCCTGGACTACGGCGGCGGTCAGCTGCGGGAACTGGAAGGCCTGGCCCACGTCGGCAGCGTCGCGTCGTCGCTGGAGCCCGAGCGCATCCGGCGCACCTTCGGAGAGATCGAGCAGCTGCTGCGCTCGCGTCAGCAGCGGGAAGTCTTCCGCGACAAGCAAGGTCCGGACGACGGGCTGGGTCAGGTGTTCCTGGTCATCGACAACCTGTATGCGTTCAGCCGGGACAACACCGACCAGTTCAGCACCCGAAACCCGTTGCTGAGCAAGGTGACCGAATTGGTCAACATCGGTTTGGCCTACGGCATCCACGTGGTCGTCACCACGCCCAGCTGGCTCGAGGTGCCGCTGGCGATGCGCGACGGTCTCGGTATGCGACTGGAGCTCAAGCTGCACGACGCGCGGGACAGCAACGTCCGGGTAGTCGGTGCACTGCACCGCCCGGCCGAGAGCGTGCCGGCTGACCAACCGGGTCGTGGTCTGACCATGGCTGCCGAGCATTTCCTGATCGCCGCGCCCGAACTCAACCAGATCGCTGCGATCAACGCCCGGCACGAGGGGATCACCGCGCCACCGGTGCGGCTGCTGCCGACCAACCTCGAGCCCGCAGCGCTCGAACCGGTCTACGGCGGCGCCGATCGGATTGTGATCGGTCAGCGCGAAGAAGACTTGGCCGCAGTGCAAATCGACTTCGCTCAGGATCCGCTGCTGTTGGTGCTGGGTGACACCAGGACGGGTAAGACAACCTTGCTGCGGCACATCATTCGCACCATCCGGGACAACTCGACACCGGACCGCGTCGCCTTCACGGTGGTGGATCGGCGACTGCATCTCGTCGACGAGCCGCTGTTCCCCGACAACGAATACACCGCCAACATCGACCGGGTGACTCCGGCGATGCTCGGGTTGGCGGGGCTGATCGGGAAGCGGCGGCCGCCGGCTGGTCTGGACGCGTCGCAGCTGACCGGGTGGTCTTTTGAAGGCCACACCCACTATCTGATCATCGACGACGTCGACCAGATACCGGATTCTCCGGCGATGACGGGACCCTATGCGGGTCAACGTCCTTGGACCCCGCTGATCGAACTGCTGGCACAGGCGGGCGATCTGGGTCTGCGGGTCATCGTCACAGCGCGAGCCAGCGGTGCTGCGCACGCGCTGATGACCAGCCCGTTGCTGCGCCGGCTCAACGACCTGCAGGCGACCACGCTGATGTTGTCGGGGAACCCGGTCGACGGCGGCAAGGTTCGCGGTCAGCGATTCGACCGGTTGCCGCCCGGTCGGGCAATTCTGCTGACCGACAGCGACACCCCCACCTACGTGCAATTGGTCAATCCGCTCGTCAACGAAGGTGCCGCCGTCGATGGCGGCCGGTGAGTTTCAACGAAAGGGGTATGAGTCATGACACTGCAGGTTGTCCCAGAAGGTCTGGCGTCGGCCAGCGCCGCCGTCGAAGCGATCACGGCACGGCTGGCGGCCGCGCACGCGGGTGCCGCACCGGCCATCACAGCCGTCATCCCGTCCGCGGCTGACCCGGTATCGCTGCAGACCGCGGCCGGCTTCAGCGCCCAGGGCACCGAGCATGCGGCGGTCGCGGCCGAAGGCGTCGAGGAACTCGGCCGCGCCGGTGTCGGTGTCGGTGTCTCTGGTGTGAGTTATGCAGCCGGCGACGCCGCTGCCGCGGCGACATACTTGGCCGGCCACTGACGATGACCGCGCCGGTGTGGATGGCTTCGCCGCCTGAGGTGCATTCAGTGCTCCTCAGCAGCGGTCCAGGACCCGGGTCGCTGTTGGCGGCTGCGGGAGCTTGGACTGCGCTGAGCACTGAATATGCCTCGGCAGCAAGCGAACTCACCGCACTGCTCGGCGCGGTCCAAGCAGGCGCTTGGCAAGGCCCCAGCGCCGAAGAATATGTGAGCGCACACCTGCCGTATCTGGCGTGGCTCACCGAGGCCAGCGCGGACAGTGCCGCCGCGGCGACACAACACGAGGTCGCTGCTGCCGCCTACTCTGCCGCACTGGCAGCGATGCCGACGATTCCGGAGCTGGCCACCAACCACCTCATCCACGGCGTGCTTATCGCGACGAACTTCTTCGGTCTCAACACGATTCCGATCGCGGTCAACGAAGCCGACTACGCCCGGATGTGGATCCAGGCGGCGACCACGATGGCGACCTACCAAGCCGTGTCGGGTTCCGCGCTGGCGGCAGCCCCGCGCACCGAGGCGGCGCCACCGGTGCTCAAGGCCGACAATGAATCGGCGGCAGTGGCAAACCCGGCAGCGTCGGGTGGCGACTTCTTCACCGACATCTACAACCAGCTGGTGCAGCTCATCCAGGATCCGAGCGGGACGATCAGCGCGATAATCGCCAACCCGGCTACCTATTTCCCACTGCTGTTCTTCGTCGCCTACGAGGTAGCCACCAGCATCGCTGCGTCGATCACCTATCCGCTGCTGACCGCTGCCGCCATCCTGGCTGTCGTGCTTCCGGCTGCGTTACAGCAACTGTTGGCGAACCCGGCCGCGTTGCCGACGCTGATCGCCCCGGCGGGCAACGCGGTCACACCTGGGTCGGCGGCATCCCTGCCGCCCGTCGCGGGGTCGGCTCCGGCACCCGTGTCTGCGACAGCTCCGGCTCCGACATCACCGGCCGCGGGGGCGGCGGGCGCCACCCCGGCGACCACACCTGCCGCCGGCTTCCCGTACATGGTGGGCGGCATCGGCCCCGACGGCGGCCCCGGGCCGACATTGATCGACCGCGACGAGAACAAGGCGCCGGCCGGCTCTATCGCCGCTGCAGCAGCCGTCGGCGCGGCGAGTCCAGCGAAAACGCGGACGCGTCGGCGGCGCAAGTCCGAGATGCATGACCATGCCGACGAATTCGCCGACATGAATGTCGATGTCAACCCGGACTGGGGTTCGCCGAGCGATCGTGAGCCGGTCGCGGTCGCGGCCGCGGTGGCTTCGGCGAACGGAACGGGTGCTATGGGGTTCGCCGGGACGGTGGAAAAGGACAGCTCTGTGGAAGCGTCGGGACTAGCGACGTTGAGCAGCAACGGTTTTGGCAATGGTCCGCGCATGCCGATGATGCCGGGCACATGGGGTCCGGCGGCATCGGAGGGGGAGGAGGACCACAGCTGAGCGGGTGTTTGGGTGGCAACGGTAATCGGATGAGGAGAGGATTTCAGGGATGAGTTTGTTGGATGCTCATATTCCGCAGTTGGTGGCGTCGCAGTCGGCGTTTGGTGCCAAGGCGGGGTTGATGCGGTCGACGATTGGTCAGGCCGAGCAGGAGGCGATGTCGTCGCAGGCGTTTTTCGTCGGTGAGGGTGCGGCGGCGTTTCAGGCTGCGCATGCGCGGTTTGTGGCGGCGGCGGCGAAGGTGAATTCGCTGCTTGATATCGCGCAGGCCAACCTGGGCGATGCGGCGGGCACGTATGTGGCCGCCGACAGTGCTGCGGCAAGCAGCTACCCGGGCTTTTGAGCTAACGAGCGAAAGGTTTTGTGATGTCGCAGATCATGTACAACTATCCGGCGATGTTGGCGCATGCGGCGGATATGGCCGGCTATGCGGGCACGATGCAGAGTCTGGGTGCCGATATCTCTGCGGAGCAGGCTGCGTTGCAGTCGGCGTGGCAGGGTGACACCGGGGTGAGTTATCAGGCGTGGCAGGCGCAGTGGAATCAGGCGCTGGAGCAGTTGGTGCTGTCGTATCGGGCGATGGCGGGCACGCACGAGAACAACACCACCTCGATGCTGGCCCGCGACGCGGCCGAAGGCGCCAAGTGGGGCGGCTAACCACCGCCTCGGCAGTGCGTGTGGGGCGGATCGAGTCGAGTGGATCCGCAACGTAGATGACCAACAAGCCCAACGCCGTCGAGCTGACCGTCGACCAGGCATGGTGCATCGCTGAAACCACCGGAGCGGGAACGTTTCCGTGGGTTCTGGCGATCACCACGCCATACACTGATGCCGCCGAGAGGGGTGCGTTCCTCGCAGCCCAGACCGCCGAACTGGCCCGCCTGGGCATGGTGTCGGCCGATGGCGTCATCAATCGGGCGGTCGCCGACTGGATTCGGGTGGTGTGCTTTCCGGATCGGTGGCTGGACCTGCGCTATGTGGGTTCGGCCGCCGTTTCGGGGAGCGCGGACCTGCTGCGCGGCATCATCGCCCGGCGCGGTGGCAAAACTGTTGTGGCACTGCGTAATGCGCAGCTGGTCACCTTCACGGCGATGGATGTTCACGACGCCCGTGCGCTGGTGCCGATTCTCGGTGTCGGGCTGGCGCAGCGTCCGCCGGCACGATTTGACGAATTCAGCCTGCCCGCCCAGGTCGGTGCGCGGGCTGACGAGCGGCTGCGAAACGGCACGCCGCTCGCGGAAGTCCTTGATTACCTGGGTATCCCGCGGACGGCGCGCGCGGTGGTCGAATCGGTGTTCACCGGGCCACGCAGCTACGTGGAGGTCGTCGCGGGCTGTCACCATGACGGGCGGCACACCAGCACCGAGGTGGGCATGAGCATCGTCGATACCGCCGTGGGCAGGGTGCTGGTCAGCCCGTCGCGTGCGTTCGACGGCGAATGGATCTCCACGTTCAGCCCCGGAACCCCGTTCGCCGTTGCGGTCGCCGTCGAACAGCTCATCAGCCAACTACCCGAAGGCCACTGGTTCGAGGGCAACCGGATCTCCCGGGACTTCACCAGTACCAATCCACAAACTGTCTGACCCAACACCTGAGAACAATCGTCGTTCCCAAACAGAAAGAGAAGCAATGTTCCGCAGAATCCTGAGGAGTCGGTGATGTCCAGCGCTGTCATACCCATCGTGCGGGTCGCCATTCTTGCCGACAGCCGGCTGACCGAGATCGCACTTCCCGTGGATCTGCCGCTGCGCGAAATCCTGCCGGCTGTAGAACGTTTGGTCGTACCCGCCGTCCCTGACGACGCGGCTGCCGCGGGAAGCTCCGTGCCCGAGCCGACGACGCCCGTGCGGCTCAGCCTTGCCCCGATCGGCGGTGCGCCGTTCAGCCTGGACGCCAGTCTGGGAACGGTCGGCGTGGTCGACGGCGACCTGTTGGCCTTGCAGCCGATCCCGGTCGGGCCGGCCGCACCGGGCATCGTCGAAGACATCGCCGACGCTGCGGTCATCTTCTCGACCTCGCGGCTGAAGCCCTGGGGTACCGCGCACATCCAGCGCGGTGCGATCGCGGGCATCATCGGATTGATCTGGGCAGCAACAGGTCTCGGAGTCGTCCATCGGGAGGCCACCGGCTCGCCCGCCGGTGCGTTCGCGGTCGGCGCGATCGCGCTGCTCACGGTGGTGGCGGGTCTCGCGGTGCGTTCGCCGCGCGCCGGTGCCGCCCTGTCTGCAGCCGCTCTGGTGCCGGTCGCCGCGGCACTGGCCCTGGCGGTGCCGGGTCACTTCGGCACGCCACAGGTCACGCTGGCCGCGGCCGGGGTGGCCGCGTGGTCGCTGATCAGCCTGATCCTGCCGCACCGCGAAAGCCGGGGCAACATCAGCTTTTTCACCGCGACCACGGTGCTGGGCGCGGGTGTGCTGCTGGTTGCGGGCGCGAGTGCGCTGTGGCAGCTGCCGCTGGTGACGCTCGGTGCGGGTCTGCTCGTCGTTGCGTTGCTGGTCACCGTCGAAGCCCCGCAACTGTCCGCGCTGTGGGCACGGTTCCCGCTGCCGGTCATTCCCGCTCCCGGCGACCCGACCCCGTCGGCTCCGTCGGCGCGCGTGCTCGAAGACCTGCCGCGACGCGTACGGATCAGCGACGCACACCAGACCGGCTTCATCGCCGGCGCCGTGCTGCTCAGCGTGATCGGCTCGCTGGCCATCGCGTGGCGGCCGGAAACGCTTTCTCCCTGGGGCTGGTACCTGGTCGCCGCGACCGCTGCCTCGGCTGCACTGCGGGCCCGGGTGTGGGACTCGGCGGCCATCAAGGCGTGGCTGCTGGCCCAGCCGCACCTGGTTGGCGTGGCGTTGGTGGTCCTCTACACCGCGACGGCGCATTACCTGGGCGCACTGGTGATCGCGGTGGTGCTCGCGGCGCTGGTGGCGGCCTGGGTTGTCGTCGCGCTGAGCCCGGCCATCGCGTCACCGGAGACCTACTCGCTGCCGTTGCGTCGGCTGGTGGGATTCGTGGCGTCCGGAATCGACGCGTCGCTGATCCCGGTGATCGCGTACCTGGTCGGACTGTTCGCGGTGGTGCTTGATCGATGAGTTCTGCCCGCACGCGGCGATTCGGTTGTCTCACAGCGGCTCTGGTAGCCACGCTGTGGGCCTGCCCGCCTGCAATGGCGATCGACCGCCCTCAGGTCGATCCCGGCGCGGCGCCGCCGCCCGGTGCGCCCGGTCCGGTCGCGCCGATGGAGAAGAACGGCGAGTGCAGCGCGACCGGTGTCATCTCGGGCACCGATTTCACCGCGGTGCCGCCGAGCCAGCAGATTCTGGATCCGTCTGCGGCGTGGCGGTTTTCCCGCGGTGACGGCCAACTGGTCGCGGTGTTGGACACCGGTGTGCGGCCGGGGCCGCGGCTGCCCGGCGTTCAGCCGGGCGGTGACTACGTCGAGTCGACGGACGGGCTCACCGACTGCGACGGGCGCGGCACTGCGGTGGCCGGCCTGATCGCCGGCCAGCCGGGCGACGACGGCTTCGCCGGGATTGCGCCCGGGGCCCGACTGGTGTCGTTGCGGGTGACGTCGGCGAAGTTCGCCGCGCGCGGCGCGGGTGGCGATCCTGCTCTCGCACGGGCCGTGGTCGACGTGACCGCACTCGGCCGCGCGATCGTGCATGCTGCCGATCTCGGTGCGCGGGTGATCACCGTTTCAGGGATCACCTGCCTACCCGCCGACCGCAACGTCGATCAAGGCGCGCTCGGAGCGGCGATCCGGTATGCCGCCGTCGACAAGGATGCTGTGATCGTGGCCGCGGCCGGCAATATCGGCGCCGCCGGTGCGGCCAGTGGCACGGCGTGTGACTCGAACCCGCTGACCGACCTGGGCCGCCCCGATGATCCGCGCAATTGGGCTGGTGTGACATCGGTTTCGGTTCCGTCGTGGTGGCAGCCGTATGTGCTGTCAGTTGGATCCCTCACGCCCGGCGATCAGCCGTCGAAATTCACGATGGCGGGTCCGTGGGTAGGTGTGGCCGCACCCGGCGAGAGCATCGTGTCCGTGAGCAACCGCGACGACGGCGGACTCGCCAACGGCCTGCCGAACGAACATCAGCAGCTGGTGCCGCTGGCCGGTACGAGCTATGCGGCCGGATACGTCGCCGGCGTCGCGGCGCTGGTGCGCAGCAAGTACCCGGGGTTGCACTCCACGCAGGTGATCGAGCGGATCACCAGGTCAGCACGTAACGGTGCCCGCGCGCCATCGAACATCGTCGGCGCCGGCGCCGTGGACCCGGTGGCGGCCCTGACCTGGGAGCTGCCCGCCGCCAGCACCGGCGACACGTCGCCGGTGAAACATGTTGCGGCGCCGCCAGAACCCGCACCGAAGAGCCAGCTGCCCCGGATCGTCGCGTTTGGCGGCACGGGTGCTCTGCTCTTGGCCGTCGTGGCTGCCGCCGCGATCGCCGCACGCCGACGAAAGGAACCATCGCTGTGAGCGCGCACCAATTGCCCTCGCCGCCCACCGGACGGATCACCTTGGTGCTGCTGGCGGTTGTAGCCGCAGCCATCGCCTTCCCCTGGCATTCGGTGCGTGAGCGCTGGGTACTCGGTGCGGCAATTGTGGCGGTGATCGTGCTGCTGGCCCGGTGGCAGGGGCTGCCGGTCACCACGATCCTGCGCCGCCGCCTGGCCATCCTGCGTCCCAGCCGGGGAGCGCGCGCGGCCGAGCAGTCGGTCACCGATGTGCGGACGACCGCGCTGCTGCGCGTGACGCCGCCGCTGGGCGACGCCGACTCGCTGCCGCTGGCGCTGATCGCCGGTTACGTCCACCGCTACGGTCTGCGCGCCGACGCCATCCGCGTAACCAGCCGTGACAGCACGTCCGAAGTCGGCACGCGGGAACGGGAGACGTGGATCGGCGTGACGCTGTCCGCCGCAGACAATCTCGCTGCGCTGCAAGCCCGTTCGGCGCAGATTCCGTTGCGCGAGACGGCGGAGGTGGCGGCTCGCCGACTGGCGGATCATCTCCGGGAAAGCGGCTGGACGGCCGCCCTGGCCAACCCCGATGACGTTCCGACGCCGTACCCTCGATCGGCCCGCGAGACGTGGTCCGGAGTCAGTCAGGGAAGTTCGACTCACGTTGCCGCATACGGGGTCAAGGTCGACACCGCGCTACCCAACACGCTCGCGGCCATCTGGTCCTACCCGGTCCGTGAAGTCTGGACCGCGGCCGAGGTGTCCGGTGCGGGCGACGACCAGACCCTGGCAGTCGCGTGCGCGTTCCTGACCGACGCCGCCCCCAGCGCGAGCGGGCCACTGCCCGGTCTGATCTCGAAGGCCGGGATCCAGCGCGCGGCGCTGACGGCGTTGGACCCGCTGTCGAGTCAGCGTCTCGACGGCCACGCCGTGCTGCCCGAATCGCTGCTCCTGGAGCGGCTGCGCTGGGCCAGCACCGCGCAACCGCAACCGATCGCCTGAGCTAGCCGGCCACCGAGAACAGGGCGGCTGCGTTGTCGTAGAAGACGCCGCGCAGCCATGCGTCGTCGATACCCGGCAACCGGGTCAGTGACCGCATCGCGTCGGCGTAGCTGTAGGGAATGTTGGGAAAGTCGCTGCCGAAAAGGATGCGATCACCCAAGTCCCGCAGTCGATTCAGCTGCGACGACGGAAACGGCATGAGCTCGTCGACGAACGGGGTGAACGCCATCGTGGTGTCGAGCCGGACATCGGAGGAGTTGTCGCAGATGTCCATGAACTCGACATACTCCGGCATACCCATGTGCGCGATGATCAGCCGTAGCCGCGGATAGCGTTGCAGCAGAAGTCGTATCGGCTCGGGTCCGGTGTGCTCGCCGGGTGCGGGACCGGAACCGCAGTGAATCACGACCGGGATCCCGGCGTCCTCGATAGCACCCCAGGCCGGGTCGAGCAGCGGATCGTTGGGATCGTACCGGCCCACCTGAACGTGCGCTTTGAAGATCTGCGCTCCGCCGGCGATCGCCGCGGCGACGTACTCGCCTGCGTCCGGTTCCGGGTAGAACGTCGCGGTGGCAAGGCAATCCGGTGTCTGACGTGAAAACTGCGCGGCCCACTGATTGAGCCACGTCGCCATCTGAGGCTTGTGCGGATAGACCAGCGCGGTGAAGCCGAGCACCCCGAACTGCCGCAGCATCTGCACGCGTGCCGATTCCGCCGTCCGATAGTTGATCGGCCACTCGCGACCCACCAACGGACCGGCGGAATCGAAGTACTGCCATACCTTGTCCATCACCGATTTCGGCATGAAATGGGTGTGCACGTCGATCACGCCGGGCAAGCCCAGCGCGGACCACACCCGCCGTACCTCGGCGGCCTCATCGTCGTCGGCCATCGTCCATCCTCGAGTCGTCCGGCATGCGGTGGGGGATACCTTTGTCTATCAGCCGCCGCGCAGGCCGATGAACAGGAGGACCAGTATGTGGGATCCGGATGTCTACCTGACCTTCGCCGATCATCGTGGTCGCCCGTTCTACGATCTGCTGTCTCGGGTAGCTGCGCGCGATCCGCGACGGGTGGTCGACCTGGGCTCCGGCGCGGGGAACCTGACTTCACAGCTGGCCCTACGCTGGCCGGACGCGACCGTCGAGGCACTGGACAGCTCACCGGAAATGGTTGCGGCTGCACGGGAGCGGGGCGTGAATGCTTCGGTCGTGGACCTGAGAACCTGGACGCCACAGCCTGATACCGACGTGGTGCTCAGCAACGCCGCAATGCAGTGGGTGCCCGAGCATCGCGACCTGTTCGTCCGATGGGCCGGCCAACTGGCCGCCGGGTCCTGGCTGGCCGTCCAGATGCCAGGCAACTTCGAATCGCCGTCACACGCCGCGGTGCGCGCCGTGGCCCGACGGCAGCCGTACGCGGAGTTGTTGCAAGACATTCCGTTTCGGGTCGGCACCACGGTCGATGCGCCGGCGCGCTACGCCGAACTGCTGCTCGACGCCGGATGCAGCGTCGACGCCTGGGAGACCACCTACATCCACCAACTCAGCGGCGAGCACCCGGTGCTGGATTGGATCAGCGGCACCGCCCTGCGGCCGGTGAGCGAACGGCTCGACGAACAGCAATACCGACAGTTCCGCGACGAGCTCATCCCGCTGCTCGCCGACGCGTACCCGTCCCGGCCGGACGGAACGACCTTCTTCCCGTTTCGCCGGGTGTTCTTCGTCGCACAGGTGGGCGGGGAGAAACCGCGGCTACTCCGGTAGGCCCAGTCGCCGGGCGTCGTCGCGGTAGCGCTGCACCCACTCATCCGAATGTTGCTCGGTCGGCGGATCAGGAGCGGGGGCGGGAGCCAGCCGGGGATCCTGGCCGATCGCTTCTAGCACGGTCGCGACGATCGTGGTCAGGTTGCGCCACAGCGTCGGATACGGCACATCGATCGGCGCGATGCCCTCCTCGGCGAACCAGGCGCGCCAGCATTCGTTCTGCTCGCGCAACATCTGCACCGCGTGGGCGATCGCTCCGGCGTGGTAGGTGGCCCGCGAGCCATGATCCGCGTGCGGCCGGCCACGCCACATCCGCGTTTGGACGGCCCGCCAGAACGACACCGCCTGTGACACCACGTCGGGCCGGTGGACGTGAACGTAGACCGGTTCGCTGCCGATGACGTCCCGAATGGCCGCTCGTAAACCATCCCCGGACCGATCGGGCAGAGACGACGCCCGTTGCTGCAGCAGCGGTGTCTGATTCCACATCAGCTTGCCGCCCCAGATGCCGTTCGGCGTCCGGCCCGAGCTGCGGATGTGTTCGCGCCAGGCGACTGACGATGAGGTGTCCGGCGTGCCGGGGTCAACCGGGTCGAGCAGATGCAGGATCGTCTCGTCCTCGACGTCGGCGAACCACTGACGCGGTTGTGGCGCCATCCCGGTGGTCGGCAGGTACTGGAAGAACTCCTGCGGCTCGCCCGCGGTACCGGTTGCGCGCAGCGACTCGGCCAACAGCGTGCTGCCACAGCGCTGCGAGGCGAGCACGAGATAGGACGTCGGATGCGCGGGCACCGGGAGAGCCTAACCGCACATCCGACGGGTGCGACTACGGATCTGTTCGACGGGTTTCATCGTCGATGCCGCGGTCGGCGGCGATCCCCGACCGACTGGTGGGTACCTTGTCGTGAATCTGCAGATACGTCTCGGTGTACCGTGCCGCGATGCGGCTCCCGGCGAAGTCGGACGGAATGACATCATTCGTCCGCTGCCGCCAATCATGCAGGCGGACAGCAAGATCGGCGGCCACCTTGTCCGCGTCGTCGGATCCGTCTTCGGTCAGCAGATTGGTGGTCTCGGTGGGGTCCGCGCGCAGATCATAGAGTTCACGTTCTGGCCGCGGGGAGGTGACCAACGCTGCCACGGCCTGCCCGGAAGGGCTCTCCTCGATGTCCCATGGCAGGTCCAAAAGCGGTCGGCGCGCATAGTTTTCGATGTAGCTGAAATCTTTCGTCCGGATCGCCCGGATGGGATCGAATGAGTCGTGGTAGGTCTTGGCGGTGTAGACATGGTCGCGCACCGGCTCGCCGTGATCGCGGGCGAGCAGGGCCTGCGCATGCGACACGCCTTCGACGTCGGACGGTGTCGCTACTCCGAGCAACTCCAGCAGTGTCGGCAGCAGATCCACCCCGCTGAAGAGGTCGTCGTAAACCTGCGGCGCCGCCTTCATTCGATTCGGCGGGCGGACGATCATCGCAATTCCGGTGCCCGCCTCGTACAGCGTTGATTTAGCTCTCGGGAATGCCGCGCCGTGGTCGGTGAGGAAGACCACCCAGGTGCTCTCGTCCAGTCCGGTCCCGGCAAGGGTGTCCAAAATCCGGCCGACTGCGGCGTCCGCGGTCGTGATGGATCCGTAGAACTCAGCCAGATCCTGGCGTACCTCAACGGTATTGGGCAGATAGTCGGGCGGATCGACGGTGTCATTGTCGGCGGGTTCGTAACGGTCTCGCGGATAGGGTCGGTGGGTTTCGAAGAACCCGGCCGTCAGCAGGAACGGTTGGTCGGCGTCGTGGTCGCGCAGCCATTGCTGAGCGCGTTCGACAACGTACTCGCAGTAAGAGTTCGACACATCGAACTCGTCGAAACCCAGCCTCGACGGATGAGATGTCTCGTGCTGCATCCCGAAAAGCGCTGAGTACCAGCCGTATTCGGAGAGAATCTGCGGTAGCGTTCGGACGCCGGGGCGATATTCCCAACCGTGATGCGCCAGTCCGACGAGTCCGTTGCTCTGCGGGTACCGGCCGGTGAACAGTGATCCGCGCGACGGGGAGCACAGTGGCGCGGTGGCATGCGCGCGGGTGAACAGGATGCCCTCGGCGGCGAGCTGGTCCAGCCGGGGGCTGGAGACATCCGGGTGACCGTAGACGCCGAGATATCGGCCGAGGTCGTGCCAGTGCACGAGCAACACATTGTCGCGTCGCGAATGCGCCGCGCCTGGGTTTGCGCCTGTGTCGCCGATAGCCGCCACCTCCTGAGCTCTGCCGGGCCCCGTCGACGTTATCGGCCTCGACGGTTCGCGGCATGTGGCGGGGCCTGTCTGGCCCGGCCGCTCACCACTGTTGCGGCGGGCCGGGCGGGCTGTAGTACGGGGGCGGAGGTGTGCCGGGCGGCCACTGTCCGCCCGGATATCCGCCGGGTCGCGCGGTCAACTGCGGTGGCAGACCCAACAGCACCCGGAAGGCCGAGATGAACATCAGGCCGCCGGCGACCGCGATGATCAGACCTGCAATCAGGTCGTAGGTAATTCGGCCCGTCGCCCCGTAGCGCGCTTCGAGGCCGATCGACAGGACGAGCATGACGATGCCGCCGCCGAGGATCAGGAATTGCCCCAGCGGCCTCTTGAGAAAGAGCATCACCGCGCCGGCGGCAACCGCAAGGCAGGCCGCGATGATCAGGAAGAGGCATCCGACCAGGGCTACCGGCACGGTGGGAACCATGTTGTGGATGTGTTGGCGGCACATGCTGGCGTACTCACCGCCGAAGCGGTTGCAGACGTCGGCGGCGCGACTGACAGCGCTGTTCAGGTTGATCCACAGGGTCAGTGTCAGGATCCCGCCGAGCAGTCCCAGCACACCGATGGCCGCGAGGGTGATCCAGCCGAACGCCTGCTGGGAAGTCGGGGCCGGTACGGGCGGGCCGTAGCCGCCCCACTGCGGGGGGCCATACCCAGGTGGTGGAGGTTGCTGCCCATAGTTCTCCGGGCCGGGTTGGCCTCCGAAGCCAGGCCCGCCGTGCCCCAGCGAGTCGTCTGGCGGGGGTCCCCATGGCGGAGGGGGGCCCGGCGGCGGTGGGTGCACCCCGGAATCGTAACCGCCAGGAGCCAGCGGCCCCGGATCAGCGACGTATGAGCGCTGCGCTCATCACGTTCACGTCGCGCGTTGTGCCGCCTGGCCCCACCCGTTCTCCGACACGAATTCGCTCAACGGGCGTCCCAGCGCCCAGCCGTCCAATTCCAGCGACGGCCGGTCGGGGAAATCAGGAACCGGGCCGAGGCACAGGATCGCCACCGGCTCGGCGTCGGCGGGCATGGACAGCAGCGATGCCAGTGCCGGCGGATCGAACAGCGACACCCATCCCATTCCGAGACCCTCGGATCGTGCTGCCAGCCAAAGGTTTTGGATCGCACAGGACACCGATGCCAGATCCATCTGCGGCATGGTGCGACGGCCGAACACGAAGCTGTCTCTGCCGTCGGACAGCGCGACGACCAGCAGCTCGGCGCAATCGAGAATGCCTTCGACCTTGAGCGCGAGAAATTCCTGCGCGCGCGGGCCCAGCGCGTGTGCGGTCTGCAGGCGTTCCTCGTCGACCAGCGCGTGGATGCGCTTGCGCAGTGCGTCGTCGGTGATCCGGATGAATCGCCAGGGCTGCATCAGCCCGACATTGGGAGCGGCGTGGGCGGCTTGCAGCAGGCGGGCGAGGACGTCGTCGGAGACCTTGCTGTCGCGAACGAACCGGCGCATGTCGCGACGCTCGGCGATCACGCGATAGATCGCCTGCCGCTCCGGGGCGCTGAATGCGTGCTCGTCCATCTCGTCATCCTAGGAAGCGTGGCGCGTTACGGACGGTAGGTGACGCCGACGGCGCGGAGCACGTATTCCGGTGGCATGTCGAAGGCCAGTGAGCGGCGCGGGAGTCTATTCAGCACCTCGTCGGGAATCGCGAGCTTGTAGTGCAGCGACAGATGTCCGGTGAAGGTCTGATCCAACTCGTCGACGTCGGTGTCGACCTGCAGGCCGGTTGACGATATCTCCGCTGCCGCGACGCCGGATTGCGCTGCATCCCAATGGACGTCGACGCTCGGGCCGGCCAACTTCGGCAACGACGACAGGGTCGCCAGCACCCGCTGCGAGGTGAACACCACCGAGCCGACGTAGCTGGCGACGCTGTGCGCCGACCGCAGACCCGGAATGGCGCCGCTGAATCTGCGGGTGACGGGAACGAAGTCGGCGAGATGGATCAGCCCCTCGGCCTCGACTGCGGCGCGTATGTCGGCGGGCAGCTTGCCGATACCGAAGAGCTTGCGGACGAAGACCGGCATCAGCGGGCCCGTTTTCCCAACCGCAGCCGGTAGCGGACCAGCCCGGCCAGGACGATGGACAGGGCCACCAGCATGCCGGCGTCCTGCAGCCACGCGCCGGGCACGTGGCGCCACAACCTGTCGACGGGCAACCCCGCCTCGACGCTGTTCAGGTCCACCGTCGACGCCGACGCCGCGAAGCCCCATCGCGCCGGCACGAACCAGGCCAGCTGATCCAGGACCAACCGTCCCGTCACCGGGATCAGGCCCCCGGCCAGCACCATCGACACCATGATGGTCGCCACGAGCATCGGCAGCACCTGCTCGGAGGAGCGGGCCAGCGACGACAGCGTCAGCCCCACCATCGCCGAGGTGATCGCGGTCAGGGCCAGTCCCAGGTACAGCTCCAGGATGCCTTGCGCTACGCCGTGTCCCAGCAGCGCGCCGCCCTGGGAGGGGGTGCCCTTGCCGATCGTCATGATGGCGACCATGACCGCGGTGCCGATCAGGGCCGCGATGCTGTAGACGACGACTTTCGCGGTCAGGTACGCCGACGCGGACAGGCCGACGGCCCGCTCGCGCTGGAAGATCATTCGCTCGCCGACGAGATCGCGGACGGTGAGCGCGGTACCCAGGAACACCGCGCCGATGTTGAGCAGGATCAGGATGTCGATCGGCTCCTCCGGCCCGGCCGGATTGGTCGCTCCCAGGCCGGTGTTGCCGGGCACCGCCAGCGACAGCACGCCGAGCACCACCGGGAGCAACGCCAGGAACGCGAAGTAGCCGCGATCGGAGGTGATCAGCCGCGTCTGGCGGCGCACCAGCGTCAGGATCTGGCGCCACGAGCTGGTTCGCGGCGGCTTGCCCAACGGCGCCGCGCCGGCGGTCGGCGACGGCCGGCGCGGGGAGGGCGGATGACGGGACAGATACGCGCGGTGCGCGCCGTCGGGATCGGTGCTGACGCGGGCGAAGATGTCGGCCCAGTCGGTGCTGCCCATCGCCGGCCCGATCTGCGCCGGCGGGTCGGCGAAGGCGGTCTTGCCGCCGGGGGCCAGCAGCAGGATCTGGTCACACATCCCGACATAGGTCAGCGAGTGGGTGACGACGATGACCACCCGGCCGGCGTCGGCGAGCCGTCGCAGCATCGTCATCACCTGACGGTCCAGCGCCGGATCGAGGCCCGACGTCGGTTCGTCGAGGATCAGCAGCGACGGCCCGGTCAGCAGTTCCATTGCCACCGAGGCGCGCTTGCGCTGCCCACCGGACAGCTTGTCGACCCGAGTGTCCTTGTGCGGGGCCAACTCCAGCTCGTCGAGCACCCGCTCGACCACCTGCCGTCGATCATCGCCGGTGGTATCCGGTGGCAGCCGCAGTTCCGCAGCGAAGTTCAGCGCCTGCTCGATGGTGAGCTGGCGGTGCACCACGTCGTCCTGGGGCACCATCCCGATGCGCGAGCGCATCGACGCGTATTCGGCGTGTACGTCGTGTCCGTCGAATGCCACCAGGCCCGCGCTGCGCGGCAGTGCTCCGCCGATCAGCTTGACCAGCGTCGATTTACCGGCGCCGGACGGCCCGATCACCGCGGTCAGGGTCCCCGGTTTCGCGGTGAAGGACACGTCTTGCAGCAGCTGGCGACCATCGAGCGTCAACGCCAGCCCGTGCACGGTCAGACCGCTGGTTCGGGCCGCCACGGGCTGTGGGACCAGGGTGTTGCCGGTGGCGAGCAGGTCGGTGTTGCCGATCGTGACGACGTCGCCGTCGCGCAGCTTCGCGGTGGTGATCAGCCTCCCGTTGACGAACGTGCCGTTGCTGCTGTCGTTGTCGCGAATCTCCAGGCCGGCCGGGGTGGACGCGAGCGTCGCGTGCACCCGGGAAGCGAGAGCGTCCTCGACGACGATGTTGTTGCTCTTGGCGCGGCCGATCGTCGCCGAGCCCTGGGAACGGACCGGGGCCGGACGACTCGGCAGGGGTGCCGACGCCGGGGGCCGCGGCTGCGACGGGGGTGTCAGGCCGGTGGGCGGTGTTGGTGCTGCCGGACGGAACATCTGCGTGGCGGGGCTGGCTTCGCGGGTGGGCGACCCCGATGCCGGGGTCGCGACGCGGAAGGTCAATTCGGGGCCGTGCGGGCCGCCCAATGCGACGCTGAGGCGATCACGGATGGGGATCAGGTTGGAGCGCGACCCGGCGACGAAGATGCCGTTCTGGCTCTTGTCGACGACCACCCACTGCCCGCCGTCGAACCGCAGAATCGCGTGTACCCGCGATATCAGGGTCAGGTCTTCGGGATTGACGTCGTGAAAGCAGATGTCGCATTCGCGGTCGCGGCCCACGATCACATCGCGGTCGACCGGGAAGGTGTACATCGCAGATCCGAGCCAGACCGTCAATGGCGGCACGCTGACGCCGCTCGCCGTGGCGAGCTTGGTCGTGCGGCCGCCCACCGCGGGCTGGTGGCGGCGATCTGTCGGTGACATCCAACGCTTTCTATACCCGGGAACCCGGCCGATAACGCCTACGAACATATCGCTGCACCAGCGCCAACAGGCGACGAGCGGGGTCTCGCGGCCGCGCGGTGACCTGATCGACGCTAAACCTTGACTTGACCTCTCGATCGGGCTGCGCTGACGATAGGAAGGTGCGCCGACTGCTGGGTCTACTGTGCGCTGCGGTGTGCGCAGCCGTTGTACCCATGGCGACAGCTCCGCTGGGGGGTGCAGTCGGCGCACCTTGGTTTGCTCCGATGGTCGGCAACGCCACCCAGGTGGTCTCGGTCGTCGGAACCGGTGGTTCGAACGCGAAAATGGATATTTACCAACGAAGTAACACCGGCTGGCAACCGGTCGAGGCCGGCATACCGACTCATATCGGCTCGGCGGGTCTGGCGCCGGAGGCCAAGAGCGGTTATCCCGCGACGCCGATGGGCGTCTTCACGCTTCCGTTTGCGTTCGGGACCGCACCCAACCCCGGTGGCGGTCTCAAATACGTTCAGGTCGACTCGAATCACTGGTGGAACGGCGATGACGGCAGCCCCACGTTCAACACCATGCAGGTCTGTCATCGGGCGCAGTGCCCGTTCGACACCGGAGCAAGCGAGAACCTCCAGATCCCGCAGTACAAGCACGCGGTCGTGATGGGCGTCAACCCGAACCGTCAGCCGGGCAAGGGTGCGGCATTCTTCTTCCATACCACCGACGGCGGCGCGACAGAAGGCTGTGTCGCGATCGACGATGCCAAGCTGGTGCAGGTCATCCAGTGGCTGAGGCCGGGCGCGGTCATGGCGATCACGCAGTAGCCGTAAGCCACAATCGAATTCAAGCCAGGGCGCTGCCCGGCGACAGCTTGAAGTCCAGGTTTTTCAAAGACATCGTGGCGTCGTAGGTCCGGTCATATCCGGTTTCGCTGATCCGCCATCCGTCGGCGGTGCGGCGGTACTTGTCGCGGTAGAACCCAGCGCCGATCAGCATGAAATCGAATTCCGCCACGATCACCTTGTCCTGCAGGTACCAGATGCCGGTTGCCTCGTCGCCGGTCACGCTGATCTCCGGGTGGGTGACCCGATGCTCGGTGATCACGTTGGACGGCAGCGACGAGCGCATGTACTCGACCAGGTCGGTGCGATTGGTGAAGTGGTGCTTTTCGCCCATCGACGATCCGTAGTCGCCGACGACGTCCTCGGTGAAGGTGTTGGCGAAATCGTCCCAGTGTTTAGTGTCCAGCGCACGCATGTAGCGGTATTTGAGCTGTTCTATCTCAGTGACGTCGGCGAGCCAGGCGCCGTGATCTCGGGAGCTCATCTGGTCATTGCAGCACATGCCGACGGGCGTTCTGCGGGCATCCGGCAATATCCGGATCCGCCGCGCAGATTTCGGGTAGTGCTCAGCGCAGGTAGAGCGTGACCATCTCGATGAGCGCGCGCCGCTCCCGCTGCCAGTCGACCGGTGTCCCGATGATCATCTGCGCCAACACCACGCCACGAAGTGTGGCCCAAATAACCTCGGCCACACCGTCATTGGCTGGGTCTTCGGTGATGAGGCGGCCAAGCTGATTGATCGCCGCGTTCATCTCCAGCAGGTGCCGACGCGATGAGCCCGCACGGTTGGCCCGCAGGATCTCAAATGCCGCCATCGACGTCGGGCTGCTGTAGCAACTCCACGCGATGTCGACGACGACCTCGATGCGCTCCCGCATCGGCAGTTCGCTGACATCGGCCGAGGAGAGGCTCTCCAGCAGCCGGGCCACCCCGTCATCGACGACGGCCATCAGCAGGCCGTTGCGGTCGCCGAAGTGATACTGGATCACTCCCCAGGTGACGCCGGCGCGTTCGGCGACATGCTTCGCGGTCGCGGCGACAAAGCCTTCCTCCACGATGCAGCGGACGGTTTCGTCGATGATCTTCGCGCGAGTGTCATCGCCGCGTTTGCGTGGCGCACTCGTCCGCCGAGTGGGGCTGACGGTCGAGCCGGCCTTCTGGCCTGCGGAGATGGACATTGTTGACTTTATAACATAGTCAGCTCTATTTTTGGTCAGTGAGCCGATCCCACTATGCCCAGCTGTCCCGCGAACAGCTCGCCGTCTTGCTTCCCGAGCTGCTGTTGATCGGACAGATGATCGACCGCTCCGGCATGGCCTGGTGCATCCAGGAGTTCGGCCGTGACGAGATGGTGCAGATCGCCATCGAGGAGTGGGCCGGCGCCAGCCCGATCTACACCCGACGCATGCAGCGTGCGCTGAACTACGAAGGTGTCGACGTCCCAACGATTTTCAAGGGCTTACAGCTCGACATCGGGGCCCCGCCCCAGTTCATGGACTTCCGCTACACCATTCACGATCGCTGGCACGGCGAGTTCCATCTCGACCACTGCGGCGCGCTGCTCGACGTGGAGCCGATGGGTCCCGATTACGTGTTCGGCATGTGCCACACCATCGAGGACCCGACCTTCGACGCGACCGCGGTCGCCACCAATGTGCGCGCGCAGGTGCGTCCCATCCACCGCCCGCCCCGGCTCCCGTCGGACCGGCACCCGCACTGTGCCTGGACAGTCGTCATCGACGAGTCGTATCCGCCGGTCGAAGGCATTCCGGCGCTGGACATCGTGGCCGAAACCCTGGCTGCCAATTGGGAACTCGACGCGATCGACCATTCCGACGAGGGGCTGGCCGACTATTCGGGCCCGGTGGTGTCGGACTTCGACTTCGGTGCGTACTCGCATTCGGCACTGGTGCGGATGGCCGACGAAGTATGCCTGCAGATGCACCTGCTGTATCTGTCCTTCGCGATCGCGGTGCGGGCGCGCGCCGGATCGGACATCAAGCTGGCCGATTCGATCTGCACCCGCGGACTGACCGGCGTTGCCGGTCTCGGCGCGGAACGCATTCATCGGGCACTCCAGCTACCCGCCGGAATCGACGGTATCCGAAGGGTTTTCGAGCTTCATCCGTTGTTCAACCCCAGTGGATACGTGAACGCCGAGTTCGGCGACCGACTGACGATCCACCGGTCACCGGCCCACGACGACGCAGCCTGGATCTCGCTGTGTTCGCCGGAGTCGATCCAGCCGCTGCAGGCGATTGCCACCGCAATCGACCCGCGCGTCGAGGTCCGGATAGCCGGCACGAGCACCGACTGGACCGCCGAGTTGTCCGAAACCGACACGGCGGCAAAGGAGCTGTCTGAGGTTGCGATCGCCAAAGTGAGCGGCGGGGCGACGTTCGAATTCCAGCCGCGGCAATCGCTGCCACTGACCGTGGTCTGACGCGACCCGATCTGTCAAGCCGGCGGCTGTCTCACTTCGGTGACGCAAGCGCATCGAGCGGATACCGATGACGTTGTGCCCGATGGCCATAGCGCGACCCGCCGTTATCGTTGACGCTGGCCACCGAATGTTGTCGACGAAAGTATTTGAGTTATGTATGACCCGTTGGGGTTATCGATCGGCACCACAAACCTAGTCGCGGTCCGTAACGGCAATCCGCCCGTGTCGCGGCGCGCCGTGCTGACGCTTTTTCCGGACCGTGCACCGGAACTCGGTGTGCCCGTGAGCAACCCGGATGGCGAGGACACCGGCACGCTGATGACCGGCTTTGTCGAGCGAGTCGGCGGTTCGACGCCCCTGAAATCTGCGGACGGTTCGAGCCACGACCCGTCGCTGTTGCTGGTCGAAGCGCTGGATGCGTTGATCGCCGAGACCGGCGGCGACACCGCGACCTCGAATATCACCATGGCCGTTCCGGCCCATTGGGGCTCGGAGGCGTTGCGGGGCATGCAGGCCGCCCTGAACACCCACGCCGACTTCGTCCACGGCGGCATCGCGCCGCGACTCGTGCCGGATTCCGTTGCGGCGCTGACCGCGCTGAATTCCGATTCCCGCCTGCCCAGCAAGGGCGTTGTCGCGCTGCTCGATTTCGGCGGTGGCGGGACCAGCATCACTTTGGCGGACGCCGCGTCGGACTTCACTCCGATCGCCGACACGCTGCGGTATGAGGACTTCTCCGGCGACCTGGTTGACCAGGCGTTGATGGTCCACGCGTTGGACAACGCGGGCCACGGTAATGACGTCGACCCCGCCAGCACCGCAGTCGTCGGGCAGTTCGCCGGCCTGCGTGAAGGATGCCGGCTGGCCAAAGAGCGGCTGTCGACCGAAGACACCACCGAGCTGGCTCTCGACCTACCCGGTCAGCGTACCCGGTTGAAAATAAGCCGAGCGGAGTTCGACGACCTCATCGAAGGGCGGCTCGACGGCTTGTTCGCCGCCTTCGATGATATGTTGCGGCGCAACAGGATTCGTAGCAAAGACCTCGCAGCTGTAGCGATGGCCGGCGGTTCGGCCAAGATTCCAGTTGTCGCCCAGCGTCTTTCGTCGCACACCAAGACCTCGGTGATAACCGCCCTGCAGCCCGGGCTCGCGACGGCTGTCGGCGCGGTGAAGCTGTCCGCCCGCCAGCCGATCGAGAAACGCGACGGAGAACGCGAAGGAACCACAATGTCTGCGCTGGTGGGCGCGTCGACCGGTGGTTTCGCCACGGCGACCAGCGGCCTCGCCACCACCGGCCGCTTCCTTGAGCCGACCGGCGCGCTCGGTATCCCCACCGGCACGTTCGGTGCGTCGACCGGCACGTTCGACATTCCGACCGCCGGTGCGCTGTTCGACGACCCGTCGGAACGGCTGACCGAGCTGGCGTGGTCGCAGGCCGACGATTCCGACGACGAGCCGGTTCTGTACACCGGCGAGCCGTACGACACCGACGACGACCGCGCGACGCCGTCGCAGCTGATGCAACTGCCGAAGTACGAACCGCTCGACGTGGGTCGGGGCCGCGGAACGCGACTGCCGCAGTTGTTCCTGGGACTCGCCGCGCTGGTCTCGATGGTCGCGATCGGCGGGGTGGCCTTCACGCTGACCAGTAGCGACCGCGCGCCGACGCTGCCCAGTAGCACCACCACGGCGCCCCCGCCGCCGTTGAGCTCGCAACTCCCGTCGTCGAGCCCGGTGCCGCCGCCTCCGCCCAGCGCGGAGCCGTCGCCGAGCGTGGCTCCGCCGCCGACCAGCGAGGCGCCCCCGCCGCCGCCCCCGCCGCCACCTCCTGCGCCGGCGCCGGTGGAGACCTACGATCCGCCACCACCACCGCGGCCGAAGCCGCGAGCCACGACGACCGTGCCGCAGCCGACGACGACGACGCCGCAGGCAACGAGCACCACCCCGAGCACGACGCCGCCTCCTCCGCCACCGCCACCGACGTCGACCGCACCGGCCATGACGACGACATATCTGAACCTGCCGTTCGTGCCGGTACCGATCCCGGTCCAGGTGCCCGAGGGCCAGGGTGGGGCGAGCCAGCAGCCGCAGAACCCCTACCAGCAGCAGAACCCCTACCAACAGAGCCCGTACCAGCAGAATCCGTACCAGCAGAGCCCGTACGCGCCGCAGAATCCCTACGCCAGCCCGGGGTACGGCTACTAAGGCGTGGCGCAAGCCGCCCGAAATGCGCACACTGGGTGTATTCGGTGTGAGCAGCCAGGAGGCCGCAATGGACGACGACCAGGGTCGGTTCGGTTTCGAGCCGGAAGACTTCGAACACCTGATTCGCGATGCGACCGAGGGGCTTCGCGAGGTACTCGGGGGCTTCGGCCGGTTTTTCACCATGCCGAATGAGCGGGCCGGGTGGTCGACGGTCTTCGAAGATCTGGCACGGCGGACCCGGACCCGGCCGGAAACCACCGGCGAAGCCGGCGACGGGGTGTGGGCGATCTACACGGTGAGCGCCGACGGCGGCGCTCGCGTCGAGGAGGTCTACGCCACCGAACTCGACGCCTTGCGGGCGAACCGGAACAACACCGACGCGACCCGCAAAGTCCGATTCCTTCCCTACGGCATCGCGGTGAGCGTCCTCGACCATTCCGACGAGGCGTCGTAGCCGTTTCGCTGGGCAGTCGCGACGCTGATCCCCGGCTGCGGCACGTTCGCGTTCTTTACGACACAATGGTCACCATGCCCCTACGCCACACTGGCCATGTCTTTCCCGCGGCGCTGGTGATCCTCGGCGGGTTGTTGACCATGCCGATGCCGGTCGCCGCTGCACAACCGTGCCCTGACGTCGAGGCGGTGTTCGCCCGCGGCACCGGTGAGCCGGTTGGCGTCGGCGGCATCGGCCAGCCGTTCGTCGACGAATTACGCACCGCGATCGGCCCCAAGTCGCTCGAGGTGTATCCGGTCAACTACGAGGCCAGCGGCAATTTCTCCGACCGCATCGAGTTCGCCCAGAGCTTCCTCGACGGGGTCAAGGACGCCGGCAGTCATATCGAAGCGACCGCCGCCAACTGCCCCAAGACCAGGATTGTGCTCGGCGGCTATTCGCAGGGCGCTGCGGTGGCCGCCGCCGTCACCTCGGCGTCGGTCCCAGCGGGAGTGCCTGCGGAGTACGCATCCTTCATGCCCAAGCCCATGCCGGCGGATATCGCCAACCATGTGGCCGCGGTGACGCTGTTCGGCAAACCGTCGCAGGCGTGGCTGCAGAATTACGGCGCGCCGGCGATTGTGGTCGGCCCGCTGTATGTGCCGAAGACCGACGATCTGTGCGCCGACGGCGACACGATTTGCAACGGCGATCCCGGCGGTCTGCCGAGCTTCGCGCACACGTCATATCCGGTGAACGGAATGACCGCGCAGGCAGCGGGCTACGCCGCCAGCCACCTGTAGACGCTCAGCCGGGCTGGTCGGCCATGATCATGGCGAATAATGCGGCCATCTCGTCGGCGGGCCCACCCGGCACGGTGTAACCGGACTCGTCGCGGATCTCGTCAAGGTGGTCACGCACCTGCTCGGCCGTGAGCGCGGGACTGTAGAAGCCCGTGGTCCGGCCGATGAAGAACCGGGCGACGTGCCCGGCGCCGACGGTGTAGATCTCACCGGATACCGGGCAGTCCCGATGGGTCAGAAACGCCGCGACCGGGGCGACGAGCGCCGGATCCAGCCTCTGAAGGTATTGCGCCACAAGATCATCCAGTATCGCCCGAGCCGACGGGTCGTCTGGCTGGCCGGCGCGCTCGACCGAGTGGGCCAGCATCCGGGTGTAGGCGATCGGCGCGATCGCGTTGACCTTGATGTTGTGGTCGGCGCCCTCGGCTGCCAGCACCCGGGTCAACCCGACCAAGCCGGTTTTCGCCGAGCCGTAGTTGCTCATCCGCTCGGCGCCAAGCAGTCCGGCGGCCGAGCAGGTGTTCAGGATTCTTCCGTACCCCTGTTTACGCATCCGTATCCAGGCGGGCCTGGCCACATGGAACGCGCCCTTCAGATGCACGTCCAGCAGCGGATCGAGTCGATCGGCGGTGATGTCCTCGAACGGTGCGTCGCGCACGATGCCGGCATTGTTGATCACGATGTCGACACGTCCCCACGCGTCCAGCGCGGAGTCGATAATCGCTTGTCCGCCTTCGGGTGTGGCCACGCTGTGGGTGTCGGCGACCGCGTCGCCGCCGTGGCGGCGGATCTCCTCGACGGCCGCGGTCGCCGCGCCGGTGTTCGAACCCGATCCCGTCACCGAGCCGCCGATGTCGTTGACCACGACGCGGGCGCCGCGGGAGGCCAACAGCAACGCGTACTGCAAACCCAAACCGCCGCCGGCGCCGGTGATCACAGCAACCTGGTCGTCGAAGCGCAGGTCGTTGCTCACCAGCTGACCGGCAGTTCTTTCATGCCGTAGATGTCGGCATCCTTGAACTTCAGCTCATCGTGCGGCACCGCCAGTCGAAGCCCGGGAAGTCGGCGCGCCAACGTCGCGAACGCCACCTGCATTTCGACCCTCGCCAGGTTTGCTCCGATGCACTGGTGCGTTCCGTAGCCGAAAGCGACATGCCCACGGGCGTTTCGGGCGATGTCCAAAGTCTCCGGGTTGTCGACGAATTCGCTATCCCAGTTTCCGGCGGGCAGATTCATCAGCAATCGGTCCCCGACGCGAATCTGCTGGCCGCCGAGCACGAGGTCTTCGGTCGCGATCCGGTCCACCTGGGCGTGCACGATGGACAGGTAACGCAAGAGTTCTTCGATGGCGTTGGCGATGACGGCGGGGTCGTCGGTGTGGCCGAGTCGCTCGAACACCTCGCGATTCTCCAGCAGCGCAACGGTTCCCAGCGAAATCATGTTGGCCGTGGTCTCGTGGCCGGCCAGCATCATGACCACGCCATTGACGGCCACGGTGTTGTAGTCGAGCTGGCCCGTCGCGACGTAGTCGGTAATGAGACGGCTGATCAGGTCGTCGCCGGGGTCGCGCTCCTTGCGCGCGACCAATTCCTGGATGTAGGCGTACATCTCCATGAAGCCTTGCGCCCGTTGTTCGTCGGTGGAATTCACGTCCAATCCGGCGGTGGAGTTGTGCTGAAACAGCTCGAGGTCTTCGGGAGGGACGCCCAGCAGCAGCGCGATCACCAGCGACGGCACCGGGAGCCCGAAGTCGCGCACGATGTCGGCAGGCGGCCCCTTGTCGATCATCGCGTCGAGGTACTTGTCGACCAGTTCCTGTATCTGCGGCCGCATCGCTTCGGTCCGCCGAAAGGTGAACTGGCTGGTCATCATGCGCCGCAGCCGGTGATGCTCGGGATCGTCGATGCGCGCGAAAACTACCGGCGCGTCGCTGGACTCTCCGAACAGATCCGGGAGGGTTCGCGCCGATAGCCGTGGATCCACCAGCGCGGCCCGGATGTCGTGGTAGCGGCTCACCGACCACACCTGTTGGCCGTTCCACATCGCCCGCCGAAGGCCGGGCTCTTGCCGCCAGTCCGCGAATTCGGTCGGCGGTGCGAGCGGGCACCGCGTGGCACGCTGCATCGGAATCACGGGCAGATCGGAAGTCGTTGAAGTCACCGGCGTTTCCCGTTAAGTGTCAGTTGGCTGTCAATTGCAGAGCCTAAAGGTCACCTAAATGGCAGTCAACAGTCAGTTAAGCTGAGGCCATGACTTCGGTGTCTGACCGGCCGTTGCGTGCCGATGCCGCGCGCAACGCAGAGCGCATCCTGCGTGCCGCGCGGGATGTCTACGGTGAGCTGGGGCCGGAGGCTCCGATGGAGGCGGTTGCCCGTCGGGCCGGGGTCGGCGAGCGCACGCTCTACCGCAGGTTTCCGACCAAGGGCGAGCTGGTCCGGGCCGCCCTGGACCAATGCATCGCCGAGGACCTGACGCCGACGATCGAGGCCGTCCGTGGCGCCACCGACCCGCTGGAGGGTCTGGCGCAGCTGATCGACGCCGCGATATCGCTGGGCGCGCGGGAACACAACCTCTTGACCGCGGTCCGCAGGGCCGGGTCGCTGACGCCGGACGTCTCGACCGCCCTGTACGACGCGCTCAACGAGCTCGCCCGTCGGGGCCAGCAGGCCGGCGTCGTACGGACCGATCTGGTGTCCGCCGATCTACCTCGCATGATCGCGATGCTGCACAGCGTCTTATGGACGATGGACGACGACGACGACGACGGCTGGCGGCGCTATGTCGTGCTGATGCTTGACGCGATATCGGTCGACCGCCGGCGCTCGCTGCCTCCGGCGCCAGCGCTGCGATTCGCACCCGCGCCCGGCAACTGGATGCTGGACGGCGATAGGGCCTGATCTGCGAGGTAACGCAACTTCCCCTTCGGGACGTTACCTGATCGTGACTTATTCGCGATTTGCTCGTAAGCTGCTGCCGTGCCCCGTCACGAATTAGCCAGCGGAGGGCGAAAGTCGCCGGTAGTGATGGCTGCGGTCATCGCGCCCGCCGCTGTCATATTTGCCCTTGGCGGCAGCGCCCCTGCCGAGGGGCACCATGGCAAGGCAGATTCGGTAGCTGATGCCTCAACCGCGTGCTGTCACCTGCAGATGACCGCCGCCAACCCGACGGCGTCGTCCTGGGCCGCCTCCACTGTTCAGCCGAACAGTGCTCCTACCGATCCGACCGCCGCGTCGCGTGCGTCGCGCTGGCACGTCGCACCGAACAACGCCCCGCAGATGTTGATCGCGGATGTCGCTCCCGAACACGGCCTTCAGGTCAAGACGATCCTGGTGGCCCGCACCATCAGCGCGATCTTCCCGGAGATCAAGAGCATCGGCGGCGTCCGGCCGGACTCGCTACCGTGGCACCCGCGGGGCCTGGCCCTCGACGTGATGATCCCCAACCCGTCCAGCGCTGCCGGCATCGCGCTCGGCAACGAGATTGTCGCGTTCGCGCTCAAGAACGCCGGCAAGTTCTCATTGCAAGATTGCATCTGGCGCGGTACGTACTACACCCCCAGCGGCCCGTCCGGATCCGGATACGGCCACTACGACCACGTGCACATCACCACTCACGGTGGGGGATACCCGACCGGCGGAGAGGTCTACATCCGCTGACGAAAGCGGAAAAGCCCAGTCCCGCAAGGCCGTCGATGCCGAATTGTGATGTTTCGATTCAAACATCAAGGGCTGGTGCAGGTTTCGCCTGGTCAGTATGATGATCTGGCGCTCTTTGTTCGAAAGCCCACCGCGGGTCATTTGATTCATAGTCCAATAAACCGGACGAAACGTCTCTATTTGGAAACAGTCGGGTGTGGCGGGGTGCGTGTTGAACACCGGTCCATTAAAAATGAGTTGGCCGCAAGAAGCGCGGCCCGGTGCCGCTGCACCGTGTTGATCTACCCGGGCGTGAAAGAGAGTTGACGTCGATGACAACCTTCGACCGATTCAGCATCAAAGTTGTTGCTGGAATTGGACTTTGCGGTGCCGCGATGGCTCTGAGCCCGGGCGCAACGGCGGCTCCGCTGAAGACGGGCGGCGCCGCATGCATGTACGGGTCGGCAGGCGAAGTCGCGGCTCCGGCTGCCGGAGCTGCCGGTCCTGCCGGTGCTGCCGGTGCGGCGTGTGCGCCCGCGGGCGCGCCAATCGCGGACATGGCGGGCGCGCCGGTGGCAGCCCCGCTGCCCGTTGGTGCTCCTATCCCGGCCGGTGCTCCGATTCCGGCCGGACTTCCGTTTCCCGCCGGAGCGCCGGTGCCTGCCGGCGCGGGCGCCCCACTGCCCGTTGCCGTTCCGGCTGGTGCTCCGCTGATCGCGTTGGGTGGCCTGCCGGGCGCGCCAATCGTGGACATGGCCGGTGTCGCAGGCGGCAAAGGTGCGCCGACGGGTTCGGCGCCGACGAGCGGGCCGATGCCCGGCCAGCCGCTGATGCCGGGTCCCACTGGATAGCGTCACAAGAAAAAGCCCCCCGAGCCAAGCCGGGGGGCTTTTCCTTGTCAGGATGAAAAAGGCTGCGCGCCTTACTCCTTGACCACTATCGGGTCGCCGATGTTGACCGTGTTGAAGTACCATTCGGCGTCGGCGGGGCTCAGGCTGATGCAGCCGTGGCTGACGTTTTCGCGGCCCAGGGACTGCAGGGCCCACGGGGCCGCGTGCACGAAGAGTCCGCGGCTGGTGAAGCGGGTGGCGTACTCCACCGGGGTCTTGTAGCCCTCTGGGTCGGTGATCGGCACACCGACGCTGCTCGAATCCATAATCACCGTGCGCTCTTTCGACAGCACTGTGTAGACGCCGACCGGCGTAGGGAAGTGCGGCCGGCCCATCGAGGCGGGCATCACGCCTGGTTCGCCCAGGTGCGGTTGGTGGTGCGGTGCCGGCAGCTGCTGCGCCGGCGTTCGCGGAACCCCGTCGACGCTGACAGTGAACGTGTGGTCAGAGATGTCGGCGACACCGAGCACTGCGGGCCCGGTCTTGATCTCTGCCGACGCACCGCCCACCGACAACGCAATTGTGCTGTGAGCCGGCCAGAATCGATCTGGAACCCATTGCGCAACAGCGCTGTTGATCCACTCGTACTTGCCGGTCATCGACGGCGAGGACGTAACGTGTACGGCGCGCTCCGCGGCTTTGCGGTTGACGACGGGTGAGCGGAAGTTGATGACGACGGGGTGTGCGACACCAACAACCTCACCTGCTGCCGGCGCCACTGAGGCCACCGGGAATCGGTATGACTGGTCCGATGCGGCCAGGCTTACCCCCGAGGGGCCGGCGACCACGGATGCGGCGGTGCCAGCCGCCACCAGAGCAGATTTCAAGACCGCGCGCATGCACCCATTCCTTTAGTAGATGAGGTTGCAATAGCGATCGTAGGCATGTCCGGAATGTTGGAAGTGTAAGGCCGCGTGCGCGATTCGATAAAGCCTTGATCACGTTTCGGCCACGTCCCGCGATAACCGCAGGCTCAGGGTTCAGCGAGCGCCTGATCCGCCCGAACGGGCCTGGCTCAGCAAGCCGGGATCGCCGGTCTCGGCATCGCTGCGGGTCAGGTCGAAGTGGTCGAACAGCCCGGTCACCTGCAGGACGCGATCGAGGAACTGCGGTCGATGGTCGAGGTGCAGCGCTACCCCGGCCTGGGATGTGCGGCCGTGCAGCAGGAGGAGCCCGGACAGTGCTGCGGAGTCCAAGAACGCCAACTCGCTGAAGTCAAGATGAAGGTCGCGCATGGTGCGCCGCTGAGCGAGCAGGTGCGATGCGACCTCGACAAAGTGATCGGTGGTCTGGTAGTCGAGGTCGCCGGCGATCCGAATAAAGGTCGACCGTGCCGAAGTGGTGATCGTCAGGGAGTAGGTCATGGTTTCAGTTGGGGGTCGGTCGCCGAACTCTTCTCGTCGGCGAGGGCGGATCCGGCTGCCAGCGGTAAGCGTCGACAGCACGGAACTTCATGCAGATGTTTACCCACAAGGTCGAGGGTGGGAAACAACGTTGTCGCCGGAACACCCCGGGCGGCAACGATATCGTCGGTCCAGATGACAAAACCGCTGAACAAAGCGTCATCGTCGGCGTAAGCGCCTGATATGAGAAATTCCACAACGTGGGCGCTGTCCTCGGCAGCACGCACATCCCAAGGCGGCGGGGAGGTCTCGCTCTTGCTGCATCTGATCCAGATATTCGGCATCTGGGCTGAGCCGAAGTCGCTACGGTCAGTGGTACCGACGACGGAGGTGTTATGACGGGTCAGATTCCACTGGTCGACTACCTGGTGCTCGACGACGGCGACCCACACCTGGTCGCGCAGGAATGCACAAACTGCGGCGCCCGATTTTTTGATCGGCGCAATGCCTGCGCGAGTTGTTTCGGGTCGGAATTCACCACAGTTGCGGTGCCCACCGAGGGCACCGTCCGGGCATTCACCATCGTTACTTTTGCCGCACCCGGCATTCCCACCCCGTTCGTCGCCTCCGTCGTCGACTGCGACGGCACTCAGGTGCGCACCAATTTGATCAACATCGAGCCCGACCCCGAGCACATCCACGACGGCATGAAGGTGCGGCTGGCGACATTCGCGATCGGCAGCGATTCGGCCGGAACCGAGGCGATCGGCTTCGGCTTCGAACCCGCGACCTGACGATCCGTAGATACAAGGAGTAGCCCATGAGCGCCAGCGACGACATTTGGATCCTCGGCATCCGGATGACCAAATTCGGCAAGCACGCCGATAAAGACACGGTCGACCTCGCGGCTGAGGCCGCGACCGGCGCGCTCGCCGATGCGGGCGTGACGATGGCCGACATCGGCGTCATCGCCGCCGGGAACCTGATGGCGGCCAATGCCGGAATCGGGCAGCAACTGCAGAAGCAGATCGGCCAGACCGGGATCCCGGTCTACAACGTGGCCAATGCCTGCGCGACCGGCGCCACCGCGCTTCGGACGGCGATCATGGCCGTCAAGGCCGGCGAGGTGAAGTACGGCCTGGCGGTGGGGGTGGAGAAGCTGTCCGGCGCCGGGCTGCTCGGTGGTGCCGGGACGAAGAAGAGTGACGCCGATATCTGGGAGCGCAAAGGCCGTTACGGCGCGGTCGCTCCGGTGGACGGGCGGATCGGCACCGAGTCCATGCCCGGCGTGTTCGCTCAGATCGGCACCGAGTACGGCCATAAGTACGGCGGTACGAGCTTCGAGTTGTTCGCCAAGATCAGCGAGAAGAACCACGCGCATTCGACGTTGAATCCCCTGGCCGCCTACCAGAAGAAGTTCACCCTGGAGCAGATCATGAACGACGTCATGATCGCCTACCCGAACACCCGGCCGATGTGTTCGGCCAACTGTGACGGAGCGGCGGCCGCCGTGGTGTGCAACGGCGAGACGTTGAAGTCGCTGGCCTTGCAGCAGCGCAAGCGGGCGGTCAAGGTCGCGGCGTCGATCCTGACCACCGACCCGTTCGAGGATGGCTGCCAGGTGTTGCCGAACGTCAACACGCTGACTCGCAACGCCGCCGCGACCGCCTACGAGCAGGCCGGTATCGGACCGAGCGATCTCGACCTGGTCGAATTGCACGACTGCTTCGCCACCGCCGAGTTGGTCCACTACGACAACCTGATGTTGTGCGAAAAGGGCGGCGCCGCTGACTTTTTCAACTCGGGTGCGACGTGGCGCGACGGCTCGACCCCGGTGAACGTGTCGGGTGGGCTGCAGTCCAAGGGCCATCCCATCGCGGCCACCGGTATCGCCAACATCTGGGAGATCTGCCATCACCTACGTGGCGAGGCGGGTGACCGCCAGATCGAGAACGCCAAGGTCGGGCTGGCTCACGTGATCGGGCTCGGGTCGGCGTGCGGTGTGCACATCCTGGAGAAGTCAGCTGCCTGATGCTCAGATGTCCGGCGTGACAACGCTTGCCACCGTGGGGGGCATCACGCTTTCGGGTATTTCCCGCGTCGTCGTGCCCGACGAGCTTTGGCGGGTAACGAGATAGGTGTAGCGGTCGGCGCCGGAATCCGTGCCCAGGGGTTCTTCGCTGTCGAGAAGGTGCTCGAGTGCCTCGCGATCGTCGGGATGCAGCGCGTTGCCATCGAGGGTGCAACTGGCCTTCAGGCCGGCCAAGCCGCCGCGTCGCTCGATGATGTACTGCATTGCTCGCCTCGATCGTTGTCGGCTCAGACAGCGACGTCGGGAGGCGCGATGCCGACCCGAGTCCATGCGTCGTCGATCCCACGATAGACGTCGCGATCGCGGGGGAACAGCGATCTCGCGGCGGACCGGGTCAGGGCGGCGAACTCGCCGAAGTCCATGGATGGATTGGCTTTCGGGCTTGTCAGCGCCGCGTACCAGACCTTGCCGGTCTTTTCCCATGATCGCCCACCGACATTCGTGGCCGACAGGTAGAAGGCGTGGTTGGGGATGCCGCTGTTCTCGTGCGGGTCGCCACCGGCGATGTAGTCCGAGTAGTGCGACGGTTGCGGCGACAGGCACTGCCGGGAGCCGGGATCGGCCATATTGCGAAGACAGTTGTACCCCTTCGCAATTGCCGCCGGACCAAGGACGCCAGGTCCGATCAGCCAGCTGGCGCCGGCGACGTCCTGTTTGTTTCGCCACTGGTGAAACATCGCCCCGAAGGCATCCGAGATGCTCTCGTTGAGAGCTCCAGGCTCATCGGAGTAGTTGAGACCTGCCGTGAATTGTGTGACGCCGTGGGTCAACTCGTGGCCGATCACGTCATCTGATTTCGTAAAGTCGGTGAATACCCGGCCGTCGCCGTCCCCATAGGTCATCTGGGCGCCGTTCCAGAACGCGTTGTCGTAGCGCACGCCGTAGTGGATCGACGACATCAGCGTCATCCCGGCGTCGTCAACCGAGTTGCGTCCGAAGCACTCTCGGTAATAGTCGACAACAGCGCGGGTGGTATCGAACGCACGTTTCGCCGTGCCGTCCGCGCTATCGCCGGGATGCGCGACCGGCGAACCGGGCAGCGATTGAGTGTTCTTGCAGTCATAGACCGTCACCGTCGGCACGGTGGCGAGTGCGGTGGCAAGACACAGGCCGGTGATTTCGGCCGCCAACAGACCGGCCTGTGTCGCGGTGGTGTGCGCGTCGCGCAGGTCCCGCCACGTGCCCTCGACGGCGACACTGTCGCGGATCGCCTGTCGAGACTCTTCGGGAATCGAGTCGTCCTCGGCGAACCTGCGCAGGACGGCCGTTGGCACGATGAACCGATCGCACACTGGACAGCTCCTCGTGTCAGTGGATGCGGGCGCTGCCGCCGAGCCCGATTTCAAGAACGCTGCCGGTGATCACCCCGGGATCGGTGACCAGATAGAGCACTCCGCGGCTGACGTCTTCGGGCTGCAGCCACGGCTGCGGGATCGGGTTGGCCTTCATCATCCGGCGCACGAGGTCGTCTGAGATGTCGCCGCCGCCAGTGGGTTGCACCATCGGCGTCTGCGTCGTGGTGGGGCAGACGACGTTGATCGTCACGCCCTCTTTGGCGACCTCCAACGCGGCAGATTTCGCCAGGCCGATGACGCCCCACTTGGTGGCGTTGTAGGCGGCCAGATCGGGGATGCCCATCCGGCCACCCATCGACGACGTGACGACGATCCGGCCGAAGCGCTGTCGCCGCATCACCGGTATTGCTGCGCGCAGGGTGTGGAATGCGCCGGTCAAGTTGGTGTCGATCAGCTGCTGCCAGATACGGTCGCTGACCTCGTCGAGGGGCCCGGTGCTGACGATGCCGGCGTTGGCCACCACGATGTCGAGGCTGCCCAGATCGGCGACGGTCTGTTCGACCGCGGCGTTGACCGCGGCACCGTCGCGAACGTCGAGGGTCAGCGGCACGCAACGCCGGCCGAGCTCGTCGACCAGCTTCGCCGTCTCGCGTAGGTCGTCCTCGGTACCGAGCGGGTAGGTCAGGTCCGGCATCGCGTTGGGGGCGTCGGCGACGACGATGTCGGCGCCTTCGGCTGCCAGGGCCAGCGCATGCGCGCGACCCTGGCCGCGAGCTCCACCGGTGATCAAGGCAACGCGTCCATCTAATGCACCCATAGCCGATCAAGCTACCAGCCGGGTATTCGCGGCGGCTCGAAACCGATTGCCGCGAGGTTTATTTCGATGTCGGCCCGCTGAACGTGCCGCGGAGGCCCAATGTTCGCCTACGCTCCGTCAATGCATGAATCCGTGACGGTACACATGGAAGCGCCGGCCGAGGACATTTGGCGGTTGGTGTCCGATATACGCAATACCGGGCGCTTTTCTCCCGAGACGTTCGAGGCCGAATGGCTCGACGGAGCAACCGGCCCCGCGGTGGGCGTTCGTTTCCGGGGGCACGTGAAACGAAACGAAATCGGGCCGGTCTATTGGACTACCTGTCGAATCACCGCGTGCGAGCCGGGCCGGGAGTTCGGCTTTCAGGTTCTCGTCGGTGATACTCCGGTGAATAATTGGCATTACCGATTCGCTCCCACCTCATCGGGCACGGATGTCACCGAATCGTTCCGGGTCAAAAACTATGGGATGCCGCGGTTCGTTCAATTTCTCCTCGGCGAGTTGCGGCGCAGGCGCAACATTCGCGACATGACGACGACGCTCGAACGCATCAGGGCAGTGGTCGAGTCGGACTAGAACTGCGCTAACTTGCAGTCTGCGCGTGCCCGTCGATGTACCGTCGCCACATGGGACAAGGCCGTCTCGGCGATCCGGACTGTTCGCTAGGAACCGACCCCCGGTCGGACCCGCGAATGGTCGAGGCGCTGGCGCAATTCGGGTTCGACGCGAACATGCCCGTCGTGCCGCTCACCATCGATGCGCCGCTGGAGGAACGCCGCGCGTATGCGGAGATGTGCGAGGCGGGCATTGGCGCCGTACTCGAGGCCTTCGCGTCCGGCGTTCCCGACGCGGATGGCGTCACCACTACGACGACGACGATCACCGGTGAGGACGGCAACGACGTCACGCTGTACATCAGTCGACCGGACGCCGACGGTCCGCTGCCGGCGGTGGTGCATCTTCATGGCGGCGGCATGGCCATCGCCAGCGCCGCCGACATGATGTACGTGCGAATCCGGGAGTACCTGGCGGGTACCGGCCTCGTCGTCGTCGGCGTCGAATTCCGCAATTCCGGGGGAAAGCTTGGCCCGCATACATTTCCGGCCGGACTGAACGACTGCGCGTCGGGCGTGCGATGGGTTGCGGCGCATCGCGCCGAACTCGGCGTCAGCCATCTGATCGTCTCCGGCGAGTCCGGCGGCGGCAATCTCACTCTCACGGTGGGGCACAAGGCTAAGCGAGAAGGATGGTTACACGACATCGCTGGGTTCTACGCGCAATGCCCTTACATCTCTAACCGGTGGCACGAGGCTCCTGACGAGTTGCCGTCGCTGCGTGAGTGCGACGGCTACTTCATCAACCTCCAGCAGGCAGAGTTGCTGGGCTCGATCTATGACCCCGACGGTACGCACGCCAACGACCCCACGTGTTTCGCCGGTGTCGCCACCGCCGACGACCTGAGCGGTCTACCGCCGCATGTGATTTCGGTGAATGAGCTCGACCCGATGCGCGACGAAGGCTTGGACTATTACCGGCGTCTGGTGCGCGCGGGCGTGCCTGCCGTGGGCCGGGTGGTCGCGGGTACGTGTCACGGCGGCGACATGTTGTTGGCGGGCGCGATGCCCGATGTTTTCGCCGCCAGCGTGCGCGATCTCACCGGTTTTGCGAAGGGCCTCAGCTAGAGCGGATCCCCCTTGAGCGATGATCGGGGCACACGTTTTGCGAGGTATTACTCGTGATGGCGGGCGTTGTCGACGGTATAGCCGATCGCCGTCGTGACGCCGTTACTGTCGTAGTCCAGCCAGCGCTCGGTGCGTTGGCAACACCCGTTGTTAATCGGAACTACTGCCTGTGTTCAAGATAGGCGGGGCTGGTGTTTACTTCGAATGATATTGCGGTCACTAAGGATTCGGCGATAGCCTGTCTTCATGACTCAGACCAGCACAACCATCATTGACGGCGGCGGGGCCGGCGGCGGACGGATCCTCGGTGGCGGGGCCGGCGGCGGCCGCGGGGGCGGTGCCGGCGGCGGGCGGATCCTCGGCGGCGGGGCCGGCGGCGGCCGCTAAGTCAAAAACTCGCTTTCCCCTTACGGATTGCGCTCCTTATCCCGCACGGCGGAATTGCGGGGGCGCCAGACGTCAGTAGCGCTGATCTCGAATATGGTCAGCGTCGCTATCTTCCTCGACTGTAGTGTTGACTACGTCGCTGACATGCTGGATAGTTCAGGCCAATCTCACCAGAACTTCCGGAGATACTCGGTCGACCTGAACGGTGCTTAGTCACCGAAACTGAGACCGCCGTGCGTTGAAAAATCAGCGTGTGCGCATTGAGGTTTCGCGATGCTGTCGAGCGAACCTCCGCTGCGGCCAGCAGAATCGCGCGGGTCACCGGCTCTCAGGGCGCTTGAGCGGTGCCCGGTCCCTGTCATAGCCATCTCGGACGACGGTGCCGTCTTCTTCGCTAGCGCCGTGTTCGAGTATTTACTGGGGTACTCGTGTGATGCCGGCACCCGTATCAGTTACGCAGATGTCTGCTCTGTTTTGCCAACTGATGAAACGCTTTTCGCGGTGAGCCGGCTAGGTCCGAGAGACAATGCGAGACCGATGCAGTCGGGCCAAGCGACGGTTTTCGTGAAAATGCGCAAGTCGGCCATACGCGGCGGCGCTGGCTGGGATGCGGTTGCGATGTTCGAACAGCTGATGGAGCGCCTGTCGTCGGGGTGAGAGAAGAGACCCACCGGGTAGCAACGTCGTGGCGATCGACATCAAAGGGCTGCAGTTCCGCTGACGCTGTTGGATCGATCGGCTCAACGAGTTTCCGCCGCAGCTCAGAGGTGGAGCCGATGACGGGAATCGAACCCGCGTATTCAGCTTGGGAAGCTGATGTTCTGCCATTGAACTACATCGGCGATGAAGCCTGAAGAAGGCTAACATCCGGCGCTCGGGAGATCATCGACATCGCGAGCGGTAACCGAGCCGCTACGCTCGTCGCGTGCTGCTTTCCGATCGCGATCTCAGAGCCGAAATCGCCGCCGGCCGGTTGGGAATCGACCCGTTCGACGACGCCCTGGTCCAGCCGTCCAGCGTCGACGTTCGCCTCGACAGTTTGTTCCGGGTCTTCAACAACACCCGCTATACCCACATCGACCCGGCGCTGCAACAGGACGAGCTGACCAGCTTGGTGGAACCGGCCGAGGGCGAGCCGTTCGTGCTGCATCCCGGAGAGTTCGTGCTCGGCTCCACGCTGGAGACGTGCACGCTGCCGGAGGATTTAGCGGGGCGCCTCGAAGGCAAATCGTCGCTGGGACGCCTGGGACTGCTCACCCATTCCACCGCCGGCTTCATCGATCCTGGCTTCAGCGGTCACATCACGCTGGAGCTCTCGAACGTCGCCAACCTGCCGATCACGCTGTGGCCTGGAATGAAAATCGGCCAGCTGTGCATCCTTCGGCTGACCAGTCCTGCCGAGCATCCCTATGGCAGCGCGACAGTCGGGTCGAAATACCAGGGCCAACGCGGACCGACCCCGTCACGGTCGTATCTCAATTTCATAAGGTCCACTTAAGTTCACCTGCAGTCCAGCACAGGTTCTATCGCGACGATTCATATGTAGCGCCGGACGCGGTGTTCCCTCCGCCTAAAGCCGTGGCGCGCTACGACTGGCTCTTGGAGGCGCGATGGACATCGTGCTCGGGGTGTCGATGGCACCCACATCGGTCCGGATGCTGCTCGTCGCGGGCGAAAACGCCGATGGCGTTACCGTCGAGGACAACGAGTTCGACATCGCCACCGACGACGATGCGGCCACACTGACCGCGGCCGACCAGGTGATTTCAGCGATCCTGGGCACCCGTGAAGGTGCCATCGAGGCCGGTCATGCGCTGACATCGACCGGGGTTACGTGGACCGATCCGGTCGACGCGGCTGCTCTGCGGGATGCCCTCGCCACTCGCAAAGTCGAAAACGTCATGCTGGTGTCCTCGTTCATGGCCGCGGCCGCGTTGGCGCAGACGGTCGGTTGCATGGTCGGCGATGCGCACACCGCCCTACTCTTCCTCGAGCCCCACACCGCGACGCTGGCTGTCGTCGATTCCGCTGACGGCTCCATCAGCGACGTCCACAAGGAGTTGATGTCGGGCGGCCACAGCGTCGCCGAATTAGCCGGAATGGTGGCCGGTCTGGAGGCGTTGGAGACGCGCCCGCAGAGCGTGTTCATTGTCGGCTCTGGTGTGGACGTCGCCGCGATCAAGCCTCAGCTGGAGGCGGTGACAACGATTCCGGTCACCGCGGCCGAAGAGCCCGAGACCGCGCTGGCGTGGGGCGCCGCCCGGGCGTCCGCTAACGCTCCGCTTTTCGCGTCCTCGACAGCGGCGCTGGCCTACGCGCTCGATCCCGGCACCGGCGCGATCGATCCCTACGCCGTGTCGCCGGGATACCTTGCGGCACCCGATGTTCCGCTTGGTACCACATTGGGTGAAGACGATCTCGCCTATAGCGCTGTTCCGGATGAGGACGCCGACGCCCACACCATGGTGCGGGATGAATTGGGCGACCAGCACTTTGAAAGCATCGAGCACTTTGAAAGCGAGCCTGAGCGGCGACGCCTGGTGCTCGTCGGTAGCATCCTCGCGGTAGTCTTCGTCGCCGCCGCGCTTTCGCTGGAAGTTGCTCTGGCGCTTGGGATTCGACCAAGTGTGGCTCTGCTTCCCCGACCGCTGCAGAACCTCATCATCCAGTCTCCGGCACCCGCTGCGGCTCCGGCGAGAGTCGACGTGCCGGAAGCTCACCGCATGAGCGTCCCGGCGGTGGTGCCCCCGCGCGTGAACGCGCCGATTCCGGCAGCGCGGCCGGTGGCTCCGGCACCCGCCGCCCCGCCGATTCCCGTCGCGGCTCCACCGATGCCGGTGGCCGCCCCCGCCCCGGTCGTGGTGCCGCTCCCGGTGCCGATTCCGTTGCGTACGCCGAATCCCGTACACGTGGGTCCGGTCCACGGGTCGACTCCGCCAGTGCAACTACCGGAGCAGCCGCCCGTGCAGATGCCCGAGCCGGTACACCTTCCTGCTCCGCGGGCACCGCTATTTCCGGGAATACCCATACTGGGCATTCCCGGAATCCCGGGTATTCCGGGAATCTCATCTCCGGCCCCGCAGCAGGGGCCCGGCGGTTTCGGTGGCAATCCCGGCGGTAACCCCGGTGGCTTTGGTGGCGGCAACCCGGGCGGTAATCCAGGTGGGTTTGGTGGCAACCCTGGTGGCTTTGGTGGCGGGCCTGGTGGGTTCGGCGGGGGGCCGGGTGGCTTTGGTGGCGGCCCGGGTGGGTTTGGTGGCAACCCTGGTGGCTTTGGTGGCGGGCCTGGTGAGTTTGGTGGCGGCCCGGGTGGGTTTGGTGGCAACCCTGGTGGCTTTGGTGGCGGGCCTGGTGGGTTCGGCGGCGGCCCGGGTGGCTTTGGCGGCGGACCGGGTGGGTTCGGCGGCGGGCCGGGTGAGTTTGGTGGCGGGCCTGGTGGGTTCGGTGGCGGCCACAGCGGATTCGGTGGTGGTGGCTTTGGCGGCGGCGGGTTCGGTGGCGGGCACGGCGGCGGCTTCGGCGGCGGCCATGGCGGCGGACACCACTAGCCCGGGTGGCGGAGCGCGCAACAAGGTAAAATCGTGGTCGAAGGGTCGGCCGGGGGGCATGTTTCGACCGTTGCTCTCCTGGTCATATCTTCGTAGAACACAGCTAAGTCCGCGTTTGTAACGCTGCGCTCCGGAGTGGCGATAACTTCTGTGTTGGCGACCTCAATGGTCCGTAATCGCAGAAGGCCCGCGGACGACGAGCAAAGTGGCGGGAGGATTTGTGGACACCGTACTCGGTGTGTCGATGGCATCCAAGACGGTCCGCATCGTGCTGGTTGAGGGCGAAAATGCCGACGGTCTCACCGTCGATGAGGACAACTTCGCGGTCGCCGAATCCGATGACCCGGCTACCTTCAGCGCGCCAGATCAGGTGGTCGCCGCTATCCTCGGCACCCGCGAAGGCGCCAACGAGGCCGGCTACGAACTGCGCTCGACCGGGGTGACCTGGACTGACCAGCGGGCAGCGGCCGAACTGCGCGACGTGTTGGCCGCTCGCAAGGTCGAGAACGTGATGCTGGTGTCGTCGTTCCTGGCCGCAGCCGCGCTGGCGCAGTCGATGGGCAGCGCCACCGGCTACTCCCACAACGCGCTGCTCTACGTCGAGCCGGATTCGGCGACGTTGGCGGTGGTGAACACCACCGACGGCTCGATCATCGATGTCCAACGCGAGCAACTGCCCGACGACGACGACCAGGCAGTGGCCGCGCTGGTCAACTTGGTGTCTGCTGCCGAGCAACTCGATTTGCAGCCAGAAGGCCTGCTGGTAGTGGGCTCGGGCGTCGACATTCCTTTGATCAAGCCAGCGCTCGAGGACGCCACCTCACTGCCGCTGAGCGTGCCCGAGCATCCCGAAACAGCACTGGCCCGTGGCGCGGCGCTGGCGTCGGCCAATGCGCCGCTGTTCGCTTCCTCGACCGCCGCCCTGGCCTACGCGCTGGACCCCGGTACCGGTTCGGTGAGCCAGCATGTGGACACGCCCGGATACCTGGCCGTCGCTGAAGCGGCGGTACCCAGCGCCGAAGCGGGCGCCGACGCGCTGGCCTACAGCGCCGTCGCCGACGATTCAGCGGCCGTCTACACCCAACTGGGCCCCGACGCCTACGCCGGCGTCGACGAGCAGCACGACTTCACCACCGGCATGTATCCCGACTTCGACCGACTGCAGCACGAACCCGAAACTCGCAGACCGTTTTTCGTGGCGATGGGCGTGCTGATCATTTTCGTCGCCGGCGTGATGGGGCTGGTGATTTCGCTGGCGTTCAGCATCCGGCCTTCGGCCTATACGCGGCCCAGCCTCAGCCACAACGTGATCGCGCCGGCCCGGATCCCGGCCCCGGCTCCCGCCGCGCGACCCGTCCCGCAAGCCGCACCCGTGCAGGCCCCTGCCCCCGCGGTCGCCCCGGCGCCGATTCACGCGGCCGTCCCGGCTCCGGCACCGCCGCCGGTGTTCGCGCCCGCTCCGCCGCCCGTGTTCGCCCCGGCTCCGCCGCCCGTATTCGCGCCCGCGCCGGCGCCGCCTCCCGCGATCGTGCCCATACCGATTCCGCTCGGGCCGATCCTTCCCGGGATTCCGGGGCTTGCTCCGCCGCCGCCGGCGTGGGGCGGTCCTCATGGACCTGACCGCGGCCCGTGGGATGGTGGTGGACCCGGCTGGGGCCACGGCGGCGGTCATGGCGGTGGTCCGGGTTGGGGCCACGGCGGTGGTGGCTGGGGTCATGGTGGCGGTGGCTGGGGCCACGGCGGCCATGGTCGCTGGTGAGCCCGGCGAATTCCCCGGTCAGGCCGTAGCCGCCGGGCCCGGCCCTGGGTATCGTCGGTATCAGGATTGGGTATTCGACCTGTTCCGTTCACGTCGTTGACCGACCCGGTCAACGAGAATGCAGCTTTGGAGGAGAAGTGGACACCGTACTTGGCGTGTCGATGGCACCCACTGCGGTCCGCATGGTTCTCGTAGAGGGCGAAAACGCCGACGGCGTGACGGTCGACGAGGACGGCTTCGAGGTCAACACGTCCGCCGACGCGCCGACGATCAATGCTGCCGACCAGGTCGTATCGGCCATCCTCGGTACCCGGGAGGGTGCCTCCGACAGCGGCTACCAGGTCCGATCGATCGGCGTGACTTGGACTGACCCCATCGAAGCAGCTGCGCTGCGCGATGCGCTGGCCGCCCGCAAGGTCGAGAACGTGATGCTGGTGTCGTCGTTCTTGGCCGCTGCGGCCCTGGCCCAGGTCGTCGGTAGCTCCGTCGGATACGCCCAGACCGGGCTGCTGTTCGTCGAGCCCGATACCGCGACCCTGGCCGTCGTCAACACCTCCGACGGCTCGATTACCGAGGTGCACCGTCAGCCGCTGACGCCTGGTCGCGATTCGTTGGCCGAGCTCGCGGCGCTGGCATCCGGGGCCGAGTCCTTGGGCACGCGGCCCGACGGTCTCTTCTTGGTTGGCTCCGGCGGTGTCGACATCGCCGCGCTCAAGCCGCAGTTGGAGGCGGCGACGGGGCTGATCGTCAGTGCGCCCGAGGAGCCCGAGAGCGCGCTGGCCCGCGGCGCCGCGCTGGCGTCGGCCAACGCGCCGCTGTTCACCTCGTCGACCGAAGCGCTGGCTTACGCCCAGGATCCTGGTACCGGCTTCATCAACCCCCTCGCCGTCGCACCGGGTTACTTCGACGTCGCCACCAACCTCGCGACCGGCGAACAGGCCCTGGCTTACAGCGCCGTCGGAGACGAAGACGGTGACGCCTACACCGCGCTTGCCGGCGAGGAAGCAGATTTCCAGACCGGTACCTATACCGGCGTCGCTGACGTTCCGTCCGACGGTGGCCGTAGGCCACTGTTCCTGGTGGCCAGTGCCGTCGCCGCGCTGTTCGTGGTCGGGGCAGCGGCGCTGCTGGTGGCGCTGGCTGTCAGCATGCGTCCGACCGCTGCCACCAGGCCGGACCCCGGTCACAACGCCAAGCCCGCCCCTGCTGCGCCCGCGGCCCCGGCACCGGCGTCCGTGCCGGCGCCTGCACCTGCAGCGCCCGCCCCGGCGCCAGAGGCTCCCGCCCCGGCGCCAGAGGCACCTGCCCCGGCACCGGAGGCACCGGCTCCCGAACCTGTAGCACAGGCGCCCGCTCCTGAGGCGCCCGCGCCGCAACCCGTTCCTGCCGCTCCGGCCCCGGTCCCCGAGCCGGCCGCCCCGCCGCCCGTTGCTCCGGCTCCGGTGGCTCCGGCTCCTGCACCGCCTCCTGCTGTGGTTCCGATACCTATTCCGATTCCGGGTGTTCCGCCGATCTTCGGCGGGCCCAGGTATGGCGGTGGCTATCCCGGCGGTGGTGGTGGCTACCCCGGTGGCGGCGGCTACCCCGGAGGCGGCGGTGGCGGATTCCCCGGCCCCGGCGGTGGCGGTGGTTACCCCGGTGGCGGCGGCCACGGCGGCAGTGGTGGTGGCGGCTTCGGCGGCGGCCACGGCGGCTTTGGTGGCGGGGGTCACGGTGGCTTCGGCCACTGATCCCGCATCCTGGCCTGGGCTTTTGATCTTCGACGGGTAACCGTCATCTGACGTTTGCCCCCCGCTCAGGAGAGCGATGCCGTTAGCTCATTGCAGCAACCTACACACGGGTGTATGAGGTGCACCGTTTTTGGTACTGGTTATCTGGGTGCTACCCACGCGGCCGGGATGGCCGAATTGGGCCATGAAGTCGTCGGTGTCGACATCGATCCCGGTAAAGTCGCCAAGCTCGCCGCCGGCGATGTTCCGTTCTACGAGCCGGGCTTGCGAAAGCTGTTGCGCGACAACATCGCTGTCGGCCGACTCCGCTTCACCACCGATTACGATCTGGCGGCCGAATTCGCCGATGTGCACTTCCTCGGAGTCGGCACTCCGCAGAAGCGCGGCGAGTACGGCGCCGACCTGAGCCATGTCCACGCCGTAATTGACACGCTCGCACCGCGTTTGACGCGGCCGTCGGTGATTGTCGGAAAGTCCACGGTTCCCGTCGGGACCGCTGCCGACTTGGTCGGACGCGCGCGCGATGCCGCACGTCCCGGTGTGGACGTAGAAATCGCGTGGAATCCCGAATTCCTGCGGGAGGGCTTCGCGATCCAGGACACGCTCAATCCCGATCGCATTGTGCTTGGCGTGCAGGATGGTTCGACGAGGGCTGAGGCCGCGATCCGCGAGATGTACGCGCCGATTCTGGCCGCCGGGGTGCCCTTCTTGGTAACTGACTTGCAGACTGCCGAACTGGTGAAGGTGTCCGCAAATGCCTTCCTGGCCACCAAGATCTCGTTCATCAACGCGATCTCCGAGGTCTGCGAGGCAGCCGGTGCCGACGTGACTCTGCTGGCCGACGCACTCGGTCACGACCCTCGGATCGGGCGCCGATTCCTCAACGCGGGCTTGGGTTTTGGCGGTGGCTGCCTGCCAAAGGACATCCGCGCCTTCATGGCCCGCGCCGGCGAGCTGGGCGCCGATCAGGCGCTCACCTTCCTGCGGGAAGTCGACAACATCAACATGCGCCGCCGCACCCGCATGGTCGAACTCGCGACCAAAGCGTGCGGTGGATCGCTGTTGGGCGCTAACATCGCAGTGCTTGGAGCGGCGTTCAAGCCGGAATCCGACGACGTGCGCGACTCGCCGGCGCTCAACGTCGCGGGTCAGCTCCAACTCAACGGGGCCGGCGTCAACGTTTACGACCCCAAGGCGCTGGAGAATGCCCAGCGCCTTTTCCCGACCCTGAGTTACGCAGTCTCGGTGGAGGAAGCGTGTGATCGCGCCGACGCTGTCCTGGTGCTCACCGAGTGGCCGGAGTTCGTCGATCTCGACCCCGATCTGCTCGCCGACCGGGTGCGCTCCAAAGTCGTGGTCGACGGCCGCAACTGCCTGGATGTGCAGCGCTGGCAGCAAGCCGGTTGGCGCGTCCACTGCCTGGGGCGGCGGGTGGCCTGACCGCGCGCTCGAGCTGCTGACGCAAAAGCGCACCTCGACCGCACGGCGTTGCGGCCGCACGCGGTACGTTTCATCTCATGACCACATCGGAGATCGCCACCGTACTGGCATGGCACGACGCGTTGAACTCGGGCGACGTCGACACCTTGGTGGCCCTGTCCAGCGATGACATCGAGGCCGGCGACGCGCACGGCGCGGCGCAAGGCCACGCAGCGTTGCGTGAGTGGGCAACCGCCCACCCGCCCAAAGTCGAACTAGGGCGGATATTCGTCCACGAAGGCGTCGTCGTCGTCGAACAAAAGATCGGCGGCCCAGGCGAATCCGGCTCGACCGTCGCGTCGGCCTTCCGCGTGGTCAACGACCATGTGACCTCGGTGTTCCGACACGACGATCTGGCAGCAGCGCTAGCCGCGACCGAACTGACCGACGCCGATCTCGTCGACTGAGGAGTAGCGATGCGCGGGATCATCCTGGCCGGCGGCGCGGGTACGCGCCTGCATCCGATCACCTTGGGCGTCAGCAAGCAGCTGCTGCCGGTATACGACAAGCCGATGATCTACTACCCGCTGTCCGTGCTGATCTTGGCGGGCATCCGCGACATCCAGGTCATCACCACCGCTTCCGACGCACCGGCATTCGGGCGGGTGCTCGGCGACGGCAGCGCGTTCGGCATCAACATCAGCTACGCGGTGCAAGACGAACCACAGGGGCTGGCCCAGGCATTCGTGATCGGCGCCGACCACATCGGCTCTGACTCGGTGGCTTTGGCCTTGGGCGACAACATCTTCTACGGCCCCGGTTTGGGCAGCAACCTCCGGCGCTTTCAAAATCTCAGCGGGGGAGCAATTTTCGCCTACTGGGTTGCTGACCCGTCGGCATACGGAGTTGTCGAATTCGGCGACGACGGCATCGCGCTCTCGATCGAAGAGAAGCCGGCCGCGCCGAAATCGAACTACGCGGTGCCCGGCCTGTATTTCTACGACAACGACGTCATCGAGATCGCCCGCGGTTTAAAGCCCTCCGCGCGAGGCGAGTACGAGATCACCGACGTCAATCAGACCTACCTCGAGCAGGGCCGCCTGGCTGTGCAGGTTCTGGCCCGCGGCACGGCCTGGCTCGATACTGGCACGTTGGACTCACTGGCCGATGCCGGTGACTACATTCGCACGCTGGAACGTCGGCAGGGCCTGAAGGTCAGCGTGCCGGAGGAAGTCGCATGGCGGATGGGCTTCATCGACGACGACCAACTGGCCCAGCGCGCGAAGTCCCTGCTGAAATCCGGCTACGGGACCTACTTGCTGGAGTTGCTGAAACGGCGCTGACGCTCAGCCGCCCGACAGCGGACGTCCCATGACTGTCAAGCGGTTTCCGTAGCGAGGCCCGTGGCCGAACCCGCCGGACTTGTTTGCCGATGCTCCAGGCATGCCTGGCATACCGGCGGGAACTGCATTGGTGCCGCCGCCGGTCGGGCCTACCGAGTTGGTCCAGCCGCCGCCCGCGTACGTCACACCGCTGTGGTTGGCGACCTGCGCCGCCGCCGTCCACGCGGGCGGGACCGACAGCCTGCCGGCAAGTGTGCTGCCGGTGTTCACCGAAACACCCACGCTCGGTGTCGCTGCTGCCAGTGCCGCGGGCGGCTGGGCGATCACGCCGGTCACGCCGGTGCCCCCGGGCGCTGCCTCGCCGGGTTGCAACGAGTTGATGTCGGCCAAACCGCTGGTGATCGCGGGTGTGATCAGCGCGGGGCTGATATATCCGGCGGACACGAAACCGTTCACCAGGGAAGAGTTCAGGAAGGTTCCGATCGAGTTCCCGTCGGCGCCGTCGAGAAAGTTGAGGAAGTCGGTGAGCGCACTCCCTGGGCTGGCGGCCGCGTTCGTCGCCGCGGACATCGGCGACGTCAACTGCTGCAGCGACGACGGAACGTTGGAGAGCAATTGCTGCAGCTGCGACTGCACACCGGTCCCAGCGCTGGTGCTATTGGCCTGGGTGACCGCCGAACCCTGCATCGCCTGGGCGGCGGGATTCGACGTCTCGGGTGGCTGCGTGAACGGTTTGACGGTTGCCGCCGTCGCCGAACTCCCCGCGTAGCCGTACATCGCTGCGGCGTCCTGCGCCCACATCTCGCCGTACACGGCCTCGTTGGCGGCGATCGCCGGGGTGTTCTGGCCGATGACATTTGTCGCGACCAGCATGGCCAGCTGCGCCCGGTTGGTCGCGATTTCCGGTGGGGGGACCGTCAACGCGAACGCGGTCTCGTAGGCGGTCGCGGCGGCCGACGCCTGGGCTGAGGCCTGCTCGGCCTGCGCGCCGGTGGTCGACATCCAGCTGATGTACGGCGCGACGGCGGCTGCCATAGTTGCCGATGTCGGGCCGCGCCAGTCGTCGTCGGCCAAGACGTTGATCGTGGCCTGATACTGGTTGGCCGCCGAATCGAGCTCGGCGGCGAGCAGATTCCATGCCACCGATGCCGAACGAAGAGGCGTCGACCCGGGTCCGGAATACATTCTCCCAGAGTTGATTTCAGGTGGTAGAGCGCCAAAGTCCATGGTCAGACGTCCGACCTGGACGGCGTCGAGGTACACGATCGGTTGCGGTCAGCCGTTGCTGCGGGCGACTGCGCCTGCTGTGCAACAGAAAACATCGCAACTCTCCTTTCGATAAAAGCTGATCTATGCAGATCCACTGGTGCTGGAATGGTGTGATCCGCGGGTGCGCGGAGGTTTTGCCGGGGCATCAACCGTCAGTCGATACGCCGCACCCCCCGTACTCAGGTCCTGTCTACCCCGGAACCACTACTGTGTGGCAGGCCAGCAAGGCGGCAGCATTAGCAGAGACGTAACCCATAGTGCGCCTAACCTTCATCGCAGCGCGCAATCTATGGCCAAATTCATATAAAGTTCAAACGTTCTGCGCGCCGCTGGCGGTCGTGGTGGCGGTGAAAAACGCTCATGCGGTCTGCGGCCGGTGCGCTACTGGCGGTAGCTGGACAGGAAGTTGCCCAGCCGCTCGATCGCGCGGGCAAGGTCGCGCGACCAGGGCAGAGTGACGATCCGCAGGTGATCCGGCGCGGGCCAGTTGAATCCGGTGCCCTGGGTGACGAGGATCTTCTCGGACAACAGCAGGTCGAGAACGAGCTGCTCGTCGTCGACGATCTCGTACACCTCGGGGTCGAGCCGCGGAAACGCGTAGAGCGCGCCGGCGGGTTTGACGCAGGAGACCCCGGGGATCTCGTTGAGCTTCGACCAGGCGACGTCGCGCTGCTCGAGCAGCCGCCCGCCGGGCAATACCAAGTCGTCGATGCTCTGATGGCCGCCTAGTGCGACCTGAATGGCATGCTGCGCAGGAACATTCGGGCACAGCCGCATATTGGCCAGCAGGTGAATGCCTTCGATGAAGCTGCTGGCGTGGTCCTTGGGGCCGGTGATGGCCAGCCAGCCGGCCCGATACCCGGCGACTCGGTAGGCCTTCGAGAGTCCGTTGAACGTCAGGCACAGCAGATCCGGCGCGACCGAAGCCAGGCTGATGTGTTTGGCGTCGTCGTAGAGGATCTTGTCGTAGATCTCATCGGCGAGCAGCAGCAGTTGGTGCTTGCGCGCCAAATCGGCGATCTGCGTGAGGACTTCGCGGCTGTAGACAGCGCCGGTCGGGTTGTTCGGGTTGATGACCACCAAGGCCTTGGTGCGCTCGGTGATCTTGGACTCGATGTCGGCGATATCCGGTTGCCAGCCCTGGGTTTCGTCGCACAGGTAGTGCACCGGAGTGCCGCCCGCCAGCGACGTCGACGCCGTCCATAGCGGGTAGTCGGGCGCGGGAATCAGAACCTGATCGCCGTTGTCCAGCAGGGCCTGCAGGGTCAGCGTGATCAGTTCCGAGACGCCGTTGCCGAGATACACGTCGTCGACGTCGAAACGCGGGAAACCGTCGACGAGTTCGTAGCGGGTGACCACCGCGCGCCGCGCCGGCAGGATGCCCTTGGAATCCGAGTAACCCTGCGCGTAGGGCAGCGCCTGGATCATGTCGCGCATGATCACGTCGGGCGCATCGAAGCCGAACGGCGCGGGGTTGCCGATGTTCAGCTTGAGGATGCGGTGACCCTCAGATTCCAGCCGGGCGGCGTGATCGTGCACCGGCCCGCGGATCTCGTAGAGCACGTCCTGCAGCTTCGATGACTGCGCGAACGTACGCTGCCGCGGCTGTTGCCCCGCGTTCTGCCATGGCAGCTGGTGAGTGGTCACAGCATCCATGGTGCCATGGTTGTCTATCTAATTAATAATTCCTGCGACGGCCTGATCAGCGCTTACCTGGCGGACGGGCCCCACGGGCGATGCCCAGACCCTTCACCGGTGTCGCTGGCGGAGCCTCATCGCCGTTGGTGGCAGGCGTGGATTGCGGCTCTACCTTCGCCTCGGGCTCGGACTCCGCCTCCGGCTTTGCCTCGGGTTCGGACGCCGGCTCCGGGGATGCCGGGGCGGGGGAAGCCGAAGCCTTCTTGGCTCCGGGGCGCTTCGCCCCTGCGGCGATGCCCAGTCCCTTGACCGGTGCGGCCGGCGCCTTGGCCTCTGGGGCCTCCGCAGGCTCGGACTTTTCCTCGGGCTTCGCGGCGGGCGCCGCCGGCGCTGACGCCGCGGGCGCGTCGGCCGTCTTCTTCGCGCCGGGCCGCTTGGCACCGGCGGCCAGGCCCAGCCCCTTCACGGGCGCGGCGGGAGCCGCCGGCGCGGATTCGGTCGTGGCCTCGGATTCGGACGCCGGAGCGGATTCCGCTGCGGCAGCTGACTTTTCAGCCGCTTTCTTGGCCCCGGGCCGCTTTGCGCCGCCGGCGATGCCCAGCCCCTTGACCGGGGCTGCCGATGCCGTGTCCTCGGCGGTTTTGTCGTCGGAAGCCGGCGCCGCCGTCTTGGCGCCCGGGCGCTTTGCGCCACCCGCGAGCCCCAACCCGGTGACGGCCTTGGCGGACTTGTCCTCGGCTGGCGCGGCGGTCTCGGCCTCGGCCTCCTCGGCCGGGGCGGTCGCGGTGGCGACAGACGCCTGTGGCGCGGCCTTTTCGGCACGCTCAGCGGCCAGCTTGGCGGCGGATCCCTTCTCCGGCAACGTAACGGTGCTGGTGTCGAGCGACTCGAGCAGCAGCTGCGCGACGTCGCGGACGTCGACGCCTTCGCGGCCAGCGGCCTCTTGGCGGTCGCCGACACCGTCGGTGATCATCACCCGGCAGAACGGGCACGCCGTCGCCACGGTGCTGGCCCCGGTGGCCAGCGCCTCGTCGACGCGCTCATGGTTGATCCGCTTGCCGATGTGTTCTTCCATCCACATCCGCGCGCCGCCGGCGCCGCAGCAGAAGCTGCGCTCGGCGTGCCGCGGCATCTCGGTGAGCGTGGCGCCTGAAGCGGCGATCAGCTCACGGGGCGCCTCGTACTCCTTGTTGTGCCGCCCCAGGAAGCACGGGTCGTGGTAGGTGATGTCCGCCGACACCGGGCTCACCGGGACGAGTCGCTTGTCGCGCACCAGCCGGTTGAGGAGCTGAGTGTGGTGCAGCACGCTGTAGTTGGCGCCCAGCTGCTTGTACTCGCGACCCAGGGTGTTGAAGCAGTGCGGGCACGTGACCACGATCTTGCGGTCGACGGTCTCTACGCCTTCGAATACCCCGTCCAGGCTCTCCTTGGCTTGCGCGGCAAGCTGCTGGAACAGGAACTCGTTGCCGGAGCGGCGGGCCGAGTCGCCGTTGCAGGTTTCGCCGGCGCCGAGCACCAGATACTTCACCCCGGCGGTGGCCAGCAGTTCGGCGACGGCCTTGGTGGTCTTCTTGGCCTTGTCGTCGTAGGCACCGGCGCAGCCGACCCAGAACAGGTACTCGAAACCCTCGAAGCTGTCGACGTCTTCGCCGTAGACCGGGACGTCGAAGTCGACCTCGCTGATCCAGTTCGTCCGGTCCGCTGCGTTCTGGCCCCACGGATTGGCTTTGTTCTCAAGGTTTTTGAACAACACCGACAGCTCCGAGGGGAACTCGGACTCCATCATCACCTGGTAGCGGCGCATGTCGACGATGTGGTCGATGTGCTCGATGTCGACCGGGCACTGCTCGACGCAGGCTCCGCAGTTCACGCAGGACCACAGCACGTCGGGGTCGATCACACCGCCCTGTTCGGCGGTGCCGACCAGCGGACGGGCCGCCTGCTCGGGCCCGTGTCCGGGCACCCGGCCAAAGCCGGACTCGGGAACGTGGTGGCCCTCCTCGTGCGTGGTTTCCAGGTCCAGGCCCTCCAGCGGCTCGGCCTTCTTTTCGCCCAGGATGTAGGGCGCCTTGGCCATCCAGTGGTCGCGCAGGTCCATGATGACGAGCTTGGGAGACAGCGGCTTACCGGTGTTCCAGGCCGGACATTGCGACTGGCAACGACCGCACTCGGTACAGGTGGCGAAGTCGAGGTTGCCTTTCCAGGTGAAGTCCTCGATCTTGCCGCGGCCGAAAATGGCGTCGTCCGGCGGGTTTTCGAAGTCGACGGGCTTGCCGTCGGCTTCGATCGGCAGCAGCGGGCCCAGGCCGTCGGGCAGCCGCTTCAAGGTGACATTGACCGGCGCCAGGAAGATGTGCAGGTGCTTGGAGTGCAGCACGATCAGCAGGAACACCAGGGCCACCGCGATGTGGGCGAGCAGCGCTATGGTCTCGATCCACTCGTTGGCGGTGATGCCCAGGGGGTGCATCAGCACGCCCATGCCGTGCGAGAAGAACGCCCCCCAGCCGTAGGGCAGGCCGCCGGTGTTCGCCGAGGCGCCGCGGTAGATCGAGAAGCTGAAGATGACCAGGAAGATCATGAACAGGATCAGCCAGGCACCACCGGTGTGCGAGCCGTAGAACCGCGACGAGCGGCCGTACTCCTTGGGTTCAGAGCGCAACCGGATGATCGCGAACGTCGTGATACCGAGCAGCACGCCAAGCGCGATGAAGTCCTGTAGGAAGCCCAGCGCGTTCCACCGGCCCACGATCGGAATGTGGAAGTCGTTGACGAACAACGCTCCGTAGGCCTCGACGTAGACCGTGGCCAGGATGAAGAAACCCCACATGGTCAGGAAGTGCGCCACCCCGGGGATTGACCATTTGAGCAGCTTGCGCTGGCCGAACACTTCCGAGATCTGCGCCCAGAGTCGAGTGCCGACATCGTCGGTGCGGCCGGTGACCGGCTGGCCGGAAAGTGTGAGTTTGAACAGCCACAGCACCCGGCGTAGAGCGAGCAAAGCGATGATCGCCGTCCCGCCCAGTCCGACAACGAGTCTGATCAGCATCTGCGTGTGCACGGAAAATCTCCCCACATCCGATGTTACTGATGAGTAACTAGCTTGCTGCTACTCGCCGGTAACTTAACTACTGCACCTGCTCAAGCCGTGTAAGCCTGCTCATAGTGACATCCCCGAGAGGGCTACCGCGACGAAGGATGCCCTAACTTGCCTGTCGCGGCATGGAGTACCCCGGCGAAGCGTCCTCAACTCAGAAGTGCGGTATCGGCGGTATTGGCGGCAAATTACTGCGCCACCAGTGGCGGCGGGGATGCTGCGGAGTCCAGGTTGCGCTGGGCGACGAGGGCTCAATGGTGACGTCGGTCGTTGTCGGCTCGGTGGTCGACGGTGTCGTGGACGGCGTGGTCGTGCTCGACGAGGTCGGGGCCGATGTCCGCGTGGTGGTGGGCGCCGGCGCGCTACCGCCGTTGCCGCGCGCCAGGACGGCGAGGCCGTAGATGATGACCGCGATCAGCACCACCACCGCCAGGCCCCACAGCGCGACGACCCACCGCTTGAGGTACCAGGGCGATGGGCTTTCGCCAACGCTGAAGCGCTCGGTCTCGTCACCGCCCCGCGAATAATCGTCGTACGGCGGACGGTAGCCGCTCACCGCTAGCTGGTCCCGCTGGCGTGGTGATGGTGATGGTGGCGGCCTTCGTCCACGCTGGTGGTTGTCGTCGGTGGAGTGCTCGTGGCCGGCGGGAGGGTTGTCGCGGTGGTTTCCGGCGGAACGGTCGTCGCGGTGGTTTCCGGCGGAGCGACCGGCTCGGTGGTCGTGGTGACCTCGGTCGTGGTTGTCGGTGCCACCGTCGACGTCGTCGGCGATGTCGGGGTTTGCGTGGTGCCCCCGGTGCCGTGCGTCTGGTCTGCCAGGAAGTACACGGCGATGCCGAGCAGGATCGCGACGAACAGACCGAGTGCGATCAGAACAATCGGGTTGCGGTACCAGGTGCTCCGCTTGGGGGAGCCCTGCTCCTCGCCGCTGTAGTCGTAGTAGCCGGTCGGCGCTTCGCTGGGATCTTCGGGAGGTTCGTAGCCGGTCACGTGCACCGATCCTAGTCTCGGGTCCTGGCGCGTTTACAGGTGCCGCGACTCAGAAGAGGTGCGGTAAGTGCCAGTGGTGGTGATGGTGTTGCGGCGGCTCGGCCGGGGCGGGGGAGTTGTTCGCCGGCGGCGGCACCTGTTCAGGTGTTTGTTGCGGCGTTTCCGGTGGTGGCGGTGTCTCGGTGCTGTTCGACGGGGTAGGCGTCGGCGACGTGGTGGGGGACCGGGTCGGTGTGGTGGATGAGGTGGTCGTGGTCGGGCCGCTGGTCTCGCCCCCGCCGCGGGATAGCTCCACGATGCCGTAGATGACCAACGTGAGCAGCAGCGCGACCATCAGCGCCCACAAGGCCAGCACCACGCGATTGCGGTACCAGGGCTCAGGCGCGCCGTCAGGTGGAGCGGAATCAGCGGCCTGGTCCGGCTGGTGCTCGAGAACCTGCTGCCAACCGTCGGCGTCGTATTGGGCCATCCGTGTCGGCCGATCGCTCGGGTCGTCCGGAGGTCCAGTCACCCCTGAAATGCTACGTCAGAGCTGTCGCTGCACGTCGTCGGCGAAAAGCGCCAGGTGTTCGAGGTCTGACATGTCCAGCAGCTGCAGATACACCCGCTGCAAGCCGATCTCGGCGAACGGTCCGAGCTGATCGACGATCTGGTTGGGCGTGCCGGCCAGCGGCGAATTGGACCGCAGCTCGTCGACTTCACGCCCGATTGCGTCGGCCCGCTTGGCGATCTCGGCCTCGTCGCGCCCGGCGCACACCACGAAGGACGCGGAGTAGGTCATCGAATCGCCCGCCCGGCCGACCGCATCGACGGCGTCGCGGACCCGGTCGAACTGCGTGGTGATGGTGTCCAGCGGCGCGAACGGCACGTTGTATTCGTCGGCGAATGTCGCGGCCAGCCGCGGCGTCTTCTTGGCGCCCGACCCGCCGATGATGATCGGCGGGTGCGGCCGCTGCACCGGCTTGGGCAGCGCGGGCGAATCGTTGACGGCGTAGTGCGCTCCGGCGTAGTCGAACGTCTCACCGACCGGGGCGGTCCACAGGCCGGTGATCAGCTCGAGCTGCTCGGTGAGCCGGGCGAATCGCTCACGCAGCGACGGAAACGGGATCGCGTACGCCAGATGCTCCTTCTCGAACCAGCCGGCGCCGATGCCGAATTCGACACGCCCGTCACTCATTTCGTCGACCTGGGCCACCGCGATGGCCAGCGGTCCGGGGTGACGGAACGTCGCCGACGTGACCAGCGTTCCCAACCGGATCGTCGACGTCTCCCGCGCGATGCCGCCCAACGTCACCCAGGAGTCGGTCGGGCCGGGCAGCCCGTCGCCGCTCATCGCCACGTAGTGGTCGGAACGGAAGAAAGCGGAAAACCCGAGCGATTCTGCGGCTTGCGCGACCGCGAGCTGGTCGGAGTAACTAGCGCCTTGCTGCGGTTCAACGAATACCCGAAAGTCCACGAGCGCCACATTAGGCGGCATTGCTTAGAGCGGCCGATGAGTATCGACGGCAACCGGAGTCTCGACGGCTTCGAGGCAGGCAAGCCGGCTCTTGAGTTCGACCGGGTGCTCGAAGCGCCGGACGTTGTTCACCTGCGCTACCGCGTTATTCGATGAGCTGAGCCGACTGGGCCGCCTTAGTGGTTAGGTCTAGATCGTGAATTCCCTCGCGAAGTTTTTCCGCGACACCGTCGCGGTTCGGATCTTGGTCTCGGTGGTGCTTGGAGTCGTCGTCGCTCTGGTACTGGGTAACACGGTCGGCTGGCGGTTCGCGCTTGCGGGATGGGTGGCCGGTGCCGCGCTGTACGTGGTGTGGACGCAACGCATCCTCAGTGGAATGGATGCCGAGCAGACGTGCCGATGGTCGACCCGCGAGGACCCAACCCGGTGGGTCGCCGACGTGGTCATCCTGACTGCGAGCATCGCGAGCCTGGGTGGGGTCGGCTACGTGGTGGCCGCGGGATCGAAGTTGTCCGGCAACGGCGCGATCGAAGCCGCCATTCTCGGGATCCTGACCGTCGGCGCATCCTGGTTTGCGGTGCACACGTTGTTCACCGTGCACTACGCGCGGCTCTACTACTCAGATGAACCGGGCGGCATCAACTTTCACGATCCGAACCCGCCGCGCTTTCGGGATTTCGCGTATCTCGCCTACACCGTCGGCATGACGTTCCAGGTGTCCGACACCGAGATCGGGTTGACCACGATCAGGGCGACGGTGCTGCGCCACGCGCTGCTGTCGTATCTGCTCGGTGCGGTGGTGCTGGCGGTCACGATCAACTTGATCGCCGGGCTCGGGTCCCGGATCTGATCAGGCGGCGGCATTCACGGAGAAGGTGAACAACCGCCTCCGGAACTCTTAGACGACGGCACCAGGGCATCGTTACGGTGGGAGCCGTTGGCGGCAAACGTAATTCGTTGGTCGCGATGCCGATGGCAGCCTTCATCACGTCGACAGGGCGTTCTGGCCCATGGGATCCGATTTACATCTACCGTATGTTTTGTAACATCAGATGCCGCGGCGAAAGGGAGGGTCATGGCCTTCGACCCCGATGTTGTGCATGCCAAGTACCTCGCGGAGCGCGACAAGCGCCTGGTCCCCGGCCGGGCAGCAATCCGCGATCTGACCCACGACGCCTACGCCGCCGGGTACCGCGCCGACCCGTTCACCCCGTACCTCGAGCGGGAGCCGGTCACCGACGACCCTGACGTGGTGATCGTCGGAGGCGGCATCGCCGGGCTGCTTGCGGGCGCTCATCTCCGCAAGGCCGGTATCGCGCGCATCAGGATCGTCGATGTGGCCGGCGGCGTCGGCGGCACCTGGTACTGGAACCGCTACCCAGGCGTGATGTGCGACGTCGAGTCCTATCAGTACCTTCCGATGCTCGAGGAACTCGACTACGTCCCCACCCGGCGCTACGCCTACGGCGACGAGATCCTCCGGCATCTGCAGGCCGTCGCGGACCGCTTCGAGCTGGTGTCCGACGCTCTGTTCCACACCGATGTCACCCGGGCGACATGGGACGACGACACCGGCAGGTGGACGGTCCACACCGATCGGGGCGACCAACTCTCCTGCCGCTATTACATACTCGCCGTGGGGATTCTCAATCTCCTGAAGCTCCCGGTGATTCCGGGCATGGACGGCTTCGCGGGTCGCGCTTTTCACACGGCACGGTGGGACTACGCCTACACCGGCGGTGGCCCCGGCGAGGCGCTCACCGGCCTCGGTGACAAGGCGGTCGCCCTGATCGGAAACGGAGCCAGCGGGCTGCAGGCTCTTCCGCCGCTCGCCGAGGCGGCCCGGCACGTCTACGTCTTCCAGCGCACGCCCTCGGCGATCGGGGTCCGGGGGAACCGCCCCACCGATCCATCGTTCGCGCAGGCGTTGGCGCCGGGGTGGCAGAAGGCGCGGATGGATAATTTCCAGTCGATCATGTTGGGCCGGCGGGTCGACGCCGACCTCACCGACGATGGGTGGACGAATCACTATGCCGCGGTTCAGAACCCGCCGCGGGTGAAGGGCGCCAGCATCGAAGAGATCATGCGGGCCGCCGAGGAACTCGACTTCGGCATCATGGAGGAGCACCGGCGCCGGATCGACGAGCTGGTCACCGATCCTGACGTGGCGGCCGCACTCAAGCCGTACTACCGGTACATCTGTAAGCGGCCGTGCTTTCACGACGAGTACTTCGGCGCGTTCAACCGCCCCAACGTCACGCTCGTCGACTGTCCCGTAGGCATCGAGCGCATCACCGAGCGCGGGCCGGTCGTCGGGGGGCAGCAGTACGACGTCGACTGCATCATCTACGCCACCGGATTCGAAGCCGAGGTGACCCCGCTGCAACGCCGCGTCGGCCACGACATCATCGGCCGCGGCGGCACCTCACTGGCGCAGAAGTGGGCCGACGGCGCCGCCAGCCTGTTCGGCATGATGAGCCGCGGCTTCCCTAACATGTTCGCGATGCCGGGCCCGGGTCAACAGTCGGTCGTCACCGTCAACTACACCCAACTCGCCGTGCTGGCAGCCGAGTTCGTCGCGGGCACAGTGGCGCTGCTCGAGAAGCAGGGCGTTGCGGTGTTCGACGTGAGCGCCGAGGCCGAAGCCGACTGGATCCGGCAGATCGTCGACACCTACGTCGACCCCAGCGCCGTGATGTCCGCCTGCACGCCGTCCCGCCTCAACAACGAGGGCGATCCCGGCGGGCTCAGGCCCCGTGACACCAACTTCGGTCGCGGCTTCGGCGACTACTTCGCCTACCGCGAGCTGCTCGAGGGATGGCTTGCATCAGGCGAACTGGCTGGGCTGGATCTGGCGTGAGCAATCGGCAACGGGTGGTCGTCGTCACCGGAGGCGGTGGTGGCATCGGGGCTGCCATCGCCGAATCAGTCAGTCGCACCGGCGCTTTCGTCGTCACCGTCGACCCGCTGGTCTCGGTCGACGGGGCCCACCCACTCCCGCAACCCCAGCAGACCACCGCCGATCGCATCGTCGCAGCCGGCGGGTCGGCGAGGGCGTCGGCGGTGTCGGTCACCGATGGACCGGGAATCCGCGCGCTGTTCGGCGAACTCGCCGACGAGTTCGGTGGCCTCGACGCCGTAGTCAACGTGGCGGGCATCAGTCGTCCCACCGGCTTCACCAAAGGTGGCGACGCCGATTGGCGGAGCGTGCTCTCGGTGCACCTCGACGGCTACCGCAACGTGCTCGCCGCGGCCCTGCCACTGATGGCGGCGGCGGGGCGGGGCCACATCCTCGGTGTCACCTCCGGATCGGGCTGGCGATCGGCGGACGCCGGCGCCTACGGCTGTGCCAAGCGCGCCGTCGCGTCACTGACCTGGCAGCTGGCTCGGCACGCCCCGGAAGGCGTCGTCATCAACGCCATCTCGCCGATCGCCGCGACTCGCATGGTGGCTGCCGCGCTGGGCGGCACACTGCCGACGAGCGGCGCGGCCACCGGCGGACTGTCACTGGGCTCGATGCCCGCGCCCGAGCATCTCGGTCCACTGGGCGCCCACCTGGTGGACGACACCTTCACGTCGTGCCGTGGAAAGGTGCTCTTCGCAGCGGGATCCGAAGTGGCGGTGATCGAGGAGCCCCGACTGCTCGAGGTGCTTCGTAGCGACGGCGTGCCCTCGCTGGCTCACCTCATCGAAGCCGCGACCCCCCTCGCGCTGGCCCCGGCCGAGGCCCACCAGGTCAGCGGTGGCGGCAGCAACGCCCGATTCGGATCGGTCTTCGATGAGCTACCCGCCGGCGAACTCCCGATTCCCGCGGCGCGGTCGTGCGCTGTCGTCGCCGACCGGCCTGAGGTGGCGAAAGCGGTCAGTGGCGCTCTGGAGTCGCGCGGCGTCGTGTGCCACCCGATCGACTCGCCCGCGGCGCTGGCCGACGTCGACGCGATCGTCGTCGCTCTGGCGGGCGGGCGCGTGGCGACAGCCGGCGGCTGGGAGGGCGTCCTGTCCGAACACGACGACATCGTGGAGCAGATCTACGCCGACGCCCAGTGGACGCGTGCCGTCGCTGAGCTCGCCGTCACCACGGGCCGCCCGATCCGCCTGGTGACCGTCACCGAGGCCACCACGACGGGCGGCCGCAGCCGCGCGCAGGCCTCAGCGCAGCTCGCGCGAGCCGGGCGCAAGGCCACCGCCGATCTGGTGCTGCCCTTCGCCGTCAGCGTGGAGTCCGACGACGTCCCGGCCGAGCTGGTCGCCCACCTGGTGTGCAGCCCGGAAGCCGTCGGTCTCGCTGGCGCTGAATTGATGACGGGCGCAGGATATTTCGGGCTGCGCAGCCACCCGCGGCCCGGCGGCAGCATCAGCTTCGGCGGCCCCGCGTTGCCGCAATGGTTTGATGCAACACTTCGAGAGGTGGCTCAGCAGCGATGACCTCCAGACCTGCCCGCATCGTGGATGCCCATGTACACCTGTGGGATCCGGCCCGCACCGATTGGTATCCCTACCTCTCGGCAGGCCAGGACCAGCTGAACATGGGTGACGTCTCGGGCATGGCGCGCCGCTTCGACGTCGCGACCTACCTGGCCGAGTCCGCCGGCTGGAACGTCGAGAAGCTGGTCAATGTCGCCGCCGCCACCGGGATGCACTCGATCGACGAGACCCTCGAGCTTGACCGGCGAGCTGATGCCGCCGGCCATCCGGACGCGATCATCGGCGGCCTGCCGCCCACGGAGTCGGTCGCTCAAGCGGTCGCCGCGGTCGACGAACAGAGTGCCGCGCAACGCTTTCGGGGCGTCCGCCCGATGGGAGTGGCCGAGGCGTCCCTTCCGCCGGACGACGTGCTGCACGCCCTGCGGGAGCGCGGGTTGCTCTACGAGGTGATGACCCATCCCGATCAACTGGTGGCGACCGCCAAGGGCCTGGAGCATCACGGCGACCTCATCGTGGTCATCGAACACGCGGGCTGGCCGCGAAACGACTCCGACGGCGAGCGCGCGCTTTGGGCAGAGGGCATCGACGCCCTCGCCAGCCTCGGCGACAACGTGCTGTGCAAGCTCTCCGGTCTGGCCATGCCCCTGGGATCGATGTCGGTCGATGTGCAGCGTCCGTGGCTCGAGCACGTCATCGACGCATTCGGGGTCGACCGCTGCTTTTTCGCAAGTAACTTTCCCGTCGACGGGATGCACGGCACCTTCGACGAGCTCTACAGCTGCTACGCCGCCATCACTTCCGGATTGGGTGAGGACGCCCGCGACAAGCTCTTCGCCGCCAACGCCGAGCGCGTCTACCGCTGCTGATGCCCGCTAGAAGGTGTCGACCTTCTCGATGCTGACGAACATGCCGTGGCCGGTGTGCTCGTTGGTGAACCGGGTGCCGCTCTCGGTGGCCGCGATCGTCCAGCCGGCGGCATCGTAAGTCAGGTAATCGATTGTCACCGTTGGGATATCGCCGAGGTTGCCCAGCACCCATTGCACATCGCCGTCGGCGGTGATGTTGACGCCGTTGGCGCGCTCCCCGTCTTGCATCGGTGAATTGGTGAACTGCGCCTCGCAGCCGACGCTGTCACTGTCGATCTGGCAGCGGGTCTGGCCGGACTTGGTCGCGATGAAGACGTGCCCACTCTGGTCGGGCGGCAACGGAATTGCGCCGGCCGGCGGGTTGCCGCTGGAGGGAGCAGGACCCGACGGGCTAGGCGAGGGGATCGACGGCTTGGCTTTCGGAAACGACGGCTCGGTGGGCCCCGAGCCCGGCGATGCCACCGGGTTGCCGGGCGTGGTCGAGTGGCATCCGCTGAGCAGAGCAGCACTGAGCATCAGGCCGGCCAGCAGCCGGCCGCCTGCTTCGGGGGTGTTGACTTCACGCGGAAACATCGCAAAACAAGCGTACGCACGACGCGACGCGAGCGATGGCAGTGACGCGCCCGGGAACATGTTTCACCCGTCACAGACGGGCCAACGGTCAAGACGGTGGAAACCCGCCCGTCGCCACCGGGCCCCAACTGCGAGGCGTCACCCGGATCAGGCACTTGCCCTGCTTGGTCATCGCGCTGCGGTACTCGTCCCAGTCGGGGTGCTCGCCGGCGATCGCGCGGTAGTAGTCGACCAGCGGTTCGACGGCGTCGGGCAGATCGATTACCTCGGCGTCGCCGTCGACCTGCACGTACGCGCCGTTGAACTCGTCGGAGAGCACCACCACGCTGGCCCTCGGGGTGCGCCGGATGTTGACGCTCTTGGCGCGCTGGGGGTAGCTCGCGATCACCAACCTGCCGTCGTCGTCGACGCCGCCGGTCACCGGCGAGCTCTGCAACGATCCATCCGCGCGGAAGGTGGTCAGCACCATTCGGTGTCGGGGCCGGACGAAATCGAGTAACTCGGGAAGGCCGACTTCATTGGCGGTCGCAAATTTGGGAGACATGCCTCCAACGTAATCGTGCGGGCCGCACGCGAGCCTCAGCAGTCTCATGCATCTCTAGCCGGCCCGGCGTCCGATCTGCCCGCCTCCGAGCGAAAGCAACAGAGGATTTCGCTCGGAGGCGGGCAAAAGGCTCACCGCTGCGAGCCGGCGATCACTGGAACAGACGCGACAAACCAGCGCCGCCACCGCGGCCGAGGGGATGTCCAGACTGTCCGGCTGACGCGAATTACTCTGCGGCTGTTAGTGACTCGCGGTCAGCGCCTGCGCCGCCGGGCCGAACATCGTCTGCTTGATGGCGCCCAGGGTGCCCTGGTCCTTGCCGTTGAGCGGGCGTAGCAGATCGACGGCCGCAGCCGTCACCGCGCCCTCGCCCGCGACCGCATCGACGATGCCCAGGCTCGCCGCGTCGTCGCCGCCGAAGCGTCGCCCGGTGGTCATCGAGGCGACGGCCGCCTGCGGCGCGAGCTTGGCCTGGATCAGCGCGGCCATGCCCGGCGTGAACGGGATGCGGATGTCGACTTCGGGGAAGCAGAAGTAGCCGCGGTCCGAGCGCATCACCCGAAAGTCGTGCGCCAGCGCCAGCATTGCTCCCGCACCGAACGCGTGGCCGACCACCGCGGCTGCCGTCGGGATCGGCAGGGTGAGGAATCTGGCCAGCATGCCCTGTACCTTCCCGACGTACCACGTTGTCTGGTCGCCGTGCGCCATCAGCCAATCCAGGTCCAGGCCGTTGGTGTAGAACTTGCCGCCGGCGGTGGTCACCAGTCCCTGGGCGTCCGAGCCGACCAGCTCGTCGAGGTGGGCGTCGACTTGGTCGAGAAACTCTGGGGAGAAACGGTTCTCGTCGTCTCCCAGGTCCAGAACGGCAATCTTGTCTTCGTAGCTCAGGCTGAGTCCCACGGTGTTCTTCCTTTCTTCAGAGGCGGTGGTCCCACGTCGAGCACCGCGCGTACCGCTGCCCGCAGGTGTTTGCGGGCGGTTGGATCGGCCCACCGGTCGCGGCGCAGCACGATGGCGGTGGGTAGGTCGACGATGCAGGTGGTGATCGTGTCGACGGCACGGGCGTCTTTGCGGTCCCAGAGGTTGACCGCGAGCCGGATCATCATGCCGACCAGCAGTCGGTGGAGATCGCTGAGCTCGGCGGCGACGCCGTCCGGCAGATCCGAATCGAGCAACTCCTCGCGGGTTAGCGCCCACAGCACTCTCGAGGAGTCCGGATACTGCTCGGCGAATACCACCGGCGCATCGGCGGCGGCGATCACCGCGGCACTGGCCGCCTGCGGTCCGGTGACCGACAGTGCCTGATCGACCAGGGCGTTCTGCACGTCGAGGAACCGGCGGCCGGCCCGCAGCCAGGCGCGGCCGATCAGGCCTGAGCGCGAACCGAACGTGTGGTAGAGCGCGCCGTTGGACACACCGACGGCGGCGCTGATCGCGCGGATGGTCACCGCGGCCGGGCCGGACGTCACGGTCAACGACTCGACGGCGTCCAGAACCCGGTCAGGTTCGTAGACGCGCGGACGGGGCACCCCCGAACAGTAACAGAGCGAATGCTCTGTTACTCCGGTGCCGGTTCCAGAACCTCTGCGGTGGGCTCGTCGAGTGCGGCCGCCGCTGAGCGCACGCGGTTGCGGACCAGGAACCAGCCGCCGGTCAATGCCGGTCCCGCGACAATCAGCGCGGTGATGATCCAGACGCCCCGCTCGGCGTCGAGCGCCATCAACACCACCACGGCTGCCAGGAACGCCAGCGTGACAAAGCCGCTGTAGGGCGCCCACGGCATCTGGTACGCCGGTCGCTGCGTGGTCCCCGCTTTAGCCAAGTAATACAGCCGCAGTTGGCACGCCACGATCGTCGCCCAGGCCGCCAGGATGCCCAACGCCGCGATGTTGAGCACGATTTCGAAGGCTTCGCTCGGTGTGATGGCGTTCAGCGCCACACCGAACAGGCCGATCACGAAGGTCAACAGGATTCCGCCATAGGGGACACCGTTTTTCGACATCCGTGCGGTGAACTGCGGCGCACTGCCGTTGATCGCCATGGACCGCAAGATGCGGCCCGTGGAATACAGGCCGGCGTTCAGGCTGGAGAAAGCGGCGGTGAGCACCACCACGTTCATCAGGCTGCCGGCACCGCCGAAACCGACCCGCGAGAAGAACGTCACGAACGGGCTCTCGTCATGTTTGTAGGCCACGTACGGCAGCAGCAATGCCAGCAGCGCAACAGATCCGACGTAGAAAATCGCAATACGGAAAACCACCGAATTGATCGCCCGCGGCATGATCTTCTCCGGCTCCGCGGTCTCTCCGGCAGCGGTTCCCACCAACTCGACACCGGCGTAGGCGAACACCACCCCGGAGGTGACCAGCACGACCGGCAGTAGACCCGTCGGGAAGAAGCCGCCGTGTTGGGACCACAGGCTCGGCCCCGTGGTGTGGCCGTCGACTTTGAAACGCCCGACCAAAAAGACGACCCCGACGACCAAGAACGTCGTCAGTGCAACCACCTTGATCAGCGCGGCCCAGAACTCCAGCTCGCCGAAGGCCTTGACCGAGATCATGTTCACCGACACGACAGCCACGAGTGCGAGCAGCGCGATGGTCCACTGCGGTATCGCTTGCAGTGGTCGCCAGTAGTGGAAATAGTTCGCGATCGCGGTGGAGTCCACGATCGCCGCCATCGCCCAGTTCAGGAAATACATCCAGCCCGCGACGAACGCCACTTTCTCGCCGAAGAACTCGCGCGCATACGACACGAACGAGCCCGACGACGGCCGCCGCAGGACCAGTTCGCCCAAGGCGCGCAGGATCAAGAAGACGAAAATGCCGCAGAACCCGTAGACCAGGAACAGTGCGGGTCCCGCCGACGCCAGCCGGCCGCCGGCGCCGAGGAACAAGCCGGTTCCGATCGCCCCGCCGATGGCGATCATCTGGATCTGGCGGGGGCGCAGGTCGTGGTGGTAGCCGGCGTCTTCGCGGGCGAACGCAGCATGTGCACCGTCGGCAGGGTCGGGCGCGCTGGGCGGCGGAGGCATGGATTTCCTATCGTCGTGGAGCAACGCTGCGGCGCCGGGCACGACCGCTTAGGGGCTGGTTGGCGAAACTATCCCACGCTGTGATGTCCGCCTCAACAGATAGGGAACAAACTCTGGGTTGGCCTCGTTGAGCCGGAGGACAACATTGAGCGAGACAGACTCAACCTTGGCTTGACAACGGCGTACCGTTGAAGGCAATGTTGAGCGCAGTTCACTCAGCGTAGTGCACACAAAAGCTCGATTATCAGGGAGGATTCACTATGGCTCGTGCGGTCGGTATCGACCTCGGGACCACCAACTCCGTCGTTGCAGTACTCGAGGGTGGCGACCCCGTCGTCGTCGCAAACTCCGAGGGTGCACGAACGACTCCATCCGTCGTGGCGTTCGCGCGCAACGGCGAAGTGCTGGTCGGCCAGCCCGCCAAGAACCAGGCGGTGACCAACGTCGATCGCACCATTCGCTCGGTCAAGCGCCACATTGGCACCGACTGGTCGGTGGAGATCGACGGAAAGAACTACACGGCACAGGAAATCAGTGCTCGCGTTCTGCAGAAGCTGAAGCGCGACGCCGAAAGCTACCTCGGCGAGGACATCGCCGACGCGGTGATCACGGTGCCCGCCTACTTCAACGACGCCCAGCGTCAGGCGACGAAAGAGGCCGGCCAGATCGCCGGTCTGAACGTGCTCCGGATCGTCAACGAGCCGACCGCGGCCGCGCTGGCCTACGGCTTGGACAAGGGCGAGAAGGAACAGACCATCCTGGTCTTCGACCTCGGTGGTGGCACGTTCGACGTGTCGCTGCTGGAGATCGGTGACGGCGTTGTCGAGGTCCGCGCGACCTCCGGTGACAACCACCTCGGTGGTGACGACTGGGACCAGCGTGTCGTCGACTGGCTGGTCGAGAAGTTCAAGGGCACCAGCGGCATCGACCTCACCAAGGACAAGATGGCGATGCAGCGGCTGCGTGAAGCGGCCGAGAAGGCAAAAATTGAATTGAGCTCGAGTCAGTCGACCTCGATCAACCTGCCCTACATCACCGTTGACGCGGACAAGAACCCGCTGTTCCTCGACGAGCAGCTGACCCGCGCCGAATTCCAGAAGATCACCCAGGATCTGCTCGACCGCACGCGGCAGCCGTTCCAGTCGGTGATCAAGGACGCCGGCATCGCGGTTTCGGAAATCGATCACGTCGTGCTGGTGGGTGGTTCCACCCGGATGCCCGCGGTGACCGACCTGGTCAAGGAAATGACCGGCGGCCAGGAGCCCAACAAGGGCGTCAACCCCGACGAAGTTGTCGCCGTGGGTGCCGCACTGCAGGCCGGTGTGCTCAAGGGTGAGGTGAAAGACGTTCTGCTGCTTGACGTCACACCGCTGAGCCTTGGTATCGAAACCAAGGGTGGCGTGATGACCAAGCTGATCGAGCGCAACACCACCATCCCGACCAAGCGGTCGGAGACCTTCACCACGGCCGACGACAATCAGCCGTCGGTGCAGATCCAGGTCTTCCAGGGTGAGCGCGAGATCGCTTCGCACAACAAGCTGCTCGGCTCCTTCGAGCTGACCGGTATCCCGCCGGCCCCGCGCGGGGTCCCGCAGATCGAGGTCACTTTCGACATCGATGCCAACGGCATCGTGCACGTCACGGCCAAGGACAAGGGCACCGGCAAGGAAAACACGATCAAAATCCAGGAGGGCTCTGGCCTTTCCAAGGAGGAGATCGACCGGATGATCAAGGACGCCGAGGCGCACGCGGACGAAGACCGCAAGCGTCGTGAAGAGGCCGACGTCCGCAACCAGGCCGAGACGCTGGTCTACCAGACGGAGAAGTTCGTCAAGGAGCAACGCGAAGCCGAAGGTGGCTCAAAGGTTCCCGAGGACACCCTGAACAAGGTGGATGCCGCAGTGGCAGAAGCCAAGACGGCGCTGGAAGGCACCGACATCGGGGCCATTAAGACCGCCATGGAGAAGCTGGGCCAGGAGTCGCAGGCGCTCGGTCAGGCCATCTACGAGGCCACCCAGTCCGAGCAAGCCGCCGGCGGCGGCGAGTCCGGTGCGGGCGGTGCCGACGATGTTGTCGACGCGGAGGTGGTCGATGACGACCATGAGGGCCAGTGACCGAGGGAAATCCAGAAGAACAGGTCATCGTCACCGACAAGCGGCGGATCGACCCTGAGACCGGCGAAGTACGGCACGTGGCCTCTGGTGCCGCCCCCTCGGGGGCGGCACCGGCCGGCAAGGACACGGCCAGCGAGGAGAAGGTCGCCGAGCTGACTGCTGATCTGCAGCGGGTGCAGGCCGACTTCGCGAACTACCGCAAGCGGGCACTGCGCGACCAGGAGGCAACCGGCGAGCGGGCGAAAGCCGCTGTCGTGAGCCAATTGCTGGGCGTGCTGGACGATCTCGAGCGCGCACGTAGCCACGGAGATCTGGATTCCAGCCCGCTGAAGTCGGTCGCCGACAAACTGGTCGGTGCGCTGACCGGTCTCGGGTTGACGGCATTCGGCGCCGAGGGCGACGACTTCGACCCGGCGCTGCACGAGGCGGTTCAGCATGAAGGCGACGGTGGTCAAGGCTCCAAGCCGGTGATCGGCAACGTGATGCGGCAGGGCTACAAGCTCGGCGAGCAGGTGCTTCGGCACGCGCTCGTGGGAGTCGTGGACACCGTTGCGGACAATTCTGGGCACGCCGACACAGGCGATAACGAAGCGAACGAGGGTGAGCAGCACGCAGAATCAGAACCGTCGGGGAAATAGCGACGGTAGGACTCGAGGAAGGCGGAGGAGGTGACGCGTTATGGCTCAACGTGAATGGGTCGAAAAGGACTTCTATAAAGAGCTGGGCGTCGCCTCTGACGCCAGCGCCAAAGAAATCAAGACGGCGTACCGCAAGTTGGCATCCGACTTGCATCCGGACAAGAACCCGGACGGGGCTGAGCGGTTCAAGGCGGTCTCCGAGGCGTACAGCGTGTTGTCCGACGAGGCCAAGCGCAAGGAGTACGACGAGACTCGTCGGCTCTTCGCCGGCGGTCGTCGATTCAACGGCGGTGGCGGCGGCGATTTCGCCGGAGGTTTCGGCGGCGACGGCGCGGAGTTCAACCTCAACGACCTCTTCGACGCCGCCGGGCGTAGCGGCGGCAACAACATCGGTGACCTGTTCGGTGGGTTGTTCGGCCGGGGCGCTGCGCCGCGGCCCAGCCGGCCGCGCCGCGGCAACGACTTGGAAACCGAAACCGAGCTGGACTTTCTCGAGGCCACCAAGGGCGTGGCGATGCCGCTGCGGCTGACCAGTCCGGCCCCGTGCACCAACTGCCATGGCAGTGGCGCGCGGCCGGGAACCAGCCCCAAGGTATGCCCGACGTGCAACGGCTCGGGTGTAATCAGCCGCAACCAAGGCGCTTTCGGCTTTTCCGAGCCGTGCACCGACTGCCGCGGCAGCGGGTCGATCATCGAGCATCCCTGCGACGAGTGCAAGGGAACCGGAGTCACCACCCGCAGTCGCACCATCAACGTCCGAATTCCACCCGGTGTGGAAGACGGGCAGCGGATCCGGCTGGCCGGGCAAGGCGAGGCCGGCCTGCGTGGCGCTCCGTCGGGAGACCTGTACGTCACCGTGCATGTGCGGCCCGACAAGGTGTTCTCTCGTGACGGTGACGACCTCACGGTCAACGTGCCGGTCAGCTTCAGCGAATTAGCTTTAGGGACAACGCTTTCCGTGCCGACACTGGATGGTAAGGTCGGTGTCCGGGTACCCAAGGGGACAACGGACGGCCGCATCCTGCGGGTACGTGGGCGGGGTGTGCCGAAGCGTTCCGGCGGGCAGGGCGACCTGCTGGTCACGGTGAAAGTGGCGGTCCCGCCGAATCTTGAGGGCGCTGCCAAGGAGGCGCTCGAGGCCTACGCGGTCGCCGAGCGGTCCAGCGGTTTCGATCCTCGTGCCGGATGGGCGGGTAACCGCTGATGGCCAAGAACGCAGGAGAATCAAACGCACGAACGTTTCTGATCTCGGTGGCCGCCGAGCTGGCCGGCATGCACGCGCAGACGCTGCGTACATATGACCGGCTCGGCCTGGTCAGCCCCAGCCGCAGTTCCGGTGGGGGACGCCGCTATTCGCAGCACGACGTGGAGCTGCTCCGTGAGGTGCAGCGGCTGTCTCAGGACGAAGGCGTCAATCTGGCCGGTATCAAACGCATTATCGAGCTGACCAACCAGGTCGAGGCGCTGCAGTCGCGGTTGCAGGAGATGGCCGCCGAGATCGAGGTGTTGCAGAGGAATCAGCGACGAGACATCGCGGTCGTGCCGAAGAGCACCGCCGTGGTGGTTTGGAAGCCGCGCCGCTGAGCGCGGATCGCCGCCAGACAGCAGCCAGGGTTGTTGAGTTCACCGAGCCACGACCCTGGTGTCTGTTTCGCGAGAGTCTGTCAGACGCGGATCGAGAACTGGGCGATGCCCCACTCGCCGGGCTGTGCCGACCGGTAACCGCCGCGGCGCAACGCGTCGGTGACGGCGGTCATCGGCTCGAAGCACACGACGTCCTCGCTGGGCGGGGCGAAGATCTGCGCCGCCGGATAGCCTTCTTCGAAGTGGACCTCGATCCGGCGGCCGCCACCCGACACCGCGAACGTAGCACCGTCGGCAACCTGGTCGTATCCGTCGTCAAAAGTCCTGTCGCCCAACGCTTCACTGAGTGCCGACTGAGCTACTGCTTCGCCGGTGGGCAGTCCCAAGGCGTCGAGTGTCAGGTGGCGCATCGCCGGGGTTTCGATCACCCACTGATCGCGCGGCACGTCCGGCAGCTGTAAGTACGGATGGAAACCGAAGCACAGGGGCACGGCCTGCTCGCCGGTCGGGGTCACCGAGACACGCATCCGCAAGGTCCGGTCGATCAGCGTGATGGTCAGCGCGAGCCGATGCGGAAACGGAAAGCTGGCCAGCAGGTCTTCGTCCGCGCTGAAGTCGACTTCGCCGGTGAGTTCGTGGCCCGACTCATGCGTCACGCGCCAGTGCGGATAGGCGGCCAGCACACCGTGGATCGGCAACCCGTTGGGGTCGGCCCGCACCCCGTGTTCACCGGCGGTCAGCGTGACCGTCGCGCCCTCGGCTTCATATGTGTTGGCGCCCAGCCGATTTGCCCACGGATACAACAGTGGTATGCCCATTGTTTTACCGTTGGCCACGTAGGCGTCCAGCCCGCGCCGTTGTCCGAGCAACTCGGCGCCCGAGTCGGTCAGCGAGATGCCGATCATGCCGGCCTCCGGCACGAACTGGGCCGCTATCGATGATGACGGGTCGCTCAGCGTGACGATGCGCACCCGATGAGCCTAGGCCAATTCGGCCGCCTAGCGGGACAACGGGTCGTGCTGGATTCGCTCCGGTGGAGCACCTTTGGCGAGCAGCACGTCCTTGGTGGTGCGCACCATCTCGGGCCCGCCGCAGATCAGAATCTGGCGGTCGCCCCAATTGCCGTATCGGGTGACGACGTCCACCAGCTTGCCGGTCTGGCGCAGATGCAGGCCACGCGGCGGTGTCACGTCGGGGTAGTCGGCGGCCCACGCCGGGTCGCCCTTGAGCTCGGAGACCGGCGTCACCGACAGCCACGGATTGCTCGAGGCGATCTGCCACAAGGTCGGCAGGTCGTAGAGCTCGCACGGGTAGCGGCCACCGAAGAACACGTGGACACGCGGGTTCTCGCCCCAGCGGGCGAGGTCCATGACGATCGAGCGCAGCGGCGCGAGCCCGGTGCTGCCCGCCACCATCAGCACATCACCGCCGTCGCGGTCGACCTGCAGGGCGCCGTGCGGGCTGGACAGCCGCCACCGGTCTCCGGCCCGGGTCTCGTTGACAACGGCATTGCTGACCAGCCCACCTGAGACCGCCCGAACGTGAAACTCGACGGCGCCGGTCTCGTCCGGCGGGATGGCCGGGGTCAGGTATCGCCACCGCCGCGGGCACTGTGGCACAGCCACATTGACGTACTGGCCGGCGTGATAAGGCATCGGATTGTCTAATTGCAGCCGGACGACGGCCAGGTCGCGGGAGACCCGTAGATGCTCGACCACCGTGCCGTCCCACCAAGCCGGCCCGTGTTCTGCCTCGGCGGCCCCGCTCATCACCCCGGTGATCAGGTTCAGCGATTGCCGGGCGGCGGACTCCACGGCGTCGGTCCACGCGTCGGCGAGCGCGTCGCGCAGGGTCGCATACAGCGCCTGCCCCAGCGTTTCGTAGTGCTCGGGCAGCACCCCGTACTTGCGGTGGTCGCGACCCAGCTGGGCCAGAAACGCCACCGGCTCCTCGGAACGCTGAGCGACCAGTTCGCCGTACAGCCATTTCAGTGCCTGGGCGAAGGCGGCCCGCTGCGCGGCCATGTCGGGCGGGAACAGATCGCGCGGCGATACATCGAAGGAGAACCAGCGGGTGTAGAACCGGCCGATGAGCCCGTTGCCGTCGTCCGGATCCACGGCGGCGTGCAACACCGCCAGCGCATCCCGGTCGTTGAGGCTCACGGCGGCCGAGTTTAGGCGTGGTGCAGCAGCGGGTGAATGCCGTTGTAGACGACCATCGCACCGATCAGGACGAGGATGACCGCCAGCAGCGCGGCGTTGTTCTTTTCCATCCAGTCTTTGAGTCGTGCCATCGAATCGTCGAGGCGATCGCCGGCCGCCGCGTAGGCGAGGATGGGGATCGCCACCGATGATCCGGCGGCGGCGATGAAGATCACCGCGGCCGTCCACTTGTCGGCGACGTCGAGCCCGTCGCTGCCGATAGCCAAACCGGCCAGCGCGCACATGATCAGCACCTCGAGCCTCACCACCACCAGCACCAGACCGGTGATCGCCGCGCGTCGGGGTGTCATGGTCGCAAAGGCGCGCATCCACTTCGGAGACTCGGAGTGACCTTCCCGGGACAGCCAGCGGTAAATGCCGAACGCGATGAGCGTCAGGCCGAGGACGATGCGCAACCACGACGCCCAGGTCGGCGGCGACTTGCGCAGCCCGTCCAGTGCGTCCGACGACGAGGCGAAGATCGCGGTCAGTGCGGATAACCCCAGCAGCCAGCTGCCGAGGAACGCGAGCCCGGTGGGCCGCGGTCGGGGCGTCTGCAGCACCAGCACCGCCGGGATGATCGACAGCGGTGAGATCGAGATGACCAATGCCAGCGGGATGAGCGTGGTCAGCACTGAGCCCAAACTTGTGGTCACGGGCTGAATCTTCGCACTGACTCAGCGCCGACGCAGTACCCAGGCCGGTACCCAATGGGTGACGGCTTTGCGCTTGGAACCGTAGGCGATCGGATAGGTCACCAGCCCCCACCAATCGCCCTGCTCGCAGATGCCCCAACAGCTCAGCTGGCCCTCGACGACCTTGTGCAGCTGCAGACCGTTGGGGTGATAGCGCCCGGTGCGATGCGGCTCGCGGGGAAACAGCACGGTCAGATCGACCAGCACGGTGATCGGCGGGCGCACCACCCGAAACGGATGGCGCAGCGGTTGCCCGTTGTATCCGATCGATGCGAGGTCACCCACCGATCGATCATACGTTCGAATAGAACTACAGAACTCGAAATGAGTTAGAGTTGAGCGGAACAGACTCAACATTGACGGCGTTGGACAACCTGACAAGCATTTGCAGCGGGCCCTGGTGGGCCCGCTCTGAGAAGAGAAACGGAGGTGTCGTGGACTCTTTCAACCCGACAACCAAGACGCAGGCGGTGCTGACGTCGGCGCTGCAAGCGGCAACCGTCGCCGGCAACCCCGAGATCAGGCCGGCTCACCTGCTGCTAGCCCTGCTTACGCAGAACGACGGGATCGCCGCGCCACTGCTGGAGGCTGTCGGCGTCGAGCCCGCCACCGTCCGCGCCGAAGCGCAACGCATCCTGGACCGGCTGCCGCAAGCCAGCGGCGCCAACTCGCAACCGCAGCTGTCGCGTGAATCGCTGGCTGCCATCACCACCGCGCAGCAGTTGGCCACCGAGATGGACGACGAATACGTCTCCACCGAGCACCTGATGGTCGGACTGGCCACCGGTGACTCCGAGGTCGCCAAGCTGCTGACCGGACACGGTGCGTCGCCGCAGGCGTTACGTGAGGCGTTCGTGAAGGTCCGCGGCAGCGCCCGCGTCACCAACCCCGACCCCGAGGCCACCTATCAGGCGCTGGAGAAGTACTCCACCGACCTGACCGAGCGCGCCCGCGAAGGCAAGCTCGACCCGGTCATCGGACGGGACAACGAGATTCGTCGCGTCGTACAGGTGCTCAGCCGTCGCACCAAGAACAACCCGGTGCTGATCGGTGAGCCCGGTGTCGGTAAGACCGCGATCGTGGAGGGCCTGGCCCAACGAATCATCGACGGCGATGTCCCCGAAAGCCTGCGTGACAAGACCGTCGTCAGCCTGGACATGGGCTCGATGGTCGCCGGTGCCAAGTACCGCGGCGAATTCGAGGAACGGCTCAAGGCCGTGCTCGACGACATCAAGAACTCCGCCGGGCAGATCATCACGTTCATCGACGAGCTGCACACCATCGTCGGCGCCGGTGCGTCCGGTGAGGGCGCGATGGACGCCGGCAACATGATCAAGCCGATGCTGGCCCGCGGCGAGCTGCGACTGGTCGGGGCCACCACGCTCGACGAGTACCGCAAGTACATCGAAAAGGACGCCGCGTTGGAGCGGCGCTTCCAGCAGGTGTTCGTCGGCGAGCCGTCTGTTGAGGACACCGTCGGCATCTTGCGCGGGTTGAAGGACCGCTACGAGGTACACCACGGTGTGCGCATCACCGACTCCGCGTTGGTGGCAGCCGCAACGCTGTCCGACCGCTACATCACCGCCCGCTTCCTGCCGGACAAGGCGATCGACCTGGTCGACGAGGCGGCCAGCCGGCTCAAGATGGAGATCGATTCGCGGCCCGTCGAGGTCGACGAGGTAGAGCGCCTGGTGCGTCGGCTCGAGATCGAGGAGATGGCGCTGGCGAAGGAATCAGACGATGCGTCGCGCGACCGCCTGGAAAAGTTGCGCTCCGAACTGGCCGACCAGAAGGAGAAACTGGCCGAGCTGACAACGAGATGGCAGAACGAGAAGAACGCCATCGACGTCGTCCGCGACCTCAAGGAACAGCTGGACACGCTGCGCGGCGAATCCGAGCGTGCCGAGCGTGACGGCGACCTGGCCAAGGCCGCCGAACTGCGCTACGGGCGCATCCCGGAGATCGAGAAGAAGCTCGACGCCACGGTGCCACAGGCCGCGGCCCGCGAGAACGTCATGCTCAAGGAGGAAGTCGGTCCCGACGACATCGCCGATGTGGTGTCGGCGTGGACCGGTATCCCGGCCGGGCGGCTGCTGGAAGGCGAGACCGCCAAGCTGCTGCGGATGGAAGACGAGCTGGGCAGGCGCGTCGTCGGGCAACGCAAGGCCGTCGCTGCGGTGTCGGACGCGGTCCGCCGCACCCGGGCCGGGGTCGCCGACCCCAACCGGCCGACCGGATCGTTTTTGTTCCTCGGGCCCACCGGTGTCGGTAAGACCGAACTGGCGAAGGCGCTGGCCGACTTCCTGTTCGACGACGAGCGGGCGATGGTCCGCATCGACATGAGCGAGTACGGCGAGAAGCACTCGGTGGCCCGGCTGGTGGGTGCGCCTCCCGGCTACGTCGGCTACGACCAGGGTGGTCAGCTGACCGAGGCGGTTCGCCGCCGGCCCTACACCGTCGTGTTGTTCGACGAGGTGGAAAAGGCCCACCCCGATGTGTTCGACGTGCTGCTGCAGGTTCTCGACGAGGGCCGGCTCACCGATGGGCAGGGCCGTACGGTCGACTTCCGCAACACCATCCTCATCCTGACGTCCAACCTCGGGTCGGGCGGTACCGAGGAGCAGGTGATGGCCGCGGTGCGCTCGGCGTTCAAGCCGGAGTTCATCAACCGGCTCGACGACGTGCTGATCTTCGAGGGTCTGAACCCCGAAGAGCTGGTACGGATCGTCGACATCCAGCTCGAGCAACTGGCCAAGCGCCTCGCGCAACGACGGCTGCAGTTGGAGGTGTCGGGGCCGGCCAAGAAGTGGCTGGCCCAGCGCGGCTTCGACCCGGTCTACGGCGCTCGTCCGCTGCGGCGGTTGGTGCAGCACGCGATCGGTGACCAGCTGGCCAAGTTGCTGCTGGCCGGCGATGTGCACGACGGCGACGTGGTGCCGGTCAACGTCAGCGCCGACGGTGACGCATTGGTGCTCGGCTGAATGCGCTAATTCGACACTCGTAATCCCAGAAGTGCCTCCGCGACCGCGCGGGGGCACTTCTGCGTCCGGCGGCCGGGACCACTGGGCAGTTTTTGTTCGGCTCCTCGGCGGGCCGTCCGGCCCGCGTCGTCGCCACTGGAGAGTGTTTGTTCGGCTCCTCGGCGGGCCGTCCGGCCCGCGTCGTCGCCGAACGGGTAGCAAACTTTAATTCGGTTGTGACCTGCTGGCATTCTCGCTTGGGGGTCCCGAGCAGCTAGGCTACGTGGCGATGGTTCCCCTCTGGTTTACGCTCTCCGCGCTGTGCTTCGTCGGCGCGGCGGTGTTGCTGTACGTCGACATCGACCGCCGCCGCGGACGAGGCCGGCGCCGCAAGTCGTGGGCACGTTCGCACGGATTCGACTACGAGCAGGAATCCACCGAGATCCTCAAGCGCTGGAAGCGCGGCGTGATGTCGACCGTCGGCAGCAGTACCCCGGCGCACAACGTCGTGCTCGGCCAGATCCGCGGTGAGGCGGTCTTCATCTTCGACCTCGAAGAAGTCGCCACCGTGATCGCCTTGCACCGCAAGGTCGGCACCAACGTCGTCGTCGACGTGCGGCTCAAGGGCCTCAAAGAACCTCGCGAGAACGACATTTGGCTGCTCGGGGCGATCGGGCCGCGGATGGTGTACTCCACCAACCTGGACGCCGCCCGTCGCGCGTGCGACCGCCGCATGGTCACCTTCGCGCACACCGCGCCCGACTGTGCCGAGATCATGTGGAACGAGCAGAACTGGACGCTGGTCAGCATGCCGATCGGCAGCACCCGCGCCCAGTGGGACGAAGGCCTGCGCACAGTGCGCCAATTCAACGACTTGCTGCGGGTGCTGCCGCCGGTGCCGCAATCGACGCCGACAGCAGGTGCTACGCCGCAGGCGTCCGCACGCCGCAAGGCGGCGCCCAGCAGGCCGCTGGCCCCCGCCGGTCGCAGCGAGACTCCGCAGCGGCACGCCGACACGCCCACCCGTGAGAGCGGATCCGCCACGCGCGCCGCAACCCCGCCCCCTGCGCGTCAAGAGCCGAGCCAGCGCCCGCCGAGCGACCGTAACGGTCACCAGGCCGCACATCACCAACGCTGAGTCAGAGCCGAACGGGCGCTAAGTACACTGGCGCCGTGCCTCGCCCCGTCGCCCTGATCACCGGGCCTACTTCCGGAATCGGCGAGGGTTTCGCCCGTCGCTACGCCGCCGACGGATATGACCTAGTCCTGGTGTCCCGCGATGCCGAGCGGCTCAACAAGTTGGCCGCTGAATTGTCCGACGAGGGCGGCTGCAACGTCGACGTGCTTCCGGCCGATCTCGCCGATGCCGCCGGCCGGGACAAGGTCGCCGATCGGTTGGCATCCGGCGGCATCGATGTCCTGGTGAACAATGCCGGCTTCGGCACGTCCGGCGAATTCTGGACTGCCGATCCCGCCCAGCTGCAGCGCCAGCTCGACGTCAACGTCACCGCGATCATGCAGCTGACTCGGGCCGCATTGCCGGCGATGATCGACAAGGCCGCCGGCACGGTCATCAACGTCTCGAGTGTGGCGGGCCTGCTGTCTGGTCGCGGATCGACCTATTCGGCGTCCAAGGCCTATGTCGTGTCGTTCACCGAAGGTCTGGCCGTTGGGTTGCGCGGCACCGGCGTCGGGATACACGTCGTGTGTCCGGGCTACGTGCACACCGAGTTCCACGACCGCGCCGGCATCGACATGACATCGCTGCCGTCGTTCATGTGGCTCGAGGTCGACGACGTGGTCCGGGAAACCCTCGCCGAGGTAGCCCGCGGCAACACGCTCATCATACCCGGGCTGCAGTACAAGGTGATCACCACGGCCAGCCGGATGGTGCCGCGAACGCTGGCGCGCGCCGCCACGAGTGTCTTCGGTCGGGGCCGTGGCCGAACCTAAGCCTGAGCTCGCCGAATTGGCCGACCTGGTCCGCCAATTGGCGGTCGTGCACGGCCGCGTCACGCTGTCGTCGGGCAAGGAAGCCAACTACTACGTCGACCTTCGCCGGGCCACCCTGCACCATCGCGCCGCCCCGTTGATCGGCCGGCTGGTCCGCGAGCTCACCGCCGATTGGGATTACGCCGCGGTCGGCGGTCTCACCCTGGGCGCCGACCCGGTGGCCACCGCCGTCATGCACGCACCTGGCCGCCCGATTGACGCCTTCGTCGTGCGGAAATCAGTGAAAACCCATGGCATGCAACGTCTTATCGAAGGAACCGACATCTCCGGCCAGCGGGTGCTGGTGGTCGAGGACACCAGCACCACCGGCGGGTCTGCGCTGACCGCGGTGCGGGCGGTGCTGGAGGCCGGCGCGCAGGTCGTCGGCGTGGCGACTGTCGTCGACCGTGCCACCGGTGCTGCCGAAGCCATTGAGGCCGAGGGTTTTCCGTACCGCAGCGTGCTGGGGTTGGCGGACCTCGGGCTGAGTTAGCCACCGTGCGCACTCTCATCGCGATTGTCGCGACGTTGGCGCTGGCCTGCGCTTGTTCGAATCCGGCTGTCCGGCAACAGGTTTACGGCGCCGGAACGGCGCGGATCGGTGAATCGCTGGCGGTGCTGGGCTGGAACACGTCGATGTCAAACCTGCGCTGGCAGGACGACTATGTGCTCGTCGACGTCGATGCGGCACCGACCGACGCGGCGAAACCGCATGCCGACCCCGGTGATGTCCGCTTCGGGTTGTACGGCGCGCTGGCGCATCCGATCGAAGCGGTCGGTATCGGTAGCTGCGATGGCGTGAAAAACCTTGTCATTCAATCGCTTTCCGCGCCCGGGGGCAAGCGGCTGACCGGAACGGTATGCCTGGGCCCGATGAAGGACCGCGCCGCTGTGCGCGGGGTCTACCTGTATTCGCCCCGCGACCGCATCGCCGGGACGGCGGCTGCCTACGCGGCGGCGTTCCCGGTCGGGGTGCTGCCGACCAACGAAAGCGACACCGGGCTGGTGGTCAGGACCACGAGTGTGGCGGCGTGGCGCGCCGACGGATCCCAGCTGAACCAGCAATCACTCGGCGACCCGGCTGCGTTCAACGGGAGCGGTTACATGCTGCTCGGCCTGCAGGCCGACACCATCGCCGCCAAGTACCGCGACGACTCCGGAGCCCGCGGCGGACCGATGATGCTGCTCGCCTCGCCGACCCTGCCGCCGCCCGGCCTGAGCCCGGCCTGCGCGGCCTACGGTTCGTCGGTGCTGATCCTGCCCGAGGCGTCGCTGAACTCGGTGCACGTCAACGCGTCCCTGTGTACCCAGGGTGAGCTCAACAACGCGCTGCTGTACGCGACGGTGTCGATCGTGGGCACCCACGCCGCGGTTTGGACGCTCAAGTGAGCGACGACGGACCCGGTCCCACCGAGTGGAGCGTTCCGGCGGCCGGCGTCGGCCCCTGGGAGGGAGATCTGCCCGACGATCCGCGGTATGACCCCGAGTTGCTGCGCGACGGCGACACCCGCAACGTCGTCGACGCCTACCGGTACTGGACGCGCGAGGCGATCGTCGCCGACATCGACAACCGGCGACACGCGCTCCATGTCGCGATCGAGAACTTCGGCCAGGACGCCAACATCGGCGGGGTGGTGCGCGCCGCCAACGCGTTCGCCGTGGATACCGTGCACATCGTCGGCCGCCGCCGCTGGAATCGTCGCGGCGCCATGGTCACCGACCGCTATCAGCGTCTCCGGCATCACGACGACACCGTTGAGCTGCTGCGCTTCGCCGCCGACGCAGGCCTGACGGTGGTCGCTGTCGACATCGTTCCCGGTGCGGCGCGCCTGGAGCAGACGACATTGCCCCGGGACTGCCTGCTGCTGTTCGGCCAGGAAGGCCCCGGCATCAGCAACGACGCGCGTGACGGTGCCGCGCTGACCGTCTCGATCGCGCAATTCGGGTCGACGCGCAGCATCAACGTCGCCGTCGCGGCCGGAATTGCCATGCATGCCTGGATCAGCCAACACGGTGATATGGACCGGGCCTGGTAGGGCAGGATCAGCAGACATGGATCAGGTATGGGTCAACCGGGCGGTCAGCGCGGAGGCCGCTGTCGCTGGTCGCCATCTGAAAAAACTGTGGATGCTGCCCGGCACCCAGCTCGGAGTGGTGGCCTGGCCACCGACCCGGCGCGACCGGTGGTTCGGCGGCTGGCACTACTGGTGGCAGGCGCATCTGCTGGACTGCCTGGTCGACGCCGAGCAGCGTGACCCGCAACCCGAGCGGCGCGTCAAGATCGGGCGGCAGATCCGCTCACATCGACTGCGCAACAACGGATCTTGGGTCAACAACTACTACGACGACATGGCCTGGCTGGCCTTGGCGCTGGAGCGGGCGTCGCGGATCGCGGACGTCGACCGCGAGCGCGCCCTGCGCAAACTCAACGACCAACTGGTCAACGCGTGGGTTCCCGAGGACGGCGGCGGCATTCCGTGGCGCAAGCAGGACCAGTTCTTCAACGCCCCGGCCAACGGACCGGCGGGGCTGTTCCTGACCCGCTACGGTGACCGGCTGCGCCGCGCCCAGCAGATGGCGGACTGGATCGACGAGACGCTGATCGACCCCGAGACGCACCTGGTGTTCGACGGCATCAAGGCGGGCTCGCTGGTCCGCGCGCAGTACACCTACTGCCAGGGCGTTGTGCTCGGCCTGGAGACCGAACTGGCCGCCCGCACCCACGACGCCCGGCACGCGCCGCGGGTGCATCGCCTGGTGGCCGCGGTCAACGAGAAGATGGCGCCGGGCGGGGTACTGCGCGGTTCGGGGGGCGGCGACGGCGGGCTGTTTTCCGGCATCACCGCCCGCTATCTGGCGTTGGTGGCCACCACGTTGCCGGGCGATTCCGTCGACGACGTCACGGCCCGCGACACGGCCCGTCACATCGTGCTGACATCGGCACAATCGGCCTGGGACAACCGCCAGTCGGTGGAGGGCCTGCCACTGTTCGGGCCGTCCTGGGATGAGACCGCCGAGTTGCCGACGGCCGGCGGCCAGCAGGCGCAGTTCGTCGGCGGCGCGGTCACCGGTTCGGAGATCCCCGAGCGCGATCTGTCGGTGCAGCTGTCGGGCTGGATGCTGATGGAGGCCGCCCACGCGGTAACCGCCGGCCACGTCGACGAAGGGACCAGCGATGAGTAAAGTCCACGCCGATGCCGAGTCGGCGCTGCACGGACTGCTCAAGGACGGAATCACCATCGCCGCAGGCGGTTTCGGTCTGTGCGGCATTCCGGAGAACCTGATCCAGGCGCTGGTGGACAGCGGCGTCAAAGATCTCACCATCGTCGGAAACAACGCCGGCGTCGACGATTTCGGCATGGGGCTGCTGCTCAAAGCGCGTCAGGTGAACAAGGTGATCGCCTCCTACGTCGGTGAGAACAAAGAGTTCGAGCGCCAGGTGCTGGCCGGCGAGCTGGACCTCGTGCTGACTCCCCAGGGGACACTCGCCGAGAAGCTACGTGCCGGCGGGGCCGGCATTCCCGGCTTCTACACCCGTACCGCATTCGGCACCAACCTGGCCGAAGGTAAAGACACCCGGGTCTTCAACGGCACGGAATACGTTCTGGAAGAGGGTATTCGGGCCGACGTCGCCATCGTCAAGGCGTGGAAAGGGGATAAGGCCGGTAACCTGATCTACCGCAAGACGGCCCGCAACTTCAACCCGATGATCGCCACCTGCGGCACGGTGACCATTGCCGAGGTGGAAGAGCTCGTCGAGGTCGGCGAGCTGGACCCCGATCTGGTCCACACCCCGGGTATCTACGTCGACCGGATCATCGAAGGCGCGGGCTACGAGAAGCGCATCGAATTCCGCACCACCAGCGGCGGCGCGGCGATGAAGAACGACAGCCCGATCCGCGAGCGGATGGCCCGGCGCGCCGCCCAGGAACTGCGCGACGGCTACTACGTCAACCTGGGCATCGGCATTCCGACGTTGGTGGCCAACCACATTCCCGACGGGATCACCGTCACGCTGCAGTCCGAGAACGGTCTGCTCGGCATCGGCGCCTACCCGAGCGAGGACGCCGTCGACCCCGACCTCGTCAACGCCGGCAAGCAGACCGTCACCAGCCTGCCCGGCTCGAGCTTTTTCAGCAGCGCCGACTCGTTCGCGATGATCCGCGGCGGCCACATCGACCTGTCCATCCTGGGCGGCCTCGAGGTTGCCGAAAACGGTGACCTGGCCAACTGGATGGTGCCGGGAAAGATGGTCAAAGGCCCCGGCGGCGCGATGGATCTGGTGTCCGGCGTCAAACGGGTGATCGTCGTGATGGATCACACCGCCAAGGACGGCAGCCCGAAAATCCTCAAGCAGTGCTCGCTGCCCGTCACCGGCAAGGCCGTGGTCGACGTGATCATCACCGATCTGTGCGTCTTCGACGTCGAGCCCGACCACGGCCTCACGCTGATCGAACTGCATCCCGGCGTCACCGTCGCCGACGTCCGCGCCAAGACCGGTTGCGATTTCACGGTCGCGGTCTGACGCGTGGCTATGGTGGATAGGGTGACTACTCCACATCGGCCGGTGCTGACCCGCCGGCATGTTTTGTTCGGGACCGCCGTGGCCGGCGCTCTCGCCGCCACCGGGTCTGTGTTGGCATGCACCGCATCGGGTTCGCCGAGAACGCCGGCGAAGACGTTCGACGTCAACCACAGCGACGACGAGTGGCGCCACTTGCTCAACTCGCAGCAGTACGAGGTGCTCCGCCAGGCGGGTACTGAGGAGCCGTTCAGTAGCCCCCTGAATGACGAGCATCGGGCCGGGACGTTCACCTGCGCGGGTTGCGGCCAGGACCTGTTCTCCTCGACGACCAAGTTCGACAGCGGCACCGGGTGGCCGAGCTTCTACCGGGTCCTCAACAACGCCGTCCTCGAGCAGCAGGACAACAGCATGGGAATGGCCCGCACCGAAGTGCTGTGCAGCCGCTGCGGCGGGCACCTCGGTCACGTCTTCAACGACGGACCGGCGCCGACCGGCCTGCGCTACTGCATGAACGGGGTGGCGATGGGCTTCCGACCTAGTTAGTCGCCCGCACTCTCACGCCGTCGCACCAGTATGCGATCGCGCGTAAATTCGTCTTATAGTATGTAAATGACCGTTTTGTTTGACTCGTGGTTTAGGTCACGGCGCAGACGGATCGCAAGTTCTGCTGATGGCTGATCACCAGGTGGTCGTCATCGGCGCTGGTCCATCGGGTGTTGCGGCAGCCGTCAGTTTGCGCGACCGGGGTCTGCACACGTTGTTGATCGACAAGGCCGACGAGGTGGGCGCGTCGTGGCGTGGGCGCTACGACCGTCTCAGACTGAACACGCCCAGGGACTGCTCGCACCTGCCCAACCGGCCCTACCCGGACGGCACCCCGACCCTTCCCACCCGCGCCGACGTCGTCGAACACCTGCAACGACACGCGGATGAGCCTGGGATCGAGCTGTGCCTGGCCACCGAGGTGCACCGGATCGACAAGCGAAGCCGCGGCTGGACGTTGCAGACCTCTCGCGGTGCGCTCGACGCGGTGCAGGTCGTCGTCGCGACGGGATATGAGCACACGCCGGTCATCCCGGACTGGCCGGGAAAAGACAGTTTCAGTGGCGAGCTGTTGCATTCGGCGCATTACCGCAATCCGACGTCCTACCTCGGCAAGAACGTTGTGGTCGTCGGCGGGGGATCCTCGGGGTTCGAGATTGTGCACGACGTCGCGACGGGCGGGGCGGCCAAGGCATGGTTGTCGTTGCGTACTCCGCCCAACATCTTGCCGTTGTGGGGCACGGGTGGATGGACCAGCGACGTCATCACGAGACTCGCGGGTGCGGCGCCGTCCCGGTTCTCCGACTCGCTGTGGAAGTTGGCCCGCTTGGTCGCCTTCGGCGGCTTGACCGAATTCGGCCTGCCCGTTCCGGCCGAAGGCCCCCTCGCCAAGGCCGCGCGCGCGGGCAGGTCGCCTGCCGTCGTCGACCGCCGGGTGATCGACGCGATCAAGGGTGGCGCGATCGACATAGTGGCCGGAGTGGAGGCGTTCGACGCCGACTCAGTACTGCTGCGTGGGGGTGGTCAGATCGAGGCTGACGTGGTGATCTCGGCGACGGGATATCGCCGCGGTCTGGAGTCGCTTGTCGGCCACCTCGGTGTGCTCGACGAGCGCGCCGTCCCGCGTGCCGACGGAGAAATTGCGGCCGCCGAAGGCCTGTGGTTCATCGGCTTTTTCTGCCGTCCGACGTTGATCGGTTTTGTGGCGCAGCAGTCACAACGTTTCGCCGAGCGCATCGCCGACGATGTACGACGCCATCGGAGCGGCTATTCGGCGACTGTCAGCTGATCCTGCTCTTCGCGGCCGGCCCGGCGGCGCTTCAGGTACGCCCGGCCGGTGGCGATGAAAGCCGGCAGCATCGACACGAACAAGATGCCAAGGACGATCTTTTCCAGGTTCTGGTGGATGAACGGGATGTTGCCCAAGAAGTATCCGGCGACCGTGACGCCGCCACCCCACAGCACGCCGCCGACGATGTCGAAGGCCAGGTAGACCGGGTAGCGCATGTAGGACACCCCGGCGACCACCGGCGTGAACGTCCGCACGAACGGCATGAACCGGGCCAGGATGATCGCCGCGGGACCGTATTTCTCGAAGAATGCGTGCGACTCGGTGACGTGGTGCTGCTTGAAGAAGCGCGAGTCTTCCTTTTTGAACAGCGCGGGCCCGATCCGGCGGCCGATGAAGTAGCCGGTCTGATCGCCGAGGACCGCGGTCAACGCCACGGCCGGGGCCAGCACCCAGATGTCGAGCGTGCCGTGAGCGGCCAGCAGACCACCGGTGAACAGCAGCGACTCACCGGGTAGCAGAGGGAACAGCAAACCCGTCTCGACGAAGACGATGGCCAGGATCGTCGGCAATACGGCCGACGCGAACAGTCCCTGTGGACCGATCCAATACATCGGGTCGAGGATGTTGGGCATTGCCGCTAGGCCTTCCTCGTGGATTTCACGTGTTTCAAGATACCGGCGCCGACGGCCGCCCCTCACCGGGCGGGCTGCGAACCCGCCCGAGGTCTTGCGATACTGATGCGACCCGTCAGGAAGGAAGCCGCATGCCCATCGCAACGCCAGACGTCTACGCGGAGATGCTGCGACGCGCCAAGGACAATGAGTACGCCTTTCCGGCGATCAACTGCGTCGGCTCGGAATCCGTCAATGCCGCCATCAAGGGTTTTGCCGATGCCGGCAGTGACGGCATTATCCAATTCTCCACCGGCGGAGCTGAATTCGCTTCTGGCCTCGGCGTCAAAGACATGGTCACCGGCGCGGTCGCGCTGGCCGAATTCGCCCACGTCATCGCGGCCAAATACCCGATCAACGTGGCCCTGCACACCGACCACTGTCCGAAGGACAAGCTGGACACCTATGTGCGTCCGCTGCTGGCGATCTCGGCCGAGCGGGTGGCCGCCGGCCGGGATCCGCTGTTCCAGTCGCACATGTGGGATGGCTCAGCCGTGCCGATCGACGAGAACCTGGAAATCGCGCAGGAGCTGCTGAAGTTGGCCGCCGCCGCCAAGATCGTCCTGGAGGTCGAGATCGGCGTGGTGGGCGGCGAAGAAGACGGCGTCGAGGCCGAGATCAACGACAAGCTTTACACCACCCCCGAAGACTTCGAGAAGACCATCGACGCCCTGGGCCACGGCGAGCACGGCCACTACCTGCTGGCCGCGACCTTCGGCAACGTCCACGGCGTGTACAAGCCGGGCAACGTGAAGCTCCGCCCCGACATCCTCGACCAGGGCCAGAAAGTGGCAACCGCCAAGCTGGGGCTGCCAGACGGTTCCCAGCCGTTCGACTTCGTCTTCCACGGCGGCTCGGGTTCGGCGAAGTCGGAGATCGAAGAGGCGCTGCGCTACGGCGTGGTGAAGATGAACGTCGACACCGACACGCAATACGCGTTCACCCGGCCGCTGGCCGCCCACATGTTCACCAACTACGACGGCGTGCTGAAGGTCGACGGCGAGGTGGGCAACAAGAAGGTCTACGACCCGCGCAGCTATCTCAAGAAGGCTGAAGCGTCGATGACCGAGCGGGTCATCGAGGCCTGCAACGACCTGCACTGCGACGGCAAGTCTGTCACCAGCTGACGAACCTCATCAGCCGCACAAGCCACTACTGCCTCTGGTCTGAGGCGACTCGCTTTTTTCGTTTTGGGACCACATGCGATATCAGCGTGGTGGATTAGCTTCAGCTGGAACTGGATTCGCAGATCTTCCACTGATCGTCGCGGTACTGCAGATCGAAGCTGCGCGTTGAGCGGGTTTGCGGCGCGTACGCCATGAACGCGGTGACGTTGGCTTCGGCGTGGTTTCCGTTGACGACCACCTGGTCGATGTCGGCGACGACGGGATACTGCTTGGCGGCCGCGACGCGGTGGTAGGTGTCGTTCCACTCGCGCTGGTTGTAGTTGACGTAGTCGTCGCGCATGCTCCCGCAGGTAAGGCTGCGCAGCTTGGTCAGATCGCCGGTCTGCACGGCGGCGTCGAAGCTCTGGATCGTGTTGCGGACCTGGTCTTCCTGCGACGCGGCGGACTTTCTGTCGTTGCGGGTCAACAGCACGGTGCCCAGCACGGCGACCGCGGCCAGGGCCAGAATGATCAGGATCAGCGCCAGCACCCAACCCCAGCTCCGCTGGCCTGACGGCCGGAACTTGGATCCCAGTCGGGGCGGAATCAGTTGTGGCGTAGCGGTTCTCGGGCCCGGTTGGCCACCACCGGACGGCCTGCCCGGCGCGAACACCTCGGTAGCAGGGTCGCTGGCCGCGTTGATGATCGTGGTTTCCTTGGCATCGAAACCCGGGGCGGTGAAGCGACGTTCACCCGGCTGAAGCTGGGGGATGGGCGGCGGTTGTTCGCCCGTACCAGCTGCCGGTTCGACAGCGGTGTCGGCCTCGGATCGCACCGCGTCTCCCGCGGCGCCCGGATCGGCCGAGTCCGAGGTGTTGTCGCGGTCAGACCCTGATGGATTGGGCATAGGCGCTGCTGTCCTCTTCGGTTTCGAAATACCGTTTGTAGCTTAGCGACCCAACGGCAGTCCGGGCGTCGCGGCGTGGTCGTCGCACGGCACAATGGCGCCATGACGCCGATGCACGATCTGCTGGGACCCAATCCGACCTTGTTGCCCGGTGACCCGGACGCCGAAGCCCAACTGGAAGCCGGCGACAACCCGACCGCCGTCGCCGCGGCGCACCCGTCGGCGTCGGTCGCCTGGGCGGCGCTGGCCGAGGATGCGCTGGCCGACGACAAGGCGATCACCGCCTACGCCTATGCCCGCACGGGCTATCACCGCGGCCTGGATCAGTTGCGCCGCAACGGGTGGAAGGGCTTCGGCCCAGTCCCGTTCTCGCACGAACCCAATCGGGGTTTCCTGCGTTGTGTGGCGGCGCTGGCGCGCGCGGCCGACGCGATCGGTGAGACCGACGAGCAGGCCCGGTGCCTGGATCTGCTCGACGACTGTGACCCCGCTGCCCGCGAAGGCCTCGGCCTTTAGCTCGCGGCCCCGTCGCGGCGTCAGTCGCCTACTGAGCAGTCACCCGGGGGCTCGATCTGGATCGTCGCGTGATCGAGTCCACGCGCGGCCAGGACTGCCTGGGCCTGATGAAGAACCCGCCCTGAGTTGTCGCTGCCGGCCAAGTGGGCGGTCACCATGTCCTTGCCGGGCACCAGCGTCCAGACGTGCAGATCGTGCACCTCGCTCACGCCGTCGACCGCTGCCAGCGCGGCCCGTAGTTCGTCGACGTCGATGTGGCTCGGCGAGGCTTCGGACAGGATCCGCAGTGCGCCCGCGGCCAGCGACAGTGCCCGCGGTAACACCCAGAGCGCGACGAGGACGGCGACCACCACATCGGCGTAGGGCCAGTGCGTGGTGATGGTGACCACGCCGGCGATGAGCACCCCGATGCTGCCGACGGTGTCGGCGATCACCTCCATGTAGGCGCCTTTGACGGCCAGGCTTTGGGTCGCGTGCGAACGCAGCAGCAGCGCGACGGCGGCGTTGGTGGCCAGCCCGGTCAGTGCGACGACGATCATCGGGAGGCCCGGCACCTCGGGTGCCTGACCGATTCGCCCGATCGCCTCGCGCAGGATGAGCGTGGCCACCCCGATCAGCAGGACGGCGTTGCCGACGGCGGTGAACACCTCCGCGCGATGCCAGCCGTAGGTGCGCGCCGGGGACTTACTTCCGCGCCGGGCGAGGATTACCGCGCACAGGCCCATGAACGTGGCCGCGACGTCGGTCAGGATGTGGCCGGCGTCGGCCAGCAACGCGATCGAGTCGATCAGCAGCGCCGTGGTGAGTTCGACCAGGAAGAATCCGCCGAGCAGAGCGGTGGCGATCGCCAGCCTGGGCGCGGGCGTGCCCGGGCTGGCGTGATCGTGTCCGGCACCCATACCCAGCAATATATGCGGATTCGCGCATGTATTGCAAGACGCTCAGAACCAGAGACGCCAGAACTGCGTGAGCCCGGCTCCGGCCTGCCACAGCAACCCGGGCACGCCGGAGAGCTCGAAGACCTGGTCGACGAAGTCGAAGAACCAGTGGTTCAGCGGCTGGGCGAACAGCAGCAGGAACAGCAGCAGGAAGCCGTAAGGCTTGAACTGCGCCAACGCCCGCTGGGTCTCCGGGCTCAGGTGCGGCTCGAGCGCGTTGTACCCGTCCAGCCCGGGAATCGGGAGCAGGTTCAGCAGCAGCGCAGTGATCTGTAGGAAGCCCAGGAACGCCACCCCGGCCCACAGCAGCGGGTGCCGCGGGTCGAAGAACAGGTTGGTCACTCCGAGCAGCAGGACGGCCAGCACCAGGTTCGCCGCCGGACCGGCCAGGCTGACCAGCGTGCGCTGCCTGGCCGACATCTGCGATGTCCGCACATACACCGCCGCGCCCGGCAGCCCGATCCCGCCGATCGCGGTGATCGCGATCGGCACCAGGATCGACCACACCGGACTGACGTATCGCCGCGGATCCATATCCAGGTACCCGCGCAGCGCGATGTCGCGGTCGCCGAATCGCCAGGCAGTGAAGGCGTGTCCGAACTCGTGCAGGCACAGCGACACCACCCAGCCCGCGATCACCAGGGTGAACACCGCGGCGTAGGCGAGCGGCCCGACGTTGTCGCCGACCCAGTAGGCCAGCCCGCCGCCGAGGACGGCCGCACCGACGATGGCCCAGAAGACCGGGCTGGGCCGCACCGACTGGTGCAAGTCACGGGCGCTCACGCGACGAAACTACCGGACGGTGCTGAGGGTCCGGATCCTCGCGCCTCGCGGCGCTCGTCACCGGACGGCTAACCAACCCTCGGTGTTCCGGTAGACGGTCGACCGCCGCGCCGGTCGCGGCGCGGCCACCCCGTCGCGGATCACCGAGGCCTTGACGCTGCCCAGTTGCGCGGCCCGCCCGATCAGCCAGCGACGCGTGCCTGACACGCGGGCCCGCAACCCGGGCAGCGCCGCCGTCGGCTCGACCGTCACCTCTTCGACGTCGCCGTCGAAGAGGACTGCGTCGTCGACCACGGCCTCGCCGTGCAGCAGCTGCTCATCGCCGGCCGGCCGCCAGATGGCCGACCCGACGATGACCGACCCGGTCTCGTCGCGGATCAGCGGCAGCCGTTGGGCCGTGCCGCGTCGCGCCCGCCGGGCCGCCCGGATACCGGACGGCAGACGGTAGGCCCGGGTGGCCGGCGTTCGGCGGCGCGGCACGTAGGCCACCTCGACGTGCAGCAGCTCCGCCCGCAGCAGCCGGGTGAGCACCGAGGCGAGGTCGGCGTCGGCGCCGACAACCACCACCCGCCGCGCGCCGGCGAGCGCCGCATCGATGTCGGCGGGATCGGCCACCGGCAGCCCTCGCAGCGGACGCGGCAGGTAACCGCCGAACGCCAACACGACTGTCTGTGGGGTATTCAGGAGCTTCCTCGCAAACGGCTGAGCTTGGTCTGATGGCCCCGCTCCTCAGCGGGTCCTTCGGTACCCGCATCGTCGCAGGTCTAGTGTGGGTCACCGGCTGGACCACAATAAGCGGCCCGAATACGTGGGATTTAACAGGAGCAAGCCATGCCGGCAATCGTCCTCATCGGCGCCCAATGGGGCGACGAGGGCAAGGGCAAGGCCACCGACCTTCTCGGCGGCCGCACCAAGTGGGTCGTCCGCTATCAGGGTGGCAACAACGCGGGGCACACCGTGGTGCTGCCCGGCGGCGAGAACTTCGCGCTGCACCTCATCCCGTCGGGGGTGCTGACGCCCGGCGTCACCAACGTCATCGGCAACGGAGTGGTGATCGATCCGGGTGTGCTGCTCGACGAGCTGAAGGGCCTCGAGGAACGCGGCGTCGACACCTCGAAGCTGTTGATCTCCGCCGACGCGCACCTGCTGATGCCCTATCACGTGGCCATCGACAAGGTGACCGAACGCTACATGGGCAACAAGAAGATCGGCACCACCGGCCGCGGCATCGGGCCCTGCTATCAGGACAAGATCGCCCGCATCGGAATCCGGGTAGCCGACGTGCTCGACGAGGAAGTGCTCACCCACAAGATCGAAGCCGCACTGGAATTCAAGAACCAGGTGCTGGTCAAGATCTACAACCGCAAAGCGCTGGACGCGGGGCAGCTCGTCGAGGCCCTGCTGGAACAGGCGGAGAGCTTCAAGCACCGCATCGCCGACACCCGGCTGCTGCTCAACAACGCGCTGGAGGCCGGCGAGACGGTCCTGCTGGAAGGCTCGCAGGGCACGCTGCTCGACGTCGACCACGGCACGTATCCCTACGTGACCTCGTCGAATCCGACCGCCGGCGGCGCGGCCGTGGGCTCCGGTATCGGCCCGACCCGGATCACCACCGTGCTGGGGATCTTGAAGGCCTACACCACCCGCGTCGGCTCGGGCCCGTTCCCGACCGAGTTGTTCGACGAGAACGGCGAATACCTGTCCAAGACCGGCGGTGAGTTCGGTGTGACCACCGGCCGGCGCCGGCGCTGCGGCTGGTTCGACGCCGTGATCGCCCGCTACGCCACCCGGGTCAACGGCATCACCGACTACTTCCTCACCAAGCTCGACGTGCTGTCCAGCCTGGAGACGGTTCCGGTGTGCGTCGGCTACCGCGTCAACGGCAAACAAACCTCGGAGATGCCGATGACCCAGAGTGATCTGCACCGCGCCGAGCCCATCTACGAAGAGCTGCCCGGCTGGTGGGAAGACATCTCGGAGGCCCGCGAGTTCGACGACCTGCCCGCGAAGGCGCGTGACTATGTGCTGCGGCTGGAAGAGCTTGGTGGAGCTCATATTTCGTGCATCGGTGTGGGCCCGGGTCGCGACCAGACCATCGTGCGTCGCGACGTTCTGGCGGCTCGCCCGTGACAGATCCCGAACAGCGACCGGAACACCTCGACCCCGACTACGACCACCACGGTGGCTTCCCGGAATACGGCGCCGCCAGCCCGGGTCCGGGCTTCGGGCGGTTCGTCGCGGCCATGCGGCGGTTGCAGGACCTGGCGGTGTCGGCCGACCCCAGCGACGACCTCTGGGACGATGCCGCCGAACATGCCGAAGCACTTGCGGCGCAACTCGTTCCGTTTCAGGCGCCCGAAGGCCAGGCCCCGGCGGGGCGATCGCCGCAACTGCCCGGGATGGGCAGCCTGCTGTTGCCGCCGTGGACGATGAGCAGGTACGACCCGGACGGGGTGGAGATGCGCGGCCACTTCTCCCGCTTTCACGTCGGCGGTAACGGCGCGGTGCACGGCGGTGTGCTGCCACTGCTGTTCGACCATGTTTTCGGGATGGTGGTGCACGCCGCGGCCCGGCCGATCAGCCGCACCGCTTTCCTGCACGTCGACTACCGCAAGATCACCCCGATCGACACCCCGCTGGTGGTCCGTGGTCATGTCGCCGCGACCGAGGGTCGCAAGGCGTTCGTCCGTGGCGAATTGCTCGACGGCGACACCCTGCTGGCTGAGGCCAACGGCCTGATGATCCGGTTGCTGCCGGGCCAGCCCTGACCCGCCCACAGTCAACCCACCTATCCTTGAGCACCGTGACCATGGGAAAAGGTGGAACCGGTGGCTGACGGCACGCCGGCGACGGAGTTGATTCAGCAGCCCAGCGATACCGGGCGGCCGACGGTCATGCTGCTGGGGTCCGGGGAGTTCAGCCGGGAGCTGGCGGTCGCCCTGCAGCGGCTGGGCGCCCACGTGATCGCCGTCGAGCGGTACGCCGACGCCCCCGCGCACGGCGTGGCCGACCAGGCCCTGGTGGTCGACATGACCGACGCCGACGAGCTGGGCGCCGCGATCAGTCGGCTGCGGCCGCATTTCGTGGTGACCGCTTCCGACGCGGTGGCCTCCGACGCGTTGGTCGCTACCTCCTCCGAGGCCGACGGCCTGGCAACGGAGTTCGTCCCGACCGCGCGCTGCGCGCGGCTCACCGCCGACCGGGAGGGCATGCGCCGGCTGGCCGCCGACGAGCTCGGGCCTGCCGACCGCGCCGTTCTGGTTCGCGGGATCACTCGACGAGTTGCGGGCCATCGCCGACCACGCCGGCTACCCGCTGCGGGTGCAGCCGGTGGCCGCCGTCGGCGGGGAGGGGCAGTCGGTTGTCCTGCTGCCGGGCGACCTCGAGCCGGCCTGGCAGCGGGCGGTGTCCGCCGGTGGCCGGCTGGCCCATAGCCGGGTGCTGGCCGAAACCCTGGTCGAGATCGACTTCCACGTCACGCTGCTGACGGTGCGCAGCGAGGGCCCGTCGGGGCCGACGCTGGACTTCTGCGCGCCGATCGGCCACGGCGAGGCCATCGGGGACGTGCAGGAATCCTGGCAGCCGCAAGACCTGAGCCCCGCGGCGCTGGACGCCGCCAAGTCGATCGCTGCCCGCGTCGTCAAGGCGCTCGGTGGGCGCGGCCTGTTCGGCGTCGAGCTGATGGTCCGCGGCGACGAGGTGTACTTCAGCGATGTCACCGCCCGGCCGTTCGAGAGCGGACTGGTCACCGTGCGCACTCAACGGTTATCGGAATTCGAGCTGCAGGCGCGGGCCATCCTGGGACTGCCGACCGACACCATCATGATTTCGCCGGGCGCGGCCGAGGTGATCTACGCCGGTAATAACGGTGCGGTGCCACGCTCCCAAGGCCCCCGGGCTGCTGGCGCGCTGGGCGATGCGCTGCGCACCACCGAGAGCGATGTGCGGGTATTCACTCGCGATGAGTCTGAGGCGCGGCGTCCGCTGGGGGCGACCGTCGTGACCGCCGCCGACGTGACCACCGCCCGCGGCCGCGCCCGGGATGCGTCGGCCGCACTGCGAAGGCTCTGGTATGTGGTCGTTACGGCGCGGTGGCGCGTCCGGTGGGGCTGGTGCCGGCGCGGGAGGAGGCGCCGCTGAGGCGCTTGGGCCCGACCTTGAGGTGGAGGTGGGTTTGGGATTGCCATGCACGCAAAAAATGTCGCAGGCAAGCACTGGTTAGGCCCGAGCGGTGGGATGGATCCAAAGATCAGGGCTGCTACCGCAGCGCCGGCAAATGCTTTATTCATTTTTCTACCCTCAGAACCGCGACGGCAGTTGCCGCGCCCGCGCTCAACCGTACGCGCATTCACAGCTGGTCATAAGGCTTGCACGCGGCCGATCCTGGTACCCACGCCCAAGCCAGAAGCATCGGGGGGATTTCAGCTGATGTTCATGCACGAATATTGTGGTTTGCAACGTTGGCAAACGAGCATGGGAAACCGCAGTTGACTACAGCGTCAGAGCGTTCATACGCAGGAGATATCACCCCCGAGCAGGCGTGGAAGCTACTCAGCGAGAACCCCGAGGCGGTTCTGGTCGACGTTCGCACCGACGCCGAGTGGCGGTTTGTCGGTGTTCCCGATCTGGCCAGCTTGGGTCGCGAAGTCGTCTACATCGAGTGGAACGCGGCTGACGGTAAGCGCAACGACAACTTTGTCGCCGACCTCCTCGAGCACGTCCCGGCCCGTGACGATCGCCCGGTCGTGTTCCTGTGCCGCTCCGGTAATCGCTCGATCGGGGCGGCCGAGGCCGCCACCGAGGCCGGTATCGCTCCGTCCTACAACGTGCTCGACGGCTTCGAAGGCCAGCTCGACGGCGACAGCCACCGTGGCGGACGGGGTTGGCGCGCAATCGGTTTGCCCTGGAAGCAGACGTGAGCGATTCGGACGTGCCGTCGGTCCGCATACCGGAACCGCTGCCCGAGGGCGTCAGCCAAGCGACCATCGGGGTGCGCGGCGGGATCCTGCGGTCGCAGTTCGAAGAGACCTCCGAGGCCCTGTATCTGGCCTCGGGTTATGTGTACGGTTCCGCGGCCGAGGCAGAGAAGGCGTTCACCGGAGAGGTCGACCGTTACGTCTACTCGCGCTACGGCAACCCGACGATCAGCATGTTCGAGGAGCGCCTGCGCCTGATCGAGGGCGCCCCTGCGGCATTCGCCACCGCCAGCGGCATGGCGGCAGTCTTCACGTCGTTGGGTGCGCTGCTGGGCGCCGGCGATCGACTGGTGGCTTCGCGCAGTCTTTTCGGCTCCTGTTTCGTGGTGTGTAGCGAGATCCTGCCGCGCTGGGGGGTCGAAGTCGAGTTCGTCGACGGCGAAGACCTGTCGCAATGGGAGAAGGCGCTCACTGACCCTTCCAAGCCAACCCGGGCTGTTTTCTTCGAGACGCCGTCCAACCCGATGCAGTCACTGGTCGACATCGTCGCAGTCACCGAGCTCGCCCACGCAGCCGGGGCAAAGGTTGTGCTGGACAACGTCTTTGCGACTCCGCTGCTGCAGCAGGGTTTTCCACTCGGCGTCGACGTGGTGGTCTACTCGGGCACCAAACACATCGACGGGCAAGGACGTGTGCTGGGCGGCGCCATCCTCGGCGACAAAGAATACATCGACGGCCCCGTGCAGAAACTGATGCGCCACACCGGGCCCGCAATGAGCGCCTTCAACGCCTGGGTGATGCTGAAAGGCCTTGAAACACTGGCAATTCGGGTCGACTTCCAAAACAACTCGGCGCAGCGAATCGCCGAATACCTGGAAGTTCACCCCGCGGTTCGGTGGGTTCGCTATCCGTTTCTCGCCTCGCACCCCCAGTACGACCTGGCCAAGCGGCAGATGTCCGGCGGCGGAACCGTGGTGACCTTTGAACTCGACGTGCCAGACAGCGCGGCCAAGCAGCGTGCGTTCGAGGTGCTCGACGGACTGAAGCTGATCAACATCTCCAACAACCTGGGCGATTCGAAATCCCTTGTCACGCATCCGGCGACGACAACCCATCGTGCGATGGGCCCCGACGGCCGAGCCGCTATTGGCTTGGGCGACGGGGTTGTTCGCATCTCGGTCGGGCTGGAGGGCACCGACGACCTCATCGCCGATATCGACAGGGCCTTGAGCTAGCAGACTGCTGGGAATTCGCTGGGGATCACGGAATCCACTTATCTCGCAGCCGATTCCCTGTCTGTTCACTGTGTTGTTGTCTAGATTTTTCCATTGATTCGATGCGACAGGGCCATTCGACGCAATAGTGGAGTGGTGAGTACTTCCTGCATCAGCCGGCCGCGGACATCACGTCATCCGCTGACCGGCGATTTCCGTGAGTGGACAGTCATTGTTGACGGCGACGAAATTGCCTGGCAAAGCTACGCAGGCCCGCTGAGATTCGACGACACCGACTTCGCCATCGCGACGCGCAAGCTGTTGTCGATCGAACCCGACGAGCTGCCCGCTCTGGTGAGTGAGCACATCGAATTCGCCTCACCCGGCCGATGGCCAGCCTCGTCTGATGGTGCACTCGACCACGCCCTACGCCAACAGCTTCGAAACGGATCTCACCGCGATGGTGGAGGGCCGGCCGGTATCGGACCTCACCACCTACGTGGAGACCCGTGGTCTCTATCTCGCGCGCAGTGGCGATCTCGTCGTCGGCCGGACCCGGCCGTGGCGCCGCGGTAGCGCCGCGAAAGGCGTTCGGCGGCTGGCTCTTCCAGATGCCGACTACTACTACATGTCGCAGGCGCTGCTGCGCCGCGCTGTCGACGGCGGCGACCGGGATCCGGCCATGCGGCGGATCATCGACTTTCTGCGCGACCATCCGTCGCCAGTAGTGTGCCCCTACGACTTCGAACCCGAATTCCAGCTGCTGGTGGCCTGGTTGGCTCGTGCCTCCGGTCTGGGCCGAATACGGGTCGACGCCAACGATTCTCGCCTCAGCGTGTGGAATGGCAAGCGCATGCTACATCCCACCGTGCAGTCCGCGCTGGGCCTCGACAGCCTGGTGGCGGGTCAACCGGGCGCGGTCATTCTGGAACACGAGCGTCGAGCCAGTCCAGCGTTCGAGGCGCTGCAAGCACCGATTCCGACGCTGCCCGGCTACACCGTCACCTGGCAGGCGGATCGTGATGACTTCGGGCGCGATCTGCTGCGTGCAGGCGCGCTTTTACAAGGCCGATACGGGCTTGACCATGCCTGCCTGAAGCCGTCTGACGGCGGCAACGGCGGACGGATTACGCCCGGTATCGAACTCGACGACACCGGACGGCTTGAAGAGCTCGCGGCCAACGCCTGGAAGCTGGGCGGGGATCAAGTTCTCGAGGCCCACGTCACCTACTTCGAAAGAGAAGTCGGCGGCGAACGTGTCTTGACCACACCGTCGGCGCACGTGCGCTCCGGGGAGTTGCTCGACGGGCTTACCTTGCAGTTCATGCGCGGCACGTCGTGGAAGGGCAACATGTTCGTCGGCCGCGCGGACTGGGACGGCCTCGGCTTGGACACCAGCGTGTACTCCGGGGTACGCACGACGATGGCCCACCTGCACCAGCGGCTGGGTTTGTTGCACTGCGGCATCGACTTTGCCGTTGGCACCGTGGGCGGCGTGTTCGGCAACACCGTCATGGCCGCTGTCCAGGACATCAATCCGAAAGTCACGGGTGCGCTGTTCCTGCGGGAGTTCATGGCGCGCCATCCCGCGATCGGCACGGGCGCGGCCACCCGTGTCCTGAGCCCCGACGCGACGGAAAGTGCCGAACGGATCCGCGAGTTGGTCTCGGAATTCTCGACCGCCCGGCAGCCCTGCGAGGAGGTGGCCGTCGTGCCCGGCCGCTGGGCGATGATCGCTACGTCGGCAGCCACCTCGCTGTCGGCCGGCGCTCAGGCGCTGACCATGGAACGGATGCTCGCCGCATCGCGCTGACTCCGTTTGGTGACGGCGCGATAACAACTGGGGCGACGCGCTGGTGCAATACCGGGAACGTTGCGGTGCGCAACTTATCGTCGATTTGTGTATCGCCGCACTGTGCTGAAGCTGCCGTTGTTGTTGGCCGCAGGCACGGCTCTTGCGCAGGCGCCGCGCGCCTCCGCTGAGCCGCCACGTGCGTCCGCCGAGTCGAGTCGGTGGTCCTCCGATCGAGCCAACCGCTGGTATCAAGCCCAGGCCTGGCCCGTCGGCGCCAACTTCATCACCTCCACCGCGATCAACCAACTCGAGATGTTTCAGCCGGGCACCTACGACCCACGTCGCATTGACACCGAACTCGGTTGGGCCCGTTTGCATGGACTCAACACGGTGCGGGTTTTCCTGCACGACCAACTGTGGGCTCAGGATGCGCGCGGCTTCCAAACCCGTTTGGCGCAGTTCGTCGGCATCGCGGCCCGCCACCGCATCAAACCGCTGTTCGTGCTGTTCGACTCCTGCTGGGACCCGCATCCGCAAGTGGGTCGCCAGCACGCCCCGACCCCCGGGGTGCACAACTCCGGCTGGGTGCAGGGCCCCGGCGCTGACCGCATCGACGACAAGAGCTACACCCGCACCCTGCAGGACTACGTCACCGGCGTCATGACCCAATTCCGCAACGACGACCGGGTCTTGGGTTGGGACGTGTGGAATGAACCCGACAATCCCGCACCGCAGTACGCCAGCGTCGAGCGCGGTGACAAGCTCGATCGGGTGGCCGACCTGCTTCCTCAGGTGTTCACCTGGGCGCGCTCCGTCGACGCACGTCAGCCGCTGACCAGCGGCGTCTGGGACGGTCAGTGGGCAGATCCCAGCAACCGCACCACAATTCAGAACATTCAGCTGGCCAGTTCCGACGTGATCAGCTTCCACTCCTACGCTGGGCCGTCGGCGTTCGAGTCGCGTATCGGTGAGCTCACCCCGCACGGCCGCCCGATTCTGTGCACCGAATACATGGCCCGCCCGCAGGGCAGCACCGTTCAATCGATCTTGCCGATCGCCAAGCGGCACAACGTCGGTGCGATCAACTGGGGTCTGGTGGCAGGCAAGACGCAGACCTACTTCCCGTGGGATTCGTGGAAGCACCCGTACGCGGCGGTCCCGAAGGTGTGGTTCCACGATCTGCTGAGGCCGGACGGTACTGCGTTCGAGAACATCGAATCTCAGACCATCAGGTCGCTGAGCGTTTCAGCGGCCGGCTAGGGCATGACCGTCGCCAGGTCGATCCTGCTGTTTGCGCTGGCCGCGATTCTGGAGATCGGCGGCGCGTGGCTGGTATGGCAAGGCATCCGCCAGCACCGCGGCTGGATCTGGGTGGGATTCGGTGTGATCAGTTTGGGCGCCTACGGTTTCGTCGCGACATTTCAGCCCGACTCGCAGTTCGGCCGTGTGCTGGCTGCCTACGGCGGCGTGTTCGTTGCCGGATCGCTGGCGTGGGGGATGGCGCTGGACGGATTTCGGCCCGACCGGTGGGACATCATCGGCGCGCTCATCTGCTTGGCCGGCGTCAGCGTGATCATGTACGCGCCGCGCGGGCGCTGATCAGTCCTTGTGTTCGACGACTCCGGTCGCGTGCTGCGCGCGATCTTCGTAGCTGCGGCGGGCCTGCGAGTCGAAGCTGAGAAACACCGTGTCGTTGCCCATCTTCTTGTTGAGCCAACGCCGACCGCGGTCGGGCATCAGCGTCGCGACCGCGGCGAATGACTTACCCCAACCGGGCACCGACACCCTGGATTTCGGCTTGTCGAGGACTTTGATGATCGCCGCGGCGATCTCGGCCGGCTCGACCGGCTTCTGCGCGGTTGACGGTGTTGTCCCGGCGATCAGTTCGGTGTTGGTGAAGGTCGGCAGCACCGCGGAGATTTTGACTCCCTGCGGAGCGAATTCGTCGGCCATCGCGGTGGACAACCCGACCACGCCGAATTTGGTTGCGGCGTAGACAATTTGGCCGGGCACGGCGACCATGCCCGCCAGCGACGCGATGTTGATGATGTGTCCGCTGCGGCGCTTCACCATCTCCGGCAGCACCAGCTGACAGCCGGTGAGCACGCCATAGAGGTTCACCTCGATCGACGAGCGGATCGCTTGCGCCGACTGCTCGAGGAACGGGCCCACCGGCATGACGCCGGCGTTGTTGATCAACACATCGATGTGTCCTCCGCCGTCGGCACGGGCCTTGTCAAGGAAGGCCGCGAACGACTCTTTATCGGTGACGTCGAGCGGATGGCCGCTCACCGGTCCCAGGGCGCTGATACCGGCGACGGCGCTTTCGAGCACATCGAGGTCCCGGTCACCGATGACGACCCGGGCGCCCCGGGCCAGTAACGCCTGCGCGGTTGCGTACCCGATGCCGCGGGCAGCGCCGGTGATGACGATGGTCTTGCCCCGGATGTTGTCCATTCGACGGACTTTACAGGTGTCAACTCATCACGCGGCTCTTGCGCATCCAACTAGTCGGATCGTCTGCCTATTGCACAGAAAGATACCGTCTGATATTGCTATAGATGCAAACGATACTAAACGGATGAAAAGTGCCAGATTTGCAAGGTTGCAGTCTGCACAGCCGGGAGAGGGGACCGATGAGATCTGTATCTGTGGGCACCGCCGTCGGAGGATTCTCCCTCAGTCAAGGCTTCAGCTGGCCGGATCCCGACATCGAGGGCACCCTCGTCATCTCGCAGCCTTCGCTTGACCCCGAGCTGTGGGCCGACTACGCGGCCGGCGCGGTGCGCAGCTACAGCAAGCGTGGCGTCGAATGTGCTCTCGACATCGAGGCGCTGCGCAGCGGCGACGACACGATCATGTTCGGCGCCGTGGTCAACGACTCCGGTCGCGTGGCAGGCGGTTACCGGGCCATCGCGCTGAGCTCGGCCGACGACTCCCATGCGGTCGAGGAGTGGGCGGGCCGTCCCGGCCAGCAGGACGTGCGCCAGATGATCGCCGACCGCGTGCCGTACGGGGTGCTGGAAATGAAGACCGGCTGGGTGACCGATGCCGCCGGCCGAAATCCTCTTCTGACCACCGCGCTGGCCCGCAGTTGCTTCTACATGATGGTGATCCTGGATTTCCAGTACACCATGTGCACCGCCGCCACCCCGGTGCTCAACAGCTGGCGGTCGTCTGGGTCTGTGGTGGCGCCCATTCCGGCAACGCCGTATCCCAACGAGCACTACCGAACCAAGATGATGTGGTGGAACCGGCGCGACTTCGTCAGCCACGCGCTGCCGGGCCAGCTCGGCAAAATCGTCAGTGAGACAAAGGATTTGCTCCACGAGCAATTCCGCCGAACTAAGTTCGGCACCGGTGTTTCCAGTCCGGTCCCGTCCTCCCCGGCGCAGCTCGTCCTGTCGCAAGCCTTCGAGATGGCTTAGCGAGTGATTCCCAATCCTTTGACAAACGTCCAGTCCGCAAAACTCACAGGGGTAACCATCATGGATAAAAGTTCAGAACCGGTTTGGATCATGTTCGCGACGGATGTTGAAAGTCGCGACAAGATGCTCAAATACGCCAGTGGATCGCAATGGCAGGTGGATCCCAGCACCGCGGCGTCGCTGATCCTGGTCGGAGCAGCCGAGCGTCTGGCGTCTCCGCTCGAATCCCAAATCGTCCCCGGCGTCAACGGAATGTCGATGATCGCCAGAGAAAGCGCCTGAACCTCAAGGCCCATCAGTCACATCAGCACCGTCAGTTGGGTGCCGCCCATTTCCGAAAACGTGTACATATGCGATATCACCCGGCCGCTGATATCGCCCGTGGGCACAAAACGAAAAAAGAAAGTGGTCGAACTCAGCGGCCGGGAGGCTCGCTCTTCAGATCCCGAGGTCCTTGGCGACGATCGTCTTCATGATCTCGGTGGTGCCGCCGTAAATCGTTTGGATGCGGGCATCGACAAACGCGCGACACCGCGTACTCCCGCATGTATCCGTACCCACCATGCAGTTGCAGACAACGGTCAGCGGTACGTACCTGAAGTTCGGTGGTCCACCATTTCAGCCGCGCCGCCCGCGCCGCAGTCAGCTCGCCGGTCAGATGTTCGGCGATGCAGTCGTCGAGGTAGGTACGCGCGATATCGAGTTCCGTCGCCAGCTCGGCGAGTACGAACTGAGTATTCTGCAAGCCCGAAATGGGAGAGCCAAAAGCCTTGCGCTGCTTGACGTAATCCAGCGTCTCGGCCAAGACGCCCTCGGCGGCGGCCACCGCGCCGACGGCCAGCGACAGCCGCTCCTGCGGCAGGTTGTTCATCAACTGGTAGAAGCCCCGGCCTTCCTCGCCGAGTAGATCGTCGACCGAAACCCGCACATCGGTGAAGCTGAGTTCGCTGGTGTCCTGGGCGTGCAGGCCGATCTTGTCCAGATTCTGGCCGCGGCTGAAGCCAGGCGCATCCGGGTCGACGACGAGCAGCGACAACCCTTGTGCCGGTCGGGCCGGTGCGCGCGGCGACGACGAACAGATCTCCGGTCTGACCGTTGGAGATAAAGGTTTTCGCGCCGTTGAGCACATAGTGATCGCCGTCTCGGACCGCTGTGGTGCGGATCCCGGCCAGGTCGCTGCCGGCGCCTGGCTCGGTCATCGCGATGCCGATGACCGTCTCTCCGGTGACGACTCCGGGCAACCAGCGCTGCTTCTGCTGGGGTGTCGTCAGGTCGGTGAGATAGGGCAGCACGATGTCGTTCTGCAGCGACAGCCCGATAGCTTCGGCCGCTGCCCCGGCCCGCTGGAGTTCGTCGACGACGATCGCGTTATAGCGAAAGTCCTCGACACCCGCCCCGCCGAATTCCTCGGGGACGAAAAGGCCAGCAGCCCAAGCTTGCCGGCTTCGGTGAACAGCGAACGGTCCAGGCAGCCGGCCTTCTCCCACTGCTCGTGCGCCGGGACGACAGTCTGCTGCACGAAGTCGTGACCATTCGCGGAATTGCCGGTGCTCGGAGGTGTACTCCAGCCGTGCGCTCATCGGGCCACTCCTGTCAGCGGAAAGCGTCGATGCCGGTGAAAGCCTGGCCCAGGATCAGCTGATGCATCTCCGGGGTGCCCTCGTAGGTGAGCACCGACTCCAGGTTGACCATGTGCCGGATCACCGGATACTCCAGCGATATCCCGTTGCCGCCCAGGATGGTTCGTGCCGTCCGGCAGATCTCGATCGCCTCGCGGGTGTTGTTGAGCTTGCCGAAGCTGACCTGCTCGGGACGCAGACCGGTGCTGTCCTTGAGCCGTCCCAGCTGCAGCGCCAGCAGCAGGCCCTTGTGCAACTCGACGGCCATGTCGACGAGCTTGGCCTGGGTCAGCTGGAAGCCCGCGATCGGCCGGCCGAATTGAGTGCGCTCGCCGGCGTAGTCCAGCGCGGCCTGCCACGCGGAGCGCGCGGCGCCCATCGAACCCCAGATGATGCCGTAGCGCGCTTCCGACAGGCACGACAGCGGGCCCTTGAGACCCCTCACCTCCGGCAGTAGCGCGTCGTCGGGCAGACGAACGTCGTCGAGGACCAGCTCGCTGGTGATCGATGCCCGCAGCGAGAGCTTGTGGTGGATGGTGTTGGCGGTAAAGCCAGGTGTCTCGGTGGGGACGACGAAGCCGCGCACGCCGTCGTCGGTGACCGCCCAGACGACTGCGACGTCGGCGACCGACCCGTTGGTGATCCACATCTTGCGGCCGTTGAGAATCCAGTCCGACCCGTCGCGGCGTGCCCGCGTGGTCATCGAGGCCGGGTCGGATCCGGCGTCGGGCTCGGTCAGCCCGAAGCAGCCGAGCAGCTCGCCCGCGGCCATGCCGGGCAGCCATTGCTGCTTCTGTTCCTCGGAGCCGAACCGCCAGATCGCGAACATCGCCAGCGAACCCTGCACGGAGACCATCGACCGGATGCCGGAGTCGGCGGCCTCCAGCTCGGTGCATGCCAGCCCGTAGTGCACGGCCGACGCCCCGCCGCAGCCGTAACCCTCCAGGTGCATGCCCAGCAGACCGAGCTGGCCGAAGTGTTTGGCCAGCTCGCGGACCGGCAGATCGCCGATCTCGAACCATTCCGCGATGTGCGGGAGGACGTGCTCGCTGCAGAACTGACGAACCGTGTCACGCACTGCGATCTCGTCGTCGGAGAGCGACGCGTCCAGGCCGAGCGGGTCCTGCGGATTGAAGGCGGGAAGTGTGCCGGTGCTCATGGCCTCATACTGCCACCGCGGGAGGAATCGCGGCGTGGTCGTGGGCCTAGGCTGCCGAGGGGGAATCAGCTTGGAGGGAAAAGCTATGTCCCCACTACGTCGCATGTCAGCCGTGTTCCTGCTGGCCGTCGCGCTGGCGCCGCCGGCCGTTGCCGATCCGGTCGACCCGATCCCGGGGAACGGCTTCTTCGTCGTCGGACCCGACATCGCACCGGGTCTCTATCGCACCGGCGGGTCCGGATCGACGTTCGGCGTGTGGATCAACAACGTGCCGACCCAGGACTCGATGTGTTCGTGGTTCACCTACAGCACACCCGACGCTGCCAAAGACCATGTCTTGCAAACCAATACGTCCGTCGGCCCGATGTTCGCGAATATCAACACCGGAGTCAAGGCCTTCGAGTCGCAGAACTGTCAACCCTGGACGCGAGTCCCGTAAGGCGTTACCCAGCGCTAGTAGCAGTTGACGCACACCCCGGTCAGCGACAACTGCATGCCGCAGGTGCAGAAGCTGCCCTCACGGCGAACATCGGCGGACCGCTTTGCGCCCGGGCGCACCCGATTCTCCGGATGCTCGACGTACCAGGTTCCCTTTCGCGAACCGGGCCGGTAGCCTGCGCCGCTGTTCGTGACCCCGGCGATCTCTTGTTCGGTGGTGAATCCGGTCGTGTAACCGTGGTAGATGCGCAGATCAGGTAGGCCGTCGCGCCTTTTGGCTACCACGTACGGCTTGTCGGCGTGCACCACCACTCGATATTCGGTGATGCCGACAGCAGCAGTGATGAGGCGGATGAATTGATGATTCGCGGTGGGGATGTGCGCCTTCGCCATCGCCGCGAGCAGCGAGTCGGGCGTTTGGTCTGCAATGGTCACATTTTTTAACAATAGGCGCTCGCAGCGATGACGTCTGACCACTGTCGGCGCTGCGAACAACACTTCAGCAGCCTTTTGCCGCCTGGCTGAGCATGATTTACGCCCCGAACATCTCCCGACCCGGATCGCCTGAGGGCCGTTGACGGTGATGACCGGCTTCGGTTCGGAGAGTTGGTGCACCTTCCACATGCACACCGCGAGTCAGCCGGTGAATTCCGCCAGATGGTCGGTGATGAATTGCTCGACGGTGGTGGGCTTCTTTCCGCCGATGCGTTCGACGACGTCGTTGGTGCCCGCGAAAATCGCGTTCTGATAGTCGACGGCGACATTGGCCAAATGTTGGGCCTGGAATTCTGAAAAGCCCCGAGCCTTAATGCCTTCGATCCATGTCGGGATGTCTGCCGGTTCGTAGCGCACGGGGCGTCCCAGGGCTTTGGAGATCGCCTCGGCGATTTGGTAGTGATTCATCTCGACGGCGCCGAACAACGGATACACCTGATCGGCGTGTTCTTCGGGGTGCTCCAGGATCGCCGCGATGACGCGGCCTTGGTCTTCTGCCGTGATCGGGGCATGCCTGCCGTTGCCGAAGGGGAGCCGCAGTACCCCCTCGTCGCGGATACCCGTGCCGCCGAATCTCGTGAACCACTCGGCGAAAAACGTCGGCCGCAGGTGGGTCGTGGCAATCGGTGACCAATCGAAGATCCGTTCACCCAGCCAGTGGATTCTTGCCGCGTCGCTGGCTGCCCCGCGGCGCGCGGAGATCTGCGACATGTTGACAATCGCGGTGATGCCCGCCTCCTCGGCGGCTTGGGCGAATGTGGTTGTTGCCTCAAGTAGTCCGGGACTGATCGGGTAGACGAAGTAGGCCACGCGGGCCCCGTCGGCGGCCTCGCTGACGACGTTGATGTCCTTGAGGTCTCCCACGACGACCTCCGCGCCGCGGTCGCGCAATATCGCCGCCCGATCGTCGAAGCGATGGACCAACGCACGCACGCGATGTCCGCGCTCGAGCAGAAGTCGTGCGGCGTAGCCACCCGTTCGGCCGGCCGCTCCGGTGACGAGCAGTGCGTTTCTCTCGGTGGACGGTGGTGAAGTGAGGTCAGTGCTCATGGAGTTCACTGTCACATCTGGCTATGCTTGAGTCAAGCCAAAGTCGTTGATCGAATCCCATCGTCTGAATCACACCGCCGGCGGGAATAAATGCCTCTCAACTGGCAACATTGTCCGTATCGCGCCTGGTGATCCGACGTCGCAGCCGCGCGGGTGCAGGCTCGTGGCGAAAACCCGTCGGAAGGATGGAAGCCTGAAAGCCCACTGCGACAGGCATAGTCGCGTGTGACCAAGTTACCTTGGCTTGACAAGAATGAAGTAAGCACCGATGGTAGGCGGATATCGACCGACGGGCGACCCCGCGGGCACACGCACCCATCCTGGTGACAGCTATCGAGAGGTTTTGGAGGTAACCCGATGACAGATACCGCCGTGGATCAGTCAGAGAACCGTCAGAACGGCCTGGTGCGTACCCGAACCTTCAGCTGGGACGACCCGCTGACCGGGGCGCAGGCGGCCAGCGAAATGACCGGCTTGGAGTACCTCCGTGCCATGCAGGCCGGCGACCTCCCCGCGCCGCCGTTGTTGCACACGTTGAACATGGGACTGGAGTCGGTCGAGTCCGGAGTCGTGGTCTTTTCCATGGTGCCGGCGGAATTCCATTACAACCCAATCGGTTCGGTGCACGGCGGCGTGTACAGCACACTGCTGGACTCTGCAGCGGGTTGTGCGGTGCACAGCCTGCTACCCGCCGGAACGGGCTATACCAGCCAGGATCTGTCCGTGCGATTTCTGGGCGCCATGCGGGTGAACACCGGACTCGTCCGGTGCACCGGCACGGTTCGTCACCTGGGGCGTCGGACCGCGCTGGCCGAAGCATCCCTGACCACCGAGGTCGGCAAACTGCTGGCTACGGCGACAAGCAGCTGCCTGATCATTCCCGGGCCATGATGGATCTGGCTATATAAAAGTATGGTCAGCGGGTAGGGTGGTGCGATGACCGCAGCTATTGACGCGATGACTCTGACGGGTCGTCTTGCCGACGGCAACAGAACCGGCTACCGGGAAGTCTGCCCGATCGAACGGGCCCTGGACACCATCGGAACCCGTTCAGCTCTGGTACTGCTTCGCGAAGCATTCTGGGGCACAACTCGGTTCGAGGATTTTGCGCAGCGAGCCGGATTCACAGAGCAAATCGCGGCGACGCGTCTCAAGCAGCTGGTAGAGGCCGGGGTGCTGGCCAAGCAACCGTACAAGTCCCCAGGTCAGCGGACCCGTTATGAATACGTGCTCACCGGCCGTGGCCGGCAACTATTTCCGTTGCTGGTCAGTCTGGTCGATTTCGGCATGCTGCTACAGGGCGACGCGAGGCGGCTCGAGTTGGTGCACGGCGACGGGTGCGGCGCGCCACTGGCCACGCACGTGCAGTGCGCTGAAGGCCATAGCGTGCAGGTCAACCAGGCAGAGGCGCGCATCCGACCCAAGCGGAAGCGCTGAGCCGCCTGCGAAATGCAGCGGAGCACCGCTCCGATTGGTTTGAATGAACCCCATGGTCGCTACCTGGTTCGGCTTTGGGGCTGGTCTGCTCCTGGTGCTGGGCACGCTGATGAGCGTGGCGGGCACCCTGGTCGTCCCGCGCGCCGTGAACTCACCCGTATCGCTCACGGTCGAATGGTTCCTCGACCTGACGTTCCTGGTCATCACGAAACCCGCCCGCACCTTTGAGCGCCGGGACCGGATCCTTGCGTGGCAGGCACCCATGTCGTTGCTTGTCCGGCTAGCCGTCTGGCTCGGAATGCTGATCGTCGGTTTTGCGCTTTTGCTGCTGCCGAGTCTGAAAGGCCATCTGGGACAAGCCTTCTCCGAAGCGGGCTCGTCGGTGTTCACGCTGGGCTACGCGGTGCCGGCCAGCGGTGACAGCACAACTCTGGAATACCTGGCGGCGTTCACCGGGCTGGTCGTCATCGGATTGCAGGTCGGCTATCTGCCCACGCTGTACTCCGCCTTCAACAAGCGCGAAACCGAAGTCACCCTGCTCGGCTCGCGCGCAGGCGTGCCGTCATGGGGCCCGGAGCTTCTGGCCCGCAGCCGGTGGGGCATTCCGGACGGCAACATTGCGCCGGTGCTCGAGACGCTGTTCTACTCCTGGGAGCGATGGGCTGCCGAGGTCGCCGAGTCGCACACGACCTATTTCACACTGACCCGTTTTCGCTCGCCGCGACCACTGTCGCACTGGCTGACCGCGCTGATCGCTGTCATGGACGCGGCCGCTCTGCATCTTGCGCTGGCGCCGTCGCGGGAACCCAAACTCGCACCGCGACTGGCCCTGCGGATGGGCTTCGTAGCCCTGGGTCAGATTGCCAGAACCATGCGCCAGCCGGTGCCGGACGAGCCCGACCAGGATGCGCCAATATCGTTGACATTTGCGGACTTCCAACAAGCAACTGCCATGCTGCGCGAGGTCGGCTACCCGATCGGACGCACCGACGACGAAGCGTGGCCGGACTTTCGGGGATGGCGGGCCAACTACGACGCGACTGCGCTGCTACTGGCTAAGAAGCTAGACGCACCTCCGGCGTTATGGACCGGACCGCGGCGCTGGCCCTCGACCCCGATAGCCCCCCGTCGACCCCCGGCGATGATGGCGCCGGGTGCCCGGCGAGACGAGGCCTAGTAGCCTCACGACATGCGACGCGGTCTGGCGTGGTTCGGCGTCGATACGGCCTGCGTCCTGCTGTTCTGCGCCGCCGGGCGACGCAGTCACGACGAGGGCCTCAACGTCGCCGGTATTGCCACGACGGCATGGCCTTTTTTGAGCGGCACGGCCCTGGGGTGGCTGTTGTCGCAAGCCTGGCGGCGACCGTCCGCGGTATATCCGACCGGTGTGGTGGTGTGGCTGAGCACGGTCGCTATCGGGATGCTGCTGCGCAAGGTCACCTCTGCCGGTGTGGCCGGCAGTTTCGTCGTGGTCGCAGCCACGGTCACGGCAGTACTGCTGCTCGGTTGGCGAGCGATCGCCCAGTTCGGGCGGCGCCCAGGGCTTCCCGGAAGGCGGGCCTGAGATATGGCGCGGACAGGCAACGACACCTGGGGTCCGGCCACCAGCGTCGGAACCACGGCCACCATGGTGGCGACTGCCAGGGCTTTGGCGAATCGGGCGGGGCTGATCAATGACCCGTTCGCCGAGCCGCTGGTGAACGCGGTGGGACTGGAATTTTTCAGCAAGGTGGCCAGCGGGGAGCTCGCGCTCAGCGACCTCGGTGACGACAACGGAATGGCTTTGCTGACAGACCTTTTCGCGGTCCGGACCCGGTTCTTCGACAACTTCCTCACCGATGCATGCCGGGCCGGAATCCGACAAGTGGTGATCCTGGGGTCGGGGTTGGATGCGCGGCCGTATCGGATGTGGTGGCCGGCGCGCACCACGGTGTACGAAATCGACCAGCCGCAGGTGATCGACTTCAAGACCCGGACGCTGCGTGGCATGGACGCCTCGCCGACCGCCAATCGACGTGCGGTGGGTATCGACCTCCGGCGGGACTGGCCGGCAGCTCTTCGGCGGATCGGTTTCGACGCAGGCGAGCCCACCGTGTGGATTGCCGAGGGGCTGCTCATCGGATTTCTCAAACCGGCTATCCAGGACCGGCTGCTCGACAACGTCACGGCATTGAGCGCTCCCGGAAGTCTGGCCGCGGCAGACTACCTCCCGGAGCGCCAGCCGCCGCTGCGAGGTCAGGAACACGAGCTGGCGAGGCGCTGGCGAAAGTTCGGATACCGCGGCGACATGGCGGAGTTCACCTATCCCGATGAGCACCACGATGCCGCGGAATCGTTGGCCGCACTCGGGTGGAGAACCGTGGTGACCGAACTCCAGGAGCTGTTCACCGCGACCGGCCTACCGGGTTTGCGCCGTCAGGATTTCAAGGGCGCGCCGGTGGCTGGCCGCTATGTCCGCGCGGTCTTCACCTAGTCGCGCCGGAATGTCACCCACGGCGAGACGTTAGAAATGTAGTGATGCCGCCACCCAATCGACCTGCGCATGCCCAGCAGCTCCGCTTTGTCGCGGTAGCCGCGGACGATCCACGGGCCCAACCCCTGCTCGACGAGTTGGCCGACGAGTACGCGCAACGCTACGAGAGCACAACGCCGACCGTCATGGCCTGGTTGAAGTCGGTCCCGACCGCGGAGTTCGCGCCGCCTGAGGCGACGGGCTACGCGCGACTTCCCGAACCTCTGCCGGCGCGCGGCCCGGTGTTCCCGATCGCCTTCGTCAAGGTGCTCGCATGACCCCAGCGACCGACCTGCACCTCGGCGTGGCGCTCGACGGCTACGGATGGCACCCGCACGCATGGCGGCCCACGTTGGCCGCCGATCCCGCGACGGACTCGGTGCTGTCCGGGCGGTACTGGGCCGCCCAGGCGGCCACCGCCGAGCGCGGGCTGCTGGATTTCCTCACCATCGACGACAGCCTGCAACCCCAACCGGGCCGGCGTGAACCGCTGAGCCCGCGGCGGTTGGCCGGCCGCGGCGACGCCGTCCTCGTCGCGGCGCGGATCGCCCCGGTCACCTCGCACATCGGTCTGATCCCGGTGGCCACCGTCACCCACACCGAGCCGTTCCACATCTCCAAGGCCATCGCGACACTGGACCACGTGTCGCACGGACGAGCGGGTTGGCAGCCACGGGTGAGCTCGACGGCCCACGAGGCCGCGCTGTTCGGACGGCGTGATGCGTCCGCCGACGCCGACGAACTGTTCGACGAGGCCGTTGACGCCGTCGAGGTGGTACGTCGATTGTGGGACAGTTGGGAAGACGATGCGATCATCCGCGATGCCGAAACGGCGCGCTACGTCGACCGGAACAAGCTGCACTACATCGACTTTCGCGGCACACACTTTTCGGTGAAGGGCCCCTCGATCACCCCGCGTTCGCCGCAGGGTCAGCCGGTCGTCGCGGCGCTGGCTCACGCGCCGCGGATCTATGAATTCGCCGCGGCCAGTGCCGATCTGGTCTTCGTTACGCCTACCGACGATGCGTCGCTCGATGCGATTCTCGACGAGGTCAAGGCGGCCGGCGGCCAGCACCTGAAGATCTACGCCGACGTGGTGGTGACATTCGGCGGTGACACCGAATTCGGCTCAGACGCCTTGATATTCGACGGCAGCGCCGCCGACGTGGTGGACCTACTCCTGGGCTGGCAGCGGCGGGGCATCGACGGCGCCCGGCTGCGGCCGGCGGTCAACGCCACCGACCTACCGGTGATCGTCGACGAGGTGGTTCCACTGTTGCAGCGTGCAGGAGTGTTTCGCGGTGGGTATACCGATGGCGAGACATTCCGTCAGCGACTCGGTCTGCCGGTCGCGCGCAACCGATACACAGAGGTAAGCCCGTGACCATCCCACTGTCCATCCTGGACCTCTCGCCGATCAGCGCCGGCAGCGACGCTGCGACGGCCTTGCGCAACACCATCGATCTGGCTCAGCACGCAGAGCAGTGGGGGTTTCGCCGATTCTGGATCGCCGAGCATCACTTCGTGGGCGTCGCCAGCTCGGCGCCCGCTGTGCTGATCGGTCAGATCGCCGCCGCTACCAACACGATTCGGGTCGGATCGGCCGCGGTCCAGTTGGGCCACACCACCGCTCCCGCGGTCGTCGAGAGCTTCGGCATCCTCAGCGCGTTCTACCCGGACCGCATCGACCTCGGGCTGGGCCGCGGCCAACGCCGCGACACCGGATTCAAACCGAAGCTCTCGTCGGCCAAGGATCGTCCACCGCGTCAGTGGCGCGAAGTCGACGGCGTGGTGATCCCCCTGCCGTTCGACCTGCGCGGCCTGCTCGACACCGAGCGGGTGCTGGCGACGATGGGGATCCTTCAGCAGCCGGAGGCCGTCGCGCCTGACTTCGCCGACCAGCTGCGCGACATCCTCGCCCTTCTCGACGGCAGCTACCAGGCCGGCGGCTTCGATGTGCACGCGGTACCGGGGGAGCGATCCGGGTTGGCGCCGTGGATCTTTGGCAGCACCCGCGGGCAGAGCGGGCGACTGGCCGGCGCGCACGGTCTGCCGTTCGTTGCGAGCTACCACATCACCCCGGCGACAGCGCTGGAAGCGATCGAGGCCTACCGGGAAACGTTCGTTCCGTCGGCAACGTTGCAGCAGCCCTACGTCGTGGTGTCCGCCGACGTCGTCGTGGCCGAAGACAGCGCTACTGCAAAGGAACTCGCGGCCGGCTACGGGCAGTGGGTGTACTCGATACGGACCGGGGTCGGCGCAGTGCCCTACCCGGCCCCCGGTGACTATCGACCGCTGACCGATGAACAGCTACCGGTGGTGAAAGACCGGCTGGAGACGCAGTTCGTCGGCGATCCCGACGAGGTCGCCGACCGGCTGTCGGCACTGCAACGCCTCAGCGGCGCCGACGAGCTCGTCGTGACATCGGTGACCCACGACCACCGGGCCCGTCTGCGCTCGCACGAACTGCTCGCCAAGCGCTGGGGAATCGGCGCATGAGCATCCGAGAAGGAAAGCAGCGCAAGCCTATTCATCTTGCTGCCCATTTTCCCGGAGTCAACAGCACGACGGTGTGGACCGACCCGCAGTCAGGAAGTCAGATCGACTTCGAGTCGTTCGAGCACATGGCCCGCACCGCCGAGCGTGGACTGTTCGACTTCCTGTTCCTCGCCGAGGGTCTACGGCTGCGTGAGCATCGCGGTCAGATCTACGACCTCGACGTGGTCGGCCGGCCGGACACGTTCACCGTGCTGGCGGCGTTGGCCGCGGTCACCGACCGACTCGGCCTGACCGGAACGATCAACACGACGTTCAACGAACCCTTTGAGGTGGCAAGGCAATTCGCCACCCTCGATCAGTTGTCCGACGGCCGGGCCGGCTGGAACATCGTCACCTCGTCGGATGCGTTCACCGGAGCGAACTTCCGGCGCGGCGGCTTCCTCGACCATGCCCAGCGGTACCAGCGGGCCGAGGAATTCCTCGCCGTAACCCGCGAATTCTGGGACAGCTGGGCACCGGATGCCGTGCGGGCCGACGTCGAGGCCGGAATCTATGCCGATCCCGACCGGGTTCGCGTGGTGGAGCATCACGGCCCGCACTTCGACGTACGGGGATTGGCGACGCTGCCCAGTGGCCCGCAGGGGCATCCGATTCTGTTGCAGGCCGGCGACTCCGACGAAGGCCGAAACTTCGGCGCGCACTACGCCGACGCACTGTTCACTCTGCACGGGTCACTGGAAGACGGCCAGCGTTACTACGCCGATGTGAAAAGTCGCGCGACCACTTTCGGGCGAAACCCCGATGAGCTCAAGGTCTTTCCGGCGGCCACCTTCGTCCTGGGCGATACGGCCGCTGAAGCCGACGACAAGGCGCACCACATTCGGCATCAACAAGTCAGCGGTCCGACGGCGATCGCCATGCTCGAGCAAGTCTGGGGTCGCGATCTGTCCGAATACGATCCCGACGGCCCGCTGCCCGCAGACGATCCGACCGGCGACACCAGCATCACCCAGGGCCGCGTGCGGCACGGCGACCCGATCGAGGTGGCCCGCCGCTACCGCGAACGTGCTGAGGCCCAGAACCTTTCGATCCGTGAGCTGATCATCGAGGTCTCCAGCCGAGAGCAGTTCGTCGGCACCGCCGAGCACGTCGCCGCGGAGATCGACCGCTACATCCAGGCCGACGCCTGTGACGGGTTCATCTTCGTCCCGCATCTGACGCCGCACGGTCTCGACGAGTTCGTCGACCATGTCGTGCCCCTGTTGCAGGAGCGGTCAGGATTTCGTACCGAATACAGCGGCACCACGCTGCGCGAGCACCTCGGGCTCTAGCGAGCCAGTGATCGCTTTGGCCACGGTCCGCCGAGCCACATTGGCCCCACCGGCACCGAGACCTTGGGGTGATCCACTTTTGGAAAACGACTCATATGCGATATCAGCGGGGCGGTGATATCGCATATGGTCCCAATTCCACATTCACCTGACGGTCAGCTCAGGGTGCTGCAGGGGCGGGTGTGACTACCGGGCCAGCGCGGTGGCCTGTTGGGTCGCCTCGCGGATCGGGCCGCGCCACAGGTCGCCGTGCCCGGGCACCAGAATCTCGGTGTCCAGCAGCGCCAGAGCGGCCAGGCTGCGGATGCAGCCGTCCTGGTCGTGGCTGAACAACTCGGGCAGCAGTTGCGGCCCGCTTCGCGCCAGCAAGGGGTGTCCGGTCACCAGCGCGTCACCGCTGACGAGCACGCCGTCAACCATGTACGAGCAGTGCCCGCCGGTGTGACCGGGCGTGGGGATGGCCATCGGGTGGCCGGGCAATTCCGCGGCCACCTCGGGGGTCAGCGGTTGCGCGGTCGGGATGCCCTCGCGGCTCAACCCGCCGTCGCGCACGAGGTGGGCGGTCCACAGCGCCCAGCGCGGTCGCCAGATGTTCATCGCGACATCGATCGGCGAGGCCTGCTCCAGGTACTCCCGCTTGGCGTGGCCGACCTCGTCGGCGTGGCAGTAGACCGGCGTGCGGTGGGTCTTGGCGAACCAGATCGCCGAACCGAGGTGGTCGATGTGGGCGTGGGTCAGCAGGATGGCGCGCACGTCGACGGGCTGATACCCGAGCTGCCGCAGCGAGGCCAGCACGTCGTCGCGGTCGCCGGGATAGCCGGCATCGATGAGCATGACCCCGCTCTCATCGGTGACCAGCGTCCAGTTGACCGCCCCGCCCTGGGCGAGGTGCACGTGTTCGGTGACGGCTTTCACGACTGGTGCCATATCCCGGATTCTAGGACGGACGCACTAGAGGGAGTAGAAACAAAGCGTGGCTGAACTCAAACTTGGATATAAGGCATCGGCGGAGCAGTTCGCCCCTCGGGAACTCGTCGAGCTGGCGGTGGAGGCCGAGGCGCACGGCATGGACAGCGCGACGGTCAGTGATCACTTCCAGCCATGGCGCCACGAGGGCGGGCATGCGCCGTTCTCGTTGGCCTGGATGACGGCGGTCGGTGAGCGCACCAAGCGGCTGGTGCTGGGTACCTCGGTGCTGACCCCGACGTTCCGCTACAACCCGGCGGTGATCGCGCAGGCGTTCGCGACGATGGGGTGTCTGTATCCGGACCGGATCTTCCTCGGCGTCGGCACCGGTGAGGCGCTCAACGAGATCGCCACCGGCTACGAGGGCGAGTGGCCGGAGTTCAAGGAGCGCTACGCCCGGCTTCGCGAGTCGATCAAGCTGATGCGCGAGCTGTGGCTCGGGGACAGGGTCGACTTCGACGGCGAGTACTACAAGACCAAGGGCGCCTCGATCTACGACGTCCCCGAGGGTGGCATCCCGATCTACATCGCCGCCGGCGGGCCGCAGGTGGCGAAGTACGCGGGCCGCGCGGGTGACGGTTTCATCTGCACCTCGGGCAAGGGTGAGGAGCTGTACAAGGACAAGCTGATCCCCGCGATGAAGGAGGGTGAGGAGGCCGCGGGCAAGAGCCCCGACGACGATCGATCGGATGATCGAGATCAAGATCTCCTACGACACCGATCCCGAACTGGCGCTGGAGAACACCCGATTCTGGGCGCCGCTGTCGCTGACGGCGGAGCAGAAGACCTCCATCCACGATCCGATCGAGATGGAGAAGGCTGCCGACGAATTGCCCATCGAGCAGGTCGCCAAGCGGTGGATCGTCGCCAGCGATCCCGACGAGGCCGTGGCCAAGGTCAAGGACTACGTCGACTGGGGCCTCAACCACCTGGTGTTCCACGCGCCCGGTCACGACCAGCGCCGCTTCCTGGAGCTGTTCCAGAAGGATCTCGAGCCCCGGTTGCGACGGCTGGGCTGACCCGAATGCCCAACGCCACTGGGCTCTACATTGCGGCGCCCGAAGGCGACAGCGGCAAGTCGGCGATCGCGCTGGGGATCCTGCATCGACTGGCCGCCACTGTTGCCAAAGTCGGTGTGTTCCGGCCGATTACCCGAGCTGACGTCGGCGATCACAAGCGCGGCGGAGCCGGGCGCAGTGGGTCGCCGCAGACCGACGGCGGCGATCGGGACTACATCCTGGACCTGCTGCTGGCACACAGCACCGCGGGCCTGCCCTACGAGCGCTGCATCGGTGTCGACTACCAGCAACTTCACGACGATCGTGACGGTGCCATCGACGACATCGTCGAGCGCTATCACGCGATGGCCGACGAGTGTGACGCGGTGGTCATCGTCGGCAGCGATCTACACCAGGACGTGGGCCAGCCCCGCCGAACTGGGCGTCAACGCGCGCATCGCGGTCAACCTCGGCGCGCCGGTGGTGCTGGCCATCCGGGCCAAGGATCGCACCGCCGAGCAAGTCGTCCACGCCGTCGAGGTGTGCCTGGCCGAGCTGAACGCCCAGCATGCCCACACCGCCGCCGTCATCGCCAACCGTTGCGAGCCAACACAATTGACCGCGATCACCGAGGCGCTGCGAACCCTCGCACCGAAGACCTACGCGGTGCCCGACGAGCCGCTACTGGTGGCGCCGACGGTCGCCGATCTGCAGGCCGCGGTGGACGGCACATTGGTCAGCGGTGACACCGCGCTGATGAGCCGCGAGGTGATGGGCGTGGTGGTCGCCGGCATGACCGCCGATCACGTGCTCGAGCGGTTGGGTGAGGCCGCGGCGGTGGTGACGCCCGGCGACCGCTCGGACGTCGTGCTCGCGGTGGCGAGTGCCCATGCCGCCGAAGGGTTTCCGTCGTTGGCGTGCATCATCCTCAACGGTGGATTCGAGTTGCATCAGTCGACGGGAGCGCTGGTGGCCGGGCTGCGACTGCGACTGCCGATCATCGCCACCACACTGGGCACTTTCGACACCGCCACCGCGGTGGGGTCGGCCCGCGGCCGGGTCACCGCGACGTCGCAGCGAAAAATCGACACCGCGATGGAGCTGATCGAAAGTCACGTCGACCTCGCGGATCTGCTGGCGCAGTTGGCGATCCCGATCCCCAAGGTGACCACGCCGCAGATGTTCACCTACCAGCTGCGCGAACGGGCCCGATCGGATCGCAAGCGCATTGTGCTGCCCGAGGGCGACGACGACCGGATCCTCAAGTCGGCCGGCCGGGTGCTGCAGCGTGGGATCGCCGACCTGACCATTCTCGGCGACGAGAGCCAAATCCGCTCCCGTGCAGCCGAACTCGGCGTCAACGTGGACGACGCCGCCGTCTTCGAATCCGCGCACCAGCGATCTGTGCGACCAGTTCGCCGAGCAGTACGCCCAGCTTCGCGCCAAAAAGGGTGTCACCGTCGAGCAGGCCCGCGAGATCATGCACGACGCGTCGTATTTCGGCACCATGCTGGTGCACAACGGCATGGTCGACGGCATGGTGTCCGGTGCAGTCGCACACCACCGCCCACACTGTTCGCCCGGCCTTCGAGATCATCCGCACCGCCCCGGGCATATCGACGGTGTCCAGTGTGTTCCTGATGTGCCTGCCGGATCAGGTGCTGGCTTATGGGGATTGCGCGATCGTCCCCGACCCGACCGTCGAGCAGCTCGCCGACATCGCGATCAGCGCCGCGCGACCGCGGCGCAGTTCGGCATCGAACCACGAGTCGCCATGCTGTCATATTCCACCGGCGAGTCCGGTTCGGGAGCCGACGTCGACAAGGTCAGGGAGGCAACCGAATTGGTGCGCAGCCGCGACCCGCATCTGCTGGTCGAAGGACCGATCCAATACGACGCCGCGGTCGAGCCCTCGGTCGCGGCCACCAAAATGCGCGACTCAGCCGGTGGCCGGCCAGGCCACCGTGCTGATCTTCCCCGACCTGAACGCCGGCAACAACGCGTACAAGGCGGTGCAGCGTAGCGCGGGAGCCATCGCGATCGGTCCGGTGCTGCAAGGGTTGAACAAGCCGGTGAACGACTTGTCCCGCGGTGCACTGGTCGAGGACATCGTCAACACTGTCGCGATCACCGCGATCCAGGCGCAGGGCACGCATGGCTAAGACCGTGCTGGTGCTGAACTCCGGTTCGTCGTCGCTGAAATATCAACTGGTCGAGCCGGATTCGGGTGAATCGCTGGCGCACGGCACCGTCGAGCAGATCGGTGAGCCATCGTCGCTTGTCACCGATCACGGCGCGGCGCTGCGGGTGGCATTCGAAGAGCTGTCCGAGGACGGTATCGATCTGAAGGCCTGCGGGCTGGTCGCCGTCGGGCACCGGGTGGTGCACGGCGGGCCGGTCTTCTACCGGCCTACTGTCGTCGATGACGCGGTCATCGCCGAGCTCAACAAGTTGTCGGTGCTGGCCCCGCTGCACAATCCGCCCGCCCTCCAGGGCATCGAGGTCGCCCGCAAGATGCTGCCGGATGTGCCGCATGTCGCGGTGTTCGACACCGCCTTCTTCCACGATCTGCCTGCGGCCGCGGCGACCTACGCGATCGACCGTGAACTGGCGGAGAAGTGGCACATCCGGCGGTACGGATTTCACGGGACCTCGCATCGCTACGTCAGCCAACAGGCCGCGGCTTTCTTGTACCAGCCGTGGGAGAAGCTGAATCAGATTGTGCTGCATCTGGGTAACGGCGCGTCCGCATCGGCGATCGCCGGCGGTCGCCCCGTCGACACCTCGATGGGATTGACTCCGTTGGAGGGCCTGGTGATGGGCACCCGCAGCGGCGACATCGACCCGAGCATCGTCAGCTACTTGCATCGCGAGGCCGAAATGAGTGTCGAGGACATCGAGTCGATGCTCAACCACCACTCCGGGCTGCTGGGGCTGGCCGGGGAGCGCGATTTCCGCCGTCTGCGCGAGATGATCGAATCCGGTGACAGTTCAGCGCAATTGGCGTATGACGTATTCATTCATCGGCTGCGCAAATACGTCGGCGCCTACCTGGCGATCCTGGGCCGCACCGATGTCGTCAGCTTTACCGCGGGTGTCGGAGAAAACGTGGCCGCGGTGCGCCTGGACGCGCTGAGCGGGCTTCAAGGGCTGGGCATCGAGATCGATGAGCAGCGAAACGCATCGTCTGCCAAGGGCGCTCGGCGGATTTCCACCGACAGCTCGCCGATCACCGTGCTGGTGGTCCCGACCAACGAAGAGTTGGCGATCGCCCGCGACTGCCTGCGGGCCATCTAGACTTGCTCCCACGTCAGGGGTGGGTAGCAATTCTGCGTCGACCCTCGTCAGGTCGACGGAGTTATCCCTCGGCATCCGGGGTGACGGTCAGCGTTACCGGATGTCCGTCGCGGATCACCGCGATCGGCGCGGGTTGCCCGATCGCGATGAGACGGGTAGCGACGACGAATTCGTCGGCGTCGGCGACGGATCGGCTGCCGATTTTGGTGATCACGTCGTTTTCGAGAATTCCGCCCCGCTGTGCCGGGCTGCCGGCTTTGACGTTGGCCACCAGGGCGCCCGAGGCCATCGAGTTACTCACCGATCGAGTGTTGATTCCCAGCGTCGGGTGGTGAATCGTGCCGTCGCGGATCAGCGCCTCGGCGACGCTCTTGGCCTCATTGATCGGGATGGCATAGCCGATGGAAACCATGGCAAGCCCCTGCCTGCCGAAGAAACGCGCGGAGTTGATGCCGATCACTTGCGCATTCATGTCGATCAGCGGGCCGCCCGAGTTGCCGGGGTTAGTGGCCGCATCGATCTGCACGGCGTCGAGCACGGTGTCGCTGACCGGCATCGCGCGATGCAAGGCACTGACGACGCCATGGGTCACCGTGCTGCGCAACCCCAATGGTGAGCCGACCGCCACCACCAGATCGCCGACTTGTGCCTTGTCGGAGTCGCCGAGGTGCGCCGACGGTCAGGTCTTTGAGCATTGTCGACTTTGAGGACGGCCAAGTCGGTTTCGGGATCACGGCCGACCAGCTTGGCCGGCACCTTCTTGCCGTCGTTGAAGATCACCGACACATCGGGAGGCTTGGCGGTCGTAGCCGACATCGGCGATCACGTGGTTGTTGGTGACGATGTGGCCGCTACCGTCGATGATCACCCCCGAGCCTTCCGAAAACATCGGTGCCGCTGGTGGCCACTACTTCCACCACGGCATTCGCAACGGCAGCAGCAACTTTGGCGAACATGGACTCCGGTGACTGGCCGGCCCGGTGGTTCGACAACGTGACCGTCGGATTGGTGAACGACTCGGCGACCTCAGCGGTCTTTCGGCCGATCACACCGCCGGTGAAGCCGAGCAGCAGCGCGACGATCGCCATGATGGCCAACGACATCCGCGAGACCTCGCGGCCGAACAGCACATCGCGTACTCGCAACTTGCCGGCTTTCGGGTCAACCGAACCGAGCACCGCGATGGCGGTCGGGTCACGCCGCCGATCGCTCACATCATCCTCTTTCGGGTGCTCGGCACCTCATACCCCGTACTACCACCACAAACGTAGCGCGCGATCGCGTAGCTAAGAACATGCAGCGGCGCGGATCATCTCGCGATGATGCAGAGCACTTCATCGAGGGTGGCGGTGAGTAGTCCGGCGGCGGTCGACAGCCGCCCAAGGTCGGCAATCTGGACGTTGCCGGAGCGATCCACACTGCCGGCCCGACTCAACAGTGCGGTGTCGAACATCGCCGGACCGCTCGCCATCACCTCGGTGGGGACGTAGCGGCCGGCGTTGGGGGCCCGGCGCACCGCTTGCTCGCCGGCGCAGGCGCCGGTCAGCTCGGTCGCGTCGGCGAAGTTGATGCCCACCTGGAACATCCGTGTTTCGGCTTCCAGCACAGCGATCAGGCGGGTGATGAGATTTTCGGGGCAAAAAACCGTGAGCCCTGGCCCAGATGCAGCCAGAAACGTCCGTCGATGGGCGGGGGCTGGACGCCGGATTCGGCACCGGCGAATTCGAGGAACCCGTAGCACTCATGCAGCATCGAACGATCCTGGGTCGAAAGACCGGCGTCGAGCGCCAGGAAGCGTCCGACCCGGGACACGTCGGTGCAGCAGTTCAGGAAGGAGTTCAGCGTCTGTTCAGTGGTAGCTCGATTCGGACCGGCGATCAAGCTGACGACCACGTCGTGCTCACCTGAGCCGGCGGCCGCGGCGCCCACGAGCGCCTCCGGGTATGAGGACGCCGACTCGAGCATGGCCGGCACGCTGAAGTCGCGGTTGACCGCAATCCTGCGCCGTTCATCGTCGGGAATGTCGGGACGGGCCAGCAGGCGTCGACACAGCATGAAGGCCTCGGCGTGCTTGCCGATCCAGGATGCGCAGATCGCTTGCTCGTCGGTGGCACACCAATCGTAAATCGCTGTCCGTGCAATGAATGCGTCGTCTTCGGGGAGCGGGATGTTCACGGCGCGTTCGGCAAACAGGTAGCCGAGCGGGTAGCGCGCCTCGACGCGATGTCTTTGGGCGATGGCATAGAGCGGCTCGGCGCGGGTCGGTCGAAACTCCCAAGCCCTGAGGTAGGCGTCCTGAACGTCGGGCCAGGGGGCGGCAAGCTGTGCCATCGACTCCGCGAGCAGGAACATCGCGTGGTAAGTCCCCTCGGTGGAGCCACCCATCTCGACCAGCCGGGCACAGCACTCGCGCGCGTCGGCAAAGTCGCCCAGGTCGAAGTAGTTTCGCGCCAGGTGCAACAACGCCCGCGCGTCCTCGGGGTTGCGTTCGACCTCGGCCAGCAACAGATCGCGGTCGCGCGCGTGCTTGTGCGGATCCTGGCTGCGGCCACCGAGGGAACGAGCTTCGATGTGGTATTCGCCCCCGAGACGTGCGGATGTGTAGCCAGGCTCCCCGACGGGGTTTTCATGGACGAGACCCTCATAGCGCCAACGCAACCCGTCGCGGAACAACTGCGGGCGCCAGAAGATTGTGTCGTCGGCCCACCGGTACTGCAGCAGGTAGGCGTCTGCGCTTAGTTCAGTGAAGTCGGGTGTGCCGACGATAATGTCGTCGGCGTCGATGACCCAGATGTAGTCGCCGCGGCCTTGGGCGAGAGCCAATGCCTCGGTGCGGTTCTCGCCGAAGTTGCGCCATGGCCGCTCGTGAAGTTCGCCGGGGATGCCAAGACGGGCCATGTGGTCGCGGATCAGATCCTGGGTGCCGTCGTTGGAGCCGGTGTCCACGATCACCCAGGAGCTGATGTAGGGCGCGACCGCGTCAAGGTTCTCCCGGATGACGGCAGCTTCGTTTCGCACGATCATATTCAGGCAGATCATGGGGAGTGTGGCTACAGAGTCGGACACGGGCCCAGATCGTACCCAGGAACTGCATGCCGCGGTGTGGGATCGGGTCAGACTGCGGTGATGCACAGCACTTCGTCGAGGGTGGCGGTGTGTGGTCCGGCTCCGGTCGACAGCCGCTGGAATTCGGCGTTCAGGACGGCGTCGGCGCTGTGTACGCCGCCTACCTGATTTAGCAGCTCGGTGTTGAACATCGCTGGGCCGCTGGCAATTACGTCCGTTCGGACGTAGCGTCCGGTGCCATGCGCCCGGTGTACCGCTTGCTCGCTTGCGCAGGCGCCGGTCAGCTCGGTCGCATCGGCAAAATTGATGCCCACCTGGAACGCTTGCGTTTCGGCTTCCAACACCGCGGCCAGACGGGCGATGAGATTCTCGGGGGCGAAAAAGCGCCAACCTTGACCCAGGTGCAGCCAGAACCGTCCGACGGTCAACGGGGGCCGGACGCCGGGATCGACATCGACGAACTCGAGGAACCCGTAACGCTGTTGCAGCGTTGCACGGTCGTGGGTGGACAGGCCCGCGTCGAGCACCACGAAGCGCCGGGCCCGTGACACATCAGTGCAGCAGTGCAGAAACGAATTCAGGGTCTGCTCAGTGTCGGCTAGATCGGGTCCGGCGACCAGGCTGACGGTGACGTCGAACTCAGCTGTACTGGCAATCAGGTTGCGTATCAAATCATCTGGGTACACCGACGTTGCCGCGAGCATGGCCGGCACGCTGAAGTCGCGGTTCAGCGCAATCCGTTGTCGAGCAGCGTCGGGAATGTCGGAGCGTGCCAGCAGCCGTCGGCACAGCGTGAACGCCTCGGCGTGCTCGCCGATGCGGGATGCGCAGATCGCCTGCTCATCGATTGCACGCCAGGCGTAGACGTCTGGATATGGATGTAGCATGTCGTTCTCGGGGAACGGGATTCGGGCGGCGCGCTCGGCAAACAGGTAGCCCAGCCGGTAACGTTCATCGATCGCGGAATCGGTGTGCGATGGCGTACAGCGGCTCGGCGCGAGTCGGTCGAAACTCCCAAGCTTTCAGGTAAGCGGCATGAACCTCTAGCCACGGCATGTTGAGCCGCGCCATTGACTCCGCGATCCGCCACATCCCGATGTACATCTCCTCGTCGGGGAAGCCACCCATCTCGACCTGCCGCGTGTACCACTTGCGCGCATTCACGAAATCACTTGTATCCCAATAAATTTGGGCGATAATGTAGACCGACCGGGCATCATCGGGATCTCGTCCGACTCTGGCCAGTAACAAATCGAGTCCATACGGGTCTGCGTCGCGCACATCGGCGGGTCGCAGAATGCTTGCTACGGCCTGCTCAACCTGAGCGTCGGTTGCGTTCAGGTGCAGCTCGTCAGCGAGGCGGCGAATGGTGTCCTCGGGCGTCGCGCGAAGCGCCTCGAAGTCCACCCTGACCGTCGCGGCGCCGGCCAGCGCGAGGTCGCGCGTCGCGATCAGATGTGCCGTTGCCTCAGCTCTCTCTTGTTCATCCGCCCACCATCCGAGTCGATTCAGCGACCCGACGACGTTCTCGAAAGGTCGATCGACCACAACCGGCACGATGGGCTTCCAGGCATCGCGGATGAAGTCGACCGCAGCGCACAGAAGCGGTTGCTTGACGCCCGGCCGGCATCGGGCGATGCGAGCAGCGAGGCGATGACCGTCGGCCCAACTGCGAAGATTCACTGTGAAGGAATCGGCATTCATCTGCAGCTGTCCGCCAGGCACCGTAAGGGCTTTGCGGCACAATTGGTTGATAGCCGCGTCCTCCCATGTTTCATGCGGCTCGCGATAGCTCCAATCGAAACCGGTGCCCATGAAAACGCCCAGATGGTGCAGCACGCTGGCAACGGCCGACGTACCGCCGCCAAACGGGCCGAGCACCACAATGATCGGCTCATCGAACTCCGCGACGCTCTCCAACAGTCCTCCGTCCTGGCCTTGCTAGTGAGGCTGAGTTTGTTTCTTGCCACCGCCAAAGCGGAACTCGGCGTTTTCCAATAACTTTCGACGGCTCCCGTTAACTTTCGGGCGCTCCCTGACCGATTATTTCCATGTATCGTCGCTCGTCTCCAGTCCCCGTTGCGTGCCTTGCCGCCAGCAACGTCACGCACCGTAACGCCAAGTCGAACGATCCGTAGCAGTGATGCGCGATCAACGCCAAATGTTTCAACTGCTCATCGGTCATCGTGTCGTCGCGGGCGAAATCCCGTACATAGACGATGTCAGCTTCCAGCAGCTGATTCAGCGGCCGGCGAGGATCGCCGTCGACTACAAACGGGGCGATCGCCCACTGCTTCACCGCAGCGAAACAGTGCGGAATGAACCCGAGGCTGCGCAGCTCTGAATCGACGCGACCGAAAGCGGGCTGATGCTCGTACAGCGTCACGAAAGACACTTCGGTCTGGATCGCTACGCACTCGGCGAGCTTGCCCCGGCCACCCTGGAAAACGGCGAGTTCACCTCCTTGAATATCAATCTTCAAGAAATCTAGGTGCTCGATTTCGTCGACGTCGTCGAGCCGGCGGGTCTGCAGCGGGACACGTTCAATGACGTCTGCCAAGGGCAGCAGATAATCGAAGATCTTCAGGTACACCGGGTCAGGTGTGAGCAGGCTCGTCAGCCCGGGTGCGCGACAAACATTGAGGGTGTGAAATTCGCCGTCCCCAATGGCGTACGGGAGATAGCGCTCATTCGGGCCACACGTTTTTTCAAGCTCGATCAGCGCGTCCTGCTGAGGCTCGAATCCTGTTACGTGACACAAGCCTTGGGCCAACATGGGCGTGTAGGGGGGTTCGCCGTCGATCGGGTTCGCGCCGACATCGACTATCTGTGTGAGCCGTGACGGTGAGAGCAGGTCTCGCAGTGCATTCACTTCAGGGTCTTTCGCTATGAGCCGATGTAACCAGTGGCGTGAAACGTCGCGGTCAGGTTTGTAGGACGATGCTGCAGTGCGATTCAGGCTCTGGGTGGGGCCGGTCGAAGTCGAGACCGTTGGGCGTCCAGATGAAGTCGTCGACTCCCAGTTCTAGAAGACGTTCGTGGATGCGCGGCTCGTAGTGGTCGGCGACAAAACGGACGATTCGTTGTATTTCCTTGTTGCGGGAATGCTGGGTGTTGCCGATCGATTCGGTGTTGTAGAACTGGACGTAGCCCAGCCGCGGGATGTGCACAAACCGGGTTGTCAGAAAGAGCCGCACCAAGAGCTCGTAGTCGTCAGCGACATGGAGGCGACTGTAACCACCGGCGTCGTGGTAGGCCTTGCGGGTCCAGGCTCGGATGTGATTCGGTACGCCGACGATGTGGCGGATGGTCTTGGCATTGATCCGCAGCGAGTCCTGGACGAAGTATCGCGTTTCCACCTCCTCGAAGGTCGCGTAGTTCTGCGGATGCCATTCCCAGTGCGCCTTGCCGTACCCGAGGCCGTAAGAGTCGCCGTAGTCGTGGAAGACTTGTGTGCTTTCGTATTGTTCTGCCCAGTTGGTGTATGCCACACCGCATTCCGGATGCTGTGCGAAGGCGTCCACGATCCAGCCGATGGCGTGCGGCGTGAGTACGTCGTCGTGATCAAGCTCTAGGAAGATATCCCCGGAGGCGACCGCACACAGGTAGCCCTTGAGTTCGCCGATATTGCCGCTGGGCTTTTCGAGGAGATGGACGGATACCCGGTAGTCGGCCTGGATCTCCCTGAGCGTCTGCTGGGTAGCCGGATCTGACGAGTGGTCGTCGACGATCACCCATTCCCAGTCGACATAGGACTGGCGTTGCAACGACTGCCACGTCCGCAACAGTCGCTCCCTGCCGGTGTTGTAGGTCGGGGTATATACGCTGACCTTGCAGATCGACTGCTGGCCCGGGTATTCCGTGAGCGTTGCACCCAAAAAGCAGTGCAGCATGTCGATGCCGCGCAGGTCGCTGGCGCGGTCCTTGTGAATCCACTTGCGGCGAATGTAGTGCGGCGCCGCCATCAGATTGGTGAAGCTGCGCTCCTCGCCGATCGTGACGATGCACTGCGGATCGAGCACTTTCAGGATCCGCGTCAGATCGACATCGTTGTCGAAGAGCGAGAAAGAAAACGTATCCGCCTCGTAACTTGGCGCCGGATGCGAGCGCAACTGCTCGGCGTCTGGCAGCTGGTCCATCGATGTGACGCCGAAGATGGCAACCTTCGGAAGACCAGGATTACGCATTTCCTCCCTCAGCCCTCAGACTCGCGAGCCACCGGGTGGAGCGTGCGGCCGCGTTGGGCAGCGTACTCGGCCAAGCGTCTGGTAGTGCGGCGCAACGTCATTTCGGTGCTCGGGCCAGGTCAGTTCGCGGTGATGCAGAGGACTTCGTCGAGGGTTGCGGTGCGGGCTCCGGCATCTGTGTGTTTGGGTCGGGTGGTGTCGATCATGGCTGGGCCGTGGGCTATTGCGGCGGTGAGGACGTAGCGGCCAGCGTCGGGGGTGCGGTGCACGATGTCCTCGTCGGCGCAGTTGCCGGTCAGTGCCGTGGCATCGGTGAAGTTGATGGCGACTTGGAAGACTTGGGGTTCGGCGTCGAGGACTGCAGTCAGGCGGGTGATGAGAGGCTCGGGGGCAAAAAACCGCCAGCCCTGGCCCAGGTGAAGCCAGAATCGTTCCTGGATGTGGCGTCGAGGGTGACGGGTGGATTCGATGAATTCGAGTGATGGGTAGCGGTCGTGCAGGATTTCGCGGTCCTGGGTGGATAGGCCGGCGTCGAAGACCACGAAGCGCCCGATTCGGGCTAAGTCGGTGCAGCAGTGCAGAAATGAGTTCAGGGTCTGCTCGGTGGTGTCGCGATCGGGTCCGGCGATAATGCTGACGGTGACGTCAGCGTTGGGTGGGTTCTTAATGAGGTTGCGCACCAACGCATCTGGGTACGACAACGCCGCCTCAAGCATCGGCGGCACATCGACGTCGCGGTTGACCGCGATCCGTTGTCGCTCATTATCAGGGATGTCGGGTCGCGCTAGCAGGCGCCGACACAGCGCGAACGCCTCTTCACGCTTGCCGATCCACGATGCGCAGATCGCCTGCTCGTCGGTGGCGCGCCAGGCATAGACGGCTGCGTCGACAAATAAGTACTCGTCTTCGGGGAGCGGGATTTGGGCGGCGGGCTCGGCGTAAAGGTAGCCGAGCTGATAGCGCTGCAGCTCTCGGTAGTGAACGGCGATGTTGTACAGCGGCTCGGCGCGGGTCGGACGAAAATCCCAGGCGTTGAGGTAGGCGTCTTGGACGTCGGGCCATGGTTGACCGAGCCGAGCCATCGAATCCGCCATTCGGACCTTCGAGCAGTAGACCTCCTCTTCCCAGTCGCCCATCTCGGCCCGTCGCGCATACCACTTGTGTGCGTTGGTGAAATCGCCCAGATCGAAGTAACTTTGGGCCAAGTAGAACACTGAGCGTGAATCTTCCGGATTACGTTCAACCTCGGCCAGCAACAAATCGCGATCACGCGCAAACTTCTGTGGATCCTGGCTTCGAGCACCAAGGTGACGTGACTCTATGTGAAACGCGCCCTCCAGGCGCCCGACCACGCAAGAGTCGTCCCACCCCGCGCCTTCGTGGACGACGCCCCCGTAGCGCACAGGCGCCCCGTCACGAAACAACTGCGCGCGCCAGTAGACGATGGAGGCTTCTGCGAAGCGCATGAAGTAGATGTCAGCGTCGAGCTGTGTGAAATCAGCCTCGCCTACCACCATGTCGTCGGCGTCCATCACCCAGATGTAGTCGCCATGCCCTTGGGCCAGTTTCAATGCTTCAGTGCGGTTATGGCCGAAGTTAAGCCAAGGCCGCTCCTGAAGCTCACCCGGAATGCCAAGAGCCGCCATGTGATTACGGATCAAATCCTGGGTCCCGTCGACGGAGCCGGTATCCACGATTACCCACGAACTGATGTAGGGAGCGACCGCGTCGAGCGTCTCCTGGACTACGTGTGCCTCATTTTTGACGATCATGTTCAGGCAGATCGCCGGGCGCGAGGCCACGAGGTCGGACACCGCAAGATCGTAACGGCAACCGTCGGCCCGGGGTGCGAGATCGCTCGAGGGTGGCGCAAGTCGGCATGTCAGGCGTGAATGATGTGTCGGCCCGACAGCTACTCCGAGTTGTATTGCGGCCCAACGGACTACGCCACGCCAATTGATCGGCGATGCCTGGTATCTGCGGTATGGGAGTCCCGAGCGGCTCGATCGGTAAGGAAACCGACCGTGAGCGCGTCGATTGGTCGGGCCATCGGTGGCGCTCCAGGCGCCGAGCATGGTCATCCCGGCGAGGCTGCCGGGTCGGCCAGCAAAGTGCGTAGGGCCCGAGATAGCTCGTGACTTGGGCTAAGGATATCTCCCGCTACAGCGGGTTCCGCGTGGCTGACGCGCGAATCGGCTCGTCGAACACACGCAGTTCGATGTCGGTTTCCGAATCGATAAAGCGGATCTCACCTCGACAAAGGCGGAGTAATGGTCCGGATTGCGGATCTCTCATCCAGCTATTCGGACGAAAGTGCTGCGTGAAGGTTTGCTCGAAGACTACCTTAGCTGCACCTGAGAGAGACCTGAAGAGACTCGCGCGTGCGTGGGGCCGTTTCGGGTGCGCGTTGGTGCAGCAAAACCTTGGTTCGGCTGTGGCAAAACATTGAAGTTCACACCTAGGGCACAGGTCGAGTGTCGAAGGGGGAACAGCAGTGGCTCACCGGCGCGCCAAGAAGCGAAGTCAGAAGTCGCGCAAAGCTCAGGTGCACCGCAGCGTCAACCGCTTCCTCGGTCTCAGCGGCGCAACCAGCGCGTTCATAACCTTCGGTTTGGGGCCCATCCTCACTTTGCCTCCAGCCAGAGCCGACCCGGTCGACGTCATCATCGACCCGATTATCAACTCTCTGTCGAGCGTCGATCCGACGATGGCGCTGGACATGAGCACCTGGCTGGCCAGCCTCGACGCTGCCTTGAGCGGGGCGGCAAACTTCGACCCGTCGAGTCTCGACGCCGCGTTGAGTGTGGCGAACTTCGACCCGGCGAACCTCGACGCGGCGTTGTCCGGTGCATCAGGCGCTGATCCGGCCGGCGCGCCCGCAGCGGGATTCGACCTTCCGCAGCTGTACGAGACCTACTTCTACGACCCTCAGCATACGTTCGATCAACAGTGGATTGCCGGTACGACGGTCTTGGGCAACCTCACTGTGCAGTTCGACAATTCGCTCAATCTGTTTTGGTCTGGGATCGGTGGCAGTGGCCAGCTGATCGGCAACGGCGCCGACGGCGTGGACGGCGGAACGCTGGCCGAGGCCACTGGCGGTGCCGGCGGATTGCTCTTCGGCGACGGCGGCAGCGGTGCGACCGATAGCGCCGGTGTGGGTGGCGCTGGTGGTGTGGCCTACGTCGGCGATGGCGGCGACGGCGGCGACGGCATTGCCGGCAGTGTCGGCGGTGCTGGTGGTGCAGGCGGGGATACCCCCTATGGCATCGCCGGTGACGGCGGTAACGGCGGTGACACCACCACGCCCAGCGGTGACGGCGGCGATGGCGGCGCCGGCGGCGACGCGGACGGGCACGGCTACTTCGGCAACTTCTTCGGCATCGGCGGCCAGGGCGGTAACGGCGGGGACGGCGCCGACGGTATCAACGGGGTCGACGGCGGCCCGGGCATGCCGGGCACCCCTGGCCATGACGGCGGCGATGGTGGTGTTGGTGGCGCCGGGGGCAGTGGCGGGCTGTGGTTGGGCGACGGCGGCGACGGCGGCAACGGTGGCGACGGCGGTGACGGCGGTGACGGTGGTGCCGGCACGCCCGGTGGCGACGGTGGGGCCGCCGGTCTCGGCGGGCAGGGCGGTGACGGCGGCTCCGGAGGGATCTTCGGCACAGCCGGCCACGACGGCCTGAACGGGCATGACGGCCATCCCGGCCATCACGGAGCGCAAGGCATTACCGGGCCTCAGGGCGCAACTGGGCCACAGGGTCTGACCGGGTCGCAGGGTCTGACTGGTTCGCAGGGCTTGACTGGGTCGCAAGGCTCGACTGGCGCGCAGGGCAGTACGGGTTCGCAGGGCTTGACTGGGTCGCAAGGTCTGACTGGTTCGCAGGGTTCGACTGGCGCGCAGGGTAGTACCGGGTCGCAGGGTCTGACTGGTTCGCAGGGTTCGACTGGCGCGCAGGGTAGTACCGGGTCGCAGGGTCTGACTGGTTCGCAGGGTTCGACTGGCGCGCAGGGTAGTACCGGGTCGCAGGGTCTGACTGGTTCGCAGGGCGGTACGGGTTCGCAGGGTTCGACTGGCGCGCAGGGTAGTACCGGGTCGCAGGGCAGTACGGGTTCGCAGGGCAGCACGGGTACGCAGGGTTCGACCGGTTCGACTGGCGCGCAGGGTAGCACTGGTTCGCAGGGTCTGACTGGTTCGCAAGGCTTGACTGGTTCGCAAGGCTTGACTGGCGCGCAAGGTAGCACCGGTTCGCAGGGCAGTACGGGTTCGACTGGGGCGCAGGGCAGTACTGGTTCGCAGGGCGGCGCCGGTTCGCAGGGCAGCACGGGTTCACAGGGTTCGACTGGCGCGCAAGGTAGCACCGGCTCGCAGGGTTCGACGGGTTCGCAAGGTTCGACTGGAGCCCAGGGCAGCACTGGTTCGCAGGGTTCGACGGGTACGACTGGGGCGCAAGGTTCGACGGGCAGTACAGGCTCGCAGGGCAGTACCGGGTCCCAGGGCACGACTGGTTCGCAGGGCTCCACGGGTTCGCAAGGTTCGACGGGGTCGCAGGGTTCGACGGGCTCGACGGGTACGACTGGCGCCCAGGGCAGTACGGGTTCGACTGGTTCGCAGGGCTCCACCGGTTCGCAGGGCAGTACGGGTTCGCAGGGCAGTACGGGTTCGCAGGGCACGACCGGTTCGCAGGGCAGTACGGGTTCGCAGGGCACGACCGGCTCTCAAGGCAGTACTGGTTCGCAGGGTTCGACGGGTACGACTGGGGCGCAAGGTTCGACGGGCAGTACAGGCTCGCAGGGCACGACTGGTTCGCAGGGCTCCACCGGTTCGCAGGGCAGCACTGGGTCCCAGGGCAGTACGGGATCGCAGGGCAGTACCGGGTCCCAGGGCAGTACCGGGTCCCAGGGCAGTACGGGTTCCCAGGGCACGACCGGTTCGCAGGGTTCGCAGGGCACGACTGGTTCGCAGGGCTCAACGGGTTCGCAAGGTTCGACGGGTACGACTGGCGCCCAGGGCAGTACGGGTTCGACTGGTTTGCAGGGCTCCACGGGTTCGCAAGGTTCGACGGGTTCGACTGGCGCCCAGGGCAGTACGGGATCGCAGGGCTCGACTGGTTCGCAGGGCTCCACCGGGTCGCAGGGCAGTACGGGTTCCCAGGGCACGACCGGTTCGCAGGGCACGACTGGTTCGCAGGGTTCGACAGGTTCGCAGGGGTCGACGGGTACGACTGGGGCGCAAGGTTCGACGGGTTCGCAAGGTTCGACGGGGTCGCAGGGTTCGACGGGCTCGACGGGTACGACTGGCGCCCAGGGCAGTACGGGTTCGACTGGTTCGCAGGGCTCCACCGGTTCGCAGGGCAGCACTGGGTCCCAAGGCAGTACGGGATCGCAGGGCACGACCGGCTCTCAAGGCAGTACTGGTTCGCAGGGTTCGACGGGTACGACTGGGGCGCAAGGTTCGACGGGCAGTACAGGCTCGCAGGGCACGACCGGTTCGCAGGGCTCCACCGGTTCGCAGGGCAGCACTGGGTCCCAAGGCAGTACGGGATCGCAGGGCACGACCGGCTCTCAAGGCACGACTGGTTCGCAGGGTTCGACGGGTTCGACTGGCGCCCAGGGCAGTACGGGTTCGACGGGTTCGCAGGGCTCCACCGGTTCGCAGGGCAGCACTGGGTCCCAGGGCAGTACTGGTTCGCAGGGCAGTACCGGGTCCCAGGGCAGTACGGGTTCGCAGGGCTCCACCGGTTCGCAGGGCAGCACTGGGTCCCAGGGCAGTACTGGTTCGCAGGGCAGTACCGGGTCCCAGGGCAGTACGGGTTCGCAGGGCACGACTGGTTCGCAGGGCAGTACCGGGTCCCAGGGCACGACTGGTTCGCAGGGCTCCACGGGTTCGCAAGGTTCGACGGGGTCGCAGGGTTCGACGGGCTCGACGGGTACGACTGGCGCCCAGGGCAGTACGGGTTCGACTGGTTCGCAGGGCTCCACGGGTTCGCAAGGTTCGACGGGTTCGACTGGCGCCCAGGGCAGTACGGGATCGCAGGGCAGTACGGGTTCGCAGGGCACGACCGGCTCTCAAGGCAGTACTGGTTCGCAGGGTTCGACGGGTACGACTGGGGCGCAAGGTTCGACGGGCAGTACAGGCTCGCAGGGCACGACTGGTTCGCAGGGCTCCACCGGTTCGCAGGGCAGCACTGGGTCCCAAGGCAGTACGGGATCGCAGGGCAGTACGGGATCGCAGGGCACGACCGGCTCTCAAGGCAGTACTGGTTCGCAGGGTTCGACGGGTACGACTGGGGCGCAAGGTTCGACGGGTTCGCAAGGTTCGACGGGGTCGCAGGGTTCGACGGGCTCGACGGGTACGACTGGCGCCCAGGGCAGTACGGGTTCGACTGGTTCGCAGGGCTCCACCGGTTCGCAGGGCAGCACTGGGTCCCAAGGCAGTACGGGATCGCAGGGCACGACCGGCTCTCAAGGCAGTACTGGTTCGCAGGGTTCGACGGGTACGACTGGGGCGCAAGGTTCGACGGGCAGTACAGGCTCGCAGGGCACGACCGGTTCGCAGGGCTCCACCGGTTCGCAGGGCAGCACTGGGTCCAGGCGACGGGATCGCAGGGCAGTACGGGATCGCAGGGCACGACCGGCTCTCAGGGCACGACTGGTTCGCAGGGTTCGACGGGTTCGACTGGCGCCCAGGGCAGTACGGGTTCGACGGGTTCGCAGGGCTCCACCGGTTCGCAGGGCACCACTGGTTCCCAGGGCAGTACTGGTTCGCAGGGCAGTACCGGGTCCCAGGGCAGTACGGGTTCGCAGGGCACGACTGGTTCGCAGGGTTCGACGGGTACGACTGGGGCGCAAGGTTCGACGGGCAGCACAGGCTCGCAGGGAAGTACAGGCTCGCAGGGCACGACCGGGTCCCAGGGCACGACCGGCTCCCAAGGCTCGACGGGTTCGCAGGGCAGTACCGGTTCCCAGGGCACGACTGGTTCGCAGGGCACGACTGGTTCGCAGGGTTCGACGGGTTCGCAGGGCTCCACCGGTTCGCAGGGCAGTACTGGTTCGCAGGGCTCCACCGGTTCGCAGGGCAGTACGGGTTCGCAGGGCACGACCGGTTCGCAGGGCAGTACGGGTTCGCAGGGCACGACCGGCTCTCAAGGCAGTACTGGTTCGCAGGGTTCGACGGGTACGACTGGGGCGCAAGGTTCGACGGGCAGTACAGGCTCGCAGGGCAGTACCGGGTCCCAGGGCACGACTGGTTCGCGGGCTCCACGGGTTCGCAAGGTTCGACGGGGTCGCAGGGTTCGACGGGCTCGACGGGTACGACTGGCGCCCAGGGCAGTACGGGTTCGACTGGTTCGCAGGGCAGTACGGGTTCGCAGGGCACGACCGGCTCTCAAGGCAGTACTGGTTCGCAGGGTTCGACGGGTACGACTGGGGCGCAAGGTTCGACGGGCAGTACAGGCTCGCAGGGCACGACTGGTTCGCAGGGCTCCACCGGTTCGCAGGGCAGCACTGGGTCCCAGGGCAGTACGGGATCGCAGGGCAGTACCGGGTCCCAGGGCAGTACGGGTTCCCAGGGCACGACCGGTTCGCAGGGTTCGCAGGGCACGACTGGTTCGCAGGGCTCAACGGGTTCGCAAGGTTCGACGGGTACGACTGGCGCCCAGGGCAGTACGGGTTCGACTGGTTCGCAGGGCTCCACGGGTTCGCAAGGTTCGACGGGTTCGACTGGCGCCCAGGGCAGTACGGGATCGCAGGGCAGTACGGGTTCGCAGGGCACGACCGGCTCTCAGGGCAGTACTGGTTCGCAGGGTTCGACGGGTACGACTGGGGCGCAAGGTTCGACGGGCAGTACAGGCTCGCAGGGCACGACTGGTTCGCAGGGCTCCACCGGTTCGCAGGGCAGCACGGGTCCCAAGGCAGTACGGGATCGCAGGGCAGTACGGGTTCGCAGGGCACGACCGGTTCTCAAGGCACGACTGGTTCGCAGGGTTCGACGGGTTCGACTGGCGCCCAGGGCAGTACGGGTTCGACGGGTTCGCAGGGCTCCACCGGTTCGCAGGGCAGCACTGGGTCCCAGGGCAGTACTGGTTCGCAGGGCAGTACGGGTCCCAGGGCAGTACGGGTTCGCAGGGCTCCACCGGTTCGCAGGGCAGCACTGGGTCCCAGGGCAGTACTGGTTCGCAGGGCAGACCGGGTCCCAGGGCAGTACGGGTTCGCAGGGCACGACTGGTTCGCAGGGTTCGACGGGTACGACTGGGGCGCAAGGTTCGACGGGCAGCACAGGCTCGCAGGGAAGTACAGGCTCGCAGGGCACGACCGGGTCCCAGGGCACGACCGGCTCCCAAGGCTCGACGGGTTCGCAGGGCAGTACCGGTTCCCAGGGCACGACTGGTTCGCAGGGCACGACTGGTTCGCAGGGCTCGACGGGTTCGCAGGGCTCCACCGGTTCGCAGGGCTCGACGGGTTCGCAGGGCTCGACCGGTTCGCAGGGCAGTACTGGTTCGCAGGGTTCGACGGGTACGACTGGGGCGCAAGGTTCGACGGGCAGTACAGGCTCGCAGGGCAGTACCGGGTCCCAGGGCACGACTGGTTCGCAGGGCTCCACGGGTTCGCAGGGTTCGACGGGTTCGCAGGGCTCGACGGGCTCGACGGGTACGACTGGCGCCCAGGGCAGTACGGGTTCGACTGGTTCGCAGGGCAGTACGGTTCGCAGGGCACGACCGGCTCCCAGGGCAGTACTGGTTCGCAGGGTTCGACGGGTACGACGGGGCGCAGGGTTCGACGGGCAGTACAGGCTCGCAGGGCAGTACTGGTTCGCAGGGCTCACCGGTTCGCAGGGCAGCACCGGGTCCCAGGGCAGTACGGGATCGCAGGGCAGTACCGGGTCCGCAGGGCAGTACGGGTTCCCAGGGCACGACCGGTTCGCAGGGTTCGCAGGGCACGACTGGTTCGCAGGGCTCAACGGGTTCGCAGGGTTCGACGGGTACGACTGGCCCCAGGGCAGTACGGGTTCGACTGGTTCGCAGGGCTCCACGGGTTCGCAAGGTTCGACGGGTTCGACTGGCGCCCAGGGCAGTACGGGATCGCAGGGCTCGACTGGTTCGCAGGGCTCCACCGGGTCGCAGGGCAGTACGGGTTCCCAGGGCACGACCGGTTCGCAGGGCACGACTGGTTCGCAGGGTTCGACAGGTTCGCAGGGGTCGACGGGTACGACTGGGGCGCAAGGTTCGACGGGCAGTACAGGCTCGCAGGGCACGACTGGTTCGCAGGGCTCCACCGGTTCGCAGGGCAGCACTGGGTCCCAAGGCAGTACGGGTTCGCAGGGCAGACGGGATCGCAGGGCAGTACGGGTTCGCAGGGCACGACCGGCTCTCAAGGCAGTACTGGTTCGCAGGGTTCGACGGGTACGACTGGGGCGCAAGGTTCGACGGGCAGTACAGGCTCGCAGGGCACGACTGGTTCGCAGGGCTCCACCGGTTCGCAGGGCAGCACTGGGTCCCAGGGCAGTACGGGATCGCAGGGCAGTACGGGATCGCAGGGCAGTACGGGTTCGCAGGGCACGACCGGCTCTCAGGGCAGTACGGGTTCGCAGGGTTCGACGGGTACGACGGGGCGCAGGGTTCGACGGGCAGTACAGGCTCGCAGGGCACGACTGGTTCGCAGGGCTCCACCGGTTCGCAGGGCAGCACTGGGTCCCAAGGCAGTACGGGATCGCAGGGCACGACCGGCTCTCAGGGCAGTACTGGTTCGCAGGGTTCGACGGGTACGACTGGGGCGCAAGGTTCGACGGGCAGTACAGGCTCGCAGGGCACGACCGGTTCGCAGGGCAGCACTGGGTCCCAAGGCAGTACGGGTTCGCAGGGCAGTACGGGTTCGCAGGGCACGACCGGGTCTCAAGGCACGACGGGTTCGCAGGGTTCGACGGGTTCGACTGGCGCCCAGGGCAGTACGGGTTCGACGGGTTCGCAGGGCTCCACCGGTTCGCAGGGCAGCACGGGGTCCCAGGGCAGTACTGGTTCGCAGGGCAGTACCGGGTCCCAGGGCAGTACGGGTTCGCAGGGCTCGACCGGTTCGCAGGGCAGCACTGGGTCCCAGGGCAGTACTGGTTCGCAGGGCAGTACCGGGTCCCAGGGCAGTACGGGGTTCGCAGGGCACGACTGGTTCGCAGGGTTCGACGGGTACGACGGGGCGCAAGGTTCGACGGGCAGCACAGGGCTCGCAGGGAGAGTACAGGCTCGCAGGGCACGACCGGGTCCCAGGGCACGACCGGCTCCCAAGGCTCGACGGGTTCGCAGGGCACGTACCGGTTCCCAGGGCACGACGGGTTCGCAGGGCAGCACTGGTTCGCAGGGCTCGACGGGTTCGCAGGGCTCCACCGGTTCGCAGGGCAGTACTGGTTCGCAGGGTTCGACGGGTACGACTGGGGCGCAAGGTTCGACGGGCAGTACAGGCTCGCAGGGCAGTACCGGGTCCCAGGGCACGACTGGTTCGCAGGGCTCGACGGGTTCGCAGGGCTCCACCGGTTCGCAGGGCAGTACTGGTTCGCAGGGTTCACGGGTACGACTGGGGCGCAAGGTTCGACGGGCAGTACAGGCTCGCAGGGCAGCACCGGGTCCCAGGGCACGACTGGTTCGCAGGGCTCCACGGGTTCGCAAGGCTCGACGGGGTCGCAGGGTTCGACGGGCTCGACGGGTACGACTGGCGCCCAGGGCAGTACGGGTTCGCAGGGCACGACCGGCTCTCAAGGCAGTACGGGTTCGCAGGGTTCGACGGGTACGACTGGGGCGCAAGGTTCGACGGGCAGTACAGGCTCGCAGGGCACGACTGGTTCGCAGGGCTCCACCGGTTCGCAGGGCAGCACCGGGTCCCAGGGCAGTACGGGATCGCAGGGCTCGACTGGTTCGCAGGGCTCCACCGGGTCCCAGGGCAGTACGGGTTCGCAGGGCACGACCGGTTCGCAGGGCACGACTGGTTCGCAGGGTTCGACAGGTTCGCAGGGGTCGACGGGTACGACGGGGGCGCAAGGTTCGACGGGCAGTACAGGCTCGCAGGGCACGACCGGGTCCCAAGGCAGCACTGGTTCGCAGGGCAGTACCGGTTCGCAGGGCACGACTGGTTCGCAGGGTTCGACGGGGGCGCAAGGTTCGACGGGCAGTACAGGCTCGCAGGGCACGACCGGGTCCCAAGGCAGCACGGGTTCCCAGGGCAGACGGGGTCGCAGGGCACGACTGGTTCGCAGGGCAGTACGGGCTCCCAAGGCAGTACCGGTTCGCAGGGCTCGACCGGTTCGCAGGGCAGTACGGGTTCCCAGGGCAGACGGGTTCGCAGGGGTCGACGGGTACGACGGGGGCGCAAGGTTCGACGGGCAGTACAGGCTCGCAGGGCAGTACCGGTTCGCAGGGCACGACTGGTTCGCAGGGTTCGACGGGTTCGCAGGGTTCGACGGGTACGACTGGCGCCCAGGGCAGTACGGGTTCGACTGGTTCGCAGGGCTCCACCGGTTCGCAGGGCAGCACTGGGTCCCAGGGCAGTACGGGTTCGCAGGGCTCGACCGGTTCGCAGGGCTCTACCGGTTCGCAGGGCACGACCGGTTCGCAGGGCACGACTGGTTCGCAGGGTTCGACGGGTTCGCAGGGGTCGACGGGTACGACTGGGGCGCAGGGTTCGACGGGCAGTACAGGCTCGCAGGGCAGTACCGGTTCGCAGGGCACGACTGGTTCGCAGGGTTCGACGGGTTCGCAGGGTTCGACGGGTACGACTGGCGCCCAGGGCAGTACGGGTTCGACTGGTTCGCAGGGCTCCACCGGTTCGCAGGGCAGCACTGGTTCCCAGGGCAGTACGGGATCGCAGGGCTCGACCGGTTCGCAGGGCAGTACTGGTTCGCAGGGGTCGACGGGTACGACGGGGCGCAGGGTTCGACGGGCAGTACTGGCTCGCAGGGCAGACCGGGTCCCAAGGCAGTACTGGTTCGCAGGGCAGTACCGGTTCGCAGGGCACGACCGGTTCGCAGGGCACGACTGGTTCGCAGGGCACGACTGGTTCGCAGGGTTCGCAGGGGTCGACGGGTACGACTGGGGCGCAAGGTTCGACGGGCAGTACAGGCTCGCAGGGCACGACCGGGTCCCAAGGCAGTACCGGTTCGCAGGGCAGTACCGGTTCGCAGGGCACGACGGGTTCGCAGGGTTCGACGGGTTCGCAGGGGTCGACGGGTACGACTGGGGCGCAAGGTTCGACGGGAAGTACAGGCTCGCAGGGCACGACCGGGTCCCAAGGCAGTACGGGTTCGCAGGGCAGTACGGGTTCGCAGGGCTCGACTGGTTCGCAGGGCACGACGGGTTCGCAGGGGTCGACGGGTACGACTGGGGCGCAAGGTTCGACGGGAAGTACAGGCTCGCAGGGCACGACCGGGTCCCAGGGCAGTACGGGTTCGCAGGGCAGTACGGGGTCCCAGGGCACGACTGGTTCGCAGGGCAGTACGGGCTCCCAGGGCAGTACCGGTTCGCAGGGCACGACCGGTTCGCAGGGCAGTACGGGTTCCCAGGGCACGACTGGTTCGCAGGGGTCGACGGGTACGACTGGGGCGCAAGGTTCGACGGGCAGTACGGGCTCGCAGGGCAGTACCGGGTCCCAGGGCACGACGGGTTCGCAGGGTTCGACGGGTTCGCAGGGTTCGACGGGTACGACTGGCGCCCAGGGCAGTACGGGTTCGACTGGTTCGCAGGGCTCCACCGGTTCGCAGGGCAGCACTGGGTCCCAGGGCAGTACGGGATCGCAGGGCTCGACCGGTTCGCAGGGCTCGACCGGTTCCCAGGGCAGTACTGGTTCGCAGGGCAGTACTGGTTCGCAGGGTTCGACGGGTACGACTGGGGCGCAAGGTTCGACGGGCAGTACAGGCTCGCAGGGCACGACCGGGTCCCAAGGCAGTACCGGTTCGCAGGGCAGTACAGGTTCGCAGGGCACGACTGGTTCGCAGGGTTCGACTGGGGCGCAAGGTTCGACGGGAAGTACAGGCTCGCAGGGCACGACCGGGTCCCAAGGCAGTACGGGTTCGCAGGGCAGTACCGGGTCCCAGGGCACGACTGGTTCGCAGGGCAGTACGGGCTCCCAAGGCAGTACCGGTTCGCAGGGCACGACCGGTTCGCAGGGCAGTACGGGTTCCCAAGGCACGACTGGTTCGCAGGGGTCGACGGGTACGACTGGGGCGCAAGGTTCGACGGGCAGTACAGGCTCGCAGGGCTCACCGGTTCGCAGGGCACGACTGGTTCGCAGGGTTCGACGGGTTCGCAGGGTTCGACGGGTACGACGGCGCCCAGGGCAGTACGGGTTCGACTGGTTCGCAGGGCTCCACCGGTTCGCAGGGCAGCACTGGGTCCCAGGGCAGTACGGGATCGCAGGGCTCGACCGGTTCGCAGGGCTCGACCGGTTCCCAGGGCAGTACTGGTTCGCAGGGCACTACTGGTTCGCAGGGTTCGACGGGTACGACTGGGGCGCAAGGTTCGACGGGCAGTACAGGCTCGCAGGGCACGACCGGGTCCCAAGGCAGTACCGGCTCGCAGGGCAGTACAGGTTCGCAGGGCACGACTGGTTCGCAGGGTTCGACTGGGGCGCAAGGTTCGACGGGAAGTACAGGCTCGCAGGGCACGACCGGGTCCCAAGGCAGTACGGGATCGCAGGGCACGACTGGTTCGCAGGGCACGACTGGTTCGCAGGGGTCGACGGGTACGACTGGGGCGCAAGGTTCGACGGGAAGTACAGGCTCGCAGGGCACGACCGGGTCCCAGGGCAGTACGGGTTCGCAGGGCAGTACGGGGTCCCAGGGCACGACTGGTTCGCAGGGTTCGACGGGTTCGCAGGGCTCAACGGGTTCGCAAGGTTCGACGGGTTCGACTGGCGCCCAGGGCAGTACGGGGCCGACTGGTTCGCAGGGGTCCACCGGGTCCCAGGGCAGTACAGGTTCCCAGGGCACGACCGGCTCCCAGGGCAGTACAGGCTCGCAGGGGTCCACCGGGTCCCAGGGCAGTACAGGTTCCCAGGGCACGACCGGCTCCCAGGGCAGTACAGGCTCGCAGGGCAGTACCGGTTCCCAGGGCACGACGGGTACGCAGGGCAGCGCCGGCTCCCAAGGCAGCACTGGTTCGCAGGGCACGACCGGGTCCCAAGGCAGTACCGGCTCGCAGGGCAGTACAGGTTCGCAGGGCACGACTGGTTCGCAGGGTTCGACTGGGGCGCAAGGTTCGACGGGAAGTACAGGCTCGCAGGGCACGACCGGGTCCCAAGGCAGTACGGGATCGCAGGGCACGACTGGTTCGCAGGGCACGACTGGTTCGCAGGGGTCGACGGGTACGACTGGGGCGCAAGGTTCGACGGGAAGTACAGGCTCGCAGGGCACGACCGGGTCCCAGGGCAGTACGGGTTCGCAGGGCAGTACGGGGTCCCAGGGCACGACTGGTTCGCAGGGTTCGACGGGTTCGCAGGGCTCCACCGGGTCGCAGGGTTCGCAAGGTACTACCGGCGCTCAGGGTTCGCAGGGCAGTACGGGGTCGCAGGGCTCGACCGGTTCGAGGGTTCGCAGGGCACGACCGGCACTCAAGGCAGTACTGGTTCGCAGGGCAGTACTGGTTCGCAGGGTTCGACGGGTTCGCAGGGCTCCACCGGGTCGCAGGGTTCGCAAGGTACTACCGGCGCTCAGGGTTCGCAGGGCAGTACGGGGTCGCAGGGCTCGACCGGTTCGCAGGGCTCGACCGGCACTCAAGGCAGTACTGGTTCGCAGGGCAGTACGGGGTCGCAGGGCACGACCGGTTCGCAGGGCTCGACCGGCACTCAAGGCAGTACGGGTTCGCAGGGCAGTACGGGTTCGCAGGGCTCCAGGGGTCGCAGGGTTCGACGGGTTCGCAGGGCTCCACGCGGTTCGCAGGGCTCGACCGGTTCGCAGGGCACGACCGGCACTCAAGGCAGTACGGGTTCGCAGGGCAGTACGGGGTCGCAGGGTTCGACGGGTTCGCAGGGCTCCACCGGGTCGCAGGGTTCGCAAGGTACTACCGGCGCTCAGGGTTCGCAGGGCAGTACGGGTTCGCAGGGCACGACCGGTTCGCAGGGCTCCACCGGTTCGCAGGGCACGACCGGCACTCAAGGCAGTACGGGTTCCCAGGGCTCGCAGGGCACGATCGCAGGTTCGCAGGGCTCGCACCGGTTCGCAGGGCTCCACCGGTTCGCAGGGCTCCACGGGTTCGCAGGGCTCGCAAGGTTCAACCGGTTCGCAGGGTTCGACGGGCTCTGGGTCTCAGGGCTCGCAAGGCACTACCGGCGCGCAGGGTTCGCAGGGCTCCCAGGGTGCGACAGGCACTCCAGGCTGCCACCCCCTCTACGTTTCGCTTCTTAACCTGACGCTCTGCGTCTTCTAAATTCTGGCCCGCGCGTTCGGCTCCCCTGACCAGAGGAACTATCCGAAGGCTCCGCGCCTCGCAAAGCCTTGTTGACGGGGACTTCCGTAAACAAATGCGATCGGCGGCCGCGGGCGGGCGGGTTGCCGGCCTTCGCGCAGCGGGTGATCCCCGCTAACCGCGCACGACGTCAAACGTCAGTTTGGGGAGTTTTCAATATCGACATCGCAGCGGCTTATAGCCAACGGCAGGTACAGCCTCGCCAAATGACACCGATTACAAAGCAACCGGCCTCGAATACGTCATATTGCGCCGTACCCACTTTTGCTGGGATATGTTCATCGCATGTCGACTACGTCACCCGCCACGTCTGCTCCTGAGCGCAGCCACAGGAAAAGTTCGTCTATTTTGCGCTGGTGGACGTCGCCACGGGCGACCGCGTTCGTCGCCCTGGCTGTAGCCGTAATCGCTGTGGCCCTGGCCATCGTGGCGTGGGTCCGCCCGGGTGCCGGCCCTTCATTCAGCGACGAGCAATCCACCCAAGCTAAGTCGGACGTTTGCGCAGCTTGGGCGCCCGTTCACAAAACCATTTGGCAAGGCATCCCCAATCCGCGTCCGGGCGACCCGGTCGCCGCCGATGCGCAGGCCGCCAACGTCCGATTGGCCATGTTAGGTGGCGGCTCATTCTTAAAGGAAACCCTGGCTGCGGAACCTGCAACTCCAACCGATCTTGCGAATGCCGTTAAGGACGTGGCTACTACACTTCAATGGATGGGCGTCGATTACCTCGCAGGAAACCAAAGTCACGCCGTTCTAGACCCGTTGAAGAGCAAGCTCGATTCCACTGGTGCTGAAATACAAAAGCTGTGCAAGTAGACCAGTTGCTCTCGAGGAGATGGTATTTCGATATCAAAGCTGTCGCCTCTCAGCATAGGTCGGTAATAGTCTCAGCGTGATTCGTCAACCTGCCTACTGATCTCATAAACGCCTGCAGGCCAAGAGGAGCCCATCCCTTATCACCGCTCGGTCAGATTGATCGCTGACCCGACTCGACCGTGACGGTGCTTCCGGCCCAACGCAGCGCGGGCCTGGCCGACCGCACGGGCACCGCAGACCGCTACATCTTCGGTCGGCCCAGATGCTCAAAGTCGCAAGCCGATGGCGGCCTTGCGATTTGCAATCTGCCGTGGGGTCGATCGAACTGTTTAAAGTCAATAGAGGCTGAAATGTGCTGTCAGGCGATCAGGCTCGTCGCATAGCGGCTGTGAGTCGGTGAGGTTGACTTCGTTCCAAAACGAGTGCAGTCGATCTTCGTCCATCTCGGGTGCCGCGTACTGATCGATGATGTCGTAGTAAGAGTCGGCCAAAATTTGCGACGTTGGGTCGACGTGAGTGATCGCAACCAGACCAGTCGGCGGGCAATCGAGCACATGTAGCCTCAGATCCGGGCGGTACTTCTTCAGGATTGGCAACAACTTCCAAACATCGCCGGTCCAGAAGCTCGCAGTCTCTTTCTCAAGAGGGTTGCCCGGCAACCACTTTCGTGACTGCCATTCGCGGATTCAACGGCATGCAGTCGTGAAGGAGGATCAGCGAGCGGGGGTGACAAGCAGCCTCTGCGCCGATCAGGTCGCGCAGCAGGTATTCGAACCGGTGCATACCGTCCAGGAAGGCGAGATCCAAAGGTCGTCCCAGCAACTCCCGCACATTTTCGGTGGCAAAGAAAGTGTCCGATGGCATCTGAAAAAAGAACGTGCGTTTGCGGTTGCCGGTAGCGCTGACCTGAAGCTGGAACTTCGGGTCCACTGCGATCGCGTCACAGCTCACCAGCGCCAGCGAAGCCCCCGCCTCTGTGCCGACCTCCAAGTATGTTTGCGGTGAGAGATGGGTGTGCAACGCGGCGAGGAATTGCGGATATGGCGCGCCAAGCATACGGAATGTGCCTGTCGCATCGTCGAACTCGTGCATCGAGGATCATCCTTTCGCTGTCTGGATTAATGTGTCAACTTCTCGCCAATGCGGGGTCAGCTAGCGCGCCGAGTACCGGTGTCAACGTGAGACATGGCCACATACTCAGTAAGCGGCAGATGCCTTTTCGCGGCGCCGGACACGCCAGGCGAGCTGTGCGGCGCAAGGCCGAACTTTTCGCTACGTGCGCGGCGCATCGGCTTTCGGGATGGCTGAACAGCCATTATCAGGGCCCCTGATGTTCTTTTGAGTATGTGTACGGTAGCGCGCACGCTATGCGCTGTCAGGGATTTCGGGCCGCTTCCGGGCGCGGAATAGCAATTCGGCACGAAGACGCCGAGCACGACCACAGGGTCGGTATTGTTGCTGCTCATGGCACACGCCGACGTTGGCTTTACACCGGGCCAGGTTTTGCGGTTCGCGGGAGCTGAAGCCCTCGTCGTCGAGGCCGGCGAACGCAACGGGGAGCCGGCGTATCTGGTGCAGAGCGGCACGGTGGGCTTGCCGATGTGGCTGCCGGCACGGATTCTCGCCGCCCATCAGAACCAGGACTCCGGGTCGGAGACGTTTGTCCGCCAGACTCCGCACGTTATGGCGGTGGATAACTTCTTTGCTGATCCCGACGAAGTTCGTGCCATCGCCCTCGCGCAGGAATACGGCGATGATCGGCGCTTCTATAAGGGCTGGCGCTCGAAGCAGCGCTTCTTATGGCCCTACATGAGGGAGGAGTTGAGCCGCCTGCTGAGCGCCCCGGTGACCCAATGGCTCGCTCATAACGCCAACGGCGTCTTTCAGCAGACTAGTCATCAGGACCCACTGGTTTGGCACCACGACACACAGAGTTACGCGGCAGCCGTGTATTTGACGCCGAATGCGCCGCCGAGCAGCGGAACGAGCTTCTGGCGGGACCGTACATACGGTTGCCGCAGGCGACCCGACCATCCGTTCGAACGCGCGCGCTTGGGTAGCGATGATGCGCTCGCAGCGGCGAGATCGGTTGTCTACGATCCATTTAACGTCGAGCACGGCGACAACTGGGAGCTGATGGAATCGGTGGCCGGCCTCTACAATCGCCTCGTCATTTGGGACGCTGCTCTTTTCCATTCGGCTACCACGTACGACCACTTCGCCGAGGGCGGCACAGCGCCCACCCGGTTGGTCCAGCTGTTTTTCTTCGACATTTAAGGTCGTCGACGCGTGTGAATGATGTGTCGGGCCTGACGGCTGCTCCGAGTTACGTTGCGGCTCAACGGACTATGCCACGCCAATTCGATCGGCGATTCGTGGTATCTGCGGAATGAGAGTCCTGGGCGCCGCAATAGAACCGACCCTTCTCGCGTCGATTAATCGGGCCGCCCGCGGTACTCCAGGGCGGCGAGCATGGTCATCCGAAACGAGGCCTCCGGGTCGACCGGCAGAGAGCTGTCGCCTCCCCAGGGTCAGAACACGTCGGCAGCAGTCCGCCAGCACGCGCGGGTTGGATAGCACTGGCAGATCCACCCCGCGCTGGTACCTAGGTTGCCGGACGCTCTGACAGCTCATGACTTGGAACGGTTGATTGCTTGTAGGCACGAGTGACAACGTTGGGTCACCGTTTTTGCCAGAGTCGGTATCGGCGAAACTTCGCCGTCGGCAGCGGAAATGACCGTCAGAGTTTAGTGCTGGCCTTCGCGCACGACCTCTATCGGCTCGGGCCGTCTGATCGTGAGGTGACACACTGCCACAACGAATTTCCCGGCGTCGGCGATTGTGCGGTCGCCGACTGCGTCACCCTCGAACCCGCCGCCTGACAACCACATACTCATAAGGTGACCCGGCCGCGCCGGGCGGTTCGCCGTGTGAGGTCATTCTGGATGATTTTCCGGTCAGACGAATCGGCCCGACGGCCCAAAAAACGCAGTATTCTGGCGTGCCGGTACTTAGTTCCGTCGCTGGCGGAATCATTGCCGAGCTGAACTGGCCAAAGCGGCCGACGATTGAAAGGATCTCGATGAAACTAACTTTCGAGCCCGCCCGGCTGACCGGATTCGCGATCCTCGCAGTTGCGGGCGCAACCGCGCTGTCCGTGGGCGCGTGCAGTTCGTCGCACAAGTCCTCAGATACGTCGTCACCGGCGTCCGCCAACGGCGAAGACTCGGTTATCGGCCTGGTCGCATCGGTATCCGGCAACACGGTGGAGGTCACCCAGTCGACGGGGACGGCTAAAGTCGACGTCAGCTCCTCGCCAAGGTCATCGAGTTCACCAAGGCTCAGCTGAGTGATGTCGCTGCCGGCAACTGCGTGAACGTGGTTGACTACGCCTCTCCCCGGCCCCGGTGGCGCTGTCACGGCCAAAGTCCGTGCACCTGATCCCGCAGGGGGATGACGGCAAATGCGCACAACCGAAGAATGCGCAAACCTCGCCAAGGTGATCGGCACGGTTGCTTCTGTGGCGGGTAACACCATCAACATGACCGTTACCGACGCCAACGGCAATCCCTCTGAAACCCACGTGACGGTCACCGACACCACGAGATACACAAAGCCCGCCTCTGCAACTTCGCAGGCCATCGCGCAAGGCAAGTGCGTCACCGCAAATGGGAGCCAAGGATAGTGGCGGCACGCTGCAGGCGACGGTTGTCGCCTTGGGCGCCCGCCACCAACGGCCAATGCCCGAGGCGCCGGTAAGAAGTAACCGCACTAACGACCGATCTTCCAGCACACACTTGGCAAGCCGAGGGTGTGCTGTTCTATGTGGTCGAAGGCAGTTTGTCGCCAGGCTGGAGGTACAGGCCTGAGATGCAGAGCACTTCGTCGAGGCTGGCGGTGCGCAGCTCGGCGCGCGGCGGCCGGTCGCCCACGTTGGGCGGGCGGATCGGGTCGCTGTCCTGCACACCGACGGCCCGATCCAGGCGTGCGGTGTCGAACATCGCCGGGCCGGTGGCCATCGCCTCGGTCAGGAGGTAGCGGCCGGTGTCGGGTGCCCGGCGTATCGCCTGCTCGGCGGCGCTGGTGCCGGTGAGTTTGACCGCGTCGGCGAAGTTGATGCCTACCTGAAAGACCTGTGGTTCGGCGTCGAGCACCGCGGTGAGGCGGGTGATGAAGTTCTCGGGGGCGAAAAACCGCCAGCCTTCGCCCAGGTGCAGCCAGAACCGTCCGTCGATCTGAGCGCGGAGCGGCGCCAGCTGGGCGGCGGGCTTGTCGCCGGGATCGGAACGGGCGAACTCGAGAAATCCGTAGCGCTGCTGCAGCTTCGCGCGGTCGGGGGCGGACAGGCCGGTATCGAGCACCAGGAAGCGCCCGACCCGTGACACATCGAGGCAGCAGTTCAGAAACGAGTTGATGGTCTGCTCGGTGGTCTGGCGGTCCGGTCCGGCGACCAGGCTGACGGTGACCTCGGCCTCGCCGGGACCGGCGGACAGGGACTGCACCACGGCGTCGGGGTACGGTGCGGCGGCCTCGATCATGGCCGGCACCGAAAAGTCGCGGTTGGTCGCGATCCGTTGCCGATCGGCGTCGGGGATGTCGGGGCGGGCCAGCAGGTGCCGGCACAGCGTGAACGCCTCGGCGTGCCTACCGATCCAGGATGCGCACACCGCCTGCTCATCGGTTGCGCGCCAAGCGTAGACCTCTGCGCTGACAGATAATTTGTCCTCTTCGGGGAGCGGGATTTTGGCGGCGCTCTCGGCAAACAGGTACGCGAACCTGTAGCGCTGCTCGACGCGACACCGAAAGGCGATGGCGAGCAGCGGCTCGGCGCGGGTCGGTCGAAACTGCCAGGCCTTGAGGTAGGCGTCCTCAACGTCTGGCCATGGCTCACCGAGGCGCGACATCGAATTCGCGATCTGGTACATCGCGTGGTAGGTCTCCTCGTCGGAGCCGCCCATCTCGACCCGCCGCTCGAACCACTTGCGCGCGTTGGGGAAATCGCCCCGATCGAAATAGTGCTGGGCCAGCTGCGAAACCGACGGCGCATCGTGGGGGTTGGATTCGACCCTGGCCAGCAACCGATCGGTGTCGTTCGCCCATCGGTGCTGCAGGGCCAACATCGCACACCGGGGGTGCTGCGCGATGGAGTCCAGGAGTGCGGCGCGACCCTCGGGGCCCCCAACATTCGCGATCTCACTGAAAACCCAGTCAGCCATCCCGCCGATGACGTCCTCGCGCATGGGGTCACCTGCAGCCAGGTCGATCATCGCGTCGTACAGCGCAGTATGCCCGCCACCGAACGACAGCCAGAACTTTGGAGGGTCTACGACGCGGTTGTTCCACATGCCTTGCGAATGGCGGCGGTAGACGGACATCGTCTCCGGCAGCATTGCGATCTTGCCGCTGAATGCATGGCGCACCATGAGGTAGTGGTCCAAAGGCATGACATCGGCCGGGATAGCACGGTAGTGCGGGAGACGGCGGTACACGACCGAGTTGGTCTGGATGAAGTTCCGCCTGATCAAGGTGTCCAGGCTCAGGTCGTCGCGCCAGACGACCGGCGGGAAGTCTTCCTCCTCGATCCGGCCGTCTTCCCAGATCGTTCGCACGGGATGGAAGCACACCGCGGTCTCTGGATGCTGATCCAGGAATGCCACCTGTTTGCTGAGCTTCAGCGGATCAATCCAATAGTCGTCTCCCTCACACAGCGCGATGTACGTGCCGCGAGCCTTCGAGAGGGCGTCGACAAGGTTCCTGTTGAGGCCGAGGTTCTTGGGCCTGAGGATCGGCCGGAACAGGTGCGGGTACCGATCGACATACTCCTGGATGATCGCCCGCGTCGAGTCGGTCGAGGCATCGTCGGCGACGATGATCTCCATCGGGAAGTCGATCTGCTGGGCGATAAAGCTGTCGAAAGCATCGCGGGCGAAATCTTCTTGGTTGTGGGTGGTCGTAACCACGCTCACCTTGGGTCGGATTCGAGCAGTTGTCACTAGGCGTCCAGACCTGAGATGCAGAGCACTTCGTCGAGGCTGGCGGTGCGCAGCTTGGCGCGGGCAGCCGGTCGCCTACGTTTGGCGGGCGGATCGGGGTCGATGTCCTTGCAGGCCGCCGGCCCGATCCAGGCGTGCGGTGTCGAACATCGCTGGGCCGGTGGCCATCGCCTCGGTCAGGAGGTAGCGGCCGGCGTCGGGTGCCCGGCGTATCGCCTGCTCGGCGGCGCTGGCGCCGGTGAGTTTGACCGCGTCGGCGAAGTTGATGCCCACCTGAAACACCTGTGGTTCGGCGTCGAGCACCGCGGTGAGGCGGGTGATGAGGTTCTCGGGGGCGAAAAACCGCCAGCCTTCGCCCAGGTGCAGCCAGAACCGTCCGTCGATCTGAGCGCGCAGCTGCGCGAGCTGGGCGGCGGGCTTGTCGCCGGGAACGGAACGGGCGAACTTGAGAAATCCGTAGCGCTGCTGCAGCTTTGCGCGGTCGGGGGCGGACAGGCCGGTATCGAGCACCAGGAAGCGCCCGACCCGTGACACATCGAGGCAGCAGTTCAGGAACGAGTTGATGGTCTGCTCGGTGGTCTGGCGGTCCGGCCCGGCGATCAGGCTGACGGTGACGTCGGCCTGCGCCGGGACCGGCGGTCAGGGACTGCACCAGGGCTTCGGGGTACGGTGCGGCCGCCTCGATCATGGCCGGCACCGAAAAGTCGCGGTTGGCCGCGATCCGTTGCCGATCAGGGTCGGGGATGTCGGGGCGGGCCAGCAGGCGCCGGCACAGCGTGAACGCCTCGGCGTGCTTACCGATCCAGGATGCGCACAGTCGCCTGCTCATCGGTTGCGCGCCAGGCGTAAACCTCTGCGAAGTATCCGAGGACAAAGAGGTCCTCTTCGGGAAATGGGATTTCGGCGGCGCGCTGGGCAAACAGGTAACCGACCCAGTAGCGCTGCATGGCGCGACACCGAAAGGCGATGGCATACAACGCCTCGGCGCGGGTCGGTCGAAACTCCCAGGCGCTTGCAGGTAGGCCTCCTGAACATCCGGCCACGGCTCACCGAGTTCTGCCATCGACTGCCGCGAGCCGGTACATCGCCCAGTAGACCTCCTCGTCGCAGCCGCCCATCTCGACCCGCCGCGCATACCACTTGCGCGCGTCGACGAAATCGTCCAATTGGAAGGAGGTCTCGGCTAGGAAAAAGACCGACCGCGCATCCTCGGGATTGCGTTCGACCTTGGCCAGCCACCGATCGCGGTCGGGCGCAAACTTATGCCTGAACAGGTTCGGCGGCTCGCGGAGCTGATGATCTGCGCTGTGGTCTTTGCCTTCGAGGCGCACATCGATGCAAGGGTCGTCCCGCGCAGCGGTCTCGTGGGTGACACCCTCGAGGTCTGCCAGCGCGCGGTCCAGGATGTCGGCCTGGCTGCGAGCGGAGAAAGCCTGATAGCCCCGCTCGGCGAGCTCGCGTCGCGCGCGCTCGTCGCCGAGGAGCTCCACACAGCGATCGACCAGTCCGTCGTAGTCCGCGAACGCGACGCCGGACTCCAGGTCGCGCTCCAATGTCGGATCGGCACCACGCTCGGAGACCACCGCCCGTCTATTGGCGAGCAGATAGGAAACACGCGTGATTTCAAAGATTTTCGCTTCCCAGTAGTGGATGTTGAGGACGATCTTCGAGCGTGCGATCCAGGCATCGCGGCTCGCGCCGTAGACGCCCGATAGCCATTTGACCCGAAGACCTCGGTCGTGCAGGTCCCTGAGAACGGCGTATCGGCGCTCGTAGGGCGCGCCGTAGAAAAGTACGTCGATGTCCTCGGGGGCTGGGGCGATCCGTGTCAGCTCGGGGACGTATCCGATCGGAACGTAGGTGGGCCGGGGCAGTCCCAGGGCAGCGAGCCGCTCGATGTTGGCTTGACTGTAATCCCAAGTCGGGTAGCGCCGGAAAAGGTCGAAGAATGCAGGCAACGTCATCGACGGCAAGTCGTCACCCAATTGCTCGAGGTTGTAGAAGATGGGGTTTTTTGGCGGCTCCAAGCCGTTTCGGACGAGGAGGTTTCCGCCGAGCACGATGGTGCGGCGCTCGTCGAGGTCGAGACGGTTGGTCAGCACCGAGTCATGGCCAAGCGCCAGAAGAGCGAGGTGCAATCCCTCCGCAACTTCGTCAAATGCTCTGCTGTGCTGAAAATTCGGAGGTGACACAATCGCGACGGCGAATCGCATGGGTAGCAAAGTACCGCAAGAACTGAGGTGTTCCCGACCTAACGGGCTCTTCGTAATTCAGAGTGCGTTGACAAGTTGGTGGAGCGCTCCGCTGTGCAGCAGTGAGCGCCAGCGGTAGTGGGTGAGGTTGCGGAATCCGAGGGCGTTGCGGCGCAAAGCTTCTCGCCGTCCGTTGATGGCTTCGGTGGGTCCGTTGAAGGCGTGGTGGTCGAAGAAGGCAAGGATGTCGACGCGGCGGCGACGACAGGGTAGCGGACCGAATTGGTGCGATCGCCTCCAGGTTGGAAAAAGCCGCCACTAGCCCAGCGCCGATTGTGGCATCGTTGCGGAGATGGATGCGCGTCGGGACCCGGGTCTCGACGATCCGTTCGAAGAGGCGATTGACGAGGCGCTGAGCTCCTTGCCCGCCGATCTCCGTGCGGCGATCAGCAACGTTGCGATCGTCGTCGAGGACGAACCGCCCAACGGGCGGCCGCTGCTCGGCCTGTACCAGGGTGTGCCGCTGCAGCATAGGGGATGGAGGCTCCAGCGGAATCGTTCCCGCCAAGGTCAGCATCTTCCGCGGGCCGATCACGCGACTCGCTGCCGGCGACCCCGATCGTCTACGCCGCAAGGTCAGAGAGGTCGTGCTCCACGAGCTCGGGCATTACTTCGGGGTCAAGTGACGCGCGGTTGATCGAGCTCGCTCGCGACTGAAGCGACCAAGGGCACGATCTCCGTCGCAATCTAATTGGAGCCAGGTAGTCCGGCTTAGGGCAACCTCGCACCCGGTGCACTCCCGCGGGCGTCGCCTGGCGGAGCGACTCCGACTCTCAACACATGACCCGAAGACCGCTCATACCACACACCAAGCTATTCAGCAACCCCCTGCTACTGCCTAAAACCGGAGCGGGGCAAAACAGGCCTTGAGCAGGCTCAACACCGCGATTCTTCGGATCATCGGAAAATCTTTCCGATTTTTTGAAGATTTCTCTTCCCTGACGGCGTTCGAAGGGTTACCTTAGCGAGACCTGAGAAGATCTAAGTCGAACGAGGTGGGGCATGGCTTGTTCGAGCCATCGGCCGCGGAACGCAAAAGCGGTCGTTGCTGTCAGACAACGGTCTCGTCGGCATTGGTTACTCGTTCAAAACGACTGCAATCACCCCAGTGAACACCACATATGTATACGAACGAACTAATTTCTCTCCTGCGCGGGGCCCGCAGACGCGTCCCGATCGCAGCAGTTTGTGCGCAAGCCGACGCGTAATGGACTCCAGCGCAGCCTAAGCACAGCCTAAGACAACACACGCAGTCCACAGGAACGGCCAGCGGGAAGGTAAAAACCATGGCACATCGGCGTTCGAAGAAGCAAGACCGTCAATCGCGTAGGGACGCCGTGCACCGCAACGGTTCGTTTCATCGGCCTTAGCACTGCGGCCAGCACGTTCATAACCCTCAGCCTGTCGCCGCTGGCCACCATGCCGGTAGCAAGGGCTGACGGCGAAGACATCATCATCGATCAGATCATCAATTCCCTCTCCGCCGTGGACCCCACGGCGGCTTTGGACATGAGTAGCTGGCTCTCCAGCCTCGACGCCGCGTTGCAGGGTGCGGCGAACTTCGATCCGTCGAGTTTGACGGCGTGTTGCCCGACATCGGCGCGATGCCTGACGTCGGCGCGGTGCCTGACGTCGGCGCGGTCGACATCGGACGGTGCCCGACTTCGACTCCGCGTTGTCCGCGGCTTCGAGTCCGCCGCCGATCCGGCAACTCTGCCCGCTACGCGCGACATCCCGAACCTGTACGAGACGTATATTTACGACCCGTCGCACACCTGGGACCAGGAGTGGATCGCGGGTACGACCTTCCTGGGCAACCTCACTGTTCAGTGCGACAACGCGCTCAATGCGTTCTGGGGTGAAATCGGCGGCCAAGGCGATTTGATCGGCAACGGCGCCGCCGGTATCGACGGCGGAACATTGGCTGAGGCCAACGGCGGCGCCGGCGGGTTGTTGTTCGGCGACGGCGGGGCCGGCTGGTACAGCGATCTGCTCGGTCAGGGCGGTGCCGGCGGCGCCGCATTCGACGGTAACGGCGGCATGGGCGGCGACGGTGCCGACGGCATGTCTGGCGGCGCCGGCGGCGACACCGGCTACGGCATCGCCGGTAACGGCGGCGACGGCGGCTGACGCCATCACTCTCGGCGCCGACGGCGGCAACGGCGGTGCCGGTGGCGACGCGACCGGCTTCTTCTTCGGCAACGGCGGTGACGGGCGGCATCGGCGGCGACGGCGCCGTCGGCGGCCCCGGAACCGACGACAGCCCTCCCGGGCGAGATGGGCGGCACTGGCGACACCGGCGGCGACGGCGGTACTGGCGGTGCCGGCGGCAACGGCGCGTCCTGTTCGGCAATGGCGGTGACGGCGGCAACGGCGGCGCGGGCGGCCCCGGCGGTGACGGTGGCGACGGTGGCCCCACGGTGGCCTCGGCGGGTACGGCGGGTACGGCGGTTACGGCGGATACGGCGGTGCCGGCGGTCTAGGCGGGATCTTCGGCCACGACGGCACGGCTGGGCATGAGGGCCCGACCGGCCCGACCGGCCCGACCGGCCCGACCGGCGCCCTCCGCGCTAACCTAGCCGTGCAGAGAAATCCCAGACTGCGCCGACCGGCCCCAACCGACGGTGTGGGGTCGGTCTGCAACGTCTTGGACAGCAGCTCGTAGTAGACGTCCCGGAAGTCGGTGGTGGCTTTGAGATCGCCGTGGTCGAGGTCGGTCAGGCTGGGTTCGTCGCCGTAGAAGCCGCCCTTGACCGGTGCCTCCGGCGACGAACACCGGGCCGGCGGTGCCGTGATCGGTGCCCTGCGAGGCGTTGGCCTTCACCCGTCGCCCGAATTCCGAATATGCCAGCAGGACAACGTTTTTGCCGTACTGTGTCGCCGGCCATCTGCTGCAGGAACGGGGTCACGGCTTCGTCGAGGGTCTGCAGTTGACGCTGCTGGGTCCCGCGCTTCGTTGGCGTGCGTGTCGAATCCGCCCAAGCTTACCGCGTACACCCGAGTGGGCACCGCCGCCTTAACCGCCGCCGCCACCATGCTCAGCTGGCCGGCCAGCGAGTTGTGCTTCGCGCCGGACGGCTTGATCGCGCCGAACGTCGTATCGGTGTTGCGGGTGGCGCGATATGCGTCGCAGACCGCCGCCATCGCCGGTGTGTCGTGGGGGTCGTCAGCGCCGAGCGCATCCATCGTTGCGGCGAATCGGTCTGCTGACTCCGGTTTCTCGGATGGCGTAAGCGCTGCGGCCGTGCACTTTTCGCCGACCGCCAGTGGCGGCAGCACCGAGCCGATATTGACCGCACGCAGCGGGTCGTTACCGGTGGCGTCGAGCCATCGCCCGATCCAACCGGTGGACACGGGCTCCGACGGCGACGCGGTCTGCCAGATGTCCATCGACCGGAAGTGGCTGTGGTCGGGCTTCGGATAGCCTACGCCGCGGACGATCGCCAGCTTCCGGTTGTTCCATTGCTGAGCAAGGCCTTTGAGTGCCGGGTTCAGCCCGAGCTGATCATCGAGATGCAGAACATCGCCTGGCGCATAGGCCAATTCGGGCCGGGCGTCGTGATAAGCGTTGTCGGCGTACGGGATCACGGTGTTGATCCCGTCATTGCCGCCGTACATCGTGAGGATCACCAACACGCCGCTGCCCTCGGCGAGCGGCCGCTGCTCGGCCTCCTTCATCAGCTGGGGCCAGCTGACGGCGCACGCACTCGACAGCAGACCGGCCGCGCCGACGCCGGCGCTGGCGAGCAGAAACTTGCGGCGATTCAAGTCAGGCATCGGCATTCCCCGTTACGACGTCAGGTATTCAGGCGTGTTGACGGCGGCGGCGACCAGCTGAGCCGGCTTGCCCACCAACGGCTTCAGGGCGGCCACGGTCCGGTCCGTCCATGCGCCGACCCCGATCAGATAGCCGACGGCATCGATCCGGTCGTCGGCGGCGGCGTCCTCGACGGTGGACAGGTCTCCTGCGCGCGCGAGTTGACTGGCGGCTCGCATCCGCACGTCGGCGCTGGCGGTGGACATCCAGACCCGGCCGTGTGGCCAGCCACCGACGTCTGGTGGGTAGAACGGACGCTGGCCCAGCGCGTGCAACGTGGAGCTGACCATTTTCAGCCGCTTCGGGTTGTCGATGGGGACCTGCAATGTCCGCATCACCCCGACAAGCCACTCGACCGGCGTGTTGACGATCGCCGCACGGCTGCCGACGAATTCGTCGTCGGTGAGGATCGCGCGAGTCAGCGCTCGCAAGTCGCGGCGAGCGCCGTAGGCGGCGACAAACCGATCCAGCGCCTGCTGCGACGGCGGGGTGTCAGACGCCAACTGCTGCCACAGCCGTCCGGCGACGTACTGCGGCGATTTCGGCTGGGCCAGAACGACGTCAACGAACCCGGCCGCGTCGAAATTCTTGGTGACCCCGAATATCGTCTTGGCCGTGTGGTCGTGGCGCTTGGGCACCATCATGGTGTCGCCGGTGGCGGGTCGAATGGTCCACCCGGTCAATGCCCGTGCGCTCTGGCGGACATCGTCTTCGCTGTAGCCGTTGCCGTGCCCGAGCGCGAACAGTTCCATGAATTCGCGTGCGAGGTTTTCGTTTGGCGCCTTCGCGGTGCTGGTCTGAGCATCCAGCCAATGCATCATCGCGGCGTCGGTCAACATGGAGTAGGCGAGCGTGCGGAAATCGCCGAGCGACTGAGTGCGCAGCTTGTGGTTCTGGGCCGCCATGTTCGAGGCGGACCGTACCTTCTCGGCGGAGGTGGCAAAGTGGTTGTGCCACAGCAGGGTCAGCTTCTCGTGAATCGGCTGATGGACGGCTAGCATGCGGCGCAACCACCAGTCCGACAGTTCGGTCAGTTGTTCGTGGACCCGTTGGTTGTACTCTTTGCGGTCCGCCGCCGACGCGCCTTTGCCGGGGCCGCGCAGGGTCGGTGGCGTCGGCATCGGTGTCGCTAGTGCGCCCGGGTCCTTTTCCGGGTCCGCGCGCAGAGCGGCGTCGACATAGTCAGGCCAATTCTGCTTCGCGACGGCGTCGACCTGTGCGCCCGTCACGCCAAAGCCGACCCGGCGCAGAACGCGCGCCGTAGTGCTCCACCCATCCGACTGGCCGGCCATGCTTTAACTGTGCCGGACTTTTCTTGCGATTTGCTTGCGGCCCTGCTTACAGATTGATCTCGCTTTGCTGTGGATAGCGGGGACAGCGTGGCTGCGGTGCATGTCATCGTCCGGGCATGAGTGAGCCATTCGTTGGCAGCGAGGCTTTGGCGCGCGGTCTGCTCAGCCGTCACCAATTGCGGACTCAATACCAGGCCGTCTTGCCGAACGTCTATCTGCCGAAACAGATACAGCCATCCTTGGAGCAGCGTATTGCCGCGGCGTGGCTATGGTCCGACCGACAGGGGACCATCGCCGGAACGGCAGCGGCTGCGCTGCACGGCGCCAAGTGGATCGACGACAACGTCCCAGTCGAGTTGATACATGTCAATCCGCACCCGCCGCAAGGTGTGCTGACGCGCCGCGACATCGTGCTCGCGGATGAGGTCCAGACCCTAGCTGGCCGTGCGGTCACCACACCCAAGCGCACTGCCTTCGACATAGGGCGGCGTACGCCGCGCCGGACCGCTGTGGCACAACTCGACGCACTGGCTCGCGCAACCGGTTTCAAGGTCGACGAGGTGCTGGACGTCGCCGGGCGCCACCGCGGAGCTCGCGGACTCCGCCAGCTGGAGACCGTGCTCGAGGTCGTCGACCCGGGCGCGCAATCACCGCGCGAAAGTTATCTGCGGCTGCTTCTCATCGAGGCTGGTTTGCCTCGGCCCCGCACCCAGATTCCGGTGCTCGGCACGGACGGTCTTCCGATTGCTTACCTCGATATGGGCTGGCCAGATCTCATGGTCGGCGTCGAATATGACGGTGACCACCATCGAGTTGACCGACACCAGTACCTCAAAGACATTCGCCGGCTGGAGCTTCTGGAGCGGCTGGGTTGGCTCATCATCCGGGTTGTCGCCGAAGACCGGCCCGCTGAAATCGTGCGGCGAGTGAGGTGTGCGTTGGATGCTCGGCATTCGAGTGTGCAATGACGGTTTCGAGTGTGCACTCAGGGCGCCCCGCCCGCCGAAACCCCACCGACAATGCACACTCGAAGCCCAGGATGCACGGTCGAAGCAAAGCAAAAAGGCGGCCCAGCTAGAAGGTGCTGGTGGGCCGAACCCGGTTGGCCATGTCGATCAGCTTGTAGCGATGCGCCTGGGTGGGCGCCACCCGGGCCAATCCGCGCAGTGACGCCTCGACTCCAAGGCGCAGCCCGTGTTCGGTGAACGGGAAGCCAAGAATGTGGTTGGTGCTGGCCTCGTGTTCGCCCAGCCAGTCCAAGGCGCTACCCAGCACCAGCGCGCGGATCTGCAGCACTCGCGGCTCGGTGGGCGGTAGGGCCTCGACCCGCCGCGCCGCGTCGCGGATCTGGTCCTCGGTGATCTCGCTGGCCGACCGGCCGGACAGCAGCGTCACGGCGCTGGTCAGTCGTGCGGTGGTGAAATACCGTGACGTAGCCGGAACTTCGTCGAGCGTGCGTACCGCCCCGCCTCGATCTCCCTCGACCGACTGAGCCCTGGCCAGCCCGAAGCCCGCCGAGATCACCCCGTCGTCGGTTTTCCACACCTCTTCGTAATACTTGTGTTCGTCTGAGGTGCCGGCCAATTCGGCGGTCGCGGCCAGGGCCATCTTCGGCGCCAGCTCGCCGGGGAACGTGTCGAGTACCTCGCTGAAATGCTTGCTCGCCGAGTCATAGTCGCCGGTGAGCAATTCAGAAACCGCGCGATACCACACCAACCGCCAACGCCAGCCCACCCGCTCGGCCAGGTCGTCGAGCTTACGGGTGGCCTTGGCGACATCGCCGAGATCCAGTAAAGCCCGAACCTCCATCAGCGGAAGCTCGACCGAGTCCGACAGGTCGATCTCCTCGGAATCCACTGCGCCGTGGCGGAATGCGCGCAGCGAATCCAGGGTCTGCACTGGCTGCGAGAGCACGGTCGCCTGCAACAGTGGTGCAGCGACGTCAGCCGGATCGACCAGCGGCACCTGCAGCGCGGTGACGATCTCCTTGGCGGTCAACTTCTCTGCGTGCACATGGCCATCGAGGTACACGTCGGTGTGGGCAACCAGCAGGGACTCGCCGAACGTCGCACGGCTGCGCGAAAAGATGGTCGACAGGCTTGGCCGTCGCACTCCGGTGTCCTGCGCGACCACCTCACGCAGTACACCCGAAAGCTGACCGGACATCTCTTCGGCGCTGGCGAATCGCCGGCTGCGGGTCCGGATCGATTGCGCGGCGCAGTAATCGGCCAAACGAGTCATACTCGGCCAGCACCGGGTCGTCTTCGGGAAGGCCGTCGACGTAACGGCCGCCGCGGGCCCGCAGCTTCAACGTCAGAGCCGCAAGGGTGCGGCCGACGGTGTAGATGTCGGTGGCTATCGTCGGGCCGGTACGCACGATCTCAGGTGCTTGATAACCCGGTGTGCCGTAGAGGTAGCCGAACGAGTTGATCCGCGAGACCGCGCCCAAGTCGATCAGCTTGAGCTGCTCTTCGGTGAGCATGATGTTTTCCGGTTTGAGGTCGTTGTAGACCAAACCGATCGAGTGCAAATAGCTCAGGGCCGGAAGGATTTCCAGTACGTAGGCGATCGCTTCGGCGACCGGCAGCCGGTCACCCTTGCGTCGCTTGAGCGACTGCCCACCAACGTACTCCATGACGATGTAGCCGACGGGTTCACCGTGCTGGTCGGTGTGCTCGACGAAGTTGAAGATCTGCACGATCGACGGGTGGACCACCTCGGCGAGGAATCGCCGCTCTGCCATCGCGATCGCCTGCGCTTCGGCGTCGCCGGAATGCACCAGACCTTTGAGCACGACCGGGCGATCATTGACATTGCGGTCCAGCGCCAGATACACCCAGCCCAGTCCGCCGTGCGCGATGCAACCCTTGATGACGTACTGGCCGGCGACGACGTCGCCCGGATTCAGTTGCGGCAGAAACGAATACGGGCTTCCGCAGTATGGGCACCGCCCTCCGACTGCGCCTTTGCGTCCTTGCTGGATCGACCCACCGGCCGTCCACAGTTCCAGCAGAAGCGCTTCGATTCCGGCACAACCGGATTGGGCATCAACGCCTCGAGTGGATCGATGTCCGGAACCCGCGGAATCTCGACCAATCCACCGCCTAGCCGACGCACCGGAGCGCGCGCGGCGGGCTTCGTCCGCTCGGTGGGCGTGGTGTCGCCGATGCAGCCCGGAAAATTCACCGCCGTCGTCGTCGAAGTCGGGCCGGAATATCGCCTGGGTGGCAATCGGGCGACTCATCGAGGACGAGTCCACCATCGCGTCTGCAGGCTGGGTACCCGGGCCGACGTCGTCCGCGTCCTGGCCTTCCGGATCCACCGGTTGCTCGGCCATCAGTCCGCGTACCTCGGGCTCGGCGGGCGCCGGCGCGGGGCCGAGAACCGTCAACCACTTGCGGTACAACGTATTCCACGTGCCGTCGCGGCGGACCCGTTCCAGCGTGCCGTTGACGAATTTGACCAGTCCGGTGTTGTCCAGCTTGACCCCGATGCCGTAGGGCTGCGTGCCCATGTTCGGCCCGACGATGTGCAGATAGGGGTCCTGAGAAACCAGCCCGGCCAGAATCGAGTCATCGGTGCTGACCGCATCGACCTGCCGCTGCTGCAGCGTCACCAGGCAGTCGGCCCAGTTCACCACCTCGACCACGATCGGGGGTGGCGCGATCTCGCGGATCCGGTGCAGCGACGTGGTGCCCTTCGCCACGCAGACCCGCTTGCCGGACAGGTCGGCCGGCTTGGTGATCGGCGAGTCGCGCGGGGCCAGAATGCGCTGGGAGGCGTCGAGATAGACGGTGGAGAAGTTGACTTGCTTGCGTCGATCGCAGGTGATCGTCATCGTCTTGACGACGATGTCGACCTCGCCCTTCTGCAGCGCGGTGATCGCGCTCGTCGGACGACAGGATCCGATACTCCACTTGCGACGGGTTGCCGAAGATATCGCGTGCCACCTCGCCTGCGATGTCGACGTCGAAGCCGACGATCTCGCCGGTGATCGGATCGCGGAAGCTGAACAGGTTGCTCCCGATGTCCAGGCCGACGATCAGCCTGCCGCGGGCGCGGATGTTGGCCACCGCGGCGTCGGCGTCGGCCGGGTTGTCGAACGGGCGCAGGCTGGCGGTGGGGTTGCAGTTATCGGCGGTCTTGTCCGGCAGCAGCGGCGGCTGAGGCGGCATCTCCTGCATGCCGGCCGGGGTGGGCGGCGGCAGCGTCGGCGCGGGCGGCACCACCATCGACCCCGACTCGCTGCAGCCGGCCAGCACACTAAAGTGCCCGCCGCCGCAACGGCGCACCACAGGAGTCGGAGCGGCCGCGCCCTCATCGATACTCGCTCAGCCGGGGCCACAATCCGAGAGCGACCGCGACGGCCGCACCCAAGCTGAGCACGATGCCGCCCACCGTGGCGCCGGACAGTCCTCGCCGCGCATTGAGGACGTCGTCGCGCAATTCATGGCGACTCTGCTCCATCGCCTTCACCAGCGCGCGGTCGAGTTTGTCGAACGCGGGGGTGGAGTCGTCCTCGCCGCTGCCCAATGCCACCTGGGTGGCGGCCCGGTAATTACCGACCGAGATATAGGAGTTGATCCGGTCATCGGCCCGCCGCCACTGAGTCAGCAGTTGCGTCGGCGCCCTGCAAGTCGTTCTTGTCGACGGCGTCGCCACGAGCGAGGTATTCGTCGAGTTGCTTGTGCATGGCGTCGATGCGTTCGTAGAAGGACTGCTTCCGGACCTCTTCGTCCCCGCGCCGGATCAGGGACAACGTCTCGTCGGCACGTGCTTGCTGCGCACTGATGGACATGATTGGTGATGGTCTTCAGTGACTCTGCCGCAGTGTTTTTGGCGCTGCGGCTGCCGCTGGTGGAAATCGCGAGCGCGGTTCCCACCCACACCACCATAACGAGAATTGCCAGTGCACCGGCGACAAGACCCGGGTTGATCCGCCGTTTGGTGCGACGGGCCAGCCATCGGTGCGAGAACGCGCCGAATACCGCCGTCGCCAACGACGACCAGGATCACCGGAGCAGGGATCTGGGTCGACGCCGTGGTTTCGGTGTCCACCCGCTCCGACGTCTCGCTGTAGAGCCGTGCAGCGTCCGGCAAGATCGACGACTGCATCAGCGTGGACGCCTCGGAAAGGTAGGACGAACCGACGGGGTTGCCGGCGCGGTTGTTGGTCCGCGCGATCTCGATCAGCCCGGTGTACACCGCCAGCTCGGCGTTGACCCGGCCGAGCAACTGGACCAGCGGCTCGTCGGTCAGACCACTCGACGCCCTGGTCACAGCCACCGCCGCGTCGGTGATCGCCTGCTCGTAGCGCTGCCGGACGGTTCGCGGCTCGGCCTGCGCGATGAAGGCGGTCGCGGCGGCCGCGTCGGCCACCGACAGCGTCGTGTAGAGCCGCCCGGCCGCGAACGCCAGCGGCTCGGTGTGGCTCAACACAGTCGTCAGCGCGTGCTGTCGCTGGTTGATCGTGGTCGAGGTGGCGAACGCACTGAGCCCGCCGAGGATGACCACCACAAGACCGATCGACAGGATGCGGCCCGGCGTCGTCGCCACGAACCACCAGCGGGGGTGGGCCGGTTCAATCGGCGACCGCGAACCCAGCGGCTCAGTCGACGGGTGCGCCAACTCAACGGTCACGTCTGTTCGGACCTCATCTTTCGGGCGTGCGTGTCACGAACGGTATTAAGTGAAGTCTAAGAGCCTTTTCCTGAGATGCGGGGACCTGCTTACTCAGATTTCCCGACTCGTTACCGGTCTGGGACACGTGGCGCGCCATTCGCGCGTGCTGCTTATCCTGAACGCGTGCGCGGCGACGGTGACGGATGGGTGGTGTCCGACACCGGCAGCGCTCATTGGGGCCGATTCGGTGCGGCCGGCCTGCTGCTGCGGGCGCCGCGGCCGGACGGCTCACCGGCGGTACTACTGCAGCACCGCGCGCCCTGGAGCCACCAGGGCGGGACGTGGGGTCTGCCGGGCGGCGCCCGAGACAGTCACGAGACCCCCGAAGAAGCCGCCATCCGGGAGGCTCACGAAGAAGCCGGCCTGCCAGGCCGTCTCGTGTCAGTGCGGGCGACCGTGGTCACCGCTGCCGCGAGCGGGACGGAGTGGACGTACTCCACTGTCGTCGCCGACGCGCCTGAGCAGCTGCGGACGGTGGCCAACTTCGAGAGCGCCGAGATGCGTTGGGTCGGCGAGGACGAGGTCGACGAGCTGCCACTGCATCCCGGATTCGCGGCCAGTTGGCAACGGCTGCGTACCGCGCCCGAGATTCTGCCGCTGAGCCACGACGACCAGCTGCGACGCGACCTGCCGCGCACGATCGAGATCGAGCAGGGCGTCTTCGTGTGGTGCACCGCCGGCCAGCCCGATCAGGAGCCGTCGCAGCTGAGCTCCCGGATCAGCTCGCTGCTGCAAGTGCCGAACTGAGCTGCTGCGCCGCGGCACGCGGATCCTCCGCGGCGGTGATCGCGCGGACGACGACGATTCGCCGCGCGCCGGCGGCCAGCACTCCAGGTAGGCGATCCGCATCGATGCCGCCGATGGCGAACCACGGTTTGTCGCACGCCAGCTCGGCGGTCGACCGCACCAGGGCCAACCCGGGGGCGGAGCGTCCCGGTTTGGTCGGAGTCGGCCAACACGGCCCGACGCAGAAATAGTCGACGTCCTCGGCGATCGCGTCGACGACCTGCGCCTGATCGTGGGTCGACCGGCCGACCAGCATGTCCGGGCCGATGATCTCGCGCGCCACGGTCAGCGGCAGGTCGTCTTGGCCCAGGTGCAGGACGTCGGCGCCGGCCGCGCGGGCGATGTCGGCACGGTCGTTGACGGCCAGCAGTGCGCCGTGTCGGCGCGCGGCGTCGGCGAGCACCTCCAGCGCCGCCAGCTCGTCACGCGCTTCCAGCGGGCCCAGCCGCTGCTCGGCGGCCGAACCCTTGTCGCGCAGCTGGATGATGTCCACCCCGCCGGCCAGGGCGGCGTCGGCGAATTCGGCCAGATCGCCGCGCTCACGGCGGGCATCAGTGCAGAGGTAGAGCCGGGCGCTCGCGAGCCGGTTCAGTGGTTGGTGCACACCGCGACGCTAACGACTACCGTGGGTAACCGACACGGGAGTCCCGCGAACGGGGGCTGAGAGTGGGCACGTCGGCCCTTACCGTCACAAACCTGATCCGGATCATGCCGGCGAAGGGAGCGAAAGATGCCACCGGACGCGGGATCGCTGGCCGTCATCGGCGGCGGCGTCATCGGGCTGTCGGTTGCGCGCCGCGCGGCTCAGGCCGGTTGGTCGGTGCGGGTGCACCGCTCCGGGCTGCCCGGCGCATCGTGGGTGGCCGCAGGGATGCTGGCGCCGCACAGCGAAGGCTGGCCGGGCGAGGAGCGACTGCTGCAGCTGGGCCTGGATTCGCTGCGGCTGTGGCACCAAGGCGAATTCACCGACGGCCTGCCCGCGCAGGTGATCACCGCGCGGGAGTCGTTAGTGGTCGCCGTCGACCGCGCCGACGTGGCCGACCTGCGCACGGTCGCGGACTGGCTGTCCGCGCAGGGGCATCCGGTGGTGTGGGAGTCGGCGGTGCGTGACGTGGAACCGATGCTGGCGCAAGGTATTCGACACGGCTTCCGGGCGCCGACCGAACTGGCCGTCGACAACCGTGTCCTGCTGGACGGACTGACGGCGGCCTGCGAACAGCTCGGCGTCGAGTGGGACGGGCCGGTCACTGACCTGGCGTCCGTTGCGGCCGACACGGTCGTGATCGCCAACGGTATCGACGCCCCGTCGTTGTGGCCCGGTCTGCCGATCCGGCCGGTGAAAGGCGAAGTGCTGAGATTGCGCTGGCGCAAGGGGTGTATGCCGTTGCCGCAGAGGGTAATTCGGGCTCGCGTGCACGGACGCCAGGTATATGTGGTGCCACGGGCCGACGGGGTGGTCGTGGGCGCGACCCAGTACGAGCACGGCCGCGACACCGCACCTACGGTATCCGGCGTGCGGGACCTGCTCGACGATGCGTGCGCGGTGATGCCGGCGCTCGGCGAGTACGAGTTGGCCGAATGCGTCGCCGGTCTGCGCCCGATGACGCCGGACAACCTGCCGTTGGTGGGACGGCTGGACGCGCGGACGTTGGTCGCTGCCGGCCACGGCCGGTCGGGTTTCCTGCTGGCGCCGTGGACGGCCGAACAGATTGTGTCCGAACTCATTCCGGTTGGAGCGCACAGATGATAATCCACGTCAACGCCGACGACCTCGAGGTCGACGAGCACACAACCGTTGCGGCGCTGCTGCAGTCGCTGGGCTATCCTGACCGCGGCATCGCGGTCGCTGTCGACCAGGCTGTTCTACCGCGATCAAGCTGGGCCACAACGCTTTCCGACGGCGCTAACATCGAGGTGTTGACGGCGGTGCAGGGTGGCTGATTCCAAACTGACCATCGCGGGCCGCAGCTTCACCTCGCGGCTGATCATGGGCACCGGCGGCGCGGCCAACCTCGCCGTCCTCGAGGAGGCCCTGATCGCCTCGGGCACCGAGCTGACCACCGTCGCGATGCGCCGCGTCGACGCCGAGGGCGGCACCGGCATGCTCGATCTGCTGAGCCGGCTGGGCATCACACCGCTGCCCAACACCGCGGGCTGTCGCAGCGCCGCCGAAGCGGTGCTCACCGCGCAACTGGCCCGCGAGGCGCTGGGCACCGAGTGGATCAAGCTGGAAGTGATCGCCGACGAGCGCACGCTGTTGCCCGATGCGGTCGAATTGGTCCGCGCCGCAGAGCAATTGGTCGACGACGGTTTCGTGGTGCTGCCGTACACCAACGACGACCCGGTGCTGGCCAGACGACTGGAGGACATCGGCTGCGTGGCGGTGATGCCGCTCGGTTCGCCGATCGGCACGGGTCTGGGCATCGCCAACCCGCACAACATCGAGATGATCGTCGCCCAAGCCGGCGTTCCGGTCGTCCTCGACGCCGGCATCGGCACCGCCAGCGACGCCGCGCTGGCGATGGAGTTGGGTTGCGACGCGGTGCTATTGGCTACCGCGGTGACCCGCGCCGCCGATCCGCCTGCGATGGCCGCGGCGATGGCCGCCGCCGTCACCGCCGGGTATCTGGCCCGCCGCGCCGGGCGGATCCCGAAGCGATTCTGGGCTCAGGCGTCGAGTCCCGGCGCTGTGAGGCCGGTATGTCGCGCTCGGCAGCTCGATGGCCGCCGGGCCCGGTATCCGGCCGCCCGCGCCGGGTGCGCCGTTCGGCTCGGGCCGCTCGGCGCGCAACTACCCCCATCTGGTCGCCGAGCAGCTGCACCTCGACCTGGTCGACGTCACCTTCTCCGGCGCCACCACCGCTCACGTGCTCGCCGAGCGCCAGCGCAGCGCCCCGCCGCAGATCGAGGCGTTGGACGGCTCCGAAGAACTGGTGACCATCACCATCGGCGGCAACGACGTCGGATACGTGCCGCTGCTGATGGCCGCGTCGCTGCCGCGGCCTGGCGCGCACGGCTGCCCGCCGATCCGCGAGCTGCTCGACCGCGACGCCCGCGAGCACAGCGCTCGACGGGGTCGGTGACGCCTTGCGGGCCGTCGGTACCGCGGTGCGCCAGCGGGCGCCGCGAGGCCCGGGTGATGTTCGTCGACTACCTCACGCTGTTGCCCCCGCCGGTGTACCTGCAGCTCCGTTGTCGGCGTGAACACGCCGAGCTGGGTCGGTGGGTCGCCGCGCGCCTAGAGGAAGCCACCGCGGCGGCCGCGCAGGCCACCGGATGCGCGGTCGTGCGGGCCGGACAGGCCAGCCGGGACCATCACGCCTGGTCGCCCGATCCCTGGGCGGTGGCGGCGGGCTGGCCGCTGCCGTGGCGTCCGGCGCCGTTTCACCCCAACGCAGCAGGTATGCGGGCTGTGGCCGACCTGATTGCGCACCAGGCCGGCCGCGCCTGATTAGTTTCTGGGCACCTGGGTAGATCAATGGCGACCATTCAGCAATTACTGCCGAGGGATTCATCCGTCGACAAGACATTGGAAGCACACGTGCACCGTCGTGGATTCGACCATTCGGCGCTCTTTTACCAATCAGAGCGCGAGTACATCGACTCGCTGATGCACTTCATCGCCGACGGTTTGGCGCAGCAGCAGCCAATCTTGGTCGCGGTGCCGGGCGACAGGCTTGCCTCGTTGCGCTGCGCATTGGGGGACGATGCGGACGACGTCACGATGGCCGACATGATCGAGTTCGGCCGCAATCCCGGCCGGATTCTGGCCGGGCAGTATGGCCTTCGTCGAACGGCACCCGGACCAGCACGTCCGCATCATCGCCGAACCGGCCTGGGCGGGCCGAACCGAGCACGAGTATCTCGCCTGCATGCAGCACGAGGCGTTGGCCAACATCGCGTTCGTCGGGTTCCAACATCACGGGTCTGTGCCCCTACGACGCGTCCTGCCTGGACGAGAGCGTGCTGGCCGCATGTCCGCCTCACCCATCCCGCAGATCTGGCTGGGCGGATCGCGCGAGACAGTGTCCGGAGTACGCGGTCGATGCCGCGCTCGAACGGTGCAACCAGCCGCTGGTGACCAGCCCGGCCGCGGTGACGCACACCGTCGAGCCATGCGCTGGACCTGGCCGGCGCCCGCAGATGCGGTGAACGCTACGCCAGACTGCTCGGGATGGCCGCCGGAGCGGGTGGCCGACCTGCTGTTGGTCACCACCGAGCTGGCGACCAACAGCCTCGATCACGCCGGGGGCGCATGCCGGCTGGCGTTCTGGTTCGAGAGCGGGTTCGTGGTCTGCGAGGCACGCGATGTGGGCCAGTGGGCGGACCCGCTGGCGGGTCGACGGCCACCGGGCGCGGCCGGCGCCGGCCCGTACGGGCTGTTCGTGGTCAACGCGATCGCCGACTTGTTGCGCACGCACACGACATCTGCCGGTACCACCGATCCACGCGTATCTGCGGCGCGACGATTCCTCCGAAGCGGCAAGTTGACGCGACCAGATGCGAGGTGCAGTCGACGCGTGCGTCTAATCTGGGGCGCGATGGCTACCAAATCAAAAACTGCTGCTTGTCGCCGTCGCGACTCTGTTGTTGGCGACCGGCGGGTGTGCACGTCCTCCGACACCGCCAATCGATGAAGCCGGTATCGGCTCCGGACTTCGCCGCCGCGCTTCGCGGCCGGGTCACCACCGACGCGATGATGGCGCACCTGACCAAGCTGCAGGACATCGCCAATGCCAACAACAACACCCGCGCGGTCGGCACTGCCGGGCTACGAGGCCAGCGTCGACTACGTGGTGGGGAAGTTGCGGGACAAGGGTTTTGAGGTGCAGACGCCCGCAGTTCGAGGCGCACGTGTTTCCACGCCGACCCGGGGTCGGTGACCGTCGCCGACAAGAAGTTCGACGCGCGCGCACTGGAGTACAGCCTCGGCACCCCGCCGGACGGGGTGACCGGTCCGCTGGTCGCGTTCCCGGTCGACGGAAGCCCGGGCTGCAATCGCCGTCGGACTACGACAACCTCCCGGTCAACGGCGCGGTGGTGCTGGTGGATCGCGGCACCTGCCCGTTCGCACAGAAGGCAAGCGCCGCCGCGCAGCGCGGCGCGGTCGCGATGGTCGTGGCGGACAACGTCGTCGAGGAGCACATCGGGCGGCACCCTCGGCGAGACCACCGACGTCAAGATCCCGGTTGTCAGCGTCACCAAAGCCGACGGCGCGCTGCTGCGCACGACCGCGGGGCCCGCGACGGTGCAGCTCTCCGCGGAGACCAAGACCGTCTACGGCCCGCAACGTGGTCGCGCAGACCAAGACCGGTTCGACCAGCGACGTGGTGATGGTCGGGGCGCACCTGGACAGCGTTCCCGAGGGGCCGGGCATCAACGACAACGGATCCGGGGTGGCGGCGGTGCTGGAAACCGCACTGCAACTGGGCAGCTCGCCGGGGGTGCACAACGCGGTGCGGTTCGGCTTCTGGGGCGCCGAGGAACTCGGGCTGATCGGGTCGCGGAAGTACGTGCGAGTCGCTGGATGTCAACGCGCTCAAAGACATTGCGCTGTATCTCGAACTTCGACATGCTCGCCTCGCCGAACCCGGGCTACTTCACCTACGACGGCGACCAGTCACTGCCGGCCGACAAGCGGGGCAGCCCGGTGGTGCCCGAGGGCTCCGCCGGCATCGAGCGGTCGCTGGCCGCCTACCTCAACTCCGCCGGCAAGACCCCGCAGGACACCGTCGTTCGACGGCAGGTCCGACTACGACGGGTTCACCTCGGCCGGCATCCCGTCGGGCGGATTGTTCTCCGGCGCCGAGGACAAGAAGACGCGCGGAGGAGGCCAAGCTGTGGGGCGGTGACGCGGACCAGCCGTTCGACCCCAACTACCACAAGAGCACGGACACCTTGGAGCACATCGACCGCACCGAGCTGGGCATCAACGGCGGCGGTGTCGCCTACGCGACCGGCCTTTACGCGCAGGACCTCACCGGCCGCAACGGCATTCCGGTCCGTGAGGACCGGACCCGGCACGAGCTCGCCAAGAAATGAGTCGAGGCTAGAGCCCGGGCAGACAGATCGGCGCGCCGTAGCACGGACCCGGACCGTGCGGCGGCGGAGTTGCTCCGTCCCAGACGAACTCGCCGGCATTGCCCATGCCGCCGACCGGGACCCAGTACCAGGTGTGACAGATGTTGGTGTCCCAGTGGACGTCTGCCTCCGGCAGGGGTTGTCCGGGACACCATTGGTGCGGTTGCGAGTAATTGTCCCCGGGGTGAGCCTGCGCGGTAGCCATGGCGAGGCCCATGCCGGCGACCGCGACGCCGCTGGAGAGCAGTGCAGCGGCAACGACCCGCCGCGATAAGTGTGTTGTGTTCATGGCGATCACGGTAGGACGCGGCGTTGAATGCATTCTTAATGCCGCTTGACTCAGTCGCCGGTGCGCTCGAACTTGTCTTCGAAATCGCCTCCGGCGCAGGTGCTTCCGGTCGATCTCATTGTGGCCGTGGCCGATGAGCAAGCGGAATCGGATCCTGCAGCGGGTCGGGCAGCGGATACTCGGCGCTGAGCTTGATCTGCGCGGTACCGCCGGTATTGCAGGGCACGATGCCCTCGTCGTCGCGGGTCCACTTCCCGCCGCTGAAGACCAGCGGCACAACCCCGTCGATCGCATGGAACAGGCTCATGCACCGATCGCCGGTGCGAAGGCACTCGGTACGGACCGTGAGATCGTCTTGCCCCGGTGCGGAACCGCCATTCGCGTAGGTGATGGTCTCGTGGTAGCGGCCGTGTAGCGCTGTCGACGGGGATGCCGCCCGCGGCGGCAAGGAAGCCGGGTCGGGGACTTCTGGCGAGATCGGGGTCGCCGGTGCGGGTGAAGGTAACGGTTCGCTTGGCGGCGCTGCAGCTGTTGATGGTGGACCTGGTGGTTTCGCCGGACAGGGTGCCGTCGGGTTGCGGTTGCAAGGTGAACACCACCCAGACTTCGGTGGGTGCGTCATTGCATGACGTTGAACCAAGGCCCACGGCAACCCAGCTGTCGCCCACCTGATCGAACACCAGGTTCGAGACGAGCACGATTCCGCTGCCACCGACGTAGGACGCCGTCGCGATGCAGCCGCCGGCGCCGCACGCGGAGCGCACGTCCCAGGTGCCGGTCATCGCCGGCGCACCGGCGGCCGGTTTGCCCTCGAGGTCGGTGCCGGGACCGTAGTCCGCCCGGTAGGTGCCGGTAAACGTGTGCACGGTGGCGGCCGCGGTCGATCGCGTCGCCGGCCCGATCGTGATGCTGGACAAGCAGTCACGCCGGCCAGCACGGCCGTCACGAGGACCACAGCGCTGACCGCAAGTGCAGCAATCAGTTTCGGCCGCGTCACCGTCGGGTCGGGGTCATGAGAGTGGGTGCCGGCCCGGGCACGGCTCGGCGGCGGTGGCGGAGCCGCTGTGCGACCTGGCCGGACGGCGGGCTGAGGAGCGTAGTTCAATTCTCTGGCGAATTCTCGGCAGCTGGCGAACCGGTCTGCGGGCGACTTGGCCATCGCCCTGGCCAGCACCGGATCCAGCGCGGCCAATTCCGGACGACGTTCCCCGAGCGAAGGTATCGGCGCCGCAACGTGTTTGGTGATCACTACCGCGGGGTTGGAATCGACGTATGGCGGCGCGCCGGTCAACAGGTCAAATGCGGTGCAGGCCAGCGCGTACTGGTCGGTGCGCCCGTCGAGCGGCTTCACCCCTCAACTGCTCGGGCGCCGCGTAGGCCATCGTGCCGACCGCCATATTCGTCGCGGTCAGCCCGGACGGGTCATCGATCAGGCGCGCGATGCCGAAGTCGGCCAGGAAAATTCGTTGCGCTTTCGGAATCCAGCAGGATGTTGGCCGGTTTGACGTCGCGGTGCAACAGCCCTTGCTGATGCGCATAATCCAGCGCCGAGGCGACCGCGGTGATGATCTCCAACGCTTCACCGGCGGGCAGCCCGTCGGGGTGGTGCTCGCGCAACAGCCTCGACGCGTCCGTGCCTCCGACGTAGTCCATCGAGATCCACAACTGCCCGTCATATTCACCGCGGTCATGGACGCCCAGAGATGTTGGGATGCGACAAGCTGGCGGTCAGATCGGCCTCGCGCAGAAACCGCTCCCGATACTGCGGGTCTGCAGTCCACTGCGTGCGGCAACACCTTCAGCGCATCTTGGCGCGGCAACCGCGGATGAGCGGCCAGATACACCGTGCCCATACCGCCGGCGCCCAGCACGCGCAGGATCGTAATCCCGCGAACGCTTCGCCTACCGATACCGGCATGGGCAAATACTAACTGGCAGCTATGCTGGGAGTCGTTTAGCTGGCGAACCTGATGAACGCGGAAACAGCATGATGGGCGATGAGTTGGGTACGGGGCAATCCTTTGCGGCAGCCCAGTTCGGTGTATTGGGCCCGTTGCAGGTGCGCGTGGGCGATCAACTGGTGCCGTTGGGCACGCCGAAGCAACGTGCCGTGCTGGCGATGTTGATCATCAACGCGAATCGACCGGTGGGCATCGACTCGCTGATCGGTGCCGCGTGGGATCAACGGCCGCCGCAGGGAGCCCGGGCCACGTTGCATGCCTACATCTCGAATTTGCGTCGGCTGATGAACGGCGCGGGCATTGACCGTTCCGTGCTGGCCAGCATGCCGCCGGGGTATCAGCTGTCCATCAGCGACGATCAGTACGATTTCGGCCGCTTCATCGCCGAGAGGAACGCCGGCGTGCAGGCCGCAGCTGCCGCGCAGTTCGAGCAGGCCAGCCGGCACCTGTTGGCGGCCCTCGAGCCAGTGGCGCGGGCCGGTTCTGGAGGACCTGAGCGACTTTCAATTCGTGGAGAGCCTGGCCGCGGCACTCGACGAGGAGCGGGTGCTGGTCTACATCGCACGTGCCGAGGCCGAAATCGCCTGCGGTCGACCACATACCGTGATCTCCGAACTCGAGGCGCTGACCGCCAGGCATGGCTATCGAGAACCGTTGTGGGCGCAGCTGATTACCGCCTACTACTTGGCGGACCGCCAATCGGAAGCGCTCGACGCGTACCTGCGGCTGAAAGCTCTGCTGGCAGAAGACCTGGGCATCGACCCGGGATGGACGATCCGCGAGCTGTACGAGCGGATCCTGCGCCAAGAGCCGTTGGATGCTCGCAAGGTTGCTCAATCACACGCCGAGGACACCATTGTCGCGCAGTCGGACAACGCAATCCGCGTCCGGCGTCCCGCGGCGGCGGCATTGGTAGGCGCGGACGGGCGACGCTATGCGTTGGCCGGCACGGCCACCCGGATCGGTCGAAGCCCCGACAACGACATCGTGCTGTCCGACGCCAAGGTCAGCCGCCACCACGCCGTCATTGCCGATGACGGTCGGACGATGCTCATCACCGATCTGGGGTCGGCAAACGGAGTCCGGGTGCGCCGCACCCGTATCGACCCCAGCGCCGAACTGCACAACGGCGATCGCATCCGGATCGGCGATGAGGAGTTCACCCTCGACACCGGCGCCGACCCCCCGCTGCATTAAGGATCCAGTAAGCGCTGTCCCGGACAGTGAGCGAACGCAGGTGTTGCACACGCAGCACCGCAACCTCACGAAAGGACAACGCACATGAAGATTCTGCCCCCCACTCGCTACGCCAAGCGTCCCTGAGCCGGGACGATGATCAACTCGTCCTATCGACCCGAGCCTCCGCAGCTACTGCCTACCACCGTCGCCGACGGGCGCGCCCCAGGCGTGTATCTACCGCATCGACGGAGAGTTGGTACCGGTGCTGCACATCTGGCTCGACGGCAGCGTGCCGGTGTTTTTCGAGCACCACGTCATTTTGTGGAAGGACCCTGGGCTCGACATCGGGCTCAGGGGAAAGGGTGCGCTCAAGCGGATGGTCGGGGGCATGCAACTGCTCATGACCGAGGCGCGCGGACCGGGTCAGGTCGCATTTTCCCGCGATGGCACCGGGCATGTCTTTCCGCTGCATCTGCGACCCGGCGCCGCCATCGAGGTGCGTGAGCACCAATATCTAGCGGCCACAGGCAACTTGGAGTACGGGTTCACCCGACAAAAAGGGATCCGGAACACGATCTTCGGCTCGACCGGGTTCTTCGTAGACCGGTTCGCCGCAACAGAGTCAGAGGGCGTTGTGTGGCTACACGGATACGGCAACGTCTTCGAAAAAGTGCTCGCCCCCGGTGAACAGATCGATGTGGAGCCCGGAAGTTGGATTTACCGCGACGAGGGTGTCCGGATGGATGCTCACGTCTATGGATTGCGGACCGGAATGTTCGGTGGCGGAGGAAATCTCGTCTTCAACCGGTTCACCGGTCCCGGTCGGATCGGCCTTCAGTCGATGTACCTGGACATGTCGGCCGAAGCGTCGACGTGAATGAGCTGGGCGGATCCGCATTAAGGATCCATAAAGCCCAGTCCCGCAGAGTGATTAAGCACCACGTCAGCAACACCAACAAGGAGTCACATCAATGAAACGCGAAGTCCTGATCATGGCCGGTACGGCGGCGACCCTCGCCACGGTGATGGTGGGTTGTTCACACAGCGACAAGGCCACCAGCGTCGGCAACGCCGCAGTCGCACCCGGCCAGCGCGTCGAACACCAAGGTGCTCGTCGACGGCAAAGATCAAAACGTCAAGGGCCAGGTTGCCTGCAGCAAGGTCGCCGGCACGGTCAACATCGCCATCGCCGGAGGGTCCGCCGGGCACGCCCACGGGTATCGGCGCCGTATTGACGGACGCCAGTCCGCCTGTCGTCAAATCCGTTGCGCTGGGCAATGTCAACGGCGTGACGTTGGGCGTCGGTGGCACCACCGGCAAGGCCGACGCCACCAAGGATGGCAGCTCGTACAAGATCAGCGGCACCGCCAGCGGTGTGGACATGGCCAACCCAATGGGAGGACCGGTCAACAAGCCGTTCGAACTCGACGTCACCTGCCCCTGACGGCTGGCCGGCCGCCGGGTGCCGCTCACGCGCACCCGGCGGCCGTGCCGCATCCACTAGATCAAAGGAACAATCCTCATGAACAGCAACAACAAACGCTTCATCCTGGTGGCGGCGGCGATCGCCGCATTGTTCGCCATCTCGTTCGTGGTGCGCTTTGTCGCGCTCAGCGAAATGGGTCTGCCCGGCGGCTGGATGCTCTTCCTCTGCCTGCCGGCCGGAGGCATCGGCCTTCTCGTCGTGTTGTTCAGACTCGGCCTGCTCAGCAGCGGCCACAATGTCAGCGGATTCACCTCCGCCCCGTCTGCTCCGACGAAGGCGCAGCGACTGCAGGAGATCGAGAACCTGCGCGCCAGCGGAGCCCTGTCCGACGACGAATACACCGCCGAGCGCGGCCGGATCATCTCCAGCATCTGAACCAGCTGCGGCTCAACCGATCTGAGTAATCCTGGGCATGACCTCGTCCCCGAAGCGCTTCACGAAGCCTGCGGGGTCGGGGTTGCCCGGGAACGGTCCGGTGTTGATCAACTGGACTCCAAGCCCGGCCAGGTCCTCGACCGACTTCAGGTATCCATCGACGTCGTTAAACGGGTTGATGAACAGCCCCACCGTCTTCTGGATCTCAGTGAAATCACGGCCCACGGTGTCGCAATGGCGTTGCAGCACATCGAGTTTGTGCGCGACCACGTCCACCTCGGAGTCAGTGGAATTCCAGACATCGGCGTACTGCGCGACCATCCGCAGGGTCTTCTTCTCACCCCCGCCACCGATCAGGATCGGCGGCCGCCGAATCGGCTGGGGGTGGCAGATGGTTTCGGCCAACTGGTAATGCTTGCCGTCGTACGGTCCGTCGTTGTCGCTCCACATCTGCTGACAGATCTGCAGTGTCTCTTCGAGCATCTCGAACCGTGTGCTCACCGGCGGATACGGGACTCCCAGGGCGAGGTGCTCACGCTCGTACCAGGCGGCTCCGATTCCGAACATCGACCGACCCTGCGAGAGCACATCCAACGTCGTCACCGTCTTGGCCAGCACTCCCGGATGGCGATAGGTGACTCCGGTGACCAGCAGCGTCAGAGTGATGGTGTTGGTCCGGCCGGCCAGGTAACCCAGCGACGTGTAACCCTCCAGGAACGGATCTTCAGCGCGCCCAACATTTTCCATCTGAAAGAAGTGATCCGCCAGCGTGAACACCGACGCGCCGACGTCCTCGGCCGCCGTTGCGGTCGCGAGCAGAGTCGGGGCCAAGTTCGCCGGGTCGCCCGGCAAAAAGTCGATGTAGTGGATACCTACGTCCATTGCTAAATCCCTTCGCTAATCGGTTAAGCGCCCAAGCAGCGACAACGCATCGTTGATCACGCGTCGTTCTCGCTCCGAGTAGCGCTCTTGCATGGCACGGGCCAGCCATTCCTCACGAACCTGGCGGTCGCTTTCCGCGCGGCGACGTCCGGCGGCGGTCAGCGAGATCACCTGCCGCCGACCGTCATCGGGGTCGGGTGCTCGTCGGATGAGGCCGTGCTGATCGAGTGCGGTCACGATGGCGGCCATCGACTGCGGCCGCACCTGTTCGGCTGCGGCCAGCGCACTGGTCGACGATGAGCCGTCTTTCCACAGCCGGGTGAGCACCGCGGTCTGCGATGGCGTCAGGCCGCCGCCGGTGGCGACGCTTTTGAGTTGGCGCCGCAGCCGGCTGAACACCACCCGTAGATCACGGGCCGCGGCTGCTGCCGACTCGCTGATCCCGTCCACGTCGCCAACCCTACACTCGACAGTTCCAACTGTACAGTTGGAACTGTCTATCTAGCGGAGTTAGTGCTTTTGGGATTGGCGGATCGCACTGCCGCCCAGGTAGGCGAGGTATCCGATCAATTCCGACGACGCCGAGGCTGCGGGTCTGCCGACTCGCGAAACTCAAGTCCGAGCACCGTCTCGATGCTGCCGTTGGTATAGATGTGCTGGCGGGTGTTGCGCGGGAATGCCGACTTGGTGATCGGCTCGAACAACCCCGGGCTGGTGAAGTGGGCCAAGCCGGCGCCGGCCAGGGCCAAGCCCGAGTAGCGGGCAACGCGGTTACTTGTGCGCGACATACTTCTCCTTAGCTGATCGCGTAGTCACTCAGCGGAAAGTTCGATGCTTCCTCGATTGCCGTCGAGGTGGCCATCGGACGCAATAGCGAGGGTTCGCCGCTGGGATTGAAATAGTAGGAACGCGAGGTGGCGCAATTGCCGAGCGTCCACAGCGAATCGCCCAGCAGTTCGGTCATCCGGTCGAGGTAGCGCGCGTTGGCCTCCTCGGTCACCTCGAAGGTGTCCGCGCCCTGACGTCTGAGCTCGGCGAAAAGCCGGTCCATCAACCGCATCTGGTACTCCATCGTGTTGAAGAAGTTCAATCCGAGGAAGGCGAACGGGCTGGCCAGGCTCAGGTAGTTCGGGAAGTAGGGCATCGATACGCCCTGATATGCCTGGAAACGCGTGTCGCGCCACCACTTTCCGAGGTTGCGGCCGTCGCGACCGATCACCTCGATGGCCGGGAAGTTGGCCTCCCACAGGTCGAATCCGGTGGCCAGCACCAGCGTGTCGATGTGGGTCTTCGATCCGTCGGCGTTGACGATGCCGTCGGCCTCGACGCGGTCGATTCCGTCGGCCTGCAGGTGGACGTGTGGCTTGGTGAAGCTGCGGAAGTAGCTGTTGGAGAACGTCGGTCGCTTACAACCGAGGTCGTAGTCCGGGGTGAGCTTGCGGCGCAGTTCCTTGTCGCGAATGGCGATGAACTGGTTGATCTTGCACAGATCCATCGCGGAGATATTGAGCCGCCGGTTCAGCGGAACCCGGTATCGCACCAAGCCGACGGTGATCATCAACTCGTAGATGGTGTCGGTGATCGACCGGATCGCCCGTTGTGTCCACGGGAAGCGGGCGAACAGCCGTTTGGCCCCCTCCGAGAACCGCAGGTCGATCTTCGGTGCCACCCAGATCGGGGTGCGCTGGTAGACGGTGAGGTCGGCGGCCTTCTCGGCGAGTTTCGGAATCAGCTGCACCGCCGTTGCGCCGGTGCCGATGATCCCGATCCGCTTGCCCGTCGGATCGAAGTCGTCCTCCCACTCGGTGGTGTGGATGACCTTGCCCTCGAACGTCGTGATCCCCGGAATGTCAGGTGTTTTCGGCTGGGACAGGAACCCGGTGGCGGTGATCAGGTAGCGCGTGGACAGCACGTCGCCACCGGACAGCGCGACCTGCCAGCGGCGGGTCTCGTCGTCCCAGCGGGCGCTTTCCACGACGGTGTTGAACCGCATGTGCCGGCGCACGTCGTACTTGTCGGCCACGCCCGCGGCGTACTGCTTGATCTCCGGGCCCGGGGTGAACAACCGCGACCAGTTCGGGTTCGGCTCGAAGAAGTACGAGTACGTGGTGGTGGGGACGTCGACGGCCAGGCCCGGGTAGTGGTTGACATGCCAGGTGCCGCCGAGGTCGTCCTCCCGGTCGAGGATGACGAAGTCGTCGATACCCAGGCGCTTGAGCTGGATTGCCGCCCCGATACCGCCGAAGCCGGCCCCGACGATGAGAACCTCGAATTGCTCCGAACTCATGGCACGACAATATACCCAGTACCCCTGGTACTGGTAATCTGCCGGGCCTACCTGGGCTTGGGCTTGCGCGCCGCTTTCTCTCGGGCTGCGCGGTTCTCGGCGGTCAAAGCCGCGTTGTCGTCCTGCAGGTCGAGAATTTGCCTGATGCCGGCGAGGTTGACTCCGGCATCGACCAGTTGGCTGATCCGTCGGAGGCGGGCCAGGTCATCGGCACTGTAGCGGCGGGTGCCGCCGTCGCTGCGAACCGGAGTGAGCAACCCGTGGCTCTCGTACAGACGCAACGACTGCACCGCGATGCCGGAAAGTTCGGCGGCCACGGAGATGCCATAGACCCCGTGGCTGGCCGCGGGCTGGTGCTGGGTGTCTGATCGATCGTTCGTCACAACCATCCTCGGCTATGGATACAGGAAATGTTTGTAGCATACTTGCGACTTAGTTTCACCTCTGCTATATAAAATCTGTGTCACGAGGCACAGGTTATGAGAAGCACAGCCAGAAGATTGGAGAGGCAGGGTGACCACCATGCTGATGCGTACCGACCCGTTCCGCGAGCTGGACCGTTTCACCCAGCAGGCGCTGGGTACCGCCGCCCGTCCAGCGGTGATGCCGATGGACGCGTGGCGTGAAGGCGACGCGTTCTTCGTCGAGTTCGACCTACCTGGCATCAACAGGGATTCGCTGGACCTCGACATCGAGCGCAACGTCGTGACTGTTCGTGCCGAACGTCCGGCCGTCGACCCGAATCGCGAGATGCTCGCCACCGAGCGGCCGCGCGGAATATTCAGCCGCCAGCTGGTTCTCGGCGACAATCTCGACACCGAGCGCATCGAAGCCTCCTATCAGGAGGGCGTGCTGCGGCTCCGCATTCCGGTGGCAGAGCGAGCCAAACCGCGCAAGATCACGATCGGTCGTGGTGACGCGCACCGAACCGTCAACGACAAAGTCTCCGAACGCGAGGTGATCAACGCTTGACGCCGCGATGGGCGGCAGCGGGGCCTCGAGGTGTGGGGCCCGCTGCCGCCCACCGGCAATTCCGCCCGGAGCTGGAGGTTGCGGTGCCGTCCGTCGACGCACCAGGTGTGTTCACGTCTCTCGCTGACATCGCCCGCGGGGCCTCAACGCCGAAAGACCTGTACGCCGCGATTTGTGTGGCGGCAACGCTGACGATTCCCGGATGCGACCATGCCAGCCTGATGATCCGTCACAACGGCGCCTTCAGTACGGCCGCTGTCAGTGACGCCATCGCGCGCCAGATCGACAAGCTGGAGTTGGCTTTCGGCAGTGGGCCCTGTCTGGACGCCATCGAAGAGGGCACGACACAAATCGAGACGAACCTGACCTCGGACAGTCGGTGGCCGGATCTGACCAGCCGCGTGCTCGCTGACACTCCGGTACGCGGCGCGTTGAGTGTTCCGTTGCCGGTCGACCGGGCCCGGACCGGTGCGCTCAACTTGTTCTCCGACACGCCCCACGCCCTCGACGAGCGATCAATCGAGCAGGCGCTCGTGTTGGGCGCGTTCGCCACGGTCGCGACCACCGCTGTGGAGCAGGTGGAAGACGCCGCATCGCTGCGACGCGGACTCGCCACCAGTCGCGAGATCGGGAAGGCCGTCGGCATGCTGATGGTGCTGAACGACGTCTCCGACGACGACGCCTTCGGTGTACTGCGCCGAACATCGCAGGTGACCAACGTCAAGCTTGCCGACGTCGCGGCCGACGTCGTGCGAACGCGTACCCGTCCCGCCGGTCTGAGTGGCTAGTCGCGGCCGAGCAGTCGCAGCGCCGCGGCCACCGCCAGCCCGGGCACGTCGAGGGTCTTGGAGCCCAGATCGTGGCGCGCGCCGGCGATCTCGACGATCTGGGTCGGCGCGGGAATCAATGCGGCGGCGGCGCGCACCTCGTCCGGCGTGCCGAACGGGTCCGACGTGCCGTGGGTGAACACCGTCGGCACCGCGATGTCGGGCAGGTGTTCGGTGCGGGCCCGTTCGGGCTTGCCGGGTGGATGCACCGGGTAGGAGAACAGCGTCAGCACGTCGACCTGCGCTTCCTTTCGGCCACCACCATCGACGTCATCCGGCCGCCGTAGGAATGTCCGCCGGCGATCAGCGGGCCGTCGGCCAGTCCGCGGCACACCGTGATCGCCTCGACGATGCCGGCGCGGTCGGTGGCCGCCGAACCCGACGGCGGGCCCTTGGGCCGTCGCCGCCGGTACGGCAGGTTGTAGCGGACCGCCAGCCAGCCGCGCCGGGCCCACTCGTCGCAAAGTCGTTGCAGCAGCGGGGATTCCCGGTTGCCGCCGGCGCCGTGCGTCAGCACCACCACGCCGGCCGGTGTGCCGTCGGGCTCGTGGGCGACGCCCGCGATCTGCTCGAGTGCGCTCATGACTGCAGCCTGAACAGCGGTGACACCGGGCCGTGGCCGTGTCCGAGCGGATAGGCGGCCCGCAGGCATTCGGTCACCCAGCCTTTGGCGAACGAGACCGCGTCGGGCACGGGGTAGCCGTGCGCCAGCGCGCAGGCGGTCGCGGCGGCCAGTGTGTCGCCGGCGCCGTGGTCGTTGGCGGTGTCCACCCGCGGCGATTCGAACTCGTGAAAGTCGTTGCCGTCGAACAACAAATCGGTGCTGCTGGCCGAACCGGGCAGGTGTCCGCCCTTGACCATTGCCCATTTCGGTCCCAGCGCATGCAGGGCGCGCGCCGCATCGGCCTGGGTTGTCGAGTCGACGACGTCGATGTCGACCAGCAGCCGCACCTCGTGCAGGTTCGGTGTCACCAATGTCGCCAGCGGAAACAGCTCGGCGCGAAGGGAATCCAGCGCGTCGCCGTCGAGCAGCGGATCGCCGTGCATCGATGCGCACACCGGGTCGACCACCAGCGGCACGCCCGCGCCGTGCTCGCGCCAACTCTGCGCGACCGCCTCGATGATCTCGGCCGACGCCAGCATCCCGGTCTTGGCGGCCTGCAGCCCGATGTCGTCGCACACCGCCGCGATCTGCGCGGCGACCACGTCGGGCGGAACTTGGTGAAAGCCCTTGACGCCCAACGAGTTCTGCACTGTCACCGCCGTCACCGCGCACAGTGCGTGCACGCCCAGCAGGGTGCAGGTGCGCATGTCGGCCTGCATCCCGGCGCCGCCGCCGGAGTCCGATCCGGCGATCGTCAGCACCCGCAGTGGCGTCGCTCCGGGCGGCGCCAGCGGCAGGTAATTCATGGGCTGGATGAGCGGCGACCCGCTTCGCCCGGCTCGGACATTTATGCCGCATCTGCGGCATCACTGCTGGGCGAGGGCAGATACACCCGGTTGCCGTGCTCGGCGAACTCGACCGACTTCTCCGCCATGGCCGCTTCGATGGCTTCCTCGCTGTCGAGCCCGTGCTTGGCCGCGTAGTCCCGGACGTCCTGGGTGATGCGCATCGAGCAGAACTTCGGCCCGCACATCGAGCAGAAGTGCGCGGTCTTGGCGGGTTCGGCCGGCAGCGTCTCGTCGTGGTATTCCCGCGCGGTGTCCGGGTCCAGCGACAGCGCGAACTGGTCGTTCCAGCGGAACTCGAAACGCGCCGTGCGACAGCGCGTTGTCGCGGTCCTGCGCGTGCGGGTGACCCTTGGCCAGATCGGCTGCGTGCGCGGCGATCTTGTAGGCGATCACGCCGTCCTTGACGTCCTTGCGGTCGGGCAGGCCGAGGTGCTCCTTCGGGTGTGACGTAGCACAGCATCGCGGTGCCGGCCTGGGCGATGATCGCCGCGCCGATCGCCGAGGTGATGTGGTCGTAGGCCGGTGCGATGTCGGTGGCCAGCGGCCCCAGCGTGTAGAACGGGGCCTCCTCGCACAGCTCCTCTTCCAGCCGCACGTTCTCGACGATCTTGTGCATCGGGACGTGGCCCGGGCCTTCGATCATCACCTGCACGCCATGGGATTTCGCGATCTTGGTCAGCTCGCCCAGCGTGCGCAGCTCGGCGAACTGCGCGGCGTCGTTGGCGTCGGCGATCGAGCCGGGCCGCAGCCCGTCGCCGAGGGAGAAGGTGACGTCGTACTGCGCCAGGATGTCGCACAGCTCGTCAAAGTTGGTGTACAGGAACGATTCCTGATGATGCGCCAGGCACCAGGCGGCCATGATCGAGCCGCCGCGGGACACGATGCCGGTCACCCGCTTGGCGGTCAGCGGGACGTACCGCAGCAGCACCCCGGCGTGCACCGTCATGTAGTCGACGCCCTGCTCGCACTGCTCGATCACGGTGTCGCGGTAGATCTCCCAGGTCAGCTCGGTCGGGTCGCCGTCGACCTTCTCCAGCGCCTGGTAGATCGGCACGGTGCCGACCGGCACCGGGGAGTTGCGCAGGATCCACTCGCGGGTGTCGTGGATGTCCTTGCCGGTGGACAGGTCCATGATGGTGTCGGCGCCCCAGCGGGTGGCCCACACCATCTTGTCGACCTCCTCGGCGATCGAGGAGGTGACCGCCGAGTTGCCGATGTTGGCGTTGACCTTGACCGCGAACGCCTTGCCGATGATCATCGGCTCGCTCTCGGGGTGGTTGTGGTTGGCCGGGATCACCGCGCGGCCGCGGGCGACCTCGTCGCGCACCAGCTCGGCGGGCATCTGTTCGCGGGCGGCGATGAACGCCATCTCGGCGGTGATCTCGCCGGCGCGGGCCCGCTGCAGCTGGGTGCCGCGGTCGCGGACCACCCCGGGCCGGGCCGGCAGGCCGGCCGCCAGGTCGATCACCGCGTCGGTGTCGGTGTAGGGGCCGGAGGTGTCGTAGAGGTCGAGGTGTTCGCCGTTGGACAGATTGACCCGGCGGAACGGCACCTTGGCGACAGTCCCGCCGGGGACACCTCGAGGTCGCGGTAGACCTTGCTGCTGCCGGCGATCGGGCCGGTGGTCACGGTCGGTTCGACTGCTAAATCGGTCATCTGTCTATCTCCCTACGTCGGCATTACCCGGTCAGGTTCGTACGGTCGACGGCCCCGAGCCGTCCTCTCAGCGCACCGGGCGTGCGCTCCCGCTGTGTTGCGTTGCCCGACTCTCCGCGGACGCCGGGTCCGCACGTGCCGACAGATGTGTAGCCCCACGCTAGCGCAGCGCGGGCTTCGTGCACGCCTACCCGATCAGGTCGCGCCTAATCGGTAGGCAAGCAGTGTCATCGGTGGAAAGATATTCGACGTGCAGCGAGGTGGCCGAAACGAGCCGTGGGAACGATGCCTGGCCCGCCCGATGGCCGGCAGTCGACGCCGACAAACCGGGCGTGGGGGCTTTCCGGTTCTGGTTCGTCGGGGAGCACTGGGAATGGTCCGACGAGCTGGCCCGGATGCACGGCTACGAACCCGGGACCGTCGAGCCGACGACCGAGCTGCTGCTGTCGCACAAGCATCCCGACGACCGCGGTCACGTGCAGGACCTGCTTGACCGGGCGTTGCTGTCCAAGAGCTCGTTCTCCAGCCGTCACCGCTTCATCGACACCGCCGGCACCGTGCACGACGCGATCGTGGTGGCCGACCGGATGTCCGACGAGACCGGCGCGGTGATGGGAACCGCCGGCTACTACCTCGACCTCACCGCGACCTTCGTCGAGACCCGGCAGGTGGCCCTCGACGAGGCGCTGCCGGACCTGTTCGAGGCACGCGCCATCATCGAGCAGGCCAAGGGCATACTGATGGCCATCTACCGGGTCAGCCCAGAGCAAGCCTTCGGCGTGCTGCGCTGGCGGTCGCAGGAGACCAACAGCAAGCTGCGCTCGCTGGCGAAACAGCTCATCGCCGAAATGTCCACGCAGCCACCGCCGTCGGCGGATATCCAAGCCGGATTCGACCATTTGCTGCTGACGATCCATCAACGTATTCCAGGTGAATCCACCGCGTGACGTCACTGCCGGTTAGGCTCGTCGGACACGGTGGACGGCAAGTCGGGGATTTGCTTCCAGCTGCTCGGACCAGTACCCGTGGCTTCGGGTTGAGTAACTGAGTGCGTCGAAGCGGGTGAGCACGATGGAACTGTTGGTGGTCGACTCTGAGGTTCGACCCGAAGCTGTACTGGTGCATGTCGAAGGCGAGATCGATTCCAGCACCGCAAGCGAACTCAGGTCGCAGCTGGAGTCCGCCTTGCAGCAGGCCGGAGGCCACGAGTCTCGACTGCTCATCATCGATCTGCAGGGCGTGACGTACTTCGGCAGCGCCGGGCTCAACGCCGTGCTCGACTGTCACAAACAAGGCTTACGCGCCGGGATTTCGGTCCGGCTGGTCGCCGACAACGAGTTGGTGGTTCGCCCGATCGAGGTGACGAACTTGGACAGCCTGCTCGACCTTTACCCCTCGTTGCCGGATGCACTGGAAGGCCGTGAGTCCGAGCAGGGGTCGTGAGCGGGGACGAACGCCGCGGTTGGCCACGCGATCCGAAAGTCCTGCCGCCTGACCTCGCCGCCGCCGTAGCGCTCGGTGGGGAGATGGGTCGGCGGTTCGCCGAGTTCGACTGGACCGCTCATCCCCTCGGGCCGCCGCAGTCGTGGCCGACGGAAATGCGGTCGGTGGTCGCCATGGTGTTGACATCGCGCTTTCCGATCGTGTTGTGGCTGGGCGCCGAAGAACTGTTCCTGATCTACAACGACGCCTACATCCCGATCCTCGGTGACCGGCACCCGGCCGCGCTGGGTCAACGCGGGCAGTACGCCTGGTGGGATATCTGGCAAGCCGATCAGCCCGATGCTCGCCAGCGTCATCGCCACCGGCGAAGCAACCTGGTCGCGCGACTTGATGCTGCGGATGCTGACCGCAGGCCGCCGCCAGGAGCGATACTTCACCTTCACCTACAGCCCGCTGATCGGCGACGACGGCACGACCTACGGGATCATCTGTCCGTCATTCGAAACCACCGAGCGGGTGCTGAGTGAACGCCGACTGCAGCTACTCAACGCGGTGGCCTCAGCCGTGATGGACACCAACACGATTGACGACGCGTGCGGATGCGACCGTTGCGGTGTGCGCCGACCGACCCGCCGACGTGCCGTTCGTCGCCGCCTACGTCGGTGATCCCGAGACCGCCGAGGTCACGCTGCGCGCGGCGACGCCCTCGGTGCTGCCGTTGTTGCCGCGGACGCTGGCGAAGTTGACCAAATCCGAGACGGTGCCGCGGACGCGGTCGGAAGCGCAGGTCATCGACAACGTCGCGGCGATGATCGACGGCATCGACGAGGTATTGGGCGACGACTGTCCAGACCATGGCGCTGCTGCTGCCGCTGGGCGAGGGCCCGGCCGCCGGGGCGCTGCTGGTCGGGACCAATCCGCTCTGCCCGCTGGACGACCAGTACGTCGGCTTTTGCCAGTTGCTTGCCGACCAGTTGTCCTCGGCGATGGCGTCGGCGGTGTCCTACGAGCAGCAGCGGCAACGGGCGGATGCGCTCGCCGAACTGGACCGCGCGAAGACGGCATTCCTGACCAACGTCAGCCACGAGTTCCGCACGCCGCTAACGCTGTTGCTCGGGCCGCTCGAGGATGCATTGTCGGAAAGCAGTCCCAACAGTGCGATTGACGAATCAGCTCAGTATCGCGCGGCGCAACGCGGGCCGCCTGCAACGGCTGGTCGACTCGTTGCTGGACTTCTCCCGGATCGAAGCCGGCCGTGCCACCGCCGATTTGCTGTGCACCGATGTCGGTGCGCTGACGTCGCACATTGCGTCGTCGTTCTCCGAACTGTGTCAGCGGGCCGGGCTGGAGTTGATGCTCGACTGCCGCTCGGCGCTGGCCGACGTCGATCCGGGCATGTGGGAGACCATCCTGCTCAATCTGCTGTCCAACGCGGTGAAGTACACCCTGGCGGGCTCGATCACTGTCACCGTACGCAGCGATTCGGTCGCTTCTGCCGCATCATGATTCGCGACACCGGCGTCGGCATCGCCGAGGCTGACCTGAAGCGGCTGGGGGAGCGGTTCTTTCGCGCGACAGCGCGCACGGTCGCAGCGTGGAAGGTACCGGAATCGGGTTGTCGTTGGTGCGCGGGCTCGTCGACCTGCAGCACGGCACCATCGAGTTCGCCAGCGAACTCGAGCGCGGCACCGCTGTCACCATCCGGTTGCCCCGATCCGTGGGCGGCATACCCGGTCGACCATTCACCCGCCGGGCTGCTGGACAACCCGTACGTCGTCGAGGCGGACCGTGGGTGACGCCGCGACCGTCGTCGCCCGGTGCAGCGGCGCCCGTGCCCGACGGGCGCGAGCTGGTGCTGATCGCCGACGACAACGCCGATATGCGAGCGCATTTGGAGCGGGTGCTGTCGGCGCATTGGCGAACGGTCCTCGTCGCCGACGGGCAAGAAGGCATCGAGGCCGCCCGCAGGCTTCGCCCGGCTGTCGTCGTGACCGATGTGATGATGCCGCGACTGGACGGTTTCGGACTCGTCGCGGCCATCCGTGCCGACCCGGCGCTGGCGGCCACGCCGGTGCTGATGCTGTCGGCCCGGGCAGGCGCGGAGGCCGATCAGCGAGGGGTTCTCCGGCGGGGCCGACGATTATCTGCCAAAGCCGTTCAGATCGCAGGATTTAATCGATCGTGTCGCGGCGCGGTTGTCGGCTGCCGCGCGCGAACGCGCCAATCGTCGATCCAGTGACGCTCGCGGCGCAGATGGCACTCGATTTCGCGCAGCTCGACGCGGCTCTGCAGGCTGCCGATTCGGGTGCCGCGATCGTCGCCGCGCTGCAGGGTGCTGCGTTCGGGTCGGGCGAAGCGCCGATCATCTGTCTGGGATTGCTCGACGCCGAAGGGAAGAACCTCCGATTCGAATACAGCGGTCCTGGTGCCCCCGGAAATACGCGACCGCTACCACATCGCGTCGATGGACACCCCGATCGTGCCGATCGATGTCGTCAAGACCGGTCAGCCGATGATCATCACCGACACGCTCAGTCTCGGCTCGCGCTATCGGCATGTGGTGAGCGAGACGGCACGACGTGATCCGATCGTGTATCAGCCAGCCGTTGCGCGGATCTGGATGGCAAGGTCATCGGTTCACTCGGGATGCTGTGGCCGACGCCGCGAGAATTCGATCCCGCCGAACTCGATTGGGCCGCACAGGTTGCCAAGATCACCCAATCGACCGTCGACCGCATCCGCAACGTGCAGCGTGAACATCGGATTGCTGTCGACTTCCAGGACCATCTGCTCGATCTCGACCACGGCTCGACCGCGGCGGTGGTCGCTGCGGTCTACCAGCCCGGCGGTGAGGCGATGCGCGTCGGCGGCGACTGGTATCTCGTGGTGCCGCTGGAACAGCAAGGCCAGATTGCGATCTCGGTCGGTGACGTCGTCGGGCACGGACTGCCCGCCGCGATCGCGATGAGCAGGCTGCGGGCGGCGTGGCGGCGAGCGCGCTGACCGACGCCGACCCGGGCGCGGTGCTGGCCACCCTGGACCGGTACGCGGCGACCGTGCCGGGTGCGCGCTGCGCGACGGTCAGCTACGCGGTGATCGACGACGGCTCGGATCCCGATACCGGAGACGGCGTCGCGCGCGTCAGCTATTCGCTGTGCGGGACATCCTTATCCGCTGCTGGTGACCCCGGACCAACCGCCGGTGTTCCTGTCGGATGGCCGGCGCCCCCCGGTGGCCGCCTGGGATAGCCCGCTGAAGCAGAACACCGCCGTCCACGAGTTGCCCCCGGGCAGCGTGATCCTGCTGTACACCGATGGACTGATCGAGCGGCCGGGCGAGAGGCTCGATCACGGGTTCGCCCGGCTGCAGGGGGCGGCGGCATATCGCGCCGATCTTCCGGTCGGGCGACCTGTGCGACGAGTTGCTCGACCGGATGGCCCCGCCCGGCGGCTACACCGACGATGTCGTGTTGTTGGCGCTGCGTCCGTGCCACAGCTCAGCCACGCAGTTTTGCCACCGTGGTGTCCCGCGTCGCTGGACCACATCGCCGATGCACGACATCGGTTGCGCGACTGGCTTTCTGGTATCGACGTGGATCCGCGGCGGGAATCCGACATCCTGCTGGCTACCGGAGAGGCGGTGACGAATGCCATCGAGCATGGCAGCGGAGGCGATGCCGGCAAGACGGTGTCGATCGAAGCGTTTGTCCGCGGCCAGACCGTCACCGCGACGGTCAGCGATGCCGGTCAGTGGTCGGGCGATTCGTCGGCCAGCCAGCGCAGCCTGGTACGCGGTCGCGGGCTCACCATGATCAACGGCCTGGCCGACGACGTGCGGACCCTGCGCACCGCGGCGGGCACCCGAATCACGTTGAGGTTCGAACGTGCGATTCTGCCGGAGTCCGATCTGGTGGAAGGCCGCGCGACATGAGCCGCGCGGAGTTCCAGCTGAAAACACTGAAGGACCACGGCGCGTCGGCGCCCGCCGAGGTGGCCGTCACCGGTGAGGTCGACGCGTCCAATGTCGTTGAGTTCACTCGATCGGTGCGCGACCTCTCGGGTGCGCGGCCGATCATCCTTCAGCTCAGCAGTATCAAGTACCTCGACAGTGCCGGGTTCTCAGCTCTGGATCGACTACTCGCCGACGACGAGATCGTCATCGTGTTGGCGCCGGACAGCTTCATGTATCGGGTGGCGGAGCTGATGTGCATGCCGATTCATCATGATGCGAAGGCCGCACGCAAAGCGGTGCATAAAGGTGCCGGCTGACGTCGGAGGCCTACTCGGCGTCCTCGATGGCCTCGCCAAGCTCCTCGAGGAGCCTGTTGTGATGGTTGCTGGCCAGCAGGTGGCCCGCCATGATCACCACGGCGACCGGCCAGTCGATCAGCTCGAAAGCAGCTAGAGCCGCTAAACCGCCGTAATAGGCGAGTTGCTCGGGCCGTGGAATCTCTACCTGTCCGATAACCGGCAGGTTGATGGCGAAAGTCTCGCCTTCCCGGATATGGGCGACAGCGTCTGCCTGGGAAGTGTCGCGCCGCGTATTCATTTCGGCCATCATTTGCCTTTCGGTAATGTCAGCGTTGCCATTGTGACTGGTGGTGCGTTCACCGTTGGGGTCATGTCGACGACCGATTCTCGCGCCGACCCACTAGGCGGAGCTGTGGCGGGCCTCCTGACCGTTCCGCTGACCCAGTTGTACGCCGTTCTGTGGCGCTTTGGCGCCGTGGAGGTCGTGGGGACTCGGTCGGAGTCGGATCGTCGTCCTGCAGCTCCACGAGCCGCTTATCGGCGAACACCCGGGTCGCGACGGCCATCGCGGCGGTCGCAGCCCCGGCTGAGCCCAGCGCCTGCGCCCACCCGAGCGGGCCAAGCGGAGTGCAGCCGAGCAATTGGCTGACCCCGGGGGTGCTGATCAGCGCCCCCATCACGGCCAGCGAGCCGCCCGCGGTCGACCACGACCAGCGGGGTATGCGATTCGAGCAGCGTCTGACCCAGCTGCGCTGACACCAGGGCGACCAGCGCTACCGTCGACGCCCGTTGCGGGCGTCCGGTGACGCCGGCCATCGCCCACGCCGCCGTGGCGGCCGCCGCAGTGGTGGTACCGCGGATCGCGACGGCCTGCCACAGCGCCCGCTCGTCGGGGCCGCGGCCTTCGGTCTGCGCCGGACCGCTGGGCTTGCTGACCGCCAGGGCGGCGGCGGGCAGCGCGTCGGTGAAGATGTTCACCAGCAGCAGCTGACGGGTGTTGAGCGGCGAATCGCCGGTGATCGCGGCGCCGATGATCGCGAACGCGACCTCGCCGGCGTTGCCGCCGAGCAGCACCGACACCGCGGCCTGCACTCGCCGCCACAGCTCGCGGCCTTCGTCGATCGCGTTGAGCAGCGCCTCGATGCGGGCGTCCAGCAGCACCAGGTCGGCCGCGACACTGGACGAATCGCTGCCGCGGGCGACGACGCCGATGCCGACGGTGGCCGCGCGGATCGCGGCGGCGTCGTTGGCGCCGTCGCCGACCATCGCGCAGACCTTCCCGGCGCGTTCCAGCGTCTGCACGACCTGCACCTTGTTCTCCGGCGACATCCGGGCGAAGATCACCCGCTCGGTGGCCGCCCGTTCCTGATCCTTGCGCGACAGGGCATCCCATTCGGCGCCGCTGATGACCTGGTCCGCGGTCACCGACATCCCCAGTTCCCGCGCGATCGCCGCGGCGGTGATCGGGTGATCACCGGTGATCAGCCGGATGCCGATTTCCCGTTCGGCGAGTGCTGCCAGCAGGGCCGGCGCTTCGGCTCGCGGGGTGTCGGACAGCCCGAGGAAGCCCGCCAGCGACAGCTCTGCGCCGGCCAGGTCCGCGATGGCGTCTTCGTCCTCGGCGACCAGCTGGGCCTGTTGCGGGGTCAGCCGGCGCCGCGCGACGGCGATCACCCGCAGGCCTTCGGCGGCCAGCCCACGCACGATCGCCTCGATGTCGGGCCCGATGCCGTTGCAGGCGGCCAATACGACCTCGGGAGCGCCCTTGACGGTCAACTCGTTGCCGGAGACCGACGCCGAGAACGACCTGCCCGAGCGGAACGGCAGGTGCGCGTCGAGACTTCGATGCCGTCGGCTACCGGCTGCGCGGCCTCGATGATGGCGCGGTCGGTCGCGTGCACCTGCGGCCCGCCGTTGGCGTCCGGCGCGGCGCTGCGCCGCGAAGCGCAGCACGTCGTCGCGGGAGTAGCCGTCGGCGGGATGCACCTGCGACACCCGCAGCCGGTTCTCGGACAGCGTGCCCGTCTTGTCGAAGCACACCACGTCGATGCGGCCCAGCGCCTCGACTGACCGCGGGACGCGAACCAGCGCACCGTAGTTGGTCAGTCGTCGGGCCGACGCCGCCTGCGCGAGGGTCGCCACCAGCGGCATACCTTCGGGCACCGCCGCCACGGTGATCGCGATGCCACTGGCCACGGCCTCGCGTAAACCCCTGCCGCGCAACAAGCCCAGACCGCTGACCAGTAATCCGCCGGTGACGCTGACCGGGAAGGCCCGGTTGGTGAGCTGGCTGAGCTGATGTTCGAGACCGATCTGGGGAAGCTCGCTGGAGACCAGCTCGGCGGCGCGGCGTGCCTGGGTGTCGGCGCCGACGGCGGTCACCAGCGCCACCGCGGTGCCCGCCACGATGGTGGTTCCGCCGTAGAGCATGCAGCGGCGCTCGGCCAGCACGGCGCCCGGCGTGGCGTCGACCTGCTTCTCCACCGGCAGCGATTCGCCGGTGAGCGAGGATTCGTCGACCTCGAGGTCTTCTTCCTCGATCAGCCGGGCGTCGGCGGGAACCACCTCATGGGTGCGCACCTCGATCACATCGCCGGGCCGCAGTTGCGCGGCCACCACATCGGTGTAGACCGGCGATCCGTCGGCACCGGACGTCACCTTCCGGGCCGGTGGAATCTGTTGGGCCAGAAGCTCGTTCAGCCGGCTTTCGGCGCGCAGTCGCTGGCTGGCCGCCAGCATGGAGTTTCCGGTGAGCACCGATCCGACCAGCACCGCGTCGACGGGCGAGCCCAGTACCGCGCTGGCTGCCGAGCCGAGCGCCAGCACCGGGGTCAGCGGGTCGGACAGTTCGGCCCGCACCGCCCTGGCGAAGTGCCAGACCGCCTGACGCGGACGGTCGGTCAGTTCGGCACCGCGCTGGGCCGTTTCCAGTGCCCGAGTGGCCAAGCCGTGCCGTTGTTGCACTTCCTGCTCGGCGTCCGGTGGCGGCAACATCTTGCGGACCTGTTCGATCGACAATGCGTGCCACTCGTTGATCGGCGCCGGCAGCGGAGTTGGCGCGCGCAGCACGCGGCGGGCCATCAGGTATCCCGACAGCAGGCCGGCGGCCGCGCCCGTCGTCACCGGGCCGGGCCCGCGCCCACGCACTCCGGGCACCATCAGCAGTGCACCCAATGCCGTTGCGCCGGTGGCGATCTCGATGCCGCGCCGACTGGCGGATTTGGCGGCTGGGATGGCGTGTAGCAGTAGCCAGGCGCCTTCGAGGTCGCTCAGAATCAGATCTGCGGTCCACGGCGGCGGCTCGGAATCGGAGTTGGGCATCAGGCCCAAACCGACATCGGCCGACGAAAGTGCCTGTGCGGCAGCCGATGAGAGGACCGCAACGGTGTGGCCCGCTTCTTGCAGGTCCGCCAGCGCCGCCGCGAGTGTGGCGTCGATGGACGTCCGCTGCAACGGCCGCAGCTCATCGAATGCGGGCTGTAACTCGCCGAGATCCTCGACGTCGACCGAGATCAGTTCCAGGCCGGCCCGCCGCGCTTCTGCCAGCACCGCCGAGGCCAGCGGATCGTGGGTCGGGCCGATCAGCGCTTCGACTCCTGCGTCGACCCGATGCCAGCCCACGCTGAGACCCTTTTTCTCCAACAGCAACTGCGCGCGGTTCCACGCGGGCGACAACTCGTCTTCGTCGGCCCCGCGCACTCGCACCACGCGCAAAGTGTTGGTGCACAACACCCGCGGATCGATCACCAGTGCGTCGACGCGGTCCAGCCAGCGGAGTTTCTCGGGCTGCAGCGGCAGCACCGCGTGCTGCGCCGCCAACCCTTGCCCCAGCGCCGCGGCGAACGACTCGCGCGTGGTGCGGGTGGCCTTAGGAGTGGTGACCAAGGTCGCGGTCGAGGCCATCGCCAGGTTGCGGGTGAACGCCCCGACCGCCGCGGTCCCGATCAGTTGGACCAGCGCGCTGCGCCCGGCGTACCGCTCGACCGGCCCGTCGGCGGGTGGTACCGGTCGCGACGGCGGGTAGACCTCGTGATGTTCGGCGTGGCGGGCCAGCGCCGGTTCGTGACGACTCCAGGCCTGCGCTTCGGACTGGTATTCGGCGGCCTTGAGGATTTCCATCACCAGGTCGACGCTCAGCGACGCGGGTGAAAGCTCGAGGACGTGCGCCACCACCATCGACACCGACAGCACGGCGTCGGTAGCCGAGTGGCCGATGTTGTCTTCGAGCAGGCGGCGCAGCCGAGGCTGATAGTCGACGGCCACCACCAACGCCTCGACCCCGTTGAACAGGTGCGGCCATCGCAGCACCCGGCCCACGACGGCGGCGCTGACACCGACCGCGGTCGCGCCGACCCCGAGCGCGTTGGTGGCGAGCAGCAGGCCGTCGCCCGGCAGTGGCTTCGGGCGAGTGTCATGGCGTTCTATATCAACGATACCGCTTGCCCGCCAACGCTTTTCAGCCTCGTCGACATCGCGGCAGAGTTCACGCAGCGAGATCTGGTCGTTGCTCAGGCCCACGACGATCCGCGACAGTGGGCGGTTCACGCTGACGGATTTGACGCCGGGCCGCGCGCGAACGGCGTCGACCACGAAGCGTCCGAGTTCTGCGCCGTCCGGACCGTCGAGGCCGCGGACCTCGATCCACGCGCGCCCTCGACCGCGCCAGCTATGCCGGGTCAGCGTGGGTGCGGGGAGCCCGGCCGTCAGCGCTCGGGCGCCTTCGCGAACCGGGATGGCGGCCATCGTCAGGCTGGTGCTGACCAACGCAGATGTTGCCTGCAAGCCCAGCGTTACCGCGCGCAGCGGGAAGGGTGCTCGTGCCAAGTCGACGCTATCTACTCGCTACTAACGGCGGGTGCGCGACTGGGCACTGCCCGGCTGCCGCGCCGGGGTCCGCTTGGCCGGGGTCTTGCGCGGCCTCGCGGAACTGGTCGACTTGGCGGGAGCCGACTTGGCGGGAGCCGCCTTGACGGAGGTCACCGATGCAACGGGACCGTCGCTGCGCGAGTTGCTGAGGCGCCGCAGCAGCAAGGCCCCGCCGCCGACGGCCAGCAAGATCGGCCACTCGACGAGGCCGGCGACACCGAGTGCGCCCAGCGTGAGTGCGGCCGCAGGTGTGGAGTGGCTGCCGCTCTCGATGCCCTTCTGCACACCGGCCACTGCTCCGGTCACGGCACCGACGACGCCGTTGACCGCGGCGCCCCCGACGGCGCCCGCGGCGGCGGTGGTTGCTGAGGCGGCACGGCTGACCGTCCGACTTGCGTTCCTTACGGCGCCGTCAACGACACCCATGATTTCTCCCTGATACTAGGTACTGGACCTTGATCCGATGCTCGCAATCCTATGACCTTGATTGGTAAATGAACAGCGGATGAATACCCATTAGGCGCATTCTTATACGTCAAATGCTGTGAAGATCGACAAAAACCGGAGCGTGGTCGCTGGGACCTTTGCCTTTACGTTCCTCGCGAACGATCTGCGCATCGGCGACCCGTTGGGCGAACGCAGGTGAGCCCAGGATGAAATCGATACGCATCCCTTGTTTCTTCGGGAATCGCAGCTGGGTGTAGTCCCAGTAGGTGTAGACGCCAGGGCCGGGCGTGAAAGGCCTTACCACATCGGTGAATTGAGCATCGACCATCGCGTCGAACGCTTTGCGCTCGGGTTCGGACACATGGGTGGCGCCCCTGAAGAAGTCCACATCCCAGACGTCGTCGTCGGTCGGAGCGATGTTCCAGTCGCCGACCAGTGCAATCGGTGCCGACGGGTCGTCGCGTAGCCATCCTTGCGCGGTATTACGCAGGGCGGCAAGCCAATTCAGCTTGTACGTGTAATGCGGATCGTCCAGGGTGCGACCGTTGGGTATGTAGAGGCTCCAGACCCGCACCCCGGCGCAGGTGGCGGCCAGCGCGCGCGCTTCGGCCGCGGCGGCCACACCTGGTTGTTGGGCTGACCCGCTGCGCCCGGCTTCGCCGCCCTTGCGATCATCCCGTGGTTTGCTGCTCCAGGTCGGCTGGCCGTCGAAACCGACTTCGACGTCGTCCAGGCCGACCCGCGACGCGATCGCCACACCGTTCCATTGGTTGTAGCCGACGTGCGCGACCTCGTAGCCGAGTTCGAGGAAGGGCATCGTCGGGAACTGCTCGTCGGAGCATTTGGTTTCCTGCATGGCGAGCACATCGACCTCGGCTCGCTCCAGCCAATCGAGCACTCGGGGCAGTCGGGTGCGAATCGAGTTGACGTTCCAGGTGGCTATCCGCACCGGTTGCCGCCATCCACGCCGCCATCCACGCCGTCGGGCATGGCTGAGACCCTACGTGAGTGCCGTGACCGCGACGTAGCGCGCGTGGTGGTGCAGAACGAACCCCAACGATCGGGCCAAGACCGCGGCGGCGCGATCGCCGTCGAGGACCCGGATGTAGCCCCGGGTCGCGCCGCGAGACGCTCCCCAGGCCAACAGTGCCTCGCACAATGTGTGGGCCGCGTCGGGCTCCGCGGTCTGAATTGTCGACAGGCCGACCCAGCGAGTGCCGTCGGGGGCGTCGGTGACCGAGGCCCGCGCGGCCGCATTGCCGGTGTGGGTACCGAAAATCAGCTCGCCGTCGGCGACGGCCGTCAGTTCGTCGATCGGTATGTCGCGCAGGTGCACCGCGCTCGGCTCGGTTTCGACAGCCGGACAGATCGATCGGGTTCGGCGGGGTGCACATCGCGCACCAGCATCCAGTTGGCGTGCTCGCCCTCATCGGGCAGCCGCAGCAGACGGTCGGCGACAGCTAACCGCGGGGTCAGGTCGCGGCTTCGATACCAGTCGACGATCGCCGGTATCGCCGCCTGGCTGGCGAATCTATCCAGTGGCACAGCAGAATTCGCGTCGTACGTGTCGCCGTGTCCGGCGCGCAGCAGCCAGCCGTCCAGCCAGTGCTGCTCGACGCCCGGCCAGGCCAGTGCGGCGGCATGCTCGAGGGCGCGAATCTCCGACGCGCGCACCGGGGTATCGCTGAGCTCGCGCAGCGCAACCGCATCGTCGGGGGCGAACTGCACCACGGTTCCCGTCTTCGTCTGGACGCGCACCAGCGGCGTGGTCTCGAGCAGGTGGCCGATGACATCGGTCAGCGGTGGCACCGACCCGGCAGGCCGGCGGTAACGCACCGTAACCCTGGTTCCGAGTTCCGGCCACGAAACCATCAGTGGCCGAACGGATCCGGCACTTCACCCGGCGTCCAGGACAATCCGGGTACTCCCCAGCCGTGCGATTTGACCGCGCGCTTGGCGGAGCGGGCGTGGCGTCCGATCAAGCAGTCCAGATAGAGGAAGCCGTCCAGGTGGCCGGTCTCGTGCTGGAGCATGCGTGCGAATAACCCTGTGCCCTCGAGGGTTACCGGGCTGCCGTCGGCGTCGAGCCCGGTGACTTTGGCGCAGTCGGCCCGCCCGGTCGGAAACGATTCGCCGGGCACCGACAGGCAACCCTCGTCGTCGTCCTCAGGGTCGGGCATGGTCTCGGGAACGTCGGAGGTTTCCAGCACCGGGTTGACGACAGCGCCCCGCGCGCCGTGGTGTCTGCCCGCGCTCGTCGGCGCAGTCGTAGACGAATACCCGGAGGCCCACGCCGATCTGGTTGGCGGCCAGGCCTACCCCGTAAGCGGCGTCCATGGTGTCGTAGAGGTTCGTGATCAGATCGGCCAGGTCGGCCGGCAGCGAACCGTCCGTCCGCGACCGGCACCGGCGCGGTCGGGAGTGTGCAGGACGGGATCACCCACGATGCGGATGGGTACGACTGCCATGACCGCAAAGTTTAAGCACGGGTCCTCCGGCTCCGGTTGCGGAGTAGGCGTGCGGCGGGCAACCTCACCTAGTCAGCCGACTCGCGGGTCTGGCTTCCAGGTCAACAGGTGTCGACGTGGTTGAATAATCGCCGGAGCAGCGAGCATTCGAGATTTGCCGAAAGGGTCGAGGAAGCGATATGGACAGCGCTATGGCGCGGGCTAATCGATCGGGGGACGACTCTGAACTCGCCGATGGGTTGACCCGCCGCGAACACGACATTTTGGCCTTCGAGCGCCAATGGTGGAAATACGCCGGGGCCAAAGAAGAAGCGATCAAAGATTTGTTCGCAATGTCGGCCACCGCCTATTACCGAGTTCTCAATGCGTTGGTCGACCGACCCGAGGCATTAGCCGCCGATCCGATGCTGGTGAAACGACTCCGTCGGCTGCGCGCCAGCCGCCAGAAGGCGCGGGCCGCTCGACGGCTGGGCTTCGAGCTCACCTAAGATTTTGCCTGCTCACCGGGCGTCGGTGTGGGTTTTCCCGCACTCCTCGATACAGTGACGTCAATGAATGACCGCGTTCCCGACTCGACTGGGCTCCCGTTGCGGGCCATGGTGATGGTGCTGCTGTTTCTCGGTGTCATTTTTTTGCTGGTCGGGTTTCAGGCCATGGGATCGGGCAGCAACACCGACGACGACTCATCGGTGGCGAGCGTGACCACCAGCTCAGCAGCCCCGAAAACAACGACCAAAGTCGCGGCGGTCAAGGCCGACGTGCGTGTCTACAACATCTCCGGCCAGGCAGGCATCGCCACTAAGGCCGCCGACCAGATCAAGCAGGGCGGCTACAACGTCACCGACATCGGCAACTTGACGCTGCCCAAGGTGTCTGCCACCACGGTGTATTTCGGAAGCGCTGCCGGCGAACAGGAAACCGCCGAAGCCGTCGGCAAGCTCCTCAAGGCGCCGGTTGCGCCGCGGACTCCGGACGTCTCCGATCAGCCGCCCGGCGTGATCGTCGTCGTCGCTGCCTGACGCGCCCTAGAACGGCGGTGGCACCAGCTGGGAACGGCAGCGCGCTGCCCGGTGTGGTCGCGTAGGTCTGTCCTGACGGCGAGTCGAGAATGACTGTGCCGCCGGGCAACTGCTGATCACGCCAACCCCAGAATGTTTTGACGAGGTGAGTGAGTACGGCAGCAGCACTTCAGGTTATTTCGCAAGTTGTTCATCTACCGCCTGGTACCCCATGGCTCCAGAGGGCATCGATGGGGACGGTGGCGAGGCGGTCGCCGAATGGCTGGGCTTGTGGGCCGGTGTGGAGGATGAGGCCGGCGGCGAAGCGTGCGCCGAGTTTGTCGCGGAGTTGGGTGATCCAGCGGGTGTCTCTGCCTCGGAGAGTTGCTCCCGATTTGATCTCGATCGCGGCGATGAGGCCGTCTGCGGTTTCCAGTATGAGGTCTACTTCGGCGCCGTCTCGGTCGCGGTAGTGGAACAGTCGAGGTGTCCGTTCAGACCATCCGAGTTGTCGACGGAGTTCTGAGATCACGAAAGTTTCGATGATGGCTCCGGCCGCGTTTGGGTTGGCACTTGGTCCGGCTCCGGTAGGAGCGACATTGACGAGGCGAGCGGCCAGCCCGGAGTCGAGGAGGAGGACTTTCGGTCGATCGACGACCCGCTTGGAGAGGTTGGTCGACCATGCGGGTATGCGGTCGATGAGATACAGGGTCTCGAGGAGATCGAGGTATGGCGGCAGAGTACGGACGGGGATTTCGGCGTCGGTGGCCAGAGCGCTCAGGTTGAGTTCGGATGCGCTGCGTGCGGCCAGGAGTCGGATCAGCCGCGGCAGGTCGGCGATGCGTTGGAGATTGGAAACGTCCATCGCGTCGCGTTTGATGATGCGGTCAACGTAGTTATCCAGCCACGCATTTCGGCGTCTGGTTGACTTTCGGCTGACAGCCTCGGGGTAGCTGCCGGTACAGGCGCGGGCGAGATAGTCGTGACGTGCCAAGTCACTTTCGTGACCAAGGAAAAGATCGCCGGCAAACAGCCGGTCGATGAAGGTCTCAGTGACTCCTTCGAGTTCGCCTTGGCTGAATCCGAAGAGCTCAAGGCTTTCGGCCCTGCCGGCGAGGCTGTCCTCGGTCGCGGGGAGTTGCAAGAGATTGGCGGACCCGGTGAGCAGATATCGGCCCGGCTGATGGTTGGCGTCAACGGTGGCCTTAAGCGCAAGAACCAGCTCTGGAACCCGTTGCACTTCGTCGATCGTGAGTAGTCCGTCGGGGAACTGGCGAACGAAACTATGGGGATCTGTGGCCGCAGCTGTGCGGGTGACGTCATCGTCAAGGGTGACGAGTCGCCCGCCGCGGCGGCGCGTGATCTCGGCCGCAAGGGTTGACTTGCCAACCTGTCGCGCGCCTTGAACGACGACGATCCGGGTGTCGATCAGTGCCTCTTCAACCCTCGGAAGCAGGTTGCGAGCAATGCGAGACGGTGGATCCACCTCGACATCGTAGCCAATCATCGCCGATTCGCGATAAATCTTTCGCCGATACGCGGAACTGTCTTCGCTCATTCGCGGATAAGTGTTCGCCGATTCGCCATACCGGGCGGCACCGGTGCTGTCGTAGCCGGACTGTCAGGGCAGGCCGGCCTTCAATGATTGATGGCCGGAGCCGAAGTCGGTGCCATGTTTAGCCCAGTCGATGGCGAGGTCGATCTCGCCGATTTCCTCGAACGCCCTGGCGGTGTCTTCGAACCAGGCGGCGACCTTCCGATCCTTCGCATGAGTCCGGATGATCGCGTCGATATCGCGGTCGAGCACCGCGAGACGTTGGGCGTTCCACCGCAGAACGAACCACTCATGCGAATGCGCCGGCGACCAGCCCTCGTCTGGCTCGGGACCCAACCGTGCGCGTGTTTCGTCCAGCCTCGCTCGATACGCCCCCATGCCTTTGTCGCCGAGCGCCGGGGCGTAGGCGACCGGGTCGAGTTCGAAGTAATCGACCTCGCCGTCGAACTGGAACTTCATCATCCACTCGACCAGCTGACCTGCCGGCACACCGGCACGAGCGGCCACCCGTGGATGCAAGCCGAGCAATCGTCTGCACGCGTCGCCGATGATCCCGCTGGAGTCGTCGGCCTGAGCGATCACCTTGATCGCGGCGGCAAGCGCCTTGTGCGTGACGGAATACACCTCACGCACCTCCGCGGCGTCGGTCGCAGTGGCTACAGCTTCCTCCAAGGCGTCGACGGCTTCGTGCATCCGGGACCCATGCTCATTCGACACATTCCACCGGTACAGATCGGTGCGGCGAGTACGGATCAGCGGCAACACCGAATCGGCGAGAACAGGCACAGTGACCATTCTCCCAGGCTTCCAATCGAGCACTCCATACTGCGCCATCCGGCCCGCATCGTCGTCGGGCCCAGCGATTTGATCCCGCTCCTCAGCGGGTCATTCCGGCCCGCATCGTCGTCGGGATAGGCTCTCCCCATGCTTAAGTCCGTCAGCAGCCGCAAATTGGCCGCCGCCACTGCATTGATTCCACTCGTCGCCTCGGTCGCGCTGATGAGCGCATGCAAGCCGAATCAACCGCCGGCGACCTCGCCCGGCACCCAGCCGCCGATCTGGACCGGCTCGCCGGCGCCGTCGAGTGCTGAGCCGACCGGTCAGCAGGGCGGAACCGACAGCCTGACCACGCAGCTGAACGCGCCGAACGGCAGCGAAGATCGCCACCGCAAAGTTCGAGTTCAACCAGGGCTACGTGACGATCACCATCGAGACCACCGGGACAGGCCAGCTGAGCCCCGGCTTCCACGGCGTGCACATCCACTCGGTGGGCAAGTGCGAGGCCAACTCGACTGCCCCGACCGGCGGCGCGCCCGGCGACTTCTTGTCCGCCGGCGGGCACTTCATGGCGCCTGGCCACGAGCACGGAAGCGGTGACCTGACCTCGCTGCAGGTCCGCAGCGACGGTGGCGGCGCTGCTCGAAACCACCACCGACGGGTTCACCAAGGCCGACCTGCTGGCCGGTGCGGGGACGTCGATCGTGATCCACGCCGGCGCCGACAACTTCGGCAACATCCCGGCGGAGCGCTATAACCAGGTCAACGGGCGCCGGGACCCGACCAGACGACCATGATGACCGGTGACGCCGGCAAGCGGGTGGCGTGTGGCGTGATCGGCTCCGGTTAGTTACTCGTCGGACAGGGGTATCGGCTATGAGGGTGAACTTCGCGTCCTCACCCCGCCCGACACTTGGAGTCGAATGGGAGTTCGCGCTCGTCGACGCCCAGACGCGCGACCTGAGTAACGAAGCCACCGCGGTGTTCGACGAGATCGGCGAAAATCCGCACGTGCACAAGGAATTGCTGCGCAACACCGTCGAGATCGTCACCGGCATATGCGACTTCACCGCGCAGGCGATGGAAGATCTCAAGTCCACGCTGAGCACCGTCCTACCGATCGTGCGGCAGCGAGGCATGGAGCTGTTCGGCGCGGGCACCCATCCGTTCGCGAGCTGGTCCACCCAGAAACTGACCGATGCACCGAGATACGCCGAGCTGATCAAGCGCACCCAGTGGTGGGGCCGGCAGATGCTGATCTGGGGAGTGCACGTGCACGTCGGGGTTTCCTCGCCGGACAAGGTGATGCCGATCATGTCGTCGTTGCTCAACTGGTATCCACATCTGCTGGCGCTGTCCGCGTCGTCGCCGTGGTGGGTCGGCGACGACACCGGATACGCCAGCAACAGGGCGATGATGTTCCAGCAGCTGCCCACCGCCGGTCTGCCGTTCCAGTTCGAAAAATGGGACCAGTTCGAGGGTTTCGTCCACGATCAGAGGAAGACGGGGATCATCGAGGACGTCAACGAGGTGCGTTGGGACGTTCGGCCGTCGCCGCACAACGGAACCCTCGAGGTGCGGGTCTGCGACGGCGTATCCAACATTCGCGAACTGGGCGCGCTGGTCGCGTTGACGCACTGCCTGGTGGTCGATCTCGAGCGTCGACTCGATGCGGGTGAGACGCTGCCGACCATGCCGCCGTGGCACAACCAGGAAAACAAGTGGCGCGCGGCCCGCTACGGGCTGGACGCGATCATCATCCTCGACGCGGACAGCAACGAGCGCCTGGTCACCGAGGACCTCGACGATCTGCTGACCCGACTGGAACCCGTTGCCGAGTCACTGGATTGCGCCGACGAGTTGGCCGCGGTGGCCGACATTCCCCAACGCGGGAGCGTCGTATCAACGGCAGCGGCGGGTCGCCGAGGAGCACGACGGAGATTTGCGCGCCGTCGTCGATGCGCTGGTCGACGAGCTGGAAATCTGATGGGGTCCGCAGCGGAATTCGGCCGCCTGGCAATGTTTCCGCTGCAATCGGCATTGCTGCCCGGCGAGGACCTGCCGCTGCAGATCTTCGAGCCCCGTTATGCCGAGATGGTGCGAGACTGCATGCGCGACAACAGATCCTCGGTTCGGTGTGGTGCTGATCTCGCAGGGTCGCGAGGTCGGTGGCGGTGACATTCGCTGCGATGTCGGGACGGTGGCCAGGATCACCGAATGCGTCGAGATCGCCGGCTCGGGCCGGTTCATGCTGCGCTGCCGGACGGCCGAACGGATCAAGGTGTGCGAGTGGTTGCCCGACGACCCGTACCCGCGGGCCGTCGTGGAGGAGTGGCCTGACGAGCCGGGAGAGTCGGTGAGTGCACGCCAACTCGAAGACCTCGAAGACCGGATGATGGCACTGTTCGAGCGGATTGCCAAGGCCCGCGACTTCCCGGTGCCGGATCGCGAAGAAGTGCTCGGTTCCGGTCTCGACAACTCCGACGCCGGAGAACGGCTGTACGCGTTGGCATCCCGCATCCCGATCGGGCCGGCCGACCGTTACTCCGTGCTGGCCGCCCCGACGGCCCGCGCGGCTGGCCGCGCTGAGCGAGGCGGTGGATTCCGTTGCCGCGATGATCGAATTTCAGCTCTCGCAGTAGGCCGGTGAGGCGCAGCGCGTGAACCGTGTGCAGCCGGCCTTCGATGAAGACGCTGCGCGGCGCCAGATCCTTGAGGTCGCCGTCCGGCGGCCGGTCGTAGCGCTGCATCAGATTCAGTGCCTCGATCGCGGTGACCGCCCAGCCGTGGTCGGCCAGCCAATGTCGAAGATCGGTGCGCTTCCTCGATGAACCACAGCTCGGGAATGTCCGGTCCGTGTCGTCGGCACCGAGAGATACTCGACGCCGCTCGAGGTAGTCCGGGTCGAAGGAGTTCGGGCTCAGGGCTTCTACCGCGATCCGGCTGCCGGTGGCGCTGAGTTCCAGGATCCGCTCGAACAAGAGATCCTGGCCGGCCGCCGGCAAATAGGGCAGCAGCCCTTCGGCGGACCACGCCGTGGGTGTCGACGGATCAAAACCGGCCTCGCGCAGGGCTGTCGGCCAATCGGCCCGCAGGTCGATCGGCACCGGCCGATACCGACGGCAGGGTCGGGCGCTGTGCGCGGTCCAGCGTGTCGGCTTTGAACGCCAGCACCTGTGGTTGGTCGATCTCGTAGACGGCGCTGCCCGACACCCAGGGCAGCCGCCAGGCGCGGGCGTCCAGGCCTGCGGCCAGAATCACGGCCTGGTCGATGCCGTTGGCGCCGGCGGCGATGAAGTACTCGTCGAACCATTTGGTGCGCACCGCGGCGTAGCCCTTGATGATCGGCAGATGCTTGCCTATCAGCCGAGGAGTCCCAGCCGCGTGCGATGGCGGCGTCGACGAAGAGCTGCGCGTACCGGTCGGTGAACAGCGGGCAGTCGCAATCGGATTCAGCGGCCCGCGCCATGGCCACGCCCAGCGCCGTCGCGCCGACGCTCTCGGTGATGTCCCAGCTGTCGTCGTCAGTGCGTGCCATGACCATTGTCCATCTCGCTTTCGCGGGCAGTGCTGAATAGGGCGACCACGCTGTCCGGACAGACCAGGCTAATGAAAATGCGAAACTCCCTGCTGGGCGCGGCGCCGCATGGTGTACTTCGATCGTGCGATGGGCACACGATGTGGTTGTGGACATCAAGACGAGGGTGTGGCGGTGCTGACGCTCAACAGGCCCGAACATCTCAACGCCTACACCGCCGAGATGGGCGCGCTGCTGAGCCGGGCCTACCGGGAGTGCGACGACGACGACGACGTCCGTGCCATCGTGGTCACCGGTGCGGGGCGGGCGTTTTGCGCCGGAGCGGATTTCTCGGGCAACGCTTCGCCGTTCGACGCCCCGCCCGACGACTGCCGCGTTCTCCGCATCGCCGATCGACCCGGCCGCGTTCGAACTGCGCAAGCCGGTGATCGCCGCCGTCAACGGCCACGCCATCGGGATCGGTCTGACCATCGCGCTGCAGGCCGATATCCGCATCGTCGCCGATGACGCCAAATACGGTGTGGTGCAAGTCCGTCGGGGCGTGATACCCGACTGCATGTCGCATTGGACGCTGGCGCAGCTGACCAATCTCGGCGTAGCGGCAGAGGTCTTGCTCACCGGACGCACCTTCAGTGGCGCCGAGGCCGTCGCGTGGGGCATCGCCAACCGGGCGCTGCCCGCCGCGGAGGTTCTCGACCGGGCGATGCGAGATCGCCCGCGACATCGCGACCAACGTGGCGCCGATGTCGGCGGCGTTGTGTAAGCGACTGCTGTGGGATAGCGCGATCAACGGCTACACGCCACAGCAGGTCGCATCGCTGGAAACCCAGTTGCATCGTCGGGTGATGGGGACCGAAGATGCGCGCGAAGGTGTCAACGCCTTCCTTGAGCGGCGGGCGCCGCGATTCAGCGCGCGGCTGTCGTCCGAGTGGACCCCGCTACCGCGATCCGGAGCAGTGAGCATGCTCATCGAAATGATGGCAGACGGTCTCGGGTTTACCGAGGGGCCGGTCTGCCTGCCCGACGACCGAGTGGCGCTGACGTCGATCAGTCACGGCTGCGTCTACATCGTCGACCCAAGCGGTGGCCCACTCGAACGCATCGACACCGGCGGCGGACCGAACGGCCTGGCATGCAGCGCCGACGGGACCTTGTATGTCGCGCAGAACGGCGGTGTATGGGGCGCAAGCGGTCCCGCCGAGCCCGGCGTTCAGGTGATCAGCGGCACGCGGGTCGACTACCTGGTGGAAGGGCTGGGCGCACCGAACGATCTGACGTTCGGGCCGGACGGACGGCTCTGGATCACCGACACTCGCGGCGAATTCGACATCGAGCACACCGGGCGCCGGGCTGCCGGGGCACGTGTACGCGACCAACGTCGAATCGGGGGAGACGGAACAGATCATCGACGACGGGCCGGTGTTCATCAACGGGCTGGGTTTCGATCAAAGCGGCTCGAGATTGCTTGTGACGGCCACGATTTCGTCGCAGCTGCTGTCTTACGCGATCACTGGGCCGACCTACCGGCCCATCGGTGCGCCCGAGCTGTTGCACACCTTCGTTGACGGCTGGCCGGACGGTATGACCGTGAGCACGCGCGGCGACTACTGGGTGGCGCTGACCGCCGGCGATCGCATCGATGTGATCGACGCCTGGGGCCGCTGCATCGGGAAGATCGATCTGCCGGCCGGATCGCTGCCGACCAACGTCTGCATCGGTGGCCGCCGCTACGACGAGCTCTTCGTCACTGCGGCGCACGACCAGGCGCTGGTGCGAATTCAATTCGAGGGCGACGGCCCGTCGTTCTAGGGCTGACCGGCTCACGACGTGAGTAGTTCGGCCAGGGCTACGCCCAGGTTGTGCAGGTTGGTCTCCAGCGAGTAGGTCACGTCGGCGGTCCAGTTGACGATGCCGCCGGATAGCGCACCAACGATGATGTCGGCCAGCGTTTCCGCGTCGTGTCGCTCGCTGACCTCGCCGCGAGCCACGCCCTCTTTGACGAGCTCGACGAACGTGTCGTGCAGGTTGAACCCACGCTGGATGCCATAGCCACTGGCGGCAAGCATTTCCCCGATCATCTCCCGGTAGGTGTCACCGGATTTGACCAGCGCGATGGCGATGTCATCGAACACACCGATAAGCCGAACCGGGATCGCCTCGTCTCCGCGATCGAAGAAGACATCGTGCAGGTTGACCAGTCGCCGCTCGCCAACGCGCGCATCATGTCTTGACGAGTGGCGAAGTGGTTGAAGAACGTTCGGTTGGCCACGTCGGCACGCTCGCAGATCTCCTCGATCTTGGTCGCACGCGACACCCTGGGCGAGGAAGAGGTCGAACGCGGCCGCGAGGATCTTCTCGCGAACCTCCTGCTTGCGCCGTTCCGTTCTGGTCACGTTGTCGCACATAACTTCTCGGAGAGAGCCCACAGCTCCGCGGCATGCTCGGCGTCGTCCGCGTAGGGCGCGACCGCGATCGCTGACACCGCAGCTTTCCAGGTACTCCCCGCCCCGATCGGCCAGCTCAGGGCTTACCGCGGCCCACACCTGGGTGGCCGAGCCGTACTCCGGGGTGGTGAAGTCGAGGTAGCCGTCGGTGCGTTCGCCACGTGCGGCTCCGCTCGCGACGGCATATTTGCGCAACTGCGAGAAGTCGGACTTGGACATGTACCGTGCCAGCGACGTGGCCACGGTTCCGGGATGCACGGCGTAGGCGCGGATTCCGAACTCGCACAAGCGGCGGTCGGCTTCCTTCGCGTGCAGGATGTTCGCCGTCTTGGACGCGCCGTAGGCGGCGAACTTGTCGTATTCGCGATGCTCCCAGTTCGGATCGTCGACGTCGACGTCACCCATGACGTGGCCGCCGGAGGAGAGGATGACGATCCGGGCGCCCGCCGCGGCGGTGAGCTGCGGCGTCAGGAGCCGAGTGAATTCGAAGTGCCCGAGATGATTTGTGCCCAACTGTATTTCGAAGCCATCCTGAGTGCGGCTGAACGGCGTGAACATGACACCCGCGTTGTTCATCAAGATATCGATGACCGGCGTGGCCTCGCGGATCTTCCCGGCCGCGGTGCGCACGCTGGTCAGCGAGGTCAGATCGAGCTGCACCGTCGCGGTCTTCGCGTCGGGCACCTCGGCATGTATCCACCGGTCCGCCTCGCCCAGGGCATCGGTGTTGCGGGCGGCCAGAATCACCCGCGCGCCCGCTGCGGCCAGCGCCCGCGCCGACTCGCGGCCCAGCCCCGACGACGCCCCAGTGATCACACATGTCTTGCCCGACAGGTCGATACCCTCGACGACGTCCAGGGCGCTGCGCTGCCTCGGTCATGCCGGCGTGAGCTTCCACAGCGGGATGACGACGCTGGCTTCGCATTCCTCGTCGACGATCCACTTGCACATTCGCCGAATCGGCTCGATGCGCGTCCTGGGGTGCGGCGATCGCGACATTGCATGCGTAGCCCAGACTGGTCAGTCGTTGGGCGCCGAACAGCGCCAACGTGTCTCGCAGCTCGGCGCTTGAGCGACTCGGGATAGATGCCGATCGTCTGGGTATACGCGTTCACTGCGGCGGTCACCTTGTCGATGCTATCCACCGGCACGATGTTGGCAACGCGCCCCGACAGCATCGGCGAATAGTCGACGGGCTCGTCGAACTGGGACACCACGATCGCGCCCTCGCGTTGCTCACCGCCGATCACGCGGTAGAAGTCCTCGTTCATCCGGGAGGACTCCAGGTGGTCGAGCAGTTCGCGGTTGGGGTAGAGCGGCGGGGTGCTGACGACGGCGGGCAGCGAAGTCAGCTCCCGATAGATCAATTCGCCCAACCGGTTCGCGTTCGCGAGGCCGTCGGCGTCGGTGCCGCTGAGCACGTAGATGACCCGCGCGTTGGCGCACCCCTCTTGGTTCGCGACGCCGATGTCGGTTGCGGCGCGGCGGGCCACTTCGCGCATGCGTGGCGTCGTCGTCGAACGCCTCGCGGCCGATGATCGTCGCGCTGCGCTTGGGATCCAGCGCGATGAGCTCCAAACCGGGCTGAATGTAGCGGGTTACGTGCTTGACCGACGCGAGTCCACCCCACGCCACAATCTTCTCGATGTGGTGCGGCTTGTAGAGGCTCTCCTCGACAGCCAAGTCGCCACCCTTCCAATACCCGACCGCCAGGTGCTTGGTGATCGGGTGGTTCGGCGCCACGTCGGCCAGTGTGCGGGCGATCGCGATCGCGGTCAGCGGGTCGTTCGAGGGCGCCTTGATGATCACGTCCGATCGGGTGATCACCGATCGCAGGATGGTGACTGCCGACACCAAGCCGCCGTTGCCGGCCGGGATATGCAGCACGCGGGATCCGAATGCGCGCACACGTAGTTCGCGGCCGTCCCGCAAGGTGTGCTGCACCCAGCCATTGAGGTAGTTCAGCCCGACCTGGCTGTCGGCGATTTCGGTGACGTTGTCGCGGGAAAACAGCGGCCGCAGAATGCGATAGCTGTTCTGCATCATCTCCGGCGGCAGCACGTTGGCCACCAGCGAGGCTTCGTAGGCCTCCTGCAGATGAGCGTTCGAGTCGAAATCCAATGCGTCGCCCAGCGCCTCGAGCACGTCGAGGATCTCGTCGAAGCTCAGATCGTAGAGGTCGCTCATGTCGGCCGGGCTCTTGAGCGGCAGTTGCTCGACGTATTTGCTCATGTCCGGCGCCTGGAACTGTGCGGCGCCCACGCGGGTATCGAACGGCACGAGGTCGTCGGTGATGACCCGCCCGCGCAGGAACAGCGGAACGGTGTAGGCGATCACAGTTCGATGCCCTTCATGAAGTTGACCGCTTCGTTGTGTACTTCCTGCGTTGCGGCGCAGGTGATCCGGTCGTCCTCGACGCCCTGCTTCTCGCTGTAGCGCATGATGTCGGGCTCGAACGCGACGCTGGCCTGCCCGCACGGGCACTGCAGGTCCCAGTCGATGGTGACTTCGTCGCCGGAGATCACGCCGCCCCAGTGGGCGCGCAGCAGAATGTCGTAGACCGCGGCGCGGCCGGTCTGCACGCCGGTGCGGGGGAGCGGTTCGCTGGTCTCGGGATCGAGCACGAACGGGATGACCCACGGCGCCACGTGATAGCGGCCCTCGCTGCAACCCCAGTGGAAGGTGCTGGACTCGGAGAAACCGTAGCCGACCTGGATGCGGTCGACGCCGAGGAAGTCCGTGATGACGTCCATGAAGTCGTCCGGCAGCACAACGCCTTTCATTCCGCCGCCGGTGAGGATCGCCGAGTCCGGGCGCGAAGACATTGCGCACGCCTCGCGTCCAGGCCGGCCTTGGCGATGTCGTACATCAGGTGGTACGTGCCGAGTCATGAATACCCGCTTGCCGCGTAGCTTTTCGGTGATCCGGGTGAAGAACGCCTCCATGTCCTGAGCCTGCCGCGCCTGCATGGCGATGAACTCGTCCTTGCGGGCGGCCAGCGCCGGGTCGATCTCCAGTCGGTCGAGTTCGCCGCGGGACGCCGCCGCGCGCATCTTGGACGCCAGGAACATCAGGTCGGTGTCGACCGCGCCCGGGTAGAGCGCGTGGAACTTGGATTCGTCACCGCCGGTGAAGCCGCGCTTGATCATGTTGGCGATGCGCAGATGGCCGAGCTTGCCGTTGGCGAAGTTGGGCCACACCACATCGACTGACGGGTTGAGCTCGCTCTCGGTGGGTTCGTTCCCGAAAGTCTGGAACAGGCAGATCTTCCACAGCACCATGCCGTCTCCGCGCGCCGTGCTTGTCCTTGGGCAGGATCGAGATGGTGCCGGTGGTGCCGCTGGAGGTGATGACTTCCAGCGGAGTCTGCTCGTCGAGGCGGTCGATCCAGTCGTCGATCCCGGTGCAGCCGGCGGTGTCGACGCCGGACAAGTCGTAGCTGGTCAGCTTGTCCAGCCACTTGGTCATCAGGTCGAAGCGCTTCTTGTCGATCAGCGCCGCCGGATACGACTTGAACGCGGTGTGTGAGAAGAACAGCGGCACAACGTCGTTGAACTCGTCGACGCTCGGTGATGCCGAGCCGGTCAGCCAGCTTTCGCAGCATCTCGATGCTCTGATAGATGCTGCTGGAAGCGGATGCCATCGCCTGCCGTTGCAAGCGATTCGAGTTCGTCGCGGCCGATGCTGTGCATCTGCGTATAGGACTGGCCGAAGAAGTTGATCGGGTCGTCCATGAATTCGGTCAGCGACTGCGCTGTCCTCTGCGTGACTGTCACCCGGGCAAGGGTAGACCCTTATATGCAGTAATACGCAATAGTGCAGTCAACTGCAACAGACCTGCGGTCGAGTTGGAACACATCGAAGACTGCCTGGTTGCGGTCCTGGGGAAACGCCCACGTTGTTTCCGTCCGCAGGTCAGCGGGTAGTTTACTGGCGAAATGGTCGAACTCGATTGCCCCAAACGCATGCAATTCGGGCCGTGCGGTGGCGTGAGACCTGACGGCCAGTGTGAAATGCGTTCAGGGCCATGTAGTTTTACCGACTTCGTGCCCTGGCCCGATGCCGCGGCGCAGGTTGCAGCGGTGCCGGCGCCCCTGATACTCACCGATTTCAGCTGCGCACCCTTCGACGCCGCAGACGTCGCGGCGACCGCCGCCACGTTGGCGCCGAGTTGTGATGCTGTGCTGGTCGGCGAGCATCAGAATCGCCCAGACTTTCCGCCGACGGTGATGAGCCGGTTGCTGCTCGAGCAAGGACTGGAGCCATGGATCACGCTGTCGTGCCGCGACCGCAATCGCATTGTCTTGGAGCAGGAGTTGCGGGGCCTGCGCTTCAACGGCGCGACGACGGTGTTGTGCGTGACCGGCGACGGGCGCGGCTATGACGTGCGGCCTGACGTGACCCAGACCTTCGATCTGGACGGTCCGCGGCTGGTTGCGCTGGCCGCTTCCCTCGACATGATCGCTGCCGTGCCCGAAACACCCACCGCGCCACCGGTTCATGCCCGCGCGGCTCGGCTGGTCGAGAAGCAGCGGGCCGGTGCGAGTCTGGCTGTGCTCAACCATGTTTCGTCGGCGTCGGCGTTGTCGGCGTTCATGGGCGACGCCCGATCGGCTGGACTGCGCATCCCGGTGCTGGCTGCGGTAGCCGTGTTCACCGACTACGTGTCGGCCGCGGTGCTGCAAGGCTTGCCCGGGCTGGAGTTGAACCCCGCGCTGGTCGACGGGGTTGTCAACGCGCCCGATCCGATCGAGGCCGGGATCGAGGCAGCGGTAGCTGAAGCGCGAGAACTGCTGCAAATCAGCGGTATTCACGGGGTGAACTTGTCGGGGCTGGCGTCCGCATCAGGTACGCGACGGGGCGCTGAGATCAAGGCTGAGGTCGGCGCTCGGATTCGTGCGGAGCGTGCCGCGTGAGCGAGTCGGCAGACGCCGAGTTCGACACTGTCGCCGAATGGACCGCTCTCGTGGCCAAGGATCTGGGTCAGGATTTCCGTATCCCAGCGGGTTGTCGCGGCAGCGGGAGCCCGGCTGTTCTCGACTGGCTCATCGAGCAGCTGGATCTCAGCTCCGGAGAGACGTTGCTGGACTGCGGTGCCGGCGTCGGCGGTCCCGCTGCGTACGCGGCGGCACAACGCGGGGTCCGCCCGGTACTGGTGGAGCCGCAGGCCGGTGGAATTCATGCCTCCCGAGCGTTATTCGGCTTCCCGGCGTTCCGCGCCGACGCCTCGGTGCTGCCGTTCGCCGATGGAGCATTCGATGCGGCATGGGCGCTGGGAGTCCTCTGCACTACCGAGTCGCAGCTGGAGTTGCTCAGCGAGTTACGTCGAGTAGTGCGGCCGCCGGGCCGCATCGGGCTGCTGGTGTTGGTCGCCGATGCGCTCTCACCCGATGGGGAGCCTGATGACAGCTTCTTTCCGACCGTTGAATCGTTGAGCGACCTGATCCGTCGGGCAGATCTACACGTCGACGCGTGGCGCAGCGCCGCCGACATCTGGGATCCCCCCGCTCATTGGCAGCAGCGATTGGAGACGTTCGAATCTGAGCTTCGTGCCAGGTACGGTGACCAGCGCGCGTGGCAGGTCGCCGAGCGTCAATCCGATCTCATCGCCCAGCTACTCGGGGACTCCACGATTGTGCCGCATGTTTTTTCGCTAAGACATCGTGCGACTGGCTAGCGTGGTCGCTGACCCGCCGGCCGGTGCTGGGCCTCAGCGTTCCGTGGCGAACGCCCGCAAATTGGCCAGTTGCGCGGCATCCAATGAGGGACGAACGTTTTTGCGCGCCGCGGCGACGTCGGCTGCGGTGATCTCGGCCGCGTCGACGGAGCGCCGCATCGCGGTGAGCGCAGCCTCGCGCAACAGCGCCACGCAGTCGGCTGCGCTGTACCCGTCCAGGTCGGCTGCCAATGCGTCGAGATCGACGTCGCGCAGTGGAATCGACTTGCCGGCGGTGCGCAGGATGTCCACTCGCGCTTGGGCGTCCGGTGGTTCGACGAACACGAGCTTTTCCAGCCGACCGGGCCGCAGCAGGCCCGGGTCGATCAGGTCGGGCCGGTTGGTGGCGCCGATCACCACGACATCGTTCAACGGTTCGATGCCGTCGAGTTCGGTGAGCAGCGCCGCCACCACCCGATCGGTGACGCCGGAGTCGGAGCTCTGCCCGCGCCGCGGGGTCAACGCGTCGATCTCGTCGAGGAAAACCAGCGACGGTGCCGAGTCGCGTGCGCGGCCGAACAATTCGCGTACCGCCTTCTCCGAGGAGCCGACCCACTTGTCCATCAGCTCAGAGCCTTTGACGGCGTGCACCGAAAGCCGCCCGGTGCTGGCCAGCGCGCGGACCACGAATGTCTTGCCGCATCCCGGTGGGCCGTACAGCAGTACGCCGCGCGGTGGTTGGACACCGAGCCGGGCGAAGGTGTCGGGATGCTGCAGCGGCCACAGCACGGCTTCGGTCAAGGCCTGCTTCGTCTCGACCATGTCGCCGACGTCGTCAAGCGTGATCGAGCCGACCGATACCTCCATCGCGGCAGAGCGCGACAGCGGCCGGATCACGGTGAGCGCGCCGAGCAAGTCGTCCTGGGTGAGCTTGGGTGCGCTGCCGTCCGAGCTGGCCCGCGCCGCCGCGCGCAATGCCGACTCGCGAACCAGCGCGGCGAGATCGGCGACCACGAAACCTGGTGTTCGGTCCGCGATCTCGCCAAGTTCGAGATCCCCGGTGGGTACGGCTTTCAACAGGCTTTGCAGCAACGCGATGCGGGTCGGCGCATCGGGCAGGCTCAGCACCAGTTCGCGGTCGCACAGGTCCGGGGCGCGCAGCCGCGGGTCGAGGTTTTCCGGGACGGCCGAGGTGACGATCACCGCCACGCCCGCGGCGGCGACGGCTTTGCGCAACTCGGCCAGAATCAGCGTCGCGACGGGTTCGGTTGTGGCCGGTAGCAGTGCGTCGATGTCAGCGATCAGCAGCACTCCGCCTCCGTCGCGCACTTTCGACGCCGCCGATGCCACCCGCTGCAGGCGGTCGTCAGCAGCCAGCGCGCCGACCTCGGGGCTGTCGAGCTCGACCAGTCGCCGGCCGGCGCATACCGCCCGGACCAGCGTGGTCTTGCCGACACCGGCGGGGCCTGACACCAGGACGCCCAAATTGGTTGTGGCGCCGAGGGTTTGCAACAGGTGTGGCTCGTCGAGCGCAAGCTTGAGCCACTCGGTCAACTTGCCCGCCTGCGCGCTGACGCCCTTCAGGTCGCTGACGTTGAGCGGTGACGCCTTGGCGATCACCTGCGGCGGTTCCGCCGCGCGGGTTCCGCCGGAAACCCCGTTGCCCCACGTGACCAACGAATTCGGCTGCACACTCACCGGTCCGGAGGGGTCGACGCCGGTCACGGTCAACAGCTCCGACGTCCAACTGATGCCCACCGCGGAGGCCAGCGCACGCGTAGCCGCCGACGTCGAGGTGCCCGGTCCCAGATCGCGCGGCAACAGCGACACGGCATCGCCGACGGTTAACACCTTGCCCAGCAAGGCTTGTCGCAACGTCGTCGGCGGAACCGACTGGGTGGTCAGCGACGACCCGCTCAGCGTCACCGACCGGGCGCCGTAGACCGTGGCCGCGACGACGATGACAGCCATGTCCTCGCTCAGACCGGCGTTGGACAGCGTCACGTCGTCGAGCAGCACGGTGCCGATCGGGGTCTGCGGGCCGGCCATGCCGGCAACCGCCGTCGTGGTCCGCGCGCCGGTAATCGACACCGCATCCCATTCCCGAATGCCGAGGGCGGCAATGGCGTTGGGGTGCAAGCGAATAACACCGCGGCGGGAGTCAACGGCCGAGGTGTTCAGCCGAGCGGTCAAGGTCAGCTGAGCCGGAGAGGTCATGGCCGGCCGGTCGGCCGGCGCAGCCCGAGTCGGGCCACCGACCGGCGGCGGTTGGGCTGCGCCCGGCGGATCGCGCGCCGGATGACGCGCCGCTGCTTGGGTTTCTCACCCCAAGCCTCGGGGTGCGCGGCCAGCCAGTGGTGGCTGCGCACAGAGAAGGGGATGTAGCAGAGGTAGGCCGCAATGATCACCATGATCAGGATGTAGGGGAACAGCAATGCGGCAGCGGCGACGATCGTCAGCCCGGCCAGCAGCAGCGCGGCCAGGTTCGGCGGCACCGAGACGGCGTGCATCTTGCGCATCGGCAGCCGGCTGACCAACAGCATCGAGCAGACCGTGATCCAGGTGCAGACGAACCACGGCGAGGTCCACCAGCCCGCGCCGAACTGCAGCTTGGCGGCCAGCGGGCCGAGCGCGCAGATCGCGCCGGCCGGCGCCGGCACACCGACGAAGAACTCCTTGGTGAACGATGGCTGGCTGACGTCGTCGAGCAGCGCGTTGAATCTGGCCAGCCGCAACACGATTGACACCGCGTACAACATGACCACCACCCAGCCCGCGGGCAAGCCAGGCAGCATCGTCACGTAGAGCACGACCGCGGGGGCCACCCCGAAGTTCACCGCGTCGGCCAGCGAGTCGATCTCCTCGCCCATCCGCGACTCGGCATCCAGGGCGCGGGCCACCCGGCCGTCGAGTCCGTCGAGGATCGCGGCCGCGGCGATCAGTGCGATCGCCACGTACGGCTGACGTTCCAGCGCGAATCGGATCGACGTCAGGCCGGCGCAGATTGCCAGCACGCTCATCGAGCTTGGCAGGATGCGCAGCGGGGCTACCCGTCTGCTTCGTGGCTTGCTGGTGATCACGGCAGCTCGGCCAGCACCGTCTCGCCGGCAACCGCCCGCTGACCCAGGCTGACCGCCAGCTGGGAGCCGGCGGGCAGGTACGTATCAAGCCGCGAGCCGAACCGGATCAGGCCGTAGGTGTCGCCGATCGAGAGTTTGTCGCCGACGCGGGCGTTGCAGACAATGCGGCGCGCCACCAGGCCGGCGATCTGCACAGCGACGATCTCCACCCCGTCCGCGGTGCGGATTCGCACGCTGTTGCGTTCGTTGCTGTCGCTGGCGGCGGGAAGATCGGCCGAGCCGAACAGGCCCGGCCGGTGCTGCACGGCGATCACTTCACCGCTCACCGGGGCCCGCTGCACGTGGGCGTCGAACACCGACAGGAAGATGCTGACCCGGGTGAGCTCCGCGCCGCCCATTTCCAACTCGGGTGGCGGCGCGGCCGACTCGATCAGGCACACCTGGCCGTCGGCCGGTGCGACCACGACGCCGGGCCGGGTAGGCGGGACTCGGGGCGGGTGCCGGAAGAAGCCCGCGCAGGCGCCGGCGGCCAGCAGGCCGGCTCGGCGCAGCCAGCGGGAGCGGCGGCCGACCAGGGCCAAGCCCAGGCCGGCGGAAATGAACGGAAGACCCGCTGGATGCACGGGAGGAACGGTCGAGCGCAGCAACGACAGCACATGCTGCGGACTGATCGTCGGAGTCTCGGCGGTCGTGCGGGGACGTCGTGCCACGCGGTCATCTTAGAAGAGCCGCGATGGTTGTCAGACCGGATACGTGACGCCGGTCAGTTCCTCGGAGACCGTCCACAGCCGGCGCTGCAGATCTTCGTCGTGCGACTGCTCGCTGGAGAAGACCACCTTCGGGTGGCCGCGCTGCTCGCCGAGGCCGTCAGGCCCGTAGTACTGGCCACCTTCGACAGCGGGGTCGGTGGCGGCTCGCAGCGTGGGCAGCGAGCCCATCGCCGCGCTTTGGAAGAGCAGCGGGCCCGCCACCGTGAACAGCGGTTTGAGCAGCGTCGGCACGCTGCGTCCCAGCTCGGTGCTGGACGCGCCGGGGTGGGCGGCTACCGCGATGGTGTTCGTTGTGGTGGTCGGCCAGTCGGCGCTGTAGCTCGTAGGTGAACAGCAGATTGGCCAGCTTGGACTGCCCGTAGGCGGCGTAGCCGGTCGTAGCTGCGCTCCCACTGCAGATCGTCGAAGTGGATCGCGGCGCGCAGCCGGTGGCCCATGCTGCTGACGGTCACCACCCGCGAGCCCCGCACCGGCAGCAGGTTGTCCAGCAGCAGCCCGGTCAGGGCGAAGTGGCCCAGGTGGTTGGTGCCGAACTGCATTTCGAAGCCGTCGTCGGTGAGCTGCTTGGGCGTCCACATCACCCCGGCGTTGTTGATCAGCAGGTCGATCCGCGGGTAGGCCTGGCGCAGCGCCGCTGCGGCAGCGCGCACCGAGGCCAACGAGCTGAGGTCGAGTTCTTGCAGTGTGACGTCGGCGTCGGGGTGGGCGGCGACGATGCGCGCCAGTGCGAGATTGCCCTTCTCCAGGTTGCGCACCGCCAGCACGACGTGGGCGCCGGTCTGGGCCAGCGCAGCGGCGGCGTGGTAGCCGAGGCCGGTGTTCGCGCCGGTGACGATGGCGACCCGGCCGCCCTGGTCGGGTATGTCACCGTTGGTCCATTTGCCGTCGGAACTCATCGAGGAAAACGATACTCACCGACGGTCGGTCTCGTCGTGTCGCTGTCGGCCTACTGGGCTCGGTGGCATCCTCGTGGCGTGGACATGGTCGATCCCGCACATCTGCCGAGTCGACGCGCGCCGCTGCGGTGGGCGGTCGGCGGCATCTTTCCTTGGCTGCTGTTGGCCGTCGGGCAAGTCGCATGGTTCGAGTTCGACCGGCGGATGCGCGTGGCTGCACATCGTGGTGGGCATCGTGACGGTGTTCGGCGCGATCATCGCGACGGCGGTTGTTCCGGTGTGGCGCTACCGGGTGCACCGGTGGGAACTCGGCCCGCAGGCGGTGTACACCCGCACCGGATGGCTGGTCCAGGAACGGCGCATCGCGCCGATCTCGCGGGTGCAGACCGTCGACACCTACCGTGGCCCGGTGGACCGGTTGTTCGGGCTGGCCAATGTCACCGTCACGACCGCTTCCTCGGCCGGTGCGGTACACATCGTCGCGCTCGACGTCGACGTCGCCGACCATCTCGTCGCACAGTTGACCGACATCGCGGCTATCGGCGCCGAGGACGCGACGTGACCACTCGGTCCGATCAAGGGCAAATCGACTGGCAGCGGCTGAGTCCCAGGATGCTGCTGCTTCACCCGGTGCACGAACTGCTGCGCGAGCTGCCGTTTCTGATCGGTGCCATCGTGCTGGGGACGACGACCGGTAACCAGTCCTGGACGTTCGCGGTGCTGGGGTACACGGTCGTGGTCGGCGTGGCGCGCTGGGTCACCACCAGCTACCGCATCGATGCCGATCCAGCTGCAGTAATACGGAGCGGTCTCCTGCAACGCAAGGTATTGTCGTTGCCGCTCAGCCGGATTCGTTCGGTGAGCAGCGATGCGCGGTTGCTGCACCGGCTGATGGGCCTGGCGGTGGTGCGAGTGAGCACCGGTCAGGAAGCCAAGGGCGAGAGCGGCTCCGGGGGATTCGAGCTCAATGCCGTCGAGGTCGGGCAGGTGCCGCGGCTGAGGGCGATTCTGCTCGCCGAAGCGGCCGATGAGGTCGACGCCACGACCGCGGAGCCCCGCCGACGGCACGGTGCTGGCCCGCTGGCAGCCGGCGTGGTTGCGGTATTCGCCGCTGAGTGTGTCCGGATCTGCTGACCATCGCCGCCGCGGCCGGTGTGGTCTACCAGAGCGGAGTCGTTGGGCCACTGCAGCATTCGCGGCTCGTCGAGTCGGCGCTCGACGCGGCCGGACGGTTGGGGACGACCAGCACCGTCGCGATCGATCGGCGGCGCTGGTTCTGGTCGCATCGGTGTTGCTCGCGGTGCTGCGGTCGCTGCTGACCTACGGCAACCTGGTGCTGCTGCGCCAGGCTGACGTCCTGCACCTGCGGCATGGCTTGCTGCGTTTTCGCGAACGCGCCTACGACATGAGCAGGCTGCGCGGCGGGACACTGCGGCAACCCCTGTTGGTGCGCGACGTTCGGCGGCGCCCGGCTGGATGCGGTGATGACCGGCGTACACGGCGCCGGTGAGGCGTCGGTGCTGCTGCCGCCGTGTCCGCTGTCCACGGCCGAGGCGGTGATGACTCGAGCTGGTCGGCGACCCGAGGTCGTCTGCGGGCCGCTACGCGGTCACGGCCGTCGGGCCGCGACCCGACGATGGACACGTGCGCTCGGGCTGCCCGTGGTGGCCGGTGTGGCGCTGGCTGTGGCACTGTGCTGTTCGGGAAATCCGTTGTGCCCGTCTGGGTATGGCCTGCCTGGATCGCGGTGACGGCGTGGTGCGCGCTGCTGGCGGTCGACCGGATCAGCGCGCTCGGGCACCGGGTCCACGACGGTTGGCTGGTGATGCGATCCGGCAGCCTGGAACGACGCCGCGACTGCCTCGCCACGGCAGGCATCATCAGCTGGACCGTGCGCCAGACGCCGTTCCAGCGCCGGGCCAAGGTCGCCACGTTGGTCGCGGCCACGGCCGCGGGCGTCAAGCGCTATCCGCTGATCGACGTACCGGAGGACCTGATGTGGTCGATCGCGGCGGACGCGTCGCCGTGGGTGGCCGACAGCATCTGGGCGATCCGCTAGGCCTTTGACGGGTCAGCGCGGCGACCGCTAGAGCCACATAAGCCCCACCGGTACCGAGACCTTGGGGTGATCGATTTTTGGAAAACGACCCATATGCGATATCAGCGTGGCGGTGATATCGCATGTGGTCCCAATTCCACATTCACCAGACGGTCAGCTCATGGGGCTGCAGGGGCGGGTAAGCAGTCTCCTAGGCCGTCAGCCCGCGCACCGCGATGATCCGGGCCGCGAGTTGCTCGCTGGTGGCCGCGGCGATAGGTGGCCCACCGCACAGCCGGCGCAATTCGTTGTGAATCCACCCGTGCGGCTTGCCAAGTCGGTAGTGGGCCGCTGACACCAGCGCGTTGAGCTCACGACGGAGGTCACGTAGTTGCCCGTGCCGGGTGGCGGGTTGGGCTGTGGTCACACCGTCGCGAGTACGGCGGTCGAACTGCTCTTCCTGCTGGCGGCGCAACAACTCTCGCATCTGCACGGGGTCCAGCAAGCCGGGTATTCCCAAGTAGTCGGCCTCTTCGTCGCTACCGGCCGGGGTGGCGGTACCGAACGACGAGCCGTCGAAAATCACCTGGTCCAGTTCGGCGTCGGCGCCCAGCGACTCGAATTTGTTGTCCATCTCGGACGGCTCGTCTTGGCGAAGCTGCGCCTCGGCGAGTTTGTCGGTCTCCCGATGTGGTTGCCCGAGAACGTGATTGCGCTGCGCCTCCAACTCGCTGGCCAGCAGCAGCAGCGAAGGCACCGACGGCAGGAAGACGCTCGCAGTCTCCCCGGGCCGCCGGGACCGGACAAACCGGCCGATGGCCTGAGCGAAGAACAGTGGGGTGGAGGCGCTGGTGGCGTAGACGCCGACCGCAAGGCGCGGCACG
>CAWGPB010000034.1:0-338627 GCA_963824335.1 uncultured Actinomycetota bacterium
GAGCGTGGCGAGGTTCGTCGACATCACCAGTGGGCCGCTGCGTGGCATGCTCAGCTCCAACAACAACGTCGAAAACATCAAAGCAATATTCCGCCACACGGACGCGACATCGGAGGCGGTTGTCAACGGCGCTGCTCTGGAGAGCATCGACGAGGTCAGCGACAACGCATCGGTGCTGGTGGCGATTCGGGTCACCGTCACCAGCAGGGACGGCGTGAACAAACCATCTGAGCCCTACCGGATGCGCGTCATCGTCCACGAGGACGAGAACGGCCGCATGACCGGCGATGACTTGAAATGGCCGAACGGGGGCGATTGATGCGATGGCTGATCGCCGCTGCCGTTAGCTTGTTGGCCACCGCTTTTGTCGGTCTGTCAGCGGTGGGTGGTTGGTTCTACTGGGACCGCGTGCAGACGCATGGCGAGGAATATGCGCGCGCGGCGCTGCCGCCGCAGGCCACCAAGGATGTCCCACGAGTCCTCGGCTACGACTATCAGACAGTCGAGCGCAGCATGGACGACGTGTATCCGCTTCTGACGCCCGCGTATCGCGAGGTTTTCAAAAAGCAGGTGAACTCCGACATCATCCCGGAAGCCCGCAAGAGGCAAGTGGTCAGTCAGGTCGATGTATCCGGTGCGGGAGTCATGTCCGCAAAACGGGACTCAGCATCGGTGTTGATGTACGTGAACTCAATCTGGACTGATAGTTCGAAAGAGCCTGTGTACAAAGGTAGTCGGGTGCGGGTCGACTACCAGCGGATCGACGGCAAGTGGTTGATCAATTTCATCGCGCCGATCTAGCCGGTTTGTGGCATCAGCGGCATTGCCCGATCTCGTTGCAGTTCAACGGATAACGGTCCGCCGGAGCGGGCAGCGGACCCTGAAAGGCCAGGGTGAACGGCGTTTTCGTCATTGCGGGCTGCAGTCCGCAGACGTCACTGTGGATACTGGTGTGCGTGCCGGTGAGTGACACATCGTCGAACGCATAGGTATCCGTCGAGGGTGCGGTGCTGCCGTCCGGGCACGAGACGCCGTTGGACTTGCCGACCTGAAAGGTCCACTGATCGCTGGTTAATCGGGCCCGACCGACGAAGTTAGCCATCTTCTCCGCGCGGCTTATCACCCGGGCAGTGGTGCTGCTGACGTTCAACGCGCAAAGATCCGCCGCGACAACGGGGTCGGTGAAATCGGGGATCGCCCGCTGCCGGGACGGGGCATCGCACAGCGCGACGATCTTCCACGTCGTGGTGGGCACTCCGGCCTCGGTGAAGCTGTACAGGCCGTCCGCGGGCGGCCCGAGCGCCTGTGCGGGGGTCGACGTGCCCACAGCGACGAGTGTCATCGCTGCGGCGGCGGTCAGGCCGCGGGAGATGATCACCTGCGGGCTCCCTTCCGGCTTAGGGGTACCTCCCGCGTGCGGGGAGTGCATCGAGTATCGCAGTGCGCCAGGCACTACACCCACGGATTCAGCTGTCTGACGGGTGTCCTGCGGACAGCGCATCAAGGAATGACTTGGCCCACCGGTCGACGTCGTGGACCAGTACCTGACGTCGCAGGGCCCGCATCCGGCGCCGCCCCTCGTCCTCGGGCTGGTTGATCGCTGCCTCGATCGCATCTTTGACACCTTCGAGGTCGTGCGGGTTGACCAGGTAGGACTGCGTGAGTTCGGCTGCGGCGCCGGTGAATTCGCTGAGTACCAGCGCGCCGCCGAGATCGCTGCGGCACGCGACGTATTCTTTGGCCACCAGATTCATCCCGTCCCGCAGCGGCGTCACCAGCATGACGTCGCTGGCCACGAAGAACGCGATCAGATCGTCGCGGGGGACCGGGCGGTGGAGGTAGTGCACTACCGGGCGGCCGACCTCGCCGTATTCACCGTTGATATGGCCGACTTGGCGCTCGATCTCCTCGCGCAGCTTCTGGTAGCTCTCGACCCGTTCACGGCTCGGGGTCGCGAGCTGGACCAGGACCGTGTCCTCGCTCTTGACGCGGCCCTCGGCGAGTAGTTCGGCGAGCGCGTTGAGTCGTACGTCGATGCCCTTGGTGTAGTCCAACCGGTCGACGCCGAGCAGGACCTTGCGCGGATTGCCGATCTCGGCGCGGATTTCCTTTGCCCGCCGGCGGATGTTGCGGCCGCGTGCCTTGTGGTCGAGCTCAGTCGAGTCGATGGAGATCGGGAACGCACCCACTCGCACGACGCGGTCATCGAGATGCACCTCACCGAACTTCGACCGCACCCCGACCGAACCCCGGGAGGTGCTCGCGCCGATCAGGCGGCGCGCGAGGATAAGGAAGTTCTGCGCACCGCCGGGCAGGTGAAAGCCCACCAAGTCAGCGCCCAACAGACCCTTCACGATCTCGGTCCGCCACGGCATCTGCATGAACAGCTCGACAGGCGGGAACGGGATATGCAGAAAAAACCCGATCGTGAGATCTGGTCGGAGTTCGCGCAGCATCGCGGGGACCAGTTGCAGCTGATAATCCTGCACCCAGACGGTCGCGCCTTCGGTGGCAGCGCGTGCCGTCGCCTCGGCAAACCGGCGGTTGACGTCGACGTACCGGTCCCACCACTCGCGGTGGTAGATCGGTTTGACGATGACGTCGTGGTAGAGCGGCCACAGCGCGGCGTTGGAGAAACCCTCGTAATACTCTTCGACGTCGTCGGCCGATAGCCGCACCGGGTACAGCCGAAGATCCTCGTTGTCGATGGGCTCGTCTTCGACATCCACGTCGTCGTCGACGACCCCGGGCCACCCGATCCAGGCGCCGCGACGGCGGCGGAGCAGCGGCTCGAGCGCGGTGACCAGACCACCCGGGCTGCGCTTCCAGTTCGTAGTGCCGTCGGGCAATCGCTCCATGTCGATCGGCAGCCGGTTGGCGACAACGACGAAGTCGGACACACCGGAGACAGGGCTCGTTGAGCCACTGCCTCCTGCGCGGGGCACTTACACCTCGATTTTCGCGGGTCCAATACCGAGCATCGACAGGAACACGCGACACTCGTCGGCGTCCTCCGCGTAGGCCGCTACGACACGCCGAGCCTGGCTGGCGGTGTCGTCGGGCAGGGGCTCAACGTCATCGATTTCATGGGTATCAGGTGTAGCGGGCATGTCTTAACTGTAGGCGAAGTGCGTAAACACTCGAATAGGGTGCCGCAACCCCGCGGCAAAAGCTTTACGGCCTGGTCGTAATGTGTAACTTCGCTGCGTGATAAGGCACAGCGTGATCAGGCACAGCACGACCAGGCACAGCATCATCAGGCACAGCCAAGGCGAATGAGGTGGCCAATGTCAGTCCCCAACGAGTTGGTGGCTTACGAAACGCTAGACGAGGGCCGTATCGCCCGGATCTGGCTGAACCGCCCCGAGGCGCACAACGCGCAGAGTCGCGGGCTGCTCGTAGAACTCGACGAGGCGTTCCTGCGTGCCGAGGCCGATGACACCGTTCGGGTGGTGATCCTGGCCGCCCGCGGTAGGAACTTCTCCGCCGGCCACGACCTCGGCTCGGAGTTGGCGCTGGCGGAGCGGGCTCCCGGTCCGCAGCAGCTTCCCAGCTTTCGCGGCAATGGCGGCACTCGCGAAGCCGTTATGGAAAAGGTCTACCTCCAGGAGTGGCACTACTTCTTCCAGAACACCTGCCGTTGGCGTGATCTGCGCAAGATCACCATCGCCCAGGTGCAGGGCAACGCTATCTCCGCGGCTCTGATGCTGATCTGGGCGTGCGATCTGATCGTGGCCGCCGACAACGCAAAGTTCAGCGATGTGGTGGGCGTGCGGATGGGTATGCCTGGAGTCGAGTACTACGCTCACCCTTGGGAATTCGGTCCGCGTAAAGCCAAAGAACTTCTGCTGACCGGAGATTCGCTGGACGCCGACGAGGCCTACCGACTCGGGATGGTATCCAAGGTCTTTCCGGCCGACGAGTTGGACGACAAGACTCTCGAGTTCGCCCGCCGGATCGCCGAGCGGCCGACCATGGCCGCGCTGTTGATCAAGGACTCGGTAAACGCCGCCTCGGACGCGATGGGCTTCACCGAGGCGTTGCGGCACGCGTTCCACATTCACGAGTTGGGGCACGCGCACTGGGCCGCGCACAACGAGAACCGGTACCCCGTCGGGCTGCCGCCGGATGTTGAGGACTGGCGCAACCCGAAGCCGACGAAGATCGCCCGCAAGGACATTCCCTAGTCGCAGTAGTTGCGTTGACCAGCGCATGGTTCTATAGCTAGAACCTGTTTCAGTTTCGGCGCGAAGGGGTCGGCATGCAGCTTTCGTTCGAAGACCGGACGTACCTGGTCACCGGTGGTGGCAGCGGGATCGGCAAAGGGGTTGCGGCCGGATTGGTCGCCTCGGGCGCCTCGGTCATGATCGTCGGCCGCAACGCCGACCGGCTCGCGGCGGCCGTCGAGGAGATCGATGCGGTCAAGGCGGATGGTGGCGCGATCCGCTACGAGCCCGCCGACGTCACCAACGAAGACGAGGTCACCAACGCCGTCGAGGCTGCGACGGCATGGCACGGCCGGTTACACGGCGCCGTGCACTGCGCCGGCGGATCGCTGACCATCGGCCCGCTCACCCAGATGGATTCCGACGCCTGGCGGCGCACGGTGGACCTGAACATCAACGGCAGCATGTACGTGCTCAAGCACTGCGCCCGCGAGATGGTGCGCGGCGGAGGCGGGTCGTTCGTCGGGATCTCGTCGATCGCCTCCAGCAATACCCACCGCTGGTTCGGCGCCTACGGTGTCACGAAGGCCGGGCTCGACCATCTGATGATGCTGGCTGCCGACGAGCTCGGCCCGTCCTGGGTGCGGGTCAACAGCATCCGCCCCGGCCTGATCCGCACCGACATGGTCGCCCCGATCACCGACTCACCCGAACTGTCCGAGGACTACCGCGCTTGCACGCCGCTACCTCGGGTCGGTGAGGCCGAGGACATCGCCAACATGGCGATGTTCCTTCTCAGCGATGCCGCCGGCTGGGTCACCGGCCAAACCATCAACGTCGACGGCGGGCACCTGCTGCGGCGCGGCCCGGATTTCAGCGCGATGCTGGAACCGGCGTTCGGCGCCGACGGCCTGCGCGGAGTCGTCTGACTTCAAATCTGTCAAACGTGTCCACTGACCGAGATGGTGATCTTGCGGTCACGGCGACACACGGAAGGCTAGCCTCGATAGCGATAACGCCGGAGGACGCGATGCCTACAACGTGGGACACAATCGACCGCTACGTCGTCATCTCGACGGATACGCACGCCGGAGCCGATCTCTACGACTACAAGGCGTATCTGCCGGCGCGCCTGTACGACGAGTTCGACGCGTGGGCCAAAACCTATGTCAGCCCCTTCGACGATCTGATCATCGCCACCGCCAGCCGGAATTGGGACAGCAAGCTCCGGATCGCCGACATGGACGCCGATGGGGTGGCCGCGGAAGTGTTGCTGCCCAACACTGTTCCGCCGTTCTTCCCGACCACTCCCAACATCACCATCAGCCTGCCCCGAACTCGTGATGAGTTCGAGAAGCGTTGGGCCGGCGTCCAGGCCCACAACCGCTGGCAGGTCGATTTCTGTTCATTGGCCCCGACCCGTCGCCGCGGATTGATCCAGGTCTTTCCCAACGATGTGCAGTTGGCCTTGCAGGAGATTCGATGGGGAGCTGCACAGGAATGTTTCGGGGGCGTGCTTCTCCCGCCTGTCTCGCCCGGCGATCCGCATGTGGCCCCGCTCTTTCACACGTGCTACGAACCGATCTGGGCGCTCTGTACCGAATTGGATCTGACAGTGGTGCAGCACGCGGGCGCCGGTAGCCCCGAGATGCCGATGGACCAGCCGGCCTCCAACGCGGTGCTGGTCACCGAGATGGCGCTGTGGGCACAGCGCACGCTGGGTCACTTGATTCTCGCCGGAGTCTTCGAGCGGTATCCGACATTGCGGTTCGTGCCGACCGAACAGGGCACCCTGTGGGTGCAACAACAACTGGCAGTGCTCGATGCCATGGTGCCGACCATGAAATCGGAGGCCGGCAACCGGACCTATGGGATGTTCGGCGGGTCGTCCGTGGACGCGTTGACGTTGACGCCGACTGAATATGCACAGCGGAATTGTTATTTGGCCAGCGAGCTGACGCCTTATGAATCCGCGATGATCGATTTCATGGGGGCCGATCACATGATGTGGGGTAGTGACTATCCGCACGAGGAAGGTTTCACTCCCCACTCCAAGCTGGCCATCCGGTGGGCTCTGCATGACCAATCTGAGCAGACGTGCCGAAAGATCTTGGGCGGCAACGCGGGTCGCTTGTATCGGTTCGACCTCGATGCGCTGGCGGCTGTTGCCGCCAAGATCGGGCCGACTGTCGCCGAGGTGCACACCCCACTTGAGGACACCGGTTACGTTGCCCCGGCCGCTTTTGCCTATCGACCGTTCGAAGGTGGGTTGGCCCTGAAGCGTCTGGCGCCGGTCCGCGCCTAGCCGACGGGTGCTTGCTCCCGAGGGTGAATGAACACGCCTTCGGCCTCGACGGTGACACCGTGTTCGTCCGCCAGGTGACCGACGGCGAAGGTCTTGACGCCCTCCACCCGGTCGACGCGGGCGTGCGCATTCAGTTCGCCGAGTGGTGTGCCGCGGAGAAAGCGGATTCGGAGGGTCCCGGTGAAGGCCGCGCTCCCCGGCTTGTGCGCCGTCGCGCCCAAGACATGGTCGAGCACCATGGCGCACACCCCGCCGTGCACGAGACCGGGTGGACCCTCGTAGGCCGCGCCGAGGGTGAATTCGCTCCATACGTCGCCGTCTGATCCCCGATTGACGACCAGGGGAGGTGCGATGGCGTTGCGTAGGCCGATCATCACGTTGCCCCACGCCATCGGTCGACCGTCCTCACTGGCTTGGACGCCGAAGGAATTCGGCATCATCGCAGCGCTTAACTCCTCAGTCGCGCAGTCGATTAAGCGGCTGACTTCGACGAGATTCGCCGCGTCGCGCTGAGTTCTGATCGTGGCGTCGATGAGGCGGCGCACCGAATCGGCCAGCTGCCGAGATGCCGACTCCAGCTCCGCTAACTCCGCGGTCACGAAAACCTCCGTCGCAGTCCGTGTGCAAGACATCGTTGGTCGCACATCGTCTGCCGGGCAATACCGCTTCCCGGCCAGCGGTCAGTAACCCATGGATGGCGACCGGAGTTGTTAGCCTGAAAAAATGGAAGACGCCACTTTGCCCGGTCGGCAGAATCTTGCTGCGACCAGCTGGGCACTGCTCGGCGTGCTGTCTTACGAGCACGAACTTTCAGGCTATGACATCCGCAAGTGGATCGACTGGAGTATGCGGTTCTTCTACGGCAGTCCGGCCTACAGCCAGATTTACTCAGAGCTAAAGAAGCTGGAGAAGCTGGGCATGGTGACCTCGCGCGTCGAGAACACCGGCGGCACACGCAATCGTAGGCTGTACAAGATCACCGAGCAGGGCGTGGACGCGGTGACCCAGTGGGCGAATGAGTCGCCCGTCGATCCTCCGACACTCAAACACGGTCCGCTCCTTCGCGTGACGCTGGGGCATCTGACCAACCCCGCGCGACTCAGGGAGACGCTGCAACAGCATGTCGCGTATGCCGACGAGATGCATCGAAACGCGGCGAAGGATGCCCGGTGGGCCGGCGCCGACGACTCCTGGGCGTACGCCCGCGTCGCTTTGCAGTGGGCTGAGCGTTACTACGCCAACGAACGTGAGCTCGCTCTGAAGATGATCAAAGAACTCGACGAGGCCGAAGCGACCTTCCCGCAGCGGAAGACCGGAGTTCCGGCCAAGATCCCTTGGCCTACACCGGATTTCTGGTACGAGATCGAGAAAAAGGCCGATGCCGAGGAGCCGGACTGATCATTCCCCGGCGGCATCCCGGGCGGCGAGGTAGCCGTACACCAATCCCTGGGCAATCGTCGCGCCCGCGCCGGGATAGGTGTTCCCGAACGCATTAGCAGCGGTGTTGCCGATCGCGTAGAGGCCATTGATGGCGCTGCCGTCTTCGCGCAGTACTCGGGCGCGTTCGTCGGCGCGCAGACCGCCGCAGGTGCCGAGGTCGCTGAGCACCATCCGCACTGCATAGAACGGGCCGTGGTCAAGCGCGCGCAGATTGGGATTCGGGGCGATAGTGGGATCACCGTAGTATCGGTCGTAGGCGCTGCTGCCGCGGCCGAAGTCAGCGTCATACCCTGCCCGCGACATCTCGTTGAACCGCGCCATCGTGGCCATGAACGAGGTGCGGGGGACACCCATTTTATCTGGAAGGTCACCGAGATCATCGGTTCGATAGGCGATTTCCGCTGCGTACCACGACCGTGGTATCGGCATGCGGGGAAATAGTTGGCCGGCGAAGACATAGCTGTTGCGGTACTTCTGATCAAACACGATCCACATGGATTCCACCGGGTGCCCGGAGCGTTCGCGTTCCAGCACCAGCTGCCCAAAAGACATGTAATCCATTGCCTCGTTGGTGAATCGGGTGCCAGTTTGGTCGACGATCAAACAGCCTGGCAACGATCGCTCGGCCAACATCACCGACGGGGTCGCCCCGGGCAGCGGTGCGATAGCCGGAAACCACCACGCCTGATCCATTAGATCAATAGCGGCGCCAACGTCTTGGGCAGCGTGGATCGCATCGCCGGTGTTGGTGTCGGCGCCGAAACTCAGGTGCTCGCCGAGCGATTCGGACTGGAACTTCTTTCGCATGCCCATGTTGTGGTCGAATCCGCCGGCAGCCAGCACCACGCCACGACGCGCGGTGACGGTCACCTCGCGCCCGGCATGACTGAGCACCGCGCCGGTGACCCGTCCGTTCTCGGACGTCAGCTGCGTCAACTCGGTGTCGGTCCATATCGGGATGCCCGCTTTCAGCGCACCAGCGAACAGCCCTGCAGCCAAGGCCTGTCCGCCCGCGACATAGCGTCGGCCGAGGGCAAGTCCACCCACTCCTTGTGCGAGGCGTTTGGCGATGGTCGGCAGGCCTTTTCGTGGAACGCGGGCCATCAAGTTCATCCATCGGTAGTCCGCTGTGGTGGTCGGCATCGGGATCTTGACTTCCATGACGCCAGGCCGCAGCCGTGCTCGGTGCTCACCCAGGACTGCGGTATTCAGCGGGCGACACTCGCATGTGCGCCCGCGCGCGGCTCCGCCGAGCAGCTCAGGGTGGTAGTCGGAATAGTCCTTGGCCCATGTCAAGCGAATCGGGGTGGTCCGTCGAAGCATCTCGACCGTCGCCGTGACATTGTGCAGGAAAGCGTCGGACCTCGCGGCGGGAGCACTGTCGGCAACCACCGACCGCAGGTAGGTTGTCGCGCGCTCCACGCTATCGCCGGCTGCCTGCTCCTCGAGGATCGGGCTCGCCGGTAACCACAGGGCCCCGCCTGATCGCGCGGTGGACCCGCCGACATACCTAGACTTCTCAACGATCAACACCGTCAACCCGGATTCGTGGGCGGTTAATGCGGCCGCTACGCCGGTCCCAGACCCCACGACGAGAAGGTCGACAGTCGTCTCGTCCGGGATTGCGGTGGGCTGTCCTAACGTCACAACGACGACATTAGGTCGTGGAATAACCGCGGCCAGCGCTTATCCCTGCCAGCGGGAGGTCGGCGGTCACAACCGCGTCGCCGGTTGTAGAACAACCACATGACGTTGCAGTCGAACACCGAAGAGATTCGCCAGATCGAAGCCACGGCGGCCCCATCCCGATATGCCCGAGGCTGGCACTGCCTGGGGCTGACCAAGGACTTCGGCGATGGTAAGCCGCACGGCATCAACGCTTTTGGAAAGAAGCTGGTGGTCTTCCGAAGCGACGACGGCGCGATCAACATTCTCGACGGCTACTGCCGTCACATGGGTGGTGACCTCACTCAGGGTGAGGTGAAGGGAAACGAAATCGCGTGCCCCTTCCACGATTGGCGCTGGGGCGGCGACGGGCGCTGTAAGCGGGTGCCGTACAGCAAACGGGTGCCGAAGTTGGCTCGTACCACGAAATGGGTCAGCTCCGAGCAAGACGGGATGCTGTTTGTTTTCAATGATCCGGAGGGCCATCCGCCAGCACCGGAGGTGTCGATTCCGCGTATCGAGGGCGCGACCAGTGAAGAGTGGACCGACTGGCATTGGTACACGACGATCGTCAACACCAACTGCCGTGAGATCGTCGACAACGTCGTCGACATGGCGCACTTTTTCTACATTCACGGTTCGCTGCCCACACATTTCAAAAACATCTTCGAAGGGCATGTCGCGACTCAGTACATGACTAGTGCGGGGCGCCCCGATCTCGGCGACACCGAAGGCGCACGGATGCTTGGCACGACCTCGGTCGCGTCCTACTACGGCCCGTCTTTCATGATCGACGATCTGACATATCATTATGAGGACGCCGACCACAAGACCGTACTGATCAACTGTCACTATCCGATCGACGCCAATTCCTTTGTCCTGCAATACGGCATCATTGTGAAAAAGTCCGAGACGCTGCCGTCCGAACTCGCGATGCAGACCGCGATCGCGCTCGGGGAGTTCGTCAAGATGGGATTCGAGCAGGATGTCGCCATCTGGAAGAACAAGGCACGCATCGACAATCCGCTGCTCTGCGAGGAGGATGGGCCGGTCTATCAGCTCCGGCGTTGGTATGAACAGTTTTACGTAGATGTCGATGATGTGACGCCAGACATGGTGGACCGCTTCGAACATGAACTCGACACCACCAGCCCGCACGAGGAGTGGACGAAGGTGGTTGAAGCGAACCTCGCTGAAAAGTCTGTGGCGGAGGCTATTTGATGATGCTCCGGACCGACGACCGGCTGTGCGACTCTCCGATGGTGCCGGTGGCCTGCGGGCACTGCGGTGCTTCGGTGCTCGTGCGGAAGGGCAGCTGGAATCAGACCAGCGTGCAATGGAATGCCGCAGCGTCGGCTCAGTGCTTGCAGAATCGTGACCCCGACAATGCGGGCGGCTACTCAGGACGGGGCGTGTTCCTGGGGTGTTCGGCGTTGACCGACCCGATTGTCGGCGCGGTCGGTGACGGTCACTTGCCGGTGGTCGATGAAACGTGGCCAGTGACAACCTGACTGATCAATCAGGCCAGCTGGAAGGCACTGATAGGCGCCTCCTCGGGATAAGCCGACGGACCGCCGATGTCGAAGGCTGAGTTGAGTGCACTGATGAACGCCGGATCGTGAAGCGGTTCGCTAGGTATCTCGATCTTGAGACCTCTGGCATTGGCGTCGTCGGCCATGATGTCGATGGCGTTCTCGACAGTCAGGTCGTCGGAGCCGTCCATGTTCTTCTTCAATTCGTCGAAGTCGGAGAACACCTCTGCTGACCAGTGCACCAGGAACCGCAGTTGGTCGGTGTGATGGCGGGCGATCACCTCGTCACCGTTCTTGACCAGCCAATGATCGCGATCCGCAGGATCGCCGACGAACACAGTGCCGAATTCGAGGCCGGCCGGAATCTGTTGGTCTAGAGGACCGTTCGCCTCACCGCGGTGCACCATCATCTCGTTCTGCACCACGACGCCGCGGTTATTGATCGGCGGCAGGATGCGCCGGGGCGCCTTGAGCGGCCCGTCGGGCCAGTAAGTGAACCCGCTGCCTCCGTCCAGTGAGAACCATGTGATCACCTGTGCCATCTTGATCAGGTAGTCGCCGAACAGGCCGGATTTGCCCATCACGCTGGTCAGCCAGGTCGGTGCGTTCTCATGCCGGACCCCGCGGAAGCTGGGTGAATCCATGTGTCCCGGATCGCGATTAGCGCACGGCCCGTTGATGTTGAACAGCATCAACTGCGGCTTGGCGTATTCGGCGTTCCAGTAATCCTTGGCCATCTGCACAAACCGCTCGTTATAAAAGCAGTCGTGCAGCTGGGGGTAGAGCACCGCGCCGTAGTTGGCGAGGTAGCCACGGAAGGTGGGAGTGAGGAAAAGGTCGAGCGACGGCGTAAATCCCTCGGGGAAAAGGCCGCTCATCGTGGCCATCAGTTCGTCGGCCGACGCGAAGTGTTGGGCGATGATCAGTTTCCACGGACCCTCGGTTCGCACGACGTCCAGCAGACGCTCGCGTTGGCCTTCGGTATAGACGTTGTCGATCTCGCGAGGCGGCGCGGCCGGCCGCAGCACGTCGGAAAGCTCCATTCGGCGCTCGTCGGTGAGCATCTGCGATCTCCTTCTGCAGGTCTGGTGAAATTGTCTGCGGCGAGAAGACGCAGCGGCTCTGCGATGTCCGGTGACCGGGAGGTCAAAACCGAACGGGATGAGCGAATTTGACCCGTAGCAGCGCGCCGATCTCGGCAATCGCCAGCCGGCCCCGTGCGGTGGCGTCACACCGCATCAAGAAGCCGTGGTAGATCCCCGGGTAGCGGGTGCAGGTCGTTTGCACGCCGGCGTCGCGAAGCCGGTCCGCGTAGCGCTCGCCCCAGTCGCGGATTGGGTCGCAGCCGGCGGTCACCACGATTGCCGGCGGCAGTCCGGACAGGTCGGCGGCGTAGGCCGGAACCAGGTAGGGGTCGGTGGGCGGCCCGGCGTCGCCGTCGGCGAGGGTGTGCATGTAATCGATGTCGTCGCGGGCAAGCAACGGCCCGTCGGTCATCGCGGTGATCGACGGAGCGGTCATGTCGCGATCCAGACCCGGGTACAGCAGCACCTGCGCACAGATCGCGGGCCCGCCGCGATCGCGCGAGGCCAGCGCAACTGCGGCCGCCAGCGAGCCGCCCGCACTGTCGCCGATTACCGCGAGCCGGCCGGCGTCGAGCCCGAGGCCGTCCGCGTTCCGCGACGCCCACTCGGTTGCGGCAAAGGCGTCGTCGAACTGTGCTGGCGGCGCAGACTCTGGGGCCAACCGGTAGTCGACGGCGACAACGGTGGCTCCCGACGCAGATGCCAATGCGCGGGCCAGCGGCTCGAACGAGTGGTTGGAGCCCATGACAAGTCCGCCGCCGTGGAAGTAAACCAACACAGGCTGCCCGGAATCACCTATCGGGCAGTAGATCCGGATTGCAATAGGACCAGCCGGGCCGGGCATGACGGTGTCGGTGATGCGGGCCATCTCGGGCATGTCGTCGGGTAGTGGCGCGGACTCGATTGCGGCGCGCACCGCGGCCAAACCCCGCTGGCGCATCGGCGGGATGTCACCGAACGAGGCGACCCTCGCGGCGGCATCGGGATCCAGTGTCGGACTCACCGTTGTCATTGCTTTGCGTGGTCGAAGCGGCGCTTCGTGGCCAGCGCTGGATGCCGTTGCGAAGCAAGCACATTCGCTCGCTCCGTCATCGCCGAGCCGACGTAGTCCGGCTGGGTGAGAAGGTAGAAACGGCCCTCTGCGGCCTGCTCGAAGACCGTCTCGGCGGCTGCCAGCGGGTCCATGGCCTGGGACTTGATGTCGAGCATGGCCGAACGCTGCGACTCGGCGGCCGCGGCGTCACTGGCCTCGTCGGAGTCGACTCCGCCCGCCGACTCGAAGATTTCGGATACCACCGCACCGGGCAGCACGGCCTGCACGTGAACGTGATGGTCATGTCCGGCCGACTGAACATCGAGATGCAGGCACTCGGTCAAGGCGAGCACCGCGTGCTTGCTCATGATGTAGGGCGCCTGCAGCGGCACCGACACGACTCCGCCGACCGATGACAAGTTCCACACCCACGCCTGCTCGTCGCTGGCCATCATCTTCGGCAGGAAGGCGCGCACGCCGTAGAAAACCCCGCTCACGTTGATGTCGACGACGCGCTGCCAGTTGGCCACTGGCGTATCCCACAGATAACCGAACTGCTCGACTCCCGCGTTGTTCACCAACAGCCGCACCGGACCCACATCTCGGTAGACCCGGTCGGCCAGGTCCTGCACCGCGACCGGATCGCGCACGTCGCATACGACGTCGAGCGCCGCACCCCCCGCCGCGGACAGTTCGTCGCGCAGCGCGGAAACGGCGGCTGAGTCGACGTCGGCGAGCACGACGGTCATGCCCAACCGGCTGGCGTATCGCGCTAGTCCCGCACCGATCCCGGCGCCGGCCCCGGTGATGACGGCGACGCCGCCAGAGAACGTTTCGCGGGCGCTCACGAACCGGTGGTGCTGTCAGCGTGCAGCTCGGACAGCAGCACCGAGTTAGTGGTGTCGAGAATGACGTCCATCTCGGTGAACTCCAGTCCGCTGGTGCCGCGGCGCACGCCGACGTTGACCACACCGCTGGACACCGCGAACGGCACGAAGTTCGCTATCTGGTTGACGAATATGTAGAACCGCGCCCGGGTGACCTCATCGTCGGTGACCGTACGGTGCACATTTGTGGCGTGGTGGCGCAACGGGTACGGGCTTTGGTTGCGATGCTCGGACAGCCACTCCATGACCGCGTCACGGCCGCGCAGTTCAGGTGACATCAGTTCCTCGAAAGGGCTGGCGCCCGAGTCGCTTCGGGTCAGGTAGCGCACGTCCTGCGCGTAGCGCGCCGCTAGCTCGTCGTAGTGAGCCTCGTCGTAGTGGTACCAGAAGCCGGCGATGAACTCTTGCAGCTCCTGGAGCGTGATGTCGTTGCTCATGCCAGCGAGTCAACCCTCGTGTGGTCTAGCGGACTCCGCGGATGCCCGGTGAGTGGAACACTCTCTGCCTGGCGCCGAACCGGAATCGTGTCCCGCTCAGAGGAAAGACCGATCGTGGAAGCGTCCCACTGCTTCGATACTCGGTACATGGCTACCGTGACGACTTCCTGTGCCGACGACACTGCCGTCGATCCCGAGGAACTGCGGGCGAACCTCCGTCAGGCCGACCCCGGCGTGCTGGTGGCGGTGCTGGCGCAACTCACCGGCGACCTTTCCGTGATCGACAGCTTCGGGCCGAAGATCTCCCATGTCCCTGACCCGCCTGAGCGGGCGGGCGTCACCGATCTTGACACCGCCGAGTTACTTGCGAACGCCGTAGTGGCCGCACTCGGCGCGGCCCGGGGCGCCGGGGCGCCGGGCGCCGGTGACCCCGAATTCTTCACGCGCCTGCTACCGCTGGCGCTCGGTTCCGACGTCGAGGACGAGTTCGTTCCGTTGCTGCTCGAGCAAGGCGGCTTTCAGCTATCGCAGCCGACATTGCCGCGTACGGTGCCGATCCCCGAAACGATGAACGTGGCCATCATCGGTGCCGGCATCGCCGGCATGATCGCCGCGCTTGCCGCCGCCGACGCTGGCGTTGGGTATGAGATCTTCGACCGCAACGCGGAGGTAGGCGGGACCTGGTTGACCACCACCTACCCCGGCATCGGCGTGGACACGCCGTCGGCGTACTACTCGCTGTCGCGTGAGGTGAACCCGGACTGGAGCAGCTACTATCCGCAGGGCGCGGAGTATCAAGCGTATTTGGTGGCGCTGGCCGACAAACACCAGCTGCGCGAGCACACCCGGTTCCGTACCGAGGTCGAGGCGTTGTGGTGGGACGACCAGCGAAAGCAATGGCAGATCCATTCGGTGGATGACGACGGTAATCGCGATGTCAGCTACGCCAGCATCGTGATCACCGCGGCCGGCTACCTCAACCGGCCACGCTGGCCAGCGGTCAAAGGCCGAGACACGTTCGCGGGCATCAGCATTCACTCGGCGCTGTGGGATCAGTCGCTGGACCTCACCGGTAAGAAGGTCGCCATCATCGGGGCCGGCTGCACCGCCGTGCAAATCGTCGACAGGTGTGCCGACGAGGTGGCGCACCTGACCGTTTTCCAGCGTCAGCCGCACTGGGTGGCACCCCGTAAACGGCTGACCGACGACGTGCCGGCACATCGGCGCTACCTGGGACGGCACCTGCCGTACTACGCGAATTGGATTCGGCTGAAGTCATATTGGGGCACGGCGGACAACAACTACCCGGTCATCCTGCAGGATCCGGAATGGGCCCGGGACCACCTGTCGATCTCAGCGGCCAATGATGTGCTGCTGCAAATGTGTCAGCGTTACATCGAGGAGACGTTCGGCAAGGACACCGAGCTCGCGCGCAAGGTCACCCCGGACTTCGCGCCGTACGGCAAGCGGATCATCCGTGATCCAGGCGGATACTACGCGGCGCTGACCCACGCCCACGTCTACGTAGAGGATGCCGAACCGGCGGAGGTCAACGCGAAAGGCATCGTCACCCAAGATGGTCGGCAGATCGACCTCGACGTCATCATCTACGCCACCGGCTACCATCTCGACTTCCTGTCCACCGTCGACATACGAGGGAGGGGCGGCAAGAAGCTGGCCGATGAGTGGGGCGACAGCCCGCGCGCCTACCGTGGCGGAACGGTGCCCGGCTTCCCCAATCTATTCACCATGTCGGCGCCGAACTACAGCCCGGGACATGGTGCGGGCGCCAACTTCTCGATGGAGGTGCTCGCGCACTACATCATGGAATGTCTGCAATTGATGTCCATACGTGACGTCACCACCATGGAGGTCACCCAACGGGCCTACGACGACTACGTTGCCGCGATTGACGAGGCGATGAGCCGCACCGTGTGGTGCCACACGCCGACTGCGCATACCTATTACCGGTCGGGTTCGGGCCGGGTGGTGGTGGCCAGCCCGTACCGGCTGATCGACGTCTGGCAGCAGCACCGGGCCCCCATCGAAGAGGATTTCACGCTGCGATGACGCAATTGCTTTCCGGCAAAACGGCTTTGGTGACCGGCAGCAGTAGAGGGATCGGACGCGCCATCGCCCGGCGGCTGGCCGCGGAAGGCGCGACCGTCGCGGTGACCGCACGTGCCAGGACAGCATCACAATCCAGCCGAGGCGGGGGTGCCGTGGCGCTGCCCGGCACCATCGACGAGACCATCGCGCTGATAGAGAAGGCTGGCGGGTCGGCGTTCGGGCTCACCGCCGACCTCGAGGACGCCGGGGCAGGCGATGGCCTCATCGACGCGGTGCTGGAGCGAACTGGCCGCATCGACATCCTCATCAACAACGCCGGTTTCGCCGACTACGCATTGGTCGAGGACATGCCACTGGAGACGTTCGACCGGACCGTCCAGCACTATCTGCGGACACCGTTCGTCCTGACCAAGGCCGCAACGCCGCAGATGCGAAAGCAAGGCGGCGGCTGGATCGTGAACATCGGATCGGTTACCGGTGCGGCCCCGGTTCGGCCGTACCGGGAGTACAACAAGACCTCCGGCGACGTCATCTACGCCTCATGTAAGGCCGCGTTGCATCGCTTCACCCAGGGAGTGGCTGCCGAACTGGTCGACGACAACATCGCGGTCAACTGTGTTGGTCCGTCGACGGCGATCCGTACTCCCGGTGCAGCCCAGCTGATTCCGGATGCCTTCCCGACTGAGCCGGTCGAGTACCTGGCCGAGACCGTGCTCGCGATGTGTCATCTGCCGGCCGCCAAGCGGACCGGCCTGGTGGCGTTTAGCCTGCACTACCCGTGGTCGCAGCAGTTGCCGGTGCACAGCCTGGACGGCTCGTCAGAGCTGCCGGCGTTAGAACCGCCCGCTACCGCTAACCCGAACATTCAGGCCGCTGGGATCTAGCTCTCGCGATGTGCGGTCAGCCCAAAATTGCTGCGTCGCAGAGACAGAAGCTGTGGCACACCCGATCCCGAACGATTACGTCGGGGCATTCGGGATCGAACCAGCGGTCCACTACCGCCCAGTGAATTGGATGCATGAGGTAGGGGCCCATCAAGCCGTCGACATCGCTGAACTCCTGCTCGAACACGTGCGTCCATTGCGACGTCCCGATTGCATCGTCGACACGACTGAGCTGCCACGCCTTGATAGCCCGTACGTAGCTCGGCATCGAGGACAGGTCGTCTTCGAAGCGCGCGACGCTGCCGGCGTCCGTATCGGGCAGCACCCGCAGCAACAGGGTGCGGTAGACGGTGCCCGTGCCGCCGCCGTTGAGCATAGGGGTGCCCGGGTAAGCGGCTCCGTTGATTCCCGTGATGGTCGGGTCCTGCAAGACGGCAGCGAAATCGTCTGCAGCCGAGAGCCATTCACTCCTGAGATTGAATCTCAGATGGACCAGGACGTCGCCGCCGTTGCGCGACCCCGGCAGCGTCGGCTCGACCATGCGGTGGTGCGCATGGGTTGCATCGGCCCCCGAACGTACGAAAGCCAAGGCCCGGTCCAGATCTCCGTCGGCGACGTCGAGGAGTCGGGTGACGTTATACATCGCACAACGCGTCGACGTCGGCCGCGGCCGCGGCGACCGACCGGGACCGCTCCGCGACCAATTCGCTTATCTGGGACCACCATTCGCCCAGTTCCAGGTCCGGCCGGCCCTTCCACGTCATCTCCCACCATGCCTGGGGGTTGGGCAGCGTCCAGGTGATGGTGACCGTATTGGACTGATCCTGGAACCAGATCGGGGGACTGACGAGGACGCTGCACAGTGTCATGCCGCGGGAGCGGGCACCGGGCGCGTACTCGGCGAGGTAGATGTCGACGAACTTCCTTGTGCATCCGGGTCTGGTCAGCACCCTGTCGATGACGAATACCTGACCGTCAGCCATGGCTCGACCATAGATTCCCGGTGAGACCCCAGGCGGGCGCCCTCCCGGCCATCGGGAAACTCAGCTGAGCAGTTGAGCCAGCTCCAGGCACACCTGCCGCCGGGCCTCGTGCGCGATGTCGAGCATCGGCATCGTCATGAACCCGTGAATGCCCCCCTCGAAAAGGCATCGCACCGTGACCACGCCCGCTAACTCGAGCGCATCGGCATAAGCGATGCCCTCGTCACGAAGTGGATCATGGCCGGCTACTACGACCACCGCCGGCGGCAGTCGCTCCAGGTTCGCCCGCAGCGGCGAAGCGTATGGATGTTTCCGATCATCGGGAGCCGGGACATACTGGTCCCAATACCACTGCAGTGCCGGCTTCGGGTTGTAGAAGCCGTTGCCGTATAGGCGATAGGACTCGTTGTCGAAGTCGGGCGCGATCACCGGATAGATCAGCAACTGAGCCGCGATCGGGGGACCGCCGCGATCGCGTGCCATCAATGTTGTGACGGCGGCCAGGTTTCCTCCTGCGCTATCACCACCAATCGCAATCCGCCGCGCATCGCCGCGTAAATTCGAGGCGTTATCGGCGACCCATTGGGCGACCGCCTCGACGTCGTAAGCAGCTGCAGGCCAAGGGTTTTCCGGCGCAAGCCGGTAGTCGACCGAGACGATCACGGCGCCAAGACGGTTGGCGAAGTCGCGGCACAGCCCGTCATGGCTGTCCAGGTCACAGAATACGAAGCCGCCGCCGTGTGCGTACACAAGGACCGGCAGGTCGCCGGGCCGGCCAGGTCGGTAGATCCGAACCGGGATGTCGCCGCCGGGCCCCAGGATGGTCTCGTCCCGGACCTCGGCAATGGGCTCGGGTTCCGCCGGTGGCACGAATCGTGAGCGAATGGTTGCCCTGGCCTGCGCACCGGTCATGGTGTGGACCGGCGGGAAGCCGCGGTTCAACGCCTTGAGCAACGGGGCAATCTGAGGGTCGAGGCTCACGCGTACTGCAGTGCCGGTCGTGATGCGGAAGAGGGCCGCCGCGGCAGCAACGGACGCAGCGGTTGCAAGGTCGGCGCAACCCGCTGGGGGCCGCCCTCGACGTTGCGCCAGATACCCATCGCGGTCCTACGCACCGGGGCGGCCAGGCGCTGGTCGAACATCAGCCGATTCATCGGACCGCACACCGAGACCGCGGCGACGGCCTCGCCGGGGCTTCCGATCGGCGCGGCCACACAACCGAATCCGAGCAGGGACTCCTCGCGCTCGAACGCGACGCCGTGCGCCCGAACCTTAGCCAATTCGACGGCGAGATGGGCGCTGCTGGAAATCGAATACCTGGTCTTGCCGGCCCGCAGATCCACCGCGGCGTCCTCGTCGCAGTAGGCCAGGATCGCCTTGCCGGCGGCAGTGCAGTGCGCGGGCTGGCGACCGCCGACTCGGGTGGGTATTGCGGACATCATCCGGTCGCCGATCTTCTCGAGGTAGACGACGTCGGGTCCGTCCAGCACCGCGAGGTGTACGACAAGCCCGGTGGCGCGGTGTAATTCGCCCAGCAGCGGGCTCGCTGCCCGTACCAGCCGGTCCTGGTGCACCGCGAGTGAGCCCAATTCAACCAAGCGCATGCCGAGCTCATAATCGCGACCGCTGCGGCGCAGCCACCGCAGTTGGACCAGGCGCTCGAGCATCCGATGCGCCGACGATCGCGGCAAGCCGGTGCGACGCACTATTTGGGCCAATGTCAGCCGTCCTGGTCCCTCGAATGCATCGAGGACCAGGGAGATTCGGTCGATGACGGCGCTGGGGGTAGCCCGATCAACGGTCTCAACGGTCTGTGTCATCGGTTCTCCAACCCTGGTATATCTGAGTGATATATGACTATTAGTCATAGTGACTTTGTAGCACAACCGTGTGACCGCTGTCACTACGCTCGCACAACGTCAATCCGACGAAGTTCGCCATTTTCTGGTCGGAGACGGATCAGCGCAGCTCAGCCTTTGCTTGCGGACCGACCTGCGCGCCGGCCGTAGAAGCTGCCGTCGCCCAGCGACACACCGCTGGCGTAGCCCCACGCGGCGAGTCCGGCGGTCGAACGCCCCGCGGCGAACAGCCCCGGAATGGGTTCTCCGCTGACGTGCAGCACCTCTGCATCCAACGTCGTGGCCAGCCCGCCCAGGGTGAAACCGCCGGTGTTTTCGCGCAGATCGATGGCGCCGACCGGCGAGCCGATCGGTTTGACCCACTGAGACTTCTTGTGCAGCAAAGGGTCTTCGCCACGTGCCGCGCCCTTGTTGTAGGCGGCCACGGTCGCCTGCAGCGAACCCGTCGGCAGTCCGATCTCGTGCTCTAGGTCTGCGACCGTGTCGGCGACCCAGGTCGCTTCGCGCAGCATGAATTTCGGCGACCAGGAGGCCATTGCCTCGTCCTGGGCGTCGCTGTCGATGATCAGGTAGGCGGTGTTGTCCTGGTGATACAGCGTGAGTTGCCCGACGCGGCCGGGGTAGGTGTCTTCTGCGACGTAGCGCTGGCCGCGGCCGTTGACCAGGATGCCGCGCACCAGTTGCTGGGGGTCGATGAAGATCGCGACCTCGGTGGCGTCCATATGGGCCAGATCGGCGCCGAGCGCCTGCGCCATCCGGATCGCCTGCCCGTCGTGCTGCTCGATCGACGCTGCCGGGCGTCCGGCGATGCGTGGCGCGTACTGCGAAACCATCGCGTCGTTGTAAGCGAAGCTGCCTGTCGCGAGGACCACCCCGGTGCGGGCTTTGATCGTCATCTCCGTGCCGTATTGGCGAGCACGGAGTCCCACCACCCGGCCGTCGGATTCGACGACAAGACACTGCACGCGAACGTCGTAGAGCGCCCGCGCGCCGGCCGCTGCTGCCGTCTCAACGAGCGGCTTCATCAGCATGTAGCCGGCGCTGGCTTCGCCCTGCTTTTTGTTGGACATCTGCGGGACGTGCCCTCGTGGAGCCGGGGTGGCGATCGTATTGAAGGGATACGAGTTTTCTCCACCGCTGTACATCAGGCCTTGATCACCCATCGGCTCCCAGCCGGGTTCGGAGAAGAACTCCGCCTTGAAAGGGACACCGCAGCCGACTAGCCAGTCGAAGTGCGCGACGCTGCCTGAGCAGTAGTCGGCGATCCGGTTCTCGTCGGCGCCGGGCCCCATCGCGACGTTGAGAAAGGCCGCCATGTTGTCGACGGAATCGGTGAAACCACAGGCGGTTTGCAGAGGTGTACCGCCACCGAGATAGATGAAGCCACCGGCCATCGCTGCGGCGCCACCCCAGGATCCGGTGCGCTCGAGCACCAAGACATCGGCGCCGGCGCGGGCCGCTTCGACCGCTGCGGCGGCGCCCGCGATTCCGTACCCGGCGATGACGACGTCGGCCTCGTGGTCCCAGGAACCGACCGTGGCGGCCGGGACGGGTGTGACGTCGAAGTTGGCGTTCACGGCTGCATGGCTGCCGGCATCTCGCCGACCCACTGATGACCCCAGTAGCTGTCCGCCGTGATTTCTTCTGCGGTGTAATAGGTTTCGTTGACCCGCATCCCATCGGTACCGAATTCGATGTCCCAGTCGCCGGGCGCGCGAACGTAGAACGACACCATTTTGTCGTTGGTATGGCGTCCGAGCGTGGACGACAGCTGGAAGCCTTCGGCGTTGACGCGATCCAGTGCCCGGCCGACCGCGTCGAGGGAATCCACCTCGACCATGATGTGCACCAGTCGTGGGTCTCGCTGGTGCGCGGCGGGCACGATGGCCAAGCTGTGATGTCGTTCGTTGATGCCGAGGAAACGAACCCGCACCGGGCCGAACTCTTTGGGCAAAGGCACTCGAAACGCGCCGCGGGAACGGAAACCCAAGACATCGGTGTAAAAGTCGAACAGCCCGCCGGGATTAGTGGCTGGCACGACGACATGTCCCAGGCCCTGATCGCCGGTGACGAATCTCGCGCCAAACGGGGTGATCACCGGACTGTGGTCGAGCACCGCACCGTGGAAGATCTCGACGGCGGTGCCGGCCGGATCCTCGAACGTGATCACCTCTTCCACCCGCCGCGCCTCGGCCTCATCGGCGGACAGCTGCTTAAACGGCACCCCGGCACCGTCGAGGGCTGCCTTGACGCGCTCCAGTGCCGGGTGGTCACGCACCTCCCAGCCAACAGTCAGCACCCGATCGGTCTCGCCGGGCACCACGACGAGCCGGGCCGCCCGCTCATCCATTCGCAGATACAGCGCTGAGGGGTCTGGTCCCTTACCTTCAGCGAATCCGAGGACGCCGAACGCGAATTGCCGCCATCGACCGATTTCGTTGGTCGAAATGGTGATATAGCCAAGGCTTTTGAGATCGCTCACGGTCAGTCTTCCTAGATCAGCGCCCGCAGCGGGCCCTCGGGCGGTTCGACACCCAGCGAACTGAGCGCGGCGGCGTGATAGGTCGTGCCTGGGACGTGGATGGCGTGCATCTGGCCGACATGCACGTCGCGCCAGTACCGTTGCAGCGGCTTGTCCATCCGCGCGGCGTTGCCGCCGGAGCGGGCAAAGATCTCGTCCACCGCCGATACCGCACGCCAGACGGCGCGAACCTGGGTGCGGCGGCCGGCCGCGCGGTCCGCGAAGGACACTTCCTTGCCAGCCGCCACCATGTCGTAGATGCGGTCGGCATTGGACAACAATTCCTGCCGTGCCGCGTTGATGTCGGCAGCCGCCTCGCCGACCGCGTACATCACATAGGGGTCGTCCTTGATCGCGGTGCCGGTTGCGCCTACCCGTGCCCGCTGATAATCGAGATGGGCGGCGAGCGCGCCTTCGGCGATGCCGATGGTTGCCGCGGAGATCCCGAGCGGGAACATCGTCGACCACGGCATCAGATACAGCGGTTCGGTCATGCCGGCCTCGCGCTGCGCGGTGCCGTCCATCACCTTCGACGCATCCATCGTCCGGTAGCTGGGTACGAAAGCATCTTTGACGACGACGTCTTTGGATCCGGTTCCGCGCAACCCCACCACATTCCAGGAGTCGTCGACGATCTCGTAGTCCTTACGCGGCAGAATCAGGTGCAACATCTGCGGCGGCATCAATGGGATGCCTTTTTCGTCGCCGAGCATCGCACCCAAGATGATCCAGTCGCAGTGGTCGGTGCCGGAGCTGAACTGCCAGCGGCCGTTGAAGATGTAGCCGCCGTCGACGGGCCGGGCAACACCTTGGGGTGCGTAGGGCGAGGCCATCCAGGTGTCGACGTCGTCCGCCCAGATCTCGGCCGAGACCTTCGGGTCGGCGTAGGCCAGCTGGTAGGGATGCACCCCCACCACGCCGACAATCCAGCCAGCGGCCGGATCGAGTGCCGCGGTCGCCATGGTCGTCTCGGCGAATTCTCGCGGGTGAACCTCGAAGCCCTGGTACTGCTTGGTCTGAAGTAACCGGATCACACCGGCCGACTTCATCATCTTCACGGTGTCGTCGGTGAGTCGTCCGATCTGTTCCGCATCGGCGGCCTGTTCGCGCATCTGGTCGGCCAAGTCCATCACTCGGTCGAGTACACGTTCGCTCATGATGTCGTCCTCCGGTATCTAGGCTTAGTGATGGTCTACCGCAGCGCAGGGCCTGTCCGCTGCGGATCCCAATGAGCGGGCGGAAAACCTCTGCGATCGAATGCTGTCCAATCACCGGGAAAGCGCCGTGACCGCTGTACCGATTTACCTACAGTGCTTGTCGTGAGTGTTGATGAACGTCTGGACGCATTGGTTGTAGGCGCCGGGTTCGCCGGTCTGTACGCGCTTCACAAACTTCGCGGCCAAGGACTTTCGGTTCGGGTGCTCGAGGCCGCGCCCGATCTTGGCGGCACCTGGTACTACAACCGCTATCCGGGGGCGCGCTGCGACGTGGAGAGCGTGGACTACTCGTACTCGTTTTCCGACGAGCTCCAGCAGGAGTGGAATTGGACAGAAAAATATGCGACCCAGGCCGAGATCCTGCGCTACCTGAACTGGGTGGCCGATAAGCTCGACCTTCGTCGTGACATCACGTTCAATGCCCGGGTGGTATCGGCGGTCTTCGACGAGTCGGCAAATAAGTGGATCGTGACCACCGCTGGCGGTGACACGCTGACGACCCGATTCTGCCTGATGGCGACCGGGTCGCTATCGGCTGCGATGACCCCAGACTTCCCGGGCTGGGGAGAGTTCGCCGGCGAGGTTTACCACACAGCGCACTGGCCGCACGATCCCGTCGACTTCACTGGCAAGCGGGTCGCGGTCATTGGCACCGGATCGTCTGGCATCCAATCGATTCCGCTCATCGCCGAACAGGCTGCCCACCTCTACGTTTTCCAGCGGTCCGCAAACTTCAGTGTCCCGGCCGGTAACAGCCCGCTTTCTGCTGAGGATCTCGACGCGATCAAGGCGACTTACTCCGAACGACGACGGCGTTCGTGGTCAAGCGGCGGCGGATCGCCGCACATCACTGCTCCTAAACCGACGCTGGAATGCGACCCGGAGGAGCGTCGCGCGGCGTTCGAAAAGCGTTGGCAGCTAGGCGGCGTGCTCTACTCCAAGACTTTCCCCGACCAGCTGACCGACTTGGCAGCCAACGACGAAGCGCGCAGGTTCTACGAGGAGAAGGTACGAGCAGTCATCGATGACCCGGCCCTGGCCGATTTGCTGATTCCGACCGACCACCCCATCGGAACGAAACGAATCTGTACCGACAGCAACTACTTTCAGACCTTCAACCGCCCTAATGTCAGTCTGGTAAGCGTCCGTGCCACCCCGATCGAGTGCATCGACGCATCCGGTATCCGCACCAGCGACGCCCGCTATGATGTTGATTCCATCGTCCTGGCAACAGGTTTTGATGCCATGACCGGAGCTCTGGCTCAGATCGACATTGTCGGCCGTGGTGGTGCGACACTCCGGGACGACTGGCGGCATGGACCGCGCACCTACCTCGGACTGGGTATCGACGGATTTCCGAACCTGTTCGTGATCTCTGGGCCCGGGGCGCCCGCGGTGTTGGCGAACATGGTGCTACACGCCGAGGCGCAAGTGAATTGGATTGCTGCCGCGGTACGTCACCTCGATGACCACGGTTACGCCACCATGGAACCGACCACAGACGCGGTGGACGGCTGGGCGGCAGAATTGGCGCGTCGGGCCGACGAATCGTTGTTCACAAAAGCCAACTCGTGGTACATGGGCGCGAACGTTCCTGGTAAGCCAAGGGTTTTCATGTTGTTCATCGGCGGCTTCGCCACGTACAACGATATCTGCGCGGAGGTTGCGGGCTCCGGTTACAAGGGTTTTGCCCTAACGAAGGCCGTTGCGGCAGAAAGCGATGGCGATGCCGAATAACTCCGGCCAGCTCGCCGGCAAGGTGGTATTGATCAGCGGTGGCGCGGGCGGGCTCGGCTCCGCATTCGCGCGCCTGGTGCTCAGCCGCGGCGGCAACGTGGTGCTCGCCGATCTACTGGACGAAGACGGCAACAAGCTGGCAGGCGAACTCGGCGCACAGGCCCGCTACATTCATCTCGACGTCACCGATCCGGACCAGTGGGCGACCGCGGTGCAGTTCACCCTCGACGAGTTCGGCGCACTGACCGGGTTGGTCAACAACGCCGGCGTATCGACCGGCCAGTTGCTCGAATACGAACCGCTCGAGCACTTCCGGAAGGTGGTGGACATCAACCTGACCGGCGTGTTCAACGGCGTGCAGTCGGTGATCAAGCCGATGCGCGCGGCGGGAGGCGGGTCGATCGTCAATATCTCCTCCGCGGCGGGCATGTTCGGCTTGGCGTTCACCGCGGGCTATGGCGCCTCGAAGTGGGGTGTGCGCGGCTTGTCGAAGATCGCCGCGGTCGAGTTGGCGCCGGACCGAATCAGGGTCAACTCCGTGCATCCGGGCATGGTGTATACGCCGATGACCGTCGACATCGGCATCCAGCCCGGCGAGGGCAACTACCCCAACACGCCGATGGGGCGGATCGCGGAGTCCGGGGACATCACCGGCGCCGTCGGCTTCCTGCTCGCGGACGATGCCGCCTACGTGACCGGCGCCGAAATCGCCGTGGACGGTGGCTGGACCGCGGGACCGACGATGAAATATGTTATGGGACAGTGATATTAGACAGGAGCGCAGATGGAGCGACTAGCAGGTAACCGGATCCTGGTGACCGGCGCGGCCTCGGGAATCGGGCAGGCAACCGCGCTGCGGCTGCTGGATGAAGGTGCCACGGTCGTGGCCGCCGATGTCGCCGCCGACGGACTGGAGAAGACCCACGCCAAGGCCGCGGAGGCCGGCGATGGTGAGCGACTGACCACGTTGGAGATGAACATCGGTGACGAGCGTTCGGTGGTCGACGGCGTGCGCTCGGCGGTCGAGACGCTGGGCGGTCTGGATTCGGTGGTGAATGCCGCAGGAATTCTGCGCGCCGTGCACACCGAGCAGATGGGACTGGACCTGTGGAACCAGATCATCGGCGTGAATCTAACCGGGACCTTTCTGGTGGTGCGTGAGGCTCTGCCGAGCCTGCTGCAGAATCCGCGCAGCGCGATAGTCAACTTCAGTTCGACGTCCGCGGAGTTTGCGCACCCATATATGGCGGCGTACGCGGCGAGCAAAGGCGGCGTCCAGTCGTTCACCCATGCGCTGGCGCTGGAGTACGCGAGCAAGGGACTGCGGGCCGTCTGTGTGGCTCCGGGAAGCATCAAGTCCGGAATCACCGATGCCACAGGCGGATACATACCGCAGGACGCCGACTGGAACCTGTTCACCAGGCTGATGCCGATCCTGCCGACCACGGAGGAATCCAGCGGTACCGGCATGGCTGCGCCATCGGCGGTGGCCGGGGTGATCGCGATGCTGGTCTCCGACGACGGCGCATTCATTACCGGCACCGAGATCCGCATCGACGGTGGAACACACTCGTGACAATAGATTTCACCTACGAGAGCACCTTGCGCGAAGTCACCACCGACGCCGGTGTTCTGCGTTATCACGAAGCGGGGCCGACCGACGGTCCGCCGCTACTACTGCTGCACGGGTCCGGTCCGGGTGTGACGGGTTGGCGGAACTTCGGCGGTGTGCTGGGCACGTTCGCCGAGTTTTTCCGCTGCCTGGTTCTGGAGTTTCCCGGCTTCGGTGTCAGTGATGACTTCGGCGGCCACCCGATGATCACCGCGCTGGATGCTGTGGTGCGGTTCGTTGACGCTCTCGACGTGAAAACTGTTGATATCGTGGGTAACTCGATGGGCGGTGGCGTGGGGATCAACTACGCGATCGCGCACCCCGAGCGCGTCCGCCGACTGGTGACCATCGGCGGTATCGGCCGCAACATCTTGACTCCTGGTCCCCCGGAAGGCATCCGGTTGCTGCAGGAGTTCACCGACGACCCCACCCGCGAGGGGTTGGTTCGGTGGTTGCATTCGATGGTCTACGACCCGGCGACGGTGACCGACGAGCTCATCGAGGAGCGGTGGAAGCACGCCACCGATCCGGCGACGTTGGCGGGCGCGCGGCGGATGTACAGCAAGGAAGCGTTCACCCAGATGATGAAGGCCTTGGAATCGTCGAAGGGCCCACAACCGTGGGCGGTGATGCACCGGGTTCAGGCGCCGACGCTGATCACCTGGGGCCGCGACGACCGGGTCAGTCCGCTGGACATGGCGCTGATCCCGATGCGCACCATTCCCAACGCCGAGTTGCATGTGTTCCCCAACTGCGGCCACTGGGCGATGATCGAGGCGAAAGAGGCTTTCGAAAGCGCGGTGCTGGCTTTCTTGCTACGCGCTGAGGTTACCGAGGTCACTGGGGTCAGTTGACGCAGGGCACGCCGCCGCCGCCGATCGGCGCACCCTGATCGGGTGTCGGATAGGTGGTGTCGGTGGTCTTGCTGGACTGCCATCCGTAACTGCCGTAAGGCGTTGCCGGCGAGGTGGATTCAGTGCTCGATTCGTCCTGGCTGGGAACTGAGAAGTTGTCGTCGATGACAACCTCGATATGCCCGAACTGCAAGGTGCGATTCGGCTTGTCGGGCGCGTCGATGCCCAGCAGGCCGGCCACTTCGCGAGCGTCAGCGTCAGCGCCGGGTGCGTATTCGATTGTGGTGGAAGTGGGTTCACCGCGCACCCGGTCGCGAACGGAGCCGGTGGTGTAGCCGTCGTGTTTCAGCGTGCGGGCCACCTTTCCGGCGAGGCCGCCGACACTGCTGGCGTTCACCACGTCGACGACGGTCGAGGGGCTCGGTGTCCCCGCGGCGGTCGTTGTCGTCGTCGACGACGACGATGATCCGAAAGCAGCCGCCACTTCGGCTTGGATCGCCGCAGGGTCGACGATGTTGACGTCTTGGCCGTTGATGTTGTCGTAGCGCACCACCGGCAGGGTTCGGTATTCGATGGAGCCGCCACCAAGCGCCCCCATCTTGCGGAACATGTCCTCGTCCCAGCCGGCGGACAGCACGACGTCCTTGCGCGCCACCGCCATCAGGCCCTTCAGCTTTCCGAGGTCGGTGAAGGTGCCGGTGTCCTGAAGTTGGTGCATGACCGATGAGAGGAAGGCTTGCTGGCGATGCGTCCGATCCAGGTCGCCGTTCTCCAGTCCGTGGCGCTGCCGGACGAACGCCAGCGCCTGCGCGGCATCCAGCGTCTGCGGGCCTGCGGGGAAGTCGGCTCCGGAGTAGTCGTCGTACACGGCGTGCTTGAGGCAGACGTCCACACCGCCGAGGCTTTTGGCGAGGTCGTAGAAACCGGCCAGATTGACCTCGGCGAAGTAGTCGATCGGCGCACCGGTCAGTTTCCGCACTGCCTTCAAGGTGGCGGCGCGGGCAGCCTCACGACCCTTGGTCTCCAGCTGCTTCTGGTCGCTGACGCCCTTGTCGATCATCTTCTGTTCGACGTACTGCTTGGTGAGCCCGTAGGCCTCTTTGATCTTGATGTGGTTGTAGCCGGGGACGCCGTTGAACGACACCCAGTCATCGCGGGGGATGGAGAACGCGGACACTTTGTCGTCGGCACCCACGTGCGCCAGGATCAACGTGTTGGTGTTGTATCCACCGTCGTCGGAGTCGCCGGCGTGCAAATGCTTCAGCACGCTCCAGGGGAGGTCGTCGCCGTTCTGGTCTTTGCGCGAGTCAAGCCCGATCAGCAGGATGTTCTTCCCACCTCCGGTCGATTTCGGGTCCTCGGCGCTCAAGGCCTGCGAGACGGTGATCCCGCTCAGCACTCCGTGCGCCATCCAGTAGCCCGAGCCGGTGGCCAGCAGGGTCGCTACCGCCACGAGGGTCCCGGCGGCATGAGCCAGGGTGCGGCGCCGCGACTTCGGCGGCGTCGCACGATGGCGATGCTTGGGGTTCGTTGCGTCCAGTTCTCCCACGACAATCTCGACTGTGTTCGGGGTCGCGCCTGACCGGGATGACATGTGATGGCGCTGTTAGGTACGTGCCGCCTAGTATGCGGCAGTTTGCTGAGGATCTCCCTGTGAGCCAGGTAACAACTCGAATTTAACCTGACCGTCAAAAACAGCTCTAGCAGCGGCGATGGCTAGCCACAGCGTTTCCGTACGGCGGTACCGATTGTGGCCAAATCGTGCCGTTAGAGATCGAGGATGACCCCGTCGGCGGCCGACAGAGCGGCGTCGAAGTGGGCCTGGGCTGCCTCCGCGGTGCGTTCGGCCACCCCCGGCAGCGGATGGTTGTGGGTGATGAGTAGGCGCGTTACCCCCGCCTCGGCGGCAATGGTGCCCGCCTCCTCGCCCGAGGTATGGCCGCGTTCGGCATCCTGGGGCTCCCATGCCTCATGCAGCAATGTGGCCACACCTGCCACGTGGCGGATGGTTTGCGGGTCGAACTCGGTGTCGGTGCAATAGGCGAAGCGGTCGCCAACCCGTAGCCCGGCCGACGGCAGGGGGTGGCGGGTCTGCTCCCACGTCTGGATCTCGAGACCGGCGAAACCCAATGTGTCCCAGCCCAACTCTGCCCAACGCGCCGAGGCCAGCGGCGACGTGGTTTGAAACGGGGACGCGAGGAGTCGTTCCTCGACGATCGAGCGGGTGGGCCGGCCGTACGCCATCGAACCCGGCCCGGCGATGGTGAGTTCACGTCCGCCCATCGCGCGTGCGCTGACGAATCCGAGACCGGTCACGTGATCGAGATGAAAGTGGCTCAGCGCCACGGTCACCGTCTCGACGCCGTCGAGCAGGGACGGGTTGATGTGCAGGGCGCCGAAACCGGTTCCGGCATCGAGTATTAAAGCCTCGGTTCCAGAAGTGATCAGATAGCAGCTGGTCTGGCGGGTGCTGGTGGGAATCCAGCCACCGCTGCCGAGAACCGTCAACCTCATGGTGAGAAATCTACGACGTCAGCGATTGTCTCAGCGCGGCGACGGGCTCGATCTGTGCAGCGCTGGTGTGACGGCTAGTGCGGCGGCGCTGGGCTTGTTGGAGTCGTAGGTGTCGGGCTCGTCGGACTGGTCGGAGTCGCCGGCGTCGGGCTCGAAGCACTTGTCGGCGTGGGGCTTGCGGGCCTGGTCGGGCTCGTCGGGCTTGTCGGGCTTGTGGGGCTGGTCGGGCTGGTCGGCGACGTGGGTGGTGGCGGAGGCGCAGCGCCCGGGGGCGTGGCTCCAAGCCCCGGCCCCACTCCACACCAGTCCTGCACATCCTGCGTGTACTGCTCGAGCGGCGGCGGGCAACGGTACCCAAACGGAAAGTTGGCGCCGGCGTTGAGCAGATCACAGGGAACCAAGACCTGCTTGCCTTTTTGGGTGTTGCTCACACACTTCACCGGTTGACCCGGCGGCACCGACGGATCGGCATGGGCCGCGACGGGGACGAGCAGCGCCGCTGCCGTAGCACCGAGCACGCCCACAACAAGGCGTTTGATCATGAGTACTCCTTCACGTACAGCCCCGCGTCAGGATTGCGCCGACGACGCTCGCGCAGGTAGCGCTCTGTCCGCGACCTGCTCCCGACAGGAATTCACCGATAGGGCCGGGTCGCTCCTACCACTGGTTTGAGTCGGCGCGTGGCGGAGACGGCACCCCATCGTAGAATCATCATGGCTCGTTGAGTCGGCCACGGCCGCGTTAGCTCAGTCGGTAGAGCATCGCTCTTGTAAAGCGAATGTCGAGAGTTCGATTCTCTCACGCGGCTCCATTCTTGTCGGCACCGAGGGATAGCGTCGTCTGGTGTCGAACAGCTGTCCCGGGTGCGGAATCGATTTCGCAGGCAGTCGGCCAAAGGTCTACTGCAGCAATGCATGCCAACAATCACACCGCCGATGGAGGTACGCGCGGGGCCAGTCCTACTGATGCTCCACCCGCGAGCAAGGTCGGACGGCTTACTCGTCGTGATCGATGACGCGTTGGGAAGGCACCGTTCGCGGTACGCCGGGCCGCCGTGGGCGACGGCCGGGCAGCGGAATCCGGTCGGCGATGTTGCTCAGCGGGTTCACGACCATGGTCAGCCCCATGACCGCGTCCTGCAGCGTGGCGATGGCCGGCTCCAACGCCTCCATCCCCGGCGCCAGCCGGCTCAGGGTGTCGGCGACGGAAGCCAGTTGTTCGAGTGGCCCGTTGCGAGCGGTCAGCTTGTCGACCACGCCGCCCTCTGACAGCAGCCGATCGGCCAGGCCGTCCTCGGCGAGCAGGCGGTCGATCAGCCCGTCGTCGGCGACCAGTTGGTCAACCAGTCCGCCGGGTTTCAGCGCGCGCTCGAGCCCGCCGCCCTCAGCGGTCAGCCGGTCGAGTAGACCGCCGTCCGCCGTCAGCATGTCGACGACCCCGCCCGGGCGCAGCAACCGATCGATCGGCCCGTCGGCGGCAATGGCGCGCCCGAGTGGCGCGTCGTCGTCCAGTAGCTTGGCCAGCCGATTCGCTCGGCCAATCGCGTCATCGATGCCCAGCATGTGGGCGACCGGGTTGGATCCGTTCGTCGTGCCCGCCTCACCAAGGCTGCGATGGGCCATGCCCAGCGCGGACGTCGCAATGCCCACGCCTGCGTCGGCGGCTGCGAGCCCGATCCGCACAGGTGCGGTGGCGAGGCTCACCAGACTCTTGCCGAGGTTCATCCCCCGAGTGTATTCAGACCGGGCGAAATCCCGTGGTGGTTGACCGTGATCGGGCTAACAACAAACTCTCAGCTCGAGCACAGCCAGCATGGAGCAATTCCTCAGCTGGGTAGGAGGAAATTGACGTCATGTCAGCAGCCATGCATGAAGCAGCGCCAGAGGCACGTGTTCTCGTCGTCGACGACGAAGACAACATCGTCGAGCTGCTGTCGGTGAGTCTGAAATTCCAGGGCTTCGAGGTGTACACCGCTACCAACGGGTCAGCGGCGCTGGATCTGGCCCGCGACGTCAAACCGGACGCGGTGATCCTCGACGTGATGATGCCCGGCATGGACGGATTCGGGGTGCTGCGCCGGCTGCGCGCCGACGGCATCGATGCGCCGGCGCTGTTCCTGACCGCCCGAGACTCGCTGCAAGACAAGATCGCCGGCCTCACGCTCGGCGGCGACGACTACGTCACCAAGCCGTTCAGCCTCGAAGAGGTCGTCGCGCGATTGCGAGTTATCTTGCGGCGCACCGGAAAAGGTGTGATCGAGAACCACAACCCACGGCTGACGTTCGCCGACATCGAACTCGACGAGGAGACTCACGAGGTGTGGAAGGCCGGTGAGGCGGTGTCGTTGTCGCCGACGGAATTCACCCTGCTGCGCTATTTCGTGATCAACGCCGGCACCGTGTTGAGCAAGCCGAAAATTTTGGACCACGTGTGGCGTTATGACTTTGGCGGCGATGTCAACGTGGTCGAGTCCTACGTGTCCTACCTGCGCCGCAAGATCGACACCGGGGAAAAGCGACTGCTGCACACTCTGCGCGGCGTCGGTTACGTGCTGCGGGAGCCGCGATAACAAGAGTTACCCGCGCGACCGCACCCGTCAGGCGAATAATGAGCCGATGCTGAGGCGATTTCGGGCCGCTGTGCCGTTGCGGGTGAGCCTGGTGGTGGTCACCCTGCTGCTGGCGGCCTGCGGACTCGCGGTGTCAGGCGTCGCGGTCGCGTCGATCCTGCGCAACAGCCAGATCCACCGAGTCGATCGCAACCTGCTCGACGCCAGCCGCGGCTGGGCGCTCGCGAATAGAACGACGTCGCCGGGGCTTCACCTGCCCACGGCTGATCGCCCGCCGTCGAACTATTACATCCGCAGCACGACCCCGGACGGGCCCACCTGGTCGGTGGCCAACGACACCAGACCGGAGCCCGCGATTCCGGCGAACAACGATGTTGGCCCGACGCCGAAAACGGTTGGCTCGGTTGATCATTCCGACACCCAGTGGCGCGCGGTGTCAGTGCGAAGTTCGAGTGGACGGATGATCACGGTTGCCTACGACCTTTCCGACTTTCGGCGGACCGACCGGTCGCTGGGCTGGTTACAGCTGGGCATTGGTGTTGCGGTACTACTCGTGCTGGGCATCGCCAGTTACGCGGCGGTGTCCCAGAGCCTGCGACCACTGGCAGAGGTCGAACAAACGGCTGCGGCGATCGCTCGCGGTCAGCTGGATCGCCGAGTTACCGAACGTGATCCGCGAACTGAAGTGGGCAGGCTGTCGTTGGCGCTGAACGGGATGCTGGCGCAGATCCAGGCAGCGATGGCTTCGTCGGAGGCGTCGGCGGGGCTGGCGCGCAGCTCCGAGGAGCGGATGCGACGGTTCATCACCGATGCCAGCCACGAGCTGCGTACCCCGTTGACCACCATTCGCGGCTTCGCCGAGTTGTATCGCCAAGGGGCGGCGCGCGATATAGAGCAGACGATGGCGCGAATCGAGAGTGAAGCGCGCCGGATGGGCTTGCTGGTCGAAGATCTGCTGCTGTTGGCGCGGTTGGACGCTCACCGCCCCTTGGAAAGTCAGCGGGTGGATCTGCTGGCGCTGGCAGCCGACGCGGTGCATGACGCCCGCGCCATTGCCCCGCAGCGCAAGATCACCGTAGATGTGGTTGAGGGGCCGGGGATTCCGCAAGTTCTCGGCGACGAGGCCCGGCTGCGCCAAGTGCTGAGCAATTTGATGGTCAACGCCGTCCAGCACACCCCGGACGATGCTGTAATCGCGGTGCGGGTTGGTACGAGGGGCGGCGACGCGGTTCTCGAAGTCATCGACGATGGGCCCGGCATGGAGGAGCAGGACGCGCAACGTGTCTTCGAACGGTTCTATCGTGCGGACTCGTCACGGGCACGCAGCAGCGGTGGTTCGGGTCTGGGCCTGTCGATCGTCGACTCGCTCGTCCGCGCACACGGCGGCCGCGTTGCAGTGACCACGTCGCCCGGGCAGGGCTGCCGCTTCCACGTCAGCCTCCCGCGCATTGCCGACGTGGCCGCTCACGCCGATTCAGTGAGTTAGCTCGGCAAGCGCCGCTTTGATTTTCGCCTGCGCCTCGTCCAAAGCTTCCGGGGACGGGTTGCGGTCGACGTTGGCGAAGCCGAAATCGCTCAGGCTCTTCGCCGGGAAGACGTGCACGTGGAGATGGGGCACTTCCAGACCGGCGATGATCACCCCGGCCCGGTCCGCGTCGAAAGCCTTGGTGACCGCTTTGCCCACCAACTGGGCGACCGACATGATCCGGCCGAACACTGCCTGGTCGATGCTCTGCCACTGATCGATTTCCGCGCGCGGCACCACCAGCGTGTGTCCCGGGGTCATCGGCTCGATGGTCAAGAACGCGACAACCTCGTCGTCGGAGTACACGAACCGGCCCGGCAGCTCGCCGCTGATGATCCTGCTGAAGATGGTGGGCATCGCATCAGCATATGTTGCGTGGCGGATGTCTAGACAGCGCCGCCGTCGAGCAGTGCGGAAAGCTCGGCCACCGACCACGGTGGCGAATCGTGATGATCGCGATAACCGATCAACGTCGGCGCGGCCTTCGGGAATCGACCGACGAAACCGCCTGACGCAGCGAAGATTTCACCGGTCCGGTTCTTGGCGAGATCGCTGGCCAGGTAGACGTAGGTCGGCGCGGCATAGTCGGGTTCCGCGACATCCAGCGAACCCTGCATCGAGACGTCATCCAGCAGTCCGCGCCGGTTCAGTTCAGTGATGTGCGCGACGTAGTCCGCCCCGGTGGACAGCCGCGTCCGGGCTCCCGGACAGACCACGTTGGCCCGTACCCGGTGCTCCTTCAGTTCGGCGGCGATCGCCAGCGTCAGGCTGTTGACCGCGCCCTTGCCGGCCGGGTACCCGGTGCCGCCGTAGTCGCCCAGGAATGCGAACGAACTGCTGTTGACGATGCTGCCGCCGCCCTGCGCGATCATCTTCGGTGCGGCGGCGCGACAGGTCGCGAACACCGTGCCCAGATGTGCGTCCATCAGTTCGGCGAACTGCGCCGCGCTGATGTCGAGGATGGATGAGCCCGCGGGCTCGGCGATGCCAGCGCAGTTGATCAGGATGTGAATGCCGCCGAACTCGTCAATGCAGTTGTCCACCAACGACTCTGCGGTCTGCTGATCGGACGGCGAACCCGGATGTGCGACCGCCCACCCACCCCCGGCAGTGATCGTCTGCGCGGTCGAGCGGGCAGCGTCGGCGTCTCGGCCGTTGATGACAACGCCAGCGCCGTGCTGCGCCAGCAGTGCCGCGACAGCCGCACCAATACCCCGTGACCCGCCGACCACGACCGCGCCGCGGCCGGCGAGCAGTGAGGTCACCCCTCGGTGCCGAAGGTCATCATGTCGAGGTTCCAGTAGCCGCGCATGTTGGCGATCAGGCCCGCGTCGTTGACCCGGTAGGTGAATACGCCTCGCACGCTGCTGGTGATCCCGTTGTCAAACTTGCTGTCCAGCACCAGGATATGCGCGACCTCGTGAGGGTCGCTGGACGGAAACGTCTCCTCGCAAGTGATCGTCAAATTGTTGGCGGCGATATTGGTGTCGTAGAACTCCGCGACGCCGTCCTTGCCCCGCACCCCGGTGCCCTCGGGGTTGGTCACCGACTTGCCGATCGGATCCTCGACCACGACGTCGTCGGCCATCAGGGCCAGCCAGCCCTCCCGGTCATGGGCCTGGACGCAGCGCCACGATGACTGGGACGCTGCCAGCGCCGGGGACTTTTCGGCGGTTTCCTGCGACATGACGGTTACCGGTCGGCGTCGGTGTAGCGGATCACGCCACGAATGTTCTTGCCGTCCAGCATGTCCTGGTAGCCATCGTTGATCTGCTCCAGCTTGTACTGCCGGGTGATCATGTCATCGAGGTTCAGCTTGCCAGCCTTGTACATCGACAGCAGCTGAGGAATGTCGAACTGTGGGTTTCCGCCACCGAAGATGGTTCCCTTGATGGTCTTTTGCATCAGGGTCAGCATCGCCAGGTTCAGAGTGACATTGGCGTCCAGCAGGCTGCCGATGGCGGTCAACACACAGGTGCCGCCCTTCGCCGTCAAGATCATGTAGTTTTCCACGTCGGCGCCGAGCAGCTCGCCGACGGTAACCACGACTTTGTGGGCCATCAGGCCGTGCGTCACTTCCTGGATTCCGCCCATCGCGGCGAAGATGTCCGGGTAAACGTGCGTCGCGCCGAACTTGAGTGCCTGATCGCGCTTCCACTCGACCGGGTCGATCGCGAAGACGTTACGGGCGCCCGCGGTCACGGCACCCTGCAGCGCCGCCATGCCGACCCCGCCGATGCCGACGATCGCGACGTCCTCGCCCGGCCGGATGTCGGCGGTACGAACCGACGAGCCGTAGCCGGTGGTGACACCGCAGCCGACCAGCGCGGCGACCTCGAACGGTACCGACTCGTCGATCTTCACCACGGAGCTCTTGTGCACGACCATGTAGGGCGAGAAGGTCCCCAGCAGGGTCATCGGGAAGACGTTCTCGCCGCGGGCCTGGATGCGGAAGGTTCCGTCGGAAACCGCGGCGCCGCCCAGGAGGCCCGCGCCGAGGTCGCACAGGTTGCGCATGCCGGCCTGACAGGTCGGACAGTGTCCACAGGACGGGATGAATGACAGCACCACGTGGTCACCCGGGGCGAGGTCCTCGACGCCCGGGCCGACCTCGGTGACGATGCCGGCGCCCTCGTGACCACCGAGAACCGGGAAGCCGCCCATCGGGATGCCACCGGTGACCAGATGGTGGTCGGAGTGGCACATGCCCGCCGCTTCCATCTGGATTTTGACTTCGTCTTTTTGGGGGTCGCCGATCTCAATTTCCTCGATCGACCAGGGCTGATTGAACTCCCAGATCAGCGCGCCTTTGGTCTTCATCGTGAACCTGCTTTCGTCGTTGAACGTCGGTTGAGAACGGCCCAGCTCCACGCAAGCAACCGCTTGGTTGAGTGTAGGTCAGTGGGTGATCCTGGTCACCAGCGGAGCCGGATGTGTTTCACCAGATGGGTACCGGCGCCTGGCCGAGCGGGTAATAACCAGGCAACTTCTCGCCGGCCACGCTGCGTTGGATGCGGTTCTGCATCCCGGTGCTCAGGTCGCCCGACTCGATCAGGTTCCCGAACATCTTCGCGACGTGACCGAAGTCGAAGAAGTCGCGTTGCCATTCGATGAGCGCGTCGTCGTTCAGGCGGATCCAGCTGCCGCCGATGCCGTAGATCTCGTCCTGGCTGCCGTCGCTCTTGTGGACGATCTGCTTCCAGAAGCCGACGATCTCGCCCTGCTTTTCGTCGATGAGGACTTTCTGGTACTCGTACACCCAGTTCTCCAGACCCTCCATCTCAAGGCCGAGCGCGACGTCGCGGATCTCGTCGATCCCGACGCACATCACGTCTTCCTTGGGTCCGATGTTCCAGCCGTAGGTGGCCTCGGGTGCGTAGAAGTCGCCCAACGGCTTCCAGTCGCCGGCCTTCTCGCAGTCCTTGTTGGCCTGCAGCCAGCGGTCGACCCAGGCTTCGAGTTTTTCGCGTGAATGTGATGACGCCATTGTCAATCTCCCTAATCTTCTTTGATGAGTAGTGCTTGCGTGGGGCACATTTCGACCGCCCGCTCGACTTCGTCACGGGCTTCGTCACCGGGTTCGGGATCGAGGATCTCGACTTTTCCGCGTTTGGGGACCCGGAAGTAGTCGGGTGCCTCCAGCTCGCACATCGCATGGCCTTGACACAAGTCCAGGTCGACTTCGACGCGAAAACCCATGATTTCCTTCAGGCCTGGCGCTTGCGGTAACGGACTTTGGCCGGGCTCGCCAGCTGCACGACCATCTTGGAGTGGTCGTTGTGGTAACTGTCGGCGGGCTGCGCCATCTCGAAATCGTATTCCCGCAGGAGCACTGAGAAGATCGCTTTGATCTGCATCTGCGCGAAAGCCGCTCCGACGCAACGATGCCGGCCGGCGCCGAACGGAATCCAGGTCCATCTGTTGACGATGTCGGCCTGTTCGGGCTTGTTGTAGCGGTCCGGCTTGAACGCATCGGGATCCGGGAAGTCCTCGGGGATGCGGTTGGAGATCGCCGGGGATGCGGCCACGAAGTCGCCGTCGTGGATCGGGAAGCCCGCGACCTCGAATTCCCCCTTGGCGACCCGCATCAAGATGATCAACGGCGGGTGCAGCCGCAGCGTTTCCTTGACGACGTTGTCCAGCTTGGGAATCGACCGCAGCGCATGGAAACTCACTTCCTGGCCGTCGGCGTACAACTCCTCGAGTTCAGCAAGCACTTCGGCGTAGACGTCGGTGTGGCGGATCAGTTCGATCAGCGTCCACGCCGAGGTGCCGGAGCTGGTGTGGTGGCCGGCGAACATCAGCGAGATGAACATGCCGGTGACTTCGTCGGCGGAGAAGCGCGGAGTACCGTCCTCGTCCTTGATCGACACAAGCACGTCGAGCATGTCGCGGTCTGACTTGTCCCGCGGCGGGTTGGCGATCCGCTGATTCATGATTTCCTGAACCAGTGCAACCAGTTTCACGCGAGCCTCGTCACGGCGCCTGAAGCTCTCGATAGGCAGGTATGGGTCGACGTAGCACAGCGGATCGGTGCCGCGCTCCAATTCGTGGTAGTACTCGGCGAAGCGGTGATCGAGTTGTTCGCGGAACTTCAAGCCGATCAGGCAGGCCGTCGACGTGTAAATGGTCAACTCGGAGAAGAAGTCGAGCAGTTCGATCTCGCCCTGGGGTCCCCAATTGGCGATCATCTTCTTGACTTCGCCCTCGATGGTGGCGGCGTGGCCCTTCATCTGTTCGCCGCGCAGCGCCGAGTTGTGCAGCATCTCTTTGCGCCGCTCGGGACTGGCGTCGAACACCACGCCCTCGCCGAAAATCGGCGTCATGAACGGATACGCCTCGGCCTGGTCGAGATCTTCGTCGGCGGAGCGGAAGAAGAACTCGTTGGCCTCGGCACCGGACAGCAGGATGACGTGCTTGTCGACGAGCTGGAACCACCCGACGTCGCCGCATTCGTCGCGGATGCGCTGCATCAAACCGATGGGGTCCGTGCGGAATTCCTCGAGGTGGCCGTGTTCCTCCTCGCCACCGGAAACCCGGGGCACGGTTGCGGTGATGGTCACTTTGGCATCCCTTCTTCGCCGAGTGCGAGTTTCTGCCGGTCCGTCTTGTCGGCCAACGGCGCCTCGGGCTGGAGTTCCATGTTTGCGATGAAGCCGCCCCGGGGCGTCTCGGCGACGAACGTGATAGCCCGCCCGAGGTCTGCCGCGCGCAGGAAGTAGTCGTGGCGCGCCTGGCCCCATTTGGCCCAATCATCGAGTGCCGGGCCGATCTTCTCGGCCGGCAGGCTCCAGCCCATCGACGTCTTGGTCGGGCCGGGGTGCACGATCGAGGCACGCACACCGGTGCCCTCGAGTTCCATCTGGAAGTTGTTGACCATCGCGAGCAGCGCGGCCTTGGCCGCACCGTAGGCGCCCATGTGCGGGCGCTGGCGCAGTGCAACGTCGGAGCCGACGAAGATCAGGTCGCCGCGCTGGCGGTCGATCATGCCCGGCAGCACCGCCGTGGCCAGGCGGTTCGCCCCGATGAGGTGGATCTGGAGTTGCGATTCGAACTCGTCGGTGGTGATCTCGGCGAGCTTGCCGAAGTAGGTGTCCCCCGCACCGGCCACCAGGACCTCGATGTCACCAAGCGCTTCGGTGGACTGTGCGACAAAGGATTTGACCGAGTTCGGGTCGGTGACGTCGAGGTGGAACCCGACCGCCTCGCCGCCATCGGCGTTGATCTTGCCGACGATGTCGTCGAGCTTCTCGACGCGGCGGGCACCCAGGGCGACCGGGAATCCGTGCGCCGCGAGTTCGATGGCGGTGGCCTCGCCGATGCCAGAGGAGGCTCCGGCAACGATGGCCGGACGTCGTTCGGGGAGCGGGGCAAAGCGGGGCATTTAGGAGACCTCCAGCGTCATCGGTAGGCGTGCGAACCCGCGCACGTTACTGGAATGGACACGAACGGAATTGTCTTCGTCGACCTGATAGCCCTTGATCCGGGTGAACAACTCGGTGAGGGCGACCCGGGCCTCCATCCTGGCCAGGTGCGCGCCCAGGCAGAAATGGGCGCCGCTGCCGAAACTCAGTAGTTTGGAACCGATGTCGCGGCCGATGACGAAGTCGTCTGGGCGGTCGAACGCACGCTCGTCGCGGTGACCCGAGCCCGGCAGCAGCAACAGAACGTCACCGTCCGGGATCGTGGTGTCGTAGAGGGTGAGCTCTCCGGCCACCGTGCGGGCCAGGATCTGGCTGGAGGTGTCATAGCGCAATGTCTCTTCCACCCACAGCGGCACCCGCGAGGGATCGGCATAGACCGAAGTGAGCTGGTCTGGGTTTCTGTGACCCCAAAATGCGGCATTGGCAAGAAGTTTGGTGGTGGTCTCGTTGCCGGCGATCACCATCAGGAACATGAACCCGAGGACCTCGTCGTCGGTCAACCGGTCGCCGTCGATCTCGGCCTCCAGCAGGGCCGTCGTCAAGTCGTCGTTCGGTTGCTTCCGGCGTTCGGCGACCATCTCCTGGTAGTAGACGATCAGGTTCAGCGACGCCTCGATCGCTTCCGGCGGCACGTCGGTGACGCCGTCGTCGCGGTGCATGACGCCGTCGGCCCAGGCGCGCACCTGGTCGCGATCGGCGTCGGGGACTCCCATCAGCTCTGAAATGACGTCCATCGGAAGCTTTCCGGCGAACTCGTCGACGTAGTCGACCGGTCCGGATGTCGCCTTCTCCAGCATGGTGTCCAAGTGCTGCGTCGCGATCTCGGTCACCCGGGGCTCGAGCTCGCGAATCCGCCTGGGCGTGAAGCCTTTCGATACCAGCGTGCGGAGCCGCAGGTGGGCCGGGTCGTCCATGGCCAGAAACGACATGGTTTTGGAAGCGTGCGGTCCCCTGGACGCGGGATCCAGCGAGACACCGAAGCGATTGGACAACGTGGTGCTGTTGCGAAAGCCCTGGTGCACGTCGGCGTGCCGGGACAGCGCCCAGAAGCCGAGTTCCTCGTTGCGATACAACGGGGCTTCGTCGCGCAGCCGCTGATAGTAGGGATACGGATCCTCGTGGAAGTCGTAGTCGTACGGGTCGAGCAGTGGCTTGTCGATCTGAGCGGTCATCGGGCTTCCGTCTTGAGGAGGAGACCGACCGCGTAGGCGAGGTGGTCGGCGATCTGGTGGTAGGTGTAGGCGCCGCTGGCGGCGTTGACGAGCGCGCCGAAGAACGTCATCTCGAGGACCGACACGATCCGGGGCTCGGCGTCGGGACCGATGGCCGACGTGATGCGCCGGTGGATCTCGGCGCCTATCCGGTCCCGTACCGACCGAACGGCCGGATCGCCACCGCCGCCGAGCAACGCCGTCGTACATGCGGCGGCGACTTCGGGTTCGTCGGCGACGACCAGCGCAAGGTGACGCAGCGCCTTGTCGACCCGAGTCGGCAGCGGCTCGTTCACGTCGGTGAAGTACGGCACCTGACGCACCAGATCCAGGTAGACCTCGGCGATCAGATGGTTCTTCGAGGAAAAGTAGGTGTACGCCGTCGCCGGGGCGACTTTGGCGCGGGCAGCAACCGCTCGCACGGTCAGGTCGGCGTAGGACGTCTCCCGCAGGACGTCGACGCCCGCGGTCAGGACCTTGCGGAAGGTTTCTTCTTGTCGACGGTTGCGCGGCACGTCACGGGCCGGATCTGCGGGATCAGGAGTGATCGTGACCACTTGGTCGCTGGACACTTGTCCAAGCTATCCGACTGAAGCGCCTGCAAGCAAGCCTGTCCGATGAAATCGCAGTTGAGGACTGGTAGACGTGACTGCGATCGGAAACAGCTGACCGCCCGCTCTTGCCTTTCCAGCGGCGCGGAGACTATGTTCGATTTGATTATTCCGGACATGTGTCCACTCAACGAGGCGCGGAGGCAGAGATGGTATTGCTGGCCGACGGGGTGAGCTCGCTGCTCATTGACGGCAAGTTGACAGGCGGCAGCCAGGGCACTTTTGCCACCGTCAACCCGGCCACCGAGGAAGTCCTGGGTGCGGCAGCCGATGCCGGCGCCGACGACATGGGCAGCGCGATCGAGGCGGCGCGACGGGCCTTCGACGACTCCGACTGGTCGCGCAACACCGAGCTTCGGATCCGTTGCATCCGTCAGTTGCGCGACGCGATGCTCGAGCACGTCGAGGAACTGCGCGAGATCACCATCGCCGAGGTGGGTGCACCCCGGATGCTCACCGCCGCAGCGCAACTGGAGGGCCCGGTCGGCGACTTGAGTTTCGCTGCCGACACCGCGGAGTCCTACCAGTGGAACTCCGATCTCGGTGAGGCGTCGCCGATGGGGATTCCCACCCGGCGCACGATTGCGCGGGAGGCCGTCGGCGTCGTCGGCGCGGTCACCCCATGGAACTTCCCGCATCAGATCAACCTCGCGAAGCTGGGTCCCGCGCTCGCCGCCGGCAACACCATCGTGCTCAAGCCGGCCCCGGACACGCCGTGGTGTGCGGCGGTGCTCGGTGAAATCATCACCGGGCATACCGATTTCCCGCCCGGCGTGGTCAATATCGTCACCTCCAGCGACCACAGTGTGGGCGCTTTGCTGTCCAAAGACCCTCGGGTGGACATGGTGTCGTTCACCGGTTCCACCGCCACCGGGCGTGCCGTGATGAGCGATGCTGCGGCGACGCTGAAAAAGGTCTTCCTGGAACTCGGCGGTAAGTCGGCGTTCGTCGTGCTCGACGACGCGGATTTGAATGGCGCTTGTTCGGTCTCGGCGTTCACCGCGTCCATGCACGCGGGTCAAGGGTGCGCGATCACGACCCGGCTGGTGGTACCGCGGGCAAAGTACGACGAGGCCGTCGCGATCGCTGCGGGCACCATGGGCTCGATCAAGCCGGGCGATCCCAACAAGCCCGGAACCGTTTGTGGGCCAGTTATTTCCGCGCGGCAGCGCGACCGGGTGCAGAGTTACCTCGACCTGGCGATCGCCGAGGGCGGAACCTTCGCGTGCGGGGGTGGGCGGCCCGCCGACCGGGACACCGGGTTCTTCATCGAGCCCACCGTGATCGCCGGCCTGACCAACGACGCCCGGCCCGCTCGCGAAGAAATCTTCGGACCGGTCCTGACCGTCATCGCCCACGACGGCGACGAGGACGCGCTGCGCATCGCCAACGACTCGCCATACGGGTTGTCCGGCACCGTGTTCAGCGCTGACCCGGAGCGCGCGGCCCGCTTCGCTTCTCGCCTGCGAGTGGGAACCGTCAACGTCAACGGCGGCGTCTGGTACTCGGCCGACGCGCCCTTCGGCGGTTACAAGCAGTCCGGCATCGGACGCGAGATGGGTCTCGCCGGTTTCGAGGAGTACCTGGAAATCAAAACCATTGCGACAGCGGTCTGACCGCGAGCCAGAGAGGAACACCGTGAGGTTCGAGAACAAGGTCGCCATTGTCACCGGATCCGGTGGTGGCATCGGGCAGGCCTACGCCGAGGCGCTGGCCCGCGAAGGTGCCGCGGTCGTCGTCGCTGACATCAATGCCGAAGCGGCGCAAGGAGTAGCCAAGCAGATCGTCGCCGACGGTGGCAACGCGCTGGCCATCCCGGTCGACGTGTCGGACCCGGTCTCGGCTAAAGAGCTGGCCGACCGCACGCTGGCCGAGTTCGGCGGCATCGACTATCTGGTGAACAACGCCGCGATCTTCGGCGGCATGAAGCTCGACTTCCTGCTCAGCGTCGACCCCGAGTACTACAAGAAGTTCATGAGCGTCAATCTCGACGGCGCACTGTGGTGTACCCGCGCGGTGTACAAGAAAATGGCCAAGCGTGGCGGCGGCGCGATCGTGAACCAATCATCGACTGCGGCATGGCTTTACTCGAACTTCTACGGCCTGGCCAAGGTCGGCGTCAACGGCCTCACCCAGCAGCTGGCCACTGAGCTCGGTGGCCAGAATATCCGGATCAACGCGATCGCCCCCGGACCGATCGACACCGAGGCCAACCGGACCACCACTCCGCAGGAGATCGTTCAGGACATCGTCAAGGGTCTGCCGCTGTCCCGGATGGGAACACCGCAGGACCTGGTCGGCATGTGCTTGTTCCTGCTGTCCGACGAGGCATCCTGGATCACCGGCCAGATCTTCAACGTCGACGGCGGACAGATCTTCCGCTCATGAGTTGCGCCGGCGCGCGTCAGCGGCGCATGAGCGCCGCCACCGAGGAGGAGTAACGCCAATGAGTGACGACTTGCGGCTCGGCTACATCGGCCTGGGCAACATGGGCGCGCCGATGGCCACCAAGATGACCGAATGGGCCGGTGGCATAACGGTTTACGACATCAGGGCCGATGCGATGACGCCGCTCGCTGAAAAAGGTGCGAAGCTGGCAGACAGCGTGGCCGACATCGCGGACGCCGAGATCATCCACATCACCGTGCTCGACGATGCGCAGGTGCGCGAGGTCGTCGGCGAACTGGCGCCACACGCCAAGCCCGGAACGGTCATCGCGATCCACTCGACCATCAGCGACACCACCGCCGCACAACTGGCCAGCGAACTCAAAGACCAGGGCATCCACATCGTCGACGCCCCGGTCAGCGGTGGCGCGGCGGCGGCGGCCAAGGGCGAGCTGGCCACCATGGTGGGCGCCGACCGCGAGGTCTACGAGCGGATCAAGCCGGCCTTCAAGCACTGGGCAGCGCTGGTCATCCACGCCGGCGAGCCGGGTGCGGGAACCCGAATGAAGTTGGCCCGCAACATGTTGACCTTCACGTCGTACGCGGCGGCCTGCGAGGCGATGAAGCTCGCGGAGGCCGCGGGACTGGATCTGCAGGCACTGGGCCGGGTGGTGCGGCACACCGACGCGCTTACCAGCGGCCCTGGGGCGATCATGGTGCGCGACGACATGAAAGACCTCGAACCGGACAACTTCCTGTATCAATCGTTCGTGCACGCGCGCGGGCTGGGCGAGAAGGACCTGAGCCTGGCGCTCGCGTTGGGTGAGTCCGTCTCGGTCGACCTGCCTCTCGCCGAGCTTGCCTACCAGCGGTTGGCCGCGGGACTCGGGGTGCCGCACACAGAGAAAGAGGCGTGATGGACGAGCTGCGTAGCAAGGGCCTCGCCAAGATGAACGAGGTCTACGGCTGGGAGATGCCCAATATCGAGGGCGACGCGTTCTTCGACCTGACTGTCGATCACCTCTTCGGCTCCATCTGGACCCGGCCGGGATTGTCGATGCGCGACAAGCGCCTGATGACGCTCACCGCGGTGACCGCGATCGGCAACCGTGACCTGGCCGAGATCCAGATCAACGCGGCACTGCTCAACGAGGAACTCAATGAGACCGAGCTCAAGGAGATGGCCGTCTTCCTCACCCAGTATCTCGGCTTTCCGCTCGGCTCGGCGCTCAACGGCGCCGTCGACGCGGTGGTGAACAAGCGGAAGAAGGCCGCCGCCAAGGGCGCCGCCGAAGACAAGAAGGCCAACGTCGAGGGTGCGCTGAAGATGCATTCGGGAGAGTAGCCCGTCAATCTCAGTACGGCTGAACGCCTTCAGGCATCACGTACTCCGAAATCGGTCCTGCGGCACCGTTGACCGTCGTCCCACCGTTGAGAATGCCCGGAGCCATGTCCAGCATATTGTTCGGGAATCCGAACTTCGGTGCGGTGAGCTCGTCGAGTCGGGCCAGTTCGTCCGCGGTGAGGTCTACGTCGACCGCCCGGACGTTGTCGTCGAGCTGCGAAAGCCTACGGGCGCCGATGATTACGGACGATACTCCGGCCTGCGCGTGCACCCAAGCCAGTGCCACGCTGGCGACGTTGGTCTGGTGTGCCTTGGCGATGACCTCTAGTTCAGCGATCAGCGCGTAGGTCTTGTCGTTGAGGAAGGAGTCGACCATCGCTCCGCGATCGGCGTGGTTTTCACCGCTGTTGGCGCGGGTGTACTTGCCGCTGAGCACGCCGCTCTTCAGCGGCGACCACGGCGTGATGCCGAGGCCGAATTCACTCGCCATCGGAACCAGCTCCTGTTCGATGGCGCGCTCGAGCAACGAGTACTCGACCTGCAGACCGATGAAACTGGACCAGCCGCGAAAGCGGGCAATCAAGTTGGCTTCCACGATCTTCCACGCCGGGGTGTCGGACACGCCGATGTAGCGCACCTTGCCTGCCGTGACGAGGTCGTCGAGGGCGGCCATCGTCTCCTCGATGGGAGTGTTGGCGTCCCAGATGTGCAGCCAGTACAAGTCGATGTAGTCGGTCTGCAACCGCCGCAGGGAGTTTTCGCAGGCGTTGACCACCGATTTGCGGCCCGAGCCGCCGCCGTTGGGGTCACCCGGATACAGGTTGCCGCTGAATTTCGTCGCAAGTACCAAACGGTCGCGGCGAGCGGCATGACGACCAATGTGATCGCCGAGGATCTTCTCGGAGTGGCTTCGGGTGTAGAAGTTGGCGGTGTCGATGAAATTGCCGCCGAGTTCGATGTAGCGATCGATGATCTGTTGAGACTCTTCGACACTGGTGCCCCAGCCGAGGTCCTCACCGAACGTCATTGCGCCCAGGCACAGCGGGCTGACCCGCAGGCCGGACCGTCCGAGTGTCGTGTATTGATCCAGAGGCATGGTGGCGGCTTTCTGGTAGATTGTTCGATCATGCGATTGTTCATAATCAAACTAGTTCATATCTGAACGATTGGGCAAGTCGATGTCTGATGCGGCCAAGATTTGGTCCCTGAACTACCGGGTGCTGTTGTCGGTCATCTCTTGCGCCGAGGACGAGATTTGTTCGCTGGGTCTGGAGTCGAAGGAGCTGTTCCTGCTCGCCGAGATCGAGGAGCATCCCTACCCGGCTGAGCTGGCGACGACATTGAACATGCCCAAGGCGACGGTCACTGCGTATCTCAAACGGCTGGAAGCGGCTGGCTTCCTACGTCGCGAGATCGATCCGTCCGATCTTCGGCGCCATCGTCTGCTGCTCACCGCGACCGGACGCAAAGCCGCCTCGGGTGGCATGTCGGCGCTGTCCGAGGAGTTCGACAAACGTCTCGGGCGGCTCACCGCCGCGCAGCAGAAAGAACTGAAGAACCTGCTCGAAAAAATCATCTGACTGCCACTCCACGGCGCGCATCGTCGTCGGACTAAAGTGACTCTCCGTGCGCGTTCTGGTGATCGGCTCCGGTGCCCGCGAACATGCCCTGCTGCTGGCGCTGCGCGCCGACCCGCAGGTTGAGGCGCTGGCGATCGCACCGGGCAACGCCGGGACCGCATCGATAGCTGACCAGCACGACGTCGACATGTCTTCCGGTGACGACGTGGTCGCGTTGGCCCGCCAGATCCACGCCGACCTGGTGGTGATCGGTCCCGAGGTGCCGCTGGTGCTCGGCGTGGCCGACGCCGTTCGAGCCGCCGGGATCGCCTGCTTCGGGCCCAGCAAGGACGCGTCCCAGATCGAGGGGTCCAAAGCTTTCGCCAAAGACGTGATGGCAGCCGCCGGGGTCCGCACAGCTACCAGCGAGATCGTCGACAGCCCAGCTGGTTTGGACGCGGCACTGGATCGGTTCGGCCCGGGCGCCGGTGATCCTGCCTGGGTGGTGAAAGACGACCGGTTGGCCGCGGGCAAGGGTGTGGTGGTCACGCCGGACCGCGTCGTCGCGCGCGCTCACGCCGCAAGCCTGCTCGAGTCCGGCCACCCGGTGCTGCTGGAGTCCTTCCTCGACGGCCCCGAGGTGTCGCTGTTCTGCGTTGTCGATGGCGAGACCGTGGTGCCGCTGCTGGCGGCGCAGGACTTCAAGCGGGTCGGCGACGGCGACGCCGGGCCCAACACCGGAGGCATGGGCGCCTACGCCCCGCTACCGTGGCTCCCTGCCGATGTCTACCGCGATATCGTCAGCAACATCGTGGAACCGGTTGCCGCCGAACTCGTTCGGCGCGGTAACCCATTCTCCGGTCTGCTGTACGCCGGGTTGGCGATCACCTCGAAAGGGCCGGCGGTCATCGAATTCAATTGCCGCTTCGGTGATCCGGAGACGCAGGCGGTGCTCGCGCTGCTCGAGTCGCCGCTCGGCCAGCTGCTCAACGCGGCGGCTACCGGCACGCTGGCGAGCTTCGGCGAACTGCAGTGGAGCGACGGCGCCGCCGTGGCCGTGGTGTTGGCTGCGGAGAACTACCCGGGCAAACCACGGGTGGGCGATGTGATCGGTGGCTCTGAGGCCGGCGGCATCCTGCACGCCGGCACGGCCCGCGGCAAGGACGGCGCAATCGTGTCGTCGGGTGGCCGGGTGCTTTCGGTGGTGGGCACCGGGAAGGATCTGGCTGCGGCCCGCTCGGCGGCCTACGACCTGATCGGCTCAATTCGGTTGCCCGGAAGCCACTTTCGCACCGACATTGGCCTGGCCGCCGCCGAAGGCAAGATCGAGGTCTAGATACCGGCCGCCTGGCCGTCGCGGCGTGGATCGCTGACCGCGAAATAGCCGTCGTCGAGCCGCCAGATCGCCTGGCAACTGCCGAACTGGTTGTAGTCATCGGTGGTGACGAGTTGATGGCCGCGCTGCGCCAGCCCGTCCAGGGTGGAGGGTGGAAAGCCCGGCTCGCAGCACACCTGCAAGCCGTCGGCCCAGCGGAACCGCGGGCCGTCGCATGCCGCCTGCGGGTTCTGGCCGTGATCGACAATGCGTGCCACCACCTGCACGTGGCCCTGCGGCTGCATCGGGCCGCCCATCACGCCGAAGCTCATCACCGCGGCGCCGTCCTTGCTCAGGAAGCCCGGGATGATGGTGTGATACGGCCTCTTGTTCGGCCCCACCTGGTTCGGGTGTCCTTGTGCAGCAGAGAAATCCGCGCCACGGTTTTGCAGCGAGATTCCGGTGCCGGGCACCACGACCCCGGATCCGAACCCCATGTAGTTCGACTGGATCATCGACACCATCTGGCCTGAGGCGTCCGCTGCGGTGAGATACACCGTGCCCCCGCGCGGCGTCCCGGCCGAGGCGGGCTTGGCGCGTTCCGGATCGATCAGGTCGGCGCGCTCACCCAAGTAGTCCGCGTCGAGCAGGTCTTTCGCGCTCACCGACATGTGATCGACGTCGGAGACGTAGGTCTGGGCGTCGGCGAATGCGAGTTTCACCGCTTCGATCTGCAGGTGGACACTGTCCGCGGAATCGACTGGCAGCGAGGCCATGTCGAAGTGCTCCAGGATGCCGAGGGCGATCAACGCGACGATGCCCTGGCCGTTCGGCGGTATCTCGTGCACGGTGTATCCACGGTATCCACCGGCGATGGTGCCGACCCAGTCGGCGCGATGCGCGGCCAGGTCGTCGGCCCGCATGGCCCCGCCGTTCGCCGCCGAGTGGGCTTCGAGCTTGGCTGCCAGTTCGCCGCGGTAGAACGCCTCGCCGTTGGTTGCGGCAATGGTCTCGAGCGTGCCGGCGTGGTCGGGCAGTGTGACCAACTCACCCGGCCGCGGTGCACGCCCGCCCGGCATGAAGGTCTCGGCGAACCCGGGCTGTGAGGTGAACAGCGGCACCTGGGCGGCCCACTGCTCGGCGATCGTCGGCGAGAGTAGAAAGCCATCGCGGGCGTATGCGATTGCTGGCTGAAAGAGCCGGTCGAACGGAAGTTTGCCGAATTTCGCGTGCAGCTCAACCCATGCCGACACCGCGCCGGGGACCGTGACGGAATTCCAGCCGAACGGGGGAACACCCTTGCCGCCGAAATACTGCGGCGTCCACGCCGCGGGGGAGCGGCCCGACGCGTTCAGCCCGTGCAGCTCCCGTCCGTCCCACACGATCGCGAAAGCGTCCGATCCGATGCCATTGGACACCGGCTCTACCACCGTCAATGCAATCGCGGTGGCCACAGCCGCGTCGACTGCGCAGCCTCCGACGGCGAGCATCCGAAGACCGGCCTGCGCGGCCAGGGGTTGCGACGTGCACACCACGTTGGTCGCCAACACCGGCTTACGTGGCCAGCCGTACGGCAGTTCCCACCCGAACGGCTGCATCCGCACAGTGTCTCAGCGGGCTCTGACGGCGGCAAGCACCGGATATCGTCAGCACAACGGTAGCTGATACGATTTACGCTTCTCGCCAAATTTGTAAACCCGCAAGCAGATCAATCGAAGGTTGACCACATGCCCAAGCCTGTCATCGTCAGCGCAGTCCGGACCGCCATCGGGACGTCTTTCAAGGGCTCGCTGGTCAACACCACGCCTGAGTTTCTGGCGACTACGATCCTGCAGGAAGTGGTCCGGCGGTCCGGCGTCGATGCCGCCGACATCGACGACGTGATCTTCGCCGAATCCCACTACGGCGGAGGCGATATGGCTCGCTACGCCGCTTCGGCCTCGGGCATGGCGTCGGTTCCCGGACAGGCCGTCAACCGGCACTGCGCGGGCAGCCTCACCGCGGTCGCCAACGCGGCCGCGCAGATCGGTTCCGGAGCAGAGAAGGTCGTGGTCGGTGGCGGCGTGCAATCGTTGTCGATGACCCCGCTGATGAACTGGCGCATCCCCGGCCCCACCTTGGAGTTCGAGGAGCGGTGGATTCCGCCGACCCACGTGGAAACGCCCGAGTCGCCGGGCCGCGACATGTCCATCACCGTCGGATGGAACACCGCGCAGGCCGTCGGGATCACCCGTGAAGAGATGGACGCCTGGGCATTTCGCTCGCACCAGCGTGCAGTCGCCGCGATCGACAGCGGCGCGTTCGTCGACGAGATCGTCCCGCTGAAGATCAAAGGCCTCGACGATGCGCTGATCGAGTTCAGCGTCGATGAACATCCGCGCCGCGGCTCCACTCTGGAGAAGCTCGCGTCGCTGAAGGTGCTGCACCCGGAGATCGAGGGCTTCTCGATCACCGCGGGCAACAGCAGCGGGACCAATGACGCGGCCGCAGCGTTGACGCTGGCCGACGAGGACTTCGCCACCGCGCACGGGCTCAAGGTGCTGGGTTCGGTCAAGGCATGGGCCTCAGCCGCGGTAGACCCGAAGGACACCGGCCTGGGCGCGGTGAAGGCGATCGGCAAGGTGCTGGACCGGGCCGGTTTGGCGCCCGGCGACGTCACGCTTTGGGAAATCAACGAGGCCTTCGCGTCGGTGCCGATCGCGGCGTGCCGCGAATACGGACTCGATGAAGAACTGGTCAACTTCTACGGCAGCGGCTGCAGCCTCGGCCACCCGATCGCGGCCAGCGGCGCGCGGATGCTGACCACGCTGGTGTACGAATTGGGCCGTCGCGGTGGCGGAATCGGTGTGGCGGCGATGTGTGCCGGCGGCGGCCAAGGCGGCGCCGTCGTGATCGAGGTCTAGCTGGCCGTTTCGATCAGCCGGCTGGCGTGATCGAGAATGCAATTCAGGCCGTACTCGAAGTTGATATCGTCGGCGACCCCGATGCGGTGGCCTTTCGCAGTCAACTGGGCAATCAGTGGCATGGTTTCGGGGTCGATCACCGAAGTTCCACTGTGACGGTAGGTTTCGGCTCCACCGGACTTGTCCCGCAGCCGTTCCAGCACCGCCGCACCTTGGGTGTGGACCGAGATGCTGGCGTAGGTGTCGAACGCGTCCTCCGGTGACAGACCCGCTTCCACCAACACGGCGATCGCCTTCTCGAGTTTCTCGAAGGCCGCCAGTGTCGCCTCGCGCCCGAAGGTGCCACGGATCAAAATCAGGTCGCACAGAATCGGGTTGTCGCGGAACGTCTGACGCATCTTGCGGGCGTGATCGCGCAAGGAATCCCGCCAGTCACGGCCCTCGACGAACGGTGTGGCGAAGTCGTACTGGCCCAGCGCGCGGTCAGTCATCGCGTTGAGCAGATCGTCCTTTTTACGGAAGTACCAGTAGATGCTCGTCACACCCACGTCGAGGTGCTTGGCCAGCAGCGGCATGCTCAACCCGTCGACCGCCACCTCAGCGGCTACTTCGAACGCACCATTGATGATCTCGTCGACGCTGATGGATCCGCGTTCACGCCGTTGCCGCTTGTCCGCGACGGCTTGCCTCACCAATTCGGGTTCCCTCCGTGCGCTGTCGCCATGCGTATGGCGCGTTATCGTAACAAATATGGTAAGGCTTCTGGTAGGGCCTGCGGTCGCGCCTGAAGCTGGTATTACGCCGTCAGCAGCGGTGCCATCCAGGTCAATTCGGCGGGCAGCTGCGAGCTCCAGAACGACCCGTCGTGGCCGCCCGGGGAGAACCCGCCCGCCGGCGGACGGGGTAGTTGCCCGATGAACTGCTTGGTGGCGCCGTAGAACGGATCGCTGTTGCCACAGTCCACCCGGATTGGGATGGACGCCAGCGCGGGCATCCCGAAGACCGAGTTCGCGGCAAAGTCGTCGGGGCCGTCGAAGGCGCCCGGGGCAGCTGCCCCCGACGACATCCACAGCGCCGGGCTCACCGCGCAGATCGCCGAGGTACGGCCCGGACCGAGTCGGCCGCCGAGCAGCAGGGCGCCGTAACCCCCCATGGACCACCCCAGAAAACCGATCCGGGACGTATCGAGTCCCTGGCCGCCGAGCATTGGGATGAGCTCGTTGAGCACCATCGCGCCGCTGTCTTCGCCGGAAGCCCTTTTATGCCAGTAACTTCCGCCACCGTCGACGGCAACGACAGCGAACGGCGGCAACCCGGCAGCGACCGCCTGGGCCAGCCCCTGCTCGACGCCGCCCTCCATCACGGTGGCCGCGCTGCTTCCTTTGCCGTGCAGCGCGATGACCGGTCGTAGCGGTCTGCTCTGGCCCGGCGGCCGCGCGATCGCCCAGTTGGTGGCAAGACCGCCGCGCGCAGCCGACACGAATGAACCGGTCACCATCGTCGGGGCCGGCGGGGTGTCGAGCGGCGGGGGCGGCGCCAGCGGAACCCCGGTGCCGGTCATCACGACCGGTGGGGCCACCGGCGGCCGGCCGGGAAGCACACGGTCCACCGCGTACGCGCCGAGCGCCCCGGCGGCCGCGCCGGTGCCCAGACGCAGCACAGCGCGACGACTCATCTCCGGCATGCGGGTCATCATAAAGCGCCGTCAGGGGTCCCCGGCCTGCTGCGCGACTCTGAGTGGATTGGCCGAAAGCCCGATGCGGCACCATTCTGGCTGGCACCATATCCAAGGTGACAGCAGCAGTGGCTCCCGAAGGAGCCGTCGCTCCGGAGGTGGCCGTCGCCGCGCCGGCCGTCGCCCCGCCTGCGGCTGTTGTCGCTCCCAAGGCGGTTGTGATCCCCAAGGGAGCCGTCACCCCCAAGGGCGAACGCCGGCGGTACGCGCTGGTGAACGCGGCGGCTGAACTGCTCCGCGAAGGCGGCTTCGAGGCGGTGCGGCACCGCGCTGTCGCGCGCCGCGCGGGTCTGCCGCTGGCGTCGACGACGTACTACTTCTCCAGCCTCGACGATCTGATCGCCAGCGCGGTCGCGCACGTTGGAATGCTGGAAGTCGCCCAGTTGCGGGCACAGGTGGCAACCCTGTCCCGTCGACGCCGCAGCGCCGACAAGACGGCCGACCTGCTGGTGGAACTACTCGTCGGCAGCGAATCCGAACCGCACTTGGCTGAGCAACTGATATCGCGCTACGAGCGGCACATCGCCTGTGCGCGGCTGCCCGGGCTCCGCGAGATTCAGCGCCGCACGATGCGTCAGCGGGTCGATGCCGTCGCCGACGTGATCGAACGCTCGGGCCGATCGGTACGTCCCGAACTGGTCTCCGCGTTGATCTGCACGATCGACGGCGCGGTGGTGTCGGCTTTGGTCGACGAACGTCAGGACCCGTGCGCCGTTGCGCGCGCGACTGTGATTGATGTCATTGACGCGGTGGCACCGTTCGACCACCGGCCCGTGCACATCTGACGACGCTTCCGCTGAAATAGCTTGTCGCAGAGTTCTTTAGCGTGCCACTAGGCGTAGCCGCAGCGCCTTGGGGGCAAGTTGACAGCCAATGTGCAGGAAGAGCAACTGCCTATGGCCCGTGATAGGAACGTCGGAACGGAACGTTCCGAGGGCTTGATCGGCAGCGGTGTGGTGCTGTCGACGGCGACCCAGTTTTTCCGCCGTGGTCGCGCTCTCGAGGTCGACGAGGTCGCACCGATCGGCGCCACGTCGAGCTAGCCTTCGAGCTGTTGGCGGATTTCGGTCAGCGCAGCTTGTGCTTCGTCGAGGAGCGCGGCGACCTGCGTGACGCGGGCACGTAAGTCCCCGGTGTCGGCCCTCGGAGCGGACCGGCGGCGGCGTGCGGGTACGGCATCGGACGGCAGGGTCGGCGTGACGATGTAGCCGGTGGCGTAGTCACCGTAAATGGTGACGTCTTCGGGCCGCTGGTACCAGAACAGCCCGACGTATGCGCACAGCACGGCGTCGACGGGATCCTCGTCGCGGTCGAGTTGCACTGGCCGCGTGGCGGCTTCGACGCGCTTACGCAGTTCCACCCAGGACATGTTGTGGTTCACCCGCAGCCGCGGTGTGGCGTTGTCGAGCCCCTCGATGAGCGTCATCAACTGCAGCAGTGCCTGTCGACGCGATTCGAACAAACCCTTCTTGTACTTCAGGATTTTCTCCAGACCGAACAACGCGATGGTCGCCGGGTGCGGGTACACCTCGATCGCCCGCCGCGGCGAACTCGACGCCGGATTCATGTCGAGCGTCAACGCGGTCGCGATGCGGGCTGCGCGTGGGCGGGTGAGCGCCGGGTTGGCGGTGTTGGCCGGGTGAGCGCCGGCATCGAACCCGCGGAAGTCGCGGTTGAGCGCTGCCTCGCACGGCCGGGAGCCGGTCGGGTTGTTGACGACCAGCGGCGCATCGATAGCCACCAGGCAGTCGTTGCTGACGTAGGGCTCGATGGCCGCCTCGATGCTCTCGTCGTCGTGCGCGGAGCCGACGTGCAGCAGCCGACCATCGGCATCGACGACGGCGACACCGGTGTTGTTCTTCTCGCCCCAGGCGAGATCGAGCCCAACGAAGTGCATGAGGTCACTGTGCCTGATCCGCGTCCGACGCGACGCCGTTAAGCTGTGTGTTTGTGACAATCCCGAACGTCCTGGCCAACCGTTATGCCAGCGCCGAGATGGTGGCGATCTGGTCGCCGGAGGCGAAGATCGTCGCCGAGCGGCGGCTCTGGCTCGCGGTGTTGCGTGCGCAGACGGAATTGGGCGTCCAGGTTCCCGACGCCGCGATCGCCGACTACGAACGGGTGCTCGACGACGTCGACCTGGCCTCGATCGCGGCCCGTGAGCGGGTGACGCGCCACGACGTGAAGGCCCGCATCGAAGAGTTCAACGCGCTGGCCGGTCACGAGCATGTGCACAAGGGCATGACCAGCCGCGACCTGACTGAAAACGTCGAGCAGCTACAGGTTCGCCGTTCACTGGAACTGGTGTTCGCGCACGGGGTGGCCGTGGTCGCCCGGCTGGCCGAACGCGCGGCGACCTACCGCGACCTGGTGATGGCGGGCCGCAGTCACAACGTCGCCGCGCAGGCCACCACGCTGGGCAAACGGTTCGCCTCGGCCGCGCAGGAGACCTTGGTCGCGTTGACTCGACTGCGCGAGCTGATCGACCGCTACCCGCTGCGTGGAATCAAGGGCCCGATGGGCACCGCGCAGGACATGCTCGACTTGCTCGGCGGCGACGCGGCGAAGCTGGCCGACCTAGAGCAGCGTATCGCTGAGTTCTTGGGATTTGCAAAGGTTTTGACCAGTGTCGGACAGGTCTACCCCCGTTCGCTCGACCATGATGTGGTGTCGGCTCTGGTGCAGCTGGGCGCCGGGCCGTCATCACTAGCGCACACCATCCGGCTGATGGCCGGCCACGACCTTGTCACCGAGGGGTTTGCGCAAGGTCAGGTCGGCTCGTCGGCGATGCCACACAAGATGAACACTCGCAGCTGCGAGCGGGTCAACGGGCTGCAGGTGATCCTGCGCGGGTACGGCTCGATGGCCGCCGAACTCGCCGGTGCGCAGTGGAACGAGGGCGATGTCTTCTGCTCGGTGGTGCGTCGAGTTGCGTTGCCTGACAGTTTTTTCGCCGTCGATGGGCAGATCGAGACGATGCTGACCGTGCTCGACGAATTCGGCGCTTATCCTGCGGTGATCCAGCGCGAGCTGGATCGCTACCTGCCGTTCCTGGCCACCACCAAGGTGCTGATGGCCGCGGTGCGCGCCGGCGTGGGGCGCGAAACCGCGCACGAGGTGATCAAGGAGCACGCGGTGGCGGCGGCGCTGGCCATGCGCGAGCAGGGCGTCGAACCGAATCTGCTGGACCGGTTGGCCGCCGACTCGCGACTACCGTTGGATCGCAACGCGATCGACGCCGCACTGGCCGACCGGAAGGCGTTCATCGGGGCCGCCGGTGATCAGGTCGACGCGGTCATCGCCGAGGTCGATGCGCTGGTCGCCCGCTACCCCGACGCCGCGAAGTACGCGCCCGGCTCGATATTGTGACGCTCGCCGAGGTCGACTTCACCGACCTGGACAACTTCGCCAGCGGGTTCCCGCACCACCTTTTTGCCATCCACCGTCGCGAAGCTCCGATCTACTGGCATCACCCGACCGAGCACACCCCCGACGGCGAGGGTTTCTGGTCCATCGCCTCCTACGCCGAAACGCTTGCGGTGCTGAAAGATCCGGTCACGTTCTCGTCGGTCACCGGCGGTGAACGGCCTTTCGGGGGAACGCTGTTGCAGGATCTGTCGATCGCCGGCCAGGTGCTCAACATGATGGACGATCCGCGGCACTCGCAGATCCGGCGGCTGGTCAGCTCGGGACTCACGCCGCGGATGATCGGCCTGGTCGAAGACGACCTGCGGACGCGGACCCGTCGGCTGCTGGACGCCGTGCTGCCGGGCGAGCCATTCGACTTCCTGGTCGACATCGCCGCCGAGCTGCCGATGCAGATGATCTGCATCCTGCTGGGAGTGCCCGAATCCGAACGGCATTGGCTCTTCGAAGCCATCGAACCGCAGTTCGACTTCGGTGGATCGCGCACTGCGGCCCTGTCGCAGTTGACGGCCGAAGAGGCCGGCTCGCGGATGTACACCTACGGCCAGGAGTTGATCGCCTCGAAGCGTGCGCAGCCGACCGACGACATGTTGTCCGTCGTCGCCAACGCGACATTGGATGCCGCCGACGGGCCGGCCATGTCCGACCTCGAGCTGTATCTGTTCTTCAGCCTGCTGTTCAGTGCCGGCGCCGAGACGACCCGCAACGCGGTCGCCGGCGGGCTGCTGGCGCTGGCCGAGCATCCGGAGCAATTGCGCTTGCTGCGTGAGGATTTGGCGGCGCTTCCCGTCGCGGTCGAGGAGATGGTCCGGTGGACCTCACCATCGCCGTCCAAGCGGCGCACCGCCACGCGCGACGTGGTGCTCGGCGACGTGTCGATCGCGGCGGGGCAGAAGGTGCAGATCTGGGAGGGCTCGGCGAATCGCGATGCACGGGTGTTCGACGCGGCCGATGAATTCGATATCGCACGAAAGCCCAACCCGCACCTCGGTTTCGGTCAGGGAGTGCATTACTGCCTGGGCGCCAACCTGGCCCGGCTGGAACTGCGAGTGCTGTTTGAAGAACTGCTGACCCGCTTCGCCGCCATACGGGTGGTGCGCGATGTCGAGTGGACGCGTAGCAACCGGCACACCGGGATCCGGCACCTCGTCGTCGAGCTACGCTAGCGCGTCCTGATCGCCATTCCCGCGGAACGCAATTCGATGGCGGCCAGGCCGTGGATGGCATGCGGGTCCCCGGCGCGCCACGCACCGACCGGATCAGGGGTGACGGCAGTGAGACGGGCGAGCGGCCGGTTGGCCAACGCGCGCAACGCCAGTAGCTGTGCACCGGCCGGGGTCGCGGCCAGCGCGCCGACGGTCAACTTGCGCCGCACGAACCGGATCCGCAACACCAGCCAGGGCACGACCACTCCGAGCGTCGGTGGCGCCGCAACGGCCAGGGCCAGCACGACGGCCAGCCAGCTCGCGGTGGTGTCCAGGCTGTGGCCGGCGCCGGCGATCTCGAGTGCGGCCCTGCTGGCCGCCGTCAGCGGCTCGCTGACGGCGCTGCCGACCAGCGGGATGTGGTCTGCGCTGTGGCCGGCCGACTTCAGGCTGTCAGCGACACCGCCCGCGCCGCCCTGGACCTGCCGACCCACCTCCGCGATCGTCGACACCGCGGTGTGGACGGCCAGGCCGACGAGCACCCAGACGAAACTCCAGATGAGGACCACGGTGTCGCTGAACAACTGCATCAACAGTCGACCCGGAGTATTGGCGTAGGGAACAAACCGCGATTTCATACACCCGATCCCAACACAGGGTCGGCCGGTAGGTCGGCTTTCTGCCGGCAGCTCGCGTTGACGGCCGGGCTTGTCCTCGGGGCTGTCGGGCCCGCATCGTCGCCCGGCTCGGTGGATGGCCGAGCTCCTCCGCGGGCCTTCCAGGCCCGCATCGTCGCCCGGCTACGCTGTCCCGATGGGTCGTCCCGCGCTGTCCGACTACCAGCACTTGGCCAGTGGCAAAGTCCGCGAGCTGTACCGCATCGATGACGCTCACCTGTTGTTCGTGGCGACGGACCGGATTTCAGCGTTCGACTACGTGCTCGACAGCCTGATCCCTGACAAAGGGCGCATCCTGACCGCGATGAGCGTGTTCTTCTTCGGGCTCGTCGAGGCACCCAACCACTTGGCCGGTCCACCGGATGACCCGCGCATCCCCGACGAAGTCCTGGGCCGGGCGCTGGTGGTGCGACAGCTCGAGATGGTGCCGGTGGAGTGCGTGGCCCGCGGATATCTGACGGGCTCCGGACTGCTGGACTACCAGCAGAGCGGCAAGGTCTGCGGGATCACGCTGCCGCCGGGCCTTGTCGAGGCCAGCAGATTCGCTACGCCGTTGTTCACCCCGGCGACGAAAGCCGAACTAGGAGAACACGATGAGAACATCTCGTTCCCCCAGGTGATTACGATGGTCGGTGGAGTTCGCGCCAACCAGTTGCGCGACCGCACCCTCCAGACATATGTACAGGCGGCTGACCATGCGCTGACGAAGGGAATCATCATCGCCGACACCAAATTCGAGTTCGGCGTGGACGCCAACGGCAACCTGGTGCTTGCTGACGAAGTCTTCACCCCGGACTCGTCGCGGTACTGGCCCGCCGCCGAATACCGGGTCGGGGAAGTCCAGAACAGCTTCGACAAACAATTCGTCCGCAATTGGCTCATCGGTCCCGAGTCGGGATGGGACCGCGGCGGATCGGAGCCCCCACCCCCGCTTCCGGAGGGCATCATCGACGCCACCCGCGCACGTTATATCGAAGCTTACGAACGCATTTCCGGACTGCGTTTCGACGACTGGATCGGTCCGGCCGCATGAGCCAGCCGCCGATCGCCAAGCGGGTCGACTCGCGGCGGGAGTTCCACGGGGACGTGTTCGTCGACCCCTACGAATGGCTGCGGGACAAGTCCAGCCCCGAGGTGCTGAGCTATCTGGAGGCGGAGAACGAGTACGCCGATCAGGCCACCGCCCCGCTCGAGCCGTTGCGGCAGAAGATCTTCGATGAAATCAAAGCCCGAACCAAGGAGACCGATCTGTCGGTACCGGTTCGGCGCGGCGACTGGTGGTACTACGGCCGCAGCTTCGAGGGCAAGCAGTACGGTGTTCAATGTCGTTGTCCAGTAAGCGATCCGAGCGACTGGAACCCGCCGATTCTCGACGAGCGCACCGAGATTCCCGGTGAGCAGGTGCTACTCGACGAGAACGTCGAAGCCGAGGGACACGACTTCTTCTCACTCGGGGCGGCCAGTCTCAGCCCCGACGGAACCGTGCTGGCCTACTCCATCGACGTCGTCGGCGACGAGCGATACACGTTGCGCTTCAGGAATCTTCGCACCGGTGAGCAGTATCCCGACGAGATCGTCGGCATCGGTGCGGGAGCGACCTGGGGCACCGACAACCGTACCGTCTACTACGTGACCGTCGACTCGGCGTGGCGTCCCGACACGGTGTGGCGGCACCGGCTGGCATCTGGCCTTCCGGCCGAGAAGGTCTACCACGAAGCCGACGAGAAGTACTGGCTCGCGGTGGGGAGAACCCGCAGCGACAAGTACGTGCTGATCGCGTCTGGGTCGTCGATCACCTCGGAAATTCGCTACGCGGATGCCGCCGAGTCGGATGCCGAGTTCGTCACGGTGCTGCCGCGCCGCGACGGCATCGAGTATTCGGTGGAGCACGCGATCGTCGGCGGGCAGGATCGATTCTTGATTCTGCACAACGAGAACGCGGTGAACTTCATGCTGGCCGACGCTCCAGTCGACGATCCTGTCGACCAGCGCACCCTGATCGAACACCGCGACGACGTTCGACTGGATGGCGTCGATGCGTTCGCCGGCCACTTGGTGGTCAGCTATCGTGGTGCGGCCTTGCCGCGAATCCAGTTGTGGCCCATCACCGATCACGATTATGGTCAGCCCGAGGAGATCTTGTTCGATTCCGAGCTGATGTCGGCGGGCTTGGGTGCCAACCCGAACTGGGACTCGCCCAAGCTGCGGATCGGCGCCGGATCTTTCGTCACGCCGGTCCGGATCTACGACCTCGACCTGGTGACCGGTGAGCGCACGCTGCTGCGCGAGCAACCGGTGCTGGGGGATTACCGTCCCGAGGATTACGTCGAACGCCGTGAATGGGCGCAAGCTGCCGATGGCACCAAGATCCCGATCTCGATCGTGCACCGCGCCGGCATCGAATTCCCTGCTCCGGCATTGGTATACGGGTACGGCGCCTACGAGATCTGCGAGGATCCACGGTTCTCCATCGCGCGACTTTCGCTGCTGGACCGCGGCATGGTCTTCGCCGTCGCCCACGTGCGCGGGGGCGGCGAGATGGGTCGGCTGTGGTACGAGCACGGCAAGCTGCTCGAGAAGAAGAACACCTTCACCGATTTCATCGCCGTCGGACAGCATCTGGTCGACAGCGGACAGACCCGCCCGCAGCAGTTGGTGGCGCTGGGCGGAAGCGCGGGAGGCCTGCTGATGGGCGCTGTGGCCAACATGGCTCCTGATCTCTTCGCCGGCATCCTGGCGCAGGTGCCGTTCGTCGACCCGCTGACGACGATCCTTGACCCTTCGCTACCGCTGACCGTCACCGAGTGGGACGAATGGGGTAACCCGTTGAGCGACAGCGATGTCTACCACTACATGAAATCGTATTCGCCGTACGAGAATGTTGCCGCACAGAACTATCCGGCCATTCTGGCGATGACCTCCTTGCACGACACCCGGGTCTACTACGTCGAGCCTGCCAAATGGGTTGCCGCACTTCGCTATAGGAACGCAGGCGGAAATCAGGTGCTACTGAAGACGCAGATGACCGCCGGCCACGGCGGTATCAGCGGTCGCTACGAGCGCTGGAAAGAGACCGCCTACCAATACGCGTGGTTGTTGGCAGCCGCCGACCGCGACCATTACGGCAGCGGCCAGGTCGACGATCTCCTCAGCGGTGCGCCGGGGTAAGCGCTTAAACCGGCACCGTGGCTCGGCTCCGGCCAGCCGGCGGCGGCTTGTTGGGCAGGAACGCCACGGGCACGAGTGTCAGTGCGACAACGACGATCGCCACCAGCAGGACCAGGGTGTAGGCATGGCTGAGGTCGTGCATCAGCCGGAGGGTGAAGTCGGCCGAGACGTCCTGGTGCGTCGGAGGGGGTGCCCCGTGCTTGGTGAATTTGCCTCGCAGAATCCCGAGTTTCTCTGCGGCACCTATGGTTTCGCTGCGGTTGAACTGGCTGGTCAAGATCACTGACATCATCGCGGTCCCCACCGCAACGGCGACGTGCTGATTCACGCTGAGCAGCGTCGACCCGCGCGCCACCTCGTTGGGCGCCAGCGTCTGTACCGCCGCTCCGGACAGCGGCGTCAGGGTGCAGCCCAGGCCGATGCCGGTGGTCACCAGGCCGATGAGCAGGACCGGCAGATAGTCCGCCTGTTGCCAGGCGCCATAGGCGAACACGGTCAATCCGATGGCGATCGCCGCGATCCCGACCAGCAGCACATTGCGGGGCCCGCGCTTGTCCATCAAGGTGCCGGCCACCGGCATGGTCAGCATCGCGCCGAGTCCCTGCGGGATCAGCTGCAGGCCGGACTGCAGTGGCGTCTCATGCAGCAGTTGCTGAAGATAGCTGGGCACCACCAGGACGGCGCCGAAAAACCCGACGGAGAACGCGAACATCGCAGTGTTGGACAGGGTCACTGCGCGATTCTTGAACAGCGCAAGGTCGATCAGCGGATGGTCGGCGCGGTGCAAGGCGTGCAGGACAAATGTCGTGATCAACGCGATTCCGATGATCCCCGGTATCCATACCCGGTTGTCGGTGAAGCTGTCGTGTCGCGGTACCGAGGAAATGCCGAACAGCAGTAGCGCCAGCCCTGGTGACAGCAACAGCATGCCGACGAAGTCGAAGGCCTCCGACGGGCGCGGCCGATCCTTCGGAAAGATCGAGGCCGCGAGCACCAGCAGGATCGCGCCCACCGGCAAGTTGATCCGGAAGATCCATTCCCAGCCGTAGGCGCTGATCAGCCAGCCACCCAGCACCGGACCCGCCATCGGAGCGAGGAGCATCGGGATGCCCAGCACCGCCATCAATCTGCCGAGGCGCCTCGGGCCGGCTTCGCGCGTCAAGATGATCAAGGTCAGCGGGACCAGCATGCCGCCGCCCAGCCCTTGAATCACCCGAAATGCAATGAGCTGACTGATGTTCGATGCCATCGAGCACAGCAGCGACGCCAAGGTGAACCACAACGCCGCGCCTATGAACAACCGTTTGGTGCCGAACCGGTCGGACGCCCAGCCGGCCAGCGGAATCACGGTGGCCTGCCCGAGCGTGTAGCCCGTGATCGTCCACGCGACGACGGCCTGGGTGGAACTGAACTCCGCGATGAAGGTGCGCTGCGCGACGCTGACGACGGTGCCGTCCAGCAACGCCATCACCGAGGCGAGAATGCAGACTCCGGCGATCCTCAGTAAGCCGGCGTCGAGCGAATCTGGATAGTCGAGGTCCGGCGCAATGTCGGTCGGCGGTGCCGGGCGAGAAACCATATTCGCCACCCTAACGACAAAATAGCTAGACGATCAACATAAGTTGCGGCGGGTGCGATACAGGTAGCCTCCGACTATGACTGTGACCGAGATCGCTCTGACCGGCCTGGATGGCGGTTCCCTATCGCTGGCCGACTTCAACGACCGTGCCGTACTGGTGGTCAATGTGGCGTCCAAGTGTGGCCTGACGCCGCAATATGCCGCGCTGGAGCAACTTGCGCGCGACTACGGCGAGCGCGGGCTCACCGTCCTCGGGGTCCCGTGTAACCAGTTCATGGGCCAGGAGCCCGGCACGGCCGAAGAAATCCAGACCTTCTGTTCCACCACATACGGCGTGACGTTTCCGCTACTGGCGAAAACCGAGGTCAACGGTCCGGGCCGGCATCCGCTCTACGCTGAGCTGACCAAGACGCCCGACGACGCCGGCAAGGCCGGTGACGTGCAGTGGAACTTCGAGAAGTTCCTGATCGCCCCGGGCGGAGCGGTGGTCAACCGATTTCGTCCGCAGACGGTGCCCGACGCACCGGAGGTGATCGAGGCGGTCGAGGCCGTACTGCCGAATTAGCTGGTCGGCGGGGCGAACTGACGCTTCCTGTCCGCGTGTATGTCACTGTCTGGACATCTGACAGCGTCAAAATTGAAACGTGTCTGGGAAGTTGATCGTCTCGGTCTCCGGGATCCGCGAGCGCACGTTGGACGACGTCGCCGAGTTCTGCGAGAAAATGGACGCCCGCTCGGTGCCGGTGTCGCTGCTGGTCGCGCCGCGGTTGACCGGCGGTTACCGGCTGGACCACGACCCGGTGACCGTCGAATGGCTGACCAGGCGGCGAGCAGCCGGTGACGCCATCCTGCTCAACGGATACGACGACGCGGCCACCAAGAAGCGCCGCGGCGAATTCGCGACGCTGCCTGCGCACGAGGCGAATCTGCGGCTGACGGCCGCCGACCGGGTGCTCGAACATCTCGGCCTGCGTACCCGGCTCTTCGCGGCACCGCGCTGGACCGCCTCACCGGGCACGGCTACCTCCCTGCCGCGCAACGGTTTCCGGCTACTCGCCGATCTGCACGAGATCACCGACCTGGTCCGTCAGACGACCGTGCGGGCGCGGGTTCTGGGCATCGGCGAAGGCTTCCTGTCCGAGCCGTGGTGGTGCCGGATGCTGGTGCTGTCGGCCGAACGGGTGGCGCGCCGTGACGGGGTCGTGCGGGTCGCGGTCGCGGCCAGTCATCTGCGCAAAACCGGGCCGCTGCAAGCGATGCTGGACGCCGTGGATCTCGCCCGGCTGCAGGGGTGCGAACCCACCGTGTACCAGTGGCGGGCGGATCAGGCGATTCTCGACGCGGCCTGACCGTTTCGGTCGCTACTGTGTAGCGCCATGAGCGATACCCAAGCTGATGTCATCATCGTCGGGGCGGGCCTGGCCGGCCTGGTGGCCGCCTGTGAGGTGGTCGATCGCGGCAAACGGGTACTGATCGTCGACCAGGAGAACAGCGCCAACCTGGGCGGGCAGGCATTCTGGTCGTTCGGCGGCTTGTTTTTCGTCGACAGTCCCGAGCAGCGTCGGCTCGGTGTCCACGACAGCTACGAGCTCGCATTGCAGGACTGGCTGGGCACCGCCGCGTTCGACCGGCAAGAGGACTACTGGCCGAAGCAGTGGGCGCATGCCTACGTCGATTTCGCGGCCGGCGAGAAGCGCAGCTGGCTGCGTGACCGGGGCCTGAAGATCTTCCCGTTGGTGGGCTGGGCTGAGCGCGGTGGCTACGGCGCTCAGGGGCACGGTAATTCGGTGCCGCGCTTCCACATCACCTGGGGAACCGGGCCGGCCATCGTCGAGATTTTTGCGCGCCGACTCGTCGATCATCCGAACGTGCGGTTCGCCTACCGGCACCAGGTCGACGAGCTGATCGTCGACGGCGGCGCGGTGACCGGAGTCCGGGGCAGCGTGCTGGAGCCGTCGTCCGAGGCGCGTGGTGTCACGTCATCGCGAAATATGATCGGCGAGTTCGAATTTCATGCTCAAGCAGTAATCGTCACCAGCGGTGGCATCGGCGGCAACCACGACCTCGTGCGGGCCAACTGGCCCACCCGGATGGGTCGGGTTCCCGAGCGGATGCTCGCCGGGGTGCCCGCCCACGTCGACGGCCGGATGATCGCGATCACCGAGAAGGCCGGCGCCCGGGTGATCAACCGGGACCGGATGTGGCACTACACCGAAGGCATCACCAACTACGACCCGATCTGGCCGATGCATGGTATCCGCATCATCCCGGGGCCGTCCTCACTGTGGCTGGACGGCAGCGGCAAGCGGTTGCCGGTGCCGCTGTATCCCGGCTTCGACACCCTCGGCACGCTGGAGTACATCGCGAAGTCGGGCTACGACTACACCTGGTTTGTGCTGAACGCCAAGATCATTGGCAAGGAGTTTGGTCTGTCCGGTCAGGAACAGAACCCGGATTTGACTGAGCGCAGCCTGCGTCAGCTGCTGGCGTCGCGGGCCGGATCGGGCGCACCGGGCCCGGTGCAAGCATTCGTCGATCGTGGTGTCGACTTCGTCACCGCAAACTCGCTGCGCGAGTTGGTGTCCGCGATGAACGCGCTGCCGGACGTGACGCCGCTGGATTACGCGACGGTCGCCGAGGAGGTCACCGCCCGCGACCGCGAAGTGGCGAACAATTTCACCAAAGACGGCCAGATCACTGCGATCCGCGCGGCCCGCGGATTTCTCGGGGACAGGCTGGGCCGGGTGGTTGCTCCGCATCGGCTGCTCGATCCCAAGGCCGGGCCGCTGATCGCGGTCAAACTGCACATCTTGACGCGAAAGACATTGGGCGGGTTGGAGACCGATCTGGACGCCCGGGCGCTGGGCGCTGACGGAACACCACTGAACGGGTTGTACGCGGCCGGTGAGGTGGCCGGTTTCGGCGGCGGCGGCGTGCACGGCTACCGGGCTTTGGAGGGTACCTTCCTGGGCGGCTGCATCTTCTCCGGCCGCGCGGCGGGCCGCGGTGCGGCTGCCGACATCGCCTGACCCAGGCGTCTTAGAAGGTGACCGAGCTTTCTTCGGGTAGTACCTGGAAGTCGGCGTCGGTCATCTCGCTGAGTCGGCCGTAGTAGATGCCGCGCGCCTCCGGGGCGACGACGGCCTGGTGAATAGGTATCGCGCGGGCCGGTGCGACCGCACGCAGATAGTCGACCGCTTCGGAGATTTTCATCCAGGGCGCCGCGGCCGGCGTGGCCAGCACGTCCACCGGCTCGTCCGGAACGAACAGTGCATCGCCGGGATGCATGAAGCGGGCCGGATGCTCCCCGTCGCCGATCACGTACGAGATGTTGTCTATCACTGGGATTTCCGGGTGGATGACAGCATGCTTGCCGCCCAGCGCGCGGATCGTCAGCTGACCGACCGACAGTTCGTCACCGACGTGCACGGCCTGGCACGGCACCGCGAGCTGCGCGGTGGTCTGTGGGTCGGCGTAGAGCGCGGCGCCCGGGTTCCCGTCCAGTAGCGCGGGTAGCCGTTCCTGATCCACATGATCCGGGTGCTGATGGGTGATCACGATCGCGGACAGGCCGGTGATGCCCTCAAAGCCGTGCGAGAAGTTACCCGGATCGAACAACACCGTGGTGTGACCGAAGTCGGCGAGAACGCACGAATGACCGAAATGCGTGAGTTGCATGTCTTAGATTGTGCGCTCATGAGGTGCAGACCATGCGCCTAGTCCTCGCGGTGCTGTTAGCGGGCGGACTGGCCGTCACGCGCGCGTTGTCTCCAGACATCGCTGCCGCCGAACCGGAGACCTGTCCACCCCTGTGCGACCAGATCCCCGACACCGCATGGATCTCCCGTGAGGCGATACCGTTGAACTCGACCTACCACTGGCCGGCACCCGCCGGGTCCGCAGCGGCGATGACGGGTACCGCGACGCCCCGGTTCCGGTTCGAGGAGGTCTGCGCGACGCCGGTGTCCCCGCAGGACGCCCGCAACGCCGCAGTCGCGAGCCGCGCGACGGTGGACAATCCACAGGGGCAGTGGCAGATGCGGGCCGAAATCGTGCACTGGCGCGGCGACACGGGCCACGGCGGCCAGAGTGCGACCTCGGTGTTCGATATCGCCGAAGCGGCGCTACGCGGCTGCCAACTGGGGGCGCCCAGCGAGTCGCCGTCGGTCACCGTCGACGAGCCGAACCGGTTGTCCGCGGTGATCAGCGGCCCGACGACGTCGCACACCTACCTCGTCGCGCGTCCGGAAAACAGCACGATCAGCGAGCTGACACTGTGGGGGACCGATCCTGTCCAACCGCCCTGGCCGATCATCTCCGACGGCCAGGTCCTGGACGCCATGTCGTCAGCGTTATGCGCGGCATATGTCGGCTCGTGCTAGCACGACGGCTGTGATGCCGACCGGTAGAGTCGACGCCGAGCAGCCGAAACAGTAGTGAGGAGTGCGGGTGGCCCGGGTGGTTGTGCACGTAATGCCCAAGGGTGAGATTCTCGACCCGCAGGGCCAGGCGATTGTCGGCGCATTGGGCCGACTCGGCCATGGCGGAATCTCAGATGTTCGGCAGGGCAAGCGGTTCGAGCTCGAGGTCGATGACAGCGTCAGCGACTCGGCGCTCGCCGAGATCGCCGAGTCGCTGCTGGCCAACACCGTGATCGAGGACTGGACCGTTAGCCGAGAGCCGCAGTGACGGCGCGGATCGGCGTCATCACCTTCCCGGGGACGCTTGACGACGTCGACGCGGCCCGGGCGGCACGCGCCGTCGGCGCCGAATCCGTCAACCTCTGGCACGCCGACGCCGACCTCAAAGGCGTCGACGCGGTGGTGGTGCCCGGCGGGTTCTCCTACGGTGACTATTTGCGCTGCGGTGCTATCGCGAAATTCGCCCCGGTGATGGGCGAAGTCATCGCCGCCGCGGGTCGCGGACTGCCGGTTCTGGGCATCTGCAACGGCTTTCAGGTGCTGTGCGAGGCCGGTCTGCTGCCCGGCGCGCTGACCCGCAATGCCGGTCTGCACTTCATCTGCCGCGACGTATGGCTGCGGGTGGAGTCGGCGTCGACGGCGTGGACGACCCGGTACGAGCCCGGGGCGGACCTACTGATCCCGCTGAAGTCCGGCGAGGGCCGCTACGTGGCCCCCGATGCGGTGCTCGACGAATTGGAAGGCGAAGGCCGCGTGGTGTTTCGCTACCACGGCAACCCCAACGGCTCGCTGCGCGACATCGCCGGTGTCAGCTCGGCCAACGGTCGCATTGTCGGCCTGATGCCGCACCCCGAACACGCCACCGAGGCGTTGACCGGGCCGTCCGACGACGGGCTGGGCCTGTTCTACTCGGCGCTGGACGCCGTTCTGGCCGCCTGAACTCCCCGCCAACGCGCGGACCATCATCCGCTGAAAGACCAGCGGCGCAACGTAATTCACCGAATGGCTCGCTGAGAGCCTCGGTAGCCTCATGCGGGTCGTGGAAACTCTTGTCGTCGGTGAGCACCGCAATGCCTGGCCGCCTTGGCCACCGACGCCCACCGACCCGCCGTCGCCTCGCTGTTGATTGCGCCGCCTTCCGCCCCGATGCCTCCTGCGCCGCCGTCGGCGCCGCTGCCGCCCGCGCCGCCGTCGGTGATTGAGCCCGCAGCGTCCGCGGCAGACCGACGATCCCGTTTGCTGCTCTGGTGACCCGCCACAGGCCCGCCCTTTCATCGCTCTGAAATTTTTCAGCTTTCGCTAAGTTTTTTCTCAGCTATGGATTTCGATGAGTCTGGGCCACGGGCGGACGCCAATCAATAAGGGATTGCCCTACATTTTCGAGCGCGTGGCGTGGCGCCGGATCGGCGAATTCAGCCCAGGATGGGGAACCGGCGCTGCTTGGCCAGACGGGGGGACGCGCCCGGGTCGCTATGCCGATCCGTGGGGCGCTGTACGGTTCCGGTTCGGCGGACTCAAGTAACGGCTAGGACGCTGAATCGCGGTACGCCTCAAGCAATCTCAGCCACACCTCGCTGATGGTCGGGAAGCACGGCACGGCGTGCCACAATCGGTCGATGGGCACTTGACCGGCAACAGCAATCGTGGCCGAATGCAGCAACTCCGAGACGCCTGGCCCGACGAGCGATACGCCGAGTAGATAGCCGTGGTCGAGGTCGACGACCATCCGCGCCCGCCCGGTGTAACCGTCGGCGTAGAGCTTGGCGCCCATCACGACGTCGCCGATGTCGACGTCGACCGTCCGCACGCGGTGACCTTTCTGCTCGGCATCATCGGCCGAGAGTCCGACCGCGGCGGCTTCGGGCTCGGTGAAGAAAACCTGTGGTACCGCGTAATGGTCTGCGGTGGCCGCGTGCGTTCCCCACGGCGCGGTATCCAACGGGCGCCCGGCTGCCCGCGCCGCGATCGCCGACCCGGAGATCCGTCCCTGGTATTTACCCTCGTGTGTCAGCAGCGCCCGATGGTTCGCATCGCCGGCCGCGTAGAGCCAGCCATCGTCCACAGCTCGCACCAGGCAGGTGTCGTCGACGTCGAGCCAGCTGCCCGGGGTGAGTCCGACTGTCTCCATACCGATGTCATCAGTCAGCGGGGCGCGACCGGTCGCGAACAACACCTCGTCAACCTCCAGCCGGGTGCCGTCGCTCAGTGCCAGAGTCACCGGGCCATCCGCCGTCGGTCTGCTCAACGCATTCACCGAAACGCCAACGCGGACATCGACACCCGATTCGCGAAGTCCGCGTTCGACAAACTCGCCGACGAACGCCTCCATTCGGGGCAGCAGGCCAGAACCGCGCGCCAGCAGAGTCACCGAGGCCCCCAAGCCATTCCACGCGGTCGCCAGTTCGACGCCGACACCGCCAGCGCCGACGACGGCGAGACGACCGGGCACCGAGCTGCTGTCAGTGGCTCTGCGGTTGGTCCAGGCCCGGGCTTCGGCAATGCCTGGCAGATCCGGAAGCGCTGCGCGGCTGCCCGTGCAGATCACCACTGCGTGGCGTGCGGTGAGCAGGGTAACCTCGCCGCCGGCATCGGTCACGGACACTCGCCGAGGGCCGTCGAGTCGACCGTGCCCTCGTATCAGAGTTGCGCCGATTCCGGCCACCCAATCAGCCTGGCCGGCGTCGTCCCAGTTGCTGACGTAACGGTCCCGGCGACCGAACACGCCGGCGGGCTCGACCGGACCGGTGACCGCTTCGCGCGCGCCGTCGATGTGGTCGGCATCGTCGACCGCGATGACCGGACGCAGTAGCGCCTTGCTGGGTACGCATCCCCAGTAAGAACATTCACCGCCAACCAGCTCGCGCTCGATCATCGCGACGCTGAGTCCACCGGCCCGGGCACGCTCGGCGGCATTCTGCCCGACGGGTCCGGCGCCCAGCACTATGACGTCGTAAGTATCGTCGGCTGCTGCCACTGTGGACCCTTCCGTCAACTGATGTGACAGCTTACTTGCAACTCAGGCTGAGTGGGTTGGATAACCCATATTCTCTCGCCCCGACTGATCGATCTGCACCGGATAGCCGGCGCAGATCACCGCGACGTTCGAGGCCGGCGTGAGCACCGACGCAGAGCCCGCGGCCGGCCGCCATAGCCGCCGCCTGTACGAGTAAGCCTGTTCGTCGAATACCGCGAGATGATCGCCGACGATGACGGCGGGCCCTTCGTCGGTGTCGACGAACACCCCGTCGGGCAGGGAACTCCACGAGTGCTTCTGCGGTTCGCCGGTGCGCTCGCGATGCAGGACGGCGTCCATGTCTTTGGCGTACGGCACTGCGCCACCGTGGTTTTGCTGCCAGGCCCGTTGGTACGAGTGGTAGTCGCGGCGGCGGCATTCGGCACAAGGGCGGTGGCCCGCAGCGAAAGCGACCGCCTCATCGAGGAAGAACAACTGGGTGTAATGCGTCGGGGCCCACTGCTGCGAGTACCGACCCCTGAATTCTAAGAGGCAGGTGATCCAGGCCTTGCCGCGGTGGTCACGCACAATGTCTCGGGCGCCGCTGCCGTCGTGCAGGCGGCCCCGGTTTCCCATCCAGGCGCCGCGACCGGGAACGGCGATGATCCTGCCGCACGGAGAGACCCGGTTGCGCGCCGGAGTCATGCGACCCCTTCCAGGTCGAGCAGTGCGCGCTTGGCGGCCGGGCCGCCGCGATAGTTGCCCATCGTGCCGTCGGAGCGGACGACCCGGTGGCAGGGTACGACGACCGGAATGGGGTTCGTTGCGCAGGTCGTCCCGACGGCACGAACGGCCTTGGGTGAACCCGAGAGTCGGGCCAGCGTGCCGTAGCTGGCGGTGCTGCCGTAGTGGATGTCGGTGGCCAGGTGACCGAGGACCACGCGGCGAAATCCCTTGGACAGCTGCCAATCCAGCGGAACGTCGAAGGCGTGCCGGCGTCCGGCGAAATACTCGTCGAGTTGGTTTGCCACGGCGTCCAGGCGAGCCGGGGCGTGCATCAGTCGCGAGCTGATCCGGTCGGACAGGTTCTGTAGGACGGCGTCGTGACCCTCGTTGCTGAACGCGACGCGCACCAACCCCACGCGCGTCGCGGCGATCAGCAGCGAGCCGACCGGGGAGTCGACCGTCCGATAGGCGACGTCGAGCAGGTCTCCGTCATCAGCGGCGGCCGTCAGACGGGCGTGTAGGCGGGCGAGGTCGTCATCGTTGACCGGGTACGCCGCGGCGAGGTCAATGGTGGTCATCAGCGAACTCCGTTGTGAGGTCATGCGAATAGGTGCGCCGCAGCGCGGCGATGCCATCGGCGGCCGCGCGGCGGGCGGCAGCCGCGGTGCTGTCGAGGATCGTGGCGATCTCGGCGTAGGGCAGCCCGGCCAGGTAGTGGTAGGCCACCGCCTGACGCTGCTTGGGCGGCAGCGCGGCCACCGCTTCGGTCAATTCGAGGTGCTGGTGGTCGGCGTGATTTGGGGACGCCCGGTCCGGGGTCTCCGGGACCGGCGTGGCCCGCCGGGCCGTGGCGCGGACGACGTCGATCGCTTTGCGGTGGGCGATCGTGACCAGCCACGCCTCGACATTCGCGTCGGCCGGCAGATCCGGGTAGGCCTTCATCGCCGCCAGGAAGGTCTCCGACCAGGCATCGTCAGCGTCGGCGGGGCCGAGGACCGCGCGCGCCACCCGCAGCACGGTGGCGCCGTGTCCGGCCACGATACTCTCGAATGGCGGCTTCACCGCTTCTACCAGAGTGCTTGCGGGGCAACGGGTATGGCTTTCTCCAGCTCGAGAAGAAACTGCTTGCGGCCCAGGCCGCCGGCGTATCCGGTGAGCTTGCCGGTGGATCCGATGACCCGATGGCAGGGAATGAGAATCGACAACGGGTTGTGGCCGACGAATCCGCCGATGGCGCGCGGGCTGATGCCGTCGCCGATTTTACGGGCCAGCGCACCGTAGGTCGTGGTGTGGCCGTAGGGAATCTCGGCCAGCAGCTGCCAGAGTGCGCGCGCCCGTTCGCTGCCAACGAGATTGACCGGCACATCGAAGTCGTGGCGCTCACCGGCGAAGTACTCGCGCAGCTGGGCGATGGCGTCGTCGAAGCCGTGGTCATCGCTCGGTTCGACTTGCGGCCCGAAGCTGGTCTGATCCGGCTGGGTCCAGTGCCCCGGGTAGTACAGGCCGGTGAGGCCGACGCGGTCGCGCACCAGGGTCAACGGTCCGATCGGTGAGTCGATGACGACGTGACGATTCGACGTCGTGGTGGCTGCGGTGGACATGAGACCTCCGGTGTTCGTTGGAAATGCTGTCTACCGGGTAGACGTCTGGCCCGCCAGATTTGTGAGTTTTGCTGCAAAATCGCGCAGATCGGTCGCGACGATCGTCGGCTGAGGCAAGTCCGGAAGCGGCAATACCGCGTTGCCGGGCCGGGTGATCAATGCGCCACTGAATCCGACCGACTGGGCGCCGATGGTGTCCCAGACGTGGGCGGCCACCATCATGCAGTCGTTCGGCGATACCGCGAGCTGCTCGCACGCGCGCAAATACACCGCCGGCGCGGGTTTGAACGCTCGGCTGCTCTCGACGCTGAGCTGTCGCTCGAACAGGCGGCCCAGCCCGGCGTGCTCCAGAGGGCTCGGCCCATCTGGGTTGGGCGGCGAGTTGGTCAGCGTGACCAAGCGGAAACCGTTGTCACGCAGAGCGATCAGGCCGTCCTCGACGTCTGGGTGGGCCGGCATGGTGAGCATTGCGAGCTTCAGTGCCTCGACGTCAGCCTCAGCGATCTCCACGCCGCGGGTGGTCGCGAGCATCCGCAAGGTTCCCTGGCCGAGCGTGAAAAAGTCGACGTAGTGCCCCGACAAAGTGGCCGTCATCGAGTACATGACCAGTTGATTGAACCACTCCCGCATCACCGCAGAATCCCCGAATATGCGCTCGAAAACCGGTGCTATGGACTCGATGTCGATCAGCGTCTCGTTGACGTCGAACACGAGAATTGACGGTGCGGCGGTCATCGCCTAATCATCTAGCGCTCACTCCACAACGACCACCATTTTCCCGCCAGCTTCTCCGGCCTCCATGATGCGGTGTGCCTCGCGGATCTCGTCGAAGGAGAACACTCGTTCCGGGGCGGCTTCGAGTTGGCCGGCGGCCACCTGCGCTGCGATGTCTTGCAGCGGCACATCGGACAACGGAAAGCCCGGGTTGCCAAATACAAAGCTGCCGAAGAAGGACCAATTCACCCCGCTCGCCATCCGCAGCAGCGGGTTGAAGTCGCCGATCGGGTCCAGGCCACCTAGCCACCCGGCCAGGCAGGCGGTGCCGTCGCGGCGAAGCATGTCCAACGAGTCCAGGATCGTGCTGTTGCCGACCAAGTCGAGGACCGCATCGATCTGCTTGGCTTCGGCGATGCTCGCAGCCAGCGTCGGTGATTCCAACTCGGTACGCGCGGCGCCGAGTGCCTCCAGCATGCCGAAACGCTCGCGTTTGCGCGCGGTGGCTATCACCCTTGCACCGGCCGCGACTGCCATCTTGACCGCGGCCTGACCGAACGATGATGTGGCGCCACGTATTACGACGGTCTGGCCAGCGGCCACTTTGAGGTTGCGGAACAAGCACGTCCACGCTGTTGCGAACGTCTCCGGGAGTGCCGCTAACTGTGACCACGGCAAATCGGACTCGATGAGGGCGACGTTGGCCGCACGCACCCGGGTGTATTCGGCGTAGCTGCCGTTGATGGTTCGCCCGAGGCCACCCATCAATGCGGCGACTTTGGCGCCGACCGGGAACTCTCCGCCCGGACACGCGTCGACGATGCCTACGCATTCGATGCCGCTGACTTCGGCGGCTTCGGCCCATTCCCCGCGGCGCATGTGCAGCTCTGCGTGGTTGATGCCGAACCCGTGGACCCTGATGACCACTTCGCCGCCTTTGGGCAGAGGTTTGGGGATGTCGGTGTAGACCAGGCTGTCGAGTCCGCCGAACTTCTCCAGCACGATCGCGCGCATGGTGTCGCCGCCTGGTACTTCGCGCACTACCGCGGGTGCGGCGGGCGGCGCGTTGCCGGGCCGATCTGATTCCGCAACGGACATGATGAGCTTCCTTGGTGTCTACATGTAATGGGATTTTCCACCCATTATTATGGGTGCATCATCCCATTTTTGTCCATGGGCGCCGTCGGGCGAATCATCCTGTCTGCTTGCGAGGTCCCGATCTGCGGCGCCTGGGGATGGGCGCGAAAGAACGGACGTATTCGATAGCCGCAGTCAGCGCAGCGCGCAAGGGTTCAGGGTCATCGGTGAGGAAGGTGACCAGGGCGCCACCCTGATGAGCGGCAACCAGTGAGACCGCGAGGTGACGTGGATCGGCCTCCGGCCGTAGATCGCCGCGGCGGCGCATCTCGGCAAGGCCGCTCTGGAATAACTCGATCCACTGGTCGTAGCCCTCGGCGAGATCGCCGTGGATTTCTGCGTCGGCCTCGATCAATTCCGCTGCGAGCGAACCGTATACGCATCCACCTTTGCGGTAGACCGGGTCTAGTTCGGCAAGGGTGGCCCCGACCCAAGCCTCGAGCGCGGCGAAGCTGTCAAGTGCGCCCAGTTGAGGCTGGGCGTGAAATTCTCGGACGTGACTTCGACGCGCGTCGATCACACTTCGGGTCAGATCACGCTTGCCGTCGAAATAGTGCGAGATCTGCGAACCGCTGACGGCTGCCGCACTACGCACCTCGTCGATGCTGGTCCCGCCGACCCCGCGTTCGAACATGAGGCGGGCGGCCACATCAACGATGCGTGCACGGGTTGCCCGGCCCTTGCGGGTCAGCCGTGATATTGCGCCGTTAGACATCGTTGCCGCCCCTTTCGGGATGGGTCAGGAGGGTCGTGTGCTCGTTCGCCTGCGGCGGGGACGACGCGCTGGGCGCGGCACCCGCTCCTCGGGAGCGGTGGCGAACGTCCGCAGGTAGTTGACTGCGAATCGGACCGCGTCGGCGTGTGGCCAATCGGCCTGATAGGTGAACGCCAGCGTGGCACCACCTTGATGAGCGCTGACGATGACCATCGCCAAACGTCGGGGGTCTGCATGGGCGACGAGGACGCCACCGTCTTTCATCTGCTGGATAACCTTCTCCAGCAACTCAATCCACTGCCAGTAACCAGACGCCAGTGTCTCGCGGGTTGCGCTGTCGGATTTACCGAGTTGCCCGGCCAGCGCGTGGTAGGTCGGCGTGCCGGAATAGCCGATGCGTCGCAGGTAACGCATGTTCAGATCTATCCACCGCTCGAAGTCATCGAACGTATTCAGCCCGCCGAGCTTGGGCTGGCGATGAAAGTCCAGCACAACATCTATCTGCCGGACGACGACCGCGCGAATCAGCGCTTGCTTGTCGGTGAAGTAGTGGGCGAGCTGGGAGCCGCTGACCGATGCCGCCGTGCGCAGCGCGTCCATGTTCAGCGTCGAGAGACCGTCGCGGAGGATGAGTTCGCCGGCGACCTTCGTGATCCGATCGCGAGTTGCCCTCCCCTTGGCCGTCAAGCGCCGATCGACCTGCAGATCGGCTTGGACCATAGCGTCAGGTTAGCCCGCCGGGGCACACCTGTATGGGATGTTAATCCCATACAGTCATTCGGTGTTTTCGTTACGTAGCTGAGTGGACTTTGAGCAAGAAGGCTCGGACGAGCCTGGTTACCTCGTCGAGCGCCGACTCGAGCAGGAAGTGCCCGCCGTCGAGAAGATGGATCTCGGCATCGGGCAGGTCGTCGGTGAATGCCTCAGCGCCCGCCGGGCCGAAGATCTCGTCGCCGCGCCCCCAGACCGCGAGCAGTGGCACGCGGCTGGCTCGGAAATATTCGTGCAGGCGCGGGTATAACGGCACATTGGTCGCGTAGTCGCGAAGGAGTTTCAGCTGTACTAGATCGTTGCCGGGCCGGGAGATCAGGGCGTAGTCGTGATGCCAGGACTCGGGGTCGACCAGCGTTGCGTCGGGGACGCCCGTGAGGTATTGCCACCGTGTGGCGTCAAGCGTCAGGAATTGCCTTACAGCCGACTCATTTTCGTCGGTTTGCTGGTCTTGGTACGCACGCACGATCTTCCAGAAACTCTCGACGAAACCAGCGTCGTAGGCGTTGCCGTTCTGGCTGATGATCGCCTCGATCGCCGACGGGTTGTGTAGCGCCAGACGCCAGCCGATCGGCGCGCCGTAGTCCTGCACGTAGATCGCGTAGCGGGTGATGCCGAGGCTCTGGAGCAGGCCCTCTGTCAGCTCGGTCAGGGCATCGAAGGTGTAGTCGAAGTCAGCAACGGACGGTGCGTCGGAGAGGCCAAATCCCACATGGTCCGGCGCAATCACGTGATAGCAATCGGCCAGCGCCGGAACCAAGTCACGGAACATATATGAGCTGGTGGGAAATCCGTGCAGCAGTAGCAGCGCGGGCGCTTCAGGGTCGCCGGCTTCGCGGAAGAACAGTCGGTGGCCGGCGACTGTGGCGTAGCGATGGTGGACGACTGGCATGAGATTCCTCCCGCGGCGTGCACACAACGAAATATTTTGGGATGCTCGGCCCATTATGCACTCCGAAGACGGCTTGGCAATACCCAGCGTCAGCTGTTGACCGGCCTTCAGCCAACCCCATATTATGGGCTGGCTATCCCATTCTTCTGGAGACGGGTCTAAGGGGCGAGTCTGAATGGCTAATGCTTTGCAGGACCGAACGATTCTGGTGGTCGGGCGCGGCAGCGGAATCGCGCGCGCCATCACTTTACTGGCGCTTTCCGAGGGTGCCCGCGTCGTTGTCGCCGGACGCGATCGCGCGAAACTCGCCGGCGCATACGACCACCCGGACATCAGCGCTGAGATCGTCGACATCGCCGACGACGAGTCGATCGCCGCACTCGCCGACCGGGTAGGCCGGGTAGATCATGTGGTGTCCACCGCATCTGCTCGCGCCCGCGGAAAACTGGCCGACCTGCAACGTCAGAACTTGCTGCAGTCGTTCGACACCAAGGTCATCGGGCCGACCATGCTCGCCAAACGGTTTGCGGCGCAGATCAACCCGGGCGGCTCCTTCGTGTTGTTCTCAGGTGTGCACGCTTTCAAGCACAACACCGGCTATCTCGGCGTGGGTATCACCAACGGCGCTGTCGACTTCCTTGCCCGTTGGCTGGCGGTCGAACTCGCGCCGATACGGGTCAACGCGATATCGCCCGGCGTCGTCGATACGGGCGCTTGGGACGCGATGGGCGCAGACGGCAAGCGGGATTACTTCAAACACATCGCCGCCAACAACCCGGTGGGCCGGATTGGTACCCCCGATGACATCGCCAGCGCGGTGATGTTCGCGATGACCAACACCTTCATGACCGGTATGACATTGCGGGTCGACGGCGGAGAGCCGCTGACGTAGCCGACCGGCCCGGTTACGGGCTCAGCGCGACCGATGCCTCAGCGGTGTAGTTCAGGAACGTCAGGGTCTCCTGCAGGTACAGCTGCACGGCGTCGGCGTCGTGGGACAGGTAGCCGATCGACACGTCGGTGCCCAGCTGCAAGTCGAAGTCGCCGCCGCGGGTGGTCAGCACGAACGCGCCGTCGATGGCGGGTGCCCAAATGATGTCGCCGTTCACCAGCCGGTTGATGTGTTCGAGGATCGGATATCCGTGCTCGGTGGTCTCGCTCACCTTGGTGTAGACCTCGGCGGACAGCAGTACCGAGTACGGGCCGTCGACGCCGGCCAGCCGGAGCGCGGACAACGCCTGGGTGATGACGTCCGGAATGGCGCGCGGGTCGTCGGGCAGCTTCAGCGGCGGGTTGCTGCTGGCGCTGCGGACGCCCTCGATCGATGCGGCGGCGTAGCCCTCGAAGATGGCCCGGTCCTCGGCGAAGGCCAGCTTCTTGGCGGCGGCTTTGACCGGGTCCCAGTCGGAATCCTGCGAGCCGCGTTCCACGTCGTCGATCTCCGAGCGGGACAGCGTGAACGGAACCCGAAGCCGCACAAGCGGTTGGCTGGCGCGCAGATGCGTGATCACGCCGTCGGATGGGGCTGTGACGTCGATCAGTCGCCCGGTGCTGACAGCGGCGGCGGTTGGTCCGGCCGGCTCGCTGACGTCGACCACCCGGCGGCCGGCGATGTGCCGCTTGAAGGTTCGCCTCGCCTCCACTTCGATGTCGTCCCAAGCTTCTTCGGTGATCGGAGCCAGATCGCGGTACAGGTTGTTCATTGCGGGATTCCTTTCAAACTGCCGATCGCCAACGAGCCATCCGCGGATGTTTTGAGTATGGCCGGAGTCGCTGCCGGTGAGATCGGCAGCGGGGGCGGGTCGTCGAGAAAGTCGACGGTGGGGGAGAAGAACAGTCCGCCGGTGACCGCGGTGGAGAAGTCCAGGATGCGGTCGGTGTTGCCGGGCGGATCACCAAGGAACATGTTGTGCAGCATCTGCTCAGTCACCGCAGGAGTGCGCGAGTAGCCGATGAAGTAGGTGCCGAATTCGCCCTTGCCGAGTTCGCCGAAAGGCATGTTGTGGCGCACGATCTGGAGCTGGGTGCCGTCGTCGTCGGTGATGACGTTGAGCGCGATGTGCGCATCGGCCGGCTTGTCGTCGTCGCCGAACTCGATGTCTTCCAATTTGGTTCGGCCGATCACGCGTTCCTGCTCGGGAACCGGCAGGGAATCCCACGCCGCCATGTCGTGCAGATACTTCTGCACGTGCACGTAGCTGCCGCCGGCGAATCCCGGGTCCTCGTCGCCGATCTCGGTTGCCGCGACAGCCGGCGGGCCGTTTGGATTCTCGGTTCCGTCGACGAACCCGAGCAGATCACGGTTGTCGAAGAACCGGAACCCGTGCACCTCGTCGACCACGGTCACCGCCCCGGCCATCGACCGCAGGATGTGATTGGCCAGCTCGAAGCAGACGTCCAGCGTCTCGGCCCGAACGTGGAACAACAGGTCCCCTGGCGTTGCCGGCGCCGTGTGTCGGGGGCCGTGCAGCTCGATAAACGGGTGCAGTTCGGCCGGTCGCGGGCCGTCGAACAACCGGTCCCAGGCATGCGAGCCGATCGAGGTGACCGCCGACAGGTTTTTGGCGGGCTCGCGAAACCCGGTCGACCGCACCAACCCGGAGATCCCGGCCAGCGCGTCGTGCACGACCTCTTCGCCACCCGGATCGACGGTGACCACCATGAAGATCGCGGCCGGAGTCAGTGGCGCGAGCACCGGCTGCGGTTGCGGGATGGGCACGGCTTCGACCCTAACGTTTCAGGTGAGCCCGTGATGAAAAGATGTGTCCATGGTTGCCTCGGCGCAGGGTCTGTGCGAATTCATCGACGCCTCCCCGTCACCGTTTCATGTCTGCGCCACCGTGGCGTCGCGGTTGCGGGCGGCCGGCTACACCGAGCTCGCCGAGGCCGACAAGTGGCCGCGCGGCGGCAAGTTCTTCATCGTGCGGGCCGGGTCACTGGTGGCGTGGAACAGCGGCAACGACGCCGGCGGTCGACCGTTCCGGGTGATCGGCGGCCACACCGACAGCCCCAACCTGCGGGTCAAGCAACATCCCGACCGTGAGGTCGCCGGTTGGCAGGTGGTTGCGCTGGAGCCCTATGGCGGTGCCTGGTTGAACTCGTGGCTGGACCGCGATCTGGGCGTCAGCGGGCGGCTGTCGGTGCGCGACGGCGCCGGTATCGCGCACCGACTGGTGCGAATCGACGCCCCGATCCTGCGGGTGCCGCAGCTGGCCATCCACCTGGCCGAGGATCGCAAGTCGCTCACGCTGGATCCGCAGCGACACGTCAACGCGGTGTGGGGCGCCGGTGGCGCAGCCCGCTCCTTCCTCAGCTACGTCGCCGAATGGGCCGGCGTCGACCCTGACGACGTGCTGGGCGCCGACCTGATGACCCACGACCTGGCTCCGTCGCTCGTGACGGGCGTCGACGGCCAGTTCGTCAGCGCGCCGCGGCTGGACAACCAGGCATCCTGCTACGCGGGTCTGGAGGCGTTTCTGGACGCTAAAGCTACCGAGTATCTGCCGGTGCTTGCGCTGTTCGACCACGAAGAGGTCGGCTCGACCTCAGATCACGGCGCCGACTCAGACCTGCTGCTGGTCACGCTGGAACGCATCGAGCTCGCCGGTGGTGGCGGGCGCGCCGACTTTCTGCGCCGACTGCCGGGATCCCTGGTGGCCTCGGCGGACATGGCGCACGCCACCCACCCCAACTACCCGGAGCGGCACGAGCCGGGCCATCTCATCGCGATCAATGGCGGCCCGGTGCTCAAAGTGCATCCAAATCTGCGCTACGCAACCGACGGTCGCACCGCGGCCGCGTTCGCCCTGGCCTGTCGGCAGGCCGGGGTGCCGCTGCAACGTTACGAGCATCGGGCCGACCTGCCGTGTGGTTCGACGATCGGCCCGATGACGGCGGCCCGGACCGGCATCCCGACGGTCGACGTCGGCGCCCCTCAGCTCGCGATGCACTCGGCACGAGAATTGATGGGCGCCAACGACGTTCCCGCTTACGCGGCGGCGCTGCGGGCGTTCTTGTCGCCCGGCTGACCGTCAGACGAAGACCGGCTCGTAGCGGATCACATTCTCTACTACGACGCCGTCACGGGTGCGAACCCGGTCCAGCCCGCGGATCTCGATGGGCCCGTTCGGCCCGGTGGCGTTCCCGACGTAGTGCAGGAAGAACAGCTCCTCGCCCTCGGCCGGGCCGGCCGCCGTGGCGCTGTCGACGAGTTCGAGTTTCAGGTCCGGAGCGACGGCCAGCAGGTCGGCGATCTTCTGGGTGTACGCCTCGAATCCACGCACCGGCCCGCTGTCACCAGGCCAGTAGCCGATGATGTCGTCGGCCAGGATGTCCATGCTGTGCGACATACTGGGCGCCGCCCAGAACGCCGCCCAGAACTCCGGACTGAATCTCGGAGTCGTTGTGGGCGAAGCGGTTTGAGTGTCGGTCATGATTCCTCCAAGTTGTGAATTAGTTCGTGTGAAAGTCTGTCCCGCGGTGACGACGCTGCACAATTACCTCCGGGGTCATCGCCGGCGGACTAGATCTGGACGTCCCGGCCGGAAACGCCTTCTGCGTCGCCGGCGCGGGCTCGCGGCCGGGCACCCTAGACTGTTCAGTGTGACGTCAGGGCTCACCCACGCGACCGATACCGTCGAGCGGGCCGCGGCCACCCCTGACCAGCCGCAACCCTTCCGCGAGCTCGGTCTCAAAGACGACGAATACCAGCGGATCCGCGACATCCTGGGCCGCCGGCCGACCGACGCCGAGCTGGCCATGTACTCGGTGATGTGGAGCGAGCACTGCTCCTACAAGTCCTCCAAGGTCCATCTGCGGTACTTCGGCGAGACCACAACCGACGAGATGCGGGCCGGCATGCTGGCCGGGATCGGCGAGAACGCCGGCGTCGTCGACATCGGCGACGGCTGGGCGGTCACCTTCAAAGTCGAGTCGCACAACCACCCGTCATATGTAGAGCCCTACCAGGGCGCGGCCACCGGAGTCGGCGGCATCGTTCGCGACATCATGGCCATGGGTGCACGCCCGGTCGCGGTGATGGATCAGCTGCGGTTCGGTGCCGCGGACGCCCCCGACACCCGCCGCGTCCTCGACGGCGTGGTGCGCGGCGTCGGAGGCTACGGCAACTCGCTGGGCCTGCCCAACATCGGCGGCGAAACCGTCTTCGACGCCTGCTACGCCGGCAACCCGTTGGTGAATGCCCTGTGTGTCGGCGTGCTGCGCAAGGAGGATCTGCATCTGGCGTTCGCTTCGGGCGCCGGCAACAAGATCATCCTGTTCGGCGCGCGGACCGGACTGGACGGCATCGGCGGTGTGTCGGTGCTGGCGTCGGAGACCTTCGGCGGCGACGAATCGGGATCGGGCCGCAAGAAGCTTCCCTCGGTTCAGGTCGGTGACCCGTTCACCGAGAAGGTGCTCATCGAGTGCTGCCTCGAGCTGTATTCCGCGGGCTTGGTGATCGGCATCCAGGACCTTGGTGGAGCCGGATTGTCCTGTGCCACCTCTGAACTCGCATCAGCTGGCGACGGTGGGATGGCGATCCAGCTGGAGACCGTGCCGTTGCGGGCCAAGGACATGACGCCTGCCGAAATCCTCTCCAGCGAGTCGCAGGAGCGGATGTGTGCGGTGGTTGCGCCCGAAAACGTGGACGCCTTCATGGCCGTCTGCCGCAAGTGGGAGGTGCTGGCCACCACGATCGGCGAGGTCACCGACGGCGACCGGCTGCAGATCACCTGGCATGGCGAGACGGTCGTCGATGTGCCGCCGCGCACCGTGGCCCACGAGGGCCCGGTCTATCAGCGTCCCGTCGCGCGTCCCGAGTCGCAGGACGCGCTCATCGCCGACACCTCGGCCGGCCTGAAACGGCCGGTCTCGGGTGACGAGCTGCGCGCGACTTTGCTTGCGCTGCTGGGTAGTCCGCATCTGTGCAGTCGCGCGTTCATCACCGAGCAGTACGACCGCTACGTGCGCGGCAACACCGTGCTGGCCGAGCACGCCGATGGCGGCGTGCTGCGCGTCGACGAGACCACCGGCCGCGGTATCGCGTTGTCGACCGACGCGTCCGGCCGCTACACGATGCTGGATCCCTACGTCGGCGCGCAGCTTGCATTGGCCGAGGCGTACCGCAACGTCGCTGTCACCGGTGCCACCCCGGTGGCGGTGACCAACTGCCTCAACTTCGGATCGCCGGAGGACCCCGGTGTGATGTGGCAGTTCTCGGAGGCGGTCCGCGGCCTGGCGGATGGCTGTGTGGCACTGGGTATTCCGGTCACCGGCGGAAACGTCAGCTTCTACAACCAGACCGGGACCACTGCGATCATGCCCACCCCGGTCGTCGGCGTCCTGGGTGTGATCGACGACGTCACCCGCCGCATCCCGACCGCGATGGGTACCGAACCAGGCGAGACGCTGATACTGCTCGGTGACACTCGCGACGAATTCGACGGGTCGATCTGGGCGCAAGTCACCGCCGACCACCTGGGTGGACGGCCGCCCTCGGTCGACCTGGCCCGCGAGCGCCTGCTAGCCGACGTGCTGAGTGCAGCGTCGCGCGACGGACTGGTGTCCGCGGCTCACGACTTGTCCGAGGGCGGGCTGGCGCAGGCCGTGGTGGAATCGGCCATGGCCGGCGAAACAGGTTGCCGCATCGTGCTTCCCGAAGACGCTGACCCGTTCGTCACCTTGTTCTCCGAGTCGTCCGGCCGGGTGCTGGTGGCGGTACCGCGCACAGAGGAGAGCCGTTTCACGTCGATGTGCGAGGCGCGGGGACTCCCCGCCACCCGGATCGGCGTCGTCGACCAGGGCTCGGACTCGGTCGAGGTGCAAGGTTTGTTCACCGTGCCACTGGCCGAGTTGCGCAGCACGTCCGAAGGGGTGCTGGCCGCCCTTTTGCGATGAGCGACGAGCCGAGTGGGCGCCACCCGCTGCTGGTGTGGGCGTGGAGTCTGCTTCGGCTGAATTTCGTCGGGGTGGTGTTCGGCGCGCTGTTCTTCTGTTTGTCGCTGACGCCCTCCCTGGTGCCTCGGGAGTGGTTGTTCCAGGGCCTGATTGGCGGTGTGGACGCCGCCTTCGGCTACGGGCTCGGGGTGTTGATCGGTCAGGCCGCGAACCGCCTGGTGTTACCTGGCGTCCGGTGGTCGCCGCGGGTGCTGTGGTGGATGCAGGCGGCGGTCGTGGTGCTGGCGCCGACAGCCTGTGTGTTGATGCTGATCCCGGCCGCGTCCTGGCAGCGGCAGCTGTCGGCGCTGATGGGTATCCAGGGTCCGACGAATCCCGGTTATCTGCGCACGCTCGCGGTCGCGGCCGTGGTCAGCGCCCTGCTGGTGTCGGCATTCCGGGTGCTCGTCGATGCCGTCAAACTGTTGGCGCGCATGCTGATTCGGCGATGGCACCTGCACGACGAGGTGGCACTCTTCATCGGCACCGCGATCGTGGTGGCGTTGCTGGTCACCCTGATCGACGGTGTGCTCGTCCGCGCGTTCTTCGCCGGTGCCAACGCGGTCTTCCAACCCCGGGACAGCGGGACGCCCGCGGGTGTCGCGCAACCACAGTTGCCGGAGAAGTCCGGCAGCCCAACGTCATTGGCACCGTGGAGCACGCTGGGATTCCAGGGCCGGGCTTTCGTCGGCGCCGGCCCGCATGCCGCCGAGCTGAGCAAGATCAACAGCGCGCCGGCCAAAGAGCCGATCCGGGTCTACGCCGGTCTGCACACCGCACCCGACGACCAAGGCCGGCTGGACGTACTGGCCAGTGAGCTCGAGCGCACCGGCGCGTTCACCCGCAAGGTCCTGGTCATCGCACCGACCACCGGCACCGGATGGATCGACCCGGTGGCGGCGAGTTCGGTGGAGACGATGTACAACGGCGACACCGCAATCGTCGGTATGCAGTACTCCTATTTACCGAGCTGGATTTCGTTCCTGGCGGACCGGCAGAAGTCAATGGACTCCGGCCGGACGCTGATCAACGCCGTCCACGAGCGGTGGGCGCAACTACCTGCCCAGCACCGGCCCAAGTTGGTGCTCTACGGCGAGAGTCTGGGGTCATTGGCGGGCCAGGCCGCGTTCGGCTGGCTACCCGACATCCGACGGATGGGTTTCGACGCGGTGCTGTGGGTCGGGCCGCCGCAGGAGAGCACGCTGTGGCACGCGTTGATCGCGCGCCGCGATCCCGGCACCACCGAAGTTCAGCCCCGATACGACAACGGGCGGACCGTGCGGTTCTCCGAGGCCAACGATCCCGCCGACGTCAACCGGGTCACCGGGCCGCCCTGGACCGGCACACGGGTGCTGTTCCTGCAGCACCCGTCCGACCCAGTGGTCTGGTGGTCGCCCGACCTGCTGTTCCGCCGGCCGGACTGGCTGACAGAGCCCCGCGGGCACGACCGTAGTCGGGCGATGCAGTGGAATCCGGTCGTGACGTTCTGGCAGGTCAGCGCCGACTTGACCAATGCCGAAGGGGTTCCCGGCGGGCACGGACACAACTACAGCAACGACATCCTGGACGGGTGGGCAGCGGTGGCCCCGCCGGAAGGCTGGGGCCCGGCCGACACCAAGCGCGTCCGCGCGGCACTGGGGATCTGAGCCATGGCAGCTCGGCAGAACGCGGATCCGGCACAGACCCGTGACGCCGTCCGCGCCGTCGAAGACTGGCTCCGGGACGACAGTTGCCCGGCGCCGAGCCGAGCCGAGCTGGCGGCGGCGGTCCGACTCACCGCGCGCACCCTGGCCGCCGAGGCGCCCGGCGCCAGCGTCGAGGTCCGAATTCCGCCGTTCGTCGCGGTGCAGTGCATTGCCGGGCCACGACATACTCGCGGCACCCCGCCCAATGTCGTCGAGGCCGATCCCCGAACCTGGCTGCTGCTGGCGACCGGACTCCTGCAGGTGCCCGATGCGACGAGCGCCGGTGCCGTGCACCTCTCCGGTTCGCGGGCGCCAGAGATTGCGGGCTGGCTGCCGGTCGTGCGATTGAGCGATCCCCATCACACCTGACCGTGGCTGCTGTGGCATATGCGACATTTGAAAGCTATTGGGGCCTTTGAGCTGCAAAAGTTTCGCGTGTCGCGCCGCAACACGCGGGAGCAATTCGCTGTGACCCCCAACGTTTCCGTAGACTTCATCGAGTCACCATTCGTTCCCTGGGGAGCCGCCGCACTGTGACCGTCCAAGAGCCAGTACCTGACGAGAATCCGCCCGGCGAAGAGTGTGGTGTATTCGGGGTCTGGGCCCCCGGCGAAGATGTCGCCAAGATGACGTACTACGGCCTTTACGCGCTGCAACACCGCGGGCAGGAAGCCGCCGGCATCGCCGTCGCGGACGGTTCGCAGGTGCTGGTGTTCAAGGACCTCGGCCTGGTCAGTCAGGTCTTCGACGAGCAGACGCTGGCCGCGATGGAAGGTCACGTCGCCGTCGGGCATTGCCGGTACTCCACCAGCGGGCAGCCGACGTGGGAGAACGCCCAGCCCGTCTTCCGTAACACCGCCGCAGGCACCGGAGTGGCCCTGGGGCACAACGGCAACCTGGTCAACAGCGCCGAACTCGTCTCCCGCGCGCGTGCGGCCGGACTGATCAACCCCAGGGCGCCGGGCGCGGCGAACACCGACTCCGACGTGCTGGGCGCGTTGCTGGCGCACGGCGCCGCCGACTCCACCCTGGAACAGGCCGCGCTCGAACTGCTGCCCACCGTCCGCGGCGCGTTCTGTCTGACGTTCATGGACGAAAACACCTTGTACGCCGCGCGTGACCCATTCGGGGTGCGGCCGCTGTGCCTGGGACGACTGGACCGCGGCTGGGTGGTCGCGTCGGAGACCGCCGCGCTGGACATCGTCGGCGCATCGTTCGTCCGCGAAATCGAACCCGGCGAGTTGCTGGCGATCGACGCCGACGGCGTCCGGTCGGCCCGGTTCGCCAACCCCGAACCCAAGGGTTGCATCTTCGAATACGTCTACCTGGCGCGGCCGGACAGCACGATCTCCGGGCGATCGGTCCACGGCGCCCGACTGGACATCGGCCGCCGACTGGCGCGGGAAAGCCCGATCGACGCCGACCTTGTGATCGGTGTCCCGGAATCCGGCACACCCGCCGCAGTCGGCTATGCGCAGGAGTCCGGCATTCCCTATGGTCAGGGGCTGATGAAGAACGCCTACGTCGGGCGCACCTTCATCCAGCCGTCGCAGACCATCCGTCAGCTCGGAATCCGGCTGAAATTAAATCCGCTCAAGGAAGTCATCCGCGGCAAGCGGCTGATCGTCGTCGACGACTCGATCGTGCGCGGTAACACCCAGCGTGCGCTGGTCAGGATGCTGCGCGAGGCCGGGGCTGTCGAAGTCCACGTGCGCATTGCGTCGCCACCGGTGAAGTGGCCGTGCTTCTACGGCATCGACTTCCCCTCGCCGGCCGAACTGATCGCCAACGCCGTCGAAGACGAAGACGAGATGCTCGAAGCGGTGCGACACGCCATCAACGCCGACACGCTCGGCTACATCTCGCTGCGGAGTCTGGTCGCCGCGACCGAGCAACCCACCTCGCGGCTCTGCACGGCCTGCTTCGACGGCCGGTACCCGATCGAGTTGCCCAGCGAGACAGCGCTCGGCAAGAACGTCATCGAGCAGATGCTCGCCAACGCTGCGCGCGGAGCCGGGCCGGCGGACATCAGCCACGAGCTGTCGCCGGAGGCCGAGCAGGCCGCCGTACTCCGGCATCCCTAACCCCACGAGTGAGTGGGAGATACCCGCGCCGGGCATCGCCCGGTAGCCTTTAGCGCGATGACCGACCGCGGAAAAGACCCGGCTGCCCCGGGCGCTACGTATGCATCGGCCGGAGTCGATATCGAAGCCGGGGACCGCGCCGTCGAATTGTTCAAGCCGTTGGCGTCCAAAGCCACCAGACCCGAGGTGATCGGGAAGCTCGGGGGCTTCGCCGGACTCTTCGCGCTGCGCGGCGATTACCGTGAGCCGCTGCTGGCCGCGTCCAGCGACGGGGTGGGCACCAAGCTGGCCGTCGCCCAGGCCATGGACAAGCACGACACGGTCGGCCTGGACCTGGTGGCGATGGTTGTCGACGATTTGGTGGTCTGCGGCGCCGAGCCGTTGTTCCTGCTCGACTACATCGCGCTCGGCCGCATCGTGCCGGAACGCCTCAACGCCATCGTCGGCGGTATCGCCGAAGGCTGCGTGCGCGCGGGCTGTGCGCTGCTGGGTGGCGAAACCGCCGAGCATCCCGGCCTGATCGAGCCTGACCACTACGACATCTCCGCCACCGGCGTCGGCGTCGTGGAGGCTGAGAACCTGCTCGGCCCCGACCGGGTCAAACCCGGAGACGTGCTCATTGCGATGGGATCGTCGGGCCTGCACTCCAACGGATACTCGCTGGCCCGCAAGGTCCTGCTCGAGATCGATCGGGGCAACCTTGAGGGTTACGTCGAGGAGTTCGGCCGCACGCTGGGCGAAGAGATGCTCGAGCCGACCATCATCTACGCCAAAGACTGTCTCGCGCTGGCCGCCGAAACGCAGGTCCGGACGTTCTGCCACGTCACCGGCGGTGGGCTGGCCGGCAACCTGGAGCGGGTGATCCCCAACGGGCTGCTCGCAGAGGTGGATCGCGGTACTTGGACGCCGGCTCCGGTGTTCGCGATGATCGCCCAGCGGGGCCGGGTGTCGCGCGCCGAGATGGAGAAAACCTTCAACATGGGCGTCGGGATGATCGCGGTCGTGGCGCCGGAAGACACCGATCGCGCACTCGCGATTCTGACTGCCCGACACTTGAACTGCTGGGTCCTGGGCACCATTAACAAGGGCGGAAAAGCCGGTCCGCGAGCCAAACTCGTCGGGCAGCACCCCAGGTTCTAGATTTCGGCTCGCCGTTCAGGCGAGCCGCGGGACACCTCAGCGGTGCGGATCGAGCCAGGGATCGTCGCCCTCCGACTGGTCAGCATCCTGATCGCCCGACCCGGACAGCTCTTGCCGAAGCCGATCGAAATCGGTCTGCGGTGAGCTGTACTTAAGGTCTCGAGCAACCTTGGTCTGCTTCGCCTTAGCCCGGCCACGGCCCATGGGGGAACCCCCTCAAGAAATAACGGAGCGGCCCAACATGTAGGCGGCTCCGATCTTTTGTCGTTTATTGTCCTGTCGAGAGTCTACCGTGCCCGGTGGCTGTGTGCTGTTGCGCCCCGCACCCATCAACGACCGTCACCGGACGGTTCCCCGCAACCGCTCCACGGCCACCCGACCGGCGCCCGGCCCGGCCGCCGCCGGTAGCGATCCGGCGTCGATCATCGCGGCGACATCGGCGTTGTCGCCGGTGCTCAGCGCGGTGTCGGCGGGGATGGCGCGCTTGACCAGCGCCAAGGCCACCGGGCCCAGATCGACGTGTTCGACGACCGTTCCGAGCCGGCCCACCGCCCGGCCGCCGGCGAGCACCGGGTCGCCGGTAGTGGGCCGGTCGACCGACCCGTCCAAGTGCAACAGCACCAGCATCCGCGGCGGTTTGCCCAGGTTGTGCACTCGGGCAACGGTTTCCTGGCCGCGATAGCAGCCCTTGTCGAGATGGACGGCGCGGCCGATCCAGCCCACCTCGTGCGGGATGGTGCGCTCGTCGGTGTCGACGCCCAGCCGAGCCCGCACTGCCGCGACCCGATGTGCTTCGTGCGCCCAGACCCCGGCCGGGCGCACCCCGACGGCGGTCAAGCGGCGCTGCAGATCCGCCGACCGACCGTGGTCGACCAGAACATCGAGCTCGACCTGACCCGGGTTGGCCTCGGCCATCCGGCGGACGAAACCCCCGTCGATCGGCGTTGCGGCCATCTCGGTGGGCAACGCGTCCAATCCGAGTGCGTCAAGAATGGCTGCGTCGCCGAGTTGCGGCCCCAACAGTGAGAGCACCGCGAGATCGGCAGCAGCTGGAGTTACCTGCGACCAGAACACCATCTTCTTCAGGAAGTCCAGGAGCGGCTCGCTGCGCCAGGGCTCGGTGTCGAGATAGCTGACGCCGTCGAGTTCGGTCTGGATCCAGTGGTCTTCGACTCGGCCCTGGCCGTCGAGGCTGAGGTTTTGCGTGCTCGCGCCGTCGGGAAGTTCGCTGACGTGCTGCGTGGAGATGCTGTGCAGCCAGGTTTGGCGGTCGGCGCCGGTCAGCGTGAGCACACCGCGATGCGACCGGTCGACCAGGGCGGCACCCGTTTCGGCGGAGCGCTGCTCACCCAGCGGATCGCCGTAATGCCAGATGGCGCCGGCGTCGGGGCCGTTTTCGGGAGCAGGAACTGCGGACACACGTCAACTCTACGGGTGCTGGCGTTAGGCTCCTGATCCATGACTGGTGTGATCGTCACGCTCGACGGCGAGGTGCACCCGGCGGATACGCCGCTGTTATTCGCCGACGATCTCGCCGCAGTCCGCGGCGACGGTGTCTTCGAGACTCTGCTGGTCCGCGACGGTGGCGCGTGTCTGGTCGGAGCTCACCTGGAACGGCTCGTCCACTCGGCCAAACTTCTCGAACTGCCTTCGCCGGACCTGACGGCCTGGCGGCGCGTGATCGGCCAGGCAACCCAACAGTGGACCAGCCAGACCGACGACGAAGCCGCGATGCGCCTGGTGTATACCCGCGGCCGGGAAAGCGGCTCGCCGCCGACCGCCTACGTGACGGTGAACCCTGTCGCGGACCGGATCGCTACCGTCCGCCGCGAGGGACTGGCGGCGGTGACGTTGCCCCGGGAGTTGCCGTCGGCCGGTGTCGAGGACATGCCGTGGCTGTTGGCGGGCGCCAAGACGCTGTCGTACGCCATCAACATGGCTGCGCTGCGGCACGCGGACCGCCACGGCGCCGGCGACGTCATCTTCGTCAGCTCGGACGGCTACGTCCTGGAAGGGCCACGTTCGACCGTCGTGATCGCCGCCGACGGCGACGACGGCAACGTGTGCTTGTTGACCCCACCGCCGTGGTATCCGATCTTGCGCGGCACCACACAACAGGCGTTGTTCAGTGTCGCTCGCACCAAGGGCTACGACTGCGACTATCGCGCCCTGCGCGTCGCTGATCTAGTTGTCGCGCAGGGAATCTGGCTGGTGTCGAGCATGACGCTGGCCGCGCGAGTACACACTCTTGACGGCCGCGCGTTGCCGCGGGCTCCGCTCTCAGCTGAATTCGCCGAGCTGGTCGATGCCGCCATCCTCAGCGACCGCTGAAATCGGTTGTCGCAGCGGCGCGCAGCGGGTACCTTCGCTTTTACACAGGAGAGGAGGTGGTCCGAGAATTGATAGCTTATTGGACTTGTGAGGTGGCTGCCCGCTAGCAGCAACCGGCTGGAAAGAACCAGCATCACTGCGCTGGCGAATTCCCCGCAGTCACCCAGCCCCCGAGCCTCCGGCCTGTCCAGCCTGGAACTACGGCTCGGGGGCTGCCCATTTTCCGGGTCAGCCCTCAAGCCTTCAGCCCTCAAGCCTTACGCGTCAGCCGACGAATCGCGCGAGCCGCGCGGACAGATGCGGAATCAGCCCGCCGTCGGCGTCCACTCGCTCTTCGACGTAGGCCAGATCGCCACCCTCGACAATGCCGTAGAGCCGTTTGGCTCCGCCGACCAGCACGCCGGACCGGCTGCGGGCCAAGGCGTCGGTGGCCAGCTCCCACGAGGACTGGCTGAGCGGGCGACCGTAGAACAGCTCGACGTACCCGGCGGAATGCGCCAGCAACAACTCGATGGCGTTTGCCTCGGTCGGGTCGTCCGGTTCGTTGACGAAGCGCCAGTACCCTGTTTCACGCAAGTCCGGCCCCTCGTACTCGCCGGCCTCGCTGACCCGCCAGGACCGGGCCTCCCAGTTCAGATAGTCGCCACCATCATGGGAGACCACGATCTGCTGCCCGTACCGGTAATCACCGCTGGGACCCCGGCCTTCGCCCTCGCCGCGCCACACCCCGACCAGCGGAAGCAATGCCAGCAGGGCGTCGTTCAGGTTGGCGCCCGCACGCAGGTTGGCGGTGTCCGTCGGGACCGGAAGGTCGTCGAAGGCGGGGACGTTGCGGGCCGCCGTCGCCCTCGCGCGTTCGACCGCTGCCGCCACCGCTCGATCGCCGGAGCCAAGCATCCGGGGCGAGTCGTCGCCGAGGTCGCCGTCGTCGGCGGCGTCCTGAGAGGTCACGATTCGTCGGTGATCAGCCGATACAGCGTGTACAGCGCGAACCAGGAGATCAATACGACGGCCGCGATGAGCAAGATCTCGAAGAACAGAACCACGTCGACCAGTCTAATGGGGCGAACCGGTCAGGAGATCTTGATGTCCACCTCGTGGATGCCCGCACCCCTGGGCTCGACGATCGCGTCGCCGTTACCCGCGGCCGATAGCGCACGTAGCGTCCATGATCCGGGGGCAGCGAAGAACCGGAAGTCCCCGGTAGCCGATGCGACGACCTCGGCGGTGAACTCGCCCGAGGAGTCCAGCAGTCGCACGAAAGAACCGCCCACGGCCTGACCCGAGCTATCCACCACCCGACCGGTGATGACTGTTTCCTTCTCCAGGTCGACGCTGGCCGGCAGAGTCTGTCCTTGCTTTGGCGCAGAGCACATAATCAGCTTCCCAACTCGATCGGGGCCCCAACCAGGGAGCCGTATTCGGTCCAACTGCCGTCGTAGTTCTTGACGTTCTGGTGTCCCAGCAACTCGTGCAGGACAAACCAGGTGTGCGACGAACGTTCCCCGATTCGACAGTAGGCAATCGTCTCCTTCGATCCATCGAGTCCGGCGTCGGCGTAGATCTTGGCCAGCTCGTCGTCGGATTTGAAGGTGCCGTCGTCATTGGCGGTCTTGCTCCACGGCACGTTGATCGCGCTCGGGATGTGGCCGGGACGTTGGCTCTGTTCCTGCGGCAGATGAGCCGGCGCCAGGATCTTGCCGGAGAACTCGTCCGGCGAGCGCACGTCGACCAGGTTCTTCTCGTTGATCGCGGCAAGCACCTCGTCGCGGAACGCCCGGATGGAGTTGTCGGCGGACTGTGCGGTGTAGCTGGTGGCGGGGCGTTCTACCTTGTCGGTGGAAAACGCGCGCCCATCGAGCTGCCACTTCTTGCGACCACCGTCGAGCAGCTTGACGTCCTCATGGCCGTACAGCTTGAAGTACCAGTACGCGTAGGCGGCGAACCAGTTGTTGTTGCCGCCGTAGAGAACGACGGTGTCGCCGTTGGCGATACCGCGGTCGCTCAGCAGTTTGGAGAACTGCTCAGCGTCGACGAAGTCACGGCGGACCGGGTCTTGCAGATCGGTACGCCAGTCCAGCTTCACCGCTCCGGCGATGTGGCCGTCGTCGTAGGCGCTGGTGTCTTCGTCGACCTCGACGAAGACCACGTGATCGGCATCGAGATTGCTCTGGGCCCAGTCCGCGGAGACCAGGACGTCGGAGCGTGCCATAGGGGAGATCCTTTCGATCGCTAGGAGGTGCCGTGGGCCGGCTTCAGGCGCGCCACGAGCGGGTAGAGCTGGCAGCCCAGGCAGATAGCGAAGGCTGCATTGAGAAACGCGGCGACCAATGCCGCCGCGGTGAGCACGACGCCCAAAAGTGAAGCACCAGTGGCAAACCCGATTGCTGCCGGGACCGCAAAGAGCAATCCGACCAGCTGGGCGAACTTCAGCGGGGCGACGGGCTCACGTTCGCGGACCGGGCTCAGCCGCGGCGCGACGAGCTTGGCGAACACCAGGCCGTAGGGGTGGCGGCGTGGCCCGGCCAGTGCGCCGATCGCGAAGACGACGGACTGCACGCCGAGGATGATCGCGGCGGCCAGCGGGCTGACGCCGGCGACAAGCAGGGTGGTGACCAGAACCGCGGTGGTGATCCAGGCCGCGAAGCGCGGTCCCCGGACGTCGACCTGATCGGGGGTCTTGGGGTTCGACATGATGCTGCTCCTGAATTGCTTATGCACGACTTTGTGTGGCGGCGCGCCACGGGGTTTCTGGCTGCTCCGAGCGCGGCGCGAAGAGGCGCGGCGATTCAGCAGCTACAACAACAGCAACAGCCCGCGACGCGGCACAGATCAACTGCGCGGCGACTGGTGAGCATGAGCTCGACGCGGGCGGACACGTCAGGCATCCTACCCAATGGCGATGTCATCGAGCCAACAGCGGTGCCAGCGCCGACCGCAGGTCATCGGCTTTGGGCACACCCGCTGTGCGGTAGCGCTGCCGGCCATCGGCGTCGAAGATGAAGGTGGTCGGCAGCGACAACACCGAAAGACGGCGCGCCGCGCCTGGATTGGCGTCCATATCGATCTCGACATGCGCGACCTGGTCGAGGTCCTCGCAGACCTGATCGACCACGCGGCGTACCTGTGCGCACGGTCCGCACCACGATGCGCTGAAATGTACGACGGTCGGTGTATCAGCGGACAGGCCGAGGTCAGAGGTGTCGACGTCGTCCGACGCCGTCGGATCGGTGGCCTGGACCTCGCCGGCCCGACGCGTCATCAACCAGCCGATGACTGCTGCCACCGCCAGCGCCGCGACGACCGCGATGAGTGCTGAAGTCATTGGCGCCGCTCCTCTTTACAGCTGCGCTCTGCATCGTCGCCGGCGCACGTCATGCTCGGTTGAACCCGTCGAGTGTGATCGTTAATCCCGAGGTGATGCCCTCGATGATCACGTCCGATCCCCGTGCGCCCTGGCTCGTCGGCGCCACACCGAACGGGAGCTTTTGATCGGGCAGCCGCCCGGCGAACGCGGCCAGCACCGCATCGCGCTTGTCAGCGGGAACCGGCTGGTTGGCGGTGTTCGGCCCGGTGAGCACGCCGGTGGGGGTGAACACCAGCGTGGTTTGGTCATCGCCGGCCATCGACAGGTCGACGGCGACGCTGACCCGTTTCTCGAAGTGAGCCGCGCGCGGGGTACCACTGAAGACCAGGTCGCGGCTGCCGGAGATGCCGGATTCAGTGGTGCCGCCGGTCGCGTTGTTGGTGTCTTTGGCGGGCGCTTCGACGATCAGGTCGCGGACACCCAGGTAGCGGCCGAGGTGCCGCGAGTCGATGATGATCCGGCTTTCCAGCTTGCCGACCGGCAGCTTGGCATCCGGCCTGAACAGCCACGACGCGTAGGTCAGGCCGACCGAGTGCATGGTGGCCTCGAGCGTCGCCTTCCCGATCACCGGGCGGTCGACGGCGGTGGCCTTGATCTCCACATCTTCGTAGCGGTGCCGCATCGCCTGGGGGATGAGCGGAAACGCGATGATCGCGACGAACGGGTCGAAGCCAAGCCCGGCCCTGTCGCGCACTACCCGGGCCAGTCGATACTCGGCATAGATGCTGGTCCCGAAGTCGGCACCGACCGCTGCGAGCAGCACCACGACGACGGCCAGCAGCACAGCCGCCACACCAACCAGCGCCTTACGCATTCGCATATTGTGGCTTACGCAGCAGAATAGGTGTGCACTGTCACCGTCCCGGTCTGCATCGTCACCGCGCCGGTGCGGATGGCGTGGCTCCTCCTCAGACCGTCCCGGTCTGCATCGTCACCGCGCCGGTGCGGATGGCGTGGCTCCTCCTCAGACCGTCCCGGTCTGCATCGTCACCGCGCGAAAGACCTGGCTGCAAGCTATCGTTTAATGACCTGGCCGTTAAACTTCGTATCCCAACCATGAATTTTGGGAGACGCCTTTCCCATTAAAAGCTGGAGGGGCTTGCTTGGACCTGCTGCTGCTAACCCCCGAGCCGAATCCGGACGTGGTTCTACCGTCCTTGTCGCTGCTCGCCCACACCCTGCGCTCGGCGCCGCCGGATGTCTCGTCGCTGCTGGAGGCAGGCAGCGCCGACATCTTGATCGTCGACGCCCGACTGGACCTGCCCGCGGCACGCGGCCTGTGCCGCCTGCTGGGTTCCACCGGCCGGTCGATCCCGGTAGTGGTTGTGGTCAACGAGGGTGGGTTGGTGGCTGTCAACGCCGACTGGGGGTTGGACGAGATCTTGCTGCCCGGCACCGGGCCGGCCGAGATCGATGCTCGGCTGCGGTTGCTCATCGGCCGGCGAGGCAACCTGCAGGATCAGGAGGGCGTCGGCAAGATCAGCCTCGGCGAACTCGTGATCGACGAGGGCACCTACACCGCCCGCCTGCGCGGCCGCCCGCTCGACCTCACCTACAAGGAGTTCGAGCTGCTGAAGTACCTGGCCCAGCATGCCGGTCGAGTGTTCACCCGGGCCCAATTGCTGCACGAGGTATGGGGTTACGACTTCTTCGGTGGCACTCGAACGGTCGACGTACACGTACGTCGGCTGCGAGCCAAGCTCGGCCCGGAATATGAAGCGCTGATCGGCACGGTGCGCAACGTGGGCTACAAAGCGGTGCGGCCCACTCGGGGCCGGCCGCCGAGCAGCGAGGCCGTCGCCGACGACGACGATCCCGACGCAGACACGCGCCACGAACCGCTCGCCGATCCGCTGCACAGCCAGTGACGGCGCCGCAATGGCGGGCGGAGCTGACCGCCGACGAGCAGCACCATGTCCGTGAACTCATCACTGCCGCAAGTGAATTCGACGCGGTGGCACCCGTCGGTGAGCAGGTCTTGCGCGAGTTGGCCCACGACCGCACCGAGCATCTGTTGACCACCGACGCGAGTGGCGAGCAGGTCCTCGGCTATCTGAATCTGTCCGCCGAACCACAGGATGGGTCCGCAATGGCCGAGTTGGTGGTGCATCCGGACGCGCGCCGAGGCGGCATCGGCGCGGCGATGATCCGCGCCACATTATCCAAAACCGGTGGGCAGAATCGCTTTTGGGCGCACGCGACACTGGATTCTGCGCGCGCAACCGCGTTGGCGCTGGGCTTGTCGCCGGTTCGCGAACTAATCCAGATGCGACGTGACCTCAACGACATCGCCGAGCCCGAAGTGCCCGACGGCGTGCGCATCCGCACCTACGCCGGCACGGCCGACGACGCAGAGTTGTTGCGGGTCAACAACGCCGCGTTCGTGACGCACCCGGAGCAGGGCGACTGGACCGATGCTGACCTCGCCGAGCGACGTGCCGAATCCTGGTTCGACCCCGCGGGCCTGTTCCTGGCGTTCAGTGAGCAGACCGACGCCCTGCTCGGTTTCCATTGGACGAAGGTGCACTCCGACAAGGCGGGTCTAGGCGAGGTTTATGTGGTCGGCGTCGACCCCGCCGCGCAGGGAAGCGGTCTGGGCGGTCTGCTGACGGCGGTGGGCATCGCGCACTTGGCGCAGAGGCTGAACGAGTGCGAGCAGCCGACGGTGATGCTCTACGTCGAGTCCGACAACACTGCGGCGCTGCGGACCTATCGCAAGTTGGGATTTACGCAGTACAGCGTGGACACCGCGTACGCGCCCGGCTGACGTGTTCACCTTGCGTTCACCATTCCGGCGGACACCGTCTACGCCCAGCGCATAGTTTCGCCGTGTCCGACTCGGCGGCCGGGAGAGTCGCTGGCAGACAGAATCATTGAGGAAGCGAGATCGGTGATGCTCCACGCGGTGCGCACGGCCCTAGTGGTTGCCGTGCTCGCGGGCATGATGTCCACCGGCTGCGGCAGCGACAGCAACCTGCACGGCATGACGGCGCCGACGGGTCCGGTGAATTGCGACGGCAAGCCCGATCTGACCGCCGAGGGGTCCACCGCACAGCTGAACGCGATCGCGTTGTTCAACATGGACTGGTCTCAGCTGTGTCCCGGTAAGCAGTTGGCGTACAACCCGACCGGCTCGGGCGCCGGACGCGAGCAGTTCATCGCCAGGCACGTGGATTTCGCGGGCTCGGATTCGCCGTTGAGCGGCGATCAGATCGAAGCGGCCGCCGATCGTTGCAACGGCAACCCGGCTTGGCATCTGCCGATTGTCTTCGGGCCCATCGCGATCGCATTCAACCTCGACGGTGTCAAGCAACTCGTCGTCAGCGCCGATGTGTTGGCCAAGATTTTCAGCGGCGCGCTCACCTCCTGGGACGACCCGGCCATCGTGAGACTCAATCCCGGTGTGTCGCTGCCTGACACCAGGATCTCGCCGATCTACCGGTCGGACTCCTCGGGGACCACCGACAACTTTCAGAAGTATCTGGCCGCCGCGGCCCCGAACAGCTGGACGCGAGGCGCCGGTAGTGAGTTCCAGGGTGGCGTTGGCGAGGGCGCGCAGAAGTCCGCCGGCATCATCCAGGCGGTGCACGCTGCCTCCGGCACTATCGGCTACGTCGAAAAGGGTTTTGCCGATCAAAGTGGCGTGCCCTACGCGCAGATCAACAACGGCAGCCAAGTGGTCGCTCTCACCGACGACGCGGCGCGCGAGGCCATCGACGACGCCACCTTCGCCGGCGCGGGAAACGACCTGGAACTCGACCTGAACTCGATTTACCGCAGCCGCGCCCCGGGCGCCTATCCGCTGGTGATGGTCACCTACGAGATCGTCTGCTCCAAGGGCTACGACCCTGCGACCAGCGCCGCGGTCAGATCCCTGCTGACCGTAGCCGCCGACAACGCGCAGGGTGGCCTTCCGACGGCCGGCTACATCCCCCTGCCGGACAAGTTCAAGACGCGCTTGCTCACGGCGATCAACGCGATCCGGTGACCGAACGAACTACCCTATGGCCGAGAGCAGCCAACTGATGGGGAGACAGTGACGACGCCGAATCCAGCCGATACCGGTTCGGGTGGGGTCGCCGCTGCCGCCCCGCCGCGGGCGCTGGCCGGTACCCCGCTGAGCTGGGGCGTCGTCAAACCCAGTCGCGGTGACCGGCTGTTTCGCAACCTGGCCCAGGGTTCCGGTGGCCTGATCATCGTCTTGATCGCGGCGATCGGGCTGTTCCTGCTGATGCGCGCGATCCCGGCACTGGCCCGCAATCAGGTCAACTTCTTCACCTACGGCGGCAACTGGGACACCACCGACACCGAGGCGATGCGTTTCGGGGTTTTCGACCTGGTTCAGGTGACGGTGATGGTGGCGCTGTTCGCTCTGGTACTGGCGATGCCGGTGGCCTTGGGCATCGCCATCTTCCTTGCTCAGTACTCGCCTCGGCGGGTGACCGGGCCGCTGGCCTACGTGGTCGACCTGCTGGCAGCGGTCCCGTCGATCATCTACGGGGTCTGGGGTATCTACGTGCTCGCCCCGCGACTGCGACCGGTGGCGACGTGGCTCAATGAGCATCTGGGTGGGGTGTTCCTGTTCGCCACCGGCAATGCATCGGTGTCCGGCGGCGGGACCATCTTCACCGCCGGAATTGTGCTCGCCGTGATGATCCTGCCGATCATCACCGCGGTCACCCGCGAGGTCTTCATGAAAACGCCGCAGGGCCACATCGAGGCCGCGCTGGCGCTCGGCGCCACCCGTTGGGAGGTGGTCAAGACCGCGGTGCTGCCGTTCGGGCGGTCCGGATACATCAGCGGCTCGATGCTGGGCTTGGGCCGCGCGCTCGGGGAGACCGTCGCATTGTTGATCATCCTGCGCGGTACGCAGGCAGCGTTCGGCTGGTCGCTGTTCGACGGCGGCTACACCTTCGCCACCAGGATCGCGGCAACCGCATACGAATTCAACAACCAGTACAAGGCCGGCGCCTACATTGCTGCAGGCTTGACGCTGTTTCTGCTCACGCTTCTGGTCAATGCCATTGCTCGCCAAGCTGTTTCGGGCAAGGCCAGCCGATGACGACGATGCTGGACCGCCCCCTCAAGGCGCGAACGTTCACCGGTGTGAGCCTGGGCCGTCGCGTCTCCGACGCCGTTGCCACCGTGCTGGTGAGCCTGTCGGTCTGCATCGCGATGGTGCCGTTGATCTGGGTGTTGTACTCGGTGGTGGCCAAAGGTTTCGGTGCGGTGAAATCCACTGTGTGGTGGACACATTCGCAGGCAGATATGACGGCGTTTCTGGCGGGTGGCGGCGCGTACCACGCCATTGTCGGCACGGTCTTGCAGGGACTGGTGTGCGCGGCCATCTCCATACCGATCGGCGTTTTCGTCGCCATCTATCTGGTCGAGTACGGCCGCGACAGCACGCTGAGCAGGATCACCTCGTTCATGGTGGACATCTTGACCGGGGTGCCGTCGATTGTCGCGGCGCTGTTCGTCTATGCGCTGTGCATCGCCACGCTCGGTTTCCCCAGATCGGGCTTCGCGGTATCGCTGGCGCTCGTTCTGCTGATGATCCCGGTGATTGTGCGCACCACCGAGGAGATGCTGCAGATCGTCCCGGCGGAACTGCGTGAGGCCAGCTACGCGCTGGGTGTGCCGACCTGGCGGACGATCACCAAGATCGTCCTGCCGGCCGGGATGTCGGGCATCATCACCGGCATCCTGCTCGCGCTGGCCCGGATCATGGGTGAGACCGCTCCGCTGCTGATCCTGGTCGGCTACTCCCAGGCGATGAACTTCAACATCTTCAACGGTTTCATGGGCTCGCTGCCCGGCATGATGTACGACCAGACCTCGGCCGGCGCCGGCACCAGCCCGGTCCCTACCGATCGGCTGTGGGGTGCCGGCCTGACGCTGATTCTGCTGATCGCCGTCATTAATCTGGTGGCCAAGGTCGTCTCGCAATTCTTTGCACCCGAAAGGTTAGGCAGGAACTCCGGTGGCTAAGCGGTTGGACCTCAGAGACGTCAACATTTTCTACGGCGCGTTCCAGGCCGTTGCCGACGTCTCGCTGTCGGTTCTGCCGCGCAGCGTGACGGCGTTCATCGGGCCGTCGGGTTGCGGCAAGACCACGGTGCTGCGAACGCTCAACCGGATGCACGAGGTGACGCCCGGTGCCCGCATGCGCGGCACCGTGCTCCTCGACGACGACGACATCTACGGCTCGGGTATCGATCCGGTGGGCGTGCGGCGTGCGATCGGCATGGTGTTTCAGCGTCCAAACCCGTTCCCTACCATGTCAATTCGGGACAACGTGGTAGCAGGCCTGAAGCTGCAGGGCGTACGGAACCGCAAGCTTCTCGACGACACCGCCGAATATGCGCTGCGCGGCGCCAACCTGTGGGATGAGGTCAAGGATCGGCTGGACCGGCCCGGCGGCGGGCTATCCGGCGGTCAGCAGCAGCGGCTGTGCATCGCGCGGGCAATCGCGGTGCAACCGGACGTGCTGCTGATGGACGAGCCATGCTCGTCGCTGGACCCGATTTCGACAATGGCGATCGAGGATCTCATCGCCGAGCTGAAGCAGGAATACACCATCGTCATCGTCACCCACAACATGCAGCAGGCGGCGCGGGTCAGTGATCACACCGCGTTCTTCAACCTCGAAGCGGTGGGTAAACCAGGCCGGTTGATCGAAATCGACGACACCGAGAAGATCTTCTCCAACCCGACGGAGAAAGCTACCGAGGACTACATCTCGGGCCGCTTTGGCTGAGGTCGCCTAGCCGGACTGGCCGACGGTTTCGTCTTCGGGGAAGCGGCCGGTCGCCTGGAAGATGACCCGACGCGCCACCTCGACGGCGTGATCGGCAAAGCGCTCATAGAAGCGTCCGAGCAACGTCACGTCGACCGCGGCGGCCACGCCGTGCTTCCACTCCCGGTCCATCAACACGGTGAACAGATGGCGGTGCAGATCGTCCATCGCGTCGTCTTCTTCGCGGATACGGGCGGCCTTTTCCGGGTCTCGCGACCACAGGACTTCCTGCGCGCTGTTGCCCAAGTCCACTGCGAGCCTGCCCATTTCGGCGAAGTAGCCGTTGACTTCCTCGGGCAGTGTGTGCTGAGGATGACGCCGGCGGGCGATCTTGGCGACATGCAGGGCAAGCGCGCCCATCCGGTCGATGTCGGCGACCATCTGAATCGCGCTCACGATAGAGCGCAGGTCGCCCGCGACGGGCGCCTGCAGGGCGAGCAAGACGAAGGCGCTCTCCTCCGCTTGCGCGCTCAGGTCGGCGATCTTCTCGTGATCGGACATGACCTGCTCGGCGAGAACCAGGTCGGCTTGCAGTAACGCCTGCGTTGCCCGCTCCATCGCGGCACCGGCCAGTCCGCACATCGCGCCAAGCTGCTCCGAGAGCTCAGAGAGCTGCTCGTGGTAGGCGGTGCGCATGACTCAAGCGTACTTTCCGGATCTTCGGTACAGCATGAACCGGTACGAAGTGCAGCGTGAACTTGCGGTGAATGCCGGGTTGAGCTGCAGACTCCGGCGGTCCGCTACTCGCAGTGAGTGTCGGCGGCGTTGGTGACTGTCAAGTCTTCGGGGAGTTTGGTCGACGGGGTCGTCTTGTTGCGCTCGACCTGCAAGCTGACCGGTGAACCCGCCGGGGGCGGAGCGCCGACCGTGGTGAAGTCCGAGCCCAGAACCACCTGCACCACGTGCCCGGTTCCGGTGATCCGCTCGAGTTTGGAGTTCGCGAACGCGCCCGCAACCGTGGCTGCGGCTTCTTCATTGCCGGGCGAGAACAGCACTTTGGTGGATGTGAGGGGATTCGGGTAGTCGTCGGGCGACTTGACCCTGAATCCGCGGCGTTTCAGCTGGTTGCTGGCTGTGGTCGCCAGCCCGGACTTGGAGGTGGAGTTGGATACCTGCACCGTCACGTCTTGGGGTGCGGCGGCCACGGCCTGCAAATGCTCGGGGTGCGGGTCCACCGGGGGGCTGGGCTGCGCCCCCTTAGAAGTCTGGGCAGACCGGCCGTTGGCCGATGTGGTCGGCGGGCTCGATGTCGCGTTCATGTCGTTCTCGCCGGGCAACGGATCGTCGTTGATGATGGAGTCGAACAGCGCCCGCATGTCCGAGGTGCGCGGCGGCTCGTCACCGTTTTCATCGGTAATGCCGGTCGGCACGGTGACGAACGAAACGTGGCCGGCACTCATACCCTGAACCGACTGGCCGAGCTGGACGAGGTCGCGGGTCTTGATGTTGTCGACGTAGCTGTTGCTGATGAACATGTTGACGACGCTGTTCAGCTTGCTCATCGAGGAGAACGTCTCCTTGGAGATCAGCGAACGCAGCAGTGACGACAGGAACAGCTGTTGACGCTTGATGCGGCCGTAGTCGCCGTTGTTCTCGGTCGTGACGTTGCGGGCCCGCACGTAGTTCAGCGCGGTTTTCGAGTCGATCAGTTGACGACCGGAATGCGCCAGCACGGTGCCCAGCTCGTAGTCCTTCAGCGGAGTGGTGCTGCATACCTCCACACCGCCGAGCGCGTCGACCATCTTCGCAAAGCCGGCGAAGTCAACGGCGATGAAGCGGTTGATACTCAAGCCGGACAGCTTCTGGATTTCCTTCACCAGACACTTGGGCCCACCGAACGAGAACGTCGAGTTCAGCTTCGTCTCGGTGTAGACGTTTTTGGGGCCCCACTTCTTGGTGTCAGCGTCGTAGAGCGGGCCGTACTCGAAGGTGTCGGGGTTCCACGCCTCACACTGGATCGGCGTGATGGCCAGGTCGCGCGGAAACGATACTGCGACAACACGTTTGCGGTTGGCCGGGATGTTGACCAGCATGATGGTGTCCGACCGGGCGCCGCCCGCATCCTCGGTGGTGCCGACGTCCATGTTGCCGTTCGCCCCGGCGCGGGAGTCCATGCCGACGATCAAAAAGTCTTCGTCGCCGTACTGCGCGGTCGGGTCGACGATGTCGCGCGACCCGAGGTCGAGCGCACTGACGGTGTTGAGCCGGTGGTTCTTCGACGAGCTCCACTGATACGCCCCGCCGGTCATGGCCAGCGCCGCCGCCGCGATGGTGGCAACCACCAGACGACCGAAGACGAGCAGGGCACCGTGTCGGTGACGCGTGCGCTGCGGCCCGACGTCATCGGCCTCGTCCTCGTCCAGCGCGGGAGTCGGGGCGTCGACCAGAAGGGCCGGCCGGGGCCGGACCGGCGCCTTGGGCAGCACCGTGGTCTGCTCGACGTCGGCATCTCCGAGCACCGACTTGCGGCGGATGGCATCCAGGTCGGGAAGCTCGTCGGCGTAGTCCCCCGGGCTCAATAACGCGTAGGGGTCGTAGTGGCTGTCCGGCTCGTCGGCGGGCGGAAGGGGTTCCGGCTCGACGGTCGCGGTGTCGGGGGCCGCGTGATGGTGACGGGGCCGATCGGCGACCGGGACGCCGACCTTGGCGATCAGATCCGCGACGGTCAGTCCGCCCTCGGTGTGGCTGCCGGCGGCGGCGTCATTCTCGGGGTGTGCGGGCTCGGCTTGAGGCGTTGTCGCCGATGGGCCGACCCAGCGGTGCGCGATCGTGGCTGTCTGCGTGGTGGTAGCGAAGCGCTCCCACGGCGCGGCGCCTCGCGATCCTGGCGAGCTTCCGGTAAGCCCTATGTCATCGGCGTCGGAACCGTGAGTGGCTGAATCGCCGTCACTCATGTTCTACGGGCCTCCGAATCTCCGATGATGCTCGTGTGCGCACCTCGGCGCTGCGCCGACGATGCGGCGCACTGTATCCGCGCGACCGTTGCGATCGCGTCGTCCCTGTACAGCCCTACCGCGGAGATGGCTCTGGGCTCGGCCACCGCCGCATGATGCAACAAGTTCCACATGCTAGCGAGACAGCACCGTTTACGCGATCTCGGGAGGCTCGACGGTGGTACACGGTCCGGCTCCACCTCAGGTCGTTTCGACCTGAATCGTCGCCGAACGCTAGCCGCCCGAGTGCATGACGTCGGCTCCGGACGGAACCGTGCAGTCATCGCGATCCGCCAGCCAGCCTTCGGGCAGCGCCACCCGCGCCGGCGATCCTTGACGGCCACGGGGCCCGCTCGCCGCGGCGGGAAACGGCGTATCGCCGTCGAGGTTGTCCAGCAGGCGATCGAGCTCGTCGAGGGTTGCGACCAGAGCTAGTGCGCGCCGCAGATCCGAGCCGGCCGGGAAGCCGTGCAGGTACCAGGCGATGTGCTTGCGCATGTCGCGCATGCCCTTGTCTTCGCCGAAGTGTTCGCTGAGCAGCGCGCCGTGCCGGCGGATGATGTTCGCGACCTCGCCCAGGTTGGGCGGTGTCGGTGCCGGGCAGCCGGTGAACGCCGCGGAGAGTTCGGCGAACAACCACGGCCTGCCGAGGCAGCCGCGACCGATGACGACGCCGTCGCAGCCGGTGACGGCCATCATGGTGAGCGCGTCATTGGCTTCGAAGATGTCGCCGTTGCCCAGCACCGGGATCGTCTGGACGTGTTGTTTGAGAAGGGCGATCTGCTCCCAGTCGGCGGTTCCCGAATAGCGCTGGGCCGCGGTTCGGGCATGCAGTGCGACAGCCGCTGCGCCCTCGGATTCGGCGATCTTGCCCGCCTCGAGGTGGGTGTGGTGCTCGTCGTCGATGCCGATCCGGTATTTGACGGTCACCGGGATGTCGGTGCCCTCGGTGCCGCGCACCGCGGCGTTGACGATCTGGCCGAATAGTTGTCGCTTGTACGGCAGCGCAGCGCCGCCGCCTCGACGGGTGACCTTGGGCACCGGGCACCCGAAGTTCATGTCGACGTGATCAGCGAGCCCCTCGTCGGCGATCATCTTCACTGCCGTATAGGTGGTGGCCGGATCGACGGTGTAGAGCTGCAACGAGCGTGGCGACTCCTCGGCGGAGAACGTCGTCATGTGCATGGTCACCGGGTGCCGTTCGACGAGGGCGCGTGCGGTTACCATCTCGCAGACGTAAAGCCCGCTGACGGTGCCGACCCGTTCCTGTTCGAGTTCGCGGCACAGGGTGCGGAAGGCGACGTTCGTCACGCCGGCCATGGGTGCCAGCACCACCGGGCTGGCCAGCGTGATGGGACCGATACGCAAGGCCGGTTACCGCCGGCTCAGGGACAGCGTGCCTTCGGTGCGATGCAGCTCGGATGCCGTGACCCTCTTGCCCGTGCGAGCTTCGCGCTCGAGCTGGCGCCGTTTGGACACCTCGAACCTGTCGCAGCCCGCCTCCAGCTCTTTGATCAGCACCGCCAGGTCTTCTTGCATCGCGGCAGCCTCGCCGGTGAAGTCATCACGCTCGAAGATGCGCCATTTCTTCAGCACCGGCATCACGACATCGTCGAGGTGGATACGCGGGTCGTAGACTCCGCCGACGGCGATCATCACGGCCTTACGGCGGAACTCGGGCACCTGATAGCCGGGCATCTGGAAGTTGCGCAGCACCTTGTGCAGCGACCTCATCGCCTGGTTGGGCGCAATCTCGAACCCGGCCTCGGTAACGTCGCGGTAGAAGATCATGTGCAGGTTCTCGTCGGCGGAAATCTTGGCCAGCAACTTGTCGGCGATCGCCTCGTTGCAGGCTTTGCCGGTGTTGCGGTGCGAGATTCGAGTGGCCAACTCCTGGAAGGTCACGTAGACGATCGAATCGAACAGGCTCTCGGCGAACAGGTCTTCTCGAATCTGCTGGTTCTGCCCCGGGCTGAATCCCCGGTTCACCACTTCCAGGCGCAGGTTCTCCAGCTCGATGGGGTCGACGGCGCGGGTCACGACCAAGTAGTCGCGCAGCGCGATGCCGTGCCGGTTCTCCTCGGCGGTCCAGCGGTTGACCCACTGGCCCCAGGCGCCGTCCATGCCGAAGTTCATGGCGATCTCGCGGTGATACGACGGCAGGTTGTCCTCGGTCATCAGGTTCTGGACCATGGCAACCTGAGCGATGTCGGACAGCTTGGATTGTCCGGGCTCCCAGTCCTGGCCGCCGAGGGCGTAGTAGTTCTTGCCGTCCGACCACGGGATGTAGTCATGGGGGTTCCAGGGCTTGTGCATGCTCAGGTGCCGGTTCATGTTTTGCTCGACAACCGGTTCGAGTTCACGCAACAGGTCCAGGTCTTGACGATCCGGCACGGCGACCTCCCAGTTATCTGTGTCTGTCGGTGTCAGTAAATATATCTGTTCATGCCGGTGACATTCAAGTTTCCATCCGGCGCGACTTTACGCGTCACGGCGGCTGCTCTGACCATGCGAGTCGACCCTGCTGAGCAGCATGTCCACGCAGTAATCGATGAACTGCTCGCGGCTGGCCGCCAGTCGTCCGTCCAGGTAGGCAGTGAACAACGCGGTCAAGCCGCCGATCAGGCTGGTGGCGATCATCTTCTGCCGGACCGGATCGCCGATCTGGGTCAACTTGCCCTGCAGCAGGTCGATGAAGTTGGGCATCCACTCCGCACCCGACCGGACCAGCCCCGGTTCCACCGCGGGAGCCAGTAGCAGCACCCGGCCGCGCACCGGGTCGTCGACCATCAGCGCGACGAACCGCTCGACGGCCTCGCGCGGCGTCGTCGCCGACATCAGTGCTGACATCGCCCTGGCGCAGACGTCGTCGTAGACGGCGCGGACGAACTCGTCGCGATCGGCGAAGCTCTCATAGAAGTAGCGCTCGGTCAGTTCCGCCTGCCGGCACACCGCCCGCACGGTCAGTGCGGGACCGCTGGCTTCGCCGAGCAGTGTCACGCCAGCGGCGACGAGTTCATCGCGCCGGAGGGCCTGTCGGTCCCCCAGGGGGACACCGGACCAGCGGCGTGAACGTTGACCTGAGGTCACGTCACTCCTAGACTCTTTGACAACGCGTGTAGTCATTTTGCCTGACATGGACAGGAAATCGCCAGTGACCCAAGATACGTCGCAGTCTTCCCCAGTTGCGTCGGGTTGCCCCGTGGCGCCGCTGGGATACGAGTCCCCGCCGCAGCCGCTCGGACCCGACTCGCTGACCTGGCAGTTTTTCGGTGATTGGCGCGGCATGCTGCAGGGTCCGTGGGCCGGCTCGATGCAGAACATGCATCCGCAACTCGGCGCGGCCGTCGAAGACCACTCGACGTTTTTCCGGGAGCGCTGGCCGCGGTTGCTGCGGTCGCTGTACCCGATCGGTGGGGTGGTCTTCGACGGCGACCGCGCCCCGACCACCGGGGCCGAAGTCCGCGATTACCACATCGAGATCAAAGGCAGCGACAGCCAGGGCCGTCGCTATCACGCGCTGAACCCCGACGTCTTCTACTGGGCCCACTCGACGTTCTTCGTCGGCACTATCCATGTGGCCGAACGGTTCTGCGGCGGACTCACCGAGGCGCAGAAGCGTCAGCTGTTCGACGAGCACGTCGAGTGGTACCGGATGTATGGCATGAGCATGCGTCCGGTCCCCAAGAGCTGGGAAGACTTCCAGGTCTACTGGGATCACATGTGCAGCGACGTGCTGGAGAACAACTTCGCCGCGCGCGAGGTGCTCAACTTGACGGAGTTGCCGAAACCACCTTTCGCGCAATGGATTCCGGACCGGCTGTGGGCCCTGCAGCGCAAGCTGATTTCGCCGTTCTTCGTCTGGGTGACGGTCGGCTTGTATGACCCGTCGGTGCGAAAGCTGATGGGCTACAGCTGGTCACGTCGCGACGAGTGGCTGCACCGCCGCTTCGGCGACGTCGTCCGACTGGCCTTCGCGGTCGTGCCGTCGCGTTACCGCAAGCATCCACGAGCCCGGGCCGGCTTCGATCGGGCCAGCGGCCGGATTCCGGCCGATACCCCGCTGGTGCAAACTCCGGCCCGCAACCTGCCGCCGCTCGACGAACGGGGCGATCCAAAGCACTACTGCCCCAACGCCTGACCGCGCTATTTATCGCAAACGTTCACGATGATAGGGCTTTTACCGCCGCCGGTGCCGGGGATGGTTTCGGTACTTCCCGGCGCCGCGGGCACGGTACCGGAGGTGTTGCTGTGCGTGAGGTTGAACTCGCCGCCATCGAGGGTCTTGTTCCAGTTGACTGCACCGTCCTGGTACCAGTACGTCACGGTGCTGTCGTAGGTGATGCCGAAGTTGGCGTTTTCGTGGCTGTTGGCGCTGAGTTGTGTTCCGTTGAGCGGCAAACAACCCGCGACGTTAGCGGCCGCGACAGGGCTGACCGTCAGGCTGGCGACCGCCATGACGATGTTGGCGAAGCTGCGCCGGGTGAATTTCTTGCTGTGCCACATCGCACACCTCCTCGGAATTTCGTTAGCCCGACGCTAACGGCGAACTGTCAAGTGCACGTTTCCACTAACTGTGGACTGTGTCTGAGGCAGCTGTGTTCTCGCTGCGCGTCCGCTTGCCGGGTCTGCAGCGCGCAGATCGTCGACACGCACGCGGGGGAGTGAATTGCACAGTGCCACATGGGCCAGCGCGCGCTGAGCCCGTCAGGCAGCTTGAGTGACGGTGACGCTGCGGAAGTGCTCGATACCGTCTTCGTCAGTCAAATCTTTGACGACCTCGGCGAGTTTGGTTCTCACATCAGATGGCGACGAATACTCCGACGTCGCTAGCTGACCATCGTCGAACTCCACGGTGATGAGATAGTGGCTCACGGTCAGCCTCCTGACTGGTTCTCGGATGGGTCAAAGTTAACCCGAAACCGTCAAACATGCCCTCTGAACAGCTAAGAACCGGCTGTGCATTTCACTCACGCAGGGACGCAAGATCGTGGAGATCTGCATGGAAAGCCGTGCCGTGCGGCGCATCTATATGGCGAAACCCATTGTGCTCCAGCGACTCTGACACCTCCCCGGCGTAGGGCCGCTATCCGGGAGCCAAGAAAATAACTAGCTGGTCTATATTAATTTCTAGATCGAGAGGGGAGTTCTGGTGTCTCTACGCAGCGAGAGCGACAGTTGGGATCTGGCGACGAGCGTCGGTGCGACGGCCACGATGGTCGCCGCCCAGCGGGCACTGTCGTCCGATGCGGGCCTGATCGACGACCCGTTCGCCGCGCCTCTGGTACGCGCGGTCGGCATCGACGTCTACACCCGGCTGGTGAACGGCGAGATCCCGGTAACCGATGGCATCGACTTCGACCCGGCCAGGATGGCCCGGGGGATGGCGGTCCGGACCAGGTTCTACGACAGGTTCTTCGTCGATGCCACGCGTAGCGGTATCCGGCAGGCCGTCATCCTTGCGGCTGGCTTGGACGCCCGCGCGTACCGCTTGCCGTGGCCGCAGGGCACCGTGCTCTATGAGGTCGACCTGCCGGAGGTGATCGAGTTCAAAACCTCGACACTGGCAAAGCTCGGTGCCGAGCCCACGGTCGAGCGTCGGACCGTCGCTGTCGATTTGCGTGACGACTGGCCCACTGCGCTGCGGGAAGCCGGCTTCGATTCGCAGTCGCCTTCGGCATGGAGTGCCGAAGGCCTGGTGGTGTATCTGCCGCCCGAGGCGCAGGACGCGTTGTTCGGCAACATCACTGCGCTGAGCGCTCCGAGGAGTCAGGTCGCGTCTGAATTCGTCCCCGACACAACAATTTTCAACGATCCGCGCTGGCGCGAGCACCACAACCGCATGACCAAGCTGGGTTTCGAGATCGACTTCAACGACCTCGTGTACCACTACGAGCGAAGCCATATCATCGAAGACCTCACCAAGCGGGGGTGGCAGGTGGCGCATCGCACCGTCGCCGACATGCATGCGGCCAACGGCTTCACCTACGCCGACGACGAGCTTGCCCAAGCCTTCGGCGACATCACCTATCTCAACGCCGTTCGGGGTTGAGAGCGCCTCAGTCGCTGTAGTCGATCCGTACGGACACCGGCGTCGTCTCCAACGCCTTGACCACCTTGGCTCCCACCCGCCCGAACTTGCGGCCGCGCTCGACGACATCGTCATCAGGTCTGAAAGTCGCCACTCCCGCGTGCCATGTACTGCCTTGTCGCAGCCGGACATTGGGATTGTCGGCGATGTTGCGGCCCCATCCGGAGCGGGTCCCGTGCTGAGAGATGATCCATGCCCCGTGCTGGTCGAACTGGGCGGACACGGGCACCCGGCGCAGCTGACCGCTCTTGCGGCCGACGGTCTCGAGTTCGGTGGCCAACGCGGTGCGCAACCCGATCTTGCTCAAGACGAAAACGGCCGGATTGAGCAACCGGCCGACGGCTCGTTCTCTGCGGAACTTCCGCAACGTCTTGTCGTCGCTCTTGGTCACGTACTGGACGCTAGTACACCGATCGGTATAGCTCAACCGTGATCGTGGGCTGATGCGACGACTTGGCGCAGGAGGGCGGCGACGGTGCGTCGTTTCAGATTGGGTTCGGTGGCGGCGCGGACGTAGAGCCCGCTATAGATAGTGATCAACATTTCCCTGGCCAGGCCGTCGTTGCCGACGAGGCGAGCGGCGGTGCGGGATAGGGCCTCGTGCCAGCGCGTCCATTCATGAGTGAGCGTTGGGTCGCGAGCGGCCAACAACCACAGTTCGTTCTCGGCGACCAGTGAGTTGTGGTCCTTGGCGGCGTAGCCGCAGATCAGCGCCGCGAGGGCGTCGACTCCCCGGGCGCCGTCGGGAAGAGCCTCCAGGTCGGTGATGTAGCGATCGTTGACCGCGGCGAGCGTCGCGGTGATGAGATCGCTCATGGCGGCGTAGTAGTACTGCACCACACTCGGTGGCACCCCCGCCTCGGCCGCGACCGCGCGCTGACTGACGGACGCGAGACCGCTGCGTCCGATCAACGCCAAGGTCGCGTCGAGCACGGTTTGGCGCCGTTGCGCCCCCTTGAGCAGGCGCCCGTCTGCGATCGACGGCTCAGGCTTGGTGGGTGCCGGCACCGCCGAGCTCCAATGCGAGGACGCCGCAGATGACGAGGGCGATCCCACCGATCTGGATCCAGGACAGCGCCTCCCCGAACAGGAAAACCCCGAGGATTGCGATGAGTGCGACCCCGGTAGCGGCCCACACTCCATAGGCGACACCGAGCGCCATACCGCGGTTGAGGGCTTGAGACAGGGCAAAAAATGCGAACCCGTACCCCAGCATCATCGGGACCGCCGGGCCGAGCTTGGAGAACCCATTGGTCAAGCGCAGCGAGACCGTCCCGGTCACTTCTGCCACTACTGCGGCGGCGAGCCACAACCACATCTCGAACGCCTTTCACCGGAAAATACCTGATCGAATGAACAGGATATTAGCAGCAAGCTGATCGATCGAACAGCTTTCATGGCCGGCCGACCACGCCTCCTTCTGGTCGGCTCAGGAGGAGGCTCAGGGAACACCCGAGGCCAAACCGACGAGCATCGATCGACGTCATGTAGAACGTGCACAGGCCCCACCAGTCGCGAGGAGCAACAGCCATGAAAAGAGTCTTGTTTGTCGGGCAACAGCCGGAAACGGTGGACTACTCCGATCCCGCCCTCCCGCCGGGTTTGAACGCCGAGAAAATTGACGCCGGTATTACGGTCGGCCTCGCCAAGATTGAGGAGCGCGGCTGGCAGGCCGAGCCGTGCATGATCCCGCCCGACAAAACCGGCGGTCTCCTGCTGGAGCAGCGCCTGGCCGCCGCGCACTATGACTGCGTGGTGATCGGCGGCGGCATCCGGCTTCCGCCGAAGAGCACCTGGCTGCTCGAGATGGTGGTCAACGCCGTGCGCAAAACCGCACCTGACACGCCGATTGCGTTCAACACTGTGCCGGAGGATACCGCCGAGGCGGCCGCCCGCTGGTTGTCAGGCTGATCGCGGGCGAAAACCCGTGGTGCCCCCACTAGGACTCGAACCTAGGACCTGCGGATTAAAAGTCCGTAGCTCTACCAACTGAGCTATAGGGGCGGCGAGGGACAAGGATACTGGGTGGCCGTTTGAGGATTCGGCCCCCCGTGACCTAAGCTGGCGTGGCTCCAACGAACCACGTTGTGAGTACCCCGGAGTGATTCGGTTCTGGCCCCCATCGTCTAGTGGCCTAGGACGCCGCCCTTTCACGGCGGTAGCACGGGTTCGAATCCCGTTGGGGGTACGCGCAGCGGCGGCAACGCCGGGGCGAGCAGTACAGCAAGGCCCTGTGGCGCAGTTGGTTAGCGCGCCGCCCTGTCACGGCGGAGGTCGCGGGTTCGAGTCCCGTCAGGGTCGCCATTTTTTGTGGTGAGGCACTTCGGTTGGACACAGTGCCTTCCGGCCAGGTAGCTCAGTTGGTACGAGCGTCCGCCTGAAAAGCGGAAGGTCGCCGGTTCGATCCCGGCCCTGGCCACTGCGAGCTAGTCGAATTCGATGGGCAGACTCTTCGGCCCGCTCAGGCTCACGATCGGTTTCCAGGGCACCGGTCCAGCGATCCGCGGGTTGCGTAGCCGGCCCGTCAACACCTTCAGCGCCTCGGCAATCTCGCGCCTCGCCAGGTTGGCGCCCAGGCAGTAGTGCACCCCGCCGCCGAAGGTCAAGATGGCAGGTGCACCCTCGCGGGTGATGTCGACCCGCTCAGGGTCGTCGTAGACGGTCGGATCGCGATTGGCCGCAAAGGTATTCACCAGCACCATCGAGCCGGCGGGAAATATGTAACCGTCGATCTCGACGTCGTCTGAAACCAGGCGCAGCGCCCCGCCGGCGATCGGGGAGTGGCGCATGGTCTCTTCCACCGCCTGCATGGCTAGGTCCGGATTGTCGCGGAGCAGCTCCCACTGGTCGGGATGCTCGCAGAGCAGCTGCACCGACGCGGCCACCTGGTTACGGGTGGTGTCGGTTCCCGCCAGCAGCAGGCCACCCGCGAGCATGCGTAACTCGGCGGCGTCCAGGCGATCCCCGTCGTCCTCGGCGCGAATCAGGTCGGAAAGAAGATCGTCGGACAGGCTGTGCCGCCGTTGGGCGACCATGGCGTCGACGTAGTCGTCGAGCTCGCGCCACGCCCGCATCACGGTCGGTTCGAGGGCGTGGATGTCGGCGGTGAAGCTGAACGCCTGGAAGATGTCGTCGGCCCACGACGAGAACTGTTGCCAGTCCTCGGGCGGTGCGCCGAGCAGCGCGCAGATGATCGGGACGGGGTAGGGCCGGGCGAGGTCGGCGACGACATCGCATCGGCCGTTCTCGACGACTTGGTCGACCAGGTCGTCCATCACGCCGACCATGGTGTCGTGCAGCCGGGCGACTGTTCGCGGTGTGAACGCCTTGGCGCACAGGCCGCGTAGCCGCTGATGCGCGTCGCCTTCCAGGCACAGCAGGCTGGTGATCACCTTGTCCCACAACGGGCCTGACGTGACGCCCTGCGCTTGCAGCACGATGCCTTGCGGGACCTGAAATCGTTTGTCCCGCAGAATGGCTCGGACCAGATGGTAGGAGAGCGCTTCGGGCCCGAACGGACCGATCGCCACGGCCGCCTGCCCTTGCGCCGCCCGAAGGCGCGGATAGACCTGCGCCGGAGTCTCGTCGGCGCTGTAGTGCAGCGTCGGCAGATCGGCATCAGAAACTGTGAGTGCTGCGGTACCGACGGTCATGACGGTCTCCTTTGACGCGTCGGACGGGGCCCGGAAAGGCATAGTCAGCATAAGTCCGGCTTTTCCCGTCCACCCGGAAACGCCGCTAAACTACAGACATGTAATTCGCGGTGACGCGGGCGCCGGTCGCCCTCGCCGGCAGAAGGAACGGTCATGGATCAGCTCAAAATCCGCAGTGTCGAGTTCGACGATCGGGATCCGTTTCTGGCGACCTTCAACGTCCACCTGTCTCGCGACATGACGGCCTTCGAGCGCCAGATGTTACCGCCGCTGCTCACCAGCGGCTTTTCTCCCTCGGAGGCCCGAGGCTCCGCAGTGGTGGCCATCAGAAATGCCACCATCACGATGATCGAAGACCACCGCGACCTGCTCAAGCAGATCGTCGCCGAGGCCGAAACCCTGGCCGGCACAATGGAACACGAACAGCGCGCGGTAGCCGCCCAGATCGCCGAACGGGTCCAGGGCGTCCACGAGCGTGCCGCAGCCATTGATTGGAGCTGAGCCGGTCGCATACTGAGCCCATGCTCCGGCTTCTGTGTCCTCTGTTGCTGCTCGCCGCATTGAGCTGTTGCGTGAGTGCGAAGGCGGACGTCCCACCGCTGAGCCCGCAGGCGCAGGCGGCCGGATTCGTCGACGTCCGCTCCGTCGTCCCCAATGCCGTGCTCGACTTGCGCTACGCGACGCCGAACAACTTCACCCACACCCAGCTGTATCCGGCCAACGCCCGCTGCCTGGTGCACGAGTCGATGGCACCCGGTCTCGCGTCCGCCGCCAAAGCGCTGGCGGCGACGGGAGACTTTCTCGTCTTCTGGGACTGCTACCGCCCGCATGACGTTCAGGTCAAGATGTTCGACGTCGTGCCGAACCCGGCTTGGGTAGCCAAGCCCGGTAACTATGCGAAGAGCCACGAGTCGGGACGTTCGGTGGATGTGACGCTGGGCACTATGACCGAGCAATGTCCACACTGCCTGGTCGACATGGGTACCGATTTCGACGACTTCTCGCCGCGGGCAACGGCTTTCGCCACCGACGGGGTCAGCCCCGGCCAGCGGGCGAACCGGGCCAGGTTGCGCGATGCCATGACTGCTGCCGGGCTGTCGGCGTACTCCGGTGAGTGGTGGCATTTCGACGGCGCCGGGGCCGGCGTACAGCGCCCGATCCTCAACGTGCCGGTCAACTAAATATCTCATAATATGAGATGGCAGTTTCGTATTATGAAACAGTCGGCGGTAACCTCGAGCTCGAACAAGATTCGATCGCAAGGAGGTCGCGCCATGACCGGCGAATATCAGGCCGTCTACACCCATGGACATCACGAGTCAGTGCTGCGCGGGCATCGGGTGCGCACCGCGGAAAATTCGGCAGGCTATCTGCTGCCGCATCTGCGGCCCGGAATGTCCGTGCTCGACGTGGGCTGCGGGCCGGGAACCATCACCGTCGACCTCGCCGCCCGCATCGCGCCCGGGCAGGTTACTGCCGTCGAATTAACCGATGATGCTTTGGATTTGGCACGCGCCGAGGCGCAGCGGCGCGGTCAGTCCAACATCGACTTCGTGACGTCGGACGTCCACGCGCTGGCCTTTCCCGACGACACCTTCGATGTTGTGCATGCGCATCAAGTGCTCCAGCACGTCGCCGATCCGGTGCAGGCGCTGCGTGAGATGCGCCGAGTGTGCAAGCCGGGCGGTGTCGTCGCCGCCCGTGACGCCGACTACGCCGGATTCACCTGGTACCCACAGCTTCCGGCACTGGATCGCTGGATGACGCTGTACTCCGCGGCCGCGCGGGCCAACGGGGGTGAACCCGACGCCGGCCGGCGACTGCTGTCCTGGGCCCAGCAGGCCGGGTTCGCGAACGTCACCCCCAGTGGCGGCCTGTGGTGTTTCGCCACGCCGGAGACCCGCGAGTGGTGGGGCGGAATGTGGTCCGACCGGATCGTCGAGTCGGCATTGGCGCGACAGTTGGTCGACTCCGGGATGGCAACCCCTGCGGAGCTGGACGACATCGCATCCGCCTGGCGGCAATGGGCCGCCGCTCCCGATGGCTGGCTGGGCATCCCGCACGGCGAAATCCTCGGCCGCGCCTGACGTATCTTCCCTGGTCAAGGTCGCGGTATTGGCATTCTCTTTTTTGGCAAGTACGTTATCGGAGATAGATAACGACACTTTGGAGGATCCGTGCGTCTCGGAGTAATGATCGGCGCCGAGCGCGGTGATTCCGCGCGCAAAGTCAGCAAAATGCTCGCCGATATCGAGTGGGCCGAGGCCGCGGGCATGGACACCGCGTGGATCCCGCAGGTGCCCAATGACTTCGACGCGCTCCTGGCCGTCGCATTGATGGGCACCCGCACCACCCGCATCGAGCTCGGCACTGCCGTCGTACCGCTACAAGCGCAGCATCCGATTGCGTTGGCGCGTCAGGCGTTGTCGACGCACGCGGCCACCGGGGGCCGGTTGGCGCTGGGCGTCGGGCCGTCGCATCACTGGATCATCCAGGACATGTTGGGCCTGCCGTACGAGAAGCCGGCGGCCTACACCCGTGACTACCTCGAGGTGCTGCACGCCGCGTTCGCCGGACCGGGTTCGATCGACGTCGAGAACGAACACTTCACCGTGCACAACCCGAACGATCTGGCCCCGGTCGGGCCGCTGCCGGTGTTCGTCGCCGCGCTCGGTCCGGTGATGCTGGCGCTGGCCGGCGAGCATGCCGACGGCACCGTGCTGTGGATGGCCGACGAGCGATCCGTCGCTGAGCATGTCGTGCCGCGAATCACCAAGGCCGCCGACAACGCCGGTCGGCCGGCACCGCGCATCGTCGCGGGGATTCCGGTATGCCTGTGTGCTGCAAACGAAGTCGATGCGGCCCGCGAGCGGGCCAACCGGATCCTGGGCGAAGCCGAGGTGTCGCCGAACTATCAGCGGCTGCTGGATTACGGTGATGCCCGCAACGTCGGCGACATCTGCGCGGCCGGCGACGAGGACGCCATCCTCGCGCGGATGCGCAGCTTCGCCGACGCCGGAGTGACCGACCTGTCGGTGCGGCTGCTGCCGATCGGTGACAACCGCGACGAGCTGATCGCGTCGAAACGCCGGACCCGTGAGGTCATCGCGGAACTGGGCGCCCAGCTCCGCTGATCACGTCGGCGCGGTCATGTGAGCCCCGGCGATCTTGCGAAAGGCCGCGACCAGCCGGCTGCGATCGTCGGCCCGGCACGCCACGACCACATGGCTGGGCTCGACGCCCTCGATGGGAATTGTGGTCAGATCGGGCCGCATTGCGGTGCCGTGCGAGCCGGCAATGATCGCCACGGCCTGTCCGGCGGCGATGACTTCGAACTTGTCCTCGAGCGCCTCGATGAACGGTCCGCCGGGTGCGCGCCGCCCGTCCGGACGAGGATCGACCCGCCAAAAGGCACTCCACGACGGGTCGGAATCCCGGATCTGCGGCATCGGCTCGTCGGCGATGTCGTCGAGGGTGATCGACTCCTTGCCTGCCAGGCGATGGGTCAACGGCACCAGCAGTACTCGGGGCTCGTCGTAGAGAACGGTCACATGCAGCTGATCGGTCGGGAACGGCAGCCGGGTGACTATCGCGTCGACGCGATGGTCGAGCAACGCATGTCGCGCCTTGTCCCAAGCGAGGTGCATCACCTGCACATCGGCGTCGGGATGTTCGCGGCGCATCTCGAGCACTGCCGGGGTGACGATGAGCCCCACGGTGTAGCCGATCGTGATGCGACTTGGCTGCGCGGCGGCCCGAGTCTCGGATGCGGCCCGAGTCGCCGCGCGTAGCAGCGCTTTGGCTGCCGGCAGGAAGACTTCGCCGGCTTCGGTGAGCCGAGTGCCCTGCGGGGTGCGGTCCAGCAAGCGAGCACCCAGCTGTTGTTCGAGGCGGCGAATCTGGCGGCTCAACGACGGCTGCGCCACCCGCAGCGCGGTGGCGGCACGGCCGAAGTGCCGATGGTCTGCCACCGTCACGAAGTACCGCACGAGTCGGAGGTCGACGTCGACCGGCGGGGTCTCGCTCATGTCTGCACGATAATCGCCAACTCGCCGGGATATCCCGCGATAAGGCCTATGAGCTGTAGTGATGCCTGATCGGTATTGAGTAATACGTAACAAGTCTTTGACGGACTGGGTGGGCCGGTCGCAGGGTGGTGTTACTGCTCAATCGCTCATCCAAGGAGTTCACCATGCGAGTTTTTGTCACCGGCGCTTCGGGACACATCGGGTCGGCGTTGGTGCCCGAACTTCTCCGCGCCGGGCATCAGGTCGTCGGCCTGGCCCGATCGGAGGAGTCCGCCGCGGCGCTGAAGGCTGCGGGGGCCGAAGCGCACCGCGGCTCCCTCGACGACCTGGATAGTTTGCAGGCCGGAGCGGCCGCCTCCGACGGCGTGATTCACCTGGCCTTTAACCACGACTTCAGCGACTTTCTCGGCTCCGTGGAGAAGGACCTGCGGGCCGTCAAGGCGATCGGCGAGGCTCTCGTCGGATCCGACCGGCCCTTCGTCGGAACGTCGGGAACTCTGATGGTGGCCCACGTCGAGGGACGACTCGCCACCGAAGAAGACACCCTGCCCGCCGGGCCGCGGATCGACGCGGAGAACGCGGTCATTGCGTTGGCGGAGCGTGGTGTTCGGTCGTCGGTCATCCGGCTCGCGCCCCTGGTGCACAGCGATCTGGACCGTCATGGCTTCACCAGCCACATCATCGACTGTGCCCGCAGGGCCGGTGTGTCCGCCTACATCGGGGACGGCGCAAACCGCTGGCCGGCCTTGCACACCCTCGACGCGGCCCGGCTCTACCGGCTGGCACTGGAAAAGGCGCCCGCAGGCACGCGGCTGCACGGCGTCGCTGACGAAGGTGTGCCGTTCCGCGAGATCGCCGAGGTCATCGGTCGCCAGCTCGATCTACCGACCAAGGGCATCAACGGTGAGCAGGTGGCCGAGCACTTCGGGTTCCTGGCCCCGCTCGCGGCGCTGGACGATGCGACGTCCAGCGAGCTAACCCAGAAGATCCTTGACTGGAAGCCGGAACACCAGGGGCTGCTCGCTGATTTGGAGGATGGCCACTACTTCGTCGAGGCACAGCACTGATGGCGACCGTGGTCGAAGCCGCCCGAGAGGCATTGGGGCCGTTCGGAGTCTGTCTGCCGGGCTCGTTGACCGTTGCCCTTGACGCTGATCTGCAACGCACTGCCGTGCGGCGACTCGACCACGTCGGTTACCGGACGGTTTGGGTCAACGAGACGATCGGCAAGGACGCCTTCGTCCAACTCGGGGTGCTGCTCGCGGAGAACGAGCGGATGGTGTTCGGAACCTGCATCGCCAATATCTGGGCCCGCCCGGCGCAGACCATGCATGCCGCCGCGGCTCAACTCGCCCAGGCCTATCCCGGCCGGCTGGTCGTCGGACTCGGGGTCGGCTATCCCGAGCAGGCTGCCAGCGTCGGGCAGGATTTCGGCCGTCCGCTAGTCACGATGCGGCACTACGTCCAGCGGATGGATGAGCCAACGTGGCCGCCGGTCCCTGATGTCGCCTACCCCAGGATCATCGCGGCGAACGGTCCGAGAATGCTGGCCCTGGCCGGCGACATCGCCGACGGGGCGTTCCCGGCTGCGCAGGCAGCCGAGTTCACCGCTCGAGCCAGACGCACGTTGGGGCCCGACAAGTTGCTGGTCGTCGGGTTGGGCCTGGACCCTGATCCGACGGTCGTCCGGGACAGCGCGCGTGAGCACCTGCGTGCCGGCGCCGACCACGTCACGATCCTGCCGCCGCTGAACGGCGATTTCCGCGACGGTGTCGACCAGCTCGAGCAGCTTGCCCCGACGCTGACCGGGCTGGGCTAACCCCGGGCCGGGTTGGTGTAGACGCGTTCCGGCGAGATCAGCACCGCGGTGCGGCGTTCTTCGCGCATCACCTGGTCGTAGGTGTCCCAGTCGTCATGGGTGCCGCCGGCCGCGGTGAAGATCTCGCGAAGGATCAGCCGCAACCGCTCGTCGTCCACGTCGGGATGCGGGTCGTCGGGTCCGATCAGCTGCGCCGACCCTTCGACGGTTGCCCACTGCCAACCGGCGCGGGCGGTGACGGTGGTGCGTGGATCGGCGCGCAGGTGGCCGAGTTTGCGGGCACTGCCGATGGCCACCAGCCCGACGACGGGTTCGTTGGTCAGCGGATGGGGGAGGACTCCGGCGTTGACGACGGACGCCTGAGCGCTGCCGTCACGCCGCAGCGTGGTGAATACGACGAGCCCCTTGTCGGCGGAAGCAACGTCAGCGAAGGCAGGAAGGTCAGTCATACGCGATTCAGCCCCGGACGGCCGCGTTACATTCCCTACTCGTAGAGGACCGTGATCGACGGGGTGTCGGGCACGGCCTGACAGGTGAGGATGTAGCCGTCGGCGATCTCGTCCTCTTCGAGAACGTCGTTGGTGCGCATGGTGGCCGCGCCCTCGATCAGCTTGGCCATGCACGTCCCGCAGTTGCCGGCCTCGCAACTGAACGGCGGTGACAGGCCGGCGCGCCGCGCGCTCTCCAGCAGCGTCTCCCCGGGCACCCGTGGCACCGACTCCTTCTTGCGGTCCAGCCGGATGTTCACCGTGCCGCCCGAGTCGACGTCGCCCGCGGCCTCCGACACCTCCGGTGCCGGCGCCTTGAACGGCGGCGATGCGTCGAAGTCCTCGACCAAAATGTTCGCGGTGTCCGGAAGTGCGGACCGGACCACGGCCATGAAGCCCTCGGGCCCGCAGATATAACAGTCGGCGTCGGTGTCACCGCCGACGAACGTCGCGACGCCCGCCGAATTCAGCAACCCGTATTCGTCGTCGAGGTGCCGGTCTACCGAGAATCGGCCCGGATAACGCCGGATCAGGTCGTCGAGCGCCGCGTCGAAGATGACCGAACCCCGATCACGGTCGGCGCACAGAATGCGCACGGTGCGATCGGTACCCGCCAACGCGCTTTTGGCCAACGACAGGATCGGGGTGATGCCGCTGCCGCCGGCGAAGGCCAGCAGCGGCGCCGATGTCGTACGCAGTACGAAGGTGCCCGCGGCTCTGGTCATGGTCAGCTCGTCGCCCTCGACCACGTTGTCCACCAGCCAGTTCGATACTTTGCCCCCGGTCACCCGCTTGACCGTGGTCGTTAGCTCGGTGTCGATCTCCGGCGCGCTCGACATCGAATAGGAGCGGTACAGCTCTTCGCCGTCGACGGTCACCCGGAACGTGCAGAACTGCCCGGCGCGATAGGAAAACGGCTGCTCTTCCGGGGCGAGTACGTAGGTACGGCTATCGGCGGTCTCCTTGATGATCCGAGTCACCGTGGCCCGCTGGAACACGTGGCGTTCCGCCATCCGCACACCTTCCACACTTTGCGTTCTTCGCCTGAGAGAATACTATTCTCTCAAAACGATAGGATCTTCTCAATGTCTCCGACCGCGCTGGTCTTCGAGGAGCGGCATTACACGTTGCCGCAGCTCGAGGCATTGGCTGACGGGCTGGCAACCAGCTTGCGCGACCGGGGTGTGACGGCCGGTGAGCGGGTCGCATTGATGGCGTCCAATCGTCCCGAGTTCGTCGTCGCGCTGCACGCGATCTGGCGCCTGGCCGCCGTCGTTGTGCTGATCAGCCCGGCATGGAAGCGCCACGAGGTCGAGCACGCGCTGGCGCTGACGAGCCCGTCGCACGCCGTCGGCGATGACGACGTGTTGTCGGATCTGATGCCGATGTTGCATCTCGACGAGCCCATCGTCGAGGGCGGACCCCAGACCGGACATACGCCCGCGCCCGACGCCGACGCGGTGCTGGCATTCAGCTCCGGGACGACGGGTCTGCCGAAAGCCGTTCGGCACACGCACCATTCGCTGCAGGTCGCGGTGAGGCATTGGCGCGATGCCCTGAGTTTGACCGCCGGCGACCGGATTCAGATCGCCACGCCGCCGTCGCACATTCTCGGCTTGCTCAACATCATGACGGCGTTGCAGACCGGCGTATGGATGCGACTGCATCGCCGCTTCGACATCGACCGCATGCTGCAGCACATTCAAGACGACCGGATCACCGTCGAGATGGCCGTCGCGCCAATCGCTTTGGCCATCGCGTCGCACGCGCGGGTCGAGTCCTACGATCTGTCCTCGCTGCGGTTCATCATGTGGGGTGCGACGCCGGTCAGTGCCAGCGTCGCCGAGACCGTCACCCGTCGCACGGGTGTCGGGTGGGTTCCGGCCTACGGCACCACCGAGTTGCCGGTGATCGCCTGCAACCCGCTCGACGGAGCGCGGCTCGATTCCGTCGGCCGACCGGTGCCTGGCGTCCAGGTGCGGGTGGTGTCGTTGCAGACCGGTGAGCCGGCCTGCCCGGGTGAGGTCGGCGAGATTCAGGCCCGGTCCGAGTCGTTGATGGCCGGTTATCTACCGTGCGAGGCGACGCGAGATGTCCTGTGCGACGGCTGGTACCGGACCGGTGACATCGGATATCTGGATGCCGGCGGATGGTTGCGGATCACCGACCGGGCCAAGGAGATGATCAAGGTCCGCGGCTTTCAGGTCGCACCCGCCGAGATCGAGACCGTGCTGCACGAACACCCGGCCGTCGAAGACTGCGCGGTGTTCGGTATCCCCGATGGCGCCGGCGGCGAGCTGGTCATCGCCGCCGTTGCCACGCGGGAGCCGGTCGATGCCGCTGAGCTCACCCAGCGGGTCAGTGAGCGCCTGGCGTCCTACAAACGTGTGAGTCGTGTCGTGTTCGTATCCGAAATACCTCGGCTGCCTTCGGGGAAGGTGCTACGCCGAGTTCTCAAGGAGCAATATGGATGTACGTCTGACAGCTGAACAACAACAGCTGCGAGATGCAGCCGCGAAATTCGCCGACGATCTCGGGCCTGGGTCGGTACAGGACCTCGCTGACAGCGAGCGAATCGCCAGGCTCGACAAACAGATTCAGGTGACCGGCTGGCGATCGCTGCGCTCGGACGAAGCGTCCGCGGTGGAAGTGGCCATCGTCGCCGAGGAGTTCGGTCGCGGATTGGTCGACTCCCCGTTTTTGGGTCCGGTGTTGGCCGACGACCTCGCCCGCCGTATTGGCGACGATGGCTCCGGGTCGACCATCGCGGTCGGCGGTCGGGCCATCGACGCGCGCGGCTACCGGCGCGCGTTGACGCTGGACGGGACGACGGTGTCGGCCGCCGAGGTGGGCGCTGCCCGTGACGTCGTCGACCTGACGCGAGCCACGGCCGACCTCGGCGAAAAAGCCACCGTCATCGGCGAACTGGACGCTGACGCGGCTCAGAGTTGGCTGGCGCTCGCGCTGTCGACCACATCGGCCGACTTGGTCGGCACGGCACGCGGTGCGCACAATCTGGCCTGCGAGTACGCGAAAATCCGCGAACAGTACGGCAAGTCGATCGGCTCCTACCAGGCCGTCGCGCACCTGCTGGCCGAAAGCCTGGCGCTGATCGAGGGGTCGGTGAGCATCCTGCGACACGCCGCCTGGGCGGTTGACGAGTTGGAGCCGACCGAGGCGATCCGCGCCGGACGATTCGCAAAGGTCTACTGCGCTCGCGCCGCGCGGACCGTATGCGAGACCGCGATTCAGGTGCACGGCGGGATCGGCAACACCTGGGAGTGCCTGGCGCACGTGTTTCTGCGCCGCGCGCTCACCTCGACTCAACTGTGGCCCGTCAAGCTGGAGGAGATCAGCGTTGGACTTCCGTGACTCGCCCGAAGAAGCGGCCTTTCGGGGCCGACTGCGATCGTGGCTTTCAATGCACGCCAAAGAGTTTCCCAGTTCGGGCGACGAGTATTGGGCTCGGCAGGGCGAATGGCACCGCGCGTTGTACGAGGCTGGCTTCTTCGGGTTGTCTTGGCCGCGCGAGTACGGCGGGCAGGAACTCCCGCCGGTGTACGACGTGATCCTTGACGACGAGTTGGCCCGCGCCGAGGCGCCGCCGCGGCCCAGCCTGGGCTATCTGGTCGCGGGCCTGAGCCGGCACGGCAGCAAAGAGCTGTGCACACGATTCCTGCCCGGAATGATCAACGGCAGCGAGCGGTGGTGCCAGGGGTTCAGCGAGCCGGGCTCGGGTTCGGATCTCGCGTCGCTGTCGACCACCGCCACCCGTGACGGCGACAACTACGTCATCAACGGGCACAAGATCTGGACCAGCTACTCCGACGTCGCGGACTGGTGTCTGTTGTTGGCCCGCACCGATCCCGAGGCCAAGCGGCACCGCGGCATATCAGCTTTTATCATTCCGATGAAACAGCCTGGCGTGCAACAGCGTCCGCTGCAGATGATCAACGGCGTCACCACCGAATTCGGTCAGGTGCTGTTCGACGGCGCAACTGTGGCGGCCGAGAACATGGTCGGTGCGCCCGGTGAGGGGTGGCCGCTTGCCATGACCGTCGTCGGGCACGAACGGGAGCCGTCCACACTGGGTTACGCGGCACGCTACGGCAAGCTGGTTCGCCAGCTGGCCGTGCGCACTGACGGCTCGCCGAATGAGGAACTCGCCTGGGCCGCAGTGCAAACGGAGATGCTGACCCACCACGTTCGGCGGCGGTTGTCCGAGCAGCTCGACGGGCTGACCCACACTTCGGACGGATCACTGGACAAGCTGCTGATGACCTGGGTCGAGCAGTCGGTCGGCCATGCGGCGTTGGCAGTGGGCGGCATCGACGACCCCAATCTGCTCGGCGCCTACCTCTACAGCCGCGCGCAAAGCGTGATGGGCGGTACGTCGCAGATCCAGAAGAACATCATCGCCTCACGAATCCTGGGGTTGTAGGAGTGATCGCGAGCGCGGGCGGAGCCCGGGTGAAGCGGGTCACGACCATTGAAGTAGGAGTGATCGCGAGCGCGGGCGGAGCCCGGGTGAAGCGGGTCACGACCATTGAAGTAGGAGTGATCCGCTTGACCCGGGTGAAGCGGGTCACGACGATTGAAGGAGCCTGACATGTACGACATGCCAACCGAAATCGATGTTCAGGCCGACGGACCGCTGCGCATCATCACGTTGAATCGCCCGGAATCGCTCAACTCGGTCAACGACCCCCTGCACCACGGATTGGCGAAACTGTGGCAGCGGATCAGTGACGACCAAAGTGCTCGCGCCGCAGTGATAACCGGTGCGGGACGGGCGTTTTCGGCTGGCGGCGACTTTGTCTACCTCAACGAATTGGCATCCGACGCGAACCTGAGGGCCAAGACCATCGCCGACGGCCGCGAGATCGTACTGGGCATGGCGCGTTGCCGGGTTCCGGTCGTGGCCGCGGTCAACGGGCCGGCCGTCGGGTTGGGCTGCAGCCTGGTCGCGCTGAGCGACATCGTCTACATCGCCGAGGACGCCTACTTGGCCGATCCGCACGTACAGGTGGGATTGGTTGCCGCCGACGGTGGCCCGCTGACCTGGCCGCTGCATATCAGCCTGCTGTTGGCCAAGGAGTACGCGCTGACCGGCGCCCGGATTTCTGCTGCTCGGGCCGTCGAACTCGGCCTGGCAAACCACGCCGTGGCCGAGCCACTCGAGGCGGCGATCAAGGCCGCGAAGAAGATTCTCGAGTTGCCGCAGCAAGCGGTCGAGAGCACCAAGCGCGTTCTCAACGTGCACCTCGAACGCGCGGTGCTGGCCACGATCGACTACGCACTCTCGGCCGAGAACCAGTCTTTCCAGACCGAGGACTTCCGCACGATCGCGGCCAAGCTGGCGGCCGGCAAAAACTAGAGTCTTACGCCACCAAGCCTCGAGCGTGAAGCTGGACGCACGTTCGGCGACGAGCGTGCAGCTGGCTTCACGCTCGAGTCAGGCCCGCTACTTGGGCGGGAATCGCAACGCACCGTCGAGCCGGATGACTTCGCCGTTGAGGTAATCGTTTTCGACGATGCTCTGCACAAACGCGCCGTACTCGGGGGACCGGCCCATCCGCTTGGGGAAGGGCACCTGCGGGCCCCAGTACGCCTCGAGCTGGTCGCCCGCCTTGCCGTACGCCGGCGTCAGGAATGTGCCGGGCGCGATGGTGACGACGCGAATACCGAGCGGGGACAGGTCGCGGGCGGCAACCAGCGTCATAGCGACCACGCCGCCCTTGGCGGCCGCATACGGCAGCTGGCCGATCTGGCCCTCGTAGGCGGCGATCGACGCGGTGTTGATGATGACGCCACGGGCGCCTTCGTCGAGCGGCTCCTGGCGCGCGATGGCCGCAGCGGCCAGCCGCAGAACGTTGAAGACCCCGGTCAGGTAGACGTCGATCGTCGTCTTGAACCCATCCAGGTCCAGCGGTGAGCCGTCCTTGCCGATCAGCCGTCCGCCACTCGCGGGTCCGCCGTGAGCATCCACCGAGATGCGAAGCGGACCAAGCGATTCCGCTTCGGCCAACGCTGCGTTGACGTCTTCGGTGTTCGTCGCGTCGGTGCGGACGTAACGGGCGTCGAGCTCTTTGGCCAGCGCAGCGCCTTTTTCGTCGGCCAGATCGGCGATCACGACCTTGGCCCCCGCGGCGTGCAGCCGGCGAACGGTGGCCTCGCCCAGGCCGCCCGCACCGCCGACGACAACGGCTGAACTCCCGCTGATCTGCATCGCGATTCCCTCCCTTGCAATTCTGACTCTCGTATAGAGAGAATAATGTTCTCATACCATTGCGGGATGTCGACAGCGGCATGGGTTCGGCTACCGTCGTCGAAGTGCCTGTCTAGGGAGACCCATGACAAACAACGAGGTTCTGGTCATCATCGGCGTCGGCGGCATGGGGGTCTCGGTTGCCCGCCGCAGCGGAGCGGGCCGGACCATCGTGCTTGCCGACATCAACGCCTCGGGCCTGGAAGCGGCGGCGGGTGCGCTGACCGAGGACGGGCATCACGTGCTGACCCGCGAGGTCGACGTCACCTCCCGCAGCTCGGTAGCCGCGGTCGCCGAGGCGGCCCGGGCGGCCGGGCGGGTCACCGCTGTCGTGCACACAGCGGGGCTCTCACCAGTGCAGGCCTCCGCCGAGGCGGTGCTGGCCGTCGACCTGTTGGGCGTCGCGTTGAGCATCGACGAATTCGGCCGAGTGATCGAACCCGGCGGTGCCGGCGTCGTCATCGCCAGCATGGCCGGGCATATGCTGCCCCCGCCCGATCCGCAGGTCGCGCGACAGCTTGCGAGTGTTCCGGCCGAGGAATTGCTTGGCCTCGAAGCGTGCTCGACCATCACCAGCAGCCAGATGGCTTATCCGTTTGCCAAGCGCGCCAACCAGATTCGGGTTGCTGCGGCGGCCGTATCCTGGGGTCAACGGGGCGCGAGAATCAATTCCATCAGCCCCGGTGTCATCTCAACGGCAATGGGGCGCCTCGAGCTGGAGAGCGAATCCGGCGCCCTGATGAGGGCGATGGTCGACAACTCCGGACTTCGGCGTCTCGGCACACCTGAGGACATTGCCGCCGCCACCGAGTTCCTGCTCGGTCCGTCGGCGTCGTTCGTCACCGGTACTGATCTTCTCGTCGACGGCGGCGTGGTCGCCGCGATCAGCACCGGAACCATCGATCTGGCGAAGGCTCTCGCGGAACGCTGAGGTAGCCATGTCTGGCCTCACTCGGGTTTGTTGAACATGTAGCGGGCGATCTTCCAGTCATCGTCAACGGCATGGAAGATGAACACTTCTCGGTTGGATTCTTTGCTCTGTTGACCGCTCGCGCGCATCGTCTGGACACCGTTGCTCCGCGTCAGGGCGTATGCCACGGCGTCACTCGCCACGACGATCTCATCAATCGTGAATTCGACGTTCAGGTGGATCTTCTCGAAAGTCTGCGCATAAGCGCCGTTTAGCGCGGGCCCGACGGCGGTGGGAAGCGTCGTCGGCATGAATACTCCGTCAGAGGTGTAACAAGACACCGCCAGCGTGGTGTCGTCCGCGTTGAGCGCACGTTGGTACGTCTCGAGAACTGATCGGATCTTGTCTGCACTACTCATAGCATCCTCCTCGGACGGCCTGAATTTAGGATCGTCGGAAGTATATTCCATGGAATATATATGCGGGGAGGCTACCCCGAAGAAGTCGTATCGACAGCTGGAGCGATCGCTACTATCAGGCGGTCGTAAGTCTGTTGTGATCGCTGACGTTGGCCGATCGCAACTTGGTCAACGTGGCTTGCAGTTGCTGTACTTGTCGGTGCGACAACGCCGAGCCGAACCGAGCTTGCAGCTCATCGTCCAACGAGCGAGTGGCCTTGACGAGCAGCCGCCGGCCCGGTGGGGTCAGCTCGATCAGGGACGATCGCCGGTCATCCGGGTTGACCAGTCGGCGGCAGAACCCGGCGCCCTCGATACGGTCGACCAGCTTGCTGGTTCCGCCGACAGTGATGGACAGGGCGGCGGCGATGTCAAAGACACGGCACGGGGAAGTTCGGTCGATGACGTCCATCGGCTCGAACCATGTCAGCGGAAGATCGAAGTCGCTGCGCAACCGGGCGTCGACGGCGCTCCACAGTTCGGTCTCGAGGCGCACCAAATCGCTGAACAGTCCTGCCAGCTCCACCCGCTCACCCACCTGTGCTTCGACACTCGACCCCGAACTTCTGATACTACGTGTTCAGCTAGTCGACCGACTGCCCAGTGGCTGCGGCGTGCCCGGCGCGATAGCCGAAAACCATTGCCGGGCCGATGGTTCCGCCGGCACCGCCGTAAGCACGTCCGGTCACCCCGCCCATCGCGTTGCCGGCGGCGAACAGCCCCGGGATCGGATTGCCGCTGACGTGCAGTACGCGCCCGTCGCGGTCGGTGCGGGGCCCACCCTTGGTTCCCATCGCGCCGACCGACACCGGGACCGCGTAGAACGGCGCGGTGTCGACCGGGCCGAGCGTCTTGCCCGCCAACGTCGTCGCGTGCTCGTCACCCCAATAGCCGTCGTAAGCGCTTGAGCCACGGCCGAAGTCGGGATCGGCACCCTCGCCGACATGGTGATTCCAGTTTTCGATGGTGCGGTTGAGCCCGTCGAGGGCGATCCCGGTCTTGGCGGCCAGCTCGTTGAGGTCCGCCGATTCGCAGAACCAGTCCGGAACTGGGCCATCGGGGTCGACACCCAGAAATCCGTAGCGTTTGAGGTGTTGTGAGTCGAACACCATCCAGGCCGGGTCGTTGACGTAGCCCTCGCGCGGGTCGAGGTAGTGGAAGGCGCCGGCCATCGAGTTGTAATCGCACGCCTCGTTGACGAATCGCCGACCCAGCCGGTTGACGATGATGCTGCGCGGCCGGGTTCGCTCGAGCCGTACGCTTCGGCTGCGCTGGTGCCCGTCGATCGTGTCGCCCGGGATCTGCACGATCGGCACCCACCACGCCTCGCCCATGTTGGCCAGGTCGGCGCCGTGGGCCATCACCATCCGCAGTCCGTCACCGGTGTTGTTGGGCGGCGAGACGGCGCCGTGCATCGGTCCACGCAGAAAAGCGTTGACCAGCGCCGGATCCCACTCGAACCCGCCGGTGCCCAGGATGACTGCCCGACGGGCGTGTACGGTCAACTGCCGACCATCAGCGTCGATCCGGACCCCGACGATCTTGCCGTCTTCGGCGATCAGCTCTTCGGCCCGGGCATCGGTCTGCGGTGCGATGCCGGCATCGAGCAAACCCTTCAGCAATCCGGCGATCAGCGCCGTGCCGGCCACGCACAGGTCGGCGTTCGGATCACTTCCCGCGTACAGCCTGGCCCTGGTCTCGGCGTCGAAGCCGACATTCGACCAGTCCTGCGGAAACGCGGTGATCCGATCGCGCCACCCGCCGAGCTGGTTCAGATCGAACGGCGTCGCGCTCAACGAGCGACCGCCACCGGGCTGTCCGCCGGGCAGCTCCGGCTTGTAATCCGGGAAGCCGGTGGCGATTTCGAAGCGCAAACTGCTGTGCGCCTCGATGAAGTCGAGCATCGCCGGACCTGTTCGGACGAAAACGTCGACGAGCGCGTCATCCATAGATCCGAGTGCCTGTGCCCGCAGATAGCTGAGCGCGTCGTCGACCGACAATTCGCCATCGGGCGAGCGGTCGTGCGCAGGAATCCACACCACGCCACCCGACACCGCGGTGGTGCCGCCGACGGTCGCGGCCTTCTCGTAGACCGCAACCGAGGCGCCGTTGGCGGCCGCGGTCAATGCGGCGGCAAGTGCGGCTCCGCCGCTGCCGAGGACGACGACGTCGACTTCATGGTCCCAAGACGGCATGCGCTTGACGTTCCTTCCCGCCAGGGTCAGCTGAGGATCTCCGATAATTCCTTGGCTGCCTTGACAACTGCGTCCTTGCCGCGCATCACCACGTCCTCGCGGTGCGAGATCAAGTTGATGCACGCCGGCGGTGACGGCACATCGCGATGCACCGGAACCGCCAAACCGTAGGTGTTCGGCTCGATTTCGCCATGGGTGATCACCCACCCCTGCTCACGAGCACTTGCCACCAGATCGCGCTCGTCAGGGCGTGGCGGCAGACTCGCCAGCAGTGCGATGCCCGCGGCACCCCGATCGAGCGGGTAACGGCTGCCCTCGTGAAACGCCAACTGGTAGGGGACCTGGGTAGGAACGATCACGGCGATGGCCACTTGCTGATCGCCCTCGGCCACCAACAGCGACACCGTTGTGCCCAGATCGTCGGCCAGAGCGCGCAGGATCGGCACACTGAGCTGCCGCACATTGCGGTCGAAGGACGCACCGAGCTGCGCCAAGCCGGAAGCCGGCCGGTAGCGACCGTCTTCACCCTTGGCGACGAAGCGGAATTGGGACAGCGTGGCGAGCAGCCGGTAGGCGATCGTCCGATGCACACCGACGCCGTCCGCGACCTGCTGCACGGTCAGGCCCGCGGGCGCGTCGGCCACCAGCTGCAGAGCATTGAGTCCCCGGGCCAGCGTTTGCGAGCCGGGCGCAGTGGTCGTCGGGACCTCACGCATGTCAGTAGGCCGCGACCATGCTTGACAGACTCTGCACCGAGAGTGATGCTCTATAGATAGTGCACATTAGTGTGCGATTTTAGCACATACCGTTGACGTGAAGCGAGAACCTGATTTCCGCAGGGCGGCAGGAGAGGAACCGGTGGCCGAGCACGAAAGCGTGTGGAGTGACCTCCAGGGCGTCCCGTTCGTGCAGGGGTACCTGGATGCCGGTGGTGTGCGGACGCGCTATCTGCATGCCGGCGACGAAAGCAATCCGCCGCTGATCCTGTTGCACGGCTCCGGTGGTCACGCCGAGGCATACGTCCGCAACCTGGAGGCGCACGCGGAGCATTTCTCGACATGGTCGATCGACATGCTGGGTCACGGCTACACCGATAAACCCGGTCACCCGTTGGAGATTCGCCACTACGTCGACCATCTGCTGGCTTTCCTGGACGCCATCGGTGTCGAGCGCGCCCACCTGTCCGGCGAATCGCTCGGTGGCTGGGTCGTATCCAGGACCGCGGCCGAGCATCCGGAGAAGGTCGAGCGGTTGGTGCTGAACACCGCGGGCGGTTCGCAAGCCGATCCCGAGGTCATGAAGCGGATCATCACATTGTCGATGGCAGCGGCCGAGAACCCGACCTGGGAGACCGTGCAGGCGCGGATCACCTGGCCGATGGCCGATAAGTCGAAGGGCTATGACGACCTCGTCGCGAGCCGGCAGCGGGTATACCGCCAGCCGGGTTTCGTCTCGGCCATGCGCGACATCATGGCATTGCAGGATCCCGACATTCGCGCTCGTAACCTGTTGCACGCCGCCGACTATGGGTCGATCATCGCCCCCACCCTGGTGTTGTGGACCAGCGATGACCCGACCGCCGACGTCGCCGAAGGCCGTCGAATCGCGTCGATGATCCCCGGCGCGCGTTTCGAAGTAATGTCCGGCTGCGGCCATTGGCCGCAGTACGAGGACACCAAGACATTCGACCGCCTACACATCGACTTCCTTCTGGGTAGGTGACGGTGTCCGAAGGCGATGAGTTCCAGGACGTCGACGTCGACGTCGTCGTTGTCGGCGCAGGACCAGTCGGCCTGACCCTGGCCAATATCCTTGGCCTGCAAGGCGTCAGCACGCTGGTGGTCGAAGAGCGCGACACGCTGATCGACTACCCCCGCGGGGTCGGGCTCGACGACGAGTCGCTGCGCACCTTCCAGGCGATCGGCCTGGTCGACCATGTTCTGCCGCACACCGTACCCAACCAGATTTTGCGATTCGTCGACGCCAAGCGCCGGGTACTCGCCGAAATGGCGCCTCCCGACGCCCGTTTCGGTTGGCCCAAACGCAATGGCTTCGTCCAGCCGCTGGTCGACGCCGAGTTGCTTCGCGGACTGGAGCGGTTCGAGCACGTCGAGATCCAGTGGGGACGGGCGATGGCGTCCTACACCGAAGCGGCCGACGCGGTCACCGTCGACCTCGACGGTGGGAACGGCCAGAAGAGTGTCCGGACCCGCTACGTCGTCGGCTGCGACGGCGGACGCAGCGTCACCCGGCGACTGATGGGGGTCTCCTTCGACGGCACTACCTCGCCGACCCGCTGGCTGGTGGTCGACATCGCCAACGATCCGCTCGGACATCCCAACAGCGAAGTCGGCGCCGACCCCTCCCGTCCCTACGCCTCGATCTCGATCGCGCACGGAATTCGGCGCTTCGAGTTCATGATTCACGCTGACGAGACCGACGAGCAGGCAGAAGACCCGGCTTTCCTCACCCGGATGCTGGCGTCGATGGTGCCGCATCCCGACCGTGTCGACGTCATTCGCCACCGGCTCTACACCCATCACTCCCGAATCGCCGGCGCTTTCCGCAAGGGACGCCTGCTACTCGCCGGCGACGCCGCGCACCTGATGCCGGTATGGCAGGGGCAGGGCTACAACAGCGGCATCCGCGACGCGACGAATCTCGGCTGGAAGCTTGCCGCCGTGGTGAACGGCTACGCCGAGGACGCCCTGCTCGACACCTACGACATCGAGCGCCGCAAGCACGCCCGGGCGATGATCGACCTGTCGACCATGGTGGGACGGGTCATCTCGCCGACCAACCGCCGCGTCGCCGCGGCCCGTGACCTGTTGGTGCGATCGGCGTCAATTGTGCCCTCGCTCAAACGATATGTGCTCGAGATGCGTTTCAAACCAATGCCGCGATACGAGCACGGTGCCGTAGTGCACCCCGTGCCGCGGCGGGCAGATTCGCCGGTCGGGACCCTGTTCGTGCAACCCCGGGTCGATACCCGAGAGCAGCGGGACGTCCTGCTCGACGATGTGCTCGGTGGCGGGTTCGCCGTGATGTGCTGGAACAACAAGCCGCGGGAAATCCTCGGCGCCAAAGCATTTACGGACTGGCAGGCGCTGGGAGCGAAACTCGTCGCGGCCCGGCCGCTGACCCAGCTGCACTGGGACGGCGACGACGATCCCGATGTGGTGGTGGTCGGTGACCGGACCGGACAGCTCAAAGCCTGGTTCGACGTGCACCAGGAGTCCGTGTTGTTTCTGCGCCCCGATCGCTGCATCGCGGGTGCCTGCATCGCCCAGCTCGCCCCCGACTTGAGTGCTTCGCTTTTCGACGTCCTCACCCTGACACCGGGAGGAACCCGTGCCGCTAGCCCTGTGCTGTATGTCCCACAGCCCATTGCTCGATCTGCCCGGGCCATCGCAGGACCTCCTTGATGACATTGACGGCGCGCTCACGCAGGCAAGAGATTTCGTCGCAAACTTCAACCCGGAGATCGTCGTCATCTTTGCCCCCGATCACTACAACGGCTTCTTCTACCGGACGATGCCGCCGTTCTGCATCGGCACCGAGGCGCAGGGTGTCGGCGACTACGGCACTCACAAGGGACCACTCGACGTGCCCGAAGCCACCGCGGTCGCCTGCGCCAAAGCGGTGTTGTCGGCCGGTGTCGACGTCGCGATCTCGGCGAACATGGACGTCGACCACGGCACCGTTCAACCGCTGGAGAAGCTGTTCGGCAACGCTACGGCGCGCCCAGTGATACCGATATTCATCAACTCGGTTGCCACACCGCTGGGCCCATTGCATCGCTGCCGCACGCTCGGCACCGCGGTCGGCAGCTATCTGGCCACCCTCAACAAGCGGGTGCTGGTAGTGGGATCCGGCGGGCTGTCCCATGATCCACCGGTTCCGACCCTGTCGACGGCGACACCTCAGATTGTGGATCGGATTGTGAACGGTAGGCCGATGACTCCTGAGCAGCGGTCGGCGCGGCAGACGGCGGTGATTGAAGCAGCCAAGAGCTTCGCAGGTGGCCAGAGCGACCTTCGCGCGCTCAACCCCGAGTTCGATCAGAAGTTCCTCGACATCGTCGACGGCGGACATCTCGACGATCTCGACACCTGGTCGAACGCGTTCATCGCCAGTGAGGGTGGCAACTCGGCACACGAAATCCGCACCTGGGTAGCGGCTTTCGCGGCGCTGGCGGCGGCCGGCCCCTATGCGACGGGCCTGCGGTACTACCGGGCTGCGCCGGAGTTGATCGCCGGGTTCGCGGTCAGGACGGCGATGCCGGTATGAGTCACGCGTTCGCGTTCGACGCTGTCGTCGATGTCCTCGTGATCGGCTCCGGCGGCGGCGGTATGACGGCGGCCCTCGCCGCGGAAGCCTCCGGGCTCACGACGCTGGTCGTCGAAAAGTCCAGTCAGTTTGGCGGTTCCACCGCGCTGTCCGGCGGTGGCATCTGGGTTCCGGGAGCACCGGCGCAACGTCGAGCCGGCTATTCGCCCTCGCCTGACGAGGTCGTCGATTACCTGCGGCGCATCACTGACGGCGTGGTCAGCGACGCGCGGATCCGGCAGTACGTCGACTCGGCCCCAGACATGATGGACTTCCTGGAGAAGCTGAGCCCCTGGCTGGAATTCGTCTGGAAGCCCGGGTACGCCGACTACTACCCGGAACTGCCCGGTGGCTCCGAACTCGGCAGCACCATCAACGTTCCGCCGATTGATCTGCGTACGCTGGCCGACGACGAGCAGAACCTGCTGACGCCGCTGGCATTGGCGCCGCGCGGAATCTGGTTGGGCCCCAAAGAGCTCCGGTCGTTCTATCAAGTACGCCAATCCTGGGCGGGCAAGCGCGTCCTGGTGAAACTGGTATGGCGGATGTTTCGGGCCCGGGTCTTCGGCGACCGGATGGCGGCCATCGGGCAGTCGTTGGCCGCGCGGCTGCGGCTGGCTATGAAAGACCGGGGCATCCCGTTGTGGCTGGACGCGCCGATGACACGGCTGCTGACCGACAACGACGGATCGGTGATCGGCGCCGTGGTGACGAAAGATGGCACGCCACAACGGATCGGCGCCAGCCGGGGCGTGATCGTCGCGACCGGCGGCTTCGATCACGACATGGCCTGGCGCAAAGAACACCAGCCGACCGTCGATCAAGACTGGAGCTTCGGCAATCCGGCCGCCACCGGCGACGGCATCCGGGCCGGCCAGCAGGTCGGCGCCGCCGCGGACATGCTCGACGAAGCCTGGTGGTTTCCCGCAATCCAATGGCCGGACGGCCGAATGCAATTCATGCTCAACGAGCGGATGATGCCGTCGCAGTTCATCGTCAACGGTGCGGGCAAGCGATTCATCAACGAGGCGGCCCCGTACATGGATTTCGGCCACGCGATGATCGAAGGTCAGGAATCGGGCGTCACCCACATACCATGCTGGCTCATCACCGACCACCGATCATTCCTGCGTTACGTGGTCGCAGGGCACCTGCCGATACCGAAAATCCCGTTCGCCCCGGTCCCCACCGGCCGGAAGATCCCCAAAGCCTGGCCGGAATCCGGCGTGGTCAAGTCAGCCGGGACCTGGGCCGAACTCGCCACAAAGATCGGCGTACCGGCCGATCAACTGCGCAACACCGCAACACGTTTCAACGAACTGGCCCGCAACGGCCACGACGATGATTTCAGGCGAGGTGACAGCGTCTACGACAACTATTACGGCGACCCAACCCTGCCCAACCCGAATCTGCATCCACTGGGTGATCCGCCCTATTACGCGTTCCGGATGGTGCTCGGCGACCTGGGCACCTCAGGCGGTCTGCGCACCGACGAATTCGCGCGGGTACTGCGCGCCGACGACACGGTGGTCCGCGGCCTCTATGCCGTGGGAAACGCCTCGGCCGCGGTCATGGGCCGCAGCTATGCCGGGGCCGGCGCCACCATCGGGCCCGCTATGACCTTCGGCTACGTCGCCGCCAAACACCTGGTCGACCAACACTCAACGCAATCCATTGTTCCGGGAGGTACCAGTTGAAGATCTCGCTGTTCTACGAATTCGCCCTACCCCGTCCCTGGTCCGATGACGACGAGCACATTCTGCTCAAGGACTGCCTCGACGAGGTAGAGGCCGCCGACAGGGCCGGCTTCTCCACCGTCTGGCTCACCGAGCACCACTTCCTCGAGGAGTACTGTCACTCCACCGCGCCGGAGATGTTTCTGGCCGGAGCGAGCCAGCGCACCAAGGACATCCGGCTCGGATTCGGCATCATGCACCTCCCGCCCGCGGTCAATCACCCGGCCCGGGTCGCCGAGCGGATCGCCACCTTGGACCTGATCTCGGATGGGCGGGTGGAATTCGGCACCGGCGAATCGTCCTCGATCGGCGAACTCGGCGGCTTCAACATCGACCCCGCCGACAAACGCGCCCAGTGGGAAGAGGCGCTGGAGGTGTCGATCCGCTGCATGACCGAGGAACCGTTCACCGGCTTCAAGGGCGATCACATCGAGATGCCGGCCCGCAACGTGGTCCCCAAGCCGCTGCAGAAGCCGCACCCGCCGGTATGGGTCGCCTGCACGCGGCCCGCATCGGTGCAGATGGCCGCCCAGAAGTGCCTTGGGGCATTGAGTTTCGCCTACACCGGCCCGGGCCCGCTGACCGAGCGGGTGAACGGCTACTACAAAGAATTGGAAGAGAGCGGCGTGCCGGTTACTCCCGCTGTAAACCCGAATATCCTCGCGATCGGTGGCGATCTGTCGATGATGGTGGCCAAGACTGACGAGCAGGCCGTGCAGCGTCTCGGCATGGGCGGCGGGTTCTTCTCGTTCGGGATCATGCACTACTACATGACCGGCGTTCACACGCCTGGCCGCACCGGAGTCTGGGAGCGTTATCTCGAGGAGTGCGAGAAGGATCCTACGCTGGCCTACGGGCCTGGCCGTGGAGCGATCGGCTCACCGGCCACCGTTCGTGAGTTCCTCCGTGGGTACGAAGAGAGCGGCGTCGACGAGATCATCCTGCTGCTCAACCCGCGCAGTCACGAAGGCACCATGGAGTCCATCGAGCTGATGGGCAAAGAGGTGTTGCCGGAATTCATCGAGCGCGACCGCAAGGCGTTGGTCGAGAAGGCCAAACGTCTCGAACCCGTCCTCGACAAGGTCGAGGCACGCCGTCCCGAGCCCAGCGCCCCGAAGTTCGACGAGAGCTACTCCTTCGGCGGGCTGCCCACCGGCCGGGGTGGAAAGTTCACCGCGAGTGAGATTCCCGAGGCAATGGCCGAAATCAACGAGGGTCGCGTTCAAGCCGCTCAGCGGCTCAAAGACGAGTCGAAGCCGTAGTCGTTGGGACACATCGACGAGCTGTGGCGCTACGACGGGCGGCGCGCGGTGGTCACCGGCTGCGCGTCGGGTATCGGGGCACATGTCGTCCGGCAGCTCACCGAGCTGGGCGCCCACGTCGTCGGGTTCGACAATCAACCGCCGAGCGGCGAGATCGCCGAGTTCCACTCCGTCGACCTGGCCGACCCGGAGTCGATCGACCGCGGTGTGGCGTCGGTGGGCGATCGGGTCGACGATCTTTTCAACGTCGCTGGTGTCTCCTCCGGAATCGGCGACCCGCTGCGGGTCGTCACGATCAACTTCCTCGGCTTACGGCATGCCACCGAGGCGCTGGTGGCGAAAATGCCCGCTGGGTCTTCCATCGTGAGCGTTTCGTCGCTGGCGGCCAAGGGATATCGGGAGAATCAGCGAGTCACCGCCGGGCTGCTCAACACCCGGACGATGTCTGGCGGCATCGACTGGTGCCAGCGCAATCCCGACGCGCTGGCCGACGGGGGCTACCGGTTGTCCAAGGAAGCGATCATTCTGTACACCATGAGCAAGACGACCGTGCTCGGCGGCCGCGGTATTCGGATCAACTGCACCGGGCCGGGCGTCACCGAGACCCCGATTCTGGATCAACTGCGCGGAGCCTACGGCCAGAGCTTTCTCGACGACATCCCCAAGCCGCTGGGCCGGGTGTCTGATCCCGAGGAACAGGCAGCGGCGCTGATCTTCCTGAATAGTCAAGCAGCCAGCTATATTTCGGGCCAAGTACTGTGGGTCGACGGCGGCAACCTCGGCGCCGCGATGGCGCGCGAACTCGACGAAAGGCAAGCATAGTGGCCAGCCTGACCGACTTCCGCCGGGTCGCCGGCGAAGTATCGAACTGGGGTCGGTGGGGAGACGCCGACGAACTCGGAACGCTGAACTTCATCACCGCCGAGAAGGTGGCCGAGGCGGCCGGCCTGGTCAAGCACGGCAAGGTGTTCCCGCTCGGTGTCGACTTCGGATCCTCCGGCCCCCAGGGCTCATTCAAGTTCCGGCACAACCCGATCCATGTGATGACCGTGGATGGTGGTGACGCGCACTCGCTACCCCGATTCGGGCTGGACTGGGCGGCCAACCCGGGTGCACAAGAGATGGGTAAGTACTTCCAGGATGATCTTTTCCGCTTCAACGACGACATGGTGATCATGCCGCTGCAGTGCGCCACCCAGTGGGACGCGCTCGCACACGTCTACTACGAGGAAAAGCTATACAACGGTTTTGCAGCCGACTCGGTGACCAGCTTCGGCGCAAAGCACTGCGGCATCGATAAAGTCGACGGCAAGGGCATCACTTCGCGCGGTGTGCTGCTGGATGTCGTCCGCCATCGTGGTGTGGAGACATTCCTCGAACTCGGTAACCCGATCACCCCAGCCGAACTGGACGATGTGGCACGGGCACAGGGTGTGACGATCGGCCGCGGTGACATCGTGTTGGTCAGAACCGGTTGGTGGGCAAGGTTTGTGCAGACCGGAAACGGCAGCGAGCCCGGTTCGGGGCTGGACTGGCAGTGCGCGTCCTGGCTGCACGATCACGACATCGCTGCTGTCGCCGCCGACAACCTGATGGTCGAAGATCCGATATCCGGCGTCAAGGGAACACTCCTGCCGATGCACATGCTGTGCCTGCGGGATATGGGGTTGATGCTCGGCGAGTACTGGGATCTCAACGCATTGGCGGCTGATTGCGCGGCCGACGGGGTGTACGAGTTTCAGCTCATCGCGCCGCCACTGAGATTTGTTGGTGCGGTGGGCTCTCCGGTGAATCCCATCGCGATCAAGTAGGCCGAGCGATGCAGATCCACAGCAGAACTATCGCGATCGACGGTCTGGCCACCCACTACCTGGAGGCCGGCGAGGGCGACCCGGTGATCCTGCTACACGGCGGGGAGTTCGGAGTCAGCGCCGAAATCGGCTGGGAGGCAACAATACCAACGCTAGCAGCCCGGTATCGCGTGCTGGCGCCGGACATGCTGGGGTTCGGGCAGTCGGCGAAAGTCATCGACTTCAACGACGGCCGCGGCATGCGGATCCGGCATATTGCCCGGTTCTGCGACGAACTCGACGTTGGCTCGGCGCACTTCGTCGGCAACTCGATGGGTGCGATCAACCTGCTCGTCGACGCCACCTCCGAGTCGCCGGTGCTGCCGATGCGCAGCCTGGTGGCCATCTGTGGCGGCGGCGAGATCCAGCGTAACCGGCATATGGAAGCGCTCTACGACTACGACGCCACACTGCCGGCCATGCGGCGGATCGTCGAAGCGCTCTTCCATGACCTGAAGTATCCGGCCGACGAGGCCTACGTCACGCGCCGGTACGAATCCAGCATCGTCCCCGGCGCGTGGGAGACGCTCGCCGCGGCTCGCTTCCGTCGTCCGGGTGCGTCACCGCCGCCCGCACCGTCGAGCAGCAGAGCCTACGAACGCGTCGCGGTCCCCGCTCTGGTGGTCGAAGGCGCCTGCGACAAGTTGCTGCCACCCGGCTGGGCAAAGGAGATCGCCGATCAGCTCAGAGACGGGCGATCGACGGTCATCGAGGCGGCAGGGCATTGCCCTCAGCTCGAACGATCGGCCGACGTGAACGCGGTCTTGCTGGACTTTCTGGCTTCTGTGCAGGGCTGAGCGGGATAGAGCCAGCCGGGCTCAGCGGCGGCGCAGCGCGATCACCCGGTTGGCTACTGTGGCCACTAGATACACCGCCGCCACCACGATGATCAGTGTCAGCGCCGCACCCCAAACCCGCAGGAAGCCGGCATGTTCGGGGTTGTTGAGTTCGGAGTAGATCAGCAACGGTAGCGACGCCATGTTGCCGTTGAAGATGTCGAAGTTGATCGACCGGCTGTAGCCGACCAGCACCAGCACCGGCGCGGTTTCGCCCATGACCCGGGCGATCGACAGCAGGACGCCGGTGACGATGCCCGGCATCGCGATCGGAACGACGACACGCATGATGGTCTTCCACTGGGGAATGCCCAAGGCGTAACTGGCTTCTCGGAGGTCTTGGGGTACCAGTCTGAGCATCTCCTCAGTGGAGCGCACCACGACCGGCAACATCAGCAAGACCAACGCGAGCGACACCGCGAAGGCGCTCTGCTGGAATCCCATGGTGGCGATCCACAGGCTGAAGATGAACAGGGCCGCCACGATCGAGGGCAGGCCGGCCAGCACGTCGACCATGAACGTGGTTAACCGGGCCAATCGGCCGGACCGGTATTCCGCCAGATAGACCGCGGTCATGAAACCCACTGGGACAGCGATGATTGCCGCGATGCCGGCTTGCACCACCGTGCCGTAAAGCGCGTGATAAACGCCGCCCGCGAAATGCTCCGGCAGTACGCCCCGCAGCGAGTGGCTCCACCAGTCGGGCTGCACAATGGCATATGAGCCACGCTGAATGACGATCCACAACAGCCAGACCAGCGGCACCAGCGCAATGCCGAACGAGAGGACGAAAAACGTTGCCGCGATGGCGTTCTTGATCCTGCGACGGACACCGATCGCCTGAATCGCCGACGCCTTGACTGGCAGCTCGAGTGCCGGAGCGTTCATGCCTTGACCGCCCGGCCGACGATTGCGCGGGCGGTGGCATTGACGATGAAGGTGAGGACGAACAGCACGAAGCCCGCCGATATATAGGCCCCGGTGGGTAATGGCTCACTGAACTCGCTTGCCGCCGAAGCGATTTTGGACGCGAAGGTGTAGCCGCCGTCGAACAGCGACCAGTGCCCGGCTGAGGCGGACGCGCGCAGGATGATCAGCACGGCCACCGTTTCGCCCAGCGCGCGGCCAAGACCGAGCATCGACGCGGCAACGGCACCGCTGCGGCCGTAGGGCAGCACGGTCATCCGCACCACCTCCCATTTCGTCGCGCCGAGCGCCTGCGCGGCTTCGGTGTGACTGGTCGGCGTCTGCCGGAACACTTCTCGCGACACCGAGGTGATGATGGGCAGGACCATCACGGCAAGTACGACACCGGCGGTGAAGATGTTGCCGCCGCCGGCCAGCGACACATCGCCGGCTTTGAACGGAAATAACCAGCCCAACCGGTGGTTCAGCTGGGTCTCGATCGGCGCGAGTTGTGGCGCCAGAACGAAGATTCCCCAGAGCCCGAAGACGATCGACGGCACCGCGGCCAGCAGGTCGACGATTGCGCCGAAAAGACGCGACAACCTGGGCGGCGCGTACTGAGTCAGGAACACCGCGATCCCGATCGCGATCGGCACGGCGAGTGCCATTGCCCACAGCGAGCTGAGCAGGGTCACCATGAACAGGTCACGAATGCCGAACGCCAGGTTGTTGCTGTCGGCGGTGGTGAACTGGGCGCTGGTGAAGAAGTTTGCGTGGTTGGCGCGCAGCGCCGGGATGGCTTTGAGCAGAAGGAATATGGCGATCAGGCCGATCACGAGGGTGATCGTCGAGGCAGCAAGGGCGGCGACCGACTTGAACAGTCGGTCGCCAACCGGTGCCTCAGATGCGTCGCTGGCCCGCAGCGCGGGTGCTGTCGCGGTCGACATGATGGATGTGATCAGGCGATGGCGTTGACCGCTGTTGACAACCTCGACTTGAAGGCATCCGGGATGGGGACATATCCGTTGTCCGCCAAGCCATTCTGGCCGGGTCCGATGGTGGCCTGCAGAAACGCCTTGACCGCCGTGCCGATAGATGCGTCCGAGTACTTCGAGCAGACAACCTCATAGGTCGCCAGCACGATCGGGTAGGCGCCCGGCTGGGTCGGCTTGTAGAACGACAGCGTGTCGAGGATCAGGTCGTTGCCCTGCCCTTTGATCTTTGCGCCGGCGATGGTCTTGCCGACCGAGTCGGCGCTGATTGCCACTGGGTCGGTGCCTGCGGAGGTGACGATTTTCGCCACGTTCAGCTTCTGCGCCTGCGCGAACGACCATTCGTTGTAGGTGATCGACCCCGGAGTGTTCTTGATGGCAGCCGACGTTCCGTCGTTGCCCTTGGCGCCCTCGCCGATACCGCCGTTGAACGACTTCCCGCTGCCCTTGCCCCAGGCACCGTCGGAGGCGCCGTCGAGGTACTTCTGGAAGTTGTCCGTCGTTCCCGACTGGTCGCTGCGGAACACGACATGGATCGGCAGATCCGGCAGCGACGTACCGGCGTTGAGCGCCGCGATAGCCGGGTCATTCCAATTCTTGATGGTCCCGTTGAAGATCTTGGCCGCGGTCGGCCCGTCCAGGTTCAGTGAGGTCACGCCGTTGACGTTGTAGGTCACCGCGATAGGGCCGAACACCACCGGCAAATCCCAGGCCGGGGAGCCGCAGCGCTGCTGCGCCTTGCCGTGCTCGGCATCGCTCAGTGCTACATCCGAACCACCGAAATCGGTTTGATTTCCGGTGAATTCGTTGATTCCGGCGCCTGAGCCGTTGGCGGTATAGTTCAAGGTCTGACCGGAGCATGCCTGCTCGAACGCGTTGACGAAGCGGGCCATCGCGTTGGCCTGGGCGGTCGATCCACTGGCTTTCAGGGTCGGCTTTCCGCCGCAGTGCACGCTCGCCGACGACGCCCCGGAGGTAGCTCCGCCTTCGCTGGCGGTGTTGTTGTTCCCGCATGCGGACAGCAGGAGCGCGCTGCTGGCCAACATGCCCACCGCAACGCCAAATCGGTTGATTCTCAAATCAGTTCCTTTGAACGGTCGGGCTGACGGCAACTTTTACTGTGCCGCCGGGCCAGCAGGGGCCGGACACGGCCCCGACTTACCGAAGCGTGGCTGCTCTTCGCAAACGCCATGAGGACTCGAGGTAAACAATCCGGCTCACCAAGCAGAACGTAGCATCGGCGTCGAGGAGCCAGCGACGGACGCGTAAATCAATCGCTTGACTTAAGAGATGCCACGCCGATTAACTCTTTGTCATGGTCAACGAACTGCTCGGCAAGGTTGCGATCGTCACCGGCGGCGCCTCGGGCATCGGTGCGGGCATCGTCGAGAAGTTCGTGGCGGAGGGTGCGCGGGTGGTGATCGCCGACGTGTCGCGCGACCGCGGGAAGGAGCTCGCCGCGAAACTGGGCGGTGACGTGATCTTCCGGTTGACCGACGTCTCCGACCCCAAGCAGATAGCCGCGCTGGTGGCTGGCGCGGTCGAGACTTTCGGCGGCCTGGATGTGATGGTGAATAACGCCGGCTTGTCCAGCACAATGCACCGCAGCTTTCTCGACGATGACCTCGCTGATTTCCAGCGCGTCATGTCGGTCAACGTCTTGGGCGTGATGGCCGGCACCCGTGATGCGGCCCGCCAGATGTCCAAGAGCGGCGGCGGGTCGATCATCAACATGTCGTCGATCGGCGGTATCCAGGCCGGTGGCGGAGTAATGACGTATCGGGCATCCAAGGCCGCGGTCATCATGTTCACCAAATCATCGGCAATCGAGTTGGCGCACTACGAAGTTCGAGTCAATGCCATCGCGCCGGGCAACATCCCGACACCGTTGCTCCAGACGACGACAACCGACAAATCGCCCGAAGAGTTGGCGCGGTTCGAGCACGCGATCCGTGAGCAGATGCGGGCCGATCGTCCGCTCAAGCGCGAAGGGACCACCGGCGACATCGCCGAGGCCGCGCTCTACCTGGCCAGCGACCGGTCCCGCTACGTGACCGGAACGGTGCTACCGGTCGACGGCGGCACGGTGGCCGGAAAGGTCGTCCGACGCCGTAGCGAGGAGAAGAATTAAATCAATCGCTTGACTTAACTACTGCCGGCGCGTTGACTGATCGGGTGACCACCGCGAGGGCCGCGCGCAGCGATCGGGCCAGCACCACACAAGAGGCGATCCTGACCGCCGCCGAGCGGCTGTTTGCCGAGCACGGCGTCTTCGCCGTCTCCAATCGGCAGGTCAGCGAGGCCGCCGGCCAAGGCAACAACGCCGCGGTCGGCTACCACTTCGGCACCAAGACCGACCTGGTGCGGGCCATCGAGCAGCGACACCGGGAGCCCATCGAACGGCTGCGGGAAGAGATGGTCGCTCAGACCCTGAACTCCGAAGACACCCGGAGCTGGATCGCCTGTTTGGTGCGCCCACTGACCGATCATCTGGCGGCCTTGGGCAATCCCAGCTGGTATGCCCGGTTCGCCGCACAGGTGATGACCGATCCCGCCTACTACAACATCGTCGTCAAAGACGCCCTCACATCTGCATCGCTGGTGCAGGTGATCGACGGGATCAATAGGTGCCTACCCGAGCTGCCCGCCGACGTCCGCGTCGAACGCAACTTGATGGCGCGCAACCTGCTGATGCACACCTGCGCCGATCGTGAACGGGCTTTGGCCGCAGGCGCATCCGCGCCGTGGACGTCCTGGGAGACCGCGGGTACGCGTCTCATCGACGCCGTGGTGGGACTGTGGCTGGCGCCCGTCACGCCGCACTGAGTGAAGAAGTCAACGATGAAAGTGTCTGTGGACCAGGACAAATGCGCGTCGTCGGGGAACTGCGTGATGCATGCGCCGGAAATCTTCGACCAGCGCGACGATGACGGCGTCGTCCTCGTGCTCGACGAGAACCCGCCCGCTGAACAAGCCGAGAACGTCCGCAAAGCCGAGGCCAATTGCCCGGCACTAGCCATCCACATCGAGGAGTGAGACGTGTCCGACACACTCGCCGGCAGCACAAGTGAGGCGATCTCCGACGCCCCCGACTATCCGATGGCGCGCGCCGGTGGTTGCCCATTCGCGCCCCCGCCGGAAGTGATGCAGTTGGCCGCGGCGCGGCCGCTGTCCAGGGTGAAGATCTGGGACGGCAGCACGCCCTGGCTGATCACCGGTTACGAAGTGGCGCGCGCGCTGTTCTCCGATTCGCGGGTCAGCGTCGACGACCGGCGGCCCGGCTTCCCGCATTGGAACGAAGGCATGCTCTCCACGGTGCACAAGCGACCCAGATCGGTGTTCACCGCGGACGGCGAGGAGCACACCCGATTTCGGCGGATGCTGTCAAAGCCGTTCACCTTCAAGCGAGTTGAAGGTCTGCGACCGGCAATTCAGCAGATCACCGACGACTCGATCGACGTGATGCTGGCCGGGCCGAAACCCGGCGATATCGTCAGCGGGCTGGCGCTGCCGGTGCCGTCGCTGGTGATCAGCCAACTGCTGGGGGTGCCGTACGAAGACGCCGAAATGTTCCAGCACCACGCCAATGTCGGCCTCGCGCGGTACGCCGCCGCCGAGGACACGATGAAGGGTGCGATGAGCCTGCACAAATATCTTGCGCAGCTGGTCGAGTCGAAGATGGAGAACCCGGCCGAAGACGCGGTGTCGGACCTGGCCGAGCGGGTCAAGGCCGGCGAGCTCAGCGTCAAGGAAGCCGCGCAGCTCGGGACCGGGCTGCTGATCGCCGGACACGAGACCACCGCCAACATGATCGGCCTGGGTGTGCTTGCCTTGCTGCAACACCCCGACCAGGCGGCGGTGCTGCGGGATACCGACGACGCGAAAGTCGTTGCCAACGCGGTCGAGGAATTGCTGCGCTACCTGTCCATCATCCAAAACGGTCAGCGCCGCGTCGCCGCCGAGGACATCGACATCGCCGGCGTCACCATCCGTGCCGGCGAAGGCATCATCATCGACAACGCTCCGGCCAACTGGGACGCATCAGAGTTCAGCGAACCCGACCGGCTGTACCTGCACCGCTCCGGCGCGGGTCAGCACGTCGCGTTCGGGTACGGCCGGCATCAGTGCGTCGGCCAGCAGCTTGCCCGCGCCGAACTGCAGATCGTGTTCCACACGCTGTTTCGCCGCGTTCCCACCCTGGAACTGGCCGTGCCGATCGAGGATGTTCCGCTCAAACACGACCGGCTCGCGTACGGCGTCTACGAACTACCGGTGACCTGGTGAACACCCTCGCCGGGCGACCGGAGAGAACTACCGTCGAAGAAGTCTGGATCCGATTGGAGGGCCACTGATGTCGCCTCAAACAAGCACCGTTTCGCTCTACCCGCCCGGCGGCTACGGCGCGCCCAAGGATCGGCACGGCCACGCCGACGGCACCCACACCGGTCTGCCCGAGGGCACCATCGTTTTCTCGGCGGACAACCACATCTCGATCGCCGCCGACATCTTCTACAACCGCTTCCCGGACGAGCTCAAAGACGCGGCGCCGCGGATCTGGTACGAGGACGGTGCCTACCAAGTCGGACGCAAAGGGCAGTCGTTCCTGCCGGGCGATTTCAGCGCCGTGCTGATGCAGTACGACGACCTGCCCGGCGCGGCGAGCACCAACATCGAAGCCCGGATTCAGGAACTGCGTGAGGACGGCGTCGGAAAGGAACTCGCGTTCCCCAACGCCGTCCTGGCGCTCTTCCACTATCCCGACAAGAAACTTCGGGAGCTGGCCTTCCGCATCTACAACGAATACATGGCCGAACTGCAGGAGCAGTCAGATGGCCACTTCTACGGCGCGGGTCTGATCAACTGGTGGGATCCCAAAGGCGCTAAAGAGACACTGGCCGAACTGAAATCGTTGGGGCTCAAGACCTTCCTGCTGCCGATAAACCCGGGCAAGGACGATGACGGCAAAATCATCGATTACGGCAGCACTGCCATGAAGCCGGTGTGGGACGAGATCGAAGCCGCCGGGCTTCCGGTCGCCCATCACATCGGCGAGACACCACCGAAGACCCCGTGTCAGTTCAACAGCGTCGTCGTCGGGATGATGATCAACATCGACGGGTTCCGCGAGCAGTTCGCCAAGTACCTGTTCACCGGCATCCTGGACGACCACCCCAACCTGCGGGTCGGCTGGTTCGAAGGCGGAATCGCCTGGGTTCCATGGGCTTTGCAGGATGCCGAGCATCTGGTCGCGTCCTACCAGCACATGTTCAACCGGCCGCTCGAGCACGACGTGCGCTACTACTGGGACACCCACATGAGGGCGTCGTTCATGGTCGACCCGCTGGGTCTGCAGTTGATCGACCAGATCGGCGTGGACAAAGTGATGTGGTCCAGCGACTACCCGCACAACGAAAGCACCTTCGGCTACTCGGAGAAGTCGCTGGCCTCGGTCGTCGACGCGGTCGGCCCGGAGTCGGCCGCCCGCATCGTCAGCGGCAACATCACTGAATTCCTTGGGCTTTAGGCCGCTCGATGACGTCCACCACTTCATTTCCGCCCGCGCTTTCGTCCGCAGTTGATATCCCGGAAACACCGGATATCGAGCGGATGCGTCGTGAAACCGGTGCGCGGCTTCGCTCGGCGATGGCCGATCGCGGTGTGGATGCCCTGATCCTGTTGGGCAACAACGCCGTTGTGTACTCGGCCGGGGTCAGCTGGCCACTGGGCGATGCCGGGCTGTCCTACGTCGAGCGACCGGTCGCGGTCGTGTTGATCGACGACCCGCACCCGCACCTGTTCCTGCCGTTCCGTGAAGGCGCCTCGTCGGAATCCGGTTTGCCCGTCGACCATCTGCACGGACCGGTGTATCTCGAATTCGACGAGGGCGTAGAGAATTTCGCGCGGGTGATCGAAGAACTCATTCCGGCCGCGGCCGTCGTCGCCGTGGATGAACTCACTGGGGCCATGCGGCGGGCGCATTCGCAGCTGTTCCGGTCCGGACGCCCGGTCGACGCATCTCAAGTCGTCGCCGCCGCAAAACTCATCAAGACTCCCGACGAGGTGTCCTGCATCCGAACGGCGGTGCGGATCACCGACACCGCGATGGTCGACGTGCAGGCGGCACTGGCGCCGGGAATTCGGCAGATCGACCTGTCCGCGGAGTTCACTCGCAGGACGTTCGAACTGGGCGCGATGGCCAGCATGCTGGAGCCGATCTGGCAGGTGATGCCCAAGTACAAAGCAGACGGCGTGTGGACCACCCACGGGGATTTGGCGTTGCCGCTGTTGACAACCGAACGCGAACTGGCTGCCGGTGACGTGCTGTGGACCGACGTCAGCATCACCTACCAAGGCTACTGCTCGGACTTTGGGCGCACCTGGGTGGTCGGCGAAGAACCCACACCTCGACAGCACGCCCAGTACATCAAGTGGCAAGAGATCATGGATGCCGTGCTCGGGGTGGCGCGGGCCGGTGCCACTGTCGCGGACTTGGGCAGGACGGCGACCAAAGCCAACGGCGGCAGCAAGCCCTGGCTGCCACACTTCTACCTGGGGCACAGCATCGGTGTGAACGCCGCCGAAACACCCATGATCGGAACGGATCTCGGCGACGAGTTCGACGAGAACTTCGTCCTGGAGCCGGGAATGGTGATGGTGCTCGAACCGGTCGTGTGGGAGGAAGGCACCGGCGGTTATCGCAGCGAAGAGATCATAGTGATCACCGAGGATGGGCATATCCGGCTGACCGACTATCCCTATGACCCATATGGGGAGCGCTGACGTGGCTCGCACTGAAGTTCTGGCCGATAACCGCGCGCTACGTACCGGTCGCCGTGAACGGGCGCTGGCGCAGATGGAAAAGCACGACCTCGACGTGCTGGTGCTGGGCCGCCAGGCCAACGTCCGTTACGTTTCCGGCACACCACAGTTGTGGGTAGCCGGCACCAGACCGTTCTCACCAAGCTGTGTGATCGTTCGCAAGACCGGCGCAATCCACCTGCTCAGCACCTGGGATGAGGGTGTGCCGGATGACATCCCGCACGAGAATCTGTACGGCATCTCCTGGAACCCGATGAACACTATCGCCAATCTGCAACGTATCGACGGCGTGTCGACCGCGAAACGTGTTGGCACCGATGCGCTCTCACCCGGATTTGCCCAGTTACTACCGACGGCATTCCCGAATGCCGAGCTGGTCGACGGTGAGCTGGCGATGCGAGCGGCCCGGCGGATCAAGACACCCGACGAGGTGCTGTCGCTTCGCGAAGCCATCCGGGTGGCCGAGGCGGGACTGGCCGCGGCTGTCGCCGAGCTGCGACCCGGGATCAGCGAAAAAGCCTTGGCTGGCCTGCTGTTGGAGGCAATGGCGGCCGGTGGTGTGAGCACGCCGTCCACCCAGGATGCGGCGTGGGTCACCTCGCGTGAGCATCCGTGGCGGCGGGCCAGCGCGGACGGGCTGGTGCGCGCCGGCGACTTGGTGGCGTTCTCCAGCGGTGTGCTGGACGGCGGCTACACCGGCGAGGTGGGCCGCACCTGGCCGGTCGGCGAGGTCAACGGTGCGGCAGATCTGTACCGGCGCTGGGATGCGCTGTGGGACAGGCTGTATGAAGCCTGCCAACCGGGAGCCCCGGCGATCGACCTACTGGCCGCGTATCAGGCGGCCGGCGAGGAACTGCCGCCGATGCCCATCGCGCGGGGTCTGGGTCTGGGATTTGACCCGCCGGTGGTGTCGCAGCATTTGCCCGCGACGGCCGCCGAGGAACAACTGGAGCCAGGCATGGTGCTGGCGGTCACCGGCTACGTCTGGCAGTCGGGTGTCGGCGCGGTGTTCGGGCGAGAGGCGGTGCTGATCACTCCCGACGGTCCCGAGGTCCTCACGTCGAGCCCCTCGGCCAACGTCGCCGTCGGCGCGTGATCCCGCTCAACGGCTACACCGTCATCGAACTCTCCACCGGTATCGCCGGTGCCTACTGCACGAAGCTACTGGCCGACGGTGGTGCACGGGTGATCAAAGTGGAGTCGCCGCAGGGTGACCCGCTGCGACGATGGTCGGCGTCGCGGGCCCCCATCGACGAGGGTAGCGACGGAGCGTTGTTCGGATTTCTGGCCGGCGCCAAGCACAGCGTGGTCGCCGACCCGGAAACCGACGCCGCATTCGTCGACGAGCTACTGGCCGCCGCGGACGCGGTGGTCTGGTCGAGCGGGTCATCGGTGGCTGAGTCATTCACGCCGGCGGCGCTGCGGGAATCGCATCCGCACCTGCTCGTCACGTCAATCACCCCGTTCGGGCTGACGGGCCCGTGGAGCGACCGCCCAGCCACCGAGTTCACCCTGCAGGCGTGGTCCGGCGGCATCGTCGGGCTGGGCCGCGGATCCGCTGACCGCGCACCCGTATTCGTCGGTGGCCGCGTCGGCGACTATCTCACCGGCGCCTCCGCCAGTGCGGCGACGCTCGCGGCGCGGTTGCGTCAGCTCGAGACAGGGGCTGGCGAGCTCATCGACCTGTCGATGCTCGAAGCGCAGATTTTAGGTCTCACCTACTATCCGGTCACGTTCTTCCAGATACTCGGTCGGCCGTGGCGGGATGCCCGAAAACTCACCGTCCCCGGAATCGCCCGTGCCAAAGACGGTTTGGTGGACGTTGGGTGCGGCACCGCGCAGCAGTGGTTCGACCTCTGCGCGATGGTCGGGCAGCAAGACTGGATCGACGAGGACTCGCCCCTGTCGATCACCGAGATGGCCAACGAAAAGGCCGCCGAGATCTACAAGTGGTTCGAAAGTCAGAACGCCGACGACATTCGCGACCTCGCTACCGCGTTCCGCATTCCCAACGCCCCGGTCGCCAACGGCGCCACCATCACCGAGCTGCAGCACTTCCAGCACCGGGGCTCATTTGTCGCCAACCCGCGCGGCGGGTTCCAGCAGCCGGGCCCGCCCTACCGGATGCAACCCGCGACACTCGTTGCGCCGCAACCGGCTCCACGACTCGGGGAGCACACCACGCACTACCGGCAGTCGCGGCCGAGGACACCTCAGCGCCCCGCGCCAGCCGTTGCCACAGCTCGGTTGCCGTTCGACGGCCTGCGCGTGCTGGACATGACGACTTTCTGGGCCGGGCCGGCCTGTACCCATTTCCTGGCGATGCTCGGAGCCGAGGTGATCCACGTCGAGTCCACCGGTAAGCCGGACGGCACCCGGATGATCGCCGGCATCCCGGTCAGCGAAGGCCACTGGTGGGAGAAGTCGCCGATCTTCTCGGCGCTGAACACCAACAAAAAGGGGCTGACCCTCGACCTGCAGACCGCGGCGGGCCGGGACTTGTTGCGCCGCTTCATCGCAACCTCCGACGTGATCGTCGAAAACTTCACCCCGCGGGTGCTCGACCAGATCGGCCTGGACTTCGAGGCAGTGCAGACGATCCGGCCGGATACCATCCTGCTGCGAATGCCTGGGTTCGGCCTGGACGGCCCGTGGCGCGACAATCCCGCGTTCGCCTACGTCATCGAAGCCGCGTCCGGGGTGAGCTGGCTGACCGGGTATGCGGACCGTAATCCCTACGAGCCGTACTCGATCGGCGACCCGAACGCCAGCCTCCACGCGGTGAACGCGCTGCTGCTCGCGCTGGAGTTCCGGCGTACCACCGGCCGGGGCGTGATGATCGAGGCGGCGATGATCGACGCCGCGCTCAATATCGCCGCCGAACAGGTCATCGAATACTCTGCCTACGGGGCTTTGCTGCAGCGGGCAGGCAATCGGGGACCGTCGGCGGCACCCCAAAACGTCTACCGTTCAGGCGATGTCGACGAGTTCGGCCGCCTCGACAGCTGGGTCGCGATCGCCGTCGCCGATGACGAGCAGTGGGCCGGGCTCTGCGACGCGCTGGGCCGGCCCGCGTGGGCGCTTGATGAAAAGCTCTCGACAGCGGATGGCCGCCGAGAACGGCACGACCTCATCGACGAGCACCTGAGCGCGTGGTGCGAAAGTCGCGGCAGCGACGAAATCGTCCGGCTCCTATGGGATGCCGGTGTGCCGGTCGCCAAAGTGATGCAGCCGCATCGCCAGACCGAGATCCCGCAACTGCAGTTCCGCGGCTTCTTCGAAGACGTCGGTCACCCGGTCAACCCAACCGCGCCACACAGCACGATGCCCGCGCGGTTTTCGGCGGGCCCCGACCGGTTTCATCGGCACCCGGCGCCGTTGCTGGGTGAGCACAACCACGAGCTGCTCACCGAAATCGGCCTCACCGATGCCGAGATCGCCGAGCTGGAAGCCGACGGCGTGATCGGCCACGCACCCGGCGGCGCGAAAAGGGTTGCTCCCCAGTGACCGTCAGCCGGCTATTTCAGGCAGCTGCCGCCGTCGATCGGTAGCGTGACGCCGGTGACGTAACGCGCCTCGTCGGACGCCAGGAACAGCACCGCGTTGGCGATGTCCTCGGGCTCGACCCAGCCGATCGGCAGCGTGTGCATCAGCTGACCGACAACTTTCATGTCGTCGGGGCCCGGGTTCTCCAGGTCGGGGCGGAACAACCGCATTGTGCCATCGTTCATGAACAACGGGGTGTTGACGTTGGTCGGGTGCACCGAGTTGACGCGGATGTTCTGCGCGCCGAGCTCGACAGCGAACGTGCGCATCAAGCCGACCACACCATGCTTGGCGGCGACGTAGTGACCGGTGTGCGGGTAGGCCTTGAGGCCGCCGACCGAGCTCGTCAGGATGATCGAGCCACCGTTGCCACCCGCGAGGATATGCGGCACTCCGGCTTTCACGGTCTTCCACACGCCGGTGAGGTTGATGTCGATCATGGCGGTCCAGTCGGTTTCGCTGGTCTTGTCCAGCGTCTGGCCGCCATTGCCGATGCCGGCGTTCGCGACGATGATGTCGAGCTTGCCGAGCTGCTCGACGCCGGTGTCCACCGCGGCCTTGAGCGCGTCGTAGTCACGGACATCGACCTCAGCGGTGTAGATCCGACGGTTGTGGCCTTTGACCAGGTCTGCGGTCTCGGCCAGATCCTCGGGCGTGGAGGCGGCGATCAAATCCACGGTGTCGATCTTCTTGCAGATGTCCACCGCGATGATGTCGGCGCCCTCCTGCGCCAACCGCACCGCATGCGCGCGACCCTGACCGCGGGCCGCACCGGTGATGAATGCGACCTTGCCTTCGACTCGACCCGCCATCATTTCCTCATTTCCTTAGGTGTGCCTGACACTCAAATCTGCTGTGGCTCAACCGATGACTGCTGGCATCGTGTCCCAGCCACGCACGGTGGACGTGGGAGACAATGAAGCACGGCTGAGGTCGACCTCCCATTGGGGGAAGCGCTTCAGGATCTCTTCGAGCGCGATGCGCCCTTCCAGCCGGGCCAGCGCCGAGCCGAGACAGTAGTGCGTTCCGACGCTGAAAGCGAGGTGCTGGCGTGGCTCGCGGTGAATGTCGAAAACATCGCCGTCGGGCGGGAATTGGCGATGGTCGCGGTTGGCCGCACCGATCAGCATCATCATCGCGCTGCCTTTGGGAACCGTCTGCCCGTAGTAGGTGACGTCGCGGGTGACGTAGCGTGCGACGTGCGGAGCCGGTGGCTCGTAGCGCAGTAGTTCCTCGATGGCCGCGGGTATCAGCTCCGGGTTCTCGGCCAACTGCCGTCGCTGGTCGGGATGCTCAGCCAAAACCTTTCCGGCCCAACCGATCAGCCGGGTGGTAGTTTCGTTGCCCGCGCCGGATACCACGCTGATGTAGGTCAGCAACTCCTCGCGGGTCAGCCGTCGCGTCACACCCTTCTCATCGACGAATTCGACGTTCAACAGGTCCGTCATGATGTCGTCGGACGGGTGCTCGGCGCGCCAGTCGATGAACTCGGCGAAGAACTCACCGGTGTTCATGCCGTCGTCCGCCAACTTCATCGGTTTGCCGGCCTCGGTGCGCATCTGGTCGTTCGTCAGGTCGCGTGCGGCTTCCTGGTACTCCTCGGGAACCCCGAGCAGCATGCCGATTACCCGCATCGGCATCTGGGCGCCGAGGTCACCGACGAAGTCGAAATTCCCGGACCCGACAATGGGATCCAAACTGTGCGCGCAGAACTCGCGGATCTTGGGCTCCAGCGCGGTGATCTTGCGGGGCGTGAACATGCGAGCCAGCAGCTTGCGGTGCACGTCGTGCAGCGGCGGGTCCTCGAAGATGATCACGCCGGGCGGGATGTCGATGTTGGCCTTGATCAACTCGATGATCGCGCCGCGGGCCGAACTGAACGTCTGGTGATCGACGATCGCGTTGTCGACATCGGCGAACCTGCTCAGCGCATAGAAGTCGTGTTGCTCGTTGTAGTACAGCGGCGCCTCTTCGCGGATTGCCCGGAACGCCTGATAAGGGTCGGCATTGATCTCCACGTTGTACGGGTCGTAATAGACGCCATCGGGAGCAGTCACTGTCACAGGGTTTCGCCTCTCGCCGCGCGCGCATGGTCGATAGCGCTGAGAATCTGCGGCAACTCTGTCATCAGGCGGCTATGGGTGTCAACGCGGAATCCGTTTTCGCTACTTAGCATTCTTCCAGGTTGAGAATGACCTTCTCCGAATGGCTTCTTCGGTGCGATATGCGAACACTTCCGCGTCATGTGCCGACCCATTCACTGTCTCCACGAAAGCGCAGCAGGGCCTCTTGCGCATACGAGGCGACCAGCGCGCCGTCCGCGGTCAGGACGTCGCCGCGGCCGAAACAGCGGCCGCGCGCAAGCACCGGACTGTGCTGTCGCAGCAGCAGCCACTGGTCGGTGTGGAACGGCTGGTGAAACCACACGGTGTGCGAGGTGACGGCAGAGGTGAACTGTGTCCCGTTGCCGCGGTGGCTGAACCCCTCGAATGGGCGCAGCGCGGTGCCGATCAGGGTGAGGTCGGTGGCATAGGCGGTCAGTGCCGGTGCCAGCGCCACGTCGACGGGCGGTGTCCGCATCCAGACCTCGATCCGTGGCGGACCGGTGGCCGCTGGGCCGAGGTCGTCGGCGCAGCGGGTCTCCCACGGGATCAGGTCGAGTTCGACTCGATGAGCCTCGTCCAATAGCGTCGAAACCGGTTCGCAGTCTTGGTTTTCCGGGCCGTGCTCGCCGGCGTGCATGGAGACCGCGGCACTGGCCAGCACGGCGTGTGGTTGATGGGCGGTGATGGTCAACGAGGCAAACGATCGGCCTTCATGTTGGCGGGTCGACCGGTAGCGAACGGGTTCGGCGGCCCGGCCCTCACGTGCGAACACCGCGTGCAATGACTTGACGGTTTTCTCGGGGCAGGCCAGCGACGCGGCCCGGATGAACTGCCCGAGCAACTGCCCACCGAACACGCGGTGATAGTCCAACTGTTGACTGACGCCATCGAATGCCAAGACGTCTTCGCCGTCGGCTGAATCGCTCGCGCGGTGCAGATCCAGGCAGCCGAGCAGGTCGGTCCAGAGGTCCAGCACGCGGTTAGTGTAAGTTAAATTCTCTCTGACCGGTAAGCCGATTCTCGGATCGCTAGGAGCCGATGAATCCCTGCGAACAGAAGTCCCAGACCTCGTCGGCGGTAATGGGATGAACGGTCGCCTCGTCGGACCCGCCGCTGGATTGCGCGATGAACATCACGGTCTGCATGGTCATCGCGGCCATTCGCTTCGCGTTGACACCGGCGCGCAGTTCGCCGGCCTCGCTGGCGGCTTCCATCAGCTCGGTGAGCAAAGCGACCAACGGTGCGTGCGCGATCTTGACCTCGTCTGGATGTGAGACCAGCAATCGCGGGGCAAAGTCGGTGAACAGTGGCCGTTTGGCTGTCGGGTCCGGGCGCGACGCCTCGAACAGCAGCTCAACGGCGACCTTCAGCCGCTTGATCGGGTCGGTGTGGTTGGCCGTCGCGGCGCGAATCTGGTCCGATGAACGGCTCAGGGCGTCCTCGAAGAGCGCCAGCAGCAGTTCGTGTTTGCCGTCGAACTGCAGGTAGAAGCTGCGAAGTGACTGACGCGAGCGATCGACCACTTCTTGGACGGTAAAGTCTGTGCTGCCCTTTTCGATGATGATGGACTGCGCCGCATCCAGGAAGCGTTGGACGCGTTGCGCGGCCCGCAGCTTCGCCGTCTTGATCGACCGTTCGACGGCGCGTTGCTTCCAGGCCGGCTCTTCGCTTGGGCTGGTCACGGGCGGCTCAGACGATTGCCGCGAGGAGAGAACATGGTTGGACTGTACCGGAGAACGCCGCGTCATTTGTGTGCTCTCTCCCTCACGGGACGACGTGTCTGAGATTGTAACTTTCTCTTCACGAGAATAGTATTCTCTCACTGCTCCGCAGGGAAGCGGAATGCGAATTACGGAGGGCTCATGCAGCTCAGCTTCGATGCCGATGTCGAGGCATTCCGGGCCGAATTTGTGGCATTTCTCGATGAGCACCTGCCGGACGAGTCCGAAGCGGTACAGCGTTCGCAATCGTCGTCCGACATCCCGCCGTGGGCACGACCGTGGCAGCGCCTGCTGTTCGACCACGGCTGGCTGTTGCCCGGCAACCCGCCCGAGTTCGGCGGCCGCGACGCCACCGTGTTGCAGCAGTACGTCCATGCCGAGGAGTTGTCGCGGCGACGGATCTACCCGAGCTTCAACCCGCAGGGCGTCGGCATCATCGCGGCCTCGCTGCTGTCTTTCGGCACGCCGGAGCAGAAGCACCAGTGGGCGGTGCCGATCCTGCGGGCCGAGATCACCGCGTCGCTGGGCATGAGCGAGCCGGGTGCCGGGTCCGATCTGGCCTCGCTGCGCACGGCCGCGGTTCTCGACGGCGACCACTTCGTGGTCAACGGGCAGAAGGTCTGGACATCGGGCGCCCATGACGCCGACGTGTTGCTGACCTTCGTGCGGACCGATCCCGATGCACCCAAGCACAAGGGGATCAGCGTGTTGCTGATCCCCACCGACAGTCCCGGGCTGGCGCGCCGACCCTTTGCCTCGGCCGTGGGTCGTGACGACCTTGATTTCAACGAGGTGTTCTTCACCGATGTACGGGTGCCGGTCGAGAATCTTGTCGGCCCGCTCAATGAGGGCTGGCGAGTCGCCAACGGCTCGCTCGGCCACGAGCGCACCATGCTCTGGATGGGCTATGCGGACCAATTGCAAGAGATGACAGACGATTTCGAGCCATCCGGCGAGCTCGAGCGCGATCGTTACGCCACCTTGCTGATGGACTACGAGGCGCTACGGTTGCTTGGTTCGGTGACTCTGGCGCGGAGCGCCCGCGGCGAAGAGGACGTGGCTGGTCAGTCGGTGCTCAAGTTGCTCGGATCCGAAGCCGTGCAGACCGCGACCGAGCACGTGCTCGGCGCCAGCCGGGTCGACGGCCTCGTGCACCCTGCGCTCACCGGCCCGTACGAGCCACTGAACCTGGATGCCCACTACGGCAGTTGGTTCGATCGCTATCTCCGCAGCTTCGCGGCGACCATTGCCGGTGGCACGTCGGAGATTCAGCGCAATATCATCGCCCAACGGATTCTCGGCCTGCCGCGAAACTGACTGCCGCCGAATCGCATTCGTCACATACGGATCCCCCCGCTCGGGGGGAGCAATGTGCCCACCTCCGAGCGAAAGCCATTTTGAATTCGCTCGGAGGCGGGCAGATCGGCACATGGTTCCGCGCTGAGACGGGTGTGGCTGGTGGGTAACCAGCTCAGAGTTGCGCCAGTCTGGGCGCAAACCCCTTGGCGCGCAACGTTTCTCCGGCCTCTCGCGTCAGTTCTCGGGAACTGCCGAGCAGGCCATCAAGGACCAGAGCGCGTTTGACATGCCGGTGCAACGCATGCTCGGCGGTAAAGCCGATACCGCCAAGCACCTGCTGGCAGTGCCGCGCGGCAGTCAGCGCCGCCTGTCCGGCGGCGGCCTTAGCGAGCAGAAAGCTCAGCTCATCAGGTTCGGCTGCAGCGGCCACCAGGGTGGCCTCCGCACCTTCGATGGCGACCAGCGTTTCGGCCAGCCGATGCCGGATCGCCTGGAATGACGCGACAGGACGGCCGAACTGCGCGCGATCCAAAGCGTGCTGACGAGCGAGCGTCAGCATCGCGCGGCCGGCGCCGACCAGCCACCAACCGATCGCATGACGTCCTGGCCCGATGGGCACCGAATCACCCTCGGGCACCGGGTGTATCGGTAAATCGTCGCCGAGCACCGAACTCGGCCCGCCGCTTCGCGCCCACACAACCCAGGAGCCACCGGCGTAGCGCATGGGTACCGTGCCGCCGCCCTCGCGCCCGGCCGCGCGCAGCAGTACGTCATTGAGTACCGGAGCATGGGCGCCGGTTTCGCCGAGCAACCGGAACACCAAAGGGACTGCGGTGTCTGGCATTTCGTCGAGCATCTCCAGCCAGCCCAGTTCGGCCAGTGCGGCGTCGAGCTGCTGGCCCGATACCGTCGTCATCGTCTTGCGCAGGCCGCCTTCCAGCAGCTGCAAGGATGCGCTGTCCACGCTCACTCCTTGCCCAGATCCAGTAGCCGGCGCGCGATGATGTTGCGCTGGATCTCGGCGGTGCCGCCGTAGATGGTCGCCGCCCGGGAGTAGAGGAACTCGGACCGCCACGGTGTGTCGTCGAGCTCCAGGGTGCCGGGCAGCAGATCACGCACGGTGTCGTAGAGCTTCTGCTCGGCGCCTGCCAGTAGGACCTTGTCGATGGAGGTATCAGGCCCGAGTCGAGCTCCGTCGAGCAGCCGGTGCTGGGTGTCCCGAGATCGGCATCGCAGCGTGTGAAGTGCGAGATACGCTGCGCCGAGCTCGTATTCGTCAGGGTTGGTTGCTTCCGCGATCAGCTCGTCGAAGCGCGAGTAGAGATACGCGATGCGTTGCCAGAAGCAGCTGGACCGCTCATACGGCAGCAGGTCCATCGCGAGCCGCCAGCCGTCCCCGGGCTGGCCGAGCATTCGGCTCGCCGGTACAACGACGTCGTCGTAGTAGACCTCGCAGAATTCATCGACTCCGTGCATCGTCTGCAGCGGCCGGATGGTGATGCCCGGGGTATCCAGATCGACGAAGAACGCGGTGATCCCGTCGTAGCCGGGTGCTGTTCGGGTGAGCAGCACACACCGGGTGGAGAATTGGGCGAAGCTGGTCCAGACCTTCTGCCCGTTGACGATCCAGGTGTCACCGTCCTGGACCGCGCGAGTAGTCAGGGATGCCAGGTCGCTGCCCGATCCCGGCTCGGAAAAGCCTTGGCACCATTGCTCTTCGCCGCGCAGCAGTCGCGGCACCATTTCGGCGGCCAGTTCTGCCGGGGCGTAGTCGATCAAGGTCGGCGTGAGCACTTCGAGCATCGAGTAGGGCCCCGGTTCGGCGAGACGGCGGCCGACCACTTCTTCGCCGACGACTGCGCGCAGAATTGCGGGACCGCCTAATCCGCCGACTTCTTCCGGCCAGCCGTGGCGCATCCAATCGGCGTCATACAGTGCCCTGAGCACCCGGGTGTATTGCCGCATGTGGCCCTGCAACGAGTGATCCGGCCCGGGTGTGAGGTCGTGTTCGTCGAGCCAGGCCCGAAGATCCGTCCGGAACTGCTCGACCTTCATGCTTGGGCCGATGGCCCGACTCCTCCGCCGGCCTCGGCCGGCATCGTCGTCGGGCGCGGGCGTCCTACCGCATGCGGGCGGCCGGAGTCGTGTACACCGCTGCGCCGGATGAACGTCATGGCGCGGGTTTTCAGCCGCCACCCGCTGTCCGTCCGCACATAGGTGTCTTTGTAGTAGCCGATCCGCATGTCGTGCGTGGCATTGTCGATGAAGCACAGCGGCTGTGTTCCGGTCGCGGTGTCGCCGTCCAAGTCGATCACCGGGGTCGCGGTCATGAACAGGCCCTTCGGGGCGGCATCGACCAAGACGGGAAACCGGTCCAGCGAATACGTTTCGCCAAACGCACTGTACGTGCCGTCCGGCGTGAACACCGCGACCAGGCCGTCGATGTCTTCCTGCGTAATGGTCACCGCGTAGCGAGCCAGCAATTGCTGGATCTCGACGAGGTCCTCAATTCGGTCCGACATACACTTTGCCGCCTTTCATCACAAAGCCCACTTTCTGGGTTACGCGGATGTCGGACAAGGGATCTCCCGGCACAGCGATGATGTCGGCAAGCTGGCCCACGGCCAGCCGGCCACGGTCGGTGACATTGATCAACTCGGCAGCGACTGTCGTGGCGGCCCGCAGCACCGCCAGCGGCGGCATGCCCCATTCCACGAGTGTGACGAGCTCATCGGCGTTCTTGCCGTGCGGGATGGCTGGCGCATCGGTGCCGACCGCGATCTTCACCCCAGCCTGGTAGGCGGCCTTGATCGATGTTTCCGCTCTGGGGAACATCTCGGCCGCCTTGTCCTGCAATGCTTTCGGAGCGTGAGATACGTCCATCGCCTGGGCCAGCCTTCGGGTCGTCACCAGGAACCGGTCATTGTCGACCAGCATTTGGATGGCCTCGTCATCCATCAGGAACCCGTGCTCGATGCAGTCGATCCCCGCTTCGACGGCGTGCTTCACCGCTTCGGCACCGTGCGTGTGCGCCGCGACGCGCAGCCCACGCCGATGCGCCTCGTCAACGATCGCCCGCAGTTCTTCATCTGAATAGTGTTGCGCCCCCGCCTCACCGGTCAATGACATCACGCCGCCCGACACGCACACCTTGATCAATTGGGCGCCATGTTTGATCTGATAACGCACGGCCTTTCGGACCTCGTCGACCCCATTGGCGATGCCCTCTTCGACCGTCAGCTCGAGTGCGCCCGGCATGAACGCAGCAAACATCGTCGGGTCCAAGTGCCCGCCGGTCGGCGTGATCGCGTGGCCGGCAGGGACGATTCGGGGTCCGTCGATCCAGCCCGCGTCGATCGCCTTGCCCAGCGCGACGTCGAGCAGGTAACCGCCGGTCTTGACGAACAGGCCCAGGTTGCGCACGGTCGTGAACCCCGCCCGCAACGTGCGGCGGGCGTTGCCAACCGCACGCAGCACGCGCGTCGGAGGATCGTCCTGCACCTGGGACAACCCGGGCGTCTCCCCGCGCCCACCCATCAGCAGGTTGACTTCCATGTCCATCAGCCCGGGCAGCAGGATCGAGTCCCCGAGGTCGATGACTTCGGAGCTGGAGCCTTCGATACTGCCGCCTACACCGACAATCCGGTCGTTCTCGACGCGCACGATGCCGGGCGAGACGATCTCGCCGGAGTCGATGTCGAGCAGGCCGGCAGCCTTGAGCGTGAGCACCGGCTAGATCACCGGCTCGCGGATCAGCTCCACCCAGGCCGCCCCACTGTCGGGCACCCGCGGCTGCTTCCACGCCTCGATCGGGAACGAGACCATGACCAGCGATTGCATCAGATGCATCAGGGTACGTGCGTCCTCGGGCAGGTCGTCGAGTGGGAACTTGTCGCAGTATTCGATGACGTCGTTCAGCTTGGGAAACGCCACGTCGTAGAACGCCTGCATCTCGGCCATCGAGGTGGCCAGCCGCTTGGCGTAACGCTCTGGCTCGGTAGCCAGATCCCAGTCGAGATATGGCTCCAGAGCGACGAATTCAGCGGGCAGCTTGTCAGTGGTGGCCATTACTGGCGTACTCCTTCACATAATCGTTGGTCACCTTGTGCAGGTGGCGCAGCATGATCTCCTGGTCGCACAACGGGAAGTCGTTGACCACCTTGGTGCCGATCATGGTCTGCGTTGCTTCCAGGGTGTTGGCGTCCTGCAGCGCGTACTCCTTGAACGTGACGGCGGCCAACTCCTGAGCCAGCCGCTCCCGGGCGTTTTTCGGCGGAACGAAGTACAGCGTGGACTCGAAGATGTGCTTGTCGACGGCGGTCGGCCAGTAGTGGTAAGTCAGGAACCAGCCGGGCTCCCAGATCAGCAGCATCATGTTCGGGTAGAAATGCCACTCATCGATGCCCCATTGCCGAACCTTCTTCGGGTTGATGCCGGCGGGCAGTTCACCGAACGTCGCAATCAGTTCAGGCTTGTCCCAAGGGCCGAACAAACCACTGCGCAGCACCTGGTCCATCGGCTTGACCATGCTCATGTCCACCGGCGGTGACTGACCGCCCCAGGTGGAGATCATCGCGTGCGGGCTGGCCATCTCGTAGTACAGCGCCTCGAAGCCGTACTTCTGGATCTTGGCAGCTTCTTCCTTGGTGTACTGGCCCTGGTGCAGGATCGGCGCGTGGTAGAACTCGGCGAACGCATCCATGAATAGCTTCCAGTTGCTGCCCACCTCGGCCCGATAGGAATAGGTCTCGGTCATCTCGTGGAAGGGGTAGCCCTCGATGCCCTTGGCCAACGATCCCAGGTAGTCGGTCAGCGGCTTGGCGTGCTGGTCGAAGTTGATGAAGATGAAGCCTTCCCACAACTCGCAGCGCACGCCGACCAGCCCGTAGTCGCTCTTGTCGACGTCGAAGAACTCCTCTTCCTGCTGGATGAAGGTCAGGTTGCCGTCGAGGTCGTAGCGCCAGGCGTGGTACTTGCAGGTGAACTGCCGGCAGGTACCTGAGGTCTCCTCATTCGGAAAGTCGTTCCACACCAACTTGTTTCCGCGGTGGCGGCACACGTTGTGATACGCCTTGACCGAGCCGTCCTTGGTCTTGACGATGATCACCGACATGCCCTTGCCGGCCGACGGGAGCTCCTTGGTGAAGTAGCTGCCGGTGCGCGGGAGGCGCTCCACCCGGCCGACGTTCAGCCAGGTGCGCTTGAACACCGCGTCACGCTCGGCTTCGAAGAATGCCGGATCGATCGAGTCGGTGTAATCCACCGGCGCGGTACCCAGTTCGGGGTAGTTCTCTGTCCAGCTACCTACGTCGGGCTTGGGGAAGTGTGCCAACGTCCTTACCTCTCTTGTGTTCCGTCGTCGTGGCCGTTTTCGACCTCGACGCCAAAAGTGTTCAGTGCCATGGCCAGTGCGATGTAGTTGCCGGTGGTGAAGACCAAGTCCATCCGTTGTTGTTCGTCGAGCCGTTCACCGAGGGCCGCCCAGGTCTGATCCGAAAGGGTGGTCTTCTCGTCGAGTTCGTCGACGGCGCGCATCAAGGCATGAGAAAACGCATCGCTCGACTGGCCCGTCTGCGCGGTCTCGATGTCGGCGGCGGTCAGCCCGACTTCTTTGCCCATGTCCACGTGGTGCGCCCACTCGTAGGCGCAGTCGCGGCGGTGTGCGACCCGCAGGATGACCAGCTCGCGGATCCGCGGGGGCAGCGTCGACCCGTACAGCAGGTAGGTGCTGAACTTGAGATAGGCGCGAGTCAGTTTCGGATGACGGACCAGGGTGGACAGCACGTTGCCGGCGTCGGCCGGGTTGCGCCGCTCCTCGGGGAGCATGACCGACACCGCGTGCCGGGCAGCGTCGTCCCACTGGTCCGCCGGTAGCGGGGGCAGACGCATGCAGGCTCCTCAGGTAAGAGAATCGTATTCTCATATTTGATCAATAGGTTTCCATGAACTCCCGGATTGGTCAATCTCTCCTGCCTCACCTGCAGGGACACCGCTCAACCGGGCGGTCGGTCGGACAGGCCCAATGCATGCCTGACCGTGGGAGGGGTAGCCTCAAGATGTTGATTCTCGAGATTTGAGAAGCTAGTTTCCATTACACGGGAGAAGCCAGCGGCGATAGCGATTCGTCCACGGGCTGCCCACGGGTTGGCGAGAATCACGAGATAACCGCGAGCCATAGACCAGGCGGGCCTTCAGGGCTCCCACGGAGAGGATCTGGCAGTGAACAAAGACGACATGATTCTGATCAGCGTCGATGACCACACCGTCGAGCCACCGGACATGTTCAAGGACCATCTGCCGAAGAAATACGTCGACGACGCTCCGCGCCTGGTGCACAACGACGACGGGTCGGACACCTGGCAGTTCCGCGACACCATCATTCCCAACGTGGCGCTGAACGCGGTCGCCGGTCGCCCCAAAGAGGAGTACGGGCTGGAGCCGCAGGGGCTCGACGAGATCCGCCCCGGCTGTTACAACGTCGACGAGCGAGTCAAGGACATGAACGCCGGCGGCATCCTGGCCTCGATCTGCTTCCCGTCGTTCCCGGGATTCGCCGGACGGCTGTTCGCCACCGAAGACCACGACTTCTCGATCGCGTTGGTGCAGGCGTACAACGACTGGCACATCGAAGAGTGGTGCGGCGCCTACCCGGCCCGCTTCATCCCGATGGCGATCCCGGTGATCTGGGACGCCGAAGAATGCGCCAAAGAGGTACGACGGGTCGCCAAGAAGGGCGTGCACGCCCTGACCTTCACCGAGAATCCGGCCGCGATGGGCTACCCCAGCTTCCACGACGACTACTGGACGCCGCTGTGGGAAGCGTTGTGCGACACCGACACCGTGATGAACGTGCACATCGGATCCTCGGGCCGGCTGGCGATCACCGCCCCCGATGCGCCGATGGACGTGATGATCACCCTGCAGCCGATGAATATCGTGCAGGCAGCCGCAGACCTGTTGTGGTCCAAGCCGATCAAGAAATACCCGGACCTCAAGGTCGCCCTGTCCGAGGGCGGCACCGGGTGGATCCCGTACTTCCTCGAGCGTGCCGACCGCACCTACGAAATGCACTCCACCTGGACGCATCAGGACTTCAAGGGCAAGCTGCCCAGTGAGGTGTTCCGTGAGCACTTCCTGACCTGCTTCATCAGTGACAAGGTCGGCGTCAAGCTGCGCAACATGATCGGCATCGACAACATCTGCTGGGAAGCCGACTACCCACACAGCGACTCGATGTGGCCGGGCGCCCCCGAGGAACTCTGGGATGTGCTCTCGGAGAACAACGTGCCGGACGACGAGATCAAGAAGATGTCGTATCAAAACGCGATGCGCTGGTACTCCTTTGACCCGTTCAGCCATATCACCGAAGCGCAGGCGACGGTCGGTGCGTTGCGTAAATCCGCTGAGGGTCACGACGTGTCGATCCGGGCTCTGTCGAAGCACGACCACGCCGGCGCCAGCTTCGCCGACTTCGCGGCCAGCGCCAAAGAACTGACCGGCAACAAGGACTGACGCGTTCACCGGTCCCAAACCCGAGCCGGTGCTTGAACTGACCAAAGGAGATTTCGCAGTGGCCGGCGATGGGATGAGCTTTGAGCTGACCGATGACCAGGAGCTGATCCGCAAGTCGGTTGCCGAGCTGGCGTCGAAGTTCGACGACCAGTACTGGATGGAAAAAGACCTGGCGCACGAATTCCCGCAGGAGTTCTACGACGCGATCGCGGGCGGCGGCTGGCTCGGCATGACGATCCCCGAGGAGTACGGGGGCCACGGGCTCGGCATCACCGAGGCGACGCTGTTGCTCGAGGAGGTGGCGCGGTCGGGTGCGGCCATGAACGGCGCCAGCGCCATTCACCTGACGATCTTCGGCATGCAGCCCGTCGTCAAGCACGGCTCCGACGAATTGAAGGCCAGGACCCTCCCGCGAATCGTCAACGGCGACCTGCACGTGTGCTTCGGCGTCACCGAACCCGGTGCGGGCCTTGACACCTCGCGCATCACGACGTTCGCCAAGCGCGAAGGGGACACCTACCGGATCAATGGGCGCAAGGTGTGGATCTCCAAGGCGCTGGAGTCCGAGAAGATCCTGCTGCTGACGCGTACGACGCCGTTCGAAGAGGTAAGCAAGAAGACCGACGGCATGACGCTGTTCCTCACCGACCTCGATCGCGACCACGTCGACATCCGGCCGATCAAGAAGATGGGTCGCAACGCCGTCAGCTCCAACGAGGTCTTCATCGACGATCTGATCGTCCCGGTCGAGGACCGCGTCGGCGAGGAGGGGCAGGGCTTCAAGTACATCCTCGATGGTCTCAATCCAGAGCGGATGCTGATCGCCGCCGAGGCGCTCGGCATCGGGCGCGTCGCGCTGGAGAAGGCGGTCAAGTACGGCAACGAGCGCGTTGTCTTCAACCGCCCGATCGGCATGAACCAGGGGCTGCAGTTCCCTTTGGCGGACTCGCTGGCGCGCCTGGACGCCGCGGAACTCGTGCTGCGCAAGGCCACCTGGCTTTATGACAACGGGAAACCTTCTGGCCGCGAGGCGAATACCGCGAAGTACCTCTGTGCGGACGCCGGATTTGCAGCGGCCGATCGGGCGCTGCAGTTGCACGGCGGGATGGGCTACTCGGAGGAGTACCACGTGTCGCGGTATTTCCGCGAGGCGCGGCTGATGAAGATTGCACCGGTCAGTCAGGAGATGATTCTCAATTTCCTCGGCGAGCACGTCTTGGGAATGCCGAGGAGCTACTGACGTGATGCCGCGCAAGCGCGGGCCGCTGACGGGCATCACCGTGGTGGCCCTGGAGCAAGCGGTCTCGGCGCCGATGTGCACACGCGTGCTCGCCGATTTCGGTGCGCGGGTCATCAAAATCGAAAATCCCAAGGGCGGAGATTTCGCCCGCTACTACGACGAAGTCGTCAACGGCCTTGCCGCGCACTTCGTGTGGGCCAACCGCGGTAAGGAGTCGGTGACGCTCGACCTGAAAACCGAGGCGGGGCGCGATATTTTGCACCGGTTGCTGGACCGTGCCGATGTGCTGGTGTCCAACCTCGCCCCGGGGTCGGTGTCCCGTCTCGGCATCGGGGCCGCTGATCTGGAGCAGCGGCATCCGAACGTCGTCGCCGTCGAGATCGACGGGTACGGTCCCGGTGGACCGTTGTCGCACAAGCGGGCCTACGACCTGCTGGTGCAGGCGGAGTCCGGCGCCTGCGCCATCACCGGCAATCCGGGCGCACCGGCAAAACCCGGCCCGCCGGTGGCCGACATCAGCACCGGGCTGTATTCGGCGTTGTCCATTCTGGCGCTGCTGTATTCACGCGACGCGCAGTCGACGCCCGGTGGCCACGGCAACACGGTAGGGCTCAGCCTGCTCGACACCATGACGGAGTTGATGGGGTATCCGCTGACGTACACCCGGTATTCCGGTATCGACCAGGAGCCGCTGGGCATGAGTTCGCCCGCAGTGGCGCCCTACGGCGCGTACCGCACCGCCGACGGGCAGACCGTCGTGTTGGGGACCACCAATGATGCTGAGTGGCAACGACTGTCACGACAGATCATCGCGCGCGACGACCTCGCCGACGATCCGCGGCTCGCCCACAATTCCGGTCGCTGCGCGCACCGCGACATCCTGGATGAGGCGATCGGCGCCTGGTGCGCGGCGCACGACCTGGACCACGTGCAGAAAACTGCGGACGCCGCCGGGATCGGCAATTCGCGATACAACCTGCCCAGCGAAGTGCTGGTGCACCCGCAGCTGACGGCGCGTGACCGCTGGCGGGAGGTCGACACACCCGCCGGGCCGATTCAGGCGCTGCTGCCACCGCCCGTCATCGCCGGCTACCAGGCCCCGATGGGCGCGGTTCCCGGGCTGGGGCAGCACACCGATGCGGTGCTCACCGAACTCGGTTACGGCGCAGGCGAAATCGACGGTCTGCGAGGGCGCGGCGCCATCGGACCGGCCTACAGCTGATGTCCCCGGACGAGCCCGTGCTGCTGTGCAGCGACCGCGACGGCGTGCGGACGCTGACCCTCAACCGGCCCCGGCGCAAGAACGCGATCAACCGTGAGCTCTGGATCGCGCTGGCGCAGGCACTCACCGCCGCGGGCAACGACGACGGCGTACGGGCCGTGGTGCTCACCGGCGCGCAGGGAGCGTTCTGCTCCGGCGCCGACATCTCGACGCCGGACGACAGCCATCCCGTCCACAAGCTGCAACGGCTCACCGACGTCGCCCTGGCGCTGCACGAGTTGCCGGTGCCGACAATCGCGAAAGTCAACGGCGTCGCGGTCGGGGCGGGCTGGAACCTGGCGCTGGGCTGTGACCTGGTGGTGGCGACCCCGGAATCGGCGTTTTCCCAGATCTTTTCCAAGCGAGGGCTGTCGGTCGATCTCGGCGGCTCGTGGCTACTGCCGAAAATCGTTGGCCTGCAACAGGCCAAGCGGCTGGTGCTGCTGGCCGAAACCATCGGCGCCGCCGAAGCGCGGGCGCTGGGCCTGGTGACGTGGGTAGTGGACGCCGGCGAGATCGACGCTTTCGTCACCGACGTTGCCGACCGATTGGCCGCCGGGCCGCCGATCGCGTTGGCATATAGCAAGGCGCTACTGAACGAGGGCGCCGACCGGACCATGCGTGACGCGCTGGCTAACGAAGCGCGCGCTCAGGTCGGTAACTTCGCGGGAGTGGATTCGGCGGAGGCGTATGCCGCTTTCGCCGCAAAGCGTGACCCGTCGTTCACGGGTCAATGGGCGGTCAAGAGATCGGAGCAGAAGAATGCGTGAAACGGTCATCGTCGAGGCGGTGCGGACCCCGGTCGGTAAGCGCAACGGTGGTCTGTCGGCCATGCACGCCGCGGACCTTTCGGCGGTCGTACTCAACGAGCTCGTGGAGCGCGCCGGCATCGACCCGAACGTCATCGACGACGTGGTGTGGGGATGCGTGTCGCAGGTCGGCGACCAGTCGAGCAACATCGGCCGTTATGCCGTGCTGGCCGCCGGTTGGCCCGAACACATCCCGGGCACGACGATCAACCGGGCCTGCGGCTCCAGCCAGCAGGCGCTCGACTTTGCCGCGCAGGCGGTGATGTCCGGCCAGCAGGACGTCGTGGTCGCCGGTGGTGTCGAGGTGATGAGCCGGGTGCCGCTGGGTTCGGCACGGGCAAGCGGGCAGCCCTATGGCCCCAAAGTGCTTGCGCGCTATGACGGTTTCTCGTTCAACCAGGGCATCTCGGCGGAGATGATCGCCACGAAGTGGGGCTTCTCCCGCACCAGGCTCGACGAGTACTCAACGCTGTCCCACGACCGCGCCGCGGCGGCCCAGGACAGCGGCGCCTTCACCGATCAGATCGTGCCAGTCTTTGTCGACGACACCGCGGTCGCCGCCGACGAGGGAATACGACGGGGCACGACGGTAGAGAAATTGGCCGGCCTCAAGCCGGCGTTCGACGAAGCCGGGGTGATCCACGCCGGTAACTCGTCCCAAATCTCCGATGGGGCAGCGGCATTGCTGGTGACGACGTCGGACATCGCGGTCGACCTCGGACTTACCCCGCTGGTGCGATACGTCGCCGGCGCGGTCACCGGTGCCGACCCGGTGCTGATGCTCACCGGTCCGATCCCGGCCACCGAGAAGGTGTTGGCCAAAGCCGGCGTCTCGATCTCCGATGTCGGCGTGTTCGAAGTGAACGAGGCCTTCGCCCCGGTTCCGTTGGCCTGGCTCGCCGAAACCGGTGCTGACCCGGATCTGCTGAACCCGCTGGGCGGAGCCATCGCGCTGGGTCATCCGCTCGGCGCATCGGGTGCGGTGCTGATGACGCGCATGGCGCATCACATGCGCGACAACGGGATTCGTTACGGGTTGCAGACCATGTGCGAGGGCGGCGGCACGGCCAATGCCACCGTCGTCGAACTTGTCTCCTGACAGGAAGATGCATGCGTAGAGACCTGTTCACCGAAGATCACGAAGCGTTTCGTGAGCTGGCTCGCGACTTCATCGACAAGGAGGTCGTGCCCGCCTACCCCGAGTGGGAAAAGGGCGGGCGGATGCCACGCGACGTCTTCAAGCAGATGGGTGCGCTCGGGATGCTCGGGATGGCGATCCCCGAGGAATACGGCGGCGCCGGTATGCCCGACTACCGCTACAACGTCGTGCTGCAGGAAGAGGCTGCCAAGGCGCTGGTGACACTGTCGACGGTCCGTACCCAACTCGAGGTGATCCTGCCGTACTTCCTGCACTACGCAAACGAAGAGCAGCGCAAGCGCTGGTTCCCCGGCCTGGCGGACGGAACCTGCTCACCGCCGTCGCGATGACCGAACCGGGGACCGGATCGGACCTGGCGGGTATGCGCACGACGGCCGTGTGTGACGGCGACCATTGGATTATCAACGGCGCCAAGACATTCATCACCGGCGGGATGCAGGCCGACCTGGTGATCGTGGTGGCCCGCACGGCCACCGACCCCGATAACCGGCGCAAGGGCCTGACGCTGCTCGTCGTCGAGGACGGCATGGCGGGTTTCACCCGGGGGCGCGAACTGGAGAAGATGGGCTGCAAGGTCCAGGACACCGCCGAACTCTCTTTCGTCGATGTCCGTGTCCCCGTCGAGAACGTTCTGGGCGAGGAAGGCGAGGCGTTCGGCTACCTGGGGCATAACCTGCCGCAGGAGCGTCTGACCGTGGCGGTCGGATCGGTGGCGCAGGCGCGCTCCGCGATCGCGGCGGCGATCGACTACACCAAGGAACGCAAGGCATTCGGCCAGCCGGTCGCATCGTTCCAGAACACCAAATTCGAATTGGCCGCGTGCTCGACGGAGGTGGAGGCCGGCCAGGCGATGCTGGACCGTGCGGTCGCGCTGCACGTCGAGGGGGAGTTGTCGGCGCCCGACGCGGCGAGGGTGAAGTTGTTCTGCACCGAGATGCAGGCCCGGGTCATCGACCGTTGTCTGCAGCTGTTCGGCGGTTACGGCTACATGATGGAGTATCCGATCGCGCGGCTGTACACCGATGCGCGGGTGGCGCGCATCTACGCCGGAACGAGCGAAGTGATGAAGGTGATCATCGCCAAGTCGCTCGGTTTGTAGCGGCGGCAGCGACTGGACGCCCGCCTAAAACCCTGCGTTGAACGCAGTGACGAGCGCGTCGAATAGCCCGTCACTGGTGAATTTCGGCCTAACAGTTCGGTCAGTCGGTAGTACGGCCGAGTCGATTTCGGCCGGCGACGTCCAGAGGTAGGCTAAGTGGAGTAGGAACTCGTACTCGATATCCTGCAAATTCGTGCCTAGTAAGCCGGGCGCCGTAAACAAGTCGCCGTAGATGTCGTACACCTCGGTCGGGAACAGGTTATCGGGGACCCCGAGAGGGTTGGCGCCGGTCATCACAAAACGTAACGCGTCGGAGGGGATGCCGTCGGCGGAGAGCTGTTGTTCGGCTAGGGCCGCGACGGCGCTGCTTTGTGAATAGGTGAAAATGGTCAACGGGTCGCTGCACACACCGAGCGAGTTGCAGTCCATGGCGCCGGCACTGTAGTCGGCGACGACGGCCTTGATGAGGTCCTGTTCACCCTGCGTCACGCTCGAGGTGAAGTCGAAGGTCTCTGGGGTGGTCAGCGGCAATGTCGTCGCGGCGGTGCCGTCGTAGCCATTCGGGTCGAGATAAAGGCTTTCCGCGCCGGCGATGTATCCGGCATCCGGTGTCGGTATGCCGGTTGAGCCCAGGACCAGTGCGTTGGTCGAGCCGAATAGGAAGTCGTCGTCAGCGTTGGCGGCACCGGCCGACATCACCGCAGCGCCGCACAGAGCGGCGCCGAGCAGAATGTGCTTCATAAATACCCCCGTTCCGCGACGACGAGACGTCGCCGCGCCAATGTCATGCAAGGCGGCTGTTTGTCCGACGCATACCCAGGTGAAAATTGAACCCCCCCAAATGCAACCGAAGTGATTTTCAGGCGCCACTCAGTTGCCACTTAGAAATCAAATAGTAGGTCAAACAGCCGCTCGGCGAGATTGTAGACAGCACATTGATTGACTGAGACCCTTGTCACAGTCGGCCAACCAACCTACTGTGTGTTCAGTTAGTTGGTTGGACAGAGGAGTCCGGTGCCCGAGACACGGCCGTATGAGTCGCTGCGGGCCAAGGGTGAGGATCGCAAACAGCGGATCCTGGCCGTGGCGCAGCGGTTGCTGACCCGCAATGGCTGGCGCAATACGACGCTGGCCCAGATCGCCGGGGAGGCCGGGGTCAGTCCGGCCGGTCTGCTGCATCACTTTGAATCCAAAGAGCAACTGCTGCACGCGGTGCTCGACATCCGGGACGCCGACGACGACGCACACGCCGACCGCGCGGGTGACCTGATCTCGGAAGTCGCCGCGGTCGCCGATCGGTTCTACCGGTCGCCCGAACTGGTCGGCACCTACGCCGTCCTGCTGGCGGAGAACGTCGACCCGGATGCACCGCTGCACGACCGTCTCACCGCCCGCTATCAGGGCGCGACCGACATCATCATCGAGCTGATCCGGCGCGGTCAGCGAGCTGGGCAGTTCCGCATGGACATGGATGTGACCGTCAAGGCAACGCAGATTCTTGCCTTCATCACCGGAATGGAGACGACATGGCTGATCAATCCCTCGGTACCACTGACCGAGGTCTTCAAGGAGTACTCGGAGTCGTTGGCCCGGGACATGGCGCCGCCGAACCCGGCGTGAGGTACCGGCTCGACGTCGTCGCCGCCGATGTCGCCGATGTGGTGCGATTCGCCGGAGGTTGGCTGTTCGACCGTTCGATGGCCGGGTGGGACGTGACGGTGCTGGTCGCCGACCATCCCGACGAGCGGCCGCTGCAGATCCTCGGTGTCCGGATTCTCGACCTCGAGTACGCGTTGGCGACGGTCGGGCATCGACCGCCGCCGCAGACTCTGGCCGCCGCGGCTGACCTGTTCGACTGCGATTCGCGCGTCCGACAAGGCGTCCTGCAGGCGCTCGACCAGGGCGCCACCGAGGTCACGCTGTGGGGACGCACCTGGCCGGTCGAGCTGGACTCTCACGTCAGCCTCGTCGAGCACCGGCTCAGCGCCGCGGCCCAGGCGTTCAAGGCGCAGGCGTTAGCGGCGGCCGGGATAGCCGCGCCCTCGATCGGGGCGATCGAGACGTTCCGCAGCCGGGTGCTGTCCGGCCCCGCGGTGGAGGCCGATATGGCGGCGCGTTGACGTTGCGGCATGCTCTGTGGAAATCTAATACTCATCTCTGAGAGGCACATTCTCACTGGTCGAGATTGGAACGGTGCGAAATGGTGAATGACTTCACCGACCTGGACTTCTTCCGCGGCAGCGAGCTCATCGCGGATCCCTATCCCTATTACGAGGCGCTCCGGCAGCAGTGCCCGGTGACCAAGGAGAAGCACCACGACGTCACGATGGTGACCGGCTGGGAAGAAGCCTGCGCCGTCCTCAACGACGCCGAAACGTGGTCGTCGTGCACCTCGGTGACCGGACCATTCCCTGGCTTTCCGGTGAGGCTCGAAGACCGGGGAGACGGTGACATCACCGAGCTGATCGAGCAGCACCGCGACGAGCTGCCATTCAGCGACCAGTTGCCCACGCTGGATCCGCCGACCCACACCAACCACCGCTCCCTGTTGATGCGGCTGATCACCCCCAAGCGCCTCAAGGAGAACGAGGACGCCATGTGGGCGCTCGCCGACCAGGCGCTCGACGACTTCCTGGCGCCCGGGCACGGCGAGTTCATCAAGGGCTTCGCCAGCCCGTTCACGCTGCTGGTGATCGCCGACCTGCTGGGCGTGCCGCTCGAGGACCGCGACAAGTTCGTCCAGGGCATCCGCGATCACTCTGGTGGCGGCGTCGGCGGCACCGGCAAGGAATCGCTGGCGCACAGCCCGCTGGAATTCCTCTACGGCCTGTTCTCCGATTATGTCGTCGACCGTCGCGCCAAACCCCGCGACGACGTGCTGACCGGTCTCGCCACCGCCACCTTCCCGGACGGTTCGACACCCGACGTCGGAGACGTCGCTCGCGTTGCGGCCAACGTCTTTTCGGCGGGTCAGGAAACCACCGTTCGGCTGCTGGGCGCGTCGCTGCAGACGCTGGGGGAGCAGCCGGACATCCAGGCGCAATTGCGCAAGGACCGCAGCTTGGTGCCGAACTTCATCGAGGAGTCGCTGCGCCACGAGAGCCCGGTCAAGGGGGACTTCCGGTTGAACCGGAGGCCGGTCAACGTCGGTGGGGTCGACCTGCCTGCGGGCACCACCGTGATGGTGGTGCAGGCTGCCGCTAACCGCGATCCGCGTCGATTCGACGACCCCAGCCACGTTCGACCCCGCCAGAAAGAATGCCCGCCAACATATTTCGTTCGGCCGCGGCATCCACAGCTGCCCCGGTGCGCCGCTGGCGCGCGCCGAAACGCGGGTGGCCCTGGAACGACTGCTTGACCGAACCTCCGATATCCGGATCAGCGAGCAGACATCACGGCCCGGCGAATGACCGCCGCTACCAATTTGTTCCGACCTACATCCTGCGTGGGCTCACCGAGTTGCACCTGGAGTTCACGCCGGCATGAAGGTCTGGGTAGACGACCAGCGCTGTCGCGGCCACGGAATGTGCCTCACGCTGTGCCCGGACGTGTTCAGCCTCACCGACGACGGTTACGCCGAGGCGATCGACTCCGAGGTGCCGACGGACTTGGAGGCGGCCACTCAGGAGGCCATCGAGTGCTGCCCCGAACAGGCCATCAGCGAGAAGTAGTCAAAGACCGACGAGCTAAGGAGATTCCAGCGATGCCTAAGGGATATGTGATTCTCACCGAGGCCATCAAGGATCCGGAAGGCATGAAGGCCTACGGCCGGGCAGCCGGCGCGGCGATGGGCGGAGTCAACATCCTCGCGGTTGACACCAAACCCGCCGTGATCGAGGGCGATTGGCACGGTGACCAGACGGTCGTGCTGGAATTCGAATCGGTGGATGCTGCCCGCGCCTGGTACGAGTCCGACGCCTACCAGGCAGCGGCTAAGCTCCGTCAGGCCGCGGCCGACTGCAATGCGGTCATCATCTCCGGATTTGCCTGAGCCGCATCCGGTTACGTCTAGTGCACACCGATCTCGTCGCAGATCGGTGGGATGATGATCAAGCCGCCGCGCGGGGTGCAGAAGGGGTGCGGAGGCTGCGGTGACGGCGGCGGCGGTGGCGGCTGGTCGTACACCGGCGCTGGAACGTCTGCCAAAACGAAGCTGTCGTTGGCGGTTCCCCCGAGACGCACGTTGCCCTGGCCCATCGGAACCATGTACCAGGTGTGGCAGACACCCATGTTCCATCCAATGCCGGGGAACGGCAGTCCCTGTCCGGGGCACCAGGAGTGGGGCTGGGGAGAAAATGTGTCGGCCTGTGCGACTCCTGCGGCGAGCCCGGTGGCGGCTATGGCGCCGACCAACAGTGCTCCGGCGATTGTCTTTCTTCATGGCGGCTTCCTTTCGCTTTTTTGCTCCGAAAAGTAGCCGCGCCCGCTTGATGGATTCTTAATGCCCGCGTAGCTAGAAGGGCGGTGGCTCGTCGTTCGCGATAATCGGCACTGACGCCGGATCGCGCCGCTCGATTGCGCAGGCGTTCGGCGGCAATATAACGAGCCCGGTTGTGAGCGCGGGTATTTCGACGAGCAGGCATCTTTGTGGGACGAGCGGGGTGGCGCGGTCGAACGGGGATGGCGTCGAGCGTCGCGGTGGGCGTGCACAGGGTGGGGAACAGCAGGGCGCTGCCGGGGGTCGTGACGTAGGTCTGCCCCGCGGGTGATGTCCAGATGACCGTGCCATCGGGCAGTTGCCGGTCACGCCAGCCCCAGAACGTTTTGAGTAAATGATGTTGCCGGCACAGTGCTTTGAGGTTGGACGCGTGGGTGGGCCCGCCGTCGGCGTGCGGGATGGTGTGGTCGAGGTCGCAGCGCGTTGCGGGTTGGTCGCAGCCGGGGAAGCGACAGGTCAGGTCGCGGCAACGGACGAAGTCGGCTAGCGCTTGCGACGGCTGGTAGCCACGTTCGGGTGGGCATCCGCTGGATGGATCAGCGGCCGTAGCTTGGCTGAGATCGCCAGCTCGGCGAGCAGCTCGGCGGGGATGAGCGCGTCGCTGCCGATCATCGATCCTGGCACGGCGCCGTCGACCCGGCCTGATTCGCAATGACGTGAATCACCACCGGACTCGGCGCGGGTGCGGCCGCAGCCGGGCAATGCGTTTGTCCGCAGCGGCAACTGAGCCGGTCGGCGCCGATGGCCAGCGCGCCCATCGCGTCGGCGCGCCGCTGATTGCGGGTGCGCGGATCGTCAGGGCACACCGTCGCGGCCAAGGCGTCGAGCCGAGCGTCGATGGCGTGGGCATCGGTGGTGTGCAGTCGTCCGAAGATCTCGGTCAATCCGTCGGCGTCGCCCCAGATCGACACTTCCCGGTCGCCGCGGCGCTCGCGACGCCGCCGCACTGCATCGAGGTCGGCGCGGGCCACGATTCGGTCGACGTGACCGCCGAGCCGGCCTTGGGTGATTCCAGGCCACCGCGTCACCTTTACTGCCAACGTCGCATCGACGTCCGCCAGCACGTCGGGGTCGGCGATCAAATCGGTGCGATAGACAATCGTCTGAAACGTCCGGTAATCGATGTCGCCAGCCACCAGCAGCGCACCCACCCGCGGCAGCCGCAACCGCATCGCCCGGGCATAGTCCAGATAACTGTCCGCCATCCCGCGGGTGATGCCCAGCGCGGCGGCAATCTCGGCGGTGATCGCGTCATGGGTGTCGGTGCCCCATGTCTCACGTTCACCAAAACGTCTCAGCCACAACAGGTCCAACTCGCCGATCACCGCCAACCGCTGCCCCGCGGCACGGTTTTCGGCCCGCGCCGCATCACGGAGCAGCCGCATTGTCGAATCGAACATACATTCGATTATGACAGAGGGGTCCGACACGAGACGCCGGCGCGCGCGGCCGCGAGTGCTATTCGCTGATCGAGATGGCCTGCCGCGGGCATTGACGAACCGCCTCGAGCACCTGCTCTTCGTTCTCCGGCGTCACTTCGTCCTGCAGCACGGTCAGCGTGTCGTCGTCCTCGAGCCGAAACACCTCGGGGATGACGCCCATGCAGACCCCGTTGCTTTCGCACAGGCCCCAGTCGACTTCGATCTTCTTCGTCACTCGGTCCACCTCATCGCAACACCTTCACCGGGACGTTCAGCCAGCCCGCGACATTCTGCATGGTGACTCGCTTGCAGCCGTCCCAGTCCACCTCGTAGCGGGGCATGAAGTCGAGCAGCTTCTCCAGCGCGATCCTGCTTTCCATCCGGGCCAGCGCCGCGCCCAGGCAACTGTGAATGCCGTACCCCAGACCGAGGTGCTGCGCCTCGGTGTGGTCGCGGTCGATGTCGAAGGTGTCGGCGTCGGTGAAGGCTCGGGATCGCGGTTCGCCGCGGCGTTCATCACGAACACCGGCTTGCCGGCCGGAATCGTGCCGCCGCTGGTGTGCGCCTCTTTCAGCGTGTAGCGGACGTTGTACTGCACCGGCCCCTCGTAGCGCAGCAATTCTTCGACGGCGCCGGGACCTTGCTGCGGTCTTCTTTCAGCTTCTCCCACTGGTCGGGGTTGCGGGCGAAGAGCACCGCCGCGCTGCCGATCAACTTGGTGACGGTCTCGGCGCCCGCGCCGCCCAAAAGCGTTGCAAAACTGCAGATCTCGATGTCGTCGAGCTGGCGCAGTGCCGTCCTCGCAGGGGATCTCGGCGGCGATCAGCCGGCTGATCATGTCGTCCTGCGGGTTCTGCCGCCGTTCCTGCACCAGGCTGAAGTAGTACATCGCGGTGTCGATGTTGGCCTGCATGCCGGCCTCGCTGATGCTCGATCTGTCCCGGCTCCCGGGGCAGGCTGGTGTCGATCCAGTGCCGCACCTGTTGGCGGTATTCCTCGGGCACGCCGGCCATCCGGGTGATGACCTCGACCGGGAACGGTCCGGAGAAGTCCTGCACCACGTCGAATTCGGTCGGGATCGACCGCGCCCAGATACTTGTCGATCACTTCGTGGACGTCTCCTTCTGCGATTGAACGGCCCGCGGGGTGAAGGCCTTGTTGAGCAGGCTGCGCATGTGCCGGTGGTCCGGCGGATCCATGAAGATGATGGACTTCATGGCGGCTCGAGATGCCCTTGCGCACCATCGCCAGGTCGCAGCCGCGCGACGACGAGTAGGTCTCGTGGTCCTTCAACGCCGCCGCCACGTCCACATGGCGGGTCAGCGCGTAGAAGTCTTCTTTCTCGTCGTAGTAGAGCGGGCGCCTCCTCGCGCATTCGTCGGTAGATGTCGAACGGGTTGTCGAAGTATCCTCGGAGAACGGATCGAAGACGACTTCTGCCTTGGTCATTACACCCTCCTCGCGCCCCCGTGGGCGGCTGGAACCGTTACGACGGAATGCTTGACTGTAACGCTAACGGTAGACGGTTCTCGCGGGCCGAAAAGGCCTCATCTGACCCCGGAATTGCCGCATCGATGACGTCGTCGAGCACGCCGAGGTCGCTGCCCAGTTCGGCGGCGATGCGCCTGACCACCGCGACGTCTTTGCCGACGAATTCGCCTGCGGTTTCGATGAAGGACGCCACCGATCCACCCGCCGCGACGATGTCCAACACGCGGCTCGCCGCGCTGCCGTGCGGGAGAGCGGTGAGCAGCGCGGATTCGGCGACGCCGAGCCGCGCCGCCAGTTCGACGGCGTCGGCGAGCAACCCGAGCTGCGCGGCGAACAGCGCATTGTTGACCAGCTTCACCTTCTGGCCCGCTCCCAGCGGTCCGACATGCAGGATCGGATCGCCGTAGCAGCTCAGTACCGGGCGCACCGCGGCCACCGTGTCGTCGGCGCCGCCGACGAACAGCGTCAGCGCACCGGCGGCGGCGTTGTGCGGGCCGCCGCTGACCGGTGCGTCCACCACGTGGACGTCGTGCGGCGCCGCGCGCTCGGCGATGGCTCTGCGGTGCGGGGGCTGCCGGTGGTGTGCAGGACCAGAACGGAGCCGGCCGGCATCGCGGCGACCAGACCGTCGGCCAGGCAGACCTGGCGCACCTGTTCGTCGGTGAACACGCAGACCACCACCGCGTCGGCGTCGGCGCCGACCGCCGCGATCTCGTCGACCGCGTCGGCGCCCAATTCGGCGATCGCCGAGCGCTTCTCGTCGGATCGGCCGAGCACGCGGACATCGTGGCCGGCCTCGACCAGACGGCCCACCATGGTCGGCCCATCCGTCCGGCGCCGACGAATCCGATTCTCACCGTGGGTGTTCCATGAGGGACAGCGTCGCGTCGGCGGCGTCCAGCACGGCCCCGCCGGCAACGGTCGCGGCGGCTGCGACGTCGGCGACCAGGCGGACGTCCTTTTGCAGCAGGGTGCCGGCCATGCCGGCGAGCCGAGCCAGACCGCCGGTGTCACCGCCAAGCACGTTGAGCGCGAAGCTGTTTCCGCTGCCGCGGGAGATCACCTCGGTGAGGCGGTCGGGCAAGACGCCGAGCGCCTCGACCGAGCGCCAGCGTGCTGGCCGCCGTCGCCAGGTTGGCGGTGAACAGCAGGTTGTTCAGCAGCTTGGTGATTTGTCCGGAGCCCAGCTCGCCCAGGTGCACGATCGGGTCGGCGTAGCTCTCGAACACCGGGCGGCAGCGTTCGACGACGTCGGCGTCACCGCCGACCATCACCAGCAGCCGGCCCTCGGCGACGGCCGGCGCGCCACCGCTCACCGGCGCGTCGATAACCGAGACACCCTGCGCGGCAGCCTTTTCCGCCAATCTGTGGCAGGTCTCGGGGTGCACGGTGCTGTGCATGGCGATCACGCCGCCCGGTTTGAGCCCGGCCAGCACTCCGTTCTCGCCGGTCGGTGACTTCCTCGACGTCGGCGTCGCCGACCACGCACAGGCAGACGAGGTCGCTGGCGGCGGCGAGTTCGGCCGGCGATCCGGCGACGGTGGCGGCGGTGTCGGCGAACGGTTCGAGTGCGGCCGGCCGGCGGGCCCACAGCGTGGTCGGGAAGCCGGCTTCGACGATTCGTCCCGCCATCGGGCCGCCCTGGCTGCCCAGCCCGATGAACCCGACGTCGCATCAGCCTCCCGGCGTCTGAGCTCACGCATTCGTCGGCGAACGAGAGAACCGTCGAATGGTAGGCCGCGGCCGTGTGGCCGAGGCTGATGTTGTGGCCGGCGTCGCGTTGTTCGTTGATCTGGAACCGGCGGCACCGGAAAACAGCGATGCGATCTCGGCCTGCGCCGGTGGATCGGACTGCCACACCTTCTCGTGCTCGGCGATGCTGAACTGCACCGGCACCCGCACGGCGGGGGCGAGCGCCGGAAAGTCTTGGCGGGCCCAGTTGGACACCATCTGATCCTCGTATGGCGGTGCGCCCGGATAAACCGTTGCGCCGCTGAGCACTTCGGGCGGATACAGTTCGGTTGGATGCCACAACAGCTCGCGCAGGCCCGCCGGGCGGTGGTCGCGGGTGGCGGCTTTCAGGATCTCGCGCGCCGCGGGATGGTAGTGCCGCCCGGTGCCCGCCAGTTCCATGCCGAGCAGATCGGTGCGCTGCTCGGCAGACCTCTGCGGCCATCCGCATCGCGAGTTCGCATCCGCCGGAATGGGCCATCAGGAAAAGCCCGGCGCCCCGCGGTCTTTCGCCGAGAATCCGATCCACCGCGCCGTATGCGAGCGCGACCCGTTGCTCGGGGCGGGCCACCGCGTCGGGGTAGGGGGCGGAGCTGCCATAGCCGGGCCGGTCGAGCGCGACCACGGTGTATCCGTGCTGCGCGCCGGTTCGCAGCAGCGACGACTCAGGATGGCCGGGGCAATCGAAATACAGTGCGGTGGTGCCTCCGCCGTGAATAGCGACGATCACCGCTCGCGGGTCCGGCGCCTCGGCGACCAACGCGGACATCGGCACGCCGTCGACGATGACGAGCCTGGGCTGCACCATGGGCTTCGTCGCCGGCGCGGGTCACCGATCGGCCCGCAGCAGCAGCACCCCGCTCGGCGTCAGTCCGCCGCTGCTGACCACGCCGACGCGGGCGTCGGCGACCTGCCGTTCGCCGGCCTCGCCGCGCAGCTGGGTGATCGCTTCGTGCAGCAGACCCATGCCGTGGGTTCGGCCGTGTGACAGCTGACCGCCGTGGGTGTTCAGCGGTAGCTGACCGTCGCGGGCGATGTTCTTGCCGCCGTCCAGGAAGTCTTTCGCCTCGCCGATGCCGCAGAATCCGAGCGCTTCGATCCAGGACAGGCAGTTCATCGTGAACCCGTCGTACAGCTCGGCGACGTCGACGTCCTGCGGCTTCAGCGAGGTGCGGGACCACAGGTGCGCGGATTGGCCCAGCACCTGAGGCTCGTGGGTCAATGTGCTTTGGTCCCAATCGATCCGCTCGATGATCTGGGTGCCGACGGCCTCGACGCACACCGGTGGTTTGGCGGTGTCCTGGGCGGCGTCGACGGCCGACACGATCACCGCGATCGCGCCGTCGCAGGGCACGTCACAGTCGTAGAGCCCGAACGGTGTGGTGATCGGCCGCGCATTGAGATAGTCGTCCATCGTCATCGGCGATCGGTACACCGCCGTCGGGTTGAGTTCGGCGTTGGCGCGCTGGTTCAACGCGATCCAGCCCAGTGTCTCTTTGGTCGTGCCGTAGCGGTGGAAGTGGCGTTGTGCGTTCTGCGCCAACGTGTGTGCGGCCGAGGTGGCGCCGAACGGCAGCAGCCAGTCGGCGCGGCGGCCCCCGGACGGGACGATCTTGCCCTGCTTCATCTGCTCGTTGAAGGTGGCTTCCCACAGCGTCCGGAAGCACAGCACGTGGCGGGCCAGCCCGCCGGCGACCGCGAGCATCGCCGCGATCACCGAACCGCCGGGGCCGAAGGTTTCGATGCCGCCGTTGTGCCACGTCGGCCGGATGCCCATGCGCGGCTTCCAGCGCGGTGACCCCGCCTTCGCCGAAGCCGCCGAGATTGCCGCCGCCGGGATACGTTGAGAGACCGTCGATGTCGTCGATGGTCAGTCCAGCGTCGGCGATCGCCGCCTCGCAGGCCGCGACCGTCAGCGACAGCGGCGGCACCATCAGCCGCCGGCCGATCTCCGACATGCCGACTCCGGTGAGCGCCACCTTGTCTTCGAATTTCTCGGCCGTCAGCATCGGCCGGACGAATTCACCGAAGCGCTCCGGCTCGATCTCGTCGACCGGCAACGCCGCGGGTTCGGCGCCGTCGACGAGACGGAACAGCGGCAGCCAGACGTCCTCGTGCTGCTCGAAGACCACCTCGACCTGCTGGCCCAATTCCAGCTGTCGGGGTCGCAGTCGACGATGTTGGTGGTCAGCCGAACCCGCGGGTCTTCGGCGATCGCGACCTGCGCGACGACATACGGCGCGGGAAGCCCGGGCAGGCTGAATCGTTCGTTGATCGTGAAACCGGCCAGCGTTGCGCGGCCCGACACCGCCCGCACGCCGAGATTGTGCGAGCGGCAGTACCGGCACACCGGGGCGGGTGGATGGATCAGCGCGGCGCAGTCGGCGCATTCCTGGAGACGCAGCTTCCCGTCGGCACCCGAGGTCCAGAAGAACTCGTTGTCATCGGTGATCAGCGGCAGCGGGCGTCCGGTCAACGGGTGAACCCCCACTCCGCTTCGTTTGCTTCGGTTTTCAGGCTCTCGGCCGGATCGTCGGCGCCGACGGACCTGTCGTGCGGCTTGGCGTCGCGATGCTCGCCCCATTCGGTGATCGCGTGCACGGGGCAATCCAGCAGTGCCCGCTTCACGGCGTCGTGGTCAACGTCGGCGACTTCGCCGTTGCCTTCCAGCGACGCGTATCCCCAGTCGTCGAGGGAGAAGTAGTCCGGCGCATGCTTGGCGCACACACCGAAGCCGTCGCAGATCGTGCGGTCCAGACGAATTTTCACAGCTCCCCTCCACCTGGTAAGGGCGGTCAGCCGTGAATGCACCCGATTGGCATGTCTGACAGGCGTTGTCGAGGTGGCTCTGGACCAGGTCGGGGAACTGCCCAGCAGACTCGCGGCGATATTGGTCGCGGCGTCCAGCGTCGCGCAGGCACCGCGCCCGCGGAGCACCACCGACCAGCGTCGCAACCGGGCCACGTCCTCCGCGGTGGCGACACCGTCGCGCAGCGCGCCCGCGACGGCGGCCATCGCCGCTGTCCCGTTGAAGCAGGAACCGCACTGTCCGGCGTTCTCGCGGTCGAAGTAGGCCAGCACCGATGCGGCGACCGCTAGCGGGCATTCGTCGGTGATCACGGTGATCGCGCCATTTCCCAGGCCGCTGCCGAGGCCGCGGAGTGTCTCGTGGTCCAGCGTGGCGTCGAGCACGGTGCGATCGAGCAGGCCGGCGAAATATCCGCCCATCAGCACGCCGCGAACACGGTCGGGCGAAATAGCCATGCAGGGCAAGTAGTTCAGTGAATGCCAGGCCATGCGGGACCTCATAGAGGCCAGGCGCATGGCCGGCGCCGGTGAGCGTCACCAGGAAGCTGCCGGGCGAGGCGGAGGTGCCCAGCGAACGGAATTCGGCTGAGCCATGGCGTTGCAGGATAGGGCAGGCTGGCCAGCGTTTCCACGTTGCTGACCAAGGTGGGTAGCCCGCCGACACCTTCTTGGAAGGGCCGCGGCGGCTTGTCGGTCGGTTTGGCCGGGCCGCCGTTGATCGCGCGGACGGCCGCGGTTTCCTCACCCGCGACGTATCCGGCCTCGACAGTCTGCGGCTCTCGACCACGATGCCGCCGAGCGCGTCTGGCCCAAGCTCGGCCAATGCGGCTTCCACACTGCGCGCCGATTCCGGGTCGGACACATAGACATAGGTGCGGTCGGCGGACACCATCGCGGCAGCAAGTCGCAGTCCATCGAGGATCAGGTGCGGCCGATGCCGCAGCAGCCACCGGTCCTTGATCGAAGCCGGTTCTCCCTCTTCGCCATTGGCGACAACGACGGCTCCTCCGGCGATGCGTGCGTTGTCGCGGACCGCGCGCGCCTTCACCGCGAGCGGAAAGCCGGCTCCGCCACGACCGAGGAGTCCGCTGGAGTCGACCTCGCCGAGCAGTTCGTCGGCCAGCGAGGGCTGGTAGCCGCCGCGTGCCCGGTAGGCGGCAAGGCCTTCTCGGCCGCCGTCGTTGATCAGCAGCCTCGGTGTCAACCCGGGCGACGAGCCGATGGTGATGGCCGGCGCAGCGCTGGTCTCCATCAGCTGCCCCCGGCGTCACAGTTAGGCTTGCGCACATGCGAACCGCAGTCGTGCGCGTCAACGTCGACCCGGACAACGCCTTGGCGCCTGCACAACTAACGGAGGGCATGGCCGTGCTCCTCGAACGCGTCGGCCACATGGGTGGCGATGTGATCATGAAGGATCTCGGGGCCATGCCTGCCGGTCGCCGCGAGGTGGAGCTGTTGATCGCCTGCGGGGATGCCGACTCGGCCAAACAGAGCGGCGATCGAGTTGTGCACCAATGCTTTTGCGACCACGCCGGTCCCCGGGCGTGATCACTTTTGTCAGCCGCGGAACCGATGACGATGCGCACGGGGTGCTGGCCGGATTCGGTCTCACCGCCGACATCGTCCGAACTCCCGGCGATGACGGCTTCGACATCGTCGACGTGACACTGCGAGAAGCCGACCTCGAGCGCATCCCGGAAAGCCGGGTTCACACCGCGCTGGAGGCGTCGCTGAACTGCGAAGTCCGCATTCGCACCGTGTAGTCGCATCAGGAGCCCAGGAACTTCAGGATCGGCGGCGCGGCCTGCACCCAGGTGTCAAACATGTTGAAGTGCTTCACTTTGCCCTGAAGCGCGAGCCTCGGAAGCGCGCTCCCAGGCGTCCTCTGGCCAGGGCGGGTCGATCAGCTTGGATCCCTTGATCAGGCAGCTGACTTCCAGCGATGTCCGTTTCGGATGATCCAAATCGTTCTCGCCACCACGAATGATCAACGTGGGAACCTTGATTCGATCGAACATCTCGTCCTCGACACCAGGAATCGTCTGGCCCGGCTTGGACACGAAGGCGTTGAGCCACCGCAGCATCAGCTTGAGGAACTCGTCGGAGTCGAAGGCGAGGAAGCGCTTTTCGTTGTCCGGGTTCTCCTCGATGCGCTCGCGCCACTCCGGCATCTTCACCACGCCGTCCATTCCGGTGCCGCGGACCGCGAGGATGCTGGGAACGATGTAGTACGAGCCGAGCACGAAGCTGCCGTAGATTCCGCCGACGATGTTCCACACCACCAGCTTCTCTACGATCTCGGGGTAGAGCATGGTGGTCAGCATGGAATCCCTTGCGCCGCCGGATCCGCCGGCAAGGATGCACCGGTCGAATCCCAGCCCGGTCACGAGCTTGTGTAGGGTCTCGGCGCGCATGTGCGACTCGCTCTGCCCGTAGAACTGGACGTCGGACGCCCCGCAGTTGGGCCGGTCCCACAGCAGTACCCGGTAGCCGCCCGCAGCCAACGCCTCGGCTAGCGGGCGCAGGCCGGGGATCTCCTTACTGAACCGGCCGCCGGGCGTCAGTGCGATCAGATCGCCTGACTCGCCGAGGATTTCGTAGACGACGTTGCCACCGTTCACCTCGATAGAGGACACAGATTCTCCCGTTGGTCAGGCTTGTACCAGAACGTCGTTACCGACGATTCGCACCGGGTAGGTGCGGATGCTCCACTCCGGCTTGACCGCTGTCGTGCCGGTCGCCAGCTCGAAACCCCATTGATGCCAGGGACAGTAGATGTATTCCTTGTCGCGGACCATGACCGCATCGCCGGGAGCGGTCTCGTCCACGATCGTGCGCCCCCGGGCTCGCCCTGAGCACAGCGGACCGCCCTGGTGTGGACAGTAATTCGCGATCGCGTAAAAGGTGCCGTTGACGTTGTAGACGCCCACGCCGTGCCGCCCGATCGGCACCAGCTTGTGCTTACCCGAAGGGATTTCGTCAACGGTGGCGACAACGTGCTCGCGACCCTGGGCAAGACGGGGCTGGGCGAGCGGGGACTGGGGCCGGGTGGTCTCTGGCCCTGTTTTTTCGGCTGACAAGTCAGAGCACCCGGACTTGACCCTCGAGGACGGGAACCGTCTCCGGAAGGTGGTATGTCGCAATACCGTTCTTGTACATCACGGCGTCGCGGGCGTGCTTGGGCAGATGCTTGACCAGCCAGCGCGGGTCATCGAAGGTCCAGTGCGGGTAGTCCGAGGAGAACAGCAGGATCTTCTCGCACTCCATCCACTCCAGGGCGCGGGTCAGCTCGGTCTTGTCCTCCGGGTAATCCAGCGGCTGCGTGGTGAACTTGATGTGTTCCTTGACGTACTCCGACGGTTTGCGCTTGATGTCCATCCACGATTTGCGCGCGTCGTAGATCGCGTCCATCCGCCACATCAGGGGCAGTATCCAGCTGAATGCGTGCTCCACGAAGACGATTCGCAGCGTCGGGAAGCGGTCGAAGACGCCGTCGAAGATCAGGCTCATCACCTGGTTGGCGGCCAGCAGCGAGTACGTGACCATGAAGTCGTGGTTGTAGCTCGGGTATCCGACCGGCGGGGCCGGCAGCTCGTCGAACTGGCTGCGCGACAGGTGGCAGCTCACGGGCATGTCGTGCTTGGTGGCCGCAGCCCAGATCGGGTCGTATTTCGGATTGCCCCACGGCGGCCGCGGCTCGGCCTTGATCAGGATCTGCGCCATGTAGGGATTTCCGGCCCACTTCTCGATCTCGCGGACGGACTCCTGCGGCTCCTCGATGGCCGCGCAGATCGAACCGCGCCACCGCTCGTGCCAGTTGTTGTGGCCGTCCAGCCAGTGGTGGGACTGCCACTCGTTGAGCGCGGCCGCCATCGCGTGCTGCGCTTCGGGTAGCCGGGCCGGGTAGGCGGCGGGCTCGAGGATCGCGATGTCGGAGCCGGCTTCCATGATCAGCTGTCGGAACGCCATGTCGGGGTCGCTGCAGGCGAATTCGCCATCCGGCGGGGAAGGCGTCTACGCGCATCGCGTAGCTGTGCGCGTAGTCCGGGGCGTCGTAGTAGATCTGCTCGCCGACATCGCGGGAGCCGAAGTACTTGCTGCGCCACGGCTCGGGGATGTATTGGACGAGTTCCCCGCGCCGGGGCGCCGGGTGGACGTCCGAGTCGACGCACCGGACTGCGATGCGCTCGGCGGCGGGAACACGCTCTTGCGAATGGGTCAGCGTCATCTCGATCTCCTCGCTCTCCCTGGGTTGTTTCTATTCTGCGGCTAGCCGGTCGCGAGATCGGCCGAAACGTCGATCCCGTACAAGTCGGCCGCGTTGCGCCAGCACAGCTTCTCCCGTTGCTCTCCGGACAGCGCCTTGGGCAGTTCGGAGATGTCACCGCACTGCCAATGCGGATAGCTGGAGCCGAACATCACCATGTCGTCCTTGCCGGTGAAGCCGAACCACTCGCCGGCGAAGTCGGTGTCGCCGGGTCCGTCGAGGCTGCCCTGGACGAAGTAAATGTGTCCCGGCAGGTATTCGCTGGGCAGCCGGGGCGCCCACGGGGTCTGTTCGAGGTGCGGCCGGCCGAAGGTGTCCATCCGCCACATGAACGGGGTGATGAAGTCCGCGGCGCCATCGCCCCAGACGAACTTCAGGTCGGGGAAGCGCTCGAAGACGCCCTCGGCGATCATGTTCATCTGGTGGTACAGGTAATTCAGCGCCATGAAGCTGACGTAGTGCTCGTAGACGCGGGTGTTGCCGTTCGGGGTCGGCGGATTGGCGATGCCCGAGCCGACCTCGATGTGTGCGGCAACGGGAAGCCCGGCATCGGCTGCCGCCTCCCACAGCGGCCAGAACTGAGGCTTGCCGTAAACCTCCCGTGACTGCAGCGGGACGCCGATCTGAACCACCCGGGGGTGCGAGCGCCACTTTTCGATCTCTTTCAGCGCGCCGGCGATGTCGTCGGGGTTGACCCGGATCGTGCCGCGGAACCTATCGCCGAATTGGCTGTGCTCGAGCCACTTCGACACCATCATCTCGTTGTGGGCGGCGTGCAAGGCGCTACCCAGATGGCGATCCGGCATGATGCCACGCGCCATCGGATGCAGAACGGCGATGTCGACACCGCGCTTCGAAAAGAGTTCATTGCCAACGAATTCCGGATCTGAGCCCGGGTACTGCCGCTCCGGTCCTCGGGTTTTGGGTGCGTACTCGCCGCCCGGGGCGCCGTACCAGTCCATCTCGTAGTCCGGGAAGCCGCGACTCTTGAACGGCTCGCGCAGGACCGAGCGCAGTTCTTTGTTGGACGAGAAGAAGATGTGCACGCTGGCGTCGATCAGCGGCGTCCGCGTCCCGTCCGGGTGCTCGATCACCTAAACCACCCTCCGCGAATCGACTGACTGCGTCCAGGCCGTCAGTAGTCTGCTAGCTAAACTAACATCCCGGTTCGCCGCTAATCAACGGGTTTCCGGTAAGCATTTCGATTATTCATCGTCCCTGATAGCGGCCACAATCAGGCCCACCAGATGTAAGTGCTGTTCTTCGCCAGTGATAATAACATTCTCCGGTTTCAGGGCGGCCGGCCAGCGACCCTGGCGGCCCGTTCGGTGGGGTCGGAAAGCCCGGGTGGCTCGACCCGATGTCCGCCTCAGTGACTTCTCGGCGAGATTGTCACTGTGCTATTAAGAGAATGCTATTCTCACAGCACGTTAACTGAGCTAAGGAGCTGGCCGGATGCTGCTGGAATTCGACGCCGATCAGCGGCTCTGGCAAGAAACCGTCCGCGACGCCGTAGGCAAGCAATGCCCCCCGGCACTGGTCCGAGGTGTCGCCGAAGACGGTGTCGACCCGGCTCCGGTCTGGAAGGCCTACGTCGAGCACGGCTGGACCGAGATGAGTGATCCGGAGAACGCCGTCGAGTTGGCCATCGTCCTCGAAGAGCTGGGGCGCGCGACCGATCCGACCCCGTTCCTGGCGACCATGAGTCAGTTCGCGCCGCTGGTGGGCTACCGGTTCGACTCGCGGGCATCCGGCACCGCCATATACAGCGGGATCAGCGTGCACCGCGACGGTGACGAGTGGGTACTCGACGGCACCGCCCGGCACGTGCTGGACGGCGATCGCGCGGAGAGGCTTGCGGTGGTCACCGATGCCGCAGTGTTCGTCGTCAAAGCCGACGACGCGGATGGGCAGCTGTCCGCACGGCGCAGCGCCGTGCTCGACCCGGTGCTGCACGTTGCCGATCTGACCTTCAGCGGACTGCGGCTACCCGATGCGGCTCGCGTGCGGGTCGACACCGAGCGGGCGCACCACGTCGCCCTGATGGGCATGGCGATCACCACGGTCGGTGCGTGCCAACGCATCCTGGATCTGGTTCTCGACCACGTGCGCAGCCGCCACCAGTTCGGGGTGGCGATCGGGTCGTTTCAGGCGGTTCAGCACAAGGCCGCCGACATGCACGTCGCGATCGAGCGGGCGCGTGCCCTTGCCTACTACTCCGCGTTGACGATCGCCGGCAACGACCCGCGCCGGCGGCTGGCCGCCGCGATGGCGAAAGCTGCTGCGGGCGAATGCCAGTCGCTGGTATTCCGTCACGGCCTGCAACTGTTCGGCGCGATGGGCTTCACCTGGGAGAACGATCTGCAGTTCGCGTTGAAGCGAGCCAAGGCCGGCGAGCTCATGCTCGGCGGAACCGCCGAGCACCGGGCCAGGGTTACCGAGGAGTACCGTGCAGCTCACCTTTGATCCAGACGTCGAGGCATTCCGCGCCGAGTTCGTCGCCTTCCTCGACGAGCACGCGCCTGCAGCCGCAGCCGAGGCATTGGAGCGGCCGAAGTCGGTGTCGCACATGCCGGATTGGGCTCGTCGCTGGCAGCGACTGCTGTTCGACAATGGGTGGCTGTTGCCCACTCAGCCGCCGGAATTCGGCGGCCGCAACGCCACCGTCCTGCAGCAGTATGTGTACCTGGAAGAGCTGTGCAAGCGCAGGATTTACCACAGCTTCAACCCGCAAGGCGTGAATATCATTGCCGCCTCGCTCATTTCATTCGGCAGCGACGAGCAGAAACAGCGGTGGGCGGTGCCCATCCTGCGGGCCGAGATCACCGCTTCGCTGGGCATGAGCGAGCCCAGCGCCGGTTCCGACCTGGCATCACTGCGGACCAGAGCGGTGCGCGACGGCGACCACTTCGTGGTCAACGGGCAGAAAGTCTGGACGTCGGGCGCCCACGATGCCGATGTGCTGCTGACCTTCGTACGCACCGATCCAGATGCCCCCAAGCACAAGGGAATCAGCGCACTGGTGATTCCTACCGATACGCCCGGGGTGACGCGCCGACCATTCCCGGATATCTGCGGCCAAGACAACCTCGACTTCAACGAGGTGTTCTTCGAGGACGTGAGAGTGCCGGCGGAGAACCTGGTCGGTCCGCTCAACCAGGGTTGGTGGGTGGCCAACGGCTCACTCGGACACGAACGGACCATGATGTGGCTCGGGTTCGCCGATCGGCTCGACAACGTCATCACCGATTTCCACCCGGCGAACGAGCTCGAGCGTGACCACTACGCCACCACGATCATGGACCGTCAGGCACTCCAGCTACTCGGTTCGGTGGCGCTGGCCCGGGCCGCCCGCGGAGAAGAAGACGTGCCCGCGCTGTCGGTACTGAAACTGCTCGGTTCGGAAGCCGAGCGGCAGGCATGCGAAAACGCTTTATCCGCAGCGGGATCCGATGGGCTACTGCATCCCGCCCTGACCGGACCCTACGAGCCGATGAACCTCGATCACTACTTCAGCAGTTGGTTCGAGCGCTACGCCCGGAGTTTCTCCGGGACCATCGCCGGCGGCACCTCGGAGATCCAGCGCAACATCATCGCCCAGCGGGTATTGGGGCTGCCCGCCCGCTAATCGATGACGGCGGCTTCCTTGCGCTCGGTGATCGGCAGCGCCAGTTCCTGCTCGTCGCAGATCTTTTGAAGCTTCTCCAGCGTATCGTCAAGCCCCGCGCCGAGTCGCTTTCCCGGGGTGAAGGTGGCCGGCAGGTTTCGCATCCCCTGGATGACACCGATGGTCTCGTAGTGGACGGTGCCGTCAGGGTCGCAGACGTAGTCCGGCATCCGGTCGAGCACCGCGGTCAGCATCGACTTGAACACCGTCCGTGCCACGTTAGAGCCGATGCACCGGTGAACGCCCAGGCCGAAGCTGAAGTGCCGGTTGCCTTTACGGTCCATGACAATCTTGTTCGGATCATGGAAGACCGACGGGTCGCGGTTGGCCATGGCCCACGAGATCCACAGCCGCTCGCCCTCTTTGAACTGTGTCCCCTCGAGTTCGACGTCGTCGGAGAAGGTACGTCCGTCACCGGGCGCCGGTGTGAAGTAGCGCAGGAACTCCTCGGTGGCGGGGTCGAGCAGGGTGTCGCGCTCGCGGCTGAGTCGTTCGCGCTCGTCGGGATGCTGCGAGAGCCATTCCATCGAGTGCGCGGTCAACGCGGTGGTGGTGTCGAAGCCGCCGCCGATGACCAACCCGAGGTTGCCCATGATCTCGAGGTCGGGTGCGGGCTCACCGTCGATCCGTAACTGCAAGAGCCCGTTGACGATTCCCGGCCGGGGGTTCTCCTTGATCTCGACCATGTTGGTCAGTAGATCCAGACCCATCTGCCGATGCATGGCGACGATCTTGTCGATGTCGGGGGAGTGCTCCGGCGTGTACACCGAGGCATGCACCGGCTCGCTGTAAATCGCCCAGTTCTTCAGCGGGATGCCCAGCATCGCCAGCGTCAGCACGGCCGGCACGATGTTGGCCAGATCGTCGACGAAGTCGATGTGGCCTTGTTCGATCTTCTCGTCGAGGCAGGCCCGGGTCACGTCGTCGATGAACGGCACCCAACGCTTCACCGCGGCCGGCGACAGGTAGGGGTTGAGCACCGTCCGGTAGATGCGGTGCTCAGGCTCGTCCATTTCCAGAATGCCGCCGCGGACACCGCTGGCCCGTTTGGCCTTCGGGATCGAAATGCCTTGGTAGCCGCGGCGTTCACCGTTGATGTCGTGGTCGTTGGACACCGCCGGGCAGCGAGCGAGCTCGAACACCGCGCTGCTGCCGCCGGCGACCCAGTGCCCGTCGTAGGTGTCGGTCCACGCGATCGGGCACTTGTCGTGGATCTCTTCGGTGATCTTTTCGAACTGGCTGCGGTACTCGGGGGTGTGCCGGTCGAAGTGATACCGGTTCTTCTTGCGGTCGCTGTCGTTGGAGATGTCGTCGTCGATGCTCACGAGCTGGACTCCGTTATCAGGATGGCTTGTTCAGGGCAGGACTGCGCCGCTTCTCTTACGGCGTCTTCGTGTTCTGCCGGAACGTCTTCCGACACGGCCGACGCGTGACCTTCGATGTCGTCGAGCTCAAAGGACTCCGGCGCGATCATGGAGCACAGCGTGTGCCCCTGGCAGCGATCTGAATCAACCCGAACTTTCACTGGTTTCCCCTACGTGCGGTAGTCGTACCATTTGAGGTATCCGCCGGCGTCGACGCGCAGCTGCATACCTGTCACATACCTGGCCTCGTCGGAGGCCAGCCACAGCACCGCGTTGCTGATGTCCTCCGGTTCGACGAACGGAATCTTCATCGCCTGCTGCACACCGAAAACCGGTTCGGCGTCTGCGCGGGTCGGGTTCTCGAGATCTGGCCGGAACGAACGGTACATCGGCTCGCTCTGCAGCATGGGGGTATTCGTGTTGGTTGGATGCACGACGTTGGCCCGGATGCCGAACACTGAGAGTTCGGTTGCGAGGTCATGGACGTAGCTCGACAGGGCGCGCTTGGAGTGCACGTAGGCCATGCCGCCCGGGTCTTTGCCGGGGTTGTCTTTCTTGGAGGTGTCCATCAGCGCGGCCGTCGATCCGGTCGCGATGATCGATGCGCCTTCGTTGAGGTGTGGCAGCGCAACCTGAATCGCGTTGATCGTCCCGATCAGATTGGTGTTGATCACGTCGGACCAGGCCTGCAGCGGCGGCTGCCCCTTCATGCCGGCCACGCCGGCCGCGGTCACCACGACGTCGAGCTTGCCGAATTCGGCCAGGCCGGTCTGCAAAGCCGCTTGCAGAGCCGCCGCATCGCGAACGTCGGCCTGCGCGATCACAACTCGTTGGTTGGTCTTCTCGATCAGCCGTGCGGTCTCGTCGAGATCCTCCGGGGTTGCCATCGGGTAGCCGATGGTGTCGACGTCCCGGCAGATGTCGACCGCGATGATGTCGGCGCCCTCTTCGGCCAGCCGAACCGCATGACTGCGCCCCTGGCCGCGAGCCGCACCTGTCACGAATGCGACTTTGCCGGCTACCCTGCCCTGCGCTTCTCCCACCGCTTCTCCTCTTGGTCTGCTACCGAAATGTGCGTGACGGCTAGGTGTTTCGGCCGCCGTTGACGCCCAGGATCTGGCCGGTGATGTAGCCGGCTTCCTCGGACACCAGAAACGCGCAGGCCGCCGCGATGTCTTCGGGCTGACCTATCCGGCGTACCGGCGTTGCGGCGATGGTCTTGTCGATATCGCCGAGGTTGCCGCGCTGCTCAGCTGCGCGCAGCATCGGGGTGTCGATGAAACCCGGCGGCACCGCGTTGACCGTGATGCCGTTGGGCCCGTACTCCAGGGCCAGCGACTTGGTCAGCCCGTTGACGGCGGATTTGGCTGCGACGTAGTGCGACATGAAAGGTGCGCCGGAGTGCGTGCTGGACGAGGAGATGTTGACGATGCGTCCCCATTCGGCGTCCAGCATGTCGGGAAGCACGGCCTGGATCATGTGGAAGACCCCGTTGAGGTTGACGTCGATCAATCGCTGCCAGTCGGCGAATTCGATGTGGGCGAAGCGCTTGAACCCGTCGAGCCCGGCGGCGTTGACCAGAACGGTGATCGGCCCGAGTTCCTCGCGAATGCCCGAGAGCGCGGCGTCGATCTGCCCGCGGTCGGTGACGTCGGCGGTGAACGCCGACGGAGTGTCGGACGCCTTGAGATCCAGGCTTGCGACCTGTAGTCCGTCTTTGCGGAGTCGCTCCACGACGGCAAGGCCGATTCCGGAGCCGCCGCCGGTGACAACAGCCGTTCTCATGGGGTCACCGGGGTAGGGGCCGTACCACACACAAAGAATCTCCCTTCCGAATATGAGAACCTTACTCTCACGTTAACGTCGCTCGCAAGACGGCTCAGAAACCGCACTTGTGCTGCGACGACGTTGTAAATAACGAACATTCCAATCGGTCACGAGTATGCCAGTCTCGTTTCTCCCGTTTCGTTGAATTCTCGTAGGTGGAATGTAAGATTCGCCCGGGATGAGAATGGAATTATCCACATGTTGAGGAGACCGAATGCCCTTGCACGATGCGGCCACCGTCACTGTGGGTGGTAGCCCATCGACCAATGGCGGGTCGCAGCCGGCAGCCGACCGGAGGCTCTTGATCGACGGTCAACTCGTCACGACCAGCCGGGTCTTCGCATCGGTCAACCCGGCCACCGGTGACGTCATCGGTCACGCTCCCGACGCGGGGATCGATGAAGCGCAGCGCGCCATCGCGGCCGCGCGCCGGGCCTTCGACACGACGAGCTGGTCGACCGATGCCGCGTTTCGGGTCCGCTGCCTCGAGCAGCTGCATCAGGCGCTGCTCGATCATGCCGAGGAACTGCGCGAGCTCACCATCGCGGAGGTGGGTGCGACGCGCGCCCTCACCCAGGGCGCCCAGCTCGACGAGCCGATCAAGATCGTCCGCTACTACGCCGACCTGTTGCGTGACTACTCGATGACCGAGGATCTCGGCGAAATCGAATCGCGGGGGATGCGGCATCGGCGCTGGGTGGAAAAGGAAGGCGCCGGCGTGGTCGGCGCGATCATCGCCTACAACTACCCGAACCAGTTGGCTCTGGCGAAGCTGCCGCCGGCACTGGCGGCCGGATGCACCGTCATTCTCAAGGGCGCGCCGGATACTCCGCTGGTCACACTGGCGCTGGGTGAGCTGATCGCCCACCACACCGATATCCCGGCTGGCGTCGTCAACGTTCTCAGCTCGTCGGATTCGGCTGTCGGAGAAGCGTTGACCACCAGCCCGGACGTCGACGTGATCACGTTCACCGGGTCGACGCCCGTCGGGCGCCGGATCATGGCCGCGGCCAGCGAAACCGTCAAGCGGGTCTTCCTCGAACTCGGTGGAAAGTCGGCGGCGATCCTGCTCGACGACGCCGACTTCGCCGGCGCGAGCGTGTTCGCGGCCTTCTCGATGGTCACCCATGCCGGCCAGGGCTGCGCGCTGACGTCGCGGCTGCTGGTGCCGAGGAAGCATCACGACGAGATCGTCGAGTTGATCGCGCAGAACTTCGCCAAGGTCCGTCATGGCGATCCGGCCGACCCGAAGACCTACATGGGACCGCTGATCAACGAGCGCCAGCGCGACAAGGTCGACGCCTTGGTGCAGCGGGCCGTCGCCGACGGCGCGACCCTGGTCACCGGTGGCAAGCGGCTGGATCCGGGCTATTTCTATGCGCCGACGTTGCTGACCAACGTCGACCCCGACAGCGAGATCGCGCAGCACGAGGTGTTCGGCCCGGTGCTGGCTGTCATCGCCTTCGACGATGACGACGATGCGGTGCGCATCGCCAACAACTCCATCTACGGCCTCGCCGGTGCGGTGTTCAGCGCGGATCAAGATCGGGCGCTGGCCGTCGCGCGCCGGATCCGCGCCGGATCGTTTTCGGTCAACGGCGGCAACTACTTCAGCGCCGACGCTCCGTTCGGTGGCTTCAAGCAATCGGGTGTCGGACGTGAGATGGGCGTGGCGGGGCTCGAGGAATTCTTGGAGCGCAAGACCATTGCCGTTCCAGCCGTCGCCGCTGCGGGGTCGGCATGACCAGGCCGCTGGAGGGCATTCGCGTTCTCGAGGTCGCGATGTACGGGTTCGTCCCGTCCGCGGGTGCGGTGCTGGCCGAGTGGGGCGCCGACGTCGTCAAGGTCGAGCACGCGGTGACCGGGGACCCGCAGCGCGGTCTGCGGCAGACCGGCCTGCTCCGGGTCGAGGGCGACCCCAACCCGAACATCGAGCACGCCAACCGGTGCAAGCGCAGCCTCGGTCTGGACATGTCGGTGCCCGAGGGCAAAGAGGTGCTCTACGAGTTGGCCCGTCGCTCGGATGTCTTCTTGACCAGTTTTCTGCCCGGGCACCGCAGGAAGTTCGGCATCGATGTCGACGACATCCGTGCGGTCAACCCGACGATCATCTACGCCCGCGGCAGTGCCCTGGGCCCCCGCGGCGCGGAGTCGGAAAAAGGCGGCTACGACATGACCGCCTTCTGGTGCCGAGCCGGAACCGCCGCCACCATCACTCCGCCCGGAACCGAAGGCATGGTCGGCCCGCCCGGACCGGCCTACGGCGACACCATCTCCGGAACCAACCTTGCCGGTGGCATCGCGGCGGCATTATTCAAGCGCGAGCGCACCGGTGAACCGTCGGTCGTCGACGTCTCACTGCTGGGCAGCGGGCTGTGGTCGATGGGGCACACCGTGGCGTTGACGGTGCACCTCAACCAGCGCATGGAGGCCTTTCCGCCCGGGGTGCACGGGTCTCCGATCAATCCGCTGGTCGGCCTGTACGCGACATCGGACGGTCGCTACATCTCTTTCGTGATGATGCAGGCCGGCAAGTTCTGGGCCGACGTCTGCCGCCACATCGACCAGCCCGAGCTGGCCGACGATCCCCGGTTCGAGAGCGACGAGAAGATCGCGGCCAACACCGCCGAGGCTGTCCAGATCCTCAGCAAGGCCATCGCCACCCGCAGTCTTGCGGAGTGGAGCGAACGCTTCGCCACGCTCGCCGGGCCGTGGGCTCCGGTGCAGGACACGTTGCAGGCGGCCGGTGACGCTCAGGTACGGGCCAATGAATATGTAGTGCAGGCAGGCGAACTCGAACTAGTCGCCAACCCGGTGCAGTTCGACGTGGCCGCACCGGTTTCGGGGCCCGCGCCCGGGTTCGCCGAGCAGACCGACGAAATCCTGCTGGAGCTCGAATTGGACTGGGACCGGATCATCGAGCTCAAAACTATCGGTGCCGTCACTTAATTTGGAGGTCCCTCAGTTGTCAGTTTTCACTCCCGCCGCATGTGGCATGGGTCATAATCGCCGGACGCTTCCAGAAGTGGGGTCCGCCCGGCCCGCGTTATTTTCGGGTGCGCCAACTCGGGCGGACGAGACGGAGGAATTGGCGTGGCGATGGTAGGGACCAATGGCGACTAAAGGCGCGGAGCGCTGGTCCTCCGGCATTAGCCTGCCGAGCGGACTCTCCGGCGCGATGCAATCCGTCGGTGGGCTCTTCGCGATGAGCGCCGACGCGGTCCGGTTCGCATTCCGCCGGCCCTTCCAGGCGCGGGAGTTCCTGGAGCAGTCGTGGTTCATCGCGCGCGTTGCGCTGGCGCCGACGTTCTTGGTCGCCATCCCTTTCACGGTTCTGATCAGCTTCGTCCTCAACATCCTGCTGCGGGAGTTGGGCGCCGCGGACCTCAGCGGGGCCGGTGCGGCGTTCGGCGCGGTCACCCAGGTCGGCCCGCTGGTGACCGTGTTGATCGTCTCCGGCGCGGGCGCGACGGCGATGTGCGCCGACTTGGGCTCGCGCACCATCCGCGAAGAGATCGATGCGATGGAAGTGCTCGGGATCAATCCCGTTCAGCGGTTGGTGACTCCCCGGATGCTGGCGGCCGGACTGGTCGCGTTGTTGCTCAACAGCCTGGTGGTCATCATCGGAATCGTCGGCGGCTACGTGTTCTCGGTGTTCGTGCAAGACGTCAACCCGGGCGCGTTCGCCGCCGGGATCACCTTGCTGACCGGCGTGCCGGAGGTCATCATCTCCTGCATCAAGGCGTCGCTGTTCGGCGTCATCGCCGGCTTGGTCGCGTGCTATCGCGGACTCACGGTGTCCGGCGGCGGTGCCAAGGCAGTCGGCAACGCCGTCAACGAAACCGTGGTCTACGCCTTCATGGCGCTGTTTGTTGTCAACGTGGTCGTTACGGCGATCGGCATCCGATTCACGACGAAGTGATGGGACAGCTGCCGTGGCGACGATGAAGACGCTGAGGATGACATATCCGCGGGCCTTCCGGGTCCTCGGCTTCTGGCGCAGGCCTGTCGGCACTTTCGCCGCGATCGGCGACCACACCGTGTTCTACGGCAAGGCGTTGGCCGGCATCCCGTTCGCGGTTACCCGTTACGGTCGCGAGATCATTCGCCTGGTCGCCGAAATCAGCATGGGTGCAGGCACGTTGGCGATGATCGGCGGAACCGTCGTGATTGTCGGCTTCCTGACGCTGGCCGCCGGTGGCACGCTCGCCGTGCAGGGCTACAGCTCGTTGGGCAACATCGGCATCGAGGCGCTGACCGCGCTGCTGTCGGCGTTCATCAACGTGCGGATCGCGGCGCCGGTCGTCGCCGGTATCGGGCTGGCCGCCACTTTCGGTGCGGGCGTGACGGCGCAACTCGGCGCGATGCGGATCAGTGAGGAAATCGACGCGCTGGAGGCCATGGCGATCCGGCCGATCTCCTACCTGGTCAGCACCCGGATCGTCGCGGGGATGCTCGCGATCACCCCGCTGTACAGCATCGCGGTCATATTGTCTTTCATGGCAAGTCAATTCACCACGGTCGTGCTGTTCGGCCAGTCCGCCGGCCTCTACAACCACTACTTCGACACCTTCCTCAACCCGCTGGACCTGGTGTGGTCGTTCCTGCAGGCCATCCTGATGGCGTTCGCTGTGCTGCTGCTGCACACCTACTACGGATTTTTCGCATCGGGCGGTCCCGAAGGAGTCGGCGTTGCGACCGGCAACGCGGTACGCACCTCACTCATCGTCGTGATCTCGGTGACGCTGCTGGTGTCACTGTCGATCTATGGCTCAAACGGCAACTTCAACCTCTCGGGATAGGGAACACAGTCCATGTCCAGCAATGGGATACGCGCACTGGCGGGTCTGGCGACCGTGGCGGTCCTCGCCACGATCGTCGCCGTTGCCGTGGGGCTGTTCCAGGGCAGCTTCACCGAAAGCACCCCGGTGACGGTCATTTCGCCACGGGCCGGGCTGGTGATGAACGCCGGCGCAAAGGTTGAGATGCGCGGCGTGCAAGTGGGCCAAGTTGCCTCGATCGAGTCGAAGCCGGACGGCCAGGCGGTGTTGCACCTGGCCATGCAGCCCGGGCAGCTGCATTTGATTCCGGCCAACGTGCTCGTCGACATCACCGCGCCGACGGTGTTCGGGGCCAAGTTCGTCAACCTGGTAGCGCCGCCCGAGCCGTCGACGCGTGCGTTGCGCGCCGGTCAGGTGCTGACCGGTCAGCACGTCACCGTCGAGGCCAACACCATCTTCCAGCGACTTGTCTCGGTGTTCGACCGGATCGATCCGGCGAAGCTCAATGAGACGTTCGGCGCGCTCGCCCAGGCGGTCAGCGGCCGCGGCGAGAAAATAGGTCAGGCCTTCAGCGACCTGGATTCCTTTCTGGCCAAGCTGGATCCGGTGCTGCCCGCGTTGAGAGACGACATCAAGATGACAGCGGTGGCGGCCAACGCCTACGGCGACGCGGCACCGGATCTGATCAAGACCGTCGACAACACGGTGAAGTTCAGCAAGACGATCGTCGACGAGCAACGCAATCTCGACGCGCTGCTGGTCAGCGCAATCGGGTTGGGGGAGACCGGAAACGACGTGCTGAGCACGAACCGTAAAGCACTGGCGACGGACCTGCGCCTGTTGGTGCCGACCACCGACCTGACCAACGAGTACAGCCCGGCGCTGAGGTGTGCACTGGGTGGTATGTCGAGCGCGGCGAAAGCCATCCCGTTCAAGGAACCCGGTGTTCAGGTGGTGGCCAGCCTGACGTTCGGTGCCGAGCGTTTCCGGTACCCGACCAACCTGCCCAAGGTGGCCGCGACGGGCGGGCCGAAATGCTTCGACCTGCCGGGCCACACCTTCAACACCGCGACGCCGTTCCTGGTCACCGATGACGGAGCCAACCCGGCTCAGTACGGAAACCAGCAGCTACTGATCAACTCCGACGCGCTCAAGCAGTTGCTGTACGGGCCGATCGCCGGCCCACCCCGCAATACCGCGATGACAGGGCAGCCCGGATGAACCGATCACTACGCCCCACGCTGATCAAATTCGGCGTCTTCGCGGTTGTGATGACGGTGTTGACCGCGTTCCTCTTCTTCATCTTCGGGCAGTACCGCACCGGATCTACCAACGAATACTCGGCCGTGTTCTCCGACGCCTCGCGGCTGAAAGAGGGACAGTCGGTCCGCGTCGCCGGGATCCGGGTGGGCACGATCAACAGCGTCTCGCTGCGACCCGACAAGAAGGTCGTGGTGAAGTTCGACGCCGACCAGAACATCGCGCTGACCGACGGCACCCGAGCCGCGGTCCGCTACCTCAACCTGGTGGGTGACCGCTATCTCGAACTCGTCGACGGGCCGGGTTCGGCCAAGCGACTCGGAGCCGGCGGGCAGATTCCGGTGGACCGCACGGCGCCGGCGCTGGACCTCGATCTGCTGCTCGGCGGGCTGAAACCTCTTGTGCAGGGCTTGAATGCACGCGATGTCAACGAGCTTTCCGCGGCGCTACTGCAGGTGTTCCAGGGCGAGGGCGGGACAATCGACTCGCTCTTTTCCAAGACGTCGTCGTTCTCGAATGCGCTGGCCGACAACGACCAGACCGTGCAGCAGTTGATCGAGAACCTGAATACGGTGGTCGCTACCGTCGCCAAAGACGGTCCGCAGTTCTCCGGTGCCATCGATCGCCTCGAACAGCTGATCACCGGGCTCGCACAAGATCGAGATCCGATCGGCGCGGCGATCGATGCGTTGAGTAAGGGAACCGCGTCGCTGGCGAGCCTGCTGAGCAACGCCAGGCGGCCACTTGCGGACACGGTCAGTGAACTCAGCAAGTTGGCACCCTACCTCGACGAGGACAAGGACCGGCTGGACGTCGCCATTCAGAAGGCGCCGATCAACTACCGCAAGCTGATTCGACTCGGCACCATGGGAGCCACCATTCCGTATTACCTCTGCGGCGCCTACCTACGCGGCACCGATCTGCAGGGCAAGACGGTCGCCGCCCCATGGTTCAGATCAGATGCCGGAAGGTGTGCTGAACCTGATGCTTAAGTATCGCGGAGCGAGCCTGATCAAGGCGGGATTCGTCGGCGCTGTGCTGATGATCCTGGTAATCCTCGTCGGCTTGTCGCCAGATCAGTTGGTGTCGTTGGCGACGTCGGTCAAGTACAAGGCGTTGTTCTCCGAAGCCGGTGGCCTCACTCCCGGCAACCCGGTCACCGTGTCCGGCATCAAAGTCGGCGCGGTGTCGGATGTCGAGTTGCACAACGGCGATGCGCTGGTCACGTTCACGATGAAGGGCAATGTTCCGCTCGGCGCCGACACCACCGCGCACATCAGGACCGGCACACTGCTCGGCGAACGTGTGCTGACGCTGGAGTCCGGCGGGCACGGAAGCATGCACCCGATGGACGTCATCCCGGTGTCGCGCACGGGTTCGCCGTATTCGCTGACCGAAGCAGTCACCGACCTGACCACCAACTCCGCGGGCACCAACACCCAGGCACTCAATCAGTCATTGGACACGCTGACGACGACGCTCAACCAGATCGCCCCGCAACTTGGGCCTACCTTCGACGCCATCACCCGGTTGTCGCGAACCCTCAACGGCCGCAACACGAATCTGTCCGAGCTTTTCAAGGGCGCGGCCGACGTCACCGGGATCTTGGCCGACCGCAGCCAACAGCTCAACAGGCTCATCCTCAACGCCGACGACCTGCTGCAGGTTCTGGCGGTACGCCGGCAAGAGATCGTCGAGCTGCTGTCGGCCACTTCGACGGTGGCCCAGCAGATCTCCGGTCTGGTACATGACAACGAAGCCAAGTTGGCGCCGACGCTGGAGAAGCTGAACTCGGTGAACGACGTCTTGCTGAAGAACAAGGAGAACATCAGCAAGGCCCTGCCTGCGCTGGCGAAGTACCAGGTCACGGTCGGTGAGGCCGTCGCCAACGGGTTCTACTACTCGGCATTCGTTCCGAACCTGCTTATCCCGCAGCTCTTTCAACCGTTCATGGACTACCTGTTCGGATTCCGCACGTTCGACCCGGCCCGCGGCCCAGGGTTCCCCTCGCCGGTACCGCGTTCGTTGATCGCCTTCCCGTACAACGGAGCTCCAGAATGCCCGGGTTGCACCTTGGGTGGACGGATCGGGGGCGAACAGTGATCCGCCACAACAAGTTCGCCCGCCTGGGCGCCTTGGTCCTGGCCGCACTCGTTGTGGCCGGGGCCGCGTGGGTCGTGCGTGATGTGTTCTTCGGGCCCAAGCGCATCACCGCCTACTTCACCACCGCCACGTCGATCTACCCCGGCGACGAGGTGCGGGTCTCGGGCGTCAAGGTCGGCACCATCAAGTCCATCCAGCCCGAGGGCACACAGGTCAAGATGACCTTGAACGTCGACCGCGACATACCGGTTCCGGCGGATGCCAAAGCGGTGATCGTGGCGCAGAACCTGATCGCGGCCCGCTATGTTCAGCTCACTCCCGCCTACCGAACCAGCGGCCCCACGATGGCGGACGGCGCTGTCATATCCGCCGACCGTACGGCGACACCCGTTGAGTGGGACGAGGTCAAGACCCAATTAATGCGGCTGGCAACCGATTTGGGCCCCAACAGCAAGGTCTCTACGCCGGCCGTAGCGAAGTTCATCGACAGCGCCGCCAACGCGTTGGACGGCAACGGTGACAAGCTGCGCCAAGCGCTGGCTCAACTGTCCGGGGTTGCGCGGACGCTGGCCGGCGGCAGCGGCAACATCGTCGACATCATCAAGAACCTGCAGACCTTCGTTACCGCGTTGCGCGACAGCAACACTCAGATCGTGCAGTTCAACAACCGGCTGGCCACGCTGACCAGCGTGATCAACGACAGCAGGTCCGACCTGGACGGGGCGCTGACCAACCTGTCCACGGCGGTCGGGGAGGTGCAGCGATTCATCGCCGGCACCCGCGAACAGACCAGTCAACAGATCTCACAATTGGCCGACTTCACCCAGATCCTCGTCGACAAGCACATGGCACTGGAGAACGTCCTGCACGCCGCGCCGAACTCGCTGGCCAACTTCTACAGCGACTACAACCCCGACACCGGAAGCATCGTCGGTGGATTCGGCCTGATGGACTTCGCCAACCCGACCCAGTCGGGTCTTCTGCTTCCGCTACCAGTGCCCGGCTGCGGAATGGTCGCGGCTGTCGAGAACGTCACGTCAACCGAGACCGGCAAACTGTGCTCGTTGTTCCTCGGCCCTGGTTTACGGGTGCTCAACTTCAACCAGTCGCCGATCCCGATCAACCCGTTCATCCAGCCCGGTCCCGCGCCGTCAGACGTTGTTTACAGTGAGCCCCGGTTGGCGCCCGGTGGCGAAGGCGTCAAACCAACGACGCCGGACATCCCGCCCGCCGTATCGGCTTACACAGGTCTGCCCAGTGACCCGGTTCCCAACGGCCCCGCCCCGTCGGTACCGTTCGGCCGGATTCCGGGAGCAGCGATGCCGGAACCGCCGCCCCCCTCTGTCCCGCCGCCGCCTCCCCCGGCGCCAGGGCTGCCGGGAGTGCTGTTGCCGGCGGAAGGTGGTCACCAATGACGGCTCGGGTAGCTCTTCGCCGAGTGCTGGCCATCGGCTGTTGCGTGATGCTGATGTCGACCGGGTGCGCCTTCCACGGGCTGAACTCACTCCCGTTGCCCGGTGCCGTCGGCCGCGGACCGGGAACCGACGTGTACCACGTCGAGATCGGGAATGTCGTGACGCTGGAATCGAATTCGCCGGTGTTGATCGACGACGTCGTCGTCGGAAGCGTGGGACCGATGACGGTGAAGAACTGGCATGCCGATGTGGAGATTTCGGTCAAGCATGATGTCGTCGTCCCGGCGAATGCGGTGGCCAGCGTCGGGCAGACCAGCCTGCTGGGTTCGATGCACCTCGAGCTCAATCCCCCGCCGGGGCAGCCGGCCAGCGGACGGCTGCGCCCCGGCACCACCATCCCCTTGAGCCGGGCCTCGACCTATCCCTCGACGGAACAGACACTTTCGTCGTTGGCGGTGCTGGTCAACGGTGGTGGACTGGGACAGATTGGGGAGATCATCCACAACTTCAACGCCGCCCTGTCCGGGCGTGCGGGAGCTGTTCGCGATCTACTGGCCCGGCTGGACAAGTTCGTGGGTACGTTCGACCAGGAGCGCGAGAACATCGTCGCGTCAATCCAGGCGCTGAACCGGCTTGCCACGACCTTCGCGGACCAGCGCGACACTCTCACGCAAGCGCTGCACAAGATTCCACCGGCGCTGGAGGTCTTGGCGAAGGAGCGGCCACGCTTGACGACCGCGCTGGACAAGCTGCGAGGGTTCAGTGACACCGCCACCGCCTTGGTCAACGACACCCAGGCCGACCTGGTGCGAAATCTGAAGAACCTGGCGCCGACCATCGACGCGATCGCCAGCGTCGGAGACGATCTCGACGCGACCATCGAGTACGCGACACACTTTCCGTTCCCGCAGAACCTGATCGACCGAGGCGTCCGGGGTGACTTCTTCAACCTGTTCTTCGACTTGGACATCACGATCCCCAAGCTCAAGAAGGGTCTGTTCCTGGGCACCCACTGGGGTCAACTCCATGAAGAAGAGGTTGCCGCGCCCGGCGACCCGTACTGGCTGAACTACACCCTCGACCCGCTGCACGCCGGGGTGAATGCGCCGCCGCTGCCACCCGGTGCGCTGCCGCCTGGGCCTCCACCACCACCCGCAGCGCCGGCGCCCGCGGCCCCGGCGCCCGGTCCGTCGCCCCTCAATTTCAGCGGGCCCCCGCCGGGACCTGCTGCTGCACCGGTCACGCCCCAGGCAGGATTCGGCCCGTTACCGGGACCCGCTGCGGCACCCGCGGGAGGTGGCGGCTAGATGCTGACCCGCTTCGTCCGAATTCAGTTGGCGATCTTCACCATCGTGGGAATCGTCGGCGTCGTCGCGATGGTCTTGTTCTACATCCAGGCCCCGACCTTGCTCGGGATCGGCCGGATGACCGTCACGCTCGAGTTGCCGGCCACCGGAGGTCTGTACCGGTTCGCCAACGTCACCTACCGCGGCGTGCAGGTCGGTAAGGTCACCGCGGTTGGGCTCACGCCCGATGGCGCGAAAGCGACACTGTCCCTGGGTACCTCACCCAAGATCCCGGCGAATCTGGCGGCTGCGGTGCGCAGCGTCTCCGCGGTCGGTGAGCAGTATGTCGATCTGCAACCACGAAGCGATTCCGGTCCGTTCCTGCGCGATGGTTCAGTCATCCCCCGGCATGACACCACGATTCCGCAGGCGGTCGGGCCGATGCTCGATCAGGTGAGCGCTCTGGTCAACAGCTTTCCGAAGGACAAGATCGGTCAGCTGCTGGATGAGTCGTTCAAGGCCTTCAACGGGGCCGGTTACGACCTGGGGTCGTTGTCCGACTCGACGTCGCGCCTCTCCACCGATTTCAACAGCGTCGCCGACCGCGCCAAGACACTTACCGAAGACGTTGGGCCGCTGCTGAATTCGCAGGCGCAGACCGCCGACAAAGTGCGGACCTGGGCGCGCAGTCTGGCCGGAATCTCCGGCGTGCTGGCGACGGACGACTCCAAGTTCCGCACGCTGCTGCGCAACGGTCCCGACGCCTTGAATGAAACGTCCCGGCTGCTCGAGCAGGTCAAACCGACACTTCCGATCCTGCTTGCCAACCTGACCACCATCGGTCAGATCGGCGTGACGTATCACCCATCGCTCGAGCAACTACTGGTGCTGCTCCCGCCGATCATGGGCAGCTTTCTAACATCCAGTGGCCTCAACCACGTGAATGGTTTGCCGATCGGTGACTTCGCGTTGACCGTCGAGGACCCGCCGATCTGCACAGTCGGCTTCATGCCGCCCAGTTCGTGGCGATCCCCCGCCGACCAGACGGTCATCGACACACCGGATGGCCTGTACTGCAAGCTGCCTCAGGATTCGCCGATCGCGGTCCGCGGCGCCCGCAACTACCCGTGCATGGGACACCCCGGAAAACGGGCCCCGACCGTCGAAATCTGCAACAGCGACCGGCCTTTCATGCCACTCGCGATGAGGCAGCACACCCTGGGCCCGTCCCCGCTGGACCCGAACCTGCTCTCCCAAGGTGTACCGCCCGACGACCGGGTGACATCCGACAAACGAATTTTCGCTCCCGTCGAGGGCACCCCGCTGCCGTTGGGCGCGGTGCCGCGCGGCACTCCCGCTGGGCCGCGGGGGGCCAATCCGCCGCCGGGCACGCTCGGCGCCGCAACGCCCCCGGCGCCGTCGACGCCGAGTCCGGCGTCGGCTTACATGTCGACGCAATCGAAAGATTTCCCACCGATCGCGCCACTCGACGTCCCCAATCCAGAGGGCCAAGCGCCTGCCCCTACCCCGGCAGCGCCCGCACCACCGGTAGCGCCCGCACCGTTGCCCGGCCCCGTACCCGCCGCTGCACCTGCGTCGCCCGACCACCCGAGCGGCGACGGACCGCACACTGCGCCAAGCTCTTTCGGGAGTGGGCCGACCGGACCGAAGCCATCGGTCGCGACCGCGGATTATGACCCGGCTACCGGTCGTTACATCGGACCGGACGGAAAGGTGTATCAGCAGTCGGATCTCGTGACGTCGACAGCGCCCAAGACATGGCAGGACATGCTCCCGAGCTGACCCGGATCAGCTCAATTTGTCCATCCGGAACGGGATTTCGATCTCGAGCCACTTGTTCTGCCCGCAGGCACCGCTGGGACCGATGGTCTTGTCCTTGCCGGTCAGCAAAGGAGATCCGATCTTCTGCTGACCGGTTTCGGGATCGATGGGATAGAACCAGAAGGTCTGTTTGCCGGTGAAGGCGGAGCCGTCCTGGCACTTCTCCCAGTTCGGCACATCGTGTCTGACGTACCAGACCGATCCGTCGGTCATCTTCATCGACCCGGTCCAGCCCTTTTCGCTCGTCACCGTGCCGGTGCAGTCCTCCATGGTGGTGCAGGTGCTAACGACGGTCCACTTCTCGCTGATTTCCGGTTCCTGGTTGTACTGCTGGTTGATCTTGGCCCAGCCGCCGATCGAGGTCGCCTGGTATGTCCCGTTGATTGCGATGTCTGCCGGGACCTTCGCGTGTGCCGGCGATGCCGGCCCAAGAACGCCACATGTGCCGGCGGCCACCAGCATTGCGGTGACTACTGTTTCCCTCGAACGCATCGCTCACTCCTTGACGCGTATTGACTCGACTCTGCTGACCGGAATTTCCGATACCCGGTAGCGGCGTTCTCGACAGGTGAGAATAACATCGGCGCCGACGCCCAGTTGCCGCTTCGGGCAAACTGCAACCGCTTATGCAATCGGGTCCAATTTCGAGATCAGCCAGTCGCCGTCGACCTTCTGCAGCGTCACCCGAACCACACTCGGCGTCGTCAGCGGATCCTTCCGCTGGGCGCTCTTGGTGGTCTCGTTGACGTAGGCCAGCACGACCGCCGAGTCTGGCTGTAACTGCGAGACCGCGGCCCGAACAATGGTGGCTTGTTGGGTGAGATGCTTTTCCCGCACCGCGGGTGCGACGACATCTCGAGTGAACTTGGTGTAGTACTCCAGGAAATTTCCGGTGAGGTGCAGCTTCGCGTTGGCGATATCGCGGTCCAGGCTGTCGGAGGAGTACGACAGCGCCGCGACGGCACCGTCGGAGGCGGCGCGGATGACCTGATCGGCGGCGGCGTGGCCGATTTCACGATCCGGCCGATGCACGCCGTAGAAGACGCCCGCGGCAATGCCGCCCGCGGCAATAACCAAGGCAATCAGGACGATTGGCCGCACATTGGAGCGGGACCAGCCGGCTGCGCGCCGGGCAGCGACCATGACGGGCGAAGGCGTCTCGTCGATCGGTGCATCATCGACGGTCTGAGTCGACTCGTCGGGACTGTCGGCCGCGGTGTCGGTGTCCTCGGCGGAGGGCTCGTCGTCAGTCATCATTGGACGAAATCGAACTTCGACATTTTAGGCTGTCCGCCATCCCAATCGACGGCGATGCTGAGTCGCCAGAACACCGGCGGACGTTTCGACTTGTCCGGGTTGGTGGTGTCGGATTGGGCGACCACCAACACGACTGCCGAGTTGTCGGTCAGCGATTCCACCGCGGCATCCTGGACTGTTGCCTTGGTGGTGACCTTAGCTTTTTGGGCATCGTCGACAATGTAGGTCGAACTCACCCGCAGCTGGCTTTGGAGCGCGCCCGTGCTGTTGTCGATGACGCGTTGAATGTTCTCTCGAGCGTGATCGGGGTCAATGGACATCATCATCTCGACCCCGCGCCGCGCCGCCGCGGTGAACTCGGCGGCGCGCTTGTGCTCGTGCATGAGTGAGACGTGTTGCCACACCATGAATCCGCTCGCGCCCAGCGACGCGGAGATGAGCGCTGCCGCCGCGCCGATCTCCACTGCCTTTCGGCTGGGAGGGCGCACCTGCCACCGCGGCAGTCGTCGCCACCGCGCCCGGCGTTCTGGTTCGGGTTCGGCCTCGTCGGCGTCGCCCTCATGATCGGTGACTTCGGTGTCGTCGGCGTCTGCTTCGGCCTGGCGACGCAACTCCGCTGCGCGGGCGCGGGCTTCCTCGGCGCGCGCTTCCGCTTGGGAAACCGCTTCTTCTGCTTGCGCTAGCGAGGTAGGCAGGTCGGATTCGACCGCCGTCGCGGCGTCGCGGCCTGGTTCAGCGTCGACCACGGAGGACTGGCCTCGGCGCGACCGTGCCGTGACCCCTTAGTAGCTCCCAACCGTGCACGGGGATTCACATTATCACCGTCCGCCATCAGCCCTGGCCGTGCCGAGATCACCACCGTCGGAGTGGCTTCGCCGCAGATCAGGTGGCATCTTCTTCAAAGAAGAGAATTTTCTTATCGCCCATGTAAAACTGTTTCGGTGCGTCTCATCGTGGCGGTATTTGCTGCGCTGATCGGAGTAGTCGGCGCGTTGACGCCGCCGACAGCTGCCGCAGGTCCGACTGTGTGCGACTACCCGGCCTGTACACCGGGTATCGCCCCGAATATGGTTCTCGGCGCTCCGTGCGAGAACACCACCTACTACGCGTTCGGTGTCTCGGGCGGTTACGCACCTGCCACCCAACCCGGACGGCTGATGTTCTGTGGCTCACCTCGGAAGTACCAGCCACGCTGGTTCCGCTCACCTCCGATGGCGGGCATCAAGGAAGAGAACGCCGACTGCACGCAGTTCCTCAACTATGTCGCGCAGGCACCGGATGGGCTCATCCTGATCTGCATCGCGCAGCAGAATCGCACATTCTGGACCCGCGCCGACACCTGAGCGCGATGGTGGCCACTGCGATGCGCGTCGTCAACGCCGTGCCCTATGTCGTCAAGGCGCCGCCGGGACTCCTGAGCGCCGTCGACCTCCCGTTGACTATTCCCAAGAATGTCTTTGCCACCCAACAAGTGTGAGCAGCTACTGCACCGACGCCAGCGCGGGTCGCGGTGTGAACGTCAGGTGCAGGTCGCTGAGCCCGCGCAGGATGTAGGTCGGCTCGAAGGTGTAGCGCCGCTCATCGATCGGTCCGTGCTGTGTCTCGCTGATGGCGATGTCCGACATCCGGTCCAGGATGCGCTCGATCGAGACGCGGCCCTCGACGCGGGCCAGCGGCGCGCCCGGGCAGGAATGCACGCCGCGGGCGAAAGCCATGTGTTCGCGGACGTTTTTGCGATCCAGCTGGAACTCGTGCGGGTTCTCGAAGCGGCGTGGGTCGCGATTGGCAGCACCGGGCAACACCATCACGACGGTGCCGGCCGGGATATCGACGCCGGCGACGGTGGTCGACCGGACGGCGAGCCGTGAGTCGCTCTTGACCGGGCTCTCCATCCGTAGCGATTCTTCGATGAACCCGGGAATCAGGCTGCGGTCCTCGCGTAGCTTCTGCTGGACGCCCGGCCGGTCGCCGAGCGCCTGCAAGGCCGCCGACAGCAGCTTCGCGGTGGTTTCCTGTCCCGCGGCGAAAAGGAATGTCGCAGAACGACTTACCTCGATCACCTCGGGTGTGGAACCGTCGGGGTACTTCGCCGTCGCCAGCGACGTCAGCACGTCGTCCCGGGGGGAGCTGCGCCGGTCTTCGATGTAGGAGCAGAACTTGTCGTCGAGCCACTCCAGCGGGTTGATGCCCACCGTCTCCAGATCGAGTGACCCCACCCGCGCACCGGGACGGTCGGCGCCCAGCACCGAGCGGAACTCCTTGTGATCCTCTTCCGGAACACCGAGTAGGTCGGCGATCACCAGCGTGGCGAACGGCTTGGAGTACTCCCCGATGAATTCACACTCGCCATTGCCCAAAAACTCGTCGAGTTGGCGGTCGGCGAGGCGCCACATGAACTCCTCGTTTTCCTTCAACCGGCTCGGGGTGAGCAACCGGCTCAAGATGGAGCGCGCCCGGGTGTGGTCGGGCGGGTCCATCGTGACCATGTGCTCGAACATCGGGAACTGACTGCGGTGCGCGTCGATCAGCGGACGAAGGTCGTCGGCGTCGACCTCGAACGGCAACGGCGGAAAGGGCCCGCCGAGCGCAACGATGTTGGAAAACGTTTCCGGGTCTTTGTAGACCGCGTTGGCCTCTTCCCAGCCGGTGACCGCGACGACGTTGTAGTGCGGGAGCCGCAGCACCGGGTTCTGGCTTCGCAGGTAATCGAAGTACGGGTGCGGATCGGGCACCAGCGATTGGTCGGTGAAGAAATCGATCGAATCGAAGTTGCTCATGTAGGCGCGCCTCCCGAGGGCTGGGTTTCAACCATGGTTTTTCGGGCGACGAGATGACGAGATGACGTGCCGCCCGGGACTGACTTCGGCAAATGTGCGGAACTTGCTGAGCACCTGCTTAGCATGGCGCTAATGTCGTGGTCAAGGCGAGCGCGTGGCCCGACGCTACGATCGGCGTGTTCAGCGGATATTCGGCGAGAGTGTGGAATCACGGCATGACTTCGGCCCGCAGGATCGGGGCACCGGACGCGAAGAACCGCGCGGTGCTGCTCGACGCTGCCGAGCAGTTGATGCTCGAAGAGGGCTATGCCGCAGTGACTTCCCGTCGGGTTGCCGAACGCGCGGCGCTCAAGCCGCAGCTGGTGCACTACTACTTCCGCACGATGGACGAATTGTTCCTGGCGGCGTTTCGGCGCCGCGCCGAACAAGGACTCGAAGTGCAGGCGATGGTGTTGCAGGCACCGCAGCCGTTGTGGGCGCTGTGGCGGTTCAGCACCGATCCGGCGGCCACCGCGATCACCATGGAGTTCATCGCGCTGGCCAACCACCGCAAGGCGCTGAAAGCCGAGATCGCTTATTACGCTGAGCGTTTTCGGGAAGAGCAACGCAAAGCGCTGACGACGATTCTCGAACGCTACGACGTCGCGCGGGTGCAGATCCCACCGCTGGTGTGGTCGGTACTGATGACCAGCGTGTCCCGAGTCCTGGTGATCGAGCAGGCCCTCGACATGTCCGCCGGCCACAGCGAGACGATCGAGATCGTCGAGAGCTATCTCCGCCATCTTGAGGGCGATCCCGAGGTCTGACCCGCTGGCCAACGCCACCGGCTCACCAGTTGCGTAGCGAGCAGAGCGCGCCCTTCGGGCCGTCGTTGGATTTCACGACCACCCCGTCGACCACCAGGGCGCAGTGGAACATCGGCGTGCCCGGTTCGGTGCCGGTGCTGACGGAGACCATGGCGTAGTCGCTGGGGTTGGACAGCATCACCACAGGTGAGGTCCACGGGTGGCCAGGCGCGATGTCGGCCTGGACGTTGGGGGTGAACTGATACGGATTGTGGCTGTAGTCGGAAAACAGCACGGGCTGCTGATCCAGGTAATAGATGTCGGCCCAGATCGGGCTGGCGGCTGTGATGACGTATCGGACTTGGTGCATCGGCGGATCGTCGGCTCGTGACGGGCCGGCGGTTCCGGTCGCCGCCATCGCTGCCAGGGCCGCGGCCAGCGCGGCTTTGCCGATGGTTGTCATGCGCACCTCCGGTCACCCGCTACCCGGGCGATACTGGCGTTCTCCAGAGCGGAGAACAGCATCACCGTTGCCTCTCTCAAGACCCTAACCTTTGCAGGTCGCAGGGTTGAGCCGATTCGTCAAACGCCCACGCCTTTCCGCGGCCTGACCCCCCGCCGGAGGCCGATGGCATTGCGGTAGCGTCTGGGTGAGAATAGTATTCTCACAAATTGCGAAGGAGGATTCCATGGGTCAGTTGTCGCATCGAGAAGACGTCCCATTCCCGATCTTTGACGCCGATAACCATCTCTACGAGCCGCCGGAGGCGCTGACCAAGTTCCTGCCCAAGGCGTACAAGGACTACGTCCAGTACCCGCAGATCAACGGGCGGACCAAGATCGCGATCCGGGGTCAGATCAGCAACTACATTCCCAACCCGACCTTCGAAGTCGTCGCCAAGCCTGGCGCCTGGGAGGAATATTTCAAATACGGCAACCCGGAGGGCAAAACCAAACGCGAGCTGTTCGGCGAGCCCATGCGCGCGATTCCGGCGTTCTTCGAGCCTGGCCCGCGCCTGGAGAAGATGAACGAGCTGGGGTTAGACCGCACCCTGATGTTCCCGACCCTGGCCAGTCTCCTCGAAGAGCGGCTGTCGGACGACCCGGTCGCCATCCACGTTCTGGTTCACGCGCTGAATGAGTGGCTCGACGAGGTCTGGGGTTTCAACTACCAGAACCGCATCTTCACCACCCCGGTCATCACGCTGCCGATCGTGGAGAAGGCGATCGAGGAGCTGGAGTGGGCGGTCAAGCGTGGTGCCCGGTGCATCCTGGTCCGCCCGGCGCCAGTCCCCGGCTTCCGCGGCCCACGGTCGTTCGCGCTGCCCGAGTTCGATCCGTTCTGGGAGCGGGTCGTCGAGCACGACGTGCTGGTCGGCATGCACTCCAGTGACAGTGGCTATTCCCGATACACCTCGGAGTGGGACGGTGCCAGTGCAGAGATGCTGCCGTTCCAGACCAATGCGATGGGCATCCTCAACGAGTGGCGCCCGATCCAGGACTCGGTGGGATCGTGGGTGATCCACGGCGCGCTCTACCGCCACCCCAAGCTGAAGGTCGCCATCGTCGAGGCCGGCTCGAAGTGGATGACGCCGTTGTTGGACGGGTTGGCCGAGGTATTCCGGAAGGCCCCGGAGGCGTTCCCGAGTGATCCCGTCGAGATGGTCAAGAATCGGATTCACGTCAGTCCGTTCTTCGAGGACGGCATCGACGATCTGGTCAACCTCGTCGGTGTCGATCAGGTGCTGTACGGCTCGGACTGGCCGCACCCGGAAGGTCTGGCGGAGCCGACCTACTACGTCAACGCGCTGTCGCACCTGTCCGCCGACGACCAGGCAAAGATCATGGGCGGGAACCTGTCTCGTCTCGTCACGGTGTAGCAGCCCCTGAAAAAACAAATCTGGCAGACCATCCCCGCGATGGTCGTGAGCGCGGCGGACCGGTTCGGCGACGCAGAAGCTGTTGTCGACGGTCCGCTGCGCTTTACTTTCGGTGAGCTGGTCGATCGGATTCGTTGCGCTGCCGGCGCTTTCGCGGACCTCGGCGTCGACAAGGGCGAGCGGGTCGCGGTCTGGGCGCCCAACTCCGCGGAGTGGATCGTCGCCGCGTTCGGTGTGCTGACCGCCGGCGGCGTGCTGGTGCCGGTCAACACGCGCTTCAAACCGGACGAGGCCGGCGACATCATCACCCGCAGTCGCGCGAAAGCCGTCCTGGTGCAGAAGGGATTTCTCGACCAGGACTACACCGCCCCGGCTGGCGTACCGGTGATCGACCTGAAATCCGACTTCCTCTCCAGCGGTTCACCATTCGAGCGGACGGTGAGTGGCGCCGACGTCTCCGACATCATCTTCACCTCAGGCACGACCGGTCGCCCGAAGGGCGCGATGATGAACCATCGCCAAACGCTGCGAATGTACGAGGAGTGGGCGACGCTCGCGGACCTGCGCCAAGGCGACCGCTATCTGATGATCAACCCGTACTTCCACACATTCGGCCTGAAGGCGGGACTGATCGCGTCGTTCCTGCGCGGCGCCACCATGCTGCCGCTGGCGGTGTTCGACATTGACTCAGTCGTGGATCTCATTGAGCATGAACGTATCTCGATGCTACCGGGGCCGCCGACCCTGTACCACTCGTTGCTCACGGTTCGAGACAAGGCCAAGCTGTCCTCGTTGCGGGCGGGTGTCACCGGGGCCGCCGACATTCCGGTCGAACTGGTTCGCCGCATCCACAGTGAACTGCCGTTCCAGACTTTGATGACCGGTTACGGGCTTACCGAAGCCGGCAACGTGACCCTCTCCCGCCCCGGCGACTCCTTCGAGGATGTGGCCACCACCGCGGGCCTGCCCTGCGAGGATGTCGACGTGCGGATCGCCGAGGACGGCGAGGTACTGGTTCGCGGTTACGGCGTCATGCAGGGGTACCTCGATGATCCAGACGCCACCGCGCAAGCCATCGACCGCGACGGTTGGCTGCACACCGGCGATTTGGGCAATTTCGACAAGTCCGGCCGGTTGAAGATCAACGGGCGTAAAAAGGACATGTTCATCGTTGGTGGCTTCAATGCCTACCCGGCTGAGATCGAGGGGTTCATGCTGGAACACCCAGCGGTCGCTCAGGTCGCGGTGATCGGTGTGCCCGACGAGCGGCTCGGTCAGGTAGGAAAGGCCTTTGTGGTACTGAACGAACCGGTGTCCGACGCCGATCTGATGGCGTGGTGCCGGGACCGGATGGCCGGATTCAAAGCGCCGCGATCCGTCGAGTTTCTCGACCGGCTGCCGCTGAACGCCACCGGAAAGGTGATGAAGGACCAGCTTCGGTGAGCGCCATCGATCCTCATTCGCATTCGCTGGTGATCGCGTCTGACTATCGGGTGCCCGACCCAGAGCAGGTGTGGCCGTTGCTCACCCGCCGCCGATCGGCACTCGCGGATATCGGCGCGCACCACGTCCTGCTGTACACCTCGACACATGACCCCGGCCGCGTGCTGGTGACGATCGGCGTGCGCAGCCGGGAGCCGATCGTGGAACTGCTGCGCTCGCGGGTGTTCTTCGAATGGTTCGACGCGGTCGGCGTCGACGACATCCCCGCCGTCTTTGCCGGCGAGATCGTCGAGCGGTTCGGGTCGGTCTCCCCGTCGGCCCGAACGGTGCCCGGCGTTGTCGTCGCCGCGATCGCGTCGGTCGACGACGTAGACACGCTGAGCGCTGAGATCCGAAGTGCATCATCGCGATTCGACGCCGCCGGCATCCGGGAGACCCGGCTGTTTCGCGCTTTCGACGACGCCCACGAAGTGATGATCATGCAGGAACTCGACGACGAGAACCGCGCGCGCAATTGGATCGAGCATCCCGACACCGCGGCCCCGTGGATTGCGGGCGCCGGAAGAGGCGCCTATCCGCCGGTGTTCGTCGGCAAATTCTTCGACATGATGCTTATCGAGGATTGAGCGGCCCCGCGATGTTCGTCTGCCTGTGTAACGGAATCACCAGTCAGGTCGTGGCTGAGGTGATCGCCGATGGGGCGTCGACGACCAACGAGATATCGAAAGCCTGCGGGGCGGGCGCCGACTGCGGCCGCTGTCGGCGCACGCTGCGCCTACTACTCGGGGCGTCGGGCTCAAACCGCGGGGTGCGCGCGTAAGCGTCATCGACACGGGCTGCCTTCAGCCGAGATCAGCGACCAGATTGGTCAACAGGTCCGGGATGTCCAGCCGCGGCACCACCGCTTCAATCAGCACCATCCGGTCCCGGTGTTCTGCCGCGGCGACGAACGCGTCGTCGAGTTCGCCGTAGGTCTCGGCGCGAAAGAACAGATGCTCCGTCACGCCGAGCGCGGTGGGAATGTCAGCCCAGCTCCACCGCACGATGTCGTTGTAGGGCGCGGTCTTTCCGTGAATCATCCGCTCGATGGTGTAGCCATCGTTGTTGACCACCACCACGACTGGCGCCAGGCCTTCGCGCGAAAACGCGCCCAGTTCCTGCACCGTCAACTGGGCGGCGCCGTCCCCGATCAGCAGGACAGGACGGCGGTCGCGCTCCGCCAGGCCTGCGCCAAGAGTAGCCGGCAGCGTGTATCCGATTGAGCCCCAAAGTGGTTGGCCGATAAACGTGACACCCTGCGGAAGCCGGTGCGTGGCCATGCCGTAGAACGAGGTGCCCTGATCGGCCAACACAATGTTGCCGGGAGTGAGCGCTTCGCAGAATCGGTCCCACAACACGTTCTGGTTCAACGGCTCGTCGCGGCCGGGCCGGTCGGGGGAAACGGTGTCGGGGTCCGCCACGACAGCGGGCGAGCGGATGCCACGCTCGGTGAGGATCGTGGTGAGCGCATCGAGCGCTGCCCCGATCTCCAGCGGTGCGAACACCTGACTGCCGACCGTGCTCTGCTCGACCCCGATGTCGATGGTCTTGGCCGGGTCGATGCGCTGGCTGAAGAAGCCGCTGACCATGTCGGTGAACACCACGCCCGCGGTCACGAGCACCGGCGCCTCCTCGATCGCCCGGAGTACCCGTTTCGCGCTGGCGGAGCCGGCGTAGATACCCAGGAATTCCGGGGAGCTCTCGTCGACCAGACTCTTGCCCCACATCAGCGTGGCGTGCGGCACGACGTCGGCCGCCAGGAGCGCCTCGAGCTTGTCGATGACATTGAGCCGGTGCACCAGCAGGTCGGCCAGCACGGTCAGCTGCTGATCGCCGATGAGTTCGGCTGCGGCGGCGGTGAATAACGCTAGCGCCCGCCGGCTGGTGCCGCCGATGTAGCGCGGGAGAGGTGCGGTCGGCGGCTCGGTCTCGAAGCGGGCCACGTCGGTGGACAACAGCAGATATCCGGGCCGGCGCTGCTCGCGTACCTCGGAGAGCACCCGGTCGATCTCCCTGGTTGCGGTGGCTGGCATGAGATTGGCTTGCGCACAGGTGATTTCCCGACTCACCCGCAGAAAGTGCTCGAAGTCGCCGTCGCCCAGCGAGTGGTGCAGGGCCCGCCGCGTGCCTTGCGCATCTTTCGATGGCCCGCCGACAATGTGCACCACCGGCACGTGCTCGGCGTAACTGCCGGCGATCGCATTGCTGGCTGACAGCTCGCCGACGCCGAATGTGGTTACCACAGCTGACATTCCACGAAGGCGCCCGTATCCGTCGGCGGCGTATCCGGCGTTGAGCTCGTTGGCGTTGCCGACCCAGCGCAGCTGCGAATGGGCGACGATGTGATCCAGGAACTCCAGGTTGTAGTCGCCGGGTACCCCGAATACTTCGGTGACACCGAGCTCGGCCAGGCGGTCCAGCAAGTAGTCGCCGACGGTGTACGACGAATCATCCAGATCGGTCACGAGGTCGACGGTACCGGTCTGCGGTCGAAAACGCCGTCGGCGTGGCGTCGTCTCGCTATCGTCCGGACATGGCAATCAACGAAACCCGCGAAATCGTGATCGAGGCCAGCCCGAAGGAGATCCTCGACGTCATCGGCGACCTGGACACCGTCACCGAGTGGTCGCCGCCGCATCAGAGCGCCGAGGTGCTCGAGAAGGACAAGAACGGGCGGCCGCTGAAAGTCAAGATGAAGGTGAAAGCCGCGGGGATCACCGACGAGCAGGTGGTGGCCTACACCTGGACCAAGAACAAGGTCAGCTGGACGTTGGTCAGTTCCGGGCAGCAGCGCTCGCAGGACGCGTCGTACACGCTGACCCCGGACGGCGACAAGACCAAGGTCGTCTTTGAAATCAGCGTCGACCCGGTGGTGCCGCTGCCCGGCTTCGTGCTCAAGCGCGCGGTCAAAGGAACGATCGACACCGGGACCAAAGGGTTACGCGACCGGGTGCTGGAACTGAAGAAGAGTCAGGCTTGACCGGGCCGCTCGCCGGGGTGCGAGTGATCGAACTCGGCGGTATCGGGCCGGGCCCGCACGCGGCGATGATGCTCGCGGATCTGGGCGCCGATGTGGTGCGGGTCCGCCGCCCCGGCGGACTGGTGATGCCCGCCGAGAACCTCGACCTGTTGCACCGCGGAAAGCGGATCGTGGATCTGGACGTCAAAGCCGATCCGCAACAGCTGCTGGGTCTGGCCGCCAAGGCCGACGTGCTGCTCGACTGCTTTCGGCCCGGCACCTGCGAGCGCCTCGGCATCGGCCCGGACGATTGCGCGGCGGTCAACCCGCGGCTGATCTTCGCGCGCATCACCGGCTGGGGACAGGACGGGCCGCGGGCCGGCACGGCCGGCCACGACATCAACTACCTGTCGCAGACCGGCGCGCTGTCGGCGCTGGGTTACCGCGACCGGCCGCCGATGCCGCCGCTGAATCTGGTCGCCGATTTCGGTGGCGGCTCGATGTTCGTGATCGTGGGGATCGTCGCCGCGCTTTACGAACGCGAGCGATCGGGGCGGGGTCAGGTGGTCGACGCCGCGATGGTCGACGGCGTCAGCGTGCTGGCGCAGATGATGTGGACGATGAAGTCGACCGGCGCGCTGCGCGATGAGCGCGAGTCGTTTCTGCTCGACGGCGGTGCGCCGTTCTATCGCTGCTACGAGACTGCCGACGGCAGATACATGGCGGTCGGCGCCATCGAGCCGCAGTTCTTCGCGGCGTTGCTGGCCGGACTGGAATTGTCGGCTGATGAGGTGCCGGGCCAGTTCGACATCGGTTCTTATCCAACGATGTTCGACGTCTTCACCCAGCGGTTCGCCAGCAAGACCCGCGACGAGTGGGCGAAGATCTTCGACGGTACCGACGCGTGCGTTACGCCGGTGTTGACGTGGAGCGAAGCCGCCGCCGATCCACACCTGACTGCGCGGGCGACGGTGGTCAACGCCGGCGGCGTCGACCAGGCAGCGCCGGCCCCACGGTTCTCCCGCACACCATCCGCGCCGGTCGGGCCGATACCGCAGTCGACCACCCGGCTCGACGACATCGGCTGGTAATCGGACCCTGATAATCAACCCCGCACCGGGCCGGCTTGCTAGCTTGGTCGGTAGTGGCCGTGCGAGCATCGCGAGAGATTGTCATCGACGCGCCGCCGGGGGCGATCCTGGAGGCGCTGGCTGACGTCGGTTCACTGTCGGCATGGTCGCCGGTGCACAAGCGGATTCAGGTGCTGGACTGGTACTCCGACGGTCGCCCGCATCATGTGAAGGCCACCATCAAGATCTTCGGGCTCGTCGACAATGAGATCCTGGAATACCGCTGGGGTCCCGATTGGGTGGTCTGGGATGCCGGCGACACATTCCAGCAGCGCGGGCAACACGTCGAATACAACTTGCAGCCCGTCGGCATCGACCGGACGCGGGTGCGTTTCGACATCACCGTCGAGCCGGCGGGACCGGTGCCGGCTTTCGTCGTCCGACGGGCGAGCGAGATCGTGCTCGACGCCGCGACCAAGGGGCTCCGCGACCAGGTGATGGCCGCCTTCGGCTCCGAACAACCGCAATAGTGATCCCGTCGAGCAAAACAGTGGCCCGCCGGCGGCGCATGCAGGATGGTGGTACCTCGTGCGGGTGTGGCTGAGCGGCTAGGCAGCGGCCTGCAAAGCCGTATACACGGGTTCGAGTCCCGTCACTCGCTCTACCGAGGTTCCGCTCAGCAAGCTATGGAGAGCAACTCCTTGAAGGCGTGTTCCATGCAGTCGGCGTAGTTCGCCGGGTCGGGCAGGGCATCGCGGTCCGCGGTGGCACTGATCGACAACGTGCCGTTGTAGCTGGCCACGACGTGGATGAGGTTCATCCCGCCGATCAACGGTCCCAGGCCTGCGGCGCGGAGCAGTCGTGCTCCGCGGAAGTAGATCGGCACGGTCGGACCGGGCACGTTGGTCACCGTCGTGGTGGCGACGTTGGGCCCGGCGAACGGAAGCACGCTCGCCGCCTTTGCCGCGACGCCGAGCAGCGAGGTCGGCACTGTCCCGATCAGTTCGATCAACTGGCTCCGGGTCGACTGACCCGACTCCGACCGGCTCCCCGCGGTCGACTCGGCGATCGTCGCGAGCCGGACCAGCGGGTCGGCGATGTCGGTGCTGAGCGACTGCAGTCTGCCGAACAAGTCGTTGCCCTGGGCGGTCGTGTCGCCGGCTTGCCGCAGTGACATCGGGCAGGCCGCAACCAGTGACTCATCCGGCAACTCCCCGTGGCCGTCCAGGTAGTGGCGAAGCGCGCCGCCCACGTAGGCCAGCGCCACATCATTGATCGTCGAGCCGGGCACGCGCGCCTTGATGCGCTTGAAGTCGGCGAGGTCGTGGAACCGCGCCTCGAACACCCGGTGGGGTGAGACCGTTTGGTTGAAACGAGTTTTGGGTGGAAACGACGGCGTGGCGAGCTCGGGAATCCTGGACACGCTGCTGATCAGCTTGCCGGGCAGCCCGGCCAGCCCGCGCACCGCCTTGGGGGCGCTCGACGCGAGGACAGTCCCGGCTCGCAATGGATACAGCGCTGCCTTGATCGCCGTGCGCGACAGCAAGTCTGCGGTCGAGGGCAACGGGGCGGGACGCCACGGAGGGTCGGGCGCCGGGGGGCGTGGGCTGTCCGGGGCGAGGTCGTGCATCGCCGCGATCATCTGCACGCTGGCCATGCCGTCGACCGCGCAGTGGTGCAGTTTAAGCGCCATCGCGAAGGAGCCCTTCGGCACTCCCGGAACCGAATTCAGCCCCTCGATGACGGTGATTTCCCACGGTGGGCGCCGCAGGTCGATCTGCCGGCCGTGCAGCCGGGCGACCTGGATGCACAGCTGCCGCCAGTCACCAGGCTGTGGCAGCCCGATGTGGCGCACGTGGTACTCGAGATCGAAGCTCGGATCGTCCACCCAATACGGCCGATCGAGGCCGGCCGGCAGTCCGGTGAGGCGTCTGCGAAAGACATCCGCGAGATGCAGCCGCGCGTCGAGCTCCTCGAGAATTCCTTTGAACGTCACCTTTCCGCCCGGGGCGGTTGAGGGGTCGTAGATCAGCAGCAGCTGGATTTGCAGTGGCGTCGCCGGCGTCTCCGCGCGCAGCAACATGTCATCGGTCCAACCCAATTGCCGCATTTCCCAACAGTAAGCTCCGCGAATGCGGCTTCGTTGCTAGTTTGCTCGTAGTGGCCGTACAAGCATCGCGTGAGGTCGTCATCGATGCGCCGCCGGAGGTGATTCTGGAGGCGCTGGCCGACGTCGTCTCGGTGCCGACCTGGTCCTCGGTGCACAAGCGCGCCGAAGTCATCGATCGCTACCCCGACGGCCGCCCGCATCATGTGAAGGTCACCATCAGGGTGTCCGGCATCGTCGACACCGAGGTGCTCGAGTACCACTGGGGGCCGGACTGGATGGTGTGGGATGCGCACAAAACTCTCCAGCAGCACGCGCAGCACGTCGAGTACACGATGCACCGCGAATCCGAAGACCGGACGCGGGTGCGATTCGAGATCACCCTGGAGCCGTCGACGCCGATACCGGATTTCCTGGTCAACCGGGCGCGCAGGAAAATCCTTTACGCCGCGACCGAGGGGTTGCGGCGCAAGGTCATGGCCGCAGTCGCCCAAGCCGGCTGATCGCCTCGTCGAGCGTGTCATCGCGCTTGCAGAACGTGAACCGCACCAAGTGGTTCCACGCGGCCCAGTCGTCGGAGGCGGGATCGCAGAATGCCGTCATCGGGATCGCGGCAACCCCGACCTTTTCGGGTAGCGCCGCGCAGAACGCGGTGCTGTCGTCATAGCCCAGCGGACGCGGATCGGCGCACAGGAAGTAGGTGCCCGCACTGTCGAGGACGTCGAAGCCGACCTCGGCGAGCCCGCGACTGAGCCGATCGCGCCTGCCCTCCAATGATTTACGCAGCGCATCCACCCAGGCGTCCTCGGTGTTGAGGGCATCGGCCACCGCCGGCTGAAACGGGGCACCCCCGACGTAGCTCAGATACTGTTTGGCTGCCCGCACGCCCTGAATGAGTTTCGCGGGCCCGCAGGCCCAGCCGATCTTCCAGCCGGTGCAGTTGAACATCTTCGCCGCGCTAGAGATCGTGATCGTGCGCTCGGCCATCCCGTCGAATGCGGCAATGGGCAAGTGCCGGTGTTCGCCGGGCGTGCTGTAGACCAGATGCTCGTAGACCTCGTCGGTGATGACCAGAAGGTCGGCCGCGACCGCGATCTCGGCGATCGCCGCCAATTCGGTCGCACTCAACACGGTGCCGGTGGGATTGTGCGGCGAGTTGAGCATCAACGCCCGGGTGCGCGGCGTCACCGCACGCCGCAGCGCGTCGATGTCGAGCGTGAAGGTGCGGCCGTCCGGCACCAGCGGCACCACCACCCGCCGGGCACCCGCGATCGCCACCACGGGTGAATACGAGTCGTAGAACGGCTGGATCAAGATGACCTCGGAGCCGGGCTCGACGAGACCGAACACCGCCGCGGCGATGGCTTCGGTGGCTCCGACGGTCACCAGTACTTCGGTCGCCGGGTCATAGTCGACGTCGTACTTCCTCTTTCGCTGCGCGGCGACGGCCTCCCGGAGCGCGGGGATGCCGATGCCCGGCGGGTATTGGTTGATACCGCCGGCGATGGCGTCCTGGGCGGCCTGGAGCATGGCCGGCGGCCCGTCCTCGTCGGGAAAGCCCTGGCCGAGGTTCACCGCGCCGACGCGTGCCGCCAGCGCTGACATCTCGGCAAACACCGTGGTTGCATACGGTTGCAGTCGCGACACCGTCATGACCGTCGAGCTTATGCGGCGGCGCCGGCCGCGAGCGTGCGGCCAGCCTCACGCTGGGCGACGAGTGTGCGCCTAGCTTCACCTTCGGCGGAACCAGGCCTCCCAACCAACAGGTTGGCCGGGCGTTTTGTTAGGGTGACAGATACAGGACTAGCGTCGCCAACGACGGGCCCCATACCCCACTTTGTGAAGAGGAATCAGTCATGTCCGAAGAAGCCTTCATCTACGAGGCCATCCGCACGCCGCGCGGCAAGCAGCGCAACGGCTCGCTGAACGAAGTCAAGCCGGTGAATCTGGTCGTCGGCCTGGTCGAGGAACTGCGCAAACGCAACCCCGACCTCGACGAGAATCTGATCAGCGACCTGATTCTCGGCGTGGTCTCACCGGTCGGCGACCAGGGCGGCGACATCGCCCGGACCGCGGCACTGGTGGCGGGTCTGCCCGAGACCACCGGTGGCGTGCAGCTCAACCGGTTCTGCGCCTCGGGCCTGGAGGCCGTCAACACCGCCGCGCAAAAGGTGCGCTCCGGCTGGGACGACCTGGTGCTGGCCGGTGGCGTCGAGTCGATGAGCCGCGTACCGATGGGCTCCGACGGCGGCGCGTGGGCGACCGACCCCGAGACCAACTACCGGCTCGGTTTCGTGCCTCAGGGCATCGGCGCCGACCTGATCGCCACCATCGAGGGCTTCTCGCGCGACGACGTCGACGCCTACGCCCTGCGCAGCCAACAGAAGGCCGCGGAAGCCTGGTCGGGCGGCTACTTCGCGAAATCGGTTGTGCCGGTTCGCGACCAGAACGGTCTGCTGATCCTCGACCACGACGAGCACATGAGGCCCGACACCACGCTGGAAGGCCTGGGCAAGCTCAAGACCGCGTTCGACGGCATCGGCGAGATGGGCGGCTTCGACGACGTGGCGCTGCAGAAATACCACTTCGTCGAAAAGATCAACCACGTCCACACCGGCGGCAACAGCTCCGGCATCGTCGACGGCGCCGCGCTGGTGCTGGTCGGTTCCGAGGCTGCGGGCAAGTCGCAGGGTCTGACCCCGCGGGCCCGCATCGTCGCGACCGCCACCAGCGGTGCCGACCCGGTCATCATGCTGACCGGCCCGACGCCGGCCACCCGCAAGGTGCTCGACCGGGCGGGCCTGACGGTCGACGACATCGACCTTTTCGAGCTCAACGAGGCCTTTGCCTCTGTCGTGCTGAAGTTCCAGAAGGACCTCAACATCCCCGACGAGAAGCTCAACGTCAACGGCGGCGCCATCGCGATGGGACACCCGCTGGGTGCCACCGGCGCAATGATCACCGGAACCATGCTCGACGAGCTCGAGCGCCGCAACGCGCGACGCGCGCTCATCACACTGTGCATCGGCGGCGGCATGGGTGTCGCCACCATCATCGAGAGGGTTTAAGACCATGGCAGAGAACACTATTCAGTGGGACAAGGATGCCGACGGCATCGTCACCTTGACGCTCGACGACCCGACCGGCTCGGCGAACGTGATGAATGAGCACTACGCGGAGTCGATGCACAACGCGGTGCAAAAGCTGGTCGCCGAGAAGGATTCGATCACCGGTGTGGTCATCGCCAGCGCGAAGAAGACCTTCTTCGCCGGCGGCGATCTGAAGAGCATGATCAAGCTTGGTCCCGACGATGCCGGCGAGGCGTTCGACACGGTCGAGTCGGTCAAGCGCGACCTGCGTGCGCTGGAGACCCTCGGCAAGCCGGTGGTGGCCGCCATCAACGGCGCAGCGCTCGGCGGTGGCCTGGAGATCGCGCTGGCCTGTCACCACCGCATCGCCGCCGACGTCAAAGGTCTGGTCGTCGGTCTGCCCGAGGTGACGCTGGGCCTGCTGCCCGGTGGCGGCGGGGTGACCCGAACCGTGCGTATGTTCGGCATCCAGAACGCGTTCATGAACATCCTGTCGCAGGGCACCCGGTTCAAGCCGGCGCAGGCCAAGGAGAACGGACTGGTCGACGAGCTGGTCGGCTCGGTCGACGAACTGGTGCCCGCCGCCAAGGCGTGGATCAAGGCCAACCCCGAATCGCACACCCAGCCGTGGGATGTCAAGGGCTACAAGATGCCTGGCGGCACACCGTCCAGCCCCGCGCTGGCCGGCATCCTGCCGTCCTTCCCGGCGCTGCTGAAGAAGCAACTCAAGGGTGCGCCGATGCCGGCACCGCGGGCCATCCTGGACGCGGCCGTCGAGGGCGCGCAGGTGGACTTCGACACCGCCAGCCGCATCGAGAGCCGGTACTTCGCCCAGCTCGTCACCGGCCAGGTCGCCAAGAACATGATCCAGGCGTTCTTCCTGGACCTGCAGACCATCAACGGCGGCGGCTCGCGGCCCGACGGTATCGCGCCGGTCAAGATCCACAAGATCGGCGTGCTGGGTGCGGGCATGATGGGCGCCGGTATCGCCTACGTCTCGGCCAAAGCCGGCTACGAGGTAGTGCTCAAGGACGTCGAGATCGAGGCCGCCAAGAGGGGCAAGGCCTACTCGGAAAAGCTTGAGGCCAAAGCACTTCAACGCGGCAAGACCACCGAGGAGAAGTCCAAGGCGCTGCTGGACCGGATCACCCCGTCCGCTGACCCCGCCGACTTCAAGGGCGTCGACTTCGTGGTCGAGGCGGTGTTCGAGAACCAGGACCTCAAGCACAAGGTTTTCCAGGAGATCGAGGACATCGTCGAGCCCAACGCACTGCTTGGCTCGAACACCTCGACGCTGCCGATCACCGGTCTGGCGACCGGGGTGAAGCGCCAGGAGGACTTCATCGGGATCCACTTCTTCTCGCCGGTCGACAAGATGCCGCTGGTCGAAATCATCAAGGGCGAGAAGACATCTGACGAAGCGTTGGCCCGCGTGTTCGACTACACGCTGGCTATCGGCAAGACCCCGATCGTGGTCAACGACAGCCGCGGCTTCTTCACCAGCCGCGTCATCGGCACCTTTGTCAACGAGGCGCTGGCGATGCTGGGCGAGGGCGTGGAGCCGGCCAGCATCGAGCACGCCGGTTCGCAGGCGGGCTACCCGGCCCCGCCGCTGCAGCTGTCCGACGAGCTCAACCTGGAGCTGATGCACAAGATCGCTGCCGCGAGCCGTAAGGGCGTCGAGGATGCCGGCGGCACCTACGAGCCGCACCCGGCCGAGGCGGTCGTCGAGAAGATGATCTCACTCGAGCGTCCGTCGCGGTTGAAGGGTGCCGGGTTCTACGAGTACGTCGACGGCAAGCGCACCCGGTTGTGGCCGGGTCTGCGTGAGACCTTCAAGTCGGGTTCGACCGAGCTGCCGCTGCAGGACATGATCGACCGGATGCTGTTCGCCGAGGCGCTGGAAACCCAGAAGTGCCTCGATGAAGGCGTTCTCACGTCGACCGCCGACGCCAACATCGGCTCGATCATGGGCATCGGTTTCCCGCCGTACACCGGTGGCTCGGCGCAGTTCATCGTCGGCTACCAGGGTGCGCACGGTGTCGGCCTGGAAGCCTTCATCGCGCGGGCCAAAGAGCTGGCCGCCCGCTACGGCGACCGGTTCCTGCCGCCGGCATCGCTGACCAAGTAGTCGAGTAGCGCGAGAGCCCCTGAAACTCAACGGTTTCAGGGGCTTTTGCGTCGGTGCAGGTAAGCGAACGTGAAGGCAGCTGCACGCTCGGCCGCGAACGTGAAGTCAACTTCACGTTCGGCAATGAGAGGCGGGTGTGACTCGCTACGCCAGCGCCGCGGCGATCCGCCGCCACTGCTCGCGTGGATAGCTGTGCGGGTCGCTCAGCAGCACCTGGATGCAGACGTGGTCGGCACCTGCCGAACGATGCTCGGAGACCCTGCGCAGAATGGCGTCCTCGTCACCCCATGCGATGATCGCGTTGAAGAGACGGTCGCTCACCTGAGTCAAGTCGTCTTCGGAGAAACCGGAGCGCAGCAGGTTGTTGGCGTAGTTCGGCAGCGCCAAATACGAACGCAGCCAATCGGTTCCGATGGCGCGGGCTTCATCGGCGCTGTCGGTGAGTATCACCGTTTGCTCGGGCAGCAGCAACGGCCTATCACCCAACGTCGCGCGGGCTGACGCGGTGTGGTCAGGGGTGGTCAGGTAGGGATGCGCCCCTGCGCCGCGGTGCGCGGACAGCGACAGCATCTTGGGTCCGAGCGCGGCCAGCACGCGCCGTTGCTCGGGAACCGGTTGCGGCGTCGCGTCCAACTCGTCAAGGAAGGACGCCGTCGCCGCCAGCGGTTTGCGGTACCGCCCCGGCGCGCCTGCATCGATCAGCGGCGCGTGGCTGACGCCGATTCCCAGCAGGAAGCGGTCGCCGTGTTCAGCGGTCAGTGCGGCGAAGTTCTTCGCGACGTCACCTGGCGTATGCATCCACAGGTTCAAGATCCCGGTGGCGATCGTGGTCTTCTTGGTTGCGGCCAGCAGGTTGCCCACTGCGTCGAAGACCTGCCCACCGACGTCGGGTATCCACAGTGCCCGGAAGCCCAACTCGTCCAATTCTGCTGCTGCATCTGCGGATTCGGCAGCATTGCCGTAGCGGAGCTGGCTGCTCCAAATTCCGATACCGGTGAGGTCCATCCGGTCAGCTTACGGCGCGCGCTGTGCCTGATTCGCGCGGTTCCTCAGCGGCCCGTTTCGGCCCGCATCGTCGCCGGGCTAGGCTCCGAAGTCATGCGCTTCGGATTCTTCATCCCTCAAGGCTGGCGACTCGATCTCGTCGGCATCGACGTCGATAAGCACTGGGCGGTGATGCGCGATCTGGCTGCCTACGCCGATGACAGTGCCTGGGATTCGGTGTGGGTGTACGACCACTTCCACACCGTGCCGATGCCCACCGGCGAGGCCACCCACGAGGCGTGGTCGCTGATGTCGGCATACGCGGCCACCACATCGCGGATCAAGCTCGGCCAGATGTGTACCGCGATGAGCTATCGAAATCCTGCCTACCTGGCGAAAGTGGCGGCGACGGCGGACATCATCTCCGGCGGTCGCGTGCAGATGGGAATCGGCGGCGGCTGGTACGAGCACGAGTGGCGGGCCTACGGATACGGCTTCCCGTCCGCGGGCGTGCGGCTGGGACGCCTCGACGAAGGCGTCCAGATCATGCGTGACGCCTGGCGAGACGGAAAAGTCAGCTTCGACGGAAAGCACTACCAGGTCGACGGCGCGATTGTCGCGCCCAAGCCGTTGCAGGACAACGGGATTCCACTGTGGATCGCCGGTGGCGGCGAGCAGAAGACCCTGCGTATCGCGGCGAAGTACGCGCAGTACACCAACTTCACCGGCGAGCCGGCCGGGTTCGCGCACAAGTCTGAAGTGCTCGCCGGCCATTGCCGCGACGTTGGCACCGACTTCGGCACGATTGTCCGGTCCGTCAACGTCAACGCGATCGTCGACGCGGACGAGAAAGGCTTCAAAGACCGCCTGCAGCGGGTACGCGACCGCCTGGTCGGCTACGTCGGCGAATCAGCGGCCGACGCGATGATCGGTGGCACCAGCGGACCCGATTCGGCCACCGGCACCCCGGAGCAGGTCATCGAACGGCTGCAGAAGCTGCGCGACCTCGGCTGTGAGTATGTGATCTGCTACTTCCCCGAGGCCGCATACGATCGTTCCGGGATCGAACTGTTTGAGCGCCAAGTGATCCCGGCCCTGAGCTAGACGTCGCTGGTGAAGTAGCGGATCTTCACCGGGGGAGCGGCCAGCAGGGGCGGCAGCTGCGTCACCTTTCCCTCGCCGGCGCGAAACGCGCGGTAGGCCTCGTCGGCCTCGACCGTCTCCCAGAGTTCGTAGATCAGCCAGTGCGCTTCATCGTCCTCGTCGACGAGCACGTCGGTGCGGACGTTGCCGTCGAAGGCCCGGGTGACTTCCAGCACCCGGCCCATCAGTTCGCGCCCCGCGGCCACCTCGTCGGGCTTGAACTGGAGCTCAAGTGTCACCGTGACCGTCATCGTCATCTCCTCGTAGTCGTCACTTCGTGCTGCTCGCCTCCGAGCGCACTATTGAACCTACGGTCGACCCATTTGACGAAGTCGGGCGCCTCCGGAATTTGGTCCGCGGCCGCGAACAAGTCGGCAAGGCGTTGTTCGGACGCCACCACCTTGTCATCGAGCGGGACCGTCAGCCGCCGGAGCCGGCTTTGGGCGAGCGCGGAGATCTTGAGGCTCAAACCCACGGCAGCGGAGTACTTCTCGGCCCACTGGTCGGGATTCTCACGCGCCCACTGCGCGGCCCGCTGGTAGCGGATCAGCACGTCGGACAGCGCGGCGTTGCGTTGGGGATCGGTCAGCGCCTTCACCGAGGCGCTGCCGAATTGATACCCGTTCTGGGCCGATCCGATGCTGCGCACCTTCAGCGTGAGATTGGCCTGCGCCGTGTAGGGATCCCAGATCACCCAGGCGTCGCCTTGCCCGTTGGCGAAGGCGGACAGAGCGTCGGCGGGCTGGAGGAACACCAGGTTGACGTCTTTGGGCCTGAGGCCGGCGTCGGCGAGGTGCTCGAGCACGTTGGCGTGCGCGGCGCTGCCCTTGGCCACCAGGATCGTCTTGCCGCGCAGATCGCGGACTCCTCCGATCGGCGAGTTGCTTCGCACCAGGATCTGCTCACCGGTTTGCGCGCCGTCCCAGACCGAGACCACCCGGGTCTTCGAGTTGGCCGCCGCGCCGAACACCGGCGGCGTGTTTCCGGTGATCGCGAAGTCGATCCGGCCCGCGTTCAACGCCTCGATCTGCGGCGGCCCCGACGTGAAGGTCGAGAATTCGACGCGATACGGCAGGTTGTCCAAGGCATTGGCGGCCTTCAGCAGCGCTTGGGTGCCGCCCTTCTGGTCGCCGACCCGAAGGGTCACTCCGGACAGCTCCGATGCCGGCACCGCCGCAGGCACCGCGAGGGGTTGCGGTCCCAGCTCGCGCGACACACAGCCCGTCATAGAGCCGAGCAGGACCAGCGCCGCGCTCAGATGAAAAGCGAAGCTCTGCTTGGTGATCAATGCCGAACACCGAGCTTGTCGAGAAGCTCGGACCGATATTCGTCGTGCCGGGCGGTGCGCTCCGACGCGGTGGGACGCGGCGATTCGATGGTGATGGAGTGCGCGACCCGGCCCTCCTCGAGCACCAGCACCCGGTCGGCCAACTCGACGGCCTCGTCTACGTCGTGGGTGACCAGTAGGACGCCGAAACCGTGGTCGCGCCACAGGTCGAGCAACAGCGCCCGCATGGAGAGCCGGGTGAGCGCGTCCAGCGCGCCGAACGGCTCGTCGAGCAACAGCAGTTGCGGCTCTGCCACCAAGGCCCGCGCCAGCGAAACCCGTTGCGCCTGACCGCCGGACAATGTCAGCGGCCATGCCTGAGCGTGATCGCTGAGCCCGATCTCGGCCAGTGCCCGCTCGCCGCGTGCCCGGGCCGCATCGCGCGACAGGGCGGTGCGGTTGAGCCCGTAGAGCACATTGGTCAGCACGTCGCGCCACGGAAACAGCCGCGGCTCCTGAAAGGCGACCGCGGGTGCGCCACTGACCTCACGCTGGCCGGCGTGATCGTCGGAAAGTCCTGCCAGCACCCGCAATACAGTCGACTTGCCGCATCCGCTGCGCCCGACCAGCGCGACGATCTCGCCGGACCGGATCTCCAGCGAGATGTCGTCGAGGATGCGCTTGCCGCCGTAAGACTTGTTGACGTTGCTGAGTCTGCCGACGACGGTGGTCTGCCGCTGCGACGTCACGGTCATGTGCGATACCTCAGGGCTCGATGTTCCAGGGTCCGGACGCCTGCGTCGGTGATGATGCCCAGCAGCGCATAGATCGCCAGGCAGAAGATGATGATGTCGATGCGCAGGAAGTCGCGCGCATTGTTGATCAAGTAGCCGATGCCCTTGTCGGCGTTGATCTGTTCGGCCACGATCAGCGTCAGCCAGGCGATCGCCAACGACTGCCGAAGCCCGACCAACACCTGCGGGGCCGCGCTGGGCAGCAGGATGATGCGCAGTCGCTGCAGGAGTGAAAAGCCAAGAATGTCAGCGGTTTCCAGCAGTTTGGGGTCAACCTGCCGGATCGCCGAGAAGGTGTTGAGGTACAGCGGGAAGGCAACTCCGAGCGCGACGAGATTGACCTTGGCCAGTTCGCCGATGCCGAACCAGAGGATGAACAACGGAATCAACCCCAGATGCGGCAGTGCGCGCAGCATCTGAAGCGGCGGGTCGACGGTGGCCTCGATCCACGGCGAGAGCCCGACCGCGATACCCAGGGCGACCCCGGTGATACCACCGAGCAGCAGGCCCTCGACCACACGCAGCCCGGACACCTCCAGAGCTTCGAGTAGCTTCCCGTTCTGGATCAGTTGCCATCCGGCGTCGAAAATGAGTTGCGGTGCGGGCAGCACGTCGGCGGGGATGAGCCCGGTAGCACTGAGCAGTTGCCACAGCACCAGCAGCGCAACGGGTGACGACCATCGCAGGATGCTCCATCGATGGGTGTCCCAGACATTGGTGATTGCCGGCGCCGCCGTATCGGTGACGGTCATTGCTCCGACGCTGGCAGATGGGCGTGCCGGACTGAAGGGTTTGACTCCGGGTGAAGGGAAAACGGCGGGTGGCCGGCCGCCGCGAGCAGAAATGAGAATGCGGTTTCCGCTTTTGCGGAATGCTGTTGTACGGTTTGGTGAGCGCGTTATTCCGGCGGCGTCTGACGGAGGATCCCTCGATGCAGAAGGCAATCGATCCCAGTATCTCTACCTGGCCCGATGACAATCCTCAGCTGATCGGTAGCCAGTGCGGCGACTGCAGCGCCACGACCTTTCCCGCGCAGGATCTGTGCCCGCGGTGCAGCGGGCCGAAGATGTCGCCGACCAAGCTTCCGCGTAGTGGAACGCTGATCGCGTGGACCACCCAGGGCTTCCCTCCGGGCGCTCCTTACGCCGGCCCGACCGGTGATGACTTCGTGCCGTTCGGGGTGGGCCTGGTGCAGCTTGGTGACGTCATTCGCGTCGAAGGCCGGCTGACCGAGAACGATCCGGCCAAGCTCGAGTTCGGCCAGCAGGTTGAGCTGACCATGATCCCCTTCACCACCGACGCTGACGGCACCGAGATCGTCACGTTTGCCTTCCAGCCGGTTTAGCAGCCAGAGGAGCCTCACATGACCAGCGATGTCGCCATCATCGGTGTCGGCCTGCACCCGTTCGGCAGGTTCGACAAGACCGCGATGCAGATGGGTGCCGAAGCCATCCAGTCCGCATTGGCCGACGCCCGGGTCGACTGGAAGGACATCCAGTTCGGCTTCGGCGGCAGCCACGAGGTGTCCAACCCCGACGCGGTGACCCGTCTGGTCGGGTTGACCGGCATCACGTTCACCAACGTGTTCAACGCGTGCGCCACCGCTGCCAGCGCGATTCAGCAGACCGCCGACACCATCCGGCTGGGTAAGTACGACATAGGCATCGCGATAGGGTTGGACAAGCACCCGCGCGGCGCATTCACCGACGACCCCGCGAAGTTGGCGCTGCCGCAGTGGTATGCGGAAAACGGTCAGTTCGTCACCACCAAGTTCTTCGGGATGAAGGCGAATCACTATATCCACAAGCACGGCATCTCCGAGGAGACGCTGGCACGGGTGGCCAACAAAAACTTCCGCAACGGCGTGCTGAATCCGAATGCATTCCGGCGCAAGGAGATATCGGTCGAGGCGATCATGGCCTCGCCGGTGCTGAACTACCCGCTACGGCAGTACATGTTCTGCGCGCCCGACGAAGGCGCCGCAGCGGTGATCATGTGTCGCGCCGACATCGCGCACAAGTACACCGACAAACCGGTCTACGTACGCGCCACCGAGATCCGCACCCGCACCTATGGCGCCTACGAAGTGCATGCCACGTTCGCCCCGCTGGACGAGGACGTCTCGCCGACCGTCTACGCGTCCAAAGCCGCCTACGAGGCCGCCGGTATCGGGCCCGAAGACGTCGACGTCGCGCAACTACAGGACACCGACGCGGGCAACGAAGTGATTCACATGGCCGAGACGGGGCTGTGCGCCGACGGCGAGCAGGAGAAGCTGGTGGCTGACGGCGCCACCGAAATCCACGGCTCGATTCCGGTCAACACCGACGGCGGGCTGATCGCCAACGGTGAGCCGATCGGCGCGTCGGGGCTGCGTCAGGTGCACGAGCTGGTCCGCCAGTTGCGCGGCGAGGCGGGCGAGCGTCAGGTTCCCGGCAACCCGCGCGTCGGTCTGGCCCAGGTGTACGGGGCACCCGGCACCGCGTCGGCGACCATCCTGTCGCTCTGAGTTGGATGACGGCGACCATCCTGTCGCTCTAGATCGCCGGACCCAGCAGGTCGTCGGCGTCGCGGATGATGTAGCCGTAGCCCTGTTCGGCCAGAAAGCGCTGCCGGTGCGCGGCGTAGTCGGCGTCCAGGCTGTCGCGTGCCACCACCGAATAGAAGATCGCACCCCCGCCATCGGCCTTGGGCCGTAGCAGTCGGCCGAGTCGCTGCGCCTCTTCTTGCCGTGAGCCGAATGTGCCCGAAACCTGCACCGCGACAGAGGCTTCGGGTAGATCGATGGAGAAGTTCGCCACCTTGGACACGACCAGCGTGCTTACCTCGCCGCGGCGAAACGAGTCATACAGCTCCTCGCGCTCGGCGTTCTTCGTCGATCCCTGGATCACCGGGGCGCCCAGCACCTCGCCGAGTTCCTCGAGCTGATCCAGGTACGCGCCGATCACCAAGGTCGGCTCGCCTGCGTGCCGAGCCAGTATCGATTTGACGACGGCGATTTTCGAATGGGCCGTCGAGCACAGCTTGTAGCGCTCCTCCGGCTCAGCGGTGGCGTAGATCATCCGCTCGTTGTCGGTCATCGTGACCCGGACCTCGATACACTCCGCCGGGGCGATCCAGCCTTGGGCCTCGATGTCTTTCCATGGCGCGTCATAACGCTTCGGGCCGATCAGCGAGAAGACGTCGCCCTCCCGGCCATCCTCGCGAATCAGTGTCGCGGTGAGCCCGAGCCGTCGCCGAGACTGCAGATCGGCGGTCATCCGGAACACCGGCGCCGGCAGCAGGTGCACCTCGTCGTAGACGATCAATCCCCAGTCCCGGCTGTCGAACAGCTCCAGGTGGCGGTACTCGCCCTTGGTGCGGCGGGTGATCACCTGATACGTCGCGATGGTGACCGGGCGAATCTCCTTGCGCTCGCCGGAGTATTCGCCGATCTCCTCTTCGGTCAGCGACGTTCGTGCGATCAGCTCGCGCTTCCACTGCCGGCCGGCAACGGTGTTGGTGACCAGGATCAGCGTCGTAGCACTGGCCTTCGCCATTGCGGCAGCGCCGACCAGCGTCTTGCCGGCACCACACGGCAGGACCACCACGCCCGAGCCGCCCGCCCAGAACGACTCGGCCGCCATCTCCTGGTAGTCGCGCAGTTCCCAGCCGTCCTGCAAGAGGCTGATCGGATGAGCCTCGCCATCGACATATCCGGCGAGATCCTCGGCAGGCCAGCCGATCTTGAGCAGCATCTGCTTGACCCGCCCGCGCTCGCTGGCGTGCACAATCACGGTGTCATCGTCGATGCGGGCGCCCAGCATCGGCGCGATCTTCTTGTGGCGCAACACTTCTGCGAGCACTGCGCGGTCGAAGCTGACCAGCACCAGGCCGTGCACCGGGCTCTTCACCAGCTGCAGCCGGCCATAGCGGGCCATCGTGTCGACGATGTCGACCAGCAACGGCTGCGGAACCGCGTAGCGGGAAAAACTGACCAGCGCATCGACGACCTGCTCGGCGTCGTGGCCCGCGGCGCGGGCATTCCACAGCGCCAGCGGGGTGATGCGGTAGGTGTGCACATGCTCGGGCGCGCGCTCCAACTCCGCGAACGGCGCGATGGCCGCGCGCGCCGCACCGGCCAGCTCGTGGTCGACCTCCAGCAGCACTGTCTTGTCAGACTGCACGATCAACGGTCCGTCAGTCACTGGCGCCGCTCCTCCTCATCGCTTCGCTCTGCATCGTCGCCGTCAGTCACTTGAACTCCATCCGCTTCATTATCCGTACCGGGGCGACAGCTATTCGCCGTCGGCGGGCATCACCGAGGTGATGCGGTGAATCGTGAAATCACGCGCACGGCTCGAAGCCGAGTCGAACGCGATCAGCTGCCCTCCGGTCACCGCGATCGGCGAGACCACCCGCTGGGTGGCCACTCCGGCGGCATCGACGTAACTGATCAACACCGTGTCTTGTTCCCGGGCAGCTCGCTGCAGCAGCGACATCGCCACCGCCGGATCGATCCGCATACCGTCGAACGGCGCGGTCGTCACTCTCCGTAGTACCGCGACCACTGCGCTCAGGGTGTCGCTGGTGGGGCGGGTTACCGGCCGATGTGGACGATGGCGCTGCGGGGTGGGAACTCGCGCACCACGGGTCCGGATGTCGACGATGGTGCCGCTCGCGTCCTCGGCAGCCGGGGCGAAGCCGGCGTTCTGGAGGGCCGCGAGCACTTCGCTGATCGGTGCTTGCGAGATCGCCACGGTCGGGGCCAGCACGCGCAGGCCGAGGTGTTCGGCGCCCGCCGCGGCCTGGGCGAGCAGCGTCGGGTCCTCGCATCGAACGAACGACGCGGCCATGCCGATTCGCAGTTGGCCGTGCCGGCGTGCGACGTCGTCGATCAGATACGTCAAGCCTTGCGGCACAGGTGTTTTGGAGTGCTTGCTGAATAGGGAATGCAATTCTGCTGCGGTCTTGCCGATGTCGAGGGCATGTCGGATCGACGGTTCGCTGACCCGGTACACCATCGCGGTGCCGGCCGACTCGACGGTCGCCACCGTCGACAGCTCTTCAGCGAGGTGACGCTCCAGCGGGCCGGGCACCACCACCGTCAGATCGGCCTGCACCAGAAAGTGATCGATCGGCGTGGGCAGGACGCGCGCCATCGCGGCAATGGCCTCGGTGTCCTCCGCGCCGCCGATGAACACGCGGCCGGGCGTGCTGATCGCCCCGCGGCCCACCAGGCCTAGCTGTTGCGCTTCGTCCAACAGGTCGGCGATCGGCGCGGGTTGCAGCCGATTGGACCAACGGGGCCGCCGCCAGATCAGCGCCGCCGACGCGGTGTTCTTGTCGACTCCCGCGCCGGGCGGCAGTCCGGCCAGCATGTCAAGCAGCAGCCGGCGATCGAGCGGCGCGGCCGTCGAGTACAACGAATCCGACAGCGCAGCATAAGGTTTGGCGTCCGGTCCGCGGCTCCCAATCAAGGCCGGCCTGGCCGCCAGGTGGAGCCAGGTGGTGGCCAGCAGATGCCAGCGCTCGGCGGTCGACGCCTCGCTGTACCGGTCGGCGGCCACTGTCGGCGCCCAATACGGTGGGTCGCCGACCGCCGGTTGCGGATCCGGCATGCCGCTGGCGATCAGCCCTGCGGCGGCGGCGAGTTCGAGGATCAGTCCCAGCCGGGACTCGTCGACACCGGTGATTTTGGCCAGTCGGCGAATCTCGCGCACGCCGAGTCCGCCGCTGCGCAGCTCGGAAATCGGTGCGGTGCTCAGTGTTTCGAGGAGAACATCCAGTTCGCGAAGCAGATCGATGACCGCGCCGGCGGCCGCGGCGTCGGCGTCGGCGGGTGTGGTGGTGGACACCACCGGATCCGGCGCCGTGAGCTGCACCGGACCGGGCTCCTCGCCGCGCATCACCTGTCCGACGTTGCGTGGCAGGATCACCGTGTCGGCGTCGATTCGCCGCAGCAGACCGATCGCAATCAGTTGTGGGACAGGGCGATCCGCTGGAGCGCCGGGTGCCGCGTCGCGGGTGCGTCCCAGCGGCGAACCCGCTAGCAGTCTGTCCAGCAGTTCGCGCTGCGGGTCGTTGAGGCCCTCGATCAGCGTGGCGATCTGCTCCGGGCTCTGCGAGGCGTCTTCAAGCGTCACCTGCCCGACGTACCAGGGCAGCCCGCCGCCGGCGTCGGCGGTCACCCGCACCTCGAGGTCACCCCAGGCCAGCGCGCGTGCTTTCAGGTCGTCGAGCGCGTCGAGGACGTCGGCTTCAGGTGCCCGGTCACCGATCAGCGTGAGTAGTTTGGCAACCGGCACCGGCGCGGTGTCCGCCTGGAGCACCAGCAGCGCGTCGATCACCGCCAATCGGAGGAAGTCCAGCTCGTCGGTGGCAGCCTTCAGTGACTGGCGCGCCTGGGCGCGGGCCGCCAGCGCGGCGATGCTGCCTGGTGGCGGCTGGGCGAGGTCGGGCCGCAGTTCCAGCAGACGGATCAGCCGGTCGTCGGGCAACTCGGCCAGCCAGGACCCCAGCGGGATGCCCGGGGTGTGTTCTGTCATTGCTGACCAGCGTAAAGCAGTCGAGCGAGTGGGCGTTGCCAGCCGACGGAGGGTAAGGCGGGCACCACCGCGGTCGACCTGTCAGAATGGAGCGCGTGGCTGACAAGAAGGCGCAGAAGACCCGTTACGTCGACAACGGCTGGCCGACGACCAACCCCGACGACCATGCCGTGAGTGAACTGGCAAGCGACCGGGTCGGCGCACTGTCGCCGTTCGGCGACCTGATCTTCCCGCTGCCCGCTGACGAACTGCCGTACGTCCATCCGGTCACCGACGTCAACCGCTAGACCCAGAGCGGGGCACTCCGCCGTACCCCGACGCACGGTCGTCTAAGCGAGGGACTGCAGCGCCGGGTTACCGCTCACGCTCTGCGACTGAATCGCGTTGAGCACATCCTTGAGGTAACTCGGGCCTTGTTCCTGGGGCAGCACGGTCCACGCAGACACAGCGTTCGCCTTGTGAACGTTCCGCGGTCCATCGGCGGGGGCCTCGATCGCCACCGACTCGGCGTGTACCGGCTCGGCCGGCGGTGGGGGTGCGTCGGGTGCGGGAGCCTCAGCGGCTGCCTCCTGCACCGGCGCTGCCGGAGGCTCAGGTGCCGGCGGGGGCGGTACGTCGACCGCGGCCGGCTCGGCCGGTGGCGGCGGGGGTTCCGGTGCCGGCGGCGGAGGTGGGGGATCGGCCGGCGGCGGCTCGAATGCGGCGGGCTCGGCGGGCGGCGGGGCATCCGGCGCGGGTGCGTCGGCGACCACGTTGCGCGGAGTGGCGCCCGACAGACCCCGTCCGCACACCGGCCAAGCGCCACGGCCCTGGGTGGCCAGCACCCGCTCGGCGACGGCGATCTGCTGGTCGCGGGTGGCCTGGTTGGCCGATGCGGCGAACTCGCCGCCCCCGTGTGCGGCCCAGGTGCCCTGCGAGAACTGCAGCCCGCCGTGGTACCCGTTGCCGGTGTTGATGCCCCAGTTGCCGCCCGATTCGCAGGACGCGACTCGGTCCCATTCGCTATCGGGGGCGGCGGCTGCATGGCCGGCGAGGGCGATGCCTCCGCTGCCGATGACTGCGCCGGTGAAGGCTAATTTGGCGACGCCGACGGTGGACGTCGTGGGTTTACGGTGACGACCGCTCATACCCCGGTTATTCCTCTCGTAAAGCGCCTACGAGGTCAGCTGTCGGGTTCGGGCGGAAGAGGTCGCCCGGCCTTCGTCGAGTCTGTTTCAGACTGCGTCGGCTTCACCCCAAGGAGCCGCGGGCGGCTCCTGGTCGCAATGTCGGCGGACCGTTGGGTCCCCCGCCTCCATCCATGGGTTTGCGTTGCTCGCCTATTGGATGGAGCTCGGCGCTATAGGCGAGAAGGCCCGCCTCGCAGGGAGTCTCGGCAGGCCCGCGCACGACGGTAGCTGGTGTCAGCAGCGGAGTCATTTCACGGCGAAAGGCGCGTTTCGCGTGTCGCCAACCGGAGAAACGCCAGGAGTGCTAGTCGTTTGTGCAGGTTGAACGCGTCGCAATCAGACCGTTGCCGCGCCGTGATCCAACCGTTATGTGACTCATCTCACAAGGGGTCAAAGGATTAATCCCTGGTCACGCGGTCACGTCCGGAAGACGAATTTCAGGTCCGCACGGCCCGGGGACGGGTCCACGGCACCTGTTGATGCACCGGAACGATCTCCTTGCCCAGCGGCACCAGCGACACCGGGATCAGCTTGAGATTGGCCAGCGCCAGCGGAATGCCGACGATCGTCGCCGCCATCGCCACCGCGGTCAGCAGGTGCCCGATCGCGAGCCAGATCCCGCACACCAGGATCCAGATGACGTTGCCGACCAACGCTCCGGTGCGGACACCGGGCTTGTCGACGATCGTCCGCCCGAAAGGCCACAGCGCGTAGGAGGCGATCCGCAGCGACGCAAACCCGAACGGGATGGTCACGATCAGCAGAAAGCAGATCAGCGCGGCCGCTAGATATCCGAGGGCCAACCATAGGCCGCCGAAAACCAGCCAGATGACATTCAGAATCAGGCGCATGGTCTCCTCCAGCCGTGTGGCCAGCTTACCGAGAAACTCCGGTGCTCAGCGGTCGGCGACCCGAGTAGGATCGGTCGTCATCGCGTCCTGCGCAGGCGGGGCGCTTCGTTGTGTTCCCCCATTGAGTTGTTCGCGAGACAAGCAGGTGAGACCGGTGCCGACTGGCAAGGTGAAGTGGTACGACACTGAGAAGGGTTTCGGCTTCCTGTCTCAGGAGGACGGAGAGGACGTCTACGTCCGTTCCTCGGCGCTGCCGGCCGGCGTCGAAGGACTCAAAGCGGGCCAGAAGGTGGAATTCGGCCTCGCGTCCGGACGGCGCGGACCTCAGGCGCTGAGCCTGAAACTCATCGACCCGCCGCCGACGCTCAGTAGCCGCCCCCGCCGCGAAGGTCCGGCAGAGCACAAACACAGCCCGGACGAGTTGCACGGCATGGTCGAGGACATGATCACGCTGCTGGAGGGCACTGTGCAGCCCGAGCTGCGTAAGGGCCGCTACCCGGACCGCAAGATCGCCCGCAAGGTCTCCGAGGTCGTCAAGGCCGTGGCCAGCGAATTGGACGCCTGAGCCCTGGGCTGTTCGTTGAGCCGGTTGGCCCCGCAAACGGCTTAAACGATGAATTCGACCGCCCACGTCCGAGCGGTAGGTACTAGTCTTCGTTGAATTACCAACGGGCCCGAGCCGCCGAGGCATAACTTGTGCCGTATCTGTGGCAACCGTGTGTCCCTAACTAATCGGGGACCGGATGAATGACAAATCGCAAGGGCCGGCCCTTCCATTGATCGGCTTCATCACCCGTGATGACGCGCCTCACATCGTTCCGGCACCGGTCAGCCGAACGTGGATGTCACAGACACGTGAGGGCTCGCCTACTCGGTGTTTGCCGATGCTCATCGCTAATCAAAGCGGCTGGGAGCTGCGGAATCCATGCGCGTTCACCGCCACCTGGATGGGTCTGGCAAACGACGTGGACGTGACGATCACACCCGATAGACGTGACACCGGTCAATTTCTGCCCCTCAGCCATTTCGGTAACGGCATTCTGACCTGGAAGTTGCCGCTGCTGTTTCGCACTCCGCCGGGTTACAACCTATTGGTCCGCGGACCAGCAAACTATCCGAAGGATGCCGTGTGTCCATTAGAGGGCATCGTCGAAACCGATTGGGCAAGTGCGAGTTTCAGCATGAGCTGGAAACTCACCCGCAAAATGATGCCGGTGCGATTCGAGGTAGACGAGCCGATCTGCATGATCGTCCCGCAGCGCCGAGGCGACCTGGAACAGTTCGCTCCTGAGCTCAGGCATATCCAGTCTGATGAAGATCTGCAGCGCCAGCATGAGTTCTTTCTCCACTCGCGTGGCGCGGAAAAGCAAATCGAGCAGTTGACGAGGGTCGCCGCGGGAGAGCGAGTGGAGTGGCAGGGCGACTACACGCGAGGTAGACACACCACCGGCGAGGCCGGGACACCGGATCACCAGACCCGCCGTCATCTTCGTTCATTCGTTCAGTCAGAAGATGAGAAAGGGTAATAGTCCGGTCAGGACGGCCCGTGGACCAGCGGCACCCGTTCACTCTCGCTGGGTGGGCCCGGCGGAACGCCATCGCCGAACGGCCTACCGCCCAGTGCTTCGCGCCCGTGCGGCGTCAGCCAATTGGCCAGCTCCGGCCCCTTCGGCACAATGCCGCTGGGGTTGATGTCCCTGTGCACGATGTAGTAGTGCTGCTTGATCTGGACGAAGTCGGTGGTGTCGCCAAATCCCGGCGTCTGGAACAGGTCTCGCGCGTAGGCCCACAACACCGGCATCTCGGAGAGCTTGCTCCGGTTGCACTTGAAGTGGCCGTGGTAGACGGGGTCGAAGCGGGCCAACGTGGTGAACAGCCGGACGTCGGCCTCGGTGATCGTCTCGCCGACCAGGTAACGCTGCTTTTCCAATCGGTGACCGACCCAGTCCAGCGCGGCGAACAACCGATCGTAGGCGGCCTCGTACGCCTGCTGTGAGCCGGCGAAGCCGCAGCGGTACACGCCGTTGTTGATCTCGGTGTAGATCCGCTTGTCGACCTCATCGATCTCGGGGCGCAGCGCCTCCGGGTAGAGCTGCGGAGCTCCGTCGCGGTGATAGGCCGTCCATTCGGTCGACAGGTCCAACGTCATCTGGGGGAAGTCGTTAGTGACGACAGCTCCGCTCGGCACATCGACGATCGCGGGGACCGTGATGCCCTTCGGATAGTCGGGAAAGCGGGCGAAATACGCGTCCTGCAGACGGGGAATCTTCAATACCGGGTCGACGCCGTCGGGGTCGAGATCGAAGGTCCAGCTGCGCTTGTCATGAGTTGGCCCGCAAAACCCAATCGACAGAACATCTTCCAGTCCGAGCAGCCGCCGGACAATGATCGCGCGGTTGGCCCACGGGCAGGCTCTCGCAACGATCAGCCGGTACCGGCCCGGTTGCACCGGGTAGCCGTCGCGGCCGTCGGCGGTGATCCGGGTTTCGATGTATTTGGTGTCGCGGGTGAATTCGCCGGCCTCGGCGATGTAGGAAGCCATAGCTTCCAGGGTGCCCGACCAGCCGGCTATAGCGCCAGACGTTCGGGGAGGCCCCCCACAATGCCGACGGCGCCCACCGGTCCACCGAACGAATTCCCGCGCGAGGACGCTGGTTTCGCTGCGCCGCGGACGGGTATCCCCCGCAGCAGCCGACAGGAAGATCTCGTGTGAGCCAGCAAGCCAGCAGTAAGCCTGATCCGGAACCCGAGGACGCCAGGAAGGTGACCGCAGAGCAGCGCCAGGTCCAAGAAGAACTGGACCATCAGGGCGGCGACCCGGACGCGCCCGGTCAGCAGCAATCTCGGCACAACACCGCCGGCGAGAGCACGCGCTAGATCAGCGCCTTAACTCCACACCGTTCGCACCGACCATTCAGCGTGGGGGATACCCTGCACCTCTCCGGACGGATCGACGAACACCGTCATCAACTGCACCGCGATTCCGGTCAGCCGCCCGTGATGGGGATCGACGGTGGGAATGGTGACTGCCAGCCGGCTGCCCGGACGGTAGAACGTCGTCGCGGGAATGGCGGAGTCCTCGTACACCGTAAGTAGCCACCAGGGCGCCTGGCCGATCGCCGTCGGTACCGAAAGCTGTACGGGGGCACGCGAATTCACCCGCAGCTCGCCCTCCGACCCCGCATCCTGGCAGTCGGTGAGATCGAGCACGCTGCAGTACCGGTAGGGACCTACCCGGGTCGAATGGCCGTCTGAATATGCGCTGATCTCGGGACGCTGCGGCCCCTGCTCGCGCGCCAGCGCCCACGCCCCGATCCCGGCGCCCGCCGCCAGCAACACCACGATCGCAAGCAGCGCCAGTTTTCGTACTGACGTCACGGTCGCGAAACCGCCGCGCTGCGGCGTTCACGCTGCTCGCCCTCCTGCTCGACCATCACCGGCCGATTACCGCCCAGGCCGGGGATCAGCGAGTCGCCGTGGAAGCTGACCACCGTCTGGGCCAGGCCGAGAATCAGCACCGAGGTGACGACGCTGAAACCGATCCACAGGTCGGTGTAGAGCAGCACGCCCATCGCACCGCCGAGCACCCACGCCAGTTGCAGCGACGACTCCGATCGCCCGAACGCCGACGCGCGCGATTCCTCGGGCAGGTCGTCCTGCAGCGAAGCGTCCAGCGCCGCCTTGGCAACGGCGCTCGAACCCGAGGTCACCAACGTGGCGATCACAGCCATCATCTGAGTACCGGCCACCGCGGCCGCCAGCGCGATACCGGTGACCGCAAGGGTGCACCGCAGCACCAGCACTGCGGGTCGGCCCAGCCGCAGCCGGGCGCTGGCGAAGTTGCCGGCGAAGTTGCCGATCGCGGCGGCCGCGCCGATCATGCCGAGCATCGCCAGCTGCCTCCAGCCGTTGGCGTGGTGCGCCTTGGCGACGAAAGCCGGATATAGAAACAGGAAGCCGACCATGACCTTGATTGTGCAGTTGCCACACAACGCGGTAATGATGTTGCGGCCCAACGGTTGTCGTAGTGTACCGCCGGCCCGTCGGACCTCATCGGGCCAACTCCGTCGCCGCGCGCCCTGTCGGTAGCTCAGCGTGGCAGGAACCTCACCGGTGGTCACCTCGACCCAACGCGGGATGCGCATGGACAGCGCAGCGCCCGCCACGGTGACCGCGATGACGACGAACAGGGCGCCGGGCAACTGGAGCAGACGGTCGCACCCGTACTCGATCCCGGCGGCTACACCTCCGCCGACGATGGTGCCGCCCAGCAGGCCGAACATGGTCAGCCGGGAGTTGACCCGGACCAGGTCGATGGTCGGCGGCATCACCCGCGGCGTCACCGCACTTCGCAGCACGCTGAACGACTTCGACAGCACCATCATCATCAGCGCACACGGATACAGCACCCAGGACTGATAGCCGCCGGTGGCGGCGTCGTAGTTGGCGATCAGCACCACCGCCAGCGCGGTGCGCAGCGCGAACGAGGCCGCCAGCGCGGCTCGGCGGCCGTGCTGCAGCCGGTCGAGCGCCGGACCGATCAGCGGCGCGATCACCGCGAACGGCGCGATGGTGATCAGCAGGTAGAGCGCTACGCGGTCCTTGCTTTCCCCGGTGGCCGCGGCAAAGAACAGTGTGTTGGCCAGCGCGACGGCCATTGCGGCGTCGGTGGCGAAGTTGGCCACCACCGGCCAGGTCAGCGCGGTAAGCCCGGATTTGTCCGCGCCGTCCGCGGTGGCGGCCCGCTGTACCAGGTCATACATCCGTGAACCCATTTCGCGGCTGCGCTGGGCGGCGGCCCGGGTGACCGTCACCCGGTCGCCGGCAGCGGCGGCGCGCGGTGGGTCAGTGCGGTGCCGGGACTCGGTGTCGCGGTTCAGCGGGGGTAGGTAACGGTTGGAGCTGGGCATCGGAGGCCGCGGTGAGCGGCGGTGATCCGCCCCGTCAGCGGGATAGTTGGCCATGCCGGGATGCTCGGCATGCGGCCCGCTACGGCCACGCCGGCCCGGTGTCGAGCCTCGGCTCGCATCCGGGTGATCACCGCGCCGTCCAGACATACATCGATTCTCACCCATGCAGCCTGTGCTGGTGCGCAGGCGACCGGTGTGGCCATGCGTCGCATCTGTGCGGCAGAATCAGGGGCACATGGAAACAACGGACGAAGTAACCGGTTCGACCACCACGGAGTGGTCGCCTGAGTTGGCGACGATTCTGACCGGCTCGGCCGGTCTGGCGCGCGCCGCCATCGTCGAGGGTAGCGGTGACGACGTTGTCGGCGAGTACCTTGGCGTCGGCTACGAAGACCCAAGCAGCGCCACTCACCGTTTCCAGGCCCACCTGCCCGGCTACCAGGGCTGGCAGTGGGCGGTCGTGGTGGCCAGCTACCCCGGCTCCGACCATGCGACGGTCAGCGAGGTGGTGCTCGTACCGGGGCCGGAGGCACTACTTGCACCGGAGTGGTTGCCCTGGGATCAACGCGTCCGGCCCGGCGACCTGAGCCCCGGCGACCTGCTCGCGCCGTCCTCGGACGACCCGCGGCTAGTGCCGGGCTACCTGGCTTCCGGCGACCCTTACGTCGACGAGACCGCCGCCGAGATCGGGCTGGGCCGTCGTCAGGTGATGAGCGCCTGGGGTCGCGCCGAGGCGGCGCAGCGTTGGCACGACGGCGACCACGGACCGCGCGCGCAGATGGCGCAGTCGACCAAAAGGGCCTGCCGCGATTGCGGTTTTTTCCTGCCGTTGGCCGGTTCGCTGGGCGTGATGTTCGGGGTATGCGGCAACGAGTTGTCCGCGGACGGCCATATCGTCGACATCGAATACGGCTGCGGCGCGCATTCCGACACGCCAGCTCCCGCGGGCAGCGGTTCGCCGATGTACGACCCTTTCGACGACGGTGTGCTCGAGATCAACGAGAAGCCCGCCGAGGCGCCGGTCGGGGAACCCACGGAGCTGCCCACAGAGGAACTTGCCGCGGAGGAGCCCGCGGAGGCATCCGCCGTGGCACCCACAGACGACGGGCCTGCGGACGTGCCGGTGGAGGCGTCCGCGGAGGCGCCTACAGACGAGCCCGCCGAGCCCAGCTAGCCGTTCTCGGCCGCGGCCTTGATCCTGGCCAGCGAGGCGTTCATCCCCTCGACGAGTTCGCGTTCGAAGTTGTCAGTGCCGCCCATGAGCGCGTTGACGGCCATCCCGGAGATCGGCTTGACGCCGTTCTCGGCATGCCGGCTCTCGATCACCTTGGTGCCGCCGGGGATCGGCTGCAGCTCATAGCTCCAGACGGTGTTGTTCATGTTGACCCGGAACGCCAGCTTGTGGTCCGGCACCAACTCGAGGACGGTCGACGTCGTCGGCCAGACCAAAAGGTTACGGCGGTTCAGATTGAAGGTCCGACTGCCGGGACGGACCGCGCCCAGCGGCCGCATCCATCGGCACTGCGGACTCCACTGTGGCATCCGGCGGAAATCGCTGATCAGCGCCCAGACCGTCGAGGCGGGTGCGTTGATGTCGACCTCGGCTTGTAAAAGCGGCGCTGCCATGACCCGAATCTCCTAGCTTGTGGGCGTCGTGGTGAGCCCGGTTTGGGCGCCGCGTGCACCGCGGCGGGCAGCCGCGCGCTGCCACAGGAAAATGGACGTGCCCAGGATGCCCACCGCCAGCCCGGCCAGAGTCAGCGGGCGCCAGGTCGCCCACGCAGGTACGACGAATGCGGCCACCGCGGCCACCAGCCAGATCAGCGCACCGATCGCGATGATCGGCCACGGATCCAGTAACACAGCAGGCAGCGGTGGCAGCTCAACGGTCGTGCCGGGCTCCTCGGACATCGGATTAACTTAGCTGGTGTGGGGGCGTCTCGGTGATTCGATGTTGACGCCCTCGCGTTCTGTCGTAACGTTTCGCTGTGATCGATCGCGATAGCCGACTCGCCAGCGACCTGTCGTTGGCGGTTATGCGGCTCTCCCGGCAGCTGCGGTTCCGCCGTCCGCAGTCCCCGGTGTCGCTGTCGCAACTCTCGGCGTTGGCGACGTTGGCCAACTTCGGCCCGATGACGCCGGGCGCGTTGGCGATCAGGGAGCGGGTTCGCCCACCGTCGATGACCCGGGTGATCGCCTCGTTGGCCGAGCTGGGTTTCGTGGATCGCGTCGCACACCCCGACGATGGCCGGCAGGTGCTGGTGTCGGTGTCGGAGGCCGGCGCGGAGCTGATGGAGGCCGAACGCCGGGCCAGTCAGGAGTGGCTCACGCAGCGACTGGAGACGCTGGGAGTTTCCGAGCGCGACACGCTGCGGGTGGCCGCCGATTTGATTCTTGCCCTGGTCGACGAAAGCCCTTGACCGCGAACGATTCTGGCAGCGCCGAGGATATCGACGGCGTGGTCGTCTGCGACATCGACGATCCCGCAGACGCGCGGCTGGACAACTTTCGCGACCTGAACAGCATCGACCGACGCCCGGATCTGCCCAGCGGCAAAGGCCTCGTGATCGCCGAGGGTGTGCTGGTCGTCCAGCGGATGCTGGCCTCACCGTTCACGCCGATGGCTCTTCTCGGCACCGACCGCAGGCTGGCCGAACTCAGGGCGGATCTGTACGGCAATCCGGCGCCGTACTACCGGGTTTCGGCCGAGGTGATGGCTGAGGCGGTCGGCTTTCACCTCAACCGCGGCGTGCTCGCCGCGGCGCGTCGGCAACCCGACCGCACTGTCGCTGATGTGATCGAGGGCGCCAGGACCGTCGTGGTGCTCGAGGGTGTCAACGATCACGAGAACCTGGGCGCCATCTTCCGCAACGCGGCCGGATTAGACGTCGACGCGGTCGTTTTCGGGAGCGGCTGCGCCGACCCGCTGTACCGGCGCGCGGTGCGCGTCTCCATGGGGCATGCGCTGCTGGTGCCGTTTGCCCGGGCCAACGACTGGCCGACAGAGTTGAAGGCATTGCAGCAGAGTGGTTTTCGTCTGCTGGCGATGACGCCTGGCGCTGATGCGAAGGCATTGCCCGAGGCGATGGCGGAGGTGCACGGCGAGCGGGTCGCCATTCTGGTCGGCGCCGAAGGGCCGGGCCTGAGCTATGCCGCGATGAAAGCGAGTGACCTACGGGTGCGGATCCCGATGTCACGCGGCACCGATTCGCTCAACGTCGCCACCGCCGCGGCACTGGCGTTCTACGAGCGGGCTAGAGTCGGCTGATGGCCGACGAATCCACGCCCTGGGCAACGGGTTTGACCGTCGCGGGATTCGTCGCCGCGGTCGCCGCGGTTGCAGTGGTCGTACTGAGTCTGGGCCTGATCCGGGTGCATCCGCTGCTCGCCGTCGGGCTGAATGTCGTTGCTGCCGGCGGGCTGGCGCCCACCCTGTGGGGATGGCGGCGCACGCCGGTGTTGCGCTGGTTGGTGCTCGGCGGCGCAGTGGGTGTGGCGGGCGCGTGGTTGGCCCTGGTTGTGATGGCTCTCTAGCGCTGCCCGCTGGAGCGAACGCCTAGCAGCACGTCTTCCCATGCCGGCACCGCGGGCTTGCCACGACGGGCGCGGGGTTGCTCGGCCCTGGGTTCGGCTTCCTGGGTCTCCGCGACGAGCGGGGCAGCGCCGCGCGCTGGGACAGGCGTCTCGGGCTCGTCGAAATCGAGGGCCAGCGGTGCGACCGGCCGCAGCAGTGGGCGGTCGAAGTTCGGGTCGATGAGCTCGCTGGCCGCGTCGTCTACCGCGGTGACGGTGCCGCCGTGGGCGCCGGGGCAGAAGCGGAAGTGCGCGAGGTTGTCGGAGCGACCGGCCTTCCAGCCCAGCTGAACGGTCCACCGGCCGTCCTCGTTGCGCCAGGCGTCCCAGGTGGCGCTGTCCGGGTTCAGGCCGCGCGCCACCAGCGATGAGGTGACCGTCTCGAGCAGCGTCAGCACCGCGGGACCGTCACCGAGGACGGGATGGGCGGCGGTTGCCAGCTCGGCCGCCCGCGAGCGCTCCAACAGCACCGGGTGGGCGAATCGCTCGACCCGCTCGATGTCTACGCCGTCGGCCGACGCAAGCTGCTCGACGGATGCCCCTGCGCGGATGCGCGCCTGAATATCCCTGGGACTCAACATGTTGGTGACCTCGATGTCGATGTGGGTCTGATTCACCCGGGCTCCGTCGCCGCGCACCGCCGCGCGCAATCGGTCGTCGACGCGGATTGTGAACTTGTCTGCGGGGTTGTCACCCTCGCAGATGATGTGTTTGCCGTCGAGATCGAGTCCGACGATCTTGAGTTCCCGCATGGTGTCTCCTCGCAGGCTGCTCGCAGACCAGCGCGCCAGGCCTGTCAGGGCGCACTGTAACCCAAATGAGACCGGCGGCCGGGGTGGACACGCGGTAACACCTGGGCTTTTCTCGGTGAACGCTAGATTCGCTCGACCACCCAGTCGATGCATTCGGTGAGCGCGCTGACGTCGTCCGGCTCGACGGCCGGGAACATCGCGACCCGCAACTGATTACGTCCGAGTTTGCGGTAAGGCTCGACATCGACGATGCCGTTGGCGCGGAGCACCTTGGCGACCGCCGCGGCGTCGACGTCGTCGTTGAAGTCGATGGTGCCGACCACCTGGCTGCGCAGCTTGGGGTCCGCGACGAACGGCGTCGTGAACGCCCGCTCCTGCGCCCAGCTATAGAGCCGACCCGAGGAGTCCGCGGTCCGCTTGACCGCCCAGTCCAGACCGCCGTTGCCGTTGAGCCAGTCGACCTGCTCGGCCAGCAGCACCAGGGTCGCGATGGCCGGAGTGTTGTAGGTCTGGTTCTTGAGGCTGTTGTCCACCGCAATCGGCAGCGACAAGAAGTCGGGCACCCATCGGTTCGACGCCGCGATCGCCTCGATCCGGCCCAGCGCGGCTGGGCTCAGGATTGCCAGCCACAGGCCACCGTCGGAGGCGAAGTTCTTCTGCGGCGCGAAGTAATAGGCGTCGGTGTCGGCGATGTCGACCGGCAGACCGCCGGCGCCGGAGGTGGCGTCGATGACGACCAATGCATCGCCGGCGTCACGCGGCCGGACGACAGGCACCGCGACACCCGTCGAGGTCTCGTTGTGGGCCCATGCGATGACGTCGACCGACGGGTCGCCCTGCGGTTCAGGGGCGCTGCCGGGATCGGCCTTGATGATGATCGGGTCGCCGATGAACGGGTTCTTGGCCACCGAGGACGCGAATTTGGCGCTGAACTCGCCGTAGCTCAGGTGCAGTGACCGCTTGTCGATCAGGCCGAACGCGGCGGCGTCCCAGAACGCGGTCGCGCCGCCGTTGCCGAGCACCACCTCGTAGCCGTCGGGCACGGAGAAGAATTCCCGCAGCCCGGTGCGCACCCGGCCGACCAGATCCTTGACCGGTGCCTGGCGGTGCGAGGTGCCGAAAAGCGCGGCTGCGCTGGTGGAAAGGGCTTGCAGCTGTTCGGGCCGGACCTTCGAGGGGCCGGACCCGAAGCGTCCATCGCCGGGTTTGATGTTGTCGGGGAGTGTGAGCTGGTCAGCCATGTTCACCAGGTTAGTGACCCGGTCGTCGCCGACGATCAGCCGGTCTGACATCGGCGTGAGATGTGACTGGGGTCACAGTGTACATCTGTTCACGGATGTAGCACAGTGCGCATTTGGGGTCTAGTAAGTTCCCGATACCTTGGGTACTGTGTTGGACACAGACCATCCAAATGTAAACCTCATTGGGGAGGCCAGGCATGGCTCAGACTGACACCGCCGAGAAGAAGGCGCGGACCAAGATCATTCGCCGCTGGCGTCGCAACATGGACGTCCAGGACGACGTCAAGTACGTGGAGATGCTGAACACACTGTCCGAGGGGTCGGTGCGTCGCAATTTCAACCCGTACACCGACATCGACTGGAACTCGCCGGAGTTCGAGGTCACCGACAACGACCCACGCTGGATCCTGCCGAAGACCGATCCGCTGGGCCGGCACCCTTGGTACCAGTCGCAATCCCAGGACCGGCAGATCGAGATCGGCATGTGGCGTCAGGCCAACGTGGCCAAGGTCGGTCTGCACTTCGAGTCGATCCTGATCCGCGGCCTGATGGAGTACGCGTTCTGGGTGCCCAACGGTTCACCGGAATACCGGTACTGCCTGCACGAAGCGGTCGAAGAGTGCAACCACACCATGATGTTCCAGGAGATGGTCAATCACATCGGTCGCGACGTTCCCGGTATGCCGCGACTGCTCAAGTGGATCCAGCCGTACATCCCGCTGGTCGCCGGCCCGCTGCCGATCCCATTCTGGTTCGGCATCCTCGCCGGCGAGGAGCCCATCGACCACACCCAGAAGAACGTGCTGCGTGAGGGCAAGGAACTGCACCCGATCATGGAGCGGGTGATGGCGATTCACGTGGCCGAGGAGGCTCGTCACATCTCGTTCGCCCACGAGTACCTGCGCAAGCGCGTGCCGGACCTGCCGCGCCGCAAGCGTTTCTGGCTCTCGCTCTACGTGCCGCTCACCATGCGCGTCCTGTGTTCGGCGATCGTGGTGCCGCCCAAGGCTTTCTGGAAAGAGTTCGACATCCCGCGTGCAGTGCGCAAAGAAGTGTTCTTCTCTTCGCCGGAGTCGCGCCAGATGCTGCGCGACATGTTCGGTGACGTCCGGATGCTGTGCCGCGACACGGGTTTGATGAACCCGCTGGCCAGGCTGATCTGGAAGATCTGCAAGATCGACGGCAAGCCGTCGCGCTACCGCAGTGAGCCCCAGCGCCAGCACCTCACAGTCGCTGCCTAAAACCTATGCCACACGTTATTACCCAGTCGTGCTGTAGCGACGGGTCCTGTGTTTACGCCTGCCCGGTGAACTGTATTCACCCGTCGCCGGACGAGCCGGGATTCGCTTCCGCGGAAATGCTCTACATCGATCCGGTGGCGTGCGTGGACTGCGGCGCCTGCGTGAGCGCATGCCCCGTCGGAGCCATTGCCCCCGACTCCCGGTTGACGACTGAGCAGCTACCGTTCATCGCGCTCAACGCTAGTTTTTACGAAGCGGTCCATGCGGCCCGACCGGCTGATGAGAAGCTGCCGCCGACATCCAAACTGGCACCGGTGATTCCAGCGCCGGAAGTGCACGGCAAGCACAGCGGCCCGTTGACGGTGGCGATCGTGGGATCGGGGCCGGCCGCCATGTATGCCGCTGACGAGCTGCTGACCCAGCAGGGTGTGCGGGTCAATGTGTTCGAAAAGCTCCCTACGCCTTACGGATTGGTACGGGCCGGGGTGGCGCCGGACCATCAGACCACTAAGCGGGTGACCAAGCTTTTCGACCGGATCGCCCGTCGGCGTGAGTTCCGGTTCTTCCTCAACGTCGAGGTCGGCAACCAGCTCAGCCACGATGACCTGCTGGCGCACCACCACGCCGTCATCTACGCGGTCGGGGCGCCCAACGACCGCCGGCTGGACATCGACGGGATGGATCTTCCCGGCACCGGAACCGCCACGGAGTTTGTGGCGTGGGTCAACGGGCATCCCGATTTCGTCGATCTGCCAGTCGATCTCAGCCACGAACGGGTCATCGTCGTCGGAAACGGCAACGTCGCGTTGGACGTAGCCCGCGTGCTGACCGCCGACCCGGACGAGCTGGCTCACACCGATATCGCCGACCACGCGCTGGCCGCTCTGCGCGGGTCGCGGGTGCGCGAAGTCGTGATCGCCGCCCGGCGCGGGCCCGAGCATTCGGCGTTCACGCTGCCTGAACTGATCGGGTTGACCACGACAGCGGACGTCGTTCTCGCCGAGGCCGATCGCGAAGCGGTGCTGCGCGACCTCGACACCGTCACCGACACCGTCACGAGGCAGAAGCTGGAAATCCTGAGCCACCTTGGCCCCGCCGAGGCGCCGTCGGGTCCGACAACGAGGCCGCGTATCCGGCTGGCCTACAACTTGACTCCCCAGCGTGTACTGGGACAGCAGCGAACCAGCGGGATGGAATTCGGGGTCACCGGCACCGACGACGTGCAGACCATCGACGCCGGCCTCGTCTTGACGTCAATTGGCTACCACGGCAAGGCAATCAAAGACCTGCCGTTCGACGACAAGGCGGGCGTGGTGCCCAACAACGGCGGGCGCGTCATGCGACTCCGACGCGGACAAGCCGGTGGATGGCGCCTACGTCGCGGGGTGGATCAAGCGCGGGCCGACCGGGTTCATCGGCACCAACAAATCCTGCGCGGCGCAAACCGTCCAGCGACTGGTCGACGACTACAACGCCGGCCTGTTGCGCGACCCGATCGGCAAACCGTCGGCGCTGGACAAGCTGGTGCGGGAGCGTCAGCCCGAGGTCGTCGACGCCAACGGCTGGCGTGCCATCGACGCCGCCGAGATTGCGCGAGGCGAACTCGCCGACCGGCCGCGCAACAAGTTCACCTCGATCTCCGACATGCTCGATGCCGCGTCGTCCGCGCCGACGCCGTCGCTGCGGCACCGGATGGTTGATCGGTTGCGGGAATTGGCAGACCTGATCTAGCCGCTCATCGCCGCGGCGATGTCGTCGTAGCTGACTACGCGGACGGGCTGACCGAGCGACCAGCGATGGCCGAACGGATCGCCGACCATGCCGTAACGATCGCCCCAGAATTGGTCCTCGAGCGGCATGACCACGGTCGCGCCCGCGTCCAGCGCGCGTTGGAATTCGGCGTCGACGTCGGCCACCGTCAGGTGGATGGTGACCGAAGTTCCGCCCAGCGACGCCGGGGTCATCGACTGGCCGCCCGACATCTCCGGGAAGTCGTCGGCGAGCATCACCAGAAAGCCGTTGATCCGCACCGCGGCGTGAACGAGCTTGCCGTCGGGTCGGGGCACTCGTCCGATTTCAACCGCGTCAAAAGCCTTGACGTAGAAGTCGATCGCCGCAGCGGCGTTGTCGACGGTCAGGTGTGGGGACAGAGCTGGTTCGACAGCGATCGCCATCGGGGCCTCCTAGGTGTCGGTGCGCGGCCCGATTGGGCCTACGGGGATAGACCCGAACCGCGGTGCAATCTCATCGCCGGCCACCGACACAGGGCGGTCAAGCCGTGCGGACTTCGCTCCAGCCCTCGACCGACTCCGGGCGGCGCGGCCCGGGGCCGATGTAGATGGCGGCCGGGCGGACCAACTTGCCCAGCCGCTTCTGCTCGAGGATGTGCGCGCACCAGCCGGCGGTCCGGCCGCAGGTGAACATCGCCGGCATCATCCGGGCCGGCACCTGGGCGAAGTCCAGGATCACCGCCGCCCAGAACTCGACGTTGGTCTCGATCGCCCGGTCCGGCCGCCGCTCGCGCAACTCCGCCAGCGCGGCCTGCTCGACGGCCGCTGCTACCTCGTAGCGCGGTGCGCCCAGTCGCTTGGCGGTCGCGCGCAGGACGCGGGCCCGCGGGTCTTCGGCGCGGTACACCCGGTGCCCGAAGCCCATCAGCTTCTCGCGGCGGTCCAGGATTCCCTTGACCAGGCCGCGCGCGTCATCGGTCCGCTCGACCTCTTCGATCATCGGCAGCACCCGCGCCGGCGCGCCGCCGTGCAGCGGGCCGCTCATCGCGCCCACCGCCCCCGACAACGACGCAGCGACGTCGGCACCGGTAGAGGCGATCACCCGCGCGGTGAACGTCGACGCATTCATGCCGTGCTCGGCGGCCGACACCCAGTAAGCGTCGACGGCTTCGACATGCTTGGGATCCGGCTCGCCCTGCCAACGGGTCATGAAACGTGCTGTGACGGTTGAACATTCGTCGATAACGCGCTGCGGAACGGCGGGCTGGTAGATGCCTCGGGCCGACTGCGCGACATAGGACAGCGCCATCACCGACGCGCGGGCCAACTGGTCGCGGGCGGTGGTTTCGTCGATGTCGAGCAGCGGCTCGAAGCCCCAGATCGGGGCCAGCATCGCCAGCCCGGCCTGCACGTCGACGCGCACATCGCCGCTGTGGATCGGTAGCGGGAACGGCTCGGCGGGCGGCAGTCCGTCGCCGAATTTCCCGTCCACCAGCAAAGCCCACACGTCGCCGAAAGTGACGTGCTGACCGACCAGGTCTTCGATGTCGACGCCGCGGTAGCGCAGGGCGCCGCCGTCCTTGTCGGGCTCGGCGATTTCGGTGGTGAATGCCACCACGCCCTCGAGTCCGGCAACGAAATTCTCCGGGATCTTGTCCGAGATGACAGTCATAGCCCGATTCTCGCACGCGCCGGTTGCTACCGGCCGGTAACAAGGGTCGTCGCTGCCCGGCGTAGCGTTGGCGTGATGGCGGGACCAGACAACGAGCACCTGGCGGCGATGCGCGTGGAGTACGGCTCCGAGGAGCCGACGGCAGCCCCGACCTGGACGTCGACTGGCTCGACGACGGTTGGCTTGCGTTGTTGCGCAAGTGGATTGGCGACGCCGAGCGCGGCGGCGTCGCCGAGCCCAACGCGATGGTGCTGGCCACCGTGGAGCCGGGACGGCCGGTCACCCGGACGGTGCTGTGCAAGGGCGTCGATGAAGAGGGGATCGTCTTCTTCACCAACTACGACTCGGCCAAGGGCGACCAGCTGGCCCAGACGCCCTACGCGTCGGCGACCTTCCCGTGGTACCTGCTGGGCAGGCAGATCCAGTCCGCGGAGCGGTCACCAAGGTCGACCCGCAGGCCACCGCGACTACTGGTCCAAGCGGCCGCGCGGCTCGCAGCTGGGCGCGTGGGCGTCACACCAGTCCCGGCCGATCGCGTCGCGTGCCGCGCTGGTGGATCAGCTGGCCGAGGTGACCGAGCGGTTCGCCGACCACCGAGCGGTCCCGGTGCCGCCGAACTGGGGTGGCTACCTCATCGCGCCCGAGGAAGTCGAGTTCTGGCAGGGCCGGGAGAACCGGGTGCACAACCGGATTCGGGTCGTGGGTAAGCGTCGAGCGCCTGCAGCCGTGAGTATGCCGAGGCTGTTCGCCGACACCACACCGCTGCGAACCCCGACTTCCGCCGGCTGTGGTCGGGCATCGTCACCGTCATCGGCGCCAACCTGACGATCTTCGCGGTCCCGGTCCAGCTCTACGCGCTGACCCAGAACTCGGCCTACGTCGGTCTGTCCGGGTTGTTCGCGCTGGTGCCGCTGATCGTGTTCGGGCTGTGGGGCGGCGCCTGGGCCGACGCGATGGACCGCCGGCTGCTGCTGATCATCGCCTCCTTCGGGCTGGCGGTGTCCTCGGTGCTGCTGTGGTTGCAGGCCGCGCTGGCGCTGAACAACGTCTGGGTGGTGCTGTGTCTGCTGGCCGTGCAGCAGGCGTTCTTCGCGGTCAACTCGCCGACCCGCTCGGCGGCCATCCCGCGGATGCTGCCCGGCGAGCAACTGCCCGCGGCCAACTCGCTGAACATGACGGTGATGCAGTTCGGCGCGATCGTCGGCCCGCTGCTGGCCGGCTGCTGCTGACTGGGTGGACCTGTCCACGCTGTATCTGATCGACGCCATCACCTGCATCGCGCCGATCTGGGCGACGTTCCGGCTGGCGCCGATGCCGCCTGGCGCAGGGGTTGGCACAAGGTGACGGCCGGACCGACGGGTCAGTGGGGGTTCGCCGCGGTGCTGGACGGGTTCCGCTATCTGGCCGGCAACCCGGTGGTGCTGATGTCGTTCGTCGTCGACCTGATCGCGATGATCTTCGGCATGCCGCGGGCGCTGTTCCCGCAGATGGCCCACGAGAGCTTCGGCGGACCGGTCGAGGGCGGCACCACGATGGCGTTGTTGGCCGCGGCGATGTCGGTCGGCGCGGTCGCCGGCGGGGTGTTCTCCGGGTGGTTGCCGCGGGTCCGCCGCCAGGGTCTGGCGGTGGTGGTCGCGATCGTGGTGTGGGGCGTGGCGATGGTCGGCTTCGGGTTGGCCGCCGGCGCTGCCCACGGCGTGCCGGGCCGCTGCTGTGGGTCGCGCTGGCATTCCTGGCGCTCGGCGGCGCCGCCGACATGGTCTCGGCGGCGTTCCGGTCGACGATCCTGCAGGAGGCGGCCTCCGACGACCTGCGGGGCCGATTGCAGGGCGTGTTCATCGTCGTGGTCGGCGGGGCCCGCGGCTGGCCGATGCGGTGCACGGGGCGGCGGCCGCGGTGGTCGGTACGACGGCGGCCGCGGCCGGCGGCGGCGCATTGGTGGTCGTCGGCGTGGTGCTGGCCGCGCTGGCGGTGCCGGCGTTCGTCCGTTATCGCGCAGCGGTATTGGTGCCCGATACAGACCGGTGGCCAGCCACCTGAGGGTCGACGTGATCTCCATCGCACCTGAACTCACCCCCGGGCAGGCGCGCCGCCGCGATAGCGACTACCTTCACCTATAGCAAGCCAGTCGGGCCAGATCAGCCAGACCGCAAAGGGGTTCCCGTGGCCGCAACCGACGACTCCGCCACTCTCAGTACCCGGGTGGCGAGCTGGACCTGGAAATCGTTCACGCCACCGAGGGATCCGACGGCATCGCGCTGGGCCCGCTGTTGTCCAAGACCGGTTACACGACGTTCGACAACGGCTTCGTCAACACCGCGTCCACCAAGAGCGCCATCACCTACATCGACGGCGACGCCGGCATCCTGCGCTACCGCGGCTACCCGATCGAGCAGCTGGCCGAGAAGTCGACCTTCATCGAGGTCAGCTACCTGCTGATCTACGGCGAGCTGCCGACCGCCGAGCAGCTGGCCGACTTCACCGACCAGATCCAGCGGCACACCCTGCTGCACGAGGACCTGAAGCGGTTCTTCGACGGCTTCCCCCGCAACGCCCACCCGATGCCGGTGCTGTCCAGCGCGGTCAACGCGCTGAGCGCCTACTACCCGGACTCGCTGGACCCGGTCGACACCGAACAGGTCGAGCTGTCCACCATCCGGCTGCTGGCCAAGCTGCCGACGATCGCCGCCTACGCCTACAAGAAGTCGGTCGGTCAGCCGTTCCTCTACCCGGACAACACGCTGACCCTGGTCGAGAACTTCCTGCGGATGACGTTCGGCCTGCCGGCCGAGCCCTACGAGGTCGACCCGGAGATCGTCCGGGCGCTGGACCTGCTGTTCATCCTGCACGCCGACCACGAGCAGAACTGTTCGACGTCGACGGTGCGGCTGGTCGGCTCGTCGCAGGCCAACCTGTTCACCTCGATCTCCGGCGGCATCAACGCGCTGTGGGGCCCGCTGCACGGCGGCGCCAACCAGGCCGTGCTGGAGATGCTCGAGGAGATCCGCGACAGCGGCGACGACGTCAGCGAGTTCGTCCGCAAGGTCAAGAACAGCGAAGACGGCGTCAAGCTGATGGGCTTCGGCCACCGGGTCTACAAGAACTACGACCCGCGGGCCCGCATCGTCAAGGAGCAGGCCGACAAGATCCTGGGCAAGCTCGGCGGCGACGACGAGCTGCTGGACATCGCCAAGGAGCTCGAAGAGGCTGCGCTGACCGACGACTACTTCATCGAGCGCAAGCTGTACCCGAACGTCGACTTCTACACCGGGCTGATCTACCGGGCGATGGGATTCCCGACCCGGATGTTCACCGTGCTGTTCGCGCTCGGCCGGCTGCCCGGCTGGATCGCGCACTGGCGGGAGATGAACGGCGAGCCCAGCAAGATCGGCCGTCCGCGCCAGATCTACACCGGCTACACCGAGCGCAACTACGCCGCCATCGAAGGCCGCGAACGCTAGCGCGGTCGCTCTACACGCGACGCGCAGTACCGCCATCGCGGCGTTGTGACCTCCGATGCCGGAGACCGCGCCGCCGCGGCGCGCGCCTGAGCCGCACAGCAGGATGCGTTCGTGGGCGGTGGCCACGCCCCATTGCTGCGCCGGGGTATCCAGCGGGTCGTCGGTCCTCGGCGAACGGCCAGCCCAAGGCGCCGTGGAAGATGTTGCCGCCGGTCATGCCCAGCCGCTGCTCCAGGTCCAGCGTGGTCGTCGTCTCGATGCAGGGCCGGCCGTTCGCGTCGGTCAGCAGCACGTCCTGAATCGGTTCGGCCAGAACGGAATTCAGCGACGCCAGCACGGCCTCGGTGAGCGCGTCGCGCTCGGACGCCGAACACCGGGTGCGGCGTGTGCAGACCGAACACCGTCAACGTGTGCGCGCCGGATTCGCGCAGCGCCGGCGACAGGATGCTGGGGTCGGTCAGCGAATGGCAGTAGATCTCGCACGGAAGTGGATCCGGCAGCGCATCGTCCGGCTGCCCGCGAGTAGGCGGCGTCCAGCTGCGACCAGGTCTCGTTGACATGGAACGTTCCGCCGAAAGCCTGCTCGGGCGTGACGGTGTCGTCGCGCAGTCGCGGTAGCCGGCGCAGCACCATGTTGACCTTGACCTGCGCGCCCGGCGCCGGACGCCGGCGCGGGTTCGCCGAGCAGGCCGGCCAGCGTCGTCGGGCGTGACGCCGGCCAACACGAATCGGCCGCGGACCACGTGCTCGTCGTCGCCGCTGGCGGTAACGCACCTCGCCGTCCGGATCGATCGCGTAAACCTCTGCGCCGGTGACGATTTCGGCGCCGTGAGCGGACGCGGCGGCGGCCAGCGCCGCGCTCACCGCACCCATGCCGCCGACCGGGACGTGCCAGTCGCCGACGCCGCCGCCGATCAGGTGGTACAGGAAGCAGACGTTCTGCAGCAGCGACGGGTCGTCGAGCCGGGCGAAGGTGCCGATCAGCGCGTCGGTCGCGACCACGCCGCGCACCAGGTCGTTGCGCATCGCGTCGGTGATCGCGTGCGCCGATCGGCTCGTCGACCATGGCCCGCCACGCCGCGGCCGCCTCGGGATCGCCGTCGCCAGCACGCTGCCGCGGGCCTGCTCGCGGGTGCGCAGCGGCTCCAACAGCGTCGGCCACAGCCGCTCGGTCACCAGCCGGCAGCGCCGGTAGAACTCGGCGAAGGCCCGCTCGTCGTCGTGGGCGCCGATGGCGTCGAACGTGGACCGTGCGAGCCGACCAGCAGGCCGGTGCGCCCGGCCGTGGCCGGGTCGGGGGTGTAGGACGAATAGGGCCGCGGGGCCAGCCGGACCGTCGCGCCCAGGTCGTCGAGGATGCGCGCCGGCAGCAGGCTGACCAGGTAGGCGTACCGCGACAGCCGGGCGTCGACGCCGTCGAAGACCTGCGCTGACACCGCGGCCCCGCCGACGTGCGCCAGCCGTTCCAGCAGCCGCACCCGCAGGCCGGCCCGGGCCAGGTATGCGGCGGCGACGAGACCGTTGTGTCCGCCGCCCACGATGACCGCGTCGACGTCACGCGCAGTCATCGCCTCAGCCCAGGTAGCCCTCGACCTCGTCGGCGGGGCGCACCGCGGCCTCGCCGGGATCGCCGCCGGTCTCGCGCAGTGCGCGGCGCTGCCGCAGCAGGTCCCAGCACTGGTCGAGTTCGATCTCGAGGTGGCGCAGCCGCTGGTGCTCCTCGGACTCGCTGATCTCGCCGTGCTGCAGCTGGTCTCGAAGCGCCTTCTCCTCGGCGACGAGCTCGTTGATCCGCGACAGCGCGGCGTTGTCGGGTTACTGTCGGTCATGCTCGGTCCTCTTTCACGAGCTCAAGTGTGCCCGACTAGGGTCTTTTCCGTGTCAAGCAAACCTGAGATTCGAATTTCCCGACGGCCCCGCGCCGACTCGAACTCGTCATCGAGGACCTCGTGGTCGGCGACGGACCCGAAGCCGTGCCGGGCGGCACCGTCGAGGTGCACTACGTCGGCGTCGACTACGACTCCGGCGAAGAGTTCGACAGCTCGTGGGGCCGCGGCCAGTCCATCTCGTTCCCGCTGCAGGGCCTGATCCAGGGCTGGCAGGACGGCATCCCGGGCATGAAGGTCGGCGGCCGGCGTCAGCTGACCATTCCGCCGGAGCAGGCCTACGGGCCGGCCGGTTCGGGGCATCAGCTGTCGGGCAAGACGCTGATCTTCGTCATCGATCTGCTGGGCACTCGCTGAGCGTTCGACGTCAGCTCGGCGGGGGCAGCTGCAGCAGCAGACGTGCGCCGCCGAGCGGGCTTTCTTCCAGCGACGCCGTGCCGCCGTGCAGGTGCGCCTGCTGGGCTACCAGCGCCAGGCCGAGCCCGGAGCCCGAGTGCGACGCGGTCGAGCCGCGGGAGAACCGCTCGAAGACCACCTTGCGTTCCGCCTCGGGCAGCCCGCTGCCGTTGTCGTCGATGGCGATCTCCACACCGGCCCGCGAGCTGACCGCGGACAGCTGCACGCTGGTGGCGCCGCCGTGTTTGACGGCGTTGGCGATCGCGTTGTCCACCGCGAGCCGAAGCCCGGCGGGCAGCCCGACGATGATGCAGGTCGGCGATGGCGCCAGCGACACATCGAGATCGGGGTAGATCCGCATCGCGTCGTGCGCCGCGCGGTCGAGCAGCTCGGTGATGTCGACCGGCACGTGGTCCTCGGACGTCGACAGCTCGCCCTGGGCCAGCCGTTCGAGCGCGGAAAGCGTTGCCTCGATTCGCGTCTGGGTGCGGATCACGTCGCTGAGCACTTCTTTGCGCTGCTCGTCGGGAAGGTCGAGGGTGGCCAGCACCTCGAGGTTGGTGCGCATCGCGGTCAGCGGCGTGCGCAACTCGTGCGAGGACACCGCGGCGAAGTCGCGGGCCGAGGCCAGCGCCTCCATGGTGCGGTTCTGCTCGTCCCAGATCCGTTGCAGCATGCCTCGAATGGCCTCGGCGATCTCGACGGCCTCGCTGGCGCCGCGCACTTTGATCTGCGGGCTTTCGTCGCCGGCGTCGATCGACCGGGTCTGCTGGGCCAGCCGTTTGAACGGGCGTACCGCGAAAGTGGCCAGCAGCCAAGCGAATACGGCCGCCGCCGCGATCGAGAACACGGCAGATCAAGATCACCCGGCGATGCAGGTTGTTGGTGTCGGCGATGGTGGCGTCATAGGTGGCGCCGACTTCCACCAACATCGGGTGCGGCTCCGGGATGTTCACCGTGCGCACCCGGTAACGCACTCCGTTGACGTAGGTGTCGGCGTAGCCGGCCGGCAGCTGGGGCAGCGTGACGGTGGTGTTCGACGTGACCGCGCCATTGACGTGGCGGACGGTGATGACCGCGTCCTGATCGTTGGGGGACTTGGGAATCTGGCCGAGCCCGCGAGGCAGGAACGGGATCGCGAAACCAGCCGCCTCGTCGAGACGGCGGTCCAGCCGTTCCTTGCGGTCGTTGGTGATGCCGAACCACACGACGGTGCCGGTGATGATCACCGGGATGGCCGCGCCGATGACGGTCGCCACGACCACCCGGGCGCGCAGCGACGGGGTGCGGGTCAGGATTCTCGACAGGAAATTCATTTCACTCCCGTCACTGCATACGCAGCACGAATCCCACGCCGCGGACGGTGTGCAGCAGCCGGGGGCCGCCACCGGCCTCCAGCTTGCGGCGCAGATATCCGATGAAGACATCGACGACGTTGGTGTCGGCGGCGAAGTCGTAGCCCCACACCAATTCCAGCAGCTGTGCGCGCGACAGCACCGCGGTCTTGTGCTCGGCCAACACGGCCAGCAGATCGAATTCACGCTTGGTCAGGTCGACGTCGACGCCGTTGACCCGGGCGCGGCGGCCCGGGATGTCGACTTCCAGTGGCCCGACGGCGATGGTCTCCGACGACGACGTCGCGGTGGATCCGCGGCGGCGCAGCAGCGCCCGCACCCGCGCGACCAACTCGGCCAGCACGAACGGCTTGACCAGATAGTCGTCGGCGCCGGCCTCCAGGCCGGCCACCCGGTCGTCGACCGAGCTACGTGCGCGACAGCACACACACCGGTACGTCGTTGTCCATCGCCCGCAGCGCGGTCACCACGCTCACGCCGTCGAGCACCGGCATGTTGATGTCCAGCACGATCGCATCGGGCCGGTTTTCGGTGGCGCTGCGCAGTGCTTCGGCGCCGTCGACCGCGGTCGCCACCTCGAAGCCGGACAACCGCAGGCCACGTTCCAGCGAGGCGAGCACGTCGGAGTCGTCGTCGACAACCAAAACCCGAGGCGAGGTCCCACCAGCGTCCATGTCGCCCATGATGCCTGATTACGCCGTCAGCAGTGGGAACAGCCGCTCGGGCGCATCGCCTGGCTCGCGCGGCGGGAAAGGATGCGCAATTCGAGACTTAAACCGCTGCGACTCGAACCGGCGTGTCGTCGCAACAGGTTAAGTGTCGCGCGTCAGGGCAGCGTTAACGCAGCCCGATGTCGCGGTAGCGCCGCAACCGGGTCGCCAGCCGGTCGGTGCCGGGGATGCCGCGCAGCGCGTGCAGTTCGACGGCGATCGCGGCGGACAGCCGGGTGGAGAACTCGACCGGCTCGTCGGCGGCGTCGGGATGCTCTGGCACGACGGCGTCGACGATGCCGGAGGCCAGCAGGTCGACCGAGCGGATGCCCTGCGCGGCAGACAGTTCGGGGGCGTGGTCGGTGTCGCGGAACACGATCGCGCTGGCTCCCTCCGGGGGCAGCGGCGCCAGCCAGCCGTGCAGCGCGGCCAGCACCCGGTCGGCGGGCACCATCGCCAGCGCCGGCCCGCCGCTGCCCTGGCCGAGCAGCACCGACACCGTCGGGGTGTCCAGGGTGACCAGCTCGGCCAGGCAGTGGGCGATCTCACCGGCCAGCCCGCCCTGTTCGGCCTCGGCCGAAAGTGCCGGGCCGGCCGTGTCGATCACCAGGACCAGCGGCAGCCGAAGGCCGGCGGCCAGCGTCATGCCGCGGCGGGCCTCGCGCAACGCGGCGGGTCCGACGGTGCCTTCTACGCCGACCGACCCTTCGTTGCTGGCCGAGCAGCACCGCGGGCTGTCCCTCGAACCGGGCCAGTGCCAGCAGCATGGTCGCGGCTTCGCCCTGCCCGGTGCCCGACAGCAGCACCTGCTCGGTGCAGCCGTGCCGCAGCAGCTGCTGGACGCCGGGCCGGTCCGGTCGCCGCGAGGCCAGTACCGAGTCCCACGCCGGAATGTCGGGCAGCGGTTCGGGCGCCGCCGGCGACGATGCAGAGCGAAGCGATGAAGAGGAGCGGCGCAACGTTTCAGCCGGCGGTTGCGGCGCCGGGTCCGCATCGTCGGCGACGACGGTCAGTGCCCGGTCGAGGATGTCGCGCAGCTCCTCCAACGGCACGACCGCGTCGATCACACCGTGCCGCTCCAGGTTCTCGGCGGTCTGGACGCCGGACGGAAACGGTTCGCCGTAGAGCTGCTCGTAGACCCGTGGACCCAGGAAACCGATCAGCGCGCCCGGCTGGGCGATGGTGATATGGCCCAGCGAGCCCCACGACGCGAACACCCCGCCGGTGGTCGGGTGGCGGAGATAGACGAGGTAGGGCAGGTGAGCCTGCTTGTGCAGGGTGACGGCCGCGGCGATCTTGACCATCTGCAGGAACGCGACGGTGCCCTCCTGCATCCGGGTGCCGCCGGAGCTCGGCGACGCCAGCAGGGGCAGCCGCTCGGCGGTGGCGCGCTGGATCGCGACGGTGATCCGCTCGGCCGCGGCGACCCCGATCGAGCCGGCCAGGAAGCCGAACTCGCAGACCACCACCGCCACCCGGCGTCCGAACACCCGGCCCTCGCCGGTCAGCACCGACTCGTCGTAGCCGCTGGCGGCCCGGGCCTGGGCCAGCTCGCGGGCATAGGACGCACTGGCGGGGATCGCCAGCGGCTCGGTGTCCCAGCTGACGAATGATCCCTCGTCGAGCACGGCGTCGCGCAGTTGCTCGGTCCCGATCCGGCTCACAGGGGTGAGGCTACTGATCAGCTTTGCGCGAGTTCCAGGATGACACCAGTGTCTTGGACGTAGCGGTCCCACAGCACCAGCAGCTCGGCCAGCTTGTCGGGATGTGCGGCGGCGAGGTCGTTGATCTCACCGGGGTCGGCGGACAGGTCGTACAGCTGCCAGTCTCCCGGGCCGTACGGCTCGGGCAGGTGGATTGCTTTCCAGTCGCCCTGACGAATCGCGTAGCGCCCGAACAGTTCCCAACCGGTTCCGGATGTGTCTGCGTGTACCGACTCGGCATCGCCCGACAGGTACGGCACCAGCGACCGTCCGCGGATGGGCGCCACCTCGCGTCCCTGATATTCGCTGCCTGGGTGCGCGACGCCGGCGAGTTCGAGCAGGGTCGGGGCGATGTCCATCACCGTACTGAACGCGGTGCCGATCTCTTGCTGACGGTCGAAGCCCGGCCAGGTCACGAACCCGACCACCCGAATGCCGCCCTCGGTGGTGAACGCCTTGTGCAGGCGTGATGGAGCGGTGGCGGCCTGCGCCCAGCGCGGGCCGTACCAGATGAACGAATTGGCGGCGCCGGCGTTGTCGAGGCTGTTGTCCCAGTTCTTGGCGATCTCTGCGGCGATCACGCCGCCGAGGATCGGAATTGCTTCGAGGATCGCCCCCTCGGCGCCGTTGTCGGACAGGAAGATCACGACCGTGTTGTCGAGTTCGCCTGTCTCGGCGAGGTAGTCGACCACCTTGCCGACGTTGTAGTCCATCCGGTCGACCATGGCGGCGTAGACCTCCATGCTGCGTGCCGACGAGGCCTGTTCCTCAGCGGTCAGGTCCGACCACTCCGGCTCGCCGTCGGGGACGACCGGATGCGCGGCCACGTCGGGTCCGATCAGCCCGAGCTTTTTGAGCGCGGCCAGTCGCTCCTCGCGCAGCGCGTCCGGGCCGGCGTCGTAGCGGCCCCGATATTTCGCAATGATCTCCTCGGGCGCCTGCAGTGGCCAATGCGGCGCCTGGAACGGCAGGTAGGCGAAGAACGGCTGCTCTTCACCGTCCGAGTCGGTGCGCTCCTGGAAATACCTGAGCAGGGTGTCGGCGTAGTAGTCGGATGAATAGAAGTCGTCGCCGACCGTCACGAACTGGTCATCCTCGGTGTAGCGCGACATCAAGGGTATGAAGTCGCCCGGGGGATTGCTGTAATGGCTTGCACCGCCAGGCAATAACGCAAAAGACCGGTCGAATCCGCGGGACCACGGCGACGTCTCGATGGTGTTGCCCAGATGCCACTTGCCCGCCATCAGCGTGAAGTAGCCGGCGTCGCGGAGCAGCTCGGGCAGCGCGACCACCCGGTCGTTGAGGTACCCCTCGTAGCCGGGCTGCCCACGGAACTCCGGAGCAACCTCGAGCATGGTGCCGATGCCGGCGATGTGGTGGTCGGTGCCGGTCAGCAACATCGACCGCGTCGGTGAGCAGGCCGGTGCCGAATGGAAATCGGTCAGGCGGATTCCCGCATGGGCCAGCCGGTCCAGATTAGGGGTCTCGATCTCGCTGCCGAAGGCGCCGATATCGGAGAACCCGAGGTCGTCCGCCACGATCACCAGGAAGTTGGGCCTTGTCACGGGGAAGCATCCTGTCAGGTGTCCCGCCGGATGGGAATGTTCCGGCCACCGCCGATTCGATCCCGCCAGAAACCTCACTAGGCTGGTCGGCATGCCCATGATCGGTGTCTCCCGCGTCGAAGACGTGTTGACCATTGAGCTGCAGCGCGCCGAGCGGCGCAATGCGCTCAACTCCCAGCTGGTCGAGGAGTTGCGCGAAGCCATCGAGAAGGCGGCCGGCGAAAATGCCCACGCCATCGTGCTGACCGGGCAGGGCACCGTGTTCTGCGCCGGCGCCGACCTGAGCGGCGACGCATTCGCCGCCGACTACCCCGACCGGCTGATCGCGCTCAACCTGGCAATCGACGCGACGCCGGTGCCGGTGATCGCGGCGATCAACGGCCCGGCCATCGGCGCGGGTCTGCAGCTGGCCATGATCTGTGACCTGCGGGTGGTGGCACCTGAGGCGTTCTTCCAGTTTCCGACCTCCAAATACGGCCTGGCGTTGGACAACTGGAGCATTCGCCGACTGTCGTCGCTAGCCGGTTACGGACGCGCCCGGGCCATGCTGCTGACCGCCGAGAAACTGACCGCCCAGGACGCTCTCCTCACCGGGATGGCCAACCGGCTCGGGACGCTGGCCGACGCGCAGGCCTGGGCCGCCGAGATCGCCGGCCTGGCGCCGCTGGCGCTGCAGCACGCCAAACGGGTGCTCAACGACGACGGCGCCTACGAAGACCAGTGGCCGGTGCACAAAGAACTTTTCGACAAGGCGTGGGCCAGTCAGGACGTGATCGAAGCGCAGGTGGCACGGGTCGAGAAGCGGCCACCGAAATTTCAGGGGGCCTGATCGGATGCTGCGCAGTGCGCTGCGACTGGCAGTGGGCACAGTCTCGCTCGCGACGGGCGGGTGGGTACTGCGTGCGCTGCACGGTGCGCCGGCCGCGCTCGGGGCCCAACCGGGCGACATTCGCGGCGTCGCCGAACGCTCACCGCACTTCCGCGACGGTGTCTTCGTCAATCTCGAGCCGGCCTCGTTCAGCATCGACGCCGAGGAGCAGCGCAACATCTTCCTGCAGTTGATCAGTGGCCGCTCGCTGGGCCGTCCCGCCGCGGAGATTCCGCTGATCACTCCCGAGCCGCGGACCTTTGACGCGCCCGCCGGCCGCGTCGCGGTCAGCTGGTTCGGTCACTCGACGGCGCTGCTGGAAATCGACGGCTACCGGGTGCTCACCGACCCGGTCTGGAGTGAGCGCTGCTCGCCGTCCGACGTCATCGGCCCGGGCCGCATGCATGCGCCACCGGTGCCGCTCGAGTCGCTGCCGGCGCTGGACGCGATCGTGGTCAGCCACGACCACTACGACCATCTCGACATCGACACGATCATCGGGTTGGCCCGAAGCCAGTGGGCCCCGTTCGTCGTTCCGCTCGGCGTCGGATCGCATCTGCGGGAGTGGGGCATTCCCGATGAGCGCATCATCGAACTCGACTGGAACGAGCGCACCCAGATCGAGGAGCTCACGCTGATCTGCACACCGGCCCGGCACTTCTCCGGTCGTTTCCTGAATCGCAACGCGACGCTCTGGGCGTCATGGGCGATCATCGGTCCAGCGCACCGCGCCTTCTTCGGCGGCGACACCGGTTATACCAAGAGCTTCGCCGAGATCGGCAGCGAGCATGGACCTTTCGATGTGACGCTGATGCCGGTCGGCGCCTACAACAAATCGTGGCCCGACATTCACATGAACCCCGAGGACGCGGTACAGGCGCATCGCGACGTCAACGGCGGGCTGTTGGTGCCGATCCACTGGTGCACGTTCCGGCTGGCGCCGCACCCGTGGGCCGAGCCGATCGAGCGTCTGTTGGTCGCCGCCGAGGCCGCCAACGTCCCGGTAGCGGTGCCCAAACCGGGCGGGCGTATCGATCCAACCGCCACAACGGAATTCGATCCCTGGTGGCGCCTCGACGAACCTTCCTGATATGCAACAACTCCAACGGAAAAGGACCAAGCATGGGATTCCTCGACAAAGCCAAAGATCTGCTGGCGCAGAACGCCGACACCGTCAACTCCGCCATCGACAAGGCCGGTGAGTTCGTCGACTCCAAGACCGACGGCAAGTACAAGGACGCCGTCGACAAGGCGCAGGAAGCCGCGAAGAACGCCTTGAACGACAAGGGCGGACAGTAGAAGCGCACTATGGCAAAGCTTTCCGGATCCATCGACGTCCCGCTGCCGCCCGACAAGGCGTGGGAGGACGCGTCCAACCTGTCCCGCTATAAGGAATGGCTGACCATCCACCGGGTGTGGCGCAGTACGCTGCCCGAGAAGTTGGAGAAGGGGACGGTCCTCGAGTCGATCCTCGAAGTCAAGGGCATGGCCAACCGCATCACCTGGACGATCGTGCACTACAAGCCGCCGGAGACGATGACGCTCAACGGTGTCGGAGTCGGTGGGGTCAAGGTCAAGTTGCTGGCCAAGGTGAAACCCAAAGGCGACCAATCGGTGGTCAGCTTCGACGTGCACCTCGGTGGCCCGGCGTTGTTCGGTCCTATCGGCATGCTGGTCGCCGCCGCGCTCAAGAGCGACATCAACGAGTCGCTCCAGAAGTTTGTGACGGTATTCGCCCCGGCGCGATGAGTTTTCGCGTCGTCGCTGGAGGGCTAGCGGCTAGTGTCGCTGTATGTCCCGACTGCGCCCCGGTTGGATGGTCGCGCTGTTCGCCGCGATGGTGTCGGTGAGTGTCTGGTTACCGTGGCTGACCACGGGCAGGCCCGGCAGCGGGTGGGCCACCGCGATCGGCGGGAGTATCGACGGTCTGCACGTCCAGCAGCGGTTCGGGACGGTTCAGCTGATCGTGTTGCTGTCCTCGGCGCTGCTGGTGGCCGGCGCAGTGGTCGGCAGGGGCTTGTCGGCAAAGCCGGCATCCGTTGCTGCGCTGGTGATCTCGCTGGGCATGATCGCGCTGATGGTGCGGTACTACTCGGTCAACGTCAGGCCGCCGGTGTCGGCGGCCTACGGCCTCTACCTCGGTGGCGTGGCCGCGGCCGCTGCGCTGCTGTGTTCGGTATGGGCGCTGGCCGCCTCGCTGCGCAGCTAGTCGACGGTGATCTGGGTGCCCTTCAGTGTCCGAGCACACTGGTCGCAGGTCAGCTGGCCGACGAACGGCTCGCCACAGCCGAGATGGGTGAGCGCGACCGCGGGGCCTTCCGGCGCGTGAAACCAATGTTGCCCGACTTGCAGCGCGGTGATGATGACCGGAAAGAATGCCCGCCCCTTCTCGGTGAGCTGGTAGTTGGTCTCGCGTGACGTGCGAAGCACACCGTTGGTGCAGAAGGTCTGCAGCCGGCCGGACAGCAGTGACGGGGGCGCGCCCAGTTGACTCTGAAAATCCGAGAAGCGACTGGTGCCCAGGAAGGCGCACACCAACAATGCAGCGGCCCAACGGTTTCCGAATACACTCATCGTCGCGGGAAACAGTCCGGCCTGACCGCGTTTGCCTTCGGCGCTCGACCTGCGGCGGGTCGACCCCTCGGGAACCGAGCGCGGCCACGATCCGCTCGGCCCCCAGCGCGCCGCCACCTCCTTCTCGGTGACCGCGTCACCACACGCCCGACAGGTCAGCGTCGGAGCGAAGTCGCTGCCGCACTGCGTATGCCGCATGCCCGGAAGTCGGTGGAGATGGTCGGGTACCCATCGTCGTTCCCACTCCCAGATCGACAGCAGCACCGGCCAGAACGCCCGTCCGCGTTCGGTGATCAGGTACTCGGCCCGCACCGGGCGGGTCTGGTAGGGGGCGCGAACCAGCAGGTCGTGGTCGGTCAACGACCGTAACCGGTTGGACAGAACGGTATTCGAGATCGGCAGGCGCGCCATGAACTCGCCGTAGCGGGTCGCTCCGAGCAACGCCTGTTGGATGATCAGCAAGGTCCACTCGTCGCCGAGCAGACCCAGGATGCGGCCGACCGCGTTCGTGCCGCCTGGGCTCAGCAGAGTCGGCTCAGCCTTCACAGGCCGATTGCGCCCGCGGGGGTGTCGACGTCATGCCAGCGGCGCAACTGTGCACCCGCCGCCCAGGTGGCGTGGGTGCCACTGGAAACCCGTTCGGGCAGAGCCAGTTTGCACACCGGCCCGTCGCTGAATCGCGCGGCGTCGAAGATCACGCAGTAGGAGGCGTCGGCCTCCATGTCGGTGGTCAGCGTGATCAGGTAGCCGTCGTCTTCACCGTTGGGATTCGGTCGCGGGGCCATCGCGGCTTCACTGCCGTAGACGCCGTCGGCGAAGTGATAGTGCTGCTCGCCTCCGGTCCGTAGGTCGTGCTTGACGAGGCCGTCGAACAGGAACCAACCCGGTTTACCGGTGGCGGCGTAGGCATAGCGATAGTCGGCCGCGGCGTAGTCCGGGTTGATCGTGCCGAATTCGGTAATGGACTCCGACAATTGTGCTTCTTTGACCTCACCGGTGACCAGGTTGAACCGCCACCGGTGCAGCCGGGCTTGCAGGCGATCCAGAGCCAGGAAGCGAAATAGCTTGTCGTACTTGTTGCCACCGGTGTCCAGCGGCTGCGGCGCGCCTTCGTAGAAGCCGTCGAGCACGATCTCGTCGCCGTCCTCGTAGGCGTTGGTGAAGTGCAGCACGAACGTCGGATCGGCCTCGAACCAACGGATGTCAGTGCTGCTGCCACGGCGCGGCACCACCGCGAAGCGCGACGGCATATCGGGGTAGAACCGCGGCAGGTGCACGTCGTGTTCGAGCAGGCTCGGATCCCAGAACAGCGGGAAATCGTTGAGGATCACGTAGTTTTCGGTGAATGCCATGTCGTGCGGCAGCCGTGGCCCGGGCAGCGGGATGTCGATGTAGTGCGCCAGCTCGTTGCTCTCGTCGACAACGCCGTAATGCATGTACGGGGCCTGTTTGCTGTAGTTGAAGAACAGCAGCTCGCCCGATTTCGGGTCGACCTTTGGGTGCGCGGACACACCCCAATCGACCGGGAAGTGCCCGTTCCAGGACTCCTTGCCCAAGGTGTTGGCGGAGAACGGATCGACGCGATACAGATCACCACACTGGTAGAAGCTGGTCAGGGCGATGCCCCGGTGCACGATGACGTCGGTGCTGGATGCGTCTTTCATCCGGGTGCGGGCGCCACAGCCCCCGTCGCGCTTGGCCAACTGCACCGGCTCGGCCAGGCCCGGCCACAGCGGCTCGCCCGCCTCGTTCTCGGCCAGGAAACCATCGGTACGGATAAAGCGGTTGCGGTAGAACGCTTTTCCGTCACGGAACCCGACGATATGTAGCATGCCGTCGCCATCGAACGGGTGATAGGTCTTCAATGCAGGGTGCAGCGGGTTTTCGGTGTTGCGCAGATAGACACCGTCGAGGTCACGGGGGATCTCGCCCTCGACGGCGACCAGGTCGTCGGCGTCCCACTCGCTGGTCTGCGGTCGCCACGGCCCGGTTCGGTAGGGGTGGTCGTCGTCTTCGGGCAGGGTCGACAGGTATTTGCCGACGACTTCGACGTCCATGTCAGGTTCCTTCGGTGGCGTTGACAACGAAGCTGACCGTGGTGGCGGTACTGCCGCCGAAGTTCAGTGTCCCAAAGGTTTTCGCGTTCTCGATCTGGTAGTCACCGGCCGCGCCGCTGACCTGTTTGGCCGCGTCGACGAGCATTCGCACGCCCGACGCGCCGACCGGGTGGCCACCGCCGATCAGTCCTCCGCTGGGATTGATCGGTAACCGTCCACCAATCTCTATCTCGCCGTTCTCGATGGCTTTCCACGACTCGCCCGGCCCGGTGAGGCCGATGTGGTCGATCGCCAAATACTCACTGGGAGTGAAGCAGTCGTGCACCTCGATGCCGTGCAGATCGTCGAGGTTGGCTTGTGCGCGGCGCAACGCGTCGAGGACCGCCGCGCGGACGTGCGGCATGACGTACGGGTTGTCGGCGGCGCGGTCGAGTTTCTGTTGCAGGCCCAGCCCGACGGTGCGATGGCCCCAGCCGGCGATGCGGGCGATCGGCCGCGCAGTGGGATGGTCGCGGAGGTATTTATCGGTGACCAGCACGATCCCCGCGCCGCCGTCGGTCATCTGGCTGCAGTCGAACCGCCGCAGCCGGCCCTCGATGAGCGGGTTGGTCGCGCCGTCGTCACCGATCGGGTCCGGCACGGTCCAGTCCCGGGTCTGGGCGTTCGGATTTCGGCGGGCGTTGCCGAAGTTGATCTGTGCGATAGCCCGCAGGTGGGTCTCGTCGATGCCGTAGCGGCGGTCGTACTCGTCGGCGACCGTGGCGAACATCGACGGCCAGAGGAACTTCGCGTCGGCACCCTCGTGTCCGGTCCAGGCCGCGGCGCCCAGATGACGGGCCGCAGTGTCACCGGGCACCGTCTTCTCCAGTTCGACGCCGAGGACCAACGCGGTGTCATAGTTGCCTGCGCGCAGATCCGCCATCGCAGCGAGCGCGGCAATACTGCCCGACGCGCATGCGGCCTCGTGTCGCGACGCCGGGGTGTCCCATAGTCCGTCGCACACGGTCGCGGGCATCGCGCCGAGGTGGCCCTGTTCGGCGAACATTTCACCGAAGGCATTGGCGACGTGGACAACGCCGATGTCCGCGGCGTCGATTGCGGCCGCACTGAGGGTGGCCTCGACGATCTCGCGGGTCAGATCCGCGAAGTCGAGTCCTTCTTTGGTGAGGTTTCGGGCGAAATCGCTTTGAAAGCCGCCAAGAATCCAGACGTCGGTGTCCATGGCTCGCACGCTACTACAACTAAAAGAGTGACAGTGGCTTTACAAAATGGAGCGGTCTCACCAGCTCTCGGCTGAACCGGCAAGACCTAAGCGAAGGCGTTGGTCGACCAACGCTTCCGCCTCTGTATCCGCATTGCCGAAGATGCCGCGAGACAAACCTGTTTCCGCAGAACGGACTAATTGTTTCCGCGTGCCACCGGGCGGATGGGGTTCGAACTCCACTCCGACCACGAGCCGGGGAACAGTGAGGCCTGGTGACCCGCCGCGGCGAGCGCTGCGACCGTGATGGCCGCGGTTACGCCGGAGCCGCAGTACACACCGACGCGGCCTTCGTCGACGCCGCGCTCGGCGAGCAGTCCGACGATCGCGTCAGACGCTAGGAACGTCCCGTCGCTGTTGAGCACTGCGCCGCTGGGCAGGTTTTTCGCGCCGGGGATGTGTCCGGCAACCGGGTCGATCGGCTCGACGTCGCCGCGGAACCGTTCCGGCGCGCGGGCGTCGAGCAGGTCGAACTCGCCGACCTGCTGAGCGGTCAGGGTCGGCAGGGCGCCGTTGTACAGGTCGTCATGAAGCACGGCCACGTTGCCGGGCGGCGGCGTGACCGGGCCGGTGGCCAAGTCGGCGCCGGCGGCCCGCCACGCAGCCAAGCCGCCGTCGAGGATGCGGACGTCGGCGATGCCGGCGGCGGTCAGCACCCACCAGGCCCGCGCCGAACCGGCTCGATTCCAGTCGTCGTAGACGACGGTGGGCACACCCGCGCGGATGCCCCAACGCCGCGCCGCGGCCTCGACGTTGCGACCGGACGGCAGCGGGTGCCGGCCTCGACCGGCGATGGAGTGATCGCTGAGTTCGTCGTCGAGGGAGACGTAGACCGCGCCGGGTAGGTGGCCCTGTAGGTACGTCGGACGGCCGTCGGGCTCGTCGAGCCGCCAGCGGACGTCGAGGATCGTCACGGGATTGCCGGAATCGAGGAGATCGGCCAACTCGGCGGCGGTGATCAGCACGTTTATGGCTTGAACCCCAGATCGTGCAAGGCGTCGATGCAGCCGCCGAGCCAGTCATTCTCGTTCGCCGGTGGCGATCCGCCGCCCATCTCGACTTGGCAGGCCAGGGCAGCGGTGTAGCCGCCTTTCATCTCGCTCGCGAGATAGGCGTGGTTCTGCGGGGTCGCGAAATAGTCGTGCTCGGTCTTGTAGCCGTCCTTGTACGACGGGCTGTTGACGTTGGCGGACGGCGGGTTGTTGGCCGGCCCGGGAGCGTTGTTAGCCGGGCCATGCGGGCAGCCGCTGGCCGGGCATTGCGGATCCGCGTGCACCGGCGCGGCCAGCCCGAAGGCGGCTATCGCGATAGTTGCTGCGGTGAGGATGAAGCGGTCGAACATATCGCGCATCATTTCACGAGTGGCCGTGCCCCCGGCAGGATTCGAACCTGCGACACCGGCTTTAGGAGAGCCTGCAAGCTCGCGTCGTCGGAGGCACGAAAGTGGTCCTGAAATGGTGATATGACGCCATCGCTCGCTATTTCGTACCACGGCGTGTCGCGGATTCACCGACCAAGCACCGACCAGAACTCGACGCCAACACGGGTACGTGTCGACTGTCTACGCTGAGCGCGACAATGCCTGACTGGAACGCGCTCTGGAGTCCTTGAGCAGGCCGACGGTCAGCCGCCCGATGAGTCAGCGCCGCCGATCTAAGGAGCCGAACTGTCTCAGTGGCTCCAAAGCGCTGGCCGCAAGTCGGTGCCAAAAAGACACACGGCCCATCGTCGTCGACTTGCTCTCCAGTGCGGCTTCGGCGCGTTGCAGGGGTTTACCGGACAGTAATGCCGGCCGTAGGCCTGTCCTGGATCGTGCCGGATTTATCTGTAAGAGGCTGGGGCTCCCTGAGTATCAGCACAGGTGATGCCGTGGGCTACATGGGTATGGGCTACATGGGTATGACGCGCGGATGGAGCTGCCGGTCGCTACACATGCGTAGGACGTCGGATGATGTGCAGACCAGCCCGAGAGCGTTACCGCCGGCGCCGCGGTCACGGTGATCGCCTCACCCCTCGTCCGCCACGAGCTCCGCGAGCTCGTATCCGTGCCGCGAATGCCGACGTCACGGCTGCGCCGTAGGCAAACGAGACCCCATGACGCTACCCCCGCCGCCTAGTGGATCAGTTAGCCCGCCAGTCCTGAAAGAGTCCGCTGGCGAGTCGACGGGAGGTGTATGTCGTAAGACGGTGACCGGAACGGGCTTCAAGGCAGTTGAAGAATCATGGGTGTGAGATGGCGAGGCGTTCAACGTGATTCGACACGAGGCGGCCGATTAGACGGGGTGGGTTGGGCGGCTGCCGACGCTGCCGGGCTGCCTCAACCGCTAGGGCAGACTCCGACCCTCCAGCGATGAACTTGTTGCGCCGCCTTAGCGAGGACAGCGTCACCTGCCAAAGCAACCCTGACCTCAGGGTCGGAACGACCTCGACGACCAACCAAAGCTTAGAGTTCGGGGAGGTGTTCGGTTGCCAGACCGACAGCCGCGGCGAGGGGAGCTCGCTGACGACAGTCGTCAACCTCATCAACGAGGTATTCAGCACCAAAAGTACGAACGACTATCCGAACCTCGCAAACAACATTCGTAAAGGGCAGGTCGACGCCGGCGTCTCCAACTTCTTGGACGCCTGGCGTCGGTGGGCGACAGACTGGACACCTCCTGAAGCGAAGCCGCGCGCTATCCGTCCGTACGCGCTTGCACAGTGGCTAGGTGACCCTGGGGGCGAACTAGCCGGTGCCTGGCGGAGTTTGCCGCCTCGCCACGCCAAAGCCGATGTGCGAGCGGAACTGTTGCATGCGCAGTTCCTGCGACATCTGTGCTACTGCGACGCCATCGCGCTCCCCGATCCGCTTTTTGGGGCGGCCGCGTTGACTCCCGCCCTGCCCTTGGGAATGGCGGATAAGATCGAGTTCCAGCGAGCGGCAGTGGCCGAGACGATCTCACGGCTGGCCCCTTTTGCCCAGCTCTTTGAAAATGACGTGTTGATCATCGTCCCCTATGCCAAGGAAGTTGACCTACCCACCGACCTCATAGTCGAACTCAGCGCGATCGCCGACACAGTCGATGCGGAGTTCCCACAGATGCCACCGGACTGGTTCGAGATCAGCTACGCACGGCGGGCCGCAATAGATCTGGCAGCCCAAATCTCGGGTGTAGGAGGCGAGTTCGCGCCCTACCTGCCGTCGCACGCACACTATTCGCTACTCCGAGCAATGTGCCAGACGGTGAACACGGAATTACGCAAAAAGGTGGTTGGGGTCGCACCCGAGAATCGCCTCTATTCACGAGTGATCGCGTGCAAGTTGCCTGATCCGATCGTCCTAGACTTAGGCGATGTCGTCGCCATTCGACGAAGTGGAGTCTTTGAGGGGTGGCGTGAAGCGGTCTCGGCGGGGATTCTCACGGCTGAGCAGCTGCTGCAGGCCGGGGACGGCACCGACCCGCCGGGCCTCGATGTCGCGACGACGCGAGAGATTGCCAACAGTGTCAAACGTGCTGCGCAGGAGATGGTCGCGATGCGCGGAGAGTTAAATCCAGCGCTCGGCTACGGCCTCGACGCTGTGGGGGTCGGCGGAGCAGTCGCAGGAGCCGCACTCGCAACCGGGCCCTTGGCAGTCGCCCTCGCGGGGCTCGCTGGCGTGGGCCTCGTCGCTCGCGCGGTCGCTCGCTGGCGTAGCCGCCGGCCCAATAGTTTCACTCGCCATGTTGCGGTCTTTGGAAATGCCGCCGGAACCTGACCGCGCGTCTATGTGCGGTCCGGGTCGCACAGTTCCGCGGCATTCCACCGCCTCCGCAACACAGCTTCACCCAGCGCGAGCCAACGTCGGTGACACCGTTACAGATAACACTGTCCCCTACGAAGAAAACGGCATCAAACGGTACGTGGGTGACAGTGCTAGACACTCGTTAACTCGTTACAGATAATCCTCGATGGCTGTTCGATTTGCTCCAAAATCGCCGCGACTGCCGCTGTCGAGACCAAGGGTCAGCAGTGAATGGACACCACAGTGTCGGGCGGTCGTAATACCGTGGATTTCGCGAACGCGGCCGAGCACTAGATGGTGAAACCGCCGCATCCACACAGAAACGGAGCACCGCGTGCACGTCAATGCCTTTGTCCCAACAGCGGGTGTTGTCCTTGAGAATGACGCCGTTAATGCTGTCGGTGTTCCGCAAACCGAGATTCACTTACCGCCACTTCAGGACAATCAGGTCCACCAGTCGACCGCCCCGATCCTGCTATGTGTATCCGCTGACAACGGTACCGAGCCCGATCCCCAGCTGTTTGTCATCGTTCACGATGCTGGCGGTCAGATGCGCGGCAGGGTCGAGCAGATCTGGATCTGGGACGACGTTCCGGACCGCCCGCTGAAGTGGCGGGTCTTCAACCTGATGCTGCCGTTTCTAATTTTCGGCGAAGGGACCTACACATTCGGTGTGTACGCGGGACCAGACGACCAACCAGACCAGGCCTTGGCTTCGTTCCAACTCCCGATCATCCTGGACGCGCCGGGTCAGCTGCCCCAAGGGCAGTGGCCGCCGCAATAGAACCTTCAGTTTCGGAATTGTGCGATGGCGCTCGGCAGCGCCGACCGGGCCCAGAGAGCTTTATCGCGGCCCCGCTGAGTCAACGCGAGACAACCATAATAGATAACGCGAGACAACCATAATAGATCTCGTGAACGGAGAGACGTTGTCTGACGACGCTGATCTGGCGGCCTTGGCGCAGGCCTGCGCCACCGACCTGGGAGATCCTGACCTATGGGTCACCCCAGGTGGTTATCCAAATTCGCTGGCGTTGTGCATCATCGACTCGATCTACTCCACCGGCGCGCGATATTCCTCGGTGGTCAACATCGTTGACCGTTACCGTCAGTACCGGACGGAGCAAGGAGGCGACGCGGATACTGACGGCGTCGATGAACTGGCCGGCACCATCGCTGATCTCGGTGGCCCCGACTCCTGGGCGACCCGCATCGGTAACCGCCGGCCCACCTCCACCGCAGCAGGCGCGCCACTGAAGGCGGCGACGATCGCCGCTCTCACTGTGGCCCTGCCCGAGCATGGCGTGCGCACCACCGGCGACCTCAATACGGTCGCCGCCCGCCCTGACGCATTGAAAGTCGTCGAGCGGGCGTGGCGCGCCACACCCGGTCAGCGGTCCGGTATCACTTGGACCTACGCCCTGATGCTCGCCCAGATCCCCGGTGTCAAAGCCGACCGCATGGTGATGAGATACGTCGCTCGCGCCATCGGCGTGCGCCCTGAGATGGTCTCGCCGGAACGCGCCGCGCACCTCGTTGGCCGGGTGGCGGAAGCCAAAGGCTTGAACACTATCCACCTCGATCACGCAATCTGGCGTTTCGAGTCCGGGCGGCCGTTCCAAGACAGCAGCGATGAGGCCTAGGTGCTGACGTGCGCGGCCGCGAAAAATTTCAGGCGCACATCTTAATCGCCACCGAAAAGCGCAGGGGCAGTCCATGATCGACATCGAATTCGAGTACCGACCAACCTCGGGAATTCACCCCGGCTGGCCATTGGAACGCGGCGGCAGGGTCGTCGAGCCCGCTGCCGGCAATCCGTCGGGTCGGCTCTGTATTGGCTGTCTCGAACGGCGAATTGAGCGTCCGCTCGCTCCCGAGGATTTCGTGAATGACGACCTCAACAGCCATACCGCCCAGCCCAGCTCACAGCGCCTGCGGGACCGTCGAGATCCGCCGCGTCCGCCGCGACCGAAAATCACCTACGACGCACCGATCGGTTCGGTCGACCTGCGGGCGTTCAACGAGGTCGGCGATCCCTTCGAAATCACCGCATGTATGCACTGCCTGCCGTGGCACGCCGAGGTCGTGCACGACCCGGAAACCGGCGAGATCCTCATCCGCGAGTTGCATGCAGTCGAATGCGTTCCTTTCCAGGAACTGATTGAGGACGACTAGGTCTCCCGATCCCCGCGGCGGGGGAGCGGTACCCATTGCGGGCGAGCCGCGCCCTAACGAGCGAGGACGCCGCTTGGCCTTGCCGTTGGACGGATGGCCGCGCATCACGGACGATAACGTCGTGGAGGCGACCTTCTCAATTCCTGATGGGCCGCGACTCGAACTCGAGCTCCCTCCTCGGCTTGAGAGCTGGAATCGATACGACGACCCTGAGCAGGCGGCGCTTCGCGAATTTGTCGACCACGTCCGTCAGCGCATCGCCCCGACCCTTGACTCGACGGATGGACACTTGGCGTTTCGGCTCGACGTTGGGCTGCCCGATCGCATCGACCCGCTGTGGGAGCGAGATCTCGACAACTACCTGTTTCCAATCGCGCGTGATCTTTCGTCACGCGTCGTCTCGGTCTGGGGAACCAAAGGCCGGGCGCCGCAGTCGTTTGTGCGGCTCGCACCGGCCGTGGAGGCATACCCCGGACCGGAATGGCAACGGTTCGCGGTGTCCCGTTCATCGGGAACGGAGCAGCTTTGGAAGTCGGCTGTTCGCAGAGCCGTTGAGTCGGCGGCGGAGCTGCCGGCTGGGCCGGTCGGCATCCAACTGGCGTTCTCGGTGGGTCAAGGCCGCCGCTGGTCTTCGCTGTGGAAGTCGTCGATTGACGCGCTTGATCGCCTCCTCGGTCGGACGTATCCCGAGCGTGACTGGAATCCGCAGGACGGTCGGATCGTCCGTCTCGGCCTGCACCAAGTGATCGACCCCCGTCTGGGTAACGACGTCGAGATGGTCGTTTACGCACGTGCGGCCGACGAGACCTGGCCCGAACTCGCATGGCTCTCCGGGATGGACCCGCCCCGGCGCGAGGCGCTGAGGGTCCAGTACCGGGGCAAACTGCGGGCGATCGCGGAGCGCCAGGCCGGCCTGGCCGAATCGACCGTCACGCGCAGCAGGCGGTCGCGCACAAACCTCGACCCCGAATCCCGGCTCGCGGAGGTCACGGAGTTTCGCAACAACGACGATGGCTACCTGGCCTGGCTCGCGGGCCATCCGGACGGCTACGTGATCAACATCCTGCGCGGGCTCAACGCGGGCACCGCCCGGATCCACCGCGTCCGGTGTCGAACGATCATCGGCAAGCCGCCGCGTGGCGGCTCGTGGACCGGGTCCTACATCAAGATCTGCGCCGACGAGCTCACTCAGCTCGACCGATGGTCAGATAAGTATTTTGGCCAAGCCCTAGCTCGATGTGGCATCTGCCAGCCACTCGATTTCACTACTGGCATCGGCCGTGACGATTCGTACGGTTAGGCTCGGGCGGCCTTAGACTCGGCGGGTTCTCGTACTGAAAGGGTATGTCCCACAACGTAACCGCCGAATGGGGGTGGCCTACTGGCCGCTTATCGAGTTGGGTGTTCAAGGAGATCAAGTAGGCCGCCGCCGGAGTCGGATGTGGTGGGACTCAGATAGTCGACACGGGCTTGTGCTATCGCCGACAGTTCGATAGGTGTGACGCCGAATTGCAGTTCGGCGTGGACGATGCGATCGATCCCGGCGCCGATCAGAGGTGTGAGCGTCTCCGAGATCGAGTGCAGATTCGCTCCGTGTATCTGTCCACCGTGAACGACCATATTTCTCTTGCGGTAGAGGCGTGTGAACTCCCGGGTGAGGATCTCGACGATGTTGTTTATCTCCCGACGTGGGTCCAGCAGAGCCGGCCGCACTCGTTGTAGAGCGAGGTTGTCGGTGACTTTGGTCAGGGTCAGGTCCGGGCTGGTAAAGGCAAGCGTTTGAAAGAGCTTGGCGCGCTGGTTGTTTGTTCTACATTTCTTGAGGGCGCGCGCGTCGGCGTTGTCGTTCTCGTCGGTGTACGTTTTGGCGAGCCAAGTGAATTCGGCTCTCATGAGGCTCGCGGCGATGATGAGTGAAAAGCGCCTTGCGGCGACCATATCCTCGGTGTCGGCCGGTCCCACGAGGAGGGATTCGATAGCCGACCAGCCACTTATCACTGCGATGTGCGGAGCGGCGGTCTGTAGTGGCTCAACTAGTGCCAGTGTGTTAGCGAGATAGTCGGCGGTGGTGAGGTTTTGGAGCTTATCCAGGCGACCGAAGGAGGCCAGGTTGATCATGCGGTTGGTGGCCACGGTCGGGAATTCGCTGCGCCTCTGCATCGACCACATCGCCGAGAGGATGCCAATCGAATTGCGGCTGCCGAGCTGAAATTTTGTTTTCAGATGCGTGATCACGTCACGCGCTGCGTCAGCGGCAGAGTTAACGTCGCGAGCCGTTATTTCAATCAGAAACGAACCTTGATGGCGTACCGGCTTGGCCTCTGGTGCATGGAGGTGCTTCCAGTCCGCCGTCTCTGTTGCAGTCATCCACCCCGGTGCGGTCTCGGCGGTTATCTTGAAGGGCGGCAGCTTATCGACCGGGACGCAGAACGTGAATACCTTCTGGGGGGCTTTAAGGCGCCGGTCGGCCTGGCGGAGAAAGTCGTCCGGTGTGACCGCCGTGGGCCTGGACTGAACGTCGCGTAGCCATCGATGGAGGCTGTTCTTGTGCATGCCCGAGCCGAGGATGTGAGCAGTGAGGCGCCGCGCTGCACCCTCCGTGTCAACCGGCCGGTTAGATGGGGGTGCTCTGAGCGCAACAGCCCAGTTGGTGAGGTAGGCGTCACTCATCTCAGCGAGATGGTGGCGCAGGGCAATCCATGCGTGACTGGTCTGGTCGGAATCGGTGCTAATCTCCTTGGCCAGGGTTTCGATGCGCTTACCGAAATCGTCGATCCCATGGTCGGTTCTGAGAGCGTTCATGAGGTGTTTACGCCGGTCAGCGATTGCGATTTCCCGGGCGCCCGGGCGGACGCTATCAGTCAGAAATTCCTGTGCCAATTCCATCGTGCCGCCCCGCCACAAACGACGGTGCCAGGGAGCCTGCGTCGACGTGAGCTCCAAAATACGGCCGGTGAGGCCACTCAGCCACGGCGGTTCACTGATGGGCATCGTGGTAAACTACAGGCATAGATGGGCTCCATCGCCCCCTTAGCGTGGCCATAAGCCCATTCTTAAGGGACAGGACGGGCACCTCGCTCGCGAGGTGCCCGTCCTGCTGTCCGGCGCGTGCAACAGGCGCAAGATGCTGCCATTTAACACGTCCTGACCCCATAGGGGCGGGCCTGTAAATCGACGGGGCTTGCGTGCAGAAACTCTCATGACGCCACGAGCTCTTGGAGACCTGCGGTGACCACGTAGACACGGCCGCCGAGCCGGCGTACCGGTAACTCTCCCGACGCGACCAGCCTGTAGGCAGCGGCTCGGCTGATGCCCAGCAGGGCGGCGGCCCGCGGTACTGCAAGGAGAAGAGGTAGATCGTCAAAGACGTTGTCGTGCATTCAAATTCACCTCCTCTCGCTTGAACTAAGTGATGAGGCATGCCTTTTTGCTGTTCCTTGGAGACTGCATCGCGGGCAAAATGCTGCTGCCTCGATTCCGTCTGGGAGCGTGACCGTGATTGTGCGAGATTGCGGATCTTCGCATTCACCGCACCATGCCAGAGGCGAGGGCGGCGGCGTTGGGGGTTCCGGAAGTTCCGAGAGTCTATGAGCAAGCACCCGCGCCGGGTAGCGGATGCCCTCCGGATTGTGAGAAAGATGAGCGACGAGACTGTCGGTTGTCCAGCCGGAAGCCAAGGCGTTGCGGCATGCCGGCTCAAGATCGGCGGCATCGCGCTGGCTGATCTTCCAGGGCAGCGCCTTGACGACGGTGACGGCGTCCGGGCATGGTTCGGTGGGTGGTTCAGATGATGGTTTCAAGGGGTCCCGCTGCGACACCCCCGTGCAGTCCCGCTGAGGAACCCCTCCCGTCTGTAATTGGGACGGTCCCGGTGTCGGCGCGGGACCGGGGGGTCCCTCATCGGGACCGCCCCGTCCCGCCATATGCGGAGCGAGCGGATGATTGAGGTAGTAGCGGCTGGCCCGCTGAGCTCCGGAGTCGTGGAACCGCGCTTCGCGCGTGATGTAACGGTCGGTTTCAAGCTTTTTGAGTGCGCGCAGAATAGTGCTCCGGCCGGCGCTCGATTCGGCCATAAGAGTGCTGATCGACGGAAAGCAGGAAAATTGCTCATCTGCCTTATTGGCGAGCAAGTGGAGAATGAATTTCGCTATCGGAGAATCGATGTCGAGCTCTGACGCCCAACCCAATGCTTGCCAGCTCATCGTGCCGGACCTGTAAGGAAAATGGACAGCGTTATGTGGGAAGACTTTGGGCGCCGCGCCGCGCCGCCGGGTGTCCAGCAGCGTTCGCGACGTCTCATCTGTTGTGTTCGGTCCTGCATAGCGTGGAACGTAAGACGCCAGTGTTGACCGCGTCTAGCAACGCTCCGGGAATAGATCCCAAATACTCTGAAAGTCAACATCTGTCGCACGCCCACGTGGACAAAGAGGCCACAATCCAGCCCGTCGACTACCTCAGCGCGCCCTGCTGGAAGCGGGTACCGCGCTGTAGAATGATTTGCATAAGCGATTCAAGCGGCTTCGCCTGGGTTGAACAGTGGCCAGACATTCTCGTCGGTCTGACCGGTGAGGAACGCCGTGACGTGATCAACGCGGTCGCCGACAATGTTCTCGAAGGCTGGCGGCCCCATCGGGCGGATATCGAAGCTCTTGTCGATGTCGTGCGCGGCAGGTGCACGACTGAGGAGTACATCGAGAGGGTGCGCCGCGATCACACCACTTAGTGAGGATCTCGGCACGGGGCTTCTTGCTAATCCGCCGCGGTGCGGTGTGAAGAGGCCGGAGAGCGTTTGGACTACCGCCGGACCGTGGGCACTTTGCTGTCTCCGATGCTGCGAAAAGTATTGCGCCGAAGTAGCTCTGGGACGCTCACGCCCTCACGTTCTGCGGTACGGTCAATAAGCGCCTTTTCGGTCTCATCAACCCGTATGTGCAGGACGATGTTGCGTCTGCGGTTTTCGGAGCCGCTACGACTCGTCATTGGCCACCTTCCCTAGCTGTTCTGCAAGCCACCGAGATTTCCGGTTCATCTCCACAGTCGGAGGAGTGTAGAGCACAGATGGACCTTCTGGTCTGTTACTCGAAAATCACTGTGTATCAACTGAGAAGCTGCTTTTTCCTGCTCAAAGGTTCCGGCTAAAGCTGCCTATTCCTGCCTATATTCCTGCTCATTGCAACCTATTTCAGAAAATCTTGTCGGCACCGGTAGAGATTTGCGCGATCGCTTCCTATCCTGACGGGCATGACTGAAGAAAACGGGCAAGGCGAACCCCCGGATGATGCGCGGGATGACCGCGGCGCAATGGGTTTCATGGAAGCCACGATCGCTCTGTCGGATCTTGGCGCCAAATTTGCGGCGATCCCGCATCCGATGAGACCAACAAACGAGCTACCACCGGACTCCATGTGGACACCGGTCGATGCGGCTCAGCAGACGATTGGGGAACAGGTGGCTCGGGCAGCCGGAGCCGTCCATGCCCGAGCAGCCGCCTTGTCTGTCGACAATGCGCGTGAGGCCGTGGAATACGGCCGACAGCACGGCATTCCGGTACCTCAGCGCATCATCGAACGTGCACAGTCGAGCCAAGATGGATGACGCATCGAGGTTGTCGATCGACCCAGTCGATGCAGCTGGGATTGCTCGTCAGGCCGCAACGGCGCATGTGCAGCCTGTTCCAAATCCGATCTCCGTGGGCGAGAACGCATTTGATGGCGCGGTATCAGCACTGTTGGCCTGGGCAGGCTCAACGGATAGCACTGTTGTCTCCGTGGTCGGCGCACGAGGCCAGGCAGTGGCATCCCGGGCGGTTACCGGGCTAAGTGAATTGGCGACGATGAACGCCGACAACGCAAACCACCTTGGAGCGCCGTGATGAATCCACCGCAACCGTCTGGTCTCGCGACATGCTCTGCAGGCATTCCTGTCGACCGAAAGATGGGATGGCTGGCTCTACTCGCGATCGGGGCAATTGCCTTGGCCGCCCTGGCTGCAGCGCTGGCCGGGGTCGCGTTGTCGAGATCTTCATCGCTGGCGGATAACGCTGGGCGCCCCTCCGCTGCTCCGGAACGAGCGACCGAAGGTGGTGGTGATCGGGCTGCCGCAGCACGAAAAGACGCGTGTGACCGGTGGCGGGCAGTCGCTATCGCGGTCAACGCCGCGCGGAAATCATTCATCAAATCTCCGGTAGAGAGGGAAAACCCCTTAACCGCAAATGCTTTGGCGCAAGCAGAGGCAGTGAATGCCGTCGAAGTCACGTGGCTACGACAACATCTACCTGTCGCGACGCCGCAAGATGTTGCGGGGCCAATTAACGAGTACTTGGAGGCGATCATTGACGTCGCGGCTGCAGATGCGCAGCCAGGTGCTGATGCCGACGCCAATGCTGCGGCGACTCGATCAGTGGCCGCTGCGAACAAGATCAAAGCCGCGTGCGGGATGTAGCCGACAGTGGCCGTTATTCAGAAGTCAGGTCCATACACCGACGAGATCATCCCGCCCCAATTGTGGCCCGCAGCCCACGAGGCGGCCGCTAATGCGGCAACCAGGTTCGTCGATGCTCGCCAACAGTCCGAGTCTGCGGCTAATGCCTATCGACGTGCTGGTCGACGGCTTGCTGAAACCAGTGAGGGTGCAACGAGCGAAGCGCTGATCACCGTGCATCAAGAGCTTGCGGTCGACCATGACAATCACGCCGCCATCCGAGAGTTAGTCGCGAAGGCCGCCAGCCAGGCCGCCGAGCGAGGGCACGAGCTGACTAATCGCCTCAAAGCGATTGATTTCGAAACTCATCAGAAAATCGCCGTCTCGCCACCCGCAGCCAGGAACGCCATCATCACCGAAGCCCGCACCCGAGCGATGGCTGTGCACACAGAGTTCGCCGCTGCTGTCACCAGCCATCACACAATAGCGAGCGAGGCTGCAGCGCCGTTGGTGGCTGCGATCGCGGGGCGAGGCGCGCCAACCGCCCCACCTCCCAAAGCGCCGGTCCCCACCGAGACCGATACCGCGGATTCCGGGCCTGGAGGAGCAAGTCAACGCACCTCAAAAACTTCACATGAAACGGAAGAAGCATCCTCGACCGAAGCCGGCGGGGCAGAGCAGCGCCGAAGAAAATTGGTCGCGGAAGATCCTAGCGCGCCGGCACCGCAACCCGACGGCGAAGAACTAGGACCGCCCATCGAGCCTGGCCTCGGATCGCTTCCGGCTGGGCTAAGTCCGGCTGGTCTCGGAGGGAGCGGGTTGTCGTCAGCTGGTGGGCTGGGACTTAATTCCCTGCCGAGCGCCGGCGGAGGATTCGGGGGAATCGGCGCAGCAACCGGCCTGTCGAGCATGCCTACTAGCCTAGGAACACAGTTCGCAGCGCCAACTAGCGTGCCGAGCAGCGGTGCCGCCACGGCAGTACAGACAGGTCAGCTCGGCAGTGCCGCAACAGGGTTCAGTCAGGGAATCTCGGCCGGGTCCAGTGCCGGATCAGCTCCGACTTTGCCTCCACCGACCAACGTCGGTACATCCACACCGGGGATGGGATTGGCGCCGCCGGCGGCAGGTCTGAGCGCACCAACTGCGGCGACGCCTGCAGGGGTCGCCGCGCCGAGTGCAACAGCGACGTCGGCCTCCGGTTCAGGGCCTGCGGGAACATCGAGTGCAGTGCCTGCCCCGATGATGGTGCCTCCGCCGGGTATGGGCGCTCCGGTGGCCGCAGGTGCTGCCTCGCCGACGGTGGCACCCGCAACCGGCTCGACGGCGTCGAGCGGATCACCGGGATCCAGTGCCGGGCCGCCGTCACTGTCAGCTTCCAATGGCGCGGTGCTGGTGCCAGCGAGCGCGGTGGTCAGTGGTGGAACGGCTTCTCGCGGAACGGCAGAGTCCGTCGAGCTGGCCGCCGCCAAAGCGTTGGCGCTTAAACTTCGTCGAGACTGCGACGGCGCACGATACCCCTGTATCGAATGGGCGGTCGGGATATTCCGCAGCAAGGCCAATAGCGGCTCGGAATGCGTAGTGACGTCCAACGAAGGTTTCGGCTACATCCCGTGGGGAGTCTTCCTGCCGCGCTCGGCGCGGCTGTTAACTGCAGACAAACTGATCGACAGCGGTTTTCGAGACCACTGGTTTGGCTGCAAAGATCCCGCGCACATGATGATCGAGTACGCCAAGATCCGCGCGCAGCGCGGGTCTCATCTCGTCGCGTTAGGTCTCACAACCGACAGTCCGCAAAGCCGTGTCCCCGCTGTCGAATACGGAGTGTGCCCGCCCCGCAACTTGAACGAGGCGTATAGCGAGCCGCTCCTCGACGACGTGCACAGCCACCGCTTGGAGGTCCTGTACCCGGATCTCTTCGCCCGGCTTCAGCGGCTCGCTGCTACCGAGGATGCAACCCGCGCCTTCGCCAACCAGGTGTGCGTTCAATTGGCAATCCAAATGATTGACGGCGTGCAGATGGCAGCTGGCGTGCAGACTCCTCCCGAACTTCGCCAGATGTGGGACTGGCTCGGAACCGGGGATGCAATCTCCGACGACAAGTGGCAGCAGTTCCTGATGGCCTCCATGGTGTTCAACATCAACCTCAGTGCGAGTCGGCTTCCTCTCGATGCCGGCGTCGCCGAGCGAGAGCGCTACCACGCCGAGTGGGTCGCCGCGCGGACGATGGAATTTCTCCGTGGCTGGCAGCGGAACCCGCCGGATGCGGCGGACATGATTTACGCAGCGGCGGTGGCCTATCCAGGAGATTTTGCCGTCAAGTTCGAGCCAATGCTCAGGATGGCCGAAGACCGCCGACGCGTTGGCTGACATGCCGTAGCACCCGAATCCAATGCCTTCAAGATTGTCTTGAAACAAGGGCCAGGCTCGCGTAACCTCCATTCTCAAGACACTCTTGAAGAATGTGGGGTCCGTAATGCCGACAACTGCCGGCGTAACTGAAGCAATGAGCCCTGATGGAGCTGTTCGCGTTCGGGTAGGAGCTGACGGCACAACATTGTGGGTGGGCTTGTCTCCGGCGGCGATGCGTCTTTCGGGGGCCGAACTTGCAAGCAGCATCGTGTGCGTGAATGTTTTGGCGCACATGACCGTTCAGGTATCGCATGGGCGTCGTGGACATGATGAACTGGATGTCTACGCTCGCTTTGTCGCCACACGCTGTCGGGCTGGACCTCGTCAAAGTCCGGATGACGTCCCGTCGGGGGTAGAGGCTGCGCCGCAGCCTCCGGACCGGGACCACGATGAGCTGGGCCAGCGGGTGCGGTTGCGGGCCAAGGGTATCGAGGCGCTGCTAGAAAACGCCCCCGCCAACGTCGAATGGATCGGCGGCGAGAGAGATGTCGTGGTGACGGCCGATCCGGTCGGTCAGTTGGCGGCTCTTTGGCTGTCGCCGCGCTGCACAACGCATTACAGCGCCGTCGAGCTCGAAGGCCTGCTCAACCGTGTGTTGGCCGCAGTCGGCGCGATGGCTCGTCCTAGGCAGGATGGTCTGCGCGATACTGGTTGATTCGTTTCAAGACAGCCTGAAACAATGGTGGTGTGAAAGAGGAACAGGCCGCTCTGGCCGAGCTGTTAGCGGCTCATGCCGAAATGGAGCGGTTGACCGCCGAGATTGGCGCCGCCAGGCAGCGGCGACGCGACGCAGCGCGACGGCTGATCGAGTTCGGGCGGGGCACATCCTGGATTGCACGTCAACTCGGGGTCACGGCGCAGGCAGTCGATGGATTCTTGAAGTATCAAGAGCGCCAAGAAAAGAGGCGCAATACAAACTAGGTCCCCGTGGCAGTCCCGAGCGCCCATTATGGTTCCACGGGAGTAGGTGCCTCTAGCAGGATCCGGTCGGTGACGCCACTGAGCCGCCGCGGTTCACTGATGGGCATCGCGGTAAACTACAGGCATAGATGGGCTCCATCGCCCCCATAGCGTGGCCGTAAACCCGTTCTGCTGTTCGTATGCGCGCCGGCCCTTAGACGGTGCAGGCCTCAAACCTGCGAAATGGGGCGAATCATGTTTTTTGCCAGCATAATTAAAAATTTTCTGCATTTGACAGCCGTAGGTAATCAACGGATGCGGCCCTACCGGTAAGCGGTCGGTCTTTCCCCGCCAATTCGCGCCTGTCGAGCACGCACCGTTACCAGTTCCGTCTACAGCTTTACAGCTTTGCGGTAATGCGGGACGGTAGTGCCATGGCTTTTCATGGTTTCGTGGCGGTCCAGGGCCGCGGTCTCGTTGCCCTGCCGGCCGCGGTGTGTCAGCGGCTGCACCTCGACGAGCCGGGTGCTCAAGTCGAGATCACCGAGCGTGACGACGGGGTGCTCGAGCTTCGGCCAGCGCTACCGATTCCCGCCGACCAGCGGTGGTTCTGGGAGGACCGCTGGCAGCAGCGGGAAAAGGAAGTCGACGAGCACGTGGTGGCCGGACGAGTCACCGTTTACAACGACGGCGACGCCTTCCTTGATCACCTGGGTCACCTCAACGCCCAGGCCCAGGCCGACGACGCCCCGCCTCAGCCGTGAAGTTCGAGACCACTCCTGCCTTCGATGCCGACTGCCGCAAACTGAAGGCTGAGCAGTGCCGAGATCTCGATCGCGCGTTTGATCTGCGGAATGTATTCAGACTGGGGTTTTTGGAATCCCCGAAGTTCATTGAGGTGTCGCGTAAGGACTTGGTGGGGCGCACATCGGAGATACCGAGTCCAAGGCATGGTCGTGTTGCGATCAGCGCGGGGCCTGCCAGCGGGCTGGGTTGGTCGGTACGTCAAGTCCGCACTGACGTAGCGCTTCGCGCATAGTGTCGGAAATAGCTGGTGATTGTTGTGCAGCAACAACTCTGAGAGTTTCGGCCGCGGCGAGTACGGTAACTGTGTCCAGTGCTGCCTGTCGGGCTAGCCGTTGCGCTACGGGGCTTTCGGGATCGTTGCGGTGATCGTTGAGGATTCCTGCGGCGTCAAGGCGGCTTTCTCGGTTGGCGTGAGCGAACTCGAATAGCGCGCGATCAAGCGGGTGGAATTTCGACCAGCCAGCCATGGTCATCCAGCGGCGCGGGGTGGTCGCAGACCTGGACTGCAATGCGTGGGCGGCGTCGGGGTGGACGTGCCACGTGCGCAATCGAGCTGCTTGGTGCAGTGTGCATCGCAGTATGCCCATGGCACGGTCGTCTTCTTCGATCCAGAGCCAGTATCCGGCGAGCAGCGTCGAGGAGATCCGTGTCGCTGCGGCGACGATCTCGGGTCGGGACGGGTTCCACAGCGCACACAACGCTGCGAACTCCGCGATCAAGATATAAGGGGGCCCGGGGGTGAGGTGTTGATGGATCTCGAAACGCTGTTCTGCGATTTCGCGGTCTTGGTCGCGGGCGTTGGAGGTGATTAGGAGCCGTGAGAACCGATGCGCGGCAAAGGTGAGTTCGGCGAGTTGCTGGGGTGTCCAGCGCTGCGCGGTGTGTCCGTCGGCAAGCGCTGTGTGGTAGTCGGTGTAGAGCGGCCCAAGATCGGCGATGGCGTCGAAGGCGGCAAACTCGCGGTCAACCAGCGACACAAGGGCCGGCGACCGTCGGGTGGGCACCGACTTGCTAACGGGCACTGGGGTTTTCGAGGGGCCCTGGCCGGGGCCTCCCTCGGGCAGCGGCGACGCGAGTGGGATTCCGTGCGTCGTGTCGGGGTTTCTTGAGAAGACGTGCGTCGTAACTGCGGCCAGCCGCATCTGCATGATGCACAGCGTCAACGCATCTAAGAGAATCTCGGCCGGACCGTTGGTATCGGCCAGGGAGGGCTCGGCATCGAGGTCATGGGCAACCTCGCAGTCGACCCGCTGATCAGCGTGTTGTGCGTCGATGAGCTCGCCCAGTGTGTGGTACACGTGCGCAGGGCACAGGACCCGTCCGTCGACTTGTACGTGCTCGTGGTCGGTGTCGATGGCAGCCGTCGTGAATGGGTGGTCGCTGAGGTCGTCGAAGATGTCATTGAGCGCGACGTCAAAGGTATATCGGCCGAGCATATCCATGGCGCGCTGCGTCCACGCTCGGGCGATAAAGGACTCAATCGGCTCGCGGCGACCCTGCACGACAGAGCCGGCCCGCGCCAGCAGCAGTGTCCACCGACCTAGTTGCTGCCGCAAAATAATTGCCGCACCGATGGTTTGGCCGGCCAGAATCAACCGCAGTGCCGCGATGGCGCTTTCCACACTCCAGGACAGGTGCGTCGGCCACGGGCTCTCATGCGGCGGCGAATGCTGGCTGAGCTGATGACCTTGGCGGATAAAGATCGCATCCAATTGGCACACCGACACCAGAGGCCCACGGCAGTGGTTTACCCAAAGTTGAGCAACCGCATCAAGATTGTCGATCCGAGTCCGGTTGCGGCCAATGAGTGCCTCAATAAGTCGCGTCGGGCCGCTTGCAGCGACCCGCTCATAGGCGTCGACGGTCGGTGGAACGTTCCGTGCGCGTCGTTGAGCCTTAAGCGTCGCACGCTGAACTTGTTTGGGAGTCGATTGCAATTGACCGAGCCTGCGCTCGAGCTTGTGGCGACTCTTGCGTCCCATCGCTTTCAGCCCTTCATCGGAGCGCTACGAAGCTGTGGAAACGCGCACGAGTGACCGCACGGCAGTCCCAGGCGTCGGCCTCCGGGTGTTGTGTGTGCTCGCGCTGAAGTTGCATGGTCGCAGCGTAAAAGAGACTGCGGCAAGCGATCTACCAATGCCGCGGAAATAACTTGCTCGCGGAGTAACGCGGTGCGCGAGGGCACGCCACTTCCGAGATGTCCGCCGCTTCATTGACGGCGCGGCCGCATCGGCGAACCGCGGCCGCGCACGTGACTAGGTCGCTGCGCGCCGCGAGGGCGATAGGTCGGGAGGACGCGTGTCAGCGCGGCCGCGCCCCCGTGGCGTGGGGCTCTGCGCCGCGGGCGCGGGGCGTGGCCCCGGTGATTAGGTCAAGAGCCCGGCTTCCCGAAGTGTCGTCAGCAGGCGCGCGGCGGCGCGCACAGTCGCAGCGTGCTCGCTGCGATGCAAGGTGCCCAGGGTTGCGGCGTCGGTGAGGCTGTCGAGTACCACGCGGCACGCGCGCGGCGACGTAAGGACGATCGCGGCCGCCTGGGTCGGGTCTGGTGGCGGTGGAATTACCTCAACGACGCGGTCGCGATACTCCACACACCACACCGGCTTTTCGACCCGCTCCACAACGCGTTCGACCCGCAACCCGATCGCCCCGGAGCGAGCAGCTCGACGTTCCTCGTAGGCGGCCCGGCAACACTTTTGCGAGCACCACGTGCGTGGACGGCCCTTACCTTCGGGAGCCGGCAGCTGCCCATGACAGCGCGGGCAGAGAGACCGCTCAGACATGGTGACACGCTACCGCAATTTTGTACGGACGAAATGGCGTTACCGGTTCGTGACCTTAATGCAAGAGGTGTGTAGTTCGTGGGCTGGTCGAAAACGGTTGGTGGCGGTGTGCTCTGGTGAGCGGGTTGGGGGTGTGGGTCGAGTTGTGTTGGGGCAGTATTGGACTGGGAAACGGTAGATGTGGACAAATGGGTACAGGATGATGTTGTGGGTGATGGTAGAGACGCGGGTTGACCGCGCCGTAAGGTGCGGCCATGGCGAATATCAACTCGAAAAACTAAGCGCGCAAGAAGGTTCGCGAAGCGCAGGCTCGGGCCAACGAGGCTCGGCAGGAGCGTGAGCGGCTCAACGTCGATGACGCGGCGTCGTTTTTGGTCGAGGTGGGCCGGCTGGCGGCCGTGGACGAATGGGAACAGGGCCGTGTCTCTGAGATTCACGCAGAAGGCGAGCGGCGTCGACACGAGCACCGCCAGGAGGGCGCGGCAGCGGTGTCGCGCATGCTGGATCGCGGGGAGACGCTGGCCGGGATCGCCGAACTCGTCGGCGTCAAAGTCAGCGAGGTGCGTGCGGTGCTGAAATCGGCGGCCGCACAGCCAATCGCGCCGCCGGATGCACTAGGTGCGGCCAGCGCGGCGCTCGACGCGACGCCGGGCGCCGACGATGAGTTGGTGGGCGCGCCGGGCGAGGACGCGGCGCACCCGGTCGATGTCGGTGGGCTTGCTTAACGTGGCAGCGTGCGAGGCGAAGGCGCGGCAGCTGCGCTGTGGGTCGATCCCGCGGTGCACGCCGAGGAGTGCCGGCGTTTCGATTCTTTCGTGTTGCGCGGCCCGGGGTTTGATGACTGTGATTTTTTCGTCGGCGCGATCGGCACGGACGGTTACGGCCGGTTTTTCATTTATCGGGGGGGCAGCGGGATCTGCGTACGTCCGCATCGCTACGCCCCGGCGCGTGCTTTTGGCAGTCCGCTGGCGTCGGACGAGTTCGGTTTGCACGAGTGTGACATGCCGCTGTGTGTGAAGGTGTGCGGCGCGGATGCGCCGCGACGTCATGTGGTGATCGGCGACCAGGGCGACAATATGCGCCGGATGGCGCGCATGCGGCGCGGTGGTGGTCGCAAGGTGATTGGTGGCGACGGACTGCGGTCGTGCCGTGAGCGGTCGGTGGCGTTGCGGGCGGTGCTGCGGGAGCGGGGATGGGTGAGTGTGGTCATCTGTTCTGGCCCCGTTAGGTGAAGATTTCTGCATTAGTTCTGGCTCCACCTGATCGTGGTTGGTGGTGTTGCTGGGCGAGTCGTCACCAGTTTTGGCCCCACCGGTGGATGAGTTGATCTCTGCGTGATGGCGATGGTCGCCGCTGCGCAGGGAGGACGAACGAGGTGGCTACGCGAGTGGAACTCTTCGAAGCGATCCGGACTGATTGGCGCCGTGAGCAGCTGTCGGTGCGCGCGTTGGCTGAACGGCATCAGGTCCATCGCCGCACTGTTCGGCAGGCGTTGGCCAGTGCGGTGCCGCCTGCGCGGAAGAGTTATCCGCGGTCGCGGCCGGCGATCGGGCCGTGGACCCAAGCGGCGCGGGCCAGACACTGGAACGAGCCCCCGTTAGCAGGTAGTCGATCAAAGCCTGGTGGTCAACTTTGAAGACCCGCAGGGGGTCAATTTTCGGGAACCGTTGACAAGCCCGTACAGCATGACGGTCACACCGATGATGATGAGTGTTGTTGCAATTGTAGCGTTGTGGTGGCGTTGAATCCGTTGCCTGAGACGTTCAAGCTTGGGGTCGATCCGTGCCCCGAGAAGCAGGTAGATAAAGATGGGCGCCGCCACCGTGGATGTTGCCAGCGCGAGGTAGCAGATCAGAGCAATGGCGTTACCGCTGGTTGAAGGCAGCGCGCGGATCTCGGCATTCGCGGCGATGCTCGCGGCCACAACCTTGGGGTTCGCAAATGCTGGCAGCAAACCTAGCGCCGCCGAAGCGCGCGGCGATATGCCGCCAATACGGTTGTGCCATAACGATGTTGGCTTGGACGGTTGGTGACGCTTTAAGAGCAGGGCTCCCGCAGTGACGAACGCCGCGCCGATGGCGACCGTCATCCAGCGGACCCAGTGCGGGAAAGGCCGGTGCAGGGCATCACTGGGCTGCGGGATGCTATAGGAGGCCAGTACCATCATCGCGAGTGCCGTTAATCGCCCCAGCAGGTAGGCAATGCTTGACGCGCGGGGTTGGTTGTTGTGGATCAGCAACACCAACGCGATGATGGCCGGGATCGGCGAGAGCGCGACCACCAGCGCTGGTGCAGCGATCTTGGCGAAGTCCAGCGTCGACAGGCCAACCATTGCAACGTCTTTCAGGTGAGTCGTTGGTTAGCCGGCGAGGTCAGGGTGACGACCGCGTGTCCGGGCGTCCCCGCCTGATGATCGCGCAGCCAGCCGAGTTGAGCGGTTTGCCCCGTGAATATGGGTTCTCCACGGCGCAGGGTCAGCCGGTAGGGAAGGGTTCGAGTTCCCAGGTTGCTCGCCAGTCACGTTCCTCGTCCTGCTTGTCGTGGTGCAGCGTCTCTGAGGGAGGGCTCAGGTGGATCGTGGGGTGGGGCATGGTGAAGAAGTCACCTTGTCCGAGGGACGAGTACCTAGCCCCTGTGTCGACGTAGCAGTAGCCCTGTCCCGACAGGGCGGTGTCGCTGTCGGTCATCCCGAGGTAGTGCAACGCGTTCAGGGCGGCGGCTTTGGCGCCGTTTTTCGCGAAGATCGCCGCTTTCGGAAGGGGGCGCCCCGAGGGGGAGGTGATGGTGGTGGTGTCGCCGATCGCGAAGATGCCGGGATGGCGGGTTTGCATGGTGGTGGCGTCGACGCTGATCCAACCCGGGCCATCCAGAGTGACGGCGGGTTCGTGCGGCGGAATGAACACCAGCAGGTCGTAGCTGGCGGTGCCGCCGTGCTGAAAGTGGATCTCTTTACGGCCGGGGTCGATTCGCGCCACGGCGCGGTCGCCGAAGAACGCGATGCCGTTGTCGTTGAGCAGGTTCACCAGCTCTGGCCCCGCGAATGGGCCGGCCGACGGCATCGGGTGTTTCTCGGGGCTGTAGACCGATATCGCGGCCGGAGAGCGTAATCCGTTGTCGCGGAGCAGGTCTGCGGCCAGCAGGGCGCCTTCGTAGGGCGCGACTGGGCAGCGGTAGGGTTGAGAGGTCACCAGAAACACCAGGTCGCCTCCGCTGAATTCTTTGATCGCCTCGTGAGCGGCGGCGGCGGCCTCAGCGCTGTAGTAGTGCACTGCGGTGCCTGCGTCCATCGCGTCGCGCAGGCCGGGGATGTTGTCGATTGCGTTGCGCGCCCCGGTCGCGATGACCAGTGCGTCGAAGGCCAGCTCTGTGCCCTCTGCCAGTGTGACGGTGCGCTGTTCTGGATCGATCGTTTGCACCGTGCCGGTGACGGTGCGGACACCGGACAGGGCGCTGTCGCTGGGGCGGATGGTCACACTGTCGCGGTCGCGCCAGCCGCGCATGACCCACGGCAAGGTGAAGCCCAGGAAGTGGGAGAAATCGTTGTCGACCATAGTGATCTCGAGGTCGTCGAGATTCACACCCGAGTCCCCAAGTTCTTGAATAACACTCAGTCCGCCAATGCCGGCGCCGAGGATGACCAGTTTCTTCGTCATGCGTGCTCCTCTTTTGTCTTGGTGCGTTGTCGTGCTATCCATCGATCTGGGGTGCGTCAGTGGTTCCGCGGGCGCTGCAACTGGTGGAACTGTGATGTGTTCACCAGCGCCGTGACCGCCTCGAACACCGTCAGGGTCCGGTAGGGGTCGGGTACCGCGCTGAAGACCGGCCCGAAGACGGTGTGTCCATCAATCGTGATCAGTGGGCTGCCGCCGATGTCTCCCAGCGCTGTCTGGCTGGCCTCATGGGTCAGGCGGACAGCGGCGTCCCAGGTCGAGTCCGCCAGCACTGTCGCGGCCGTGCGGTGCGCGCCCGCGGCCTGCACGACGGTGGCGACCAGCGTCTCGTCGAGCGGCGCGGAGTGGTCGAAGTACTGCCGGCCGAAGGTGAAGTAGGCCGTAATGAAGGCGCTTGCGCCAAGCTCGTCGTGCAAAGCGGCCATCAGGCGGCCGGCATTGCGCGAGTCGTTCATCCGTGCCTGCTGAGGCGGTGGAAGTTCGCGACCCTCGTTGAGGACCGCCAAATTCATCATGCGCAACTCGATAGCGAATCCGGTCTTGTCGGAGGCGTCTTTCAACCAGCGAGCGGTGTTCCAGGAAAACGGGCACACCGGGTCAAGCCACAGCGTCACCATATCGTCAACGCCAGTCATCGATTCTTTGTCGATCATCATTGCTCCTCACTACCAGATAGCGGACATGGTCGAAAACCTCTGACTGCGAAGCTATTTCGCTGCCTCGACACTGTTAGGTCCGATAACACCATCTCGTTCCGGTTGCCTCTCGATACCATACCCCCTACCGTATACCCGAGACGGAGGGAGGGCAACGGGACAAGGGCCGCGCGGAAAAACGGCCAGTGCGGAATAATACCCCTGGGGGTATGTTGAAGAGGGCGTGGTGACCGCCCGTCTGGTCGGTTCTAGTGCTACGACAGGGAGTTCGGATGAAGGGGATGAGTTCCATCGCCCATGGTGTTGCGCGCGGCTGGGTCGCGTTGGTTGTCGTCGCGGCGGTTGGCCTCGGGGGAGTCGCGGTGATGCGGCTCCGTACGGTGTTCGGGTCTGACAGCATCTTCTCCGAGACCGCCCGCAACGCCGAGCCGCTGCCACCGTTTCACGTCAAGACGGTGGTCTACGAGATTGACGGACCGACAGAGACCACGGGCAGCGTGGATTACCTCGATGAGCGGGCCAAACCAGAACAGGCTGAATTCGCCCAACTGCCCTGGATTTTGACAATCTCGACGACTCAACCGGTGGTGATCGCCAACGTCGTCGCCCAAGGTGATAGCGAGCACCTCGCATGCCGCATCACCGTCAACGGCGAGATCAAAGACGAGCAATCCGCGACCGGCCACCACGCTCAAACATCTTGTCTGGTGAAAGCCGCATGAGCGCCGAACATTACAACCAACCCCGCTTCATGCGCTTCGTCCGACGGTTCGCGGTCCCGATCATCGTTGCGTGGCTACTCGTCACCGTCGCTGTCAATGTCCTTGTGCCACCGATAGAATCGGTCGCCAGAAACCACGCCGTCACCATGTCGCCCCAGGATGCACCGGCGATGATCGCCGCCAAGCGCATCGGCGCCACATTTCACGAGTCGGATTCCGACAGCATCGCGATGATCGTGCTCGAGGGTGATCGCCGCCTCGGCGATGAGGCGCACCGCTACTACGACGAACTGGTGACCAAGCTACAGGCCGACCATCAACACGTGCAGCACGTGCACAACGTGTGGGGCGACCCCTTGACGTCGGCGGGCGTGCAGAGTCGAGATGGCAAGGCCGCCTACGTCCAGCTCAACATCGCCGGCGATCAGGGCAGCACACTGGGTAACCAGTCCGTCGACGCGGTCCGCAAAATCGTCGATTCCTCGTCACCGCCGAAAGGTATCCGAGCTTATGTGACGGGTCCGGCGGCGCTGAGCACCGATATGAACGAGGCGGCCGACAAAAGCATGATCATGATGATGGCGGTCACCGGCATCGTCATCATCGTCATGCTGCTGATCGCCTATCGATCGGTCAGCACCGTGCTGCTCGTGTTGATCATGGTCGGATTCGAAATGGGCACCGCGCGAGGGGTCGTCGCGATTCTCGGCAACTATGGTCTGCTCGGATTTTCCACCTTTGTAGTGGCAATGCTGTCCTCGCTCGCGATCGCAGCCGGCACCGACTACGCGATCTTTCTGATCGGTCGCTACCGCGAGGCGCGTGCGTCCGGCCAGGATCGAGAAGCGGCTTACTACACCATGTTCCGCGGGACGGCTCACATCATTTTAGGGTCAGGTCTCACCATCGCGGGTGCCACCCTCTGTCTGCATCTCGCTCGGCTCTCGTACTTCAAAGCACTGGGAATACCTTCCGCGGTCGGGCTGCTCGTGGTCGTCGCCGGAGCCCTGACTGCGGCACCGGCCATCGTCGCAGTGGCCAGCCGATTCGGCCTCCTCGATCCGAAACGGGCTGCCAACGTGCATAAGTGGCGCCGCATCGGTACCGCCACCGTGCGCTGGCCCGTCCCGGTGTTCGCAGCCGCGGTCATCCTCGCGTTGATCGGCATCCTCATCATGCCCAGCATGAAAGTCAGCTATAACGACCGCTTTTATATCCCCGCCACCTTGCCGTCCAACGTCGGATATGCCGCCGCGGAAAGACATTTCAGCGCCGCCACCATGAACCCCGACATTCTCATGGTCGACAGTGACCACGACATGCGCACCACCGCCGACATGATCATCCTGGACAAGATCGCCAAAGACGTCTTCCGCTCACCGGGCATCGCGATGGTCCAGAGCATCACCCGCCCATTGGGCGGACCGATCGACCATACGTCGATCCCCTTCCAGATCAGCGCACAATCCATCCCGATACGGGAAAACCTACACTTCATGAAGGACCGGGCCGCCGACATGCTCACCATGAGCGGCGACCTGGGTGCCATCACGACCGCTATGCAGCACCTCTATGACCTGATGCGCCAGATGAGCGCCACCACCCATCACATGCTCGCCGACACGACTGGCATGAAAACCATCGTCGACGAAATCCGGGACCACATCGCCGATTTCGACGACATCGCCAGGCCGGTACGCAGCTACCTGTACTGGGAACAACACTGCTTCAACATCCCGGTCTGCTGGGGCGCCCGATCGGTCTTCGAAGCCCTCGATGGAGTCGACACCTTCAGCGACAAAATGACCGCCTTGGTCGCCGACGTCGGAAATGTCGATGCCCTCGTCCCGCAAATGATGCAGCAACTCCCGCCGATCATCGCCGTCGCCCACTCGATGCAGGCAACCCTGCTCACCATGCATAGCAGCTTCTCCGGTCTACTGGAACAGATTTCACGGATGACCGACACCGCCTCAGCGATGGGTGAGGCATTCGACGCCGCCAAAAGCGGCGACTACTTCTATCTCCCGCCAGAAGCGTTCGACAACCCCGACTTCCAACGCGGACTGAAGCTGTTCCTATCGCCGGATGGAAAAGCCGCCCGCTTCATCATCACCCACGACACCGACCCCGCCACACCCGCAGGCATTTCCGCGGTCACACCCGAACTCACCGCGGCCCACCAAGCCGTCAAAGGGACCGCCCTGACCGACGCCACCTTCTACCTCACCGGCACCGCAGCCATCTACCGCGACATCCAATCAGGCTCACACTACGACCTGCTCATCGTCGGAATCGCAGCAATAACCCTGATCTTCGCCGTCATGATCATCATCACCCGCGCACTCATCGCGTCCCTGGTCATCGTCGGCACCGTCCTACTATCACTGGGAGCGGCATTCGGGCTTTCAGTTCTGGTCTGGCAACACATCTTCGGACTCGACCTCAACTGGATCGCCCCGGTGTTCGGATTGATCATCCTGCTCGCCGTCGGCTCCGACTACAACCTGCTGCTGGTCTCGCGATTCCAAGAAGAAAACCCCGCCGGCATCAACACCGGCATCATCCGCTCGATGGGCCACACCGGCGGAGTCGTCACCTCCGCCGGCCTTGTCTTCGCCTTCACCATGACGTCCATGATCGCCAGCGACCTGACCTCAATCGGCCAGGCCGGCAGCACGATCGGACTCGGATTAATGTTCGACACCCTCATCGTGCGCTCCTTGATGACCCCATCCATCGCGGCCATCCTCGGACGCTGGTTCTGGTGGCCACAACACATCCGGCAGCGCCGGAGGACCCGCGCAGCACATGCCGTCACGTCACCCGAAGCGCCACGCGGGGCCCAGACCCAGGCACCGGCAGGCGCCGCAGATGATCCAGTGCGCTCACGATGAACACAACAACACGGCCGCCCTATACCCCCCGGGGTAGAATGGCGTCACCATATTCGGCTGGAGGACCCATGATTGACGACGCTGAACGTATCGAGGCAGTGCTGAGCCGACTGCGTCGCGCCCAGGGACAGCTCGCTGGCGTGATCAGCATGATCGAACAAGGCCGGGACTGCAAAGACGTCGTCACCCAACTCGCGGCGGTCTCCAAAGCGCTCGATCGGGCCGGCTTCAAAATCGTCGCCTCCGGCATGCGCCACTGCATCACCGGCACCGAATCAGGCACCGAAGCACCCCTCACCGAAGATGAATTGGAAAAACTCTTCCTCTCATTGGCTTAATCCACACGGCCGCCACCTGCGTAGCCGGCGGCCCGCCGACACAATCGCGACGAAATTTCGCAGTAAAGAGGCTCAGCGACGTTGCAGCGTCGACTCCAAGTATCAGAGCGAATGGGTGCAGCTCGGGCGCGGCCCCTCCAGTCGACGTTGGCGTTTATCCGCCGGAAAGTGGTCGCGGCACGCGGTAGCGGCGGTCCCTCATTCGGAACACTGCATTGCTGCGCCGGTCCTCGGGAGTTGTCAGCTGCCCGATGCCCGGGGCGTTGGTTGAGCTCGCCCACGACGGCAGGGCACGGAAACCGGTCTTGGCTGTAGCCGCCGGTTCCGTGGTCGGAGTGGCCGCCGGGTTCGCTGACGTCCAATTCGGCGGTACCGATAAGCGGCCTACCGGTGCGGCCCTACCGTCGCCAGCAAGCACTGCATCGGAGAGCTTTGTCGATGAGCATGTCTGAGCTGCTGCAGTGGCTCCTGGTATCGCTGGCAGAGCGGCCGGCCGGCCACCGGTTCTCTGCGACGCAAGGACGAAACTTCCTCCTTGAAACACCGTTTTGGGCACTGCGAAGGTCAGGATTGTCGACCCGAGTATTTCGTCGAGGTCAGTGACGGCGGTGATTATCGGTGTTGACGTCGGCGTCGTTGACGTCGGCGAAGCGGAAGCCTCCGCCTCGGAAGAATTCGGGAGCGGACCTGATGCGAGAGTCTGCAGCCGTTGCGGCACTGCCGAAATCAGGTGTGCGAGTGTCGTCTGAGAATGCCCGAGGGGGGAGTTGACGCACTGGCTAACGGCAACGTCTTGCGCGGACCGACCGGCTGGGTTGGTCGCCTGCGGTGGCTCGCTGAACGGCCCGAGCGTGGTCGCGGTCGACGCGGACAGCGCGTAGCCATACATCGCCGCGGCATCCTGTTCCCACATTTCGGCGTAGCCGGCTTCGGTGGCTGCGATCGCAGGAGTGTTCTGCCCGAAGAGATTCGTTGCGACGAGTGTCACCAACAGCACGCGGTTGGCCAGTACTACCGAGGGCGGCACGGTTGCGGCGAATGCCGCCTCGTAGGCGGCCGCCGCCGCCCGCGCCTGGCTGGCCGCCTGCCCGGCTTGCCGAGCCGTTGTCGTCACCCACGCCACATAAGGCGCCGCAGCGGCCGCCATTGCAGTCGATGCCTCGCCCGACCAGTTCTGGCCTTGCAGCGCTGAGATCTCACCGGAATATCCGGCAGCGAACGTTTCCAGTTCTGTGGCCAGCGCGCCCCAGGCCGCGGCGGACGCCAGCAGTGGACCCGGGCCCGGGCCAGCATACATTCGCGCCGAGTTGATCTCGGGCGGCAGCGCCCCGAAATCAGACATCAGCATGGCTTTGGTATCGGTGGCAGCCCCGCAATCGACAGTCATCGCGAGGCCGTCGACACCCGGGGTGGTACCGCGGAATGGCTACCCGCCCAGGGTTGGGCGCGGCATTTTGAAGCCGCGCGTCGGCACGCGCAACACGTTGTTCACTGAGGGCCGTGCCCACGGACCCGCCGCTGGGCTCATGCCCACCATCGGACCAGCGCCCGCAGTGCTCGCGATCGTTGTGTCAGCTGATGCCGGAACTGCTGCGAGATCCATTTCCGACATCCACTGCGGGTCTTCGACAGCGCTGGCCACCGGCGTTGCCGATGCCCAGGTTTGCGGGACCGACAATCTACCGATTGGCGCCGAGCGCCCCACCTCGGCAAGCACTGGGCCCCGAACGCCTTGTGGCACAGACGATTGCGCCGCAGCAGCGGAGCCTCCAGCTGTCCCGTCGGTGATCTTCGGCAAATCTTTGCCCTGCGTGGCAGTCCGGGCGGCCGCGAGCTGGTAGCTTCCGCCGCTGAAGAACGTGCGGGCTATAGCCGCACCGTAAATTCCTGGCTGGGATAGGTGATCGAAGTCGGTGACCCCGGTGATGAGCGAGTTAAAAGCCGACGTCGCCGATCCCGACGATCCCGCTGCGGCGAGGCTCTGCAGCTGTTGTGGCAATGCTGCTAGCAACTGCGACAAGGTCGACTGTGCATTCGAGGCGGTGGAGCTGCCGGCAGCTTCGGCAACCGCGGCGGCCTGTGCGGGCTGAGCGACGGCAGCAGTGGTCTGCGGCGGCTCACCGAACGGAGTCAGCGTGGTCGCCGCCGATGACGACGCGGCGTAGTTGTACATCGCCGCCGCATCCGTCGCCCACATCTCGCCGTACTCAGCCTCAGTCGCCGCGATCTGAGCGGTGTTTTGTCCGAAGATATTCGCCGCGACCAGCTCCGCATACAGGGCGCGGTTATTGGTCACCAACGGCGGTGGCACCGTTGCCGCATAGGCATTCTCATAGGCGGCGGCGGCGGTGCGTGCCTGACCGGCTGTCTCCTCGGCTTGTGCTGCCGCCGTCGCGATCCACTCGACGTACGGGCGCGCTGCATCGGCCATTTCCGTCGAGGCGCTGCCCGACCACGTCTCGCCTTGCAGCCCCGCAATGGCTGTCGCGTAGCCGCGCGCGACCGAGTCCAGTTGGGCGGCAGTTGCCTGCCACGCGGAAGCGGCGCCCACTATCGACCCCGCGCCCGGGCCCGAATACATTCGGCCTGAGTTCACCTCCGGCGGGAGTGCTCCGAAATCAAGCAATTGTGTTTCCTTCCCTCCCGCAACTGCTCTCCGGCCATCGAGTGCAAGCCGCCGACCGACCGTCCCAACGCAGCAGTATGAGCCCTACGAACCGCGTTGCGGTCCGCTGTTCGACTGGCGCCGGCTTGTGTCATGGTTGAAATCGTCTGTACAGCAACCGATATGGGTCAGTAGACTTTTGATCGCGCCGGCAGGTTGGGAGCTTCCGCCGAGCCAGATCGCCCGAAGATCGCGGCGTAAATCGATCTTGGAGACGGCGATTTCCCGTAGTCGGCCGACTGCGAGATCGTCTGCGACGGCGAGTCGACTCATCGCGGCCGGCCCGGCGCCCGCGAGGACGGCAGCGCGCACAGCGCCCGCGGATGGTAATTCGAGTACGGGCGGCGCTTGTTGCACCTCCACGCCCAGTGCGCGGCGCAGTGCCACATCGAGCGAATCACGGATGCCTGCTCGGGGTTCTCGACACACTAGCGGTGTCTTTGCCAGTTCAAGCGCGGTAACGGCGCGCGACTGCTGCGCCCATTCGTGATTGGGGGACACGACGACGACTAACTCGTCAGTGCTCACTACGCAGTGGCTCAACCCTTCCGGCGGTTCTGGAGTCTCCACGAAACCGAGGTCGACGGCACCGTCGCGCACCAACGCCGTCGCTTGCGCGCTGTTGGCTGCGGCCAGATCGATTCTGGGTACCGTTTCGTTGCGGCGGGACGCCGCCGAGCGCAACGACAACAGCCAGTGCGGCATGAGGTACTCAACTATCGTCGGGCTGGCCACCACCGTGAGCCGCTGAGTGCCTTCATTTCGTAATGAGCCAAGCGCTGTGTCGATGTCGTGGGCTACCTCGAGCAGGTGTGAAGCCCACTCGGCCAAGGATGTGCCTGCCGGAGTGATCTGTGTCCCGCGGGTAGTTCGAATAGCCAGCGTCACACCGGTTTTGGCTTCCAATGCAGCCAACCGTCTGGAGACCGCCTGCTGGGTCAGTCCCAGTTCGCGAGCAGCGCCACCGAGGCTGCCCGTCTGCGCGATCGCAACGAAGACCTCCAATGAGTCGAGGTCGGGCATGTGAGCGCTGAGCACCATAATTACTGCATAGAAGCATATCTAGCTTGTGGCTTGCTGGGAGTTAGGTTGCCGACCCAGATTGCCACCATTGGTGTCACACCCAAATCGGTTGACGTCACAACACATAACGGTGAACCAAGCGAATACCGCGGGCGTTCCTCGGACACCGCGACGGTCGCGCCACACCGAAACCGGTTGACGTCACAACACATAATGGTGGACCAAAGGGATGCCGCGGGTCCCGCGGCCTGGCGACGGTGGGTGTCACAACCAAATCGGTTGAAGCCACAACGCGTAGCCCTCTACCGGAGCGCCGCCGAGAAGCGGACGATCAAACATAGTGATTCGACGCCGCGGCACCAGCTGGCTGTGTGGCGCGGCGTGGTCACCTCGGATTGTCAACGCCCGTAACAACATCAAGGCCACAGCAGAGATGCATGCACCGCACGCGCGACCGAACGTATCTCCTCACCGACACAACTCAGCCCCCGCCACGACAGCGCTGTCAGCGGATTCACTGCCCTCGTGCGGATGGGCTTCCGCGAGACCAAGAAAGTCCCGGTGAACCCGTAATGAATTTTTATCAAACAACTCTCACGGCGTCAATCGCTGTTTTCCTCGTGTGGCGTGCGGGGGGCCAGTAATGTGCTTCGGGCGAGTGCCGCCGGAAATCAACTCGGGACGGATGTTCAACGGCGCAGGCTCGGGGTCGATGGTGGAGGCCGCCGAAGCGTGGGAACAGCTGGCCGGCCGCCTGCGTGAGACATCGGCGTACTGCCGAGAGATAGCCGTGCAGCTGTCTCAGGGGTGGCGCGGCACGGTAGCGGTGGCGGTCACCTACACGATGGCGGAATACCTGGGGTGGTTGGATATCGCCGCCGACCAGGCCGCGCGGGCAGCTGCACAGGCCCGGATAGCCGTGGACGCGCACGCATCGGTGGTCGAGGCTCTGGTGAGCCCTAACGCGATCAACATCAATCGCGTACGGCTGGTCGTGCTCGCCGCGACGAACTATTTGGGCCAAGCCACCGCGGCAATCGCCGATACCGAAGCCGAGTACGAACAGATGTGGGTCACCGACTCGGCCGCTATGTATGCCTATGCCCACGCATCGGCGGACGCATCGGCGCTGGCCCCGCTGCCTTCGCCCTTAGATGCCGCCGATTTCGCTGAGTCGGTGCATCAAGGTGGGCGTGATCGCCGTGTGTCATGGGCGCTGAAATCGGCACCGGATGTCATAGCGGCCGCTCGGCAGGTGATGGAGACGCTGCCGAAAGTGATGCGTGCTTTGTCGACGTCCCCGCAGACGACGATAGATGTCGATCTGCTGCCCGCGACAGCCTCACTGTCGTTCTTGAGCTCGCTGTCGCCGCCATCAGCCGTCGCGGTCAGGAATCTGAACTCGTTGAACAAGACGGCGATGCTCTTCAGCGCTCTGATGTCGACGGGCACACGGAACCGCAAGCCTTCCGACGAAGGCCCCTTTCCTTTGGGTCCCGGGGTGGGCACCTCGATCGGCACGTTATCGGTGCCCCAGCGCTGGGTGTCGCGCACGACGCCAGCTCCCGAGGCCGTTGATTTGCAGAGTGATTGGGTTCCGGGACCGATCCGTTTGGTCTACGCCGACGCGACGCAGCAGGTGGGCCATGACGATCGTTCTGAACGTTCTGGAGCCATCCACGGAGAGTGAACACGTATCGAAGCAGCTTCAAATGACGTTGAAAGCGTTCGCGATCGGCGCGTCACCGAGTGCCGGCGTGATGGACCCAGGGGGTTGAATTGCTCGACTTCGGTGTGTTACCGCCAGAAATCAATTCGGGCCGCATGTACGCGGGCCCGGGTTCGTCACCGATGCTAGCTGCTGCTGCGGCATGGGATGAGCTTGCAGCCGAGTTAGGGACGGCGGCTTCGGGATACAGCTCCACCGTCACCGAACTGACGTCCTCGCCCTGGGTGGGTCCCTCATCGGTATCGATGCTGTCCGCCGTCATCCCCTACGTGGGTTGGCTCGGCGCGCTGGGCACGCTCGCCGAGCAGACTGCGACCCAGGCCCGCGCGGCGGCAGCAGCCTACGAAGCCGCGTTCGCGATGACGGTGCCTCCAGCGGTTGTCCTCGCCAATCGAGTCTCTCTAATAACCTTGATCGCCACCAATTTCTTCGGCCAAAACGGCGCGGCCATCGCCATGGCAGAGGCCCAATACGCCGAGATGTGGGCCCAAGACGCCACCGCGATGTACGGCTACACTGCCGCCTCGGCGACCGCTTCGGACCTGAACACGATCTCCTCACCGCCCAACACCACCGATTCCAACGGTGCCGCCGACCAGAGCGCAGCGGTTGCCCAAGCGAGCGCCACGCAGGCCGGAAGCACATCGCAGAGCACCGCCTCGCAAGTCGCCTCCAGCGGCACGGTGTCCCCAGCGGTACAGCAACTCTCGCTCACCTCGTCGCTTAGCGCGAGCCCGCCGGCAAGCGGATCATCCTGGCCCGCTGGGCTTCCCACGCCGACCAACAACTGGCTAGGGCTCAATCCGACGGACTACAAAGTGGTGCTACACGATCTGCTACAGATCTACAACTTCTACGGTGTTCCGTATTTCGCGTGGGGCATCGGGCAGCAGCTGGCGACCGCACCTCCCAGCCCACCGGTCGCAGCCGGGGCCGCATCCTTCGCAGCACCGCAATTCGGGCACCTCGGCATGGCCGGCCACGGCGGCGTGACGGCCAGCTCGGGCGGCGCCGGCAGGATCGGGCGGTTGTCGGTGCCCGCGGATTGGCGCACGCCGCGACTCGAAGACAACCCCGAGATCATCGAGACCGCCGACGAGTCGTCACCGGAATGGCTTGCCTCGGCGCGACCGGGCAACCTGGCGTTCTCCGGCGCCGGGGCAAACGCCGCGCCGACGACCTCACCGAGTAACGCGGTGCTCGGTGGCGTGCCGGCACGAGTCAGCGGCCGGCAGACCGCCGGATACCTCCACAAATACGGGTGGCGCTACAGCGTGGTCGCCCGCCCACCCTCAGGCGGATAACCAAATCCAATGTCTACAAACGCGATTGAAAGGCAGAACATGCTATCCGCGCTCACCTGGGCGACGGCATCGAGAGCCCACGCCATCAACCCGACAGCGACCAACAAGGGGAAATGATGATCGATTTCGGAGCTATACCACCAGAGATCACCTCAGCCAGAATGTTCAACGGCGTCGGCTCGGGATCACTGATGACAGCCGCCGCAGCATGGAATCAAGCTGCGGCCGAACTGCATTCGGCAGCTCGCGGCTATCAGCAGACGATCACCACACTGAGCAATGACGACTGGCAAGGCGCGGCATCGACCGCGATGGCTGACGCGGCTGCCCCCTATGTCGAGTGGATGACCAACACCGCCGCCGAAGCCGAACACGCGGCCAGCCAGGCACGCGCGGCGGCCAGCGCCTACGACACCGCGCTGGCGTCCACGGTGCCACCCCCCATGATCGCCGCCAACCGCGCCGAGCTCACCCAGCTGGTGCCCAGCAACGTCTTCGGCCAGTACACCGCGACGATTGCCCAACTCGAAGCGCAATACGCCGAGATGTGGGCCCAGGACGCCACCACGATGTACAGCTACGCCGGTCAATCGGCGGCGGCGGCCAAGGTCACACCATTCGCGGCCGCACCGCAGATCACCAGTCCCACAGCCCAGGCCGCGCAATCCGCGGCGACAACATCGGCTACCGCGACGTCGGCGGGCAACTCGCAATCAACGCTCAGTCAGATCATTTCGAGTATGCCGAATCAGCTGCACAGTCTTGCGTCACCGGCCTCGGCGTCCTCGAGCGCTGCCACCACAACGGATCCGCTCACCGAGATCTATTTTCTACTCACTGGAAACACGACACTGCCCACCAATCTGGGCTCCCTCGTCAGCTCCTACAGCCCCTACTCGGCGATCTACTACAACACTGAAGGTCTGCCCTACTTCAGCATCGGTATGGCCAACTTCGGTGTGCAGATCGCCAAAACCACGGGACTGCTCGGGGGCGTTGGTCCGGCAGCGGCCGCCGCACCTGCAACGACCCCGCTGAACGGCCTAGGTAGCCTGGGCGCGGGCCTCGGCGGCGGTGGAGGCCTCAGCGGCGGCGCGGTCAAAGCCGCAGCCGCCAGCGCCGACATCGTCGGCCGAATGTCGGTGCCCGCCAACTGGACCCACGCCACCGGCGCCTTGAGCCATCCCGCAGCCGTTGCCACTCACACGATGACCCCTGTCGGGCAAGAAGGTCAGGGAAACCTCATGGGCGGCATGCCGATGGCCGGATCGCACACCCGCGGAGCAGCCATCGGCCCCAAGTACGGCATCCGCCCCACGGTGATGAGCCGCCCGCCGTTCGCAGGCTAGCGAGTCAGGTCAGTGATGCTGCGACTGAAAGCTCACGTTCGCGCTGTGAATGCGTTGATGGACAAGACAATAGCCGTTGCCAACCGACACCACGACGGACACGAACACATCCCACGAGCACACGGGCAGCCGCCTTCAGCGCAGCTGTTGTCGATACGAATTCCTAAAACCTTTACCAGCGAACAAGGAGTGAATAGGAGATCCCTCATGATAGGAAAGGTTCTCGTCGGTGCCATGGGAGCCGTCGTTTCCCTCGGACTTTCCGCGCCGGCTGGCGCGGACCCGGTCACGACAGGCGGCGCCAACCAGCCATCGCCGCCCGGCACACCTCAGGGCTTCTTGGCCGCCGCACGTGCGGCGGGCATCACCGGAGCGGATCCGGCGATGCTTGAAGATGGCTATCAGGTGTGCAGGAGACTTTGGGTTCGGCACATGCCTGGTACTCAGGTGGCCGCAGGCCTAGTGCAAGACCATCCGCAACTGACCGCCGAGCAAGCGGGCCAGTTCGTGCTGGCCGCATACCATGACCTGTGCCCGGTGCCTGTGGAAGATGACTACTGGGCATACAGCACCGGCTAGCATCGGTTGGCCTGTAAGATAAATCGCGCTGTGCCAGTACCCTCACCTTGTGGCGGCTGACGACAGCCCCGCGGCGACGACACCGCTTATCACGACCGAGCTTTGGAGTCTGAGCCCCCTGCGCGCGCAGACCCGCCTGAACTGCGGTCATAAATCTCTCGAAGACATTTTGTTATCGTTAGCAGAGTGAGACCCAATCGTTCGTCGACGAGGCGGGCAGCTGCTCAGCGACAAAGCAACTGCCCGCGGTCGCCGGCCTCAGATCTAGTGTTGCGCCGCCGTCGGTCGAGTCCAGCTCAGTGGAAGCGTCGTGAGCGCGAGATACGTTGACGGGAACTTGACTTCGGGGACGTAGTCGGGTGGCAGCTCGAAATCGGGTATCTGTCTGAGCCATTCGGTAAGAACCACGCTCAGCTGGAGCCGAGCCAGGTGGGAGCCGATGCAGCGGTGCGGACCTCCACCAAACCCCCAGTGGCGGTGCACTTTTCCATCCAAGACTAGCGCGTCGGTGGATAGCGCATCGCGGCCGTCGCGATTGATCGCGGCCGTGCACAACCGCACTGGACTACCGGGAGGAAGTGTCATGCCGCCGACTTTGGCGAAGTCGGTGGTGACTCGGGCCGCCATCGGCGCTGCCGGTTCGAGTCGCACGATCTCCTCAATGAATGCCCTGACCTGACTGGGGTTTTCGCGTAGATCTTTGCGTAGCTGCGGTCTGCGCGCCAATTCGAGCAAGGAGAACCCAATCGCGGCGGCGACCGTGTCCAGGCCGGACAATACGATCAGATGACACATGCCGAGCAGCTCGCGATCCGTCAGGGCACCGGGGCCTGTCATGATTTTCGACAACATGTCCGAGCCTGGATTCTGCCTACGCTCCTCGATGGCCGTGGCGAAGTATGACAACAGCCCATATCCCTCGGGCTTGCCCTCCACCGCGGCATCTTTCCAGGCGATCACGTCATCGCGGTCTTTCGCGGGTAGCCCGTACAACTCCATGAAGACGCCGAATGGGTAGAACCGCGCGAGGTCCGCCATCGCGTCGCACCTGTCCTGCAGGGCAAGGCCGGTGATGATGTCGGCGGCGTGCCGTTCCATGACCGGCTTAGATTGTGCCAGCGCATGCGGGCTGTAATACGGCTGGAGGATTTTGCGGTAACGCGTGTGCTCCGGTGGGTCGAACGCCGAGGGCAACACGGGCACCGGACTGCCGGGTGGCTGCAACGCCAAATGCGCCGAAAAGAGATTCGGGCTGCACAACGCGGCCAGCACATCCTCGCGGCGGGTCAAGTAATAAGCGCCGTTCATAAATACAACCGGGCCGGCATCTCGCAGCATCTTCCAACTAGCGCCGCGGTCGGCAGACATCGGTAGCGCAGTGAATTCCAGCCGCGGCAAGTGGAAGGCGGCAGGATCGCTACTGCTAAAGGCGCTGCTGCCGCGGGCGCTACTGACAAAATTGTCAAGCTGTTTGGTGAATTCTGAACTTGGTTCTCGTGCAACGTTATTCACGGGTATCTCAATTCTCGCTTCTGGCGTATAGGGCAGACGAACTTATGCGCGCAGTGACGACCAATTCCGAGAGTTGCCACGGAAATTGGCCTGGTGCGCAGGGTTTCGTGTCGTCTGGCCGTATCAGAAGTGCCCGTGACGCAGGCATGCGCGCGATTCCACACACGCTCGCGTGTCGGTGACTGCCTACGGGTACCTAGGGCCTCAGCGCCAAGGAGAGAAGCTCTATCTTGACGCGCTCAGACCCGAGCCAAACGGCACGAGAGCCGTTCGGCCGACCTCAGCAGCGAATGATGCAGAACAGCGATGACGTATGTCGGTTGACAGCGTCTGCCGTCGAGGCACACCACGGGGCGCCGCGTGGCTGAAACTGTGCGGCGGTAAAGGAAATCGGTAAGACCGACCAGTTTGTCCGCGGCGACAGCGGATCCCAATTCGACGGTAAGTCCCGCGTCATCCACACGTTGCGAAATGGCTTCCGCGAAACCGGCACCGAATGCGCCTTCTTGCCAGCTTTGAGGTACTCCAAAGATGGTGTGGCACTGACCGGTTGTGCCTGGCTAGGCCGGACTTCCTTGACGATGTGCGTCCATGCTCCGGGTTCTGGCAGTGTGCTGGCGTTGTAATGCGGGCGCAACGCGGAGCCGGCGACCAGTGCGAGGAACAAACTGAACGCGCAGACCACCGCCGCGGCGTGTTCTCGCCGCCGAGTCTTGGCGCTGCAGTGTCGGGACATCGTGCAGAAAGCGTACAAAACCAGATCTGTACTGCATCAATCTGGGGCTGTGAAGTTGCTGCACATTTGCTGGCGTGTCAGCTGTGAAGCTGCACCAGCGGTTGCGGCTAGACGCCTGAGGGAAGGACGGCCGACGACGTATTACATAAGCTCTGAAGGCGCGAAGTCGGCAGCTGTCGACTGGTTGTCCGCAACGGGGACTTACCTTTCCGGTAGCTGAGTACTGCGAAGCCTCTTCAGCGAGCCGGGGTGGCTGCTCATGAGGTGCGAGACGAGCACGGGCGTTGCGTACTTGGTGCCAGCTGGAGCGTGAGTCCATAATTATTCAGTGGTCGAGGCCGAGTGTCTACCGTTCAGGCAGGCCAGCGCGGCGCAGCTCGTCAGAGACCATCTCAGTCAGCTCGGCGACAAGAGGGTCCTCTCGGCCGCTCGGCAAAGGAAAGTCGTCCTCGGCGCGAGCGGTGAGCAAGTAGCCGGCTTTGACCTGAAAGACGTCCGAGAACAAGTCATCTGGCCACAGGTCCGCAATTAGTTCCACGACCTCCTGGCTGGGTTGGCGGCGATATTCCGGGCGCCTCCAGCGTTCGTCCCACCGCAGCGGTTCGCGGTCAGGCATCGATCCTCCAACTGATTCTTCTGCCGATCTTGCGCGCCTCGCTCTCGACCAAGGCCTAATCATCACTATCTGGTCAGGACCGCCCGGAAGACCGGCGCTAGGCCTTCTACGCGTGACAGCTCCAACGGCGGGTCAGAATCGCGGTGGTCTTAATTCGTGGCGGCCTGACGTCAGTAGGCTACTATGCGTGCCGCCCGCGCCAACGCCGAAGGTTCACCGCCTTTCTCGGCAGGAACGCGGCCCCGCCTCGTTGCAACAGCGTGTGCTTACTGCAGCCGAACGCGTACTGATCGAAGGCGGCCTAGAAAAATTCACGACCGCCCGCGTTGCCGAAAAGGCCGGCGTATCGGTGGCTACGGTGTACCGGCGATTCGCCGGCAGGAAAGATCTGCTCGCCGCGGTCTACTCGGATCTGCAGGACCGCCTCAACTTCACGACTGCAGACGCCCTACGAAAGTCAGGCACGTCTCTAGGCGATGTATTGCATACGTTCACCGCGGCTCTCAGTGAGATTCTGGCCGAGTCCGGCCGAGTCATCCCGGTTCTCCTTGAGAGCCGAACCAGTGGAGCACCATCCCAAGAACTACTAATTACGACCGCGCTGCAGCAAAGGTTCCTGGACGCAGCAAGCCGATACCGAGCCGACATTCGCCGCGTCAACCCAACCGCGGCCCTAGGATTCGTGTTTGAGACCGTCGTTGCCTCGGCCATGCACCGCGCGATCGCGACACCCCCGTGTCCTGACGGCCTGAACTGGGAGCAATGGGCCGACGAGATCGCCCAGATGACGATGGCGTACCTCCAAACACACGAGAGCACCCAGTCGGCCCACCCGTGATTTTGCAGCCTCGGTCCTGGTTTGGCCAAACACGTTCTGCGACAGTGGGTATCGGAGTTCGTGGTCAGATATCATCGTCGCGGGCTTTCATCCACGAGACTCCATGGTGGATTTCGAAGCTCGGCAGGTGGTGTCGTTGTTCCGCCAGAACACGTAGCTCCTTGACATCGGCGAGTTGCATCAGCAGCGCTGCGGGCACAGTCTCGGCAAGGTCGAGCATCCATCGGCGGCGTACCGCGGCAGCGTTGACACCGTTGTCGCTGCGCCGGATCAGAGACTCGCTGACCTTGTTGGCGGCGTTGCGGCCGATCCTGTAGCCACCAAAGACCATCAGATAACTCGCGCCGCGGTCGACTGCCGCGGCTACCGAACAAATCGGCTCATGGTGGCCGGCCGGGCCGCCCAGTGGGCGACCGAACGCGCGGTGTGCCCGCCAAGGGCCGCCAATAGGAGCAAGGCGCAGATACCTAGGGGTGGATGAGTCAGCTCGGCGGTGAACACCGCGCCGAAGATGGGAGCATTCTGGATGACTCCGAGCACCGCGGCGCCGCCAATCAACGCCGAGGCGGGGATGCTCACGTGCCCACCGAGCTGGTTGACGGCCATCGCGATTGAGGCGCCAGTGGCTGTCCCAGTTGCGAGCGCCGGGGTGATCAACCCTCCCACCGCGCCCGCTCGTATAAACAATGCGGTGAGCACTGGCTTGAGCACAACCACGAGTGCAACAGCGACCAACGACCCAGCACCGGCAACCAACGAGCCAGCACCCGCGAGGCTTACCAACAGGATGCTTCGGCCGTTTCCGGGCAGTTGGGGGAGCCAGATCGACGATGCTCCCGTCGCCAGGCCGGCCACGCCGATGGCCGGAACGAGAGCCCAAGACTTCGGTGGCACAGGGGGACGCGAGCAGACGAGCAACTGCTTGAACGCATAGCCGACCAGAGCAGCCGCCGGCATTATCGCGACGGCGATCAACGCCGATTGGAAAGTGAATACCGCGGGCGGCCACATTGAAGTGGGCGCACCGTGACTGTGACTAATGGGCCACGCCGCGACGGTCGCGATGCTCGAGGTTGCGATGGCAACCAGCATGGCCGTCGGACGCCAGGAGTGCAGCGCGATGCCCAATGCGAACAGGACACCGGCGGCCGGGACGTTGTAGACGGCGGCAAGCCCGGCGCCGGCGGCGGCGCCCAGCAGCACGCGGCGCTGCGGCGGCGAGATGGAGCCGGCCCCGATCAGCAGTTCGGTGCCCGCCGCAGCGAGCATTCGGGGGGCTTGCTCGCGACCCAGTGAGGCGCCAGAGCCCGCTGCCAGTACCTGTAGAAATGCATCGATCGACATCGGTACCCGGGCCAAGGGTCGATCCTCTCGGATCGACTGGTTCAGTGCTGGGACTGACGCCTTGCGGCGCAGCAACCACCAGCCCAACCCCGCCGCGGTGCAGCCGACCGTTGGTCCAAGCAACCTGCGTTCGGGAGATGCGGCGATGACCCCTAGGAGCAGCGGTCCCTGCGAATAGTCGTACACGAGGTGTTGCACAGCCCTAACCAGCACTGCTATCGATCCGCCGACCAGGCCGCTGAGCACACCGGTAACCAGAATTGCCGCAGCGAAGGTGAGGCGGGGGCGCCACCGACTCATGACGCGGCCATGAGGACGCGCTGCTGATCAGGACGCGCGTTCGCCGGCATTTGTCATCACCGTTCCTCGCTCTTCCGCCCATCCCGTTGGCGGTCGAATGAATCGCCCGACAACATCCGGCTTCGCAACGGCTTGTGCTTTCCCTAACCGTAGCCAGCACCGCCATCGTCAGCGGACCGAATACATCCTGTTTACCAGCGCTCTACTGGCCGTTTGGGTGTGAGGCGATGATCCCGTAGAGCGTTGAGCCGCCGTTGGTCCCAACGTGGACCGTGACGCGACCGGGTGGATCTGGGCCGAACTAAAACCATCACCAATAGCTGGTCAGTCGAGACCGGACTCGCGGTGCAGGTTCGTGACCACAACTCGAGCAAACCGATTCCAGCGAACCCGGGTACCTTATGCCCACTCGATGTCCAATGGACGTTGAAGTGAGACGGCGGGCGTCGCACGACGCGTCCGTTGAGCTAGAAGCGGCCGGCGACCGCGGGCAGCCGCTTTTCGCTGTGCAGCTGCCCGCGGCAGTGTCCCGCCGTCATCGGATCTTGGTTCGCCGGTGGTGTGGCGGGCTTATTGAGTTCAGCTGGTGCTGTATGCCCAATAGTCATACGTGCCGCCGTCAAAGCCGCCGGGTACCGGGCATAGGCCGTTGTATGCGGCCAGCACGAACTTGTCCGCTTGGTCCCGAGTCAGTTGTGGATGGTCTTGCACCAGGCCGGCGGCTATGTCAGTGCCCGCCATGTGCCGAACCCACAGTCTCCTGCATACCTGGTAGCCGTCCTCCAGCATCGCCGGGTCCGTTCCGGTGATGCCCGCCGCCCGTGCGGCGGCCAAGAAGTCCGGGATTGCCTGAGGATGCGGTACCGGGCTGGCCCCGGCCGGCGCGGCCAGACCGAGGGCAATGACGGCCCCAGCGACACCGGTGAGAATTTTTCCGATCATGACAGAACTCCTGTTCATTGTGCGTTTTTATTCGTGATGTTCGCGATTGATAGTTGGGGTACCGGTACTTCACGCTGCCTGTGTGCTCGCTAGGGTTTTCTTGCCCTCGATGAGTGCCGGCCGGCGACGGTTTAATGCCGCTTCACCAGCGCATTCAGGCGTAATATTGAGATTTCACTCGCAGCGTTGTTGGCCTGACTCGGACGAACGTGTGCGCTGTTGTGACCTATTCCGCGAGGTGGCACGAAAAATTAGGCCGTCGCGCATGGGTTTCGTGTCGTCTGGCCGTATCGAGACCGCCGTGATACGCACGCGCGATTCAGCGCGACGATCAGGGTTGGTGACTGCCCTCAGGTACCGAGGCCGCAGCGCGAAGAAGAGTTTCTTCTGCCTGCCTGCTTCAGGCTCGGGCCGCACGGCACGAAACCGTACGGTCGACCTCAGCAGCGAATAATGCAGAACAGAGATGACGTATGTCGGTTGACAGCATCTGCCGTCGAGGAACCCCACGGGGCGCCGCGCGGCTCGAATTGTGCCGAAACAAAGGATTTCGGTAAGACCGACCAGTCCGTCTGCGGCGACAGCGGATCCCAATTCGACGGGAGATCGTGTGTCATCCACACGTAGCGAAACGGTTTCCGCAAAGCCGGCGCCGAATGCGCCTTGTCGCCGGCTTTGAGGTACTCCAAAGATGGTGTGGCACTGACCGGTTGTGCCTGGCTAGGCCGGACTTCCTTGACGACGTGCGTCCATGCTCCGGGTTCTGGCAGTGTGTTGGTGGTGTAATGCGGGCGCAACGCGGACCCCGCGACCAGCGCGACAAACAGGCTCAGCGCGCAGACGACCGCTGCGGCGTGTTCCCGCCGACGATTTGCGCTGCGGCACCCATTCATGGTAGGAGCGTACAAAACCGCCCCGGGCTGCAGCAATCCGTAGACTGTAAAATGACGGTAACTTAGCTGAACCGTTATTTTTTGACGAAACGCCTCTGCGCGGAGCCGTCCGGGCAGCACGTCGGCGGAGCGACAACCCGACCCATGCTCAGTGGGCACCGGGTCGCCGACGAAGTTGTTAGGGATTATCGCGACGCCGATCGGCCACGCGATGTTCTACCCTGAGCCACCGTCAAGCAACGTACGGCGGCGATACTTCTTCGGCTATGACCCAGCCGCCTCCCCCTGCCCCAGGTCGGTATCCAGACCCATCAGGCGCAGGAAGGCACTACGGGGATGGCCGAAACAGGGGACCGGTCGCGCCGCCACCCGCCGCGGGTGGATTGCCGAAGAAGAAGCAATCGGTAGCTAAATGGGTGATTGTCTTTGCTGGGATAGCAGCGCTGATTGTCATCGGCGAAGTCGGTTCACACAGCAACAACGGCAGCTCAACGTCGAGGACCCCATCCGCGGCGATCGCGGCGGCACCGCCCGCCACGAACACCGCTCCACCTCCGCTGGCTGGGATCGGACAGGAAGTCCGCGACGGCAATCTTGCGTTCATTGCAGCTTCCGTTGACCAGTCAAAAACGGCTGGCGACCCCAGCAACAAGGTCGAAACAGTCATTGCGCAAGGTGAATTCGTTAACGTGCACCTAAACGTGAGAAATGTCGGTGACCAGGCCCAGAGCTTCTTTGCGTCGCATCAGAAGCTTCAAATCGGCGACAAGCAATTCAGCGCCAATGACACGGCGGCCATGTGGATCGGGTCAATGACAGTCAAAATCAAGCCGGGAAACAGCGTTCAGGCCGTGGTGTCGTTCGACGTGGCGCCGGGCACCTCCAACGGCGGGGTGCTCACGGTGCACGAGTCGATCTTCTCTAGTGGCGCAAAGATCAGTCTGCGGCAGGACCATGGTAATAGGACCTGACACCGTTCGGACCGCCCGACGAGAGCCGGTCCGATCCGAACAAACAAGTGAGACGCACCGCTAGCCCGAGATGGTTCCGTCGGCTTCTTCAGCGGCAGCGGGCAGCGAGCGGGCGCTTCGGACCGAGATGTGACTAAGGCATATGCAGCAGGTGATCATTTTATCTCGGCTAGACACGATTCTCGTCCTGCTGCCCACATGGCTTGTGCGATGCGCGATTCGATGTCGTAGGCCACGATCTGCGCGCTGGCGCCCGGGATCCGGCTGATGAAACGGGCGAGCTTGTCCGCAGTTCGGTCATGCAAAAGTCGACCAAGGAGCGGTGGGTATTCCCGGCGCGGCAGCAGCACTGTCACCTTTGTGTCGGCGTTTTCGGCTTTTACCTTCTGGACCAATTCTTGTGCGGCCCGGCCTAGGTTGCGGTCCAGGCAATCGACAACCCGCAGTCGGGTGATGTGACCGAAGTGTTCCCACTGCTCCTGCAGTTGGGCGGCGTGAGCGGAGTCCAGCATGAAGTGCACCGCGGTCAACTCGTCGGATTCCAATCCTTGGGCGTAGCGGATCGCTTCGACCTCCGCCAGGTCGAATGAGTCGATGAACACCAGAACGCGGTGGTGGGCGTGCTTGTCGAACTCCGGTGGTTCGGCCGCCGACATCTGCAGCACCGACGCCTCTGCGCGGTATTGCTTGTTGAGCCGCATCAGCGCGAAGACCAGAATCGGGAACACGATCACCACCAGCCAGGCGCCTTCGGTGAACTTGGCGATGGCGAAGATGCCCACCACGATGGTCGACAGCAGGCCCGCCGAGAAGTTGATGATCAGCTTGGACTTCCAGCTGGGCCCACGATGGGTCAGCCAGTGTTTGGTCATGCCGTAGCCGGCCATCGAGAACCCGGTGAACACGCCGATCGCGTAGAACGGCACCAAGGCGTTCAGCGAACCGCCCGTGACGATCAACAGTGCCACCGCCAGCACAGTCAGCGCGATGATGCCGTTGGAGAACACCAGGCGATGGCCGCGCTTCATCAGCGGCCGCGGCAGAAAGCTGTCCTCGGCGACGAAGCTCGCGAGCGCGGGGAATCCGTTGAAGCTGGTGTTACCGCCGGTGTAGAGGATCAGCGCCGTCGACGCCTGAACGAGGATGTAGAAGATGTTGCCGACGGTCCCGGTGCCGAAGACCATCTTGGTGATCTCCGACAGCATCGACGGATAGCCGCTTTCATAAGGCGTTGCGTGGGTGAGGTGCGCCAGCCACGCCACGCCCGCGAGCAGGAACGCCAGGACGCAGGCCATCACCGTGAGGACCTTGCGGGCGTTAAGCCCTTCCGGCTTGCGGAAGCTGTTGACGGTGTTGGAGATTGCCTCGACACCAGTCAGCGAGGAACCGCCGTTGGCGAAGGCTCGCAACACGATCAGCAGCGTGGCGCCCATGATCAAGCCGTTGCCGTGGTGGATCGCCACCGCACCATCGATGTGCTCGGGGTCGTAGGTGCCCAGGGTGCCGAGGAATTCCCGGACCACCCCGACGACGATCGTCAGCGACACCATCGCGACGAAGAAGTAGGTCGGCAGCGCGAACGGTGTTCCGGCCTCCCGCAAGCCGCGCAGGTTGGCGAAGCACATCAGCAGCACGATGCTGACGGTGATCCACAAGCTATAGGGACCCAGCGCCGGGATCGCCGACGCCACCGCGACCGTGCCCGCGGCGCACTGCACCGCGACGGTGACGACGTAGTCGATCAACAGCGCCGCCGCGGCGACCTGCGCCACCTTGGGCCCGAAGTTCTCCCGCGCGACCACGTATGAGCCGCCGGAACGCGTGTAGACCATCACCACCTGGCGGTATGACGCGGCCACCAGCACCAGGATCAACAGGATCACCCCGGTGACGGGCAGCAGCAGGGCGAACGCCGCCATCCCTGCGGCGGGGAGCAGTTCGATCATGACCTGCTCGGAGCCGTAGGCGGCCGACGAGATCGCGTCCGGCGACAGCACACCGAGAGCCACCGGATTGGCCAGCCGCTCGTGCTGAAGTTGGTCGTTGATCATCGGCTTCCCGAGCACGAAACGCTTACATCGGTCAGAAAACGACGGAGACAACGGAGACACCCGTTGCTCGCCGGCCAGCTGTGCCATAAAAACGAATCCTTACGCGATCATCGGGCAGGCTTCGCCCAGTCGCGGCCTACGGTCGTCGCTCCAGCAGAACACGAGCCAATGTAGGGCGCTTGGCTGTTCGGCTTCCAAGCGATCTCTGTTAACTTGCTGGCAAAGGGATTCGGCGTCGACAACGTCACGCCCGTTCAAAGCGGACCGGCGCGGGACCCCAACGCATTCGAACCGACCCGGGGACTGCCCCGGGTTCAGTCGACTCGCGGGGTGTGATTGTTAGGCCGCGGTTGCGACCGGTGTAGGGAGCAGTTCGAACTCTATCGGGGTGAGCCTGCCGAGTGCGCGTTGCCGGCGGCGTCGGTGGTAGGTCCGCTCAATCCACGACACGATCGCAAGGCGCAGTTCGGCTCGGGTGGTCCAGCGTCGCCGGTCGAGCACGTTGCGTTGCAGAAGGGCGAAGAACGACTCCATGGCTGCGTTGTCCCCGCACGCACCGACGCGGCCCATTGAACCGTGTAATCCGTTGCGCAACAGTGCATGGACGAACTTTCGCGAGCGAAATTGACTACCCCTGTCCGAATGAACGATCGTCGCGGCAGGTGAACGCAGCGCCACGGCGTGATCCAGGGCGGCCACTGCCAGCGAGGACTTCATCCGCGAGTCCATCGAATAACCCACGATCCGGTTGGAATGGACATCTTTGATGGCGCAGAGGTAAAGCTTGCCTTCATCGGTGCGGTGTTCGGTGATGTCGGCCAGCCAGACCTGGTCGGCGGCCTGGGCGCTGAACTGACGCTGCACGAGGTCGTCGTGGACCGGTGGCCCCGATCGACGGTTCAGTCCTCGCTTCTTGGCGAAGATCGACCAGATGCGCTCTTGGGAACACAACCGTGCGACACGGTTCTCGCCGGCAAAGATCCCGCGCCCGGGAAGTTCGTCGGCGATGAATCGGTAGCCGAACGCGGGGTCATCGGCGTGAATGTCGCGGGCGGCATTGATCAGGTGCGCATCATCCCAATCTTGTTGTGATACTGGTTCTTTGCGCCATTTGTAGAACGCCTGGGTAGAGAATCCTAGAAACCCGGCAGGTCACCGTGACGGGCACGCCGTCGTCGGCAAGGTCGAGGACCAGCGGGTACATCATTTTGGGTTGGCATCCCGGGACAGGTAGCCGACCGCGCGACGCATCACTTCAGCCTCCTGCTCGAGCAGCTTGATCCGCTTATGCGCCTCGCGCAGCTGCGCCGAAACATCACCAGAGGCCGCCGCCGACAACGGCCGGTTGGCACCGTCCTCGCGGTCGGCGATCTTGAGCCAGCGATGCAGGCAGGCCTCCGAAATCCCGAAATCCTGCGCGATCTGGCGCAACGGCGCCTCACCCTTTCGGGCCACGGCAATGACATCAGCTCGGAACTCAGCGGGAAACGGCTTTGGAACGAGGTTGATCCTTCCAGCAAGGACGAATCCTCACAGGTCAGGAGTCAACCAAACCGGGGGCAGTCCCAAACTTGATCGGGTGCTGCAGTCAGACGCTAAGGCGTTTGGCATTGAAGGTGTGGACAACTATCGCGAACGCGCCCAGCAGGCTGGACTGTTCCTCACAGGGCTTCACTCAACCATCAAGCAGATCAACGAAGAAGGGTGGCCGTATTCCCCCGAAGCGCAGTAGTCATGACCTACCGTGTCGTCCCAATCTACCCATGCGCCTGTTTGTCGGCGTCGTCTGAAAACTCACCCCGTCGTAGAGGGGTCAATTTTCGGCCGCCGTTGATACTGATTAGGGCCGGTTGCGTCAAGACGATCCGCGGCGGTCAAACAACGTGATGACGCGCGAAGTTTCAGCGGAAAACTGTCACCGGTGCGATGCGGTGCAACGCTCGGTCTTCCTCGTTCGGCTGCGTGATTGGCCACGAATTTGGACACAAAACGCCGCGCAACTGGGTCGAACTCCCGGGACGTGGTGAGATGCTCCGGACTCCTCACCGCCGCCTAGCTGCATTTATGAGATCAAGAGATACGGGGGAGACAGCGACCGGTTAGCTCATACCTTAGAGGTCGAATCGTGGCCAGTGAGAGGCGTGTTTGGCGACATTTTTGCTGCGAACATGCCGCCTAACCTCTCCAACCGCGAACGTAGTTCGGGCCGCCTGGTGTGCTATCCGGTGTAGCTTATGGGTGTGTTACTAGGCGCTTATGTGGTAACGTCTCGGGTAGATCAATATGGAGGTGCGATATGCCGGTCTTGACCGTCTCTGCGGCGCAGCGGCTGGATGATGAGGCAGCGACGCTTTCGATCCGCGAGATCGCCGCATATCTGCAAGACGCTGTCGGCCAACGCGTCGCGGCGGCGATGGCGGGCTTGGCTGACGCCAAACAAATCGGTCGCTACGCGCGCAATGGCGGCCCGGAACCTCACGGCGCGACTGAGCGCCGGTTACGCGAGGGCTACAAGGTCGTCAGGATGCTCGTCGACGCCTACGACGACAAGACGGCGCGGGCGTGGCTGTTTGGCACCAACACGCGCTTGGACGATCGCGCGCCGATCGAGGTGCTCGGTGCGGCGATCGACACCGCGGAGTTCGCGATGGTCGTACGGGCCGCACGGCAGGTCGCCAGCTTCCAGTCGTGATCGCAGCGCCCGAGCAAGGGCGAACCCTGTGGCGGGTCGGCTATTACGCTGACCCGCTCGGCTTCACTCCGCTAGATCTGTACCAGTTCAGTCACCGTTTCGACGACGTCCACCGCCGTTTCCGCACGCTCTATTGCGCTGACTCGGCCGAAACGTGTCTCCGCGAGGTTCTAGCCGACTTCCGGCCGAACCTCGGCGCGCTGCACCGCCATGTCGAGCGCTACGGACCCGAGGCCGCTCAAGACTTCGCTGAGAAGCCGGTCACTGCGCAGTGGCGCATACAGCACGTCCTCATTCCCACAGTCCTCAAGCTCAATGGCCCCTTGATCGACCTGACCGACGTCCCCACACGCCAGGAGATCGAGCATCGCCACATCGAACTGCTGCTCGAGCACGACCTGCAGCACCTCGATCTACACGAGATCACCACCAGTCGCCGCGCCATCACGCAGACGATCGCCGCGGACCTTTTTGACCGAGGCGCCGGCGCCGTCCGGTTCCCGTCCCGCCTGGACGGCAACGCTTGCGTCGCACTCTTCGAGGGCCGCGGCACCGCGAGCATGGCGGGAGACCTCATCGGGCTCACCGACCCACCGCCCGAACCGCTCACCAACGTCACCGCGCCGTGGGGCCTGATGCTTGAGCCGGCGCCGTGAAACTGCTCCCAAATTGCACTGCATCCAGCCTGTCAGTTGCGGCCGATTGGGTCATCTCATGGGCCAATATGGGGCCAACGAGCCAGACCGACTGATCCAACACGTCCGAATGCCGGTCGCGCGTCTGGTCTGACCGGCTGAAACACATTGGTGTAGGCCCGAACTCCGCCTGAAAAACGGAAGGTCGCCGGTTCGATCCCGGCCCTGGCCACAAAGGAAACCACCTGCTGACGGCGGGTTTTTCCCGTATCCGGGAACGTTCTCCGCGGCCCCGGTGTGACACGACATGACACATCCGCGGTGCTGGCCGTCGTGGGACAGGCACAACCCGCTGCGCCGACCGCACCCCAGACCATGCTCACTGTTGCCGAAGCCGCGGAGATGCTCCGCTGCTCCGAGTCGCTGATCTACACGCAGCTGAAGGACGGCAGGCTGCGCGGGGTGAAGGTGGGCCGCCGCCGGCTGGTCCCGGTGGCAGAGATCAAGAAGTTGATCCAGAGCGGGGGAGCGGCGGCGTAGTCCACCTGCTTTTCGAAGGTGGCCGCCTCCCCTGGCCCCGGTCAACCCGCAGCAACGTCGCTTTCCGCCGGCTTGGGTCGCGGCGACATCCCCGTGGCTTCTCTGAAGCCCTCCGCGGTGCCACACCGCTTAATGAGGTGGCTCACGTAGGCCCGCGTGTACCGGTACGACCCCGTGGGCTCGTCATACTCGCAGAAGTCGGGGTTCGTACGATCCGGATTCGGGTCGCCGGGTAACCGGCGAACGCCTCCTCGTTTCCAGGCTGACGTGAAGTGGCTGACGTTGAACACGAACGGGATCCCCGCTTCTACCTCCGCCGCGGCAGGTTTCGGCATCAGCCGGCCGAGTCCTGAGACCGGTTGCTTGCGGTCCCTCACGATGACCTGGCCCTTGCGCCCCATCTCCTCCACAGCTGTGCGTTCCTCTTCGGTCATGTCGTCGAAGCGCGTGAACTGCACTGCCACGGCATCGGGATCCTTGGGAGCCAGCTCGACGGTCGCCCGGAGTCTGAACTCGTACCGAGAATCGCTTGCCACGGCCGGGTCCAGTCCGGACTCGAAGTCGGTGAGGAAGCCGCGAAGGTCGGTGGGGATAGTCTTACGGAGCCGCCGCAACGCCTGCTCTCCCTGTGGGCTGAACGTGCCGACGAAGAGCGGGATGCGAAGCCGGAGGGCGAGGGAATGATCGGTCCCGAACTGGCTTGTGAGCTCCTGTTCGTAGTTGAGTAGAAGCGCGTGAGAGTGCCCCGCCAGCGTGACCATGAGCGCCGCGTCGGCGTGAGCGTGCCTATGTTCCAGTCGATTTCGCAGGCGTATGAAGAGTTTGAGGTTCGCCCGCACTACGTCGGTGTCGTCGGCCCAGCGTTCGCGAAGACAGCGCTCCAGTTCCCAGGTCTTCGGCTCCCCATCGACCTTGAGTAGACGCTTCTTGTACTGCGGATCCCAGTACCGGTAGTCGATCCCGTCACGGATGAACTCCGCGTGCAGCAGGTAGAGCCAGGCCAGGTGCATATGAATGACGAAGCCTTCGAAGGAACGGCTCTCCGCAGGGTCGTTGTAGAGCCTGACGGCCAGACATGCTTCCTCGACGCCGGCATCCAGCGTCGCTTGCCACCGGGGAGGGCGTGCCATGCGCCGACTCTATTGGCGACTCCTGCAACTGCGGCGGTGGCGCTCCGGACGCTGTGGTTAGTCGCTTTCTCGCTCCTCCCGCCGCAGCACCAGCTACCACGGGGTCACCCACCCGCTGCGGAAGCAGCGAATCCGATTCGCCGAGCATCCATGCCGCGTCGGCTGGATGCTCGAAACGTCCAAGGTAACTCGGCACATGTGTCAGCTCCTGCACCTCGGTGAGCTGGATGGGCGCGATCGGCGAGTACGCGACCTCAGGACCGTCCACGAGCACCGGCATCTCCGGCGGGAGCTGGTCGAGGATCCGGCGCAGTTCGGCAACGGTCGTCGGTGGCGCGTATTCGATGTGCACGGTGTCGGCCTGATCGCCAGAGGCTTTATGCGACAGCATGATCCGGTTCCCGTCTGGATCCACACCGAGATTCGCCCGCTTGACCGTGAACCCCGCCGCACGCAGCCGTTCGATCGCGGCGTCCGGGTCCGGAACCGTCAGGCTGAGGCGCACCTCAACGCGTCGCGCGTCCGTTGATGTCAGTGCGTACAGCTAGAGTCCGAATCACGTTGTTGGATAGGGTGTATCGGCACCTCTTAGACCTCTACTGGACAGGTGGGACCCATGGGTGAGTGGGTCGGGTATCAGCGAGTCAGCACTGTGGATCAGAACACCGAGCGGCAACTCGACGGGATCGCGGTGGACCGGGTGTTCACCGACAAGGCATCAGGCAAGGACATCAACCGGCCTGCGCTCGCCGAGGCGCTGCGGTACCTGCGCGACGGCGACACCTTCGTGGTGCACTCCATGGATCGTCTGGCCCGCAACACCGAGGATCTGCTCCGCACGGTCAGGGAGCTGACCGAACAGCACGTGCGGGTGGAGTTCGTGAAGGAGTGCCTCATCTTCGCCGGAGACGACTCCCCGATGAACGAACTGATGCTGACGCTGCTTGGCGGCATCGCGAAGTTCGAGCGTGCGCTGATCCTGGAGCGCCAGCGCGAGGGCATCGCGATCGCCAAGGCGAAGGGCGTCTACAAGGGGCGCAAGGCCAAGCTGACCCGGGGCCAGGCCGCGGAGCTGTGTGATCGACTCGCTGCCGGCGAGTCACCGACGAAGCGCGCCGCGGAGTACGGGATCAGCCGGCAGTCGGTGTACAACTACCGGAGCGGCTCCGCTGCGTGACGCCGGGGAACCGATCGTCAGCAAGGAAGGAGGTTCGGATGCCCGACCGGGAGGCGGCGCAGGAACCGGTAGACGGAGCCGCGAACTCGATCCGTTTCGAGGTGCATGGAAAGCCACCGTTGAAGAACGAAGCACTCTCCGTGTTCAACGCGAAACACGGTCAGGCGGACAGGATCCGCGCCCTTCTTCAGGCAGCACAGCGTGCATGTCAGGAACATGGGTTTGCCCCGATCGATGAGGGCGGCGTGGCACTGGAGGTCATCACCCGCTCGCCGGGCGGAGATGCGACCAACATAGTCGGCGGGATCGCGGACGTCCTGGAGAACAAGCCCATGCGGGCTCACCGGTCGTCGATCGACCACCTGGGTGATCTTGTGACTGTCTGGCTCTACCAGGACGACAAACAGATCAAGCAGATCACCTACTGCGAGGAGCCCGGTGAGTCCAGTTACACGGTCACCGTTCGCGCGCTCTGAGGCGATGGAGTAGCACCGACTACCCTCCCAGATGTGATGGTCGAACGGTCCATGGCCCCGCTGGCGGACGAGCATCTGCACCGTTTAGCGCAGATCGCGGAGGCTGATCGCGAAGGGCTGTTCAGCCGCAAGCCGCACCTCGCCGGCTACCGCGACAGGATCCTGCTCACCGCGCTGTGCCAGGGCGCCGCGCTTCACTACGTGAACGGCACCGACGGTGTGAAGGACCTCGACCTCTACACGTCTACGCGGAGGATCCCGCGATCGGCTACCCGTACCGTCGCCGCGGGGTGGAGGACTTCGGCGACTCGGAGCACGGCCGGCACCCAGACGATCACGACTTCGTGGGTCGCCGTGTGGACCTGCTGGGCCGCACGCTGAAGGTCTCGGCGTCGGCGGACCCCGTCTCGGCGGTGCGCAGCTACCTTCGAGCGGGAGGCACCTCGACGGCGAGGGAGCTGGCGAAGAAGGCGGTGGTGGTGATCGACCCGGGAGTGCGGTTCGGTCAGGTCGTCTGGCCCGTGGTCTGAGCGCTGCGGGTAATCCACACTCAGGCAGGCGATCTCACCGTGATTCAGTTCCCAGCGTCGACGTACGCGTCGATCGCATCGGTGGCGTTCTTGATGTCGTAGACGACGACCAGGCCCGCGTTGGTGGGCACCTTGAAACTGACACCGGCCGGCATAGCGGCGCCGGCTACCTCGACGTCGATCCGGTGTGGCCAGTATCCGCTGACTACACCCAGCACGTGCCAAGTCGAGCCGATGCCGCCGTGTTCGGCGAAGACGAGCGGGCCGCCGGAGAAGCCAGGCAGGTTGTGGCCGTCGATGATCCAGGCGGTGACACCGTCCAGAAGCGCTCGCTGGGATACGGTCCCGCGCCGCACCGCTGGGAGACGGCCCATCAGCGGCAGGGTGCCCGTCAACGGATACCCGAGGAAGAACACCTCCTGGCTGAGCATGATCCCGTCGGCCGACGGCACCAGCGTCATGTCATCGCGCACGATCTTCTTACCGCCGAGGTCGAACACCGCGATGTCCGGTCCGTCCTCGACGAGCGGGACGGGCGCCAGCGGCCCCGACATCTCGACGTCGAGTCCGTTCTCGCCGGTAAGGGTCAGAGCAGCGACACCGTTCTTCACCGCGGCGTCGGCCACATGATTGGCGGTGATCAGCCACTGCCGATCTCGGTGGTTGATGACGAAGCACGACGCGGCTCCGCCGATGAACTCCACCTTGAACGTGCGCATCCAACACTGGACGGGAACGACTGCCATGCGCAGAGGGTAGGCGGTACCTCCGACAGATCAGCCGCGGAGGGCAGGCCCTGCTCGGGAGAGGGGAACACCTGTGCGGCCCGGCCACTTGAATGACACGACATGACACAGAGGTGACACGCAAGCTGTCGCCGCGGCTGCGACCGGAACGGAGAAAGCCCAGGTCAACACTCCGGGATGTGGACCCGCGACCTGGGACGATGTAGCAGCGGTCTCCTGAAAAGCGGAAGGTATCCGGCTTCGTCCTGTATTTGAGGTGGTGAGAAGTTTCGTTACTACTGTCCAGGGCAAAGGTAGGACCACGACGGAGCCCACGAGCGACATCGCCGGCCCCTACGTGGCGAGGTCCGCGGCAGTCACGGCGCCGTCGTCCCATCAAGACGCGCCGTGTCGAGGCGGCGGTGGATCATCGACAGCGTCCCCAACACGTCGAGGGCGTCCTGCTCCGACACCTCCCAGACGAGACGGGGTTCGTGCGCGGCGGGGTTTCGGAACGCTGCGAAGAGACCTTCCGCCAGGAGCGCGACACCCTCCTGTTCGTTGCGCTCCGTGACTGTCGCGCAGTCCGTGAGGAGTACGCGTGGCTTCCCCCGTAGCGCTGCCTGCACGAGAGCTCGGCCGTCCTCGTCGAGTCCCGACTTCTCCCGCAGGCGAGCCCCGAGTCCTTTGACGGCCTCGAACACTGCCTCGTAGCAGTCTTTCCGCAGTAGCTCGGGTCGGCAGTGCCGTACCACTTCGGAGTGCGCTTCCCGGGCGGTTAGTAGCTTATGAAGCCGCTCGCTGCGGGCGGCGGCCTCCGATGCGGTCGTCGCGCGTGTCGCCCTGCCGATGCGCCCGTCCTCCCGTACGGCGTACCCGGACAGCGACAGGATCTGCGTGAGCTCATCGCGCGTGACACTGGCAGCGGCGCGGCGGTCGAGGGTGCGGTCGGGTGCCATCGCCGCGATGATGAGCGCGAGGATCGGCCGGCCGTCTCGCTGGTTGAACTGCTGCTCTTGCATGCTCGCCGCGAGACGCTTCCACTTCGTCATGCCCTCACCGAGCGGGTCCGGCAGGTTCACCGACGCCAGGATCCGGGTCAACTCCGACCCGCTGTAGAGCTCGCCGACGACCTTGGCCACAGCCTCGATCGTGCCCACCGAGAAGGCCTGCACACTCTTGTCTGCCACGGCAGCAGGGTAGCCGTGCGGGCCGACAAGAAGGCCCCCCGGCGCCGACGTTGTCACAACCTTGTCACATTGACTAGGTGCGAATAAGGGCAATCGACGGCGGACGACTTGAGACGGTTTCTGCTGGTCGGATTCGAGACGCATTGAACGACAACAAAATTCAACCGATGTCCGACTGGGGGTCAAGTGGGCGCAGGTCCAAATCCTGTCAGTTCGACTAAGCGGTGTGTGCTGCGACCACAAGATGACGCTAGCGTGTGAGGATTTTCTTTACGGGTATCGAGGGTGACATGTACCTGCGTGCGGTGCGTGACGAGCATTCCAAACGGGTGCTCGGCTGGTCGGTGGCTGATCACATGCTTACCGCGCTGGTCACCGATGCGCTCGCCCGGGCGGTCGCGGTGCGCGGCGACGTCGGCGGCCCGATCATGCATTCCGACCGCGCTGTCGGGCTGGATTCAATCGGTGGTCGCAACACCGGCTTGCTATAGCGATTGGAGGTGCTCGTTGAAGGCTTCGACGGGTGTCTTCCATCCGACGGTCTTACGTGGTCTGGTGTTGAGGGTGTTGGCAATCGGTGCGATTTTGGCGAAGTTGGCGGTGGTGGTAGCGAGACAGTCAAGTGGTATCCGATGATCCCAACTAATCGCATACCGCAATGAAGGAAACACGATGGCTGCATCCCAGATACCGGCAAAGGTGACTGCGGTTTCGAAACAGTCGAAGCCGCAGGATGATAGGCATCCGCTCGGTACGTTGCTGACGATCCAAGAGTTGGCGGAGCGCCTAACGGTAAGTGTGGGCTGCATCCGCGCTTGGCGCCTGCGCGGCGATGGACCGCCAGCGATCCGAATCGGAACTGCGCTCCGATGGGATTCTCGCGAGGTCGATGAGTGGCTCGACATCCGCCGTGAATCACGCTGGCAAGCAGGGTGATTGAAGGACGTATCGGTCCCGGTGGTACGCGGGTTTATCGCGCTCGCATTTACTACCGGGGCCGCTATGTGGCGTCGAGGACTTTTCAACGAAAACGTGATGCGCAGGAATGGGAACGGCGCCAGACAGACAGCTTGCGGTCTGGGGTGTGGTCTGATCCCGCAGCGGGGGACAGGCCGGTAGGTGAGTGGTGCAAGATCTGGCTGGACGCCCAGCCGGTTCGGCAGCCGGCCACTCTTCGCAAGATTCGTGGGGTGATCGCGAAGCAGATCGCCGGTACCTTTGGGCGCCGGCCGCTCGTGTCGGTGCGACCGTCTGAGGTACAGGCCTGGGCCGCCGAACTATCGCGAACGCAGTCCGTTGCGACCGCCCGCCACGCGCTTGGCGTTTTGCGACGGGTGTTCGACTATGCCGTGCGCGACGGCGCAATCCAGCGCAATCCTGCCGCGGGGATCCGTCTGTCCAAGGTGCAGGGCAATGACCCACGGCCTCTGACCCATGACGAACTTTGGCGGCTTGCGGAAGTGGTCGACGCAGCGAGGGATCGGCTGCTGGTGCTCGTCGCTGGTTATTGCGGGCTGAGATGGGGCGAGCTAGCGGCATTGCGATGGTCCGATGTCGATTTGGAAAGTAGGACCTTGCGCGTTGTTCGGGCGTATTCAGAGGAGGCGCCGCGGGGTGAGTTGTCGCCGGTAAAGAATCATCAGGCCCGCACAGTGCCTGTCCCCGAGATCGTGTCGGGAGAGCTCGCAAACTACAAAGCGCTCCAGCCCCGAGGCGAATTGGTCTTTCCTTCCGCGTCCGGCACACCGCTTCGCAACCGGAACTGGCGACGCGACGTTTTTGATTCCGCGGTCGCGGCGGTCGGCTTGAAAGTCACTCCCCACAATCTGCGCGACACCGCGGCGTCGCTGGCTATCCAGGAAGGTGCGTCGGTCGTCGCGGTCGCGCGCCTGTTGGGTCACGAATCGGCGGCGACCACGCTCAACCACTACGCGGGTCTTTTCCCGACGGACCTTGATGACATCGCTTCGCGACTCGACGCTGCCGCGCGACTGACCATCGCCCGCCAACGCGAATCATCTCATGCCAAACAATCACCGACCAAGCACCGACCAGACGAAGCTGAGACTGCGGGCTAAACTCAGAGCTAACGGCGCTGACCTGGTCTTTCAGGCTGTGCCCCCGGCAGGATTCGAACCTGCGACACCGGCTTTAGGAGAGCCGTGCTCTATCCCCTGAGCTACGGGGGCGGAAAACATCGTTAAACCTAGTCGCTCATCGGCGTAAACGCGTCATTCGGTGCGTCAGAGGCTGTGGCGACGGTATCGCCGCAGGCGGTGAATGTTGGCCAGAGTCGCCGGCTCGGTGCACGGACGCAGCGCCGCACCAAGCCGAGCGCGCACCTCGTCGGTGTCGAGGTGCATTCCGATCGCCACCAGAAAGTTGGCCGTCGCTCCGGGCGGCGCGCTAGCGATGTGAATCGTCGGGCCGACGAGGTTGACCGCGAAGGTGGGCGTGGCTCGTCCGTATCGCATCTTCACGGCTCCTTTGAGCCGGTACACGCTTGGGGGCGGTTGCTCGAGCAGGTCAAGCAGTGCGCCGGGGTCGACGTCGCCGTCGGTGGTCACCGTGACGGAATCGGCGTGCACGTGGTCGTGGTCGTGGGCCACCGCGTTGTCGGTCTGGTCGACGAGCAGTTCGCGCAACGAGAGTTGGCCCGGTTCATCGCCCGACCCCGCGACGTCGTAGAGCAGCCGGGGGTCGATCTGTCCACCGACCGCCCCGACGACGGTTGCCCGTGAATTCTGTTCGCGCACGCGCTGCTCTACCCGCTCGACCATGGCGGCGCGGTCGCTGCGGGGGACTTGATCGAGCTTGTTGACGACGACGAGAGATGCCGCCCGGTAACGCGCGGGCAGCACCTGACCGGTATCGACGATGTCGAAATGTGTTACCGCATCGACGACGTCGACGAGTCCGCCGTACCGCAGGCCGGCCACCCGGCTGAAGCCGATGATGCGGGCAACCATCAGTGGATCGGCCAGACCGCTGGCCTCGACGACCACGGCATCGAGATTGAGCCGGGGGTCGGCGAGCTTCGTCAGCGCGACGTCGATGCCGCCGTCGTCAGGTAGGCAGCAGATGCAACCGCCGGCAATCGACACCGGCTCGTCGATCTGCCCGGCCACCAGCATGGCATCGACGTTGAGCTCACCGAAATCGTTGATAATCACGCCGATCCGCGCGCCTGGGGTCCGAAGCACGTGGTTGAGTAGCGTCGTTTTGCCGGCGCCGAGGTAGCCGGTCAGGCAAATGACGGGGATCGCCGTCGCCAGGGGCTTAGATCCAGACCAGGAGTCGTGGGCTGCCCGGCGTTTCCCGCGGAAAGGCGATCGGCGCGTCGATGCCGTCGAGCGTGAGCCAGACCGCGGTATCGTCCGCCGAAATGGCGACGATCGTGCCGATGGCGTACTGATCGTCGTCGTCCCACTTGACCGTGGCGTACTGCCCGAGGTGTTGCACCGCAAGGTCTTTAGGCGCGACCTCGGTCGGGTCCGGCGGCAGTTCGGACACCACGGCATCCAGCTCGTCGGCAACGGGTGCCGGCCCGGCGTCGTCGGCCCAGGCGTTCTCGTCGCCGAAATACTCGCCGTCGTCGCCGGCCTGCTTGAGCCGCCCCAGCGCGGACGGCGCATCTGGCCCGTCTTCTTCCTCGACCCACAGCCGCCAGCCCTGCGGCGGCGGCGGCCAAGCCGGGTCCGGCGACCAGTCCGCGTGCGGCACCCAGCCCTTGGGGGGCTTTGGCCAGTTCGGAGGAGGGTTGTAACGCATCAATCCACCATACGGAATGCGGCGGTCAGCGGAGCTCGGCGATCACCTTCGCGATCGTGTCGACGTGATTCTCCTGGAAGGTGAACGATGTCAGCCCGTACTTCTCGCGGTAGCCGCGCAGAGTATCGGCGATGTCGCGTGGCGTTCCGCTCAGCACCGACGGCAAGGCCAGCAACTCCTCGTCGGACAGATCCACGAACCTGCGGGTGAGCGCCAGATCGGGTTTCCCGGAGTTGTCCGACGGCACCGCGGTGATCGCGAGATTCAACTCGAGATCGGCGAACCGGTCGCCGGCGGCATTGCGGACGAACTCGACGCGATCGGCGAGCGGGTCGACTGCGTCACCGGAGCTGGCGCCGGTCAGCCCGATGATGTCGGCCTGCTGGGCGGCGATCGTGAGCAACCGATTTCCGTTGCCGGCGATAAGGATTGGCACCGTCGGCAGGTGCTTCTTGAGATAGGTGGTGACGTGCTCTAGGTAGTCGACGCGTTGCCGTGCGGTCGGGTAGGGGAGCTCAGCCGCTTCGAATTCCTCGCGGACGTAGCCGGCGCCGAGGCCGAGGTCCAGACGCCCGTCGCTGAGCCCGTCGACTTCGGCGGCGTCGCGAGCCAGCAGCGCGGGCTTGTAGAACCCGGCGTTGAGCACATAAGTGCCCAGCCGGACAGTCTTGGTCGCGGACGCGATCGCCGTCAGCGCCGGGAACGGCGCCGGTGCGCCGAGGTGGTCGGGCAGATGCAGCGCGTCGAACCCGCTGTCCTCCAGGCGCTTTACCTTGTCCTGCAACGCAGTACGGGACTTTACCGCGTGAATACCCACCGAGAAACGAAAGGCCGATTTGGCCACTGGCCACCTCCGATTGTGTAGTTACCTGGACTGCAATTTCCATGCACGAGCGGCTGCTGCCAGGCCTTGCACCAGTGCAGCGGTCACCGGTGACAAGCCGTCGGCCCCCGGGAGGGGGCTCCGCGGGCTGATTCCTCTGACCCGAGTGGGCAGTTCTAATTGTGTTCCACCGTAACGTGTTTGGTTCACCGGATTCTGTGGATGCTGCCCGCGAAGCTCGCGCGGAATCTCGTCGAGGTCGGTGACGACGTGGTAGCCGGGCAACTCGAGATGTTCGGCGACATGGGCGGCCAGCACGCGGTTGCGTCCGCCGGCCAGCAGTTGAGTGGAGCGGCCGATCCGCCCGTAACCGTGCACCGAGACCGTCACGTCGACGTGGTCGAGGAACTGCGCGAGACGCGCCGACTCGGCCGCAAGGAACTGCGCCGACGGCAGGTGATGCGGATAGCGGTCAGGATGCCGGAGCAGATACACCGACGCTCCGGCCGCGTCGGCGGCCCGCTCGGCGATCACGTCGGTCATCTCCTCCAGGCCGCCGCCATGGATGGCCAGGAAGCCGAACCGCGACCGCAAGCGGCTGACCTCGACCACACCGGGTTCGGCGAGTAGCTCGGAAAGCGATTGCGGCGCAGGCGTTGTGGGCCGCGATCGCGGCCGTGGCCAGCGTGACGGATCCCATCGCCGTAGGAAGTCGATCCAGCTCTGCGGCAATCCGTGATGCAGGGCGCCGTCGATGATGCGCTCCAGATAGCCGGGTCGCGGTGGACCCGGATTCACCCGGTGGTCGATGTACACCCACGCGTCAGACGGCCCGTCTTCGGTTCGCACGGTCATCTGGTCACGGCGATAGTGCGCCGGCACGCTCTCGGCTTTGTCGAGGCGGGCCAGATCGTGGTCGGACACATCCCAGACGACGCCATGCACCTGCGTCCCGTCGAATGGTTCGACGGTCGCCACCCCGCGCTGGTTGATCAGCCAATCGTGGTCGGCGAGCACCGCCCGGCGTGGGTTGGCCGCATCGGGACATCGCTGCGCCATCTGCCGCACGCAGAGGTTGGACCCGTACGCGAAGTAGGAATGACGGCGCCGCTGCGTCACAAGATCGATGTTAGCCGAGCGAAGTATCTGACCGTGGTCGGCCGAGCTTCGAAACGACTTCTGAGCGCGAGGTTAATTCCCCGCGTCGCGCCGCTGATGCGCTGCGCGGAATGAAATGATCGACAGATGAGCGGCGCGGAAGACAACGGCACCCGGGACCGGCGCACGATCGAGCGTGAGTTGCGGCTATTGGCGGGCGCTCGCGATGCCCACCGCGAGCGCGGCAAGGAGATGCCCCCGATCGCCGCGATGGACGCGCTGCTCGATGAACTCATCGCGTTGAAAGGCAGCGGAAAACACCGGCGGGAGGACGAAAACTCCGAAGCCAGGCCTAGCCTTTGGCGCTGATCGTCAGGTAGATCAGCACCACGTTCAGCAGACTGATCATCGTGCCGATCACCCAGCCCACGGCGGTGGTGACGCGGTGATTGGTGTCGGCTCCCATCAACGCGCGATTGCTGGTCAGTCGAACCAACGGCAGCAGCGCGAACGGAATACCGAACGACAGAACGACCTGAGACAGCACTAACGTGCGCGTCGGATTGAAACCCATAGCCAGAACCAACAGCGCGGGCGCCAGCGTCACCAACCGTCGCACCGCCATCGGGATCGACCGATACAGCAAGCCCTGCATGATCATTGCGCCGGCGTAGGCGCCGACCGACGACGACGCCAACCCCGACGCCAACAGTCCGACCGCGAAGAACACGGCGATCACCGGGCTGAGCGTGTCGTGCACGGCGTTGTAGGCGACCTCGATGGAGATGGCGCCGCGCCCCTGCATGTTCAGCGCGGCGACCAGCAGCATCGCCACATTCACCGCGCCCGCGACGACCATCGCCAGTCCGACATCCAACCGCGTGACGCGCAGGAGCCGGCGTCGCTCGCGGCCGGGATCGGGGTGGCCGTGCCGGTCCCGCGCCAAGCCGGAATGCAGGTACACCGCATGCGGCATCACCGTCGCGCCCAAGATGGCGGCGGCCAACAGCACGCTTTCCTTACCGTGGAACTGCGGCACCAGGCCGTCGAGGACTGCCCCGGGCGGCGGGGTCGCGACAAAGAAGCTGGCGGTGAACCCGATGGCGATGATCAGGAGCAGTCCGGTGATGACGCGCTCGAACAGTTGCTGGCCCCGTCGGTCCTGGATCAGGAGCAAGAGTAACGAGGCCGCTCCGGTGATCGCACCGCCGAGCAGCAGCGGCAGGTGAAACAAAATGTGCAGAGCGATCGCCCCACCGATGACCTCGGCCACGTCGGTGGCCATCGCGACGATCTCGGCCTGCGCCCAGAAGGCCAGCCGGGCCGGGCGGCTGAGCTGCACTCCGATTGCTTCCGGCAGCGTGCGGCCGGTCACCAGCCCGAGCTTTGCCGACAGGTACTGCACCAGACCCGCCATCACGTTGGCGATGACGATGACCCACAGCAGCGAGAAGCCGAACTGTGCTCCTGCGCTGATGTTCGCGGCCACGTTGCCCGGGTCGACGTAGGCAATGGCGGCGACGAAAGCGGGGCCGAGCAGGTACCACCCCGCCTTGGGCGGGGCCTTGGTGTCCCGGGCCACCTAACTCACTTTCTGTCGACGAATAAGAAAGTTAGGTTAGCCGAAAAATTCAGCCCGCCGAGTACAGGCCGCGCCCGGTGATCAGCGGCAGGTCCAGCGTGGTCCGTATTCCGGCGGGGGCTTCGACTACGGCTGGGATCGCGTTGACCACCCGCATTGCTGTCGCGACCAGCCCGGCGTGGTTGTGGTCCCCGTTCGGGCTGCTCAGGCAGACATCGACGGCGTACGACGGTTCGCCGGTGATCTCGATCCGGTAGCACCCACCGGGCTGGGCCGGCTGCGGCCAGTCCGGGCACAGGTCTTCGCGCAACCGGGTGACGTGTTCGAGGACGACGGCGGGATGGCCGTCGACCAGACCCTGTACCTCGAAACGCAGCGCCGCGGCACTGCCCTTGGCAATGTGCCCGGCCGCGATCTCGAAATCCTCGGGCGCCGGAATCCGCTCCTGGCGTTCGGTGATCGAGTCGAGTTCGATGCCGAGTCCGGCGGCGAGTTGGCGCACCACCGATCCCCACGCCAGGCTCAGCACACCCGGTTGCAGCAGCATCGGGATCTCGTCGAGCGGCTTGCCGAATCCCATCACGTCGAACATGACGGTCGCACTGTCGTAGGTGGCGTAATCGACGATCTCCATGCAGCGGATCTGCTGGATGCTCTGGCAGGTTCCGGCCAGCGCCAGCGGAATCAGGTCATTGGCGAAACCGGGGTCGATGCCGTTGACGAAAAGGCTTGAATTACCCTCCTGCGCAGCGTCTTCGATCGGTTTGAGCATGTTGTCCGGCAGCACCTGCCACGGGTACTGCAGGAAGACGGCGCTGCTGCCCACGACGTTGACGCCGGCGGCCAAGATGCGCCGGTAATCTTCGAGCGCGTCGGGTAGCCGGTTGTCTGCCATTGCGGTGTAGACCGCGCACTGCGGGCCGGTGGCCAGCACGGCGTCCAGGTCGGTGGACGCGCTGATACCGGTCGAGATGTCAAGGCCGGCAAGCTCTCCGGCGTCCTTGCCGGCTTTGGATTCCGAGGACACCCACACTCCGGTGAGCTGGTAGTCCAGGTTGGTGATCAGTGCCCTGAGCGCGTGGACGCCGACGTTGCCGGTGCCGATCGCGGCGACTTTGATGGCCATGCTCACAGGTCCGGGATCGGTAGGTCGAGGTTGGGAAAGGTGATGCCGCCGTCGACCTCGATCACCTTGCCGGTCAGGTAAGCGCCGGCCGGCGATGCCAAATACACTGCGGCGGCGGCGATCTCGTCGGGATCGCCCAGGCGGCGAAGAGGCGTTGCCTTCTCCATCGGCACGCGAAACTCATCGTTGGAGGCGACGATGTCCAGCGCAGATGTAGCGATCGAGCCCGGCGCGATCGCGTTGACCCGGACCCGCGGACACAGGTCGAGCGCGGAAAGCCGGGTGTAGTGGGCGAGGGCGGCCTTGGCGGTGCCGTACGCGGCAAAACCGCGGCCGGGCACCCGACCCATCGTCGACGTGATGTTGATGATGCTGCCGCCGCCGGAGTGCTCGAGCATCAGCGGGACGGCGGCCGTCGTCAGCGCGTGGGCAGTGGCGACATTGAAGGTGAACGCGCTTTTGAGATCCTTCGTCGACGTGGATAGCAGCGCGTTTGGCATGGTGCCGCCGACGTTGTTGACGACGATGTCGAGCCGCCCGAACGCTGTGACGGCCTCCGCGGCTAACTCGGCGGTGACCTCGGGTTGGGCCAGGTCTGCCGTGACGATGTGGGCGCGACGCCCGGCGGCGCGGACCTTATCGGCGACGGCCTCTAGTTCGGATTGAGTGCGGGAGGCGATGACGACGTCGGCGCCGACCTCGGCGAATGCCAGCGCGATGGCAGCGCCAAGGCCACGCCCAGCGCCGGTGACGACGGCGACTTGGTTGTCGAGTCGGAATTTGTCCAGGATCACGGGCGTCACCGTAACAAGCTGCTGACGGCCGCGGAACCCTATTTCTGAAACACGTTCTAGTTTTTTGGACGGCGCCTGCCGGAAGGCGTGAGACCCGTCCGACCCTGGTGTTACTATCGAACATATGTTCGAATCAACCGAGCTTCCGGCGACACGTGAGTCGGCTGCGCTGCTCGAACAGGTCGGCGCCGCGGCCCGGGCGGAAGCGCAGGCCACGGGGCGGCGGCTCAAGGTGGTCGCCGACCTGATGTGGTTGCGGTACCGCCAGCACGGTGACCGCTCGGAGTGGGTGGTCGACCTGTGGGACGCGATGGCCGCCGAACTTGCTGCGGCCCTTCGGATCAGCCGCGCCTTGGCGTCTAGGTATATGAGTGACGCGGAATTGATACGCGAGCGTCTCCCCAAAGTCGGGGAATGCCTGACGGCCGGCGACATCAACTACGCCATGTTCAACGTGATTGCTCACCGCACCGCGCTGGTCACCGACGAGAAGGCGCTGGCCGAGGTGGACGCGCAGCTGGCGTTGCGGGCGCCGCGCTGGCCTTCGTTGACGCGCGGCAGGCTGGCGATGCGGGTCGACGCCATTGTTCTGCAGGTCGATCGAGATGCGATTCGCCGGACCAACACAGAGGTCAAAGACCGCTATCTCAATGTGTCAAAGTCGCTGTCGGGCACGGCTGAGGTGTACGGCAACGTATTCGCTAGCACCGCACTCGCTTTGGATCGCCGGCTGGATGAGCTTGCGGGCACAGTGTGCGCGGCTGACCCGCGAACCAGCGCGCAGCGGCGTGCCGACGCGTTGGCTGCCCTGGTTGCGGGCGCGGATCGGATGGCGTGCACATGCGGGATTTCGGACTGTGTCGAGATGCGCGGTCGCACGCGCAACCGCGATCTGGTCATCCATGTGGTTGCCGAGCAGGCCAGCGTTGACGGCACCGGATCGGCGCCGGGTTACATGGCTGGGGTGGACGAGCTCATACCACCGCAGGTGCTGGCAGAGCTGGCCAAGTCGGCGACGTTGCGGCCGTTGAGTTTTCCCGAGGGAGCCGAACCCCGTTACACGCCGTCGGCGAAGCTGGCCGACTACGTGCGGTGCCGTGATCTGACCTGCCGCGCGCCCGGGTGTGATGCACCGGCGACCCGGTGCGACATCGACCACACGATTGCGTATGCCGTCGGCGGCCTGACACATGCATCCAACCTGAAGTTACTGTGCCGAAAACATCACTTGCTCAAAACTTTCTGGGGCTGGCGCGATAAGCAGCTGGCCGACGGGACGGTGATCTGGACGCTGCCGTCGGGTCAGGTCTATGTGACCAGTCCCGGCAGCGCGATTCTGTTTCCGGCGCTCACCGTGCCCACCGGCGATCTGCCCGAAGCTTCGCCGACGCCCGAGATCCGGTGCGGTGACCGCGCGGCCAGGATGCCGATCCGGCGGCGCACCCGGAAACAGGAGCGATCGCAGCGAATTACTGCTGAGCGCAACCAAAATCGAAACGACAGGCTGAGCCGGCAGCGCGCCTTCGGCCACACCCGCGCTTCGT
>CAWGPB010000035.1:0-208370 GCA_963824335.1 uncultured Actinomycetota bacterium
CAGGTCAACGTGACCTTCAGCGACGGATCCGCAGCCAGCTACGATCTCGTCATCGGCGCCGACGGCCTGCATTCCGGCCTACGCCGACTCGTGTTCGGACCCGAACAGCGCTACGTCACACAGTTGGGTCAGTGTTTCGGCTTCTTCGACGTCGAAAACCGTTTGCGGCTCGACCATTGCGGTATGGCGTACATCGACGCGGGCCGAACCGTGGCGCTGCAGGGCATCGATCCCGACAAACCGGCACGGGCCAGTTTCTTCCTCACCGACCCGCGGCTGGAATTCGACTACCGCGACACCGCAGGCAACAAGCGACTGTTCGCGCAGCGCTACGCCGGGATGGGATGGGAAGTGCCGCGACTGCTTACCGGCCTCGCCGAAGCTCCGGAGGTGTACTTCGATTCGATCGCCCAGGTCCACCTGGATTCCTATGCGCGCGGACGGGTCTGCCTGACCGGCGATGCGGCATGGTGCGCGTCACCCCGGTCGGGCATGGGCACCACCCTCGCGATGGTCGGTGCGTACCTGCTGGCGCATGAATTACACACGGCTGGTGGCGATTACGCCTCGGCGTTCGACCGATATCAGCGGCTGATGGAGCCCTACGTCGCGCGGTGCCAGAAGAGTGCCGTCGACGCGCTGAAAGCTGAGCGCTTCGCCTCGGGCCGTCTCGCGCCGCTACGCAACGTCGCCCTGCGGATCCTCCGCGTTCCGTTGGTCAGCAAGTTGGTCGCCCGGCAGTCGCTGGTGGTCGCGAGATCGTTCACGCTGCCGAATTATTGAGCGGCGCCGTGACGACCGGCGCCGGCGGCGAACCGCCCCGCGCCCTCGTTCGCTTCGGCGGCCACCCGCGAGATGCTGGCGAATTCGTAGTCCAGCGCCTCGGCTTCGGGCAGCCCCCATTGATGCAGCGCCGAGAGTCGATCCGATCTCATGCACTGCTGAGGCAGCGCAGCCAATTCGGCGGCCAGCTGCTCGGCGGCTTCGCGCGCCTGCCCTTTGGGCACCACACGATTGGCCAGCCCGATCGCCAGCGCCTCACCCGCGTCGACCGCGCGGCCGGTGAGGATCATGTCCATCGCCCGGCTCTGCCCGATCAGTCGGGGAAGGCGGATCGTGCCACCGTCGATCAGCGGCACCCCCCAGCGGCGGCAGAACACCCCGAACACGGCATCTTCTTCGGCGACCCGCAGATCGCACCACAGCGCGAGTTCCAAACCCCCCGCGACCGCGTAGCCGCTGACCGCAGCGATTACCGGTTTCGACAACACCATCCGGCTCGGCCCCATCGGTCCGGGACCGGTGCGGTGCACGGCGTTGGCATGCGGTGTGCCGAACGCCTTCAAATCTGCTCCGGCGCAGAAGGTTCCGTGATCACCCCAGAGCACAGCCACCGACGCGGAGTCGTCGCGGTCGAATTCGGAGAACGCTTCGAACAGCCCTGCCGCGGTCGGACCGTTGACCGCGTTGCGCGCCTCGGGCCGGTTGAGAATGACGGTGGTCACCGGGCCCTGGCGTTCTACGCGTACCGGGTCGCTCATGTCGCCTCCACTAATCGGATGTCGTCGCGCCGCTCGAGCAACTCGGCGGCGAAGTCGTTGTAGGCGGCGCGCAGCCGCGCGCCCGGCCAGTGCGCGGGCAGCAGTTCGTCGGGCAGCACCGGATCGGTCAGCAGGTGACGCACCATCGCAGCGGCCGTGACGAATCGCCCGGGCACGTCGGGGGCATCGGCCATGTCGGCAAGCAGCCGTTCACCGGTGCGCGCCCACGACGGTAGGTCCCACAGGTGGCCGGCCAGTTCGGCGGGCTCGTCGTCGCGGGCCGAAATGATCCGCACCCGGGAGCGGACATCGGCGTCGAGGTCGAGTTCGAGATTGTCCGGCCTCATCCACACGCCTTCTCGGAGTTCGCCGAAACGCTTGTGGTGCAGCGTGGTTCGCAATCCCGCGCGGGTGCGGGCGTCGGTACCGACGCTGGTGACAATCAACGTCGTCCAGCTTCCATGCCAGGGCAGCAGTTTGGGGCGCATGGAGTCGTCCTGGCGGCGCTGACGTGCCAGCAGTCGGTCGGAAAGCCGGTAGCCGTCGGCGGAGCGCACCAGGTCCCCCGCGCTGACCATTCGGGTCAGGGCAACGCGCAGAGTGGCCTCTTTGATGTCGAAGTCTCCGGTGAGCCGGATCAATTCGGCGGCGCTCGCCCATGCCGGATGGGCGCCCAGCATCACGCTCAGCACCACCGACCGAGCGGTCATGCGGGCCAGCGACTTTGGCATGGAGTCAGACCTGCGAAGCTCGCCGGCCGTAATCACCGAACGGCTCGTCACGATGCTTGACCGCGTCGCGGAAGCCGTGCTCGACGGCGTCCGCGACGAATGCGTGGCCCTCGGGGGTGTGCCGCGCGACCCCGTCGAACACCGTGCTGACCATCCGGCTGGTGGCCACACCCTGTTGCAGCAGAGCGGAATTGAGCGCGAGCTTGACCATGATCAGTTGGTTGACCGGGACGGCCGCGATCCGCTCCACCAGGCGCTCGGTGCGGTCGTCGAGGTCTTTCGGGTCCGGCGCCTCGACCGCCAGACCCCACTCGGCCGCTTGGGCACCGGTGATGCAATCACCGGTCAGCAGAAGGCGCTTGGCGCGCTGGTCGCCCAGCCGGTGCGCCCACATGCCGGCCGCCGGCACGCCCCAGACGCGGGTTGGCGGATAACCGATCTTGGCGTCAGCCGCGGCGATCACCTGGTCGGCGTGCAGAGCGATGTCGGTGCCACCGGCCACACAGTAGCCATGGATCTTGACCACGGTCGGCTTGTCCGCGTACAGCAGGCTAGAGAAGCCGCGCACGAAGCGACTCATCATCTGGTAGTCGATCATCGGATCCCAGGGCTGGTTCGGTAAGTGGTTGACCGCCTGGGTCTTACCGTCCAGCGAGGTGCCGTGATACGCCCCGGTGCCGCCCGCCGAGCCGGTGCGGTCGGCGTAGGCGCTGAGATCGAAACCCGCGCAGAAGCCCTCGCCGCGACCTGAGACCAGGATGACGTGCACTCCTGGATCCAGATCGGCTCGCTCCACCAGAGCCGAAAGTTCCAGCGGCGTATCGGCGATGATCGCATTGCCCTTGTCGGGCCGGTTGAAGGTGATTCGCGCGACCCGATCGGTGACCTCATAGGTCATCGTCTTGAGGTTGTCGAAGTCGACCGGCCTGATGGCGTGTGTCATGAGCGCCACTCCTCAGCGGCGCTTCGCTTCGAATCGTCGTCGGCGCGTGTCATCCCTTTACTAGAGCACGCTCGATGATCGGCGCGAGATCCAACCCGGCGGGCATCGTTCCGAATGCCCCGCCCCACTGGCCCTCCAGTCGGGTGGCCAGGAACGCCTCGGCGACCGCCGGATGTCCGTGCCGCACCAGCAGCGAGCCTTGCAGAGCCAGGCAGATGTCTTCGGCGACCTTGCGAGCCCGATACTGAATGGTCTCCAGGTCGCCGAGCTGGGGACGCAGTTGCTCGACGTGGCGATCCAACCGGACATCCTGCCCGGTGCTCTTGCCGAGCTCGTCGAACAGCACCTCGATGCATTCCGGACGAGTTGCCATGGCGCGCAACGTGTCCAGCGCGCTCACGTTGCCGGAGCCTTCCCAGATGCCCATCAGCGGAGCCTCGCGGTACAGCCGCGGCATGCCAGACTCCTCGACATAACCGTTGCCGCCCAGGCATTCCATGGCTTCGGCGGCATGCGGTGTCGCCCGCTTGCACACCCAATACTTGCTGGCGGCCAAGCCGATCCGACGCAGCAGGGTCTCGGTCTCGTCGCCGCGGACCGCACTGTCGGTGGCGCCAGCCATCCGCATCGCGACCATGGTGGCGGCCTCGGCCTCGACGGCGAGGTCGGCCAGCACATTGCGCATCAGTGGCTGATCGATCAGGTACTCGCCAAATGCCTTGCGGTGCTGGGCATGGTGGACCGCCTGGGTGAGTCCGGTGCGCATGCTGGTGGCACTTCCCAGCGTGCAGTCCAGCCGGGTGAGGTTGACCATCTCGATGATGGTCGGAACACCGCGGCCCTCTTCGCCGACGAGCCATGCGGTTGCGCCGTCGTACTCGACCTCACTGGACGCGTTGGCGTTGTTGCCGAGCTTGTCCTTGAGCCGCTGCAGCCGCATCCGGTTGAGGCTGCCGTCGGGCAGCACGCGGGGCAGGAAGAAACAGGACAGCCCGCCCGGCGCTTGCGCCAGCACCAGGAAGATGTCGCACATCGGCGCCGAGGTGAACCACTTGTGACCGGTCAGCCGGTAGGTGCCGTCGCCATTGGGAGCGGCCTCGGTGTTGCCGGCGCGCACGTCGGAGCCGCCCTGCTTTTCGGTCATCGACATGCCAGCTGTGATTCCGAGTTTGGTTGCTGCCAGCTTCAATTCGGGGTCGTACACGCGACTGGTCAGCAATGGCTCGTAGATGTCGGCCAGCTCGGGGTTGAACCGCAGCGCGGGAACGACCGCGTAGGTCATCGAAATCGGGCACACGTGGCCGGGCTCGGCGGTCCACACGCTGGTCTTGGCCGCGCGCACCACGTGCGCACCCGGCCGGTCGTCGGCCCACGGCGCGGCATGCAGTCCATGTTCGATCGCCACTCGCATCAGCTCGTGATAGGCCGGGTCGAACTCGACCTCGTCGATGCGGTTGCCGTATCGGTCGTGAGTGCGCAGAATCGGCCGGTTGCGCTGAGCCAGCTCGCCCCAGCGCTGCGTCTGCCGGGAGCCGGTGATCGCGCCGACCGCGGTCACGTCGTCCACACCCCACTGCCCGCCCTCGCGGATCAGTGCCTCGATGAGAACCGGCGACGAGGCGGGGTTGTGCTCTTCCAACGGCGGCACCTGGTTACTGACGACATGGGTGTCTGGCATGCCACCAATGTTACATTTTTTCTACAACCGCACAAGAGCTGTAATGCTCACAGGTGATGGCCGGCGAAGAACTCCCATAGCTGCGCGGTGGCGAAATCGGGCCAGTGGTGACCGCCGTCGGCGACGGTGACGAGTGCCACGCCGCGCCCCCCGGCACACCCGGCGGTCGAGGTGGTGACCTGGCCGTCGGTCGTCTCGGTGGGCTCCTGGCACTGATCGATCTTGCGCCACAACGCATTCAGCTCCGGCACCGGCGGGCCGTTGATGTGGGCGAAACCGTGGCCCGGCCCGCCGCCGTACGGAATCATCGGATCGGCAGTCCCGTGAACCGCCATCACCGACAGTGGACGCGGTGACCTGCAGGGGTCGAGTTGCGTGCCGGCGACCGGGCCGATCGCAGCGAACAGCGTGGTGTTGCAGGCCAAGGTGTAGGACATGATGCCGCCGTTGCTCATGCCGGTGGCGTACACCCGGGAGGCGTCGATGCCGATGTTCTTGGCGACGTTCGCGACGACGGCGCTGATGAAGCCGACGTCGTCGATGTTCTCCTGGGCAGGCCGGCCGCAACACCCGCCGCCGTTGACGTTCCAGGCTCGCTTCACACCGTCGGGATAGACCGCGACAAATTTCGCCGAGTCGGCCAATTGGTCCCAGCCATAGGACCTTTCAGCTTGCTCGGCGCTGCCGAAGCCACCGTGTAAGACCACGACCAGGCTCGCCGATGGAGGCAGGCCGGCGGGCTTGTGCAGCCGATAGACCCGGTCGCGTCCGCCCACACCGATGGTGTGGATGCTGGCGCCGTCGACAAATCCCGACGGCGGCTTCGGATGCAGGATTGCACACCCGGAGAGCACCAGCACGACGCCCAGCAGCATCGCGAGTCGATGACGCATCTCAGGCGCTCGTCTTCTCCCGCAGGAAAGCGATGTCGTCTTTGCGGCCCTCTTCGGCCGTCTCGCAGATCACCGGCGCGTCGGCGGCTTTGACCACCGCCACCAGCAACTCGGGATCGATCTGCCCGGTGCCGAAGTTGGCGTGCCGGTCGCGGCCGGAGCCCGCGGCGTCCTTGGAGTCGTTGCAGTGCACCAGGTCGATGCGCCCGGTGATGCCCTTGATCCGGTCGACCGCGTCGACGAGCGCCTCGCCTGCCGCCCAGGCGTGACAGGTGTCGAGGCAGAAACCGACGCCGGCGTCGCCGATGTGGTCCCACAGCCGGGCGATGGTGTCGAAGTGGCGGGCCATCGCGTGGTCGCCGCCGGCGGTATTCTCCAGGTAGACCGGGACTTTCGTCTCCAACTGATCGAGCGCCTTGCGCCAGCGCTGAAAACCCTCGTCGAGATCGTCGTCTTCAGTGACGTGGCCGCCGTGCACGATGATCGCTGCGGCACCGATATCGGCCGCGGCATCACAGGTCTGCTGCAGGATCTTGCGCGACGGGATCCGCACCCGGTTGTTCGCCGAGGCGACGTTGATCAGGTATGGCGCGTGCACGTAGATCGGCAGGGCCGCGGCCCTGAGCTCCGCGGCGTCGTCGCGGGGTTTGGGGGCCTTCCAGCTCTGCGGGTTGCCGAGAAAGATCTGCACGACGTCGGCGTTCTCGGCCGCAGCGGTGGCCAGCGGATCCTGCGGACTGATGTGTGAACCGATGAGCACGTCGCCAGTCTAGTGAGCCGGCCGGACAGCATCCCACGAACGTGCGGCTGGCTTCACGCTCAACGCCGAACGTGAAACTGGCCGCACGCTCGGCGCGCCGAGGACCGGCTTCGAGCGCCCGGGCAGCCGGGCGCCCACCGCCCAGCGCGCGGCTGGCCGGGCGCTCGGCACACCCGGGCAGCCCGAAGCGCGAAAAAGCCCCGGGGATGAACCCGGGGCTTTTTCGTTGTACGCCGATAGCGGGGACTATCGGAGTCTTGTCCGACTACCGGTAGTCGGAATATCCGTAGTCGTCCAGCGGAACCGCGGCTCCGGTCGCCTGACCGAAGTCCGGGCTGTAGTACTGATCCTCGTAGGACGGGATCGTGTACGCCGCAGCGCGGGCTTCCTCGGTCGGCTGCACCTGGATGTTGCGGTACCGGTTGATGCCGGTACCTGCCGGGATCAGCTTTCCGATGATCACGTTCTCCTTCAGACCCTGCAGCTTGTCGCTGCGGCAGTTGATCGCCGCATCGGTCAGCACGCGTGTGGTCTCCTGGAACGACGCCGCGCTCAGCCACGAGTCGGTGGCCAGCGACGCCTTGGTGATACCCATCAGCACCGGACGTCCGGCCGCGGGCTCGGTGCCCTCGGCCACCACCCGGCGGTTGGACGCCTCGAACTCGGCACGGTCGATCAGCGAGCCGGGCAGGAACTCCGTCGAGCCCGAGTCGATGATCGTCACCCGGCGCAGCATCTGCCGGACGATCACCTCGATGTGCTTGTCGTGGATCGACACACCCTGCGCGCGGTAGACCTCCTGGACCTCTTTGGTCAGGTGGATCTGCACCTCGCGGGGGCCCTGCACGCGCAGCACCTCATGCGGGTCGGCGGAGCCTTCCATCAGCTGTTGACCCACCACGACGTGGTCGCCGTCGGTGAGCAGCCGCTCGGAACCGTCCTCGTGCTTGAAGACGCGCAGACGCTGACGCTTCGAAAGCTTGTCGTAGACAACCTCTTCGCCACCGTCGTCCGGGACGATGGTGATCTTGTAGAAGCGCTCACCGTCCTCCAGGCGCACCCGGCCGGTGACGTCGGCGATCGGCGCCTTGCCGCGCGGCACGCGGGCTTCGAACAGCTCCTGCACACGGGGCAGACCGCCGGTGATGTCCTCACCGACACCACCCTGGTGGAAGGTACGCATGGTCAGCTGCGTGCCGGGCTCACCAATCGACTGCGCCGCAACGATACCCACGGCCTCACCGATGTCGACCAGCTTGCCGGTGGCCATCGAACGGCCGTAGCACGTCGCACACACACCGGTGCCGGTCGTGCAGGTCAGCACGGAGCGGACCTTCACCTGCGTGATACCGGCCGCCAACAGCGCATCGATCTGCGGGTCACCCAGGTCCTCGCCACGAGCGGCGATGACGTTGCCCGCCTCGTCCGTCGCATCGGTACCCAAAGTCCGTGCGTAGGCCGAGGTTTCGATGTGCGGGTCACGGATCAGCGTGCCGTCGGGCTGACGCTCGGCCAGCTCGACGAGGATGCCGCGCTCGGTACCACAATCGGTCTCGCGAACGATGACGTCCTGGCTCACGTCGACCAGACGACGGGTCAGGTAACCCGAGTCGGCGGTACGCAATGCGGTGTCCGCCAGACCCTTCCGCGCGCCGTGGGTGTTGATGAAGTACTCCAACACCGTCAGGCCTTCACGGAACGACGACTTGATCGGGCGCGGGATGAACTCACCCTTGGGGTTGGTCACCAGACCCTTCATGCCGGCCAGCGTTCGCGTCTGGGTGAAGTTACCCGTGGCGCCCGATTCGACGATCGTGATGATCGGGTTGTCGGGCGGGTAGTGATCGCGAAGAGCCTCACCGACCTCGTCGGTGGCTTCCTTCCAGATCTCCACCAAGGCCTCGTTGCGCTCGTCCTTGTTCAAAGCACCACGCTGGAACTGCTTTTCGACCTTGTCGGCGCGCCCTTCGTAGGCGTCCAAAATCTCGGCCTTGTTCGGCGGCACCAGCACGTCCGCCATCGACACGGTGACACCCGAACGCGTGGCCCAGTGGAACCCGGCGTCCTTGAGCTTGTCGACGGTCTGCGCGACCACGATCATCGGGTAGCGCTCGGCCAGATCGTTGATGATCGCAGCCTGCACCTTCTTGTGCATCTGCTTGTCCACGAACGGGTACCCGACAGGCAACAGCTCGTTGAAGATCACCCGGCCCAGCGTCGTCTCGGCAATCCAGGCATCGCCTGGCTGCCAACCGTTTTGACCGAACCGCTCGGCCTCGATCTCGGCCGGCGGACGCAACTGCGTCAGCCGGATCTTGATCTTGGCGCGCACGCTCAGCGCGCCGCGGTCCAGTGCCATGATCGCCTCGGACGGCGAGGAATACGCCCCGGACTCCGGCTGATCCTTCGCCGGCGGCGTGTATTCGCCCGTGTCGCCGGGGATCTCGGTGGTCAGGAAGTACAACCCGGTCACCATGTCCAGTCGCGGCATGGCCAGCGGGCGACCCGAGGCCGGCGACAGGATGTTGTTCGACGACAGCATCAGGATGCGGGCCTCGGCCTGCGCCTCGGCACTCAGCGGCAGGTGCACGGCCATCTGGTCACCGTCGAAGTCGGCGTTGAACGCCTCACACACCAACGGGTGCAGCTGAATAGCCTTGCCCTCCACCAGCTGTGGCTCGAAAGCCTGAATACCCAACCGGTGCAGAGTCGGTGCACGGTTCAGCAGCACCGGGTGCTCGGCGATGACCTCTTCGAGGACATCCCACACCTGCGGACGCTGACGCTCGACCATGCGCTTGGCGCTCTTGATGTTCTGCGCGTGGTTGAGGTCGACCAGTCGCTTCATCACGAACGGCTTGAACAGCTCGAGAGCCATCAGCTTGGGCAGACCACACTGGTGCAGCTTGAGCTGCGGGCCGACCACGATGACCGAACGGCCCGAGTAGTCGACACGCTTACCGAGCAGGTTCTGACGGAACCGACCCTGCTTACCCTTGAGCAGATCAGACAGCGACTTGAGCGGGCGGTTGCCCGGCCCGGTGACCGGACGGCCGCGACGGCCGTTGTCGAACAGCGCGTCGACCGACTCCTGCAGCATCCGCTTCTCGTTGTTGACGATGATCTCGGGCGCGCCGAGGTCGATCAGCCTCTTGAGGCGGTTGTTGCGGTTGATGACGCGGCGGTACAGGTCGTTGAGGTCGGAGGTCGCGAAGCGGCCACCGTCGAGCTGAACCATCGGACGCAGCTCCGGCGGGATCACCGGAACGGCGTTGAGCACCATGCCCATCGGCGAGTTGCGGTTCGTCGCGAAAGCCGCGACGACCTTCAGCCGCTTGAGCGCACGAAGCTTCTTCTGCCCCTTGCCGTTCTTGATGACGTCACGCAGGATCTCGGCCTCGGCGTCGATGTCGAAGTTCTCGATCAGCTTCTGGATCGACTCCGCACCCATGGCGCCGTTGAAGTACTCGCCGTACCGGTCGATGAGCTCGCGGTAGAGGTTCTCGTCGACGATCAGCTGCTTGGGAGCCAGCTTGGTGAAGGTGGTCCAGATTTCCTCCAGCCGGTCCAGCTCACGCTGGGTGCGGTCACGGAGCTGACGCATCTCACGCTCGCCACCGTCGCGAACCTTGCGCCGCGCATCGGCTTTGGCGCCCTCGGCCTCCAACTCGGCCAGGTCGGCTTCCAGCTTCTGCGCACGCGCTTCGAGGTCGGCGTCGCGCTGGTCCTCGACCGCCTTGCGTTCGACAACCATCTCGGCCTCGAGCGTCGACAGCTCGTTGTGCCGCATCTCGGTGTCGACCGCGGTGATCACGTAGGCGGCGAAGTAGATGATCTTCTCGAGATCCTTCGGCGCCAGGTCGAGCAGGTAGCCCAACCGCGAGGGCACACCCTTGAAGTACCAGATGTGCGTGACCGGTGCGGCCAGCTCGATGTGGCCCATCCGCTCACGGCGCACCTTGGCACGAGTCACCTCGACGCCGCAGCGCTCACAGATGATGCCCTTGAAGCGGACGCGCTTGTACTTGCCGCAGTAGCACTCCCAGTCGCGAGTCGGTCCGAAGATCTTCTCGCAGAACAGGCCGTCCTTCTCCGGCTTCAACGTGCGGTAGTTAATCGTCTCCGGCTTCTTGACCTCGCCGAAGGACCAGTTACGGATGTCCTCCGCGGTGGCCAGGCCAATACGGAGTTCATCGAAGAAGTTGACGTCTAACACGTAACTCCCTTTCCCCTTGCGGGACTAGATAAATACTGTGTTTGATTGACGGCTCGCGCAAGCGCTCACCGATCAGGCAAGGTCTTCGACTGAGGCAGATTCGTTGCGGGACAAGTTGATTCCCAGGTTCGCCGCAGCGCGCTCCAGGTCCTCGTCGTCGCCGTCGCGCATCTCGATCGCCGCACCATCGCTGGAGAGCACCTCGACGTTGAGGCACAGCGACTGCAGCTCTTTGAGAAGCACCTTGAACGACTCGGGAATGCCCGGCTCGGGGATGTTCTCGCCCTTGACGATTGCCTCGTACACCTTGACCCGGCCGACGGTGTCGTCGGACTTGATGGTCAACAGCTCCTGCAGCGTGTACGCGGCGCCGTAGGCCTGCATGGCCCAGCACTCCATCTCACCGAACCGCTGACCACCGAACTGCGCCTTACCGCCCAACGGCTGCTGGGTGATCATCGAGTACGGGCCGGTGGAGCGAGCGTGGATCTTGTCGTCCACCAAGTGGTGCAGCTTCATGATGTACATGTAGCCGACCGTCACCGGGTACGGGAACGGCTCACCACTGCGACCGTCGAACAGCACGGCTTTGCCGTCCTTGTTCACCATCACGTCGCCGTCGCGGTTGGGCAGCGTCGAGGCCAGCAGGCCCGTCAGCTCCTCTTCCTTGGCGCCGTCGAAGACCGGGGTCGCGACGATCGCATCCGGCTCGGAGCTGTGCAGATCCTCAGGCAGGTTCGCCGCCCACTCGGGAGCACCTTCGATGTTCCAGCCGGCCTTGGCCACCCACCCGAGGTGGGTTTCCAGGATCTGGCCGATGTTCATCCGTCGCGGCACACCGTGCGTGTTCAGGATGATGTCCACCGGAGTGCCGTCCGGCAGGAACGGCATGTCCTCGGCCGGCAGGATCTTGCCGATGACGCCCTTGTTGCCGTGGCGTCCGGCCAGCTTGTCACCGTCGGAGATCTTGCGCTTCTGGGCGACGTAGACGCGGACCAGCTCGTTGACACCGGCCGGCAGCTCGTCGTCGTCCTCGCGCGAGAACACCCGGATACCGATCACCTTGCCGGACTCACCGTGCGGCACCTTCAGCGACGTGTCGCGGACCTCGCGAGCCTTCTCACCGAAGATCGCGCGGAGCAGCCGCTCCTCCGGAGTCAGCTCGGTCTCACCCTTCGGGGTGACCTTGCCGACCAGGATGTCGCCGTCACGAACCTCGGCGCCGATGCGGACGATGCCGCGCTCGTCGAGGTCAGCCAGCACCTCGTCGGAGACGTTCGGGATGTCCCGCGTGATCTCCTCGGCACCCAGCTTGGTGTCGCGGGCGTCGATCTCGTGCTCCTCGATGTGAATCGAGGTGAGCACGTCCTCCTCAACCAGGCGGTTGGACAGGATGATCGCGTCCTCGTAGTTGTGGCCTTCCCAGGGCATGATCGCGACCAGCAGGTTCTTGCCGAGCGCCATCTCACCGTTGTCGGTGCACGGCCCGTCGGCGATGACCTGGCCGGACTCGACCCGCTCACCGGAGTCCACGATCGGACGCTGGTTGGCGCAGGTGCCGTGGTTGGACCGGGCGAACTTGCGCATCCGGTAGGTGTGCCGGGTGCCGTCGTCGGCCATCACGGTGATGTAGTCGGCGGACACCTCCTCGATCACACCGGCCTTCTCGGCGACGACGACATCGCCGGCGTCGATCGCGGCGCGCAACTCCATGCCGGTACCCACCAGCGGTGCCTCACTACGCACCAGCGGAACCGCCTGGCGCTGCATGTTGGCACCCATCAGGGCACGGTTGGCGTCGTCGTGCTCGAGGAACGGAATCATCGCGGTGGCCACCGAGACCATCTGCCGCGGCGAGACGTCCATGTAGTCGACCTCGGCTGAGGACACGTACTCGACCTCGCCACCCTTGCGTCGAACCAGCACGCGGTCCTCGAGGAACTGGCCGCCCTCGTCGATCGGTGAGTTGGCCTGGGCGACGACGTGGCGGTCTTCCTCGTCGGCGGTCAGGTACTGGATCTCGTCGGAGACCACACCGTCGTTCACCTTGCGGTACGGCGTCTCGATGAAGCCGAACGGGTTGACCCGTGCGTACACCGACAGCGACCCGATCAGACCGATGTTCGGACCTTCCGGGGTCTCGATCGGACACATCCGGCCGTAGTGGCTGGGGTGCACGTCACGAACCTCGAGGCCGGCGCGCTCACGGGACAGACCACCGGGGCCCAGCGCCGACAGGCGGCGCTTGTGGGTCAGACCCGACAGCGGGTTGTTCTGGTCCATGAACTGCGAGAGCTGGCTGGTGCCGAAGAACTCCTTGATCGCGGCGACCACCGGCCGGATGTTGATCAGGGTCTGCGGCGTGATCGCCTCGACGTCCTGAGTCGTCATCCGCTCGCGGACTACGCGCTCCATCCGGGACATACCGACCCGGATCTGGTTCTGGATCAGCTCGCCCACCGTGCGCAGACGGCGGTTACCGAAGTGGTCGATGTCGTCGGTCTCCACGGGAACCTCGACGCCGCCGGGGACGGTCATCGAGGTCTGGCCCTCGTGCAGGCGCACCAGGTACTCGACGGTCGCGACGACGTCTTCCTCGGTCAGCGTGGTCGCGGACTTCTCGGCCGGCGTGGCGCTCAGCCCCAGCTTCTTGTTGATCTTGTAACGACCAACGCGGGCCAGGTCGTAGCGCTTCTCCTTGAAGAACAGGTTCTCCAGCAGGGTCTGCGCGGACTCCTTGGTGGGCGGCTCGCCCGGACGCAGCCGGCGGTAGATCTCCAGCAGCGCCTCGTCGGGACCCGAGGTGGGGTCACGCTCGAGCGTCTGCATCATGATCTCGGAGAAGCCGAAGCGCTCGCGGATCTGCTCGTTGCTCCAGCCCAGCGCCTTGAGCAGCACGGTGACGGCCTGGCGACGCTTGCGGTCGATGCGAACACCGACGGTGTCGCGCTTGTCGATGTCGAACTCCAGCCACGCACCGCGGCTCGGGATCACCTTGACGCTGTGCAGCACCTTCTCGGTGGACTTGTCGATGGTGTCGTCGAAATACACACCGGGCGAGCGGACCAGCTGGCTGACCACCACACGCTCGGTGCCGTTGATGATGAACGTGCCCTTCTCGGTCATCATCGGGAAGTCACCCATGAACACCGTCTGGCTCTTGATCTCGCCGGTGTTGTTGTTGATGAACTCCGCGGTGACGAACAGCGGGGCCGCGTACGTCATGTCTTTGTCTTTGCATTCATCGACGGGGGCCTTGACCTCGTCGAATCGTGGGTCGGAGAAGGACAGCGACATTGAGCCCGAGAAATCCTCGATCGGCGAGAGCTCGTACAGAACCTCTTCGAGGCCACCTGTCGGGTTCTCGTCGCCACGCCCTGCGGCAATTTCGCGCCAGCGGGGAGCACCGATCAACCACTCGAAAGAGTCGGTCTGCACGTCCAGCAGGCCCGGAACCTCAAGAGGTTCACGCAGCTTGGCGAACGAAACGCGATCAGGAGCCCCGGGTACGGAACTGTTGGAGGAGGTAGAACTTTGAGGGGTTTTCTTGCTCTGGCGGGAGACTGCCAAGATGCATTCCTTCCAGCACCTCACGCGACTAGAGATTCCGGAGGCCACCGGAGCCGTTCGCCGCTATAACTTTGTCGGGTCGGCTGGCGGACGATCTGTCCGGAACTCACGCACAAAGCTAATTCGCTGTATCAGCGGTAGCTCAAGCTAGGACCACATGGTGTGGCGATTTGTGAGGTGGGCAGGAGGCAGCCAGCGCAACGTCCAACAATAGCGCAGGACGGCGCATTCCTCAACTACCCTGCTCGGGGCCTCCTGACGCTGGCTGGCGACTCGAAATTCCCGTGCATTCATTCTGCCCAACAGAGTGACCCCTTCGGCGGTTTCCGTCAAGAGGTGACGCACCTTGTTTGTGGAGAAAACTCCTTCCACCGGCGGTCGCGCGGTCAGTGGCGGCGCTGCGTCGGGATCGATGCGGTGTCGGGGTCGTCGTAGCTGTGGGCGTTCTGCTTGTCGGCCTCGAAGGACGCGAGAATGGCTTCCTGGGCGTCTTTGGGCAGCAGGTGCAGGTTCTCCCGAACCCGGGCCTGGCGGCGGCCGGCCGCTTTGCGCTCCGGCATACCGGGGGTCGCGGTGATCTGCGGGGGCACACCCTCGACCTCGTCGGTGCCACCGTCGTGGTGGCCGGCCTCGATGTGGGCCTGCTCCTCGGCCATGGTGGCCTCGTCTTTTTCCTCCGACATACCGATCGGGCCGATACGGCGACCGTTGAGGAACTGTTTGACGACCGGCTCGTCGCTGGTCAGCAGCACCTCGCGGGGACCGAACATGACCAGCTTGCGGCGGAACAGCATGCCCATGTTGTCGGGCACCGTACGGGCGATGTTGATGTTGTGCGTCACGATCAGGATCGTGCAGTCGATCTGGGCGTTGATGTCGATCAGCAACTGGCTCAGGTACGCGGTACGGACCGGGTCCAGACCGGAGTCCGGCTCGTCACAGAGAATGATCTGCGGGTCCAGCACCAGCGAGCGGGCCAGGCCGGCACGCTTGCGCATACCACCGGAGATCTCACCGGGGAACTTCTTCTCATCCCCGCCCAGACCCACCAGCTCCAGCTTCTCCATGACGACGTCACGGATCTCGCTTTCCTTCTTCTTGGTGTGCTCGCGCAACGGGAACGCGGTGTTGTCGTAGAGGTTCATCGACCCGAACAGGGCGCCGTCCTGGAACATGACGCCGAACAGGGTGCGGATGTCGTACAGCTCTTTGGCCGAACATTCGGTGATGTCGGTGCCGTCGACGATGATCGAGCCGCGCTCGGGCGCAGCAGACCGATCAGCGACTTCAGGAAGACGGATTTACCCGTACCCGACGGGCCCAGCAGAACACTGACCTCGCCCTCGGGGATCTCCATCGTGACGTCTTCCCAGATTCGCTGGGAACCGAAGGACTTCGTCAGCCCCTCAACCTGAATACCGATACCCACGCGAAACCCTCCCGCTGATTGCCGATAGCAGCCCAAGCCCAGCTTGTGGCTTGAGTCACTGTAGCGCACAGGTAGGTCAGTTTTGATCAGTCCTGCGGCGCCCAGTTTCCGTGAAATCCCATCGGTACGCGCTGCGGTAAATGGACCGTCGCCACCGACTCGCACGTTTGCGCATCGAGCAGCAGCAGCTGGCCTTCGTCATGTCCGCGGTGGTACCCGTAACCGATCAGGATTCCGTCATCCTCAGCCAAGCTAGCCGAACCGGCAGCGGGGCGCGGGACGAAAGACATCTCGCCGATCAGCAAATCGGGGTCGAGCGGGGCGATGATGCTCGATCCGGTCGAAAAGTCGTGCTTGTAGAGCACCGACGACATTTGGGATCTGCCTGAGTTCACGAAGCCCCCTTCGATGCCGACGGTGTAGCCGAAGCGATGCCGGCTGCCCAGCAGCGTCTCGTTGATCCGGGGAAATTCCTGCGAACGGTCGTCGCGACGCTCGGTGCTCACCACTCCGGTGGCGAGGTTGATCGTCCACCGGTCCAGGGTGGGCGTGACACCGCCTGGCCCGCGCCGATCGCGGTCGAACATCCGCTCGTAGCGCACCACGTCGAGCACCAGCACTTCGTGATCATCGCGTATCTCGGAGTAGGCGTTGAGCGGGTGGTACACGTAGCAGGGTTCGATCTCGAACCACCGCACGTCCTTGTTGCCTCCCTCGCGTGGCATCACCCCGATGCGTGCCGGGTACTTCGGGTTCCAGGCGTAGGGCAGCTGGTAAGCCGGTTTTTCGTTGCGGTTGAACAGGGCCGCGATCGGCCCGGGCACCGGAACCTGACCGACGACGGCTTCAGCCACCAGGCGAGCCGGGTACTGCATCCAGCGGGGCATCTTCTTCGGCAATACCTGCATGGGGTCCAGCGTCACCGGCAGGTCGTAGATCACTACATATTTGTCGGTCAACGAGAAGTCGTGCATCATCGGCGACCCCGAGACCTCGATGTCGACTGTGCGCCGGGCGTGGCCGTCGGTGTCGATCACCGAGTACTGCACGTTTTTGCCGCGCGCGAAGGAGTAGGACACCGCGTGCAGTTCGCCGGTTTTCGGGTCGCGGTGTGGATGAGCGGCGTACCCGCCGGAGAGAGTCCCGTCGAAATCGCACGGCCCGACGGTGTCGAGTTCGTCGGTCAGTTCGTAGTTGGCCACGCCGCCTTCGACGAGGGCCAGCGTCTTTCCGGCGTGGGCCAGCACGTTGGTGTTGGCGCCGAGCGATTGCATCCCGGCGCGCAGATTGCGCGCGGCCGCGGCCGGCTCGCCCAATGCGCGGCGCACGGCTGCGCTGCGGACCCAGCGGTTGCGATACCAGCCGGCCTTGCCGCCCTGCAGCGACACACCGTGCACCATGCCGTCGCCGGTGAACCAGTGGTAGGTGGCCGGATCGACCTCGGCGACCGGGTTAGGACCGTTGCGCAGGTAACGGCCGTCCAGGAATTCGGGGATGTGCCCGGTGACCGCCAGATCGGTCGCCGTCACCTCGGCGCTAACCGGGGCCAGGAAATCATCGAGATAAGGGTTCGCAGGTGGGGTGGTGACGGTAGCGCTCATTTCGGGCTCCTAGCTCGTATAACGCTGTTATTCTACCGTTATACCGATCCTCTGCGGGCTATGTCAAGATATTTCGATGGCTCCACCTGCCGAACGCAACGTGCGCGAGGAGTTGCTGCGCGTTGCTGTCGACATCCTCAACCAGGACGGCCCGGACGGACTCCAGACCCGCAAGATCGCCAGCGCCGCGGGGACGTCGACGATGGCGGTGTACACCCACTTCAGCGGCATGCCCGGGCTGATTGCCGCGGTTGCCGAGGAGGGCTTGCGTCAGTTCGACGCGGCGATGACGATGCCGGCTACGTCGGATCCGGTAGCTGATCTGATGGCGACCGGTATCGCGTATCGGCGCTACGCGATCGAACGTCCGCACTTGTACCGCTTGATGTTCGGCAGCACCAGCGCGCACGGTATCAATGCGCCGGCGCACAACGTGCTCACTCTGACGCTGTCCGAGATCAACGACCACTACCCCAGCTTCGCCCACGTTGTCCGGGGCGTGCACCGAGCCATTCAGGCCGGGCGGATCAGCGGCTCGCCTGACGACGACGCTTCGGTGGTGGCCACTGCCGCGCAGTTCTGGGCGGCGATCCACGGTTTCGTCATGCTCGAGCTCGCCGGATCCTATGGCGCGCAGGGCAGTGCCGTCGGGCCGGTGCTGGCCGCTCTGACGACGAATCTGCTTGTAGCGCTGGGTGACTCGCCGGAGTTGGTGCGAAAGTCGCAGCTGGCGTCGATCCAGCGCTAGATACACGAAACCCCCGGAACCTGTTCGGCTCCGGGGGTTTTCGCGAATCGACTACTTGACGGTGACGGTGGCGCCAGCGGCCTCGAGCTTGCTCTTGGCCTCCTCGGCAGCCTCCTTGGGCGCCTTCTCCAGCACCGGCTTGGGCGCGCCGTCGACGAGGTCCTTGGCCTCTTTCAGGCCCAGGCCCGAGACGATCTCACGCACAACCTTGATGACCCCGATCTTCTTCTCACCGGCGGCCTCGAGGATGACGTCGAATTCCGTCTGCTCCTCGGCGGCCTCGGCGGGGGCGCCACCGACAGGGCCGGCGGCGGCAACGGCGACCGGGGCGGCCGCGGTGACCTCGAAGGTCTCTTCGAACTTCTTCACGAACTCCGAGAGCTCCAGCAAGGTGAGTTCCTTGAAGGCGTCGAGCAGTTCGTCAGTGGAGAGCTTGGACATGGTGTGGGTCCTTCCTGGGTGTTACGGGGTTTATTCGGTGGTTTCTGCGGGTGCCGTTGATTCGGCCGGAGTCGCAGGTGTTTCGGTCGGCTCGGCCTCGGCGGCGGGAGCCTCGGCGGCGGGCGCCGCGGCTTCGGCCGGAGCCGCAGGTTCTTCTGCGGCCCGCTTCTCTTGCAGTGCCGCGGCAAGCCTGGCCACCTGCGAAGCGGGCGCGTTGAACAACGCGGCCGCCTTGGACAGGTTGGCCTTCATCGCTCCGGCCAGCTTGGCCAGCAGAACCTCACGCGATTCCAGATCGGCGATGCGCTCGACTTCGGCGACGGTCAGCGCGCGGCCGTCCATGTAGCCGCCCTTGATGACCAACGCCTTGTGGTCCTTGGCGAACTTCTTGATCGCCTTGGCGGCGTCAACGGCCTCGCCACTGACGAACGCGATCGCGGTCGGCCCGACGAACAACTCGTCGAGGCCTTCGACGCCGGCGTCGGATGCAGCCCGCTTGATCAGCGTGTTCTTCGCGACCGAGTAGGTCGCCGAACCAGCCAGCGAGCGGCGTAACTCGGCCAGGTTTGCGACCGTCAGACCGCGATACTCGGTGATCACGGTCGCCGTTGAGCTCTTGAACTGCTCAGCGATGTCTGCAACGGCGGTGGCCTTGTCAGCCTGTGCCATGCATTCCTCCTTGGGTTCTCGGCCCAGGAACGACGAACGCCCCGACGCAGAAGCGGCCGGGGCGTGATGTTTCCGTTGGCTCGCGCCAAACGAAGGTCTGCCTCGTCCTCCTGCGTGGGCCGCCCGGGAATTCCCGGACCTTCAACCGATTGCTCGGTGACCGACGGTCTTCGGTGGATCGCCGCCCACCATACCGTGCGGTGCTGCGATCAGCCAAAACGGCCAGTCTCAGCGGTCGCAGTTTCCTGGCCATGTGTCGCTGTGCCCGCCTCGTAGCGAATTGCCTCGGTCCGCAGGGCCAATTCGCGCTGGCGAATCCGGTGCTCGGTACCGCGCGGCATCTCGTCCGGCCCGTACACGCCGCGCCCGAGACGACGGACTCTCCCGCGACCACACTCCCACCGCAACGCGTCGGACACCGACTTGTTGGCCGGGTCAGCGGCCGCGAACCCATGGAAAGCCAATGCCTCGACCAACTCTGGGATGGTTGCCCGGCCATGCCGCGCCAGATGCATGGCCAGGACGTACCGCAACTCAATTCCCCGCAGGTGCTTCATCGACGTCAACCTCGCACGCCGGTACGACATCACGGGAGAATTCGCTCAGAGGCGGGCACATCGGCACATGGCCAGACTCAGTGACTCATGTGACGGATGAGACCAGTGCAGCCGCGCCGATCAGGCCGGCGTCACCGCCGAGCGCGGCCGGCACCACCCGTAGACCGCGGATGAAGCTCAGCCCCGTGTAACCCGCCAGCGCCGCGCGTAACGGATCGAACAGAATCGGGCCCGACTTGGCCACTCCCCCGCCGATGACGGCGAGATCGAGGTCGCATACCGCACCGACTGACGCGATCATCGCGGCCAATGCGGTGGCGCTACGGCGAAATGCCCTCAACGCCAACGGATCACCGGCTTGCGCCGCTTCGCTGAGCGCGACGGCGTCCGCGCCGGGTGGCCCGGCCCAGCCGTTGGCCAGCGCCCATCGCGTCATCCACGGCCCCGAAGCGACGGTCTCGACGCACCCGTGACCTCCGCAGGGGCACGGCTGCCCGTCGAGTTCGACAACGGCATGGCCGACGTGACCGGCGTTGCCGGTGCGCCCGAGATACGGCTTCCCGTCCAGCACCAGACCGCCGCCCACCCCGGTCGACACAACCATGCCGAGGACAAAGCGGGCGCCACGGCCAGCGCCACGCCAATGCTCGCCCAACGCCATACACACGCCGTCGCCGGCCAACTGCACCGGCACATCGGGCATCGCCGCCGCCACCCGGTCGCGCAGTGGAAACCCTTGCCACGAGCCGATATTGACCGGGCTGACCGTTCCCGCGTCGATATCGACGGGGCCGGCCGAGCCGATACCGACCGCGCGGATCGCGCCGTGGGCAACACTGGCCGCATCGGCGATCATCCGATCGGCCACACCCCAGACATGTTCTGCTTGTTGATCTTTCGGTGTGGGCTCGATAGCTCGATGTACCAGCTCGCCGGCCGGGTCGACGAGTCCGACGGCGATCTTGGTGCCGCCGATATCGAGAGCCAAGGTCAGCATGGCGGCTCAGTGCCGGTGGGTGTTGTCGGGTTGACGCGGGTCGCCGGGATGCTCGTAGCCGGGCGACAACCGCACCAGCTCGGCCCGCCGTTGATCCAGCCACAGCCGGAAGGCCCGCCGCCGGGCGGCCGCCCGCAAGTGCTCGGCGATCATCGGGCGTACCTCGGCGAGCGGCGGGACGGTCGCTGCCGGGGCCCGCCAGCCATGCCCGTCAGGTCGAGCTCCGGCGAACCGCAAGGGGTTTCGATCGTGATAGGCAGCGATGTCGTCATCGCTGACATCGACATCGGCGGTGACGCACACGAATAGCGCCCGCGCACGGGGGTCGCCCAGCGCCGCGGCGGCGATGCTGCCGATCTCCAGGCGGGCTGTGACGTCGGGCAGCAGGTCGTCCTCGGCCGGGGCGTCGTCCACGCTCACACCGCGGGCCAAGAAATCGGCAGCGACCACGTGTTCGGTCACGATCAGCTGCGTCAACCAGCGCCGCAGCTGCCTACCTTCGCTGGTGCCCGCCACCGGCAGCGCGGAGGCCAGCCGGCCGCCGCGCAGGCGTGCCTCGCGGGCGTCGACTTCGTCAACCGGTATCGGAACACCGTCGACGACAGCAACGGGACCATGGGCATGCGTCATTGCACAGTCACCTTCACCGCGGGAGAGTAGACCAGCCTTCCGGCGCAACCGATCCGGATCAGCGCCCACCACTGGCCGGGTTCGACCCAGGCCGGCGGGCTCACGTCGAAGCCGACCTCGACGGTGCCGCGGGCCGGCAACACCGCGCCCAGCGCAGCGGGGCCGATCCACTCCCAGGTCCCCCAGGGGCTGATCAGGTGCGCCTCGAGGTTCACGTCGCCGCCCGCCCCGCTGCCGATAGTCGCGGTCAGCCGGGCCGAATCACCAGCGGCCACAACCACATCGGCGGGCTCCCGGGCCAGGTAGACCAGCCCGCCGTCGTCAGCCCCGCCGACGGAAACCAGCGCGACGTCTTCGACCACCTGTCGCCACGCCGCCGGGACACCGGCATCGGTGACCGCCAGCTGCGCCCGCACCGGGTACACGCCGGCCACGACATCGGCGGGCGTCCTCACCACGACATCGGTTTCCAGATGTTCGCCAGCCGACAACGTGAACGGCAGCGACGCGGGACGCGCCGACCAGCCGGGCGGGCAGACCATCGACACGGTTCCGGCCAGCGACGCGTCAGTGCTGTCGCTGGCCAACGTCAGACGCAGCGCGAACGTGGAGTCCGCTACGGCGGTGAGTTGGTGCGGGTCCAGGTGCGCGACGGCGGGCAAGCCGCCCAGCGGCGCCGGCCCACGGTTGTGCAACCAGTAGCGGGCATACAACGGCTGCGCGATCTCGGCGTCCGGTGCCAACGCGGCGTTTTCGGCGTCCAGCAGCCGGGGCAGGTCGAGTCGCGCCAGGGCGGTGCCGATCTGGTGGCCGTGCAAGGTGGTGAGGTGGTGGCCGCCGTGCGGGCGCTCCAACAGGTCAGCGGCGCGCAGATCCGACACCGTCCCGAGCGGCGAGCGCACGGCGACATCGGCGTCCCGGCCGCGGGTTTCGACCAACCGGATCGCGACGTGGCCGGGGTCGACGCGTTGGGCGCTGCCGCGGGCCAACGGGTTGCCGGCCGCTTTGAGGGCACCCAGCTGCACGGCGCCGGCCGGTTCGACCTGCAACAGCGAGCCGGCCGCAGGTAGCCCCGGCAGCGATCCCGACGGCGTCACCACCAACAGCGGATGGGAGAACTCGGCGCTGCGCTCCGGGACGTCGGCGTGGCGCCAGTCGCCGCCGCCGGACACCAACGCATAGTCGAAAACATGGGTCCAGTGCTGCAATTGGAAGTTGGAGCCGTCGGGCGCGGTGCGCCGCGGCTCGTCGATCCAGACGCCGGACGGCCAACCGGTGCACGACCGCATCAGCGCGGCGTGCAGGGTTCCGTCGGTTTCGACGGCGAAGCTGGGCACCCCGCGGTTGCACAGCGCGACGGTCCGGGATTCGAAGTCCTGCAGTCCCGATGGGACTTGTTGCTCGACGACGATCTCGGCGTCGCCGAGGTCGTCGGCCACCGCCGCTATCGCCTTGGCGAGGTGCTCGTCGTCGCGCCCGGCGACCACCAGCACCGGAAGCGCCCCCACATCCCGCAGGTCGGCATCGGGAATCCAGCCTTCCGCCAGCGGCGCGGCGGCGGGCACCCAGACGGTGGCACGCCCGGTCTCGGTGAGCTGCCGCTGGACCTCGTGGGCGTACGCCGGGGCAGCCGCAGCCAGCACTGCTTCGGTAAACGCGTTCTGGCCCAACGTGATCCGGGTGTCGGGCAGATTGGAGTCGACGCCGAGAAGCCCGTAGCGCGGCCGGTCGGCGCTGCTGCAGGTCGCCGTGACGCCGGCCCGCACCAGCGCGACCATGAGGTCGCGGGCCAGCCGGCCGCCCGCCGCCTCGGTCGGCGCGATCACCTCGGCCACCGACACCGCACGCACGCCGTCGCCGACGCGTACCCGCGCCGCCGACGACAACCCGAACCAGCCGTAGGCCGGATTGTCCAGCGTCCACGGATGCTCAGCGGTATCCACGGACTGGGAGTCCGTTAGAGGATTGTGCAGCAGGGCGAAACCGCGGCCCACGACCGCGTCGCCGACCTCGCTGACCGGCATGGCGCCCGGCACCGGGCAGGGCCAGCGCAGCCGCAGCAGTCGATCTTCCCCGACGAACTCGTCGATGGTGGTGGCGCAGTCGACCCGGTCGACGCCCCGCCACAGCGTCAGCGTCTGGGTGTAGCGCAGCAGGTCGCCGATCTGTCCGCGGACCACCAGCCGACCGCCCAGCGGGCTGCGGTAGGCCTGGACCTGCGCCGCCGATTCCGACGAGCCGACCACCGGCCCCTTCGGCAGCAGATGCCAGGGGCCTTCGCCGCCGGTCGGATGCGCCGGATACTCGTCGTAGACGGCCAGCTCGTTGCCCACCCGGCCGTCGGCGATCAGCTGTTGACCGTCGCGCACCAGCGACGTCACACCGCCGCCGCGGGCGGGGTCGACGGTCAAGCGGTAGTGCTCGTTGGCGATTTCGTTGCCCGCCAACGACTCCCAACCACCGTCAGCGCCACCGGCCGCCACAGTGTAGGCCCGCCACCCCAGCGACGGCACGTCGCGGGCCAGCCAGCTGACCGACCTGCCGCCGTGCTCGACCACCGCGGGTAGCACGGCGCCGTCGTGATCCCGCACCTGAACGTGCGCGCCAAGAGGGTCCGCGAATCGGGCGGTGACGATGTCGGTCCGGTTGTGCGCCAGCGTGTTCCAGACCACAACGTCGCCGTCGACCACGCTGGACAGCAGCTTCAGCGAGTTGTCCCGGGCCGCCCGGCCGAGCTCCCACGCGTCACGCCAACCGGTCAGCAGGTCGAGGTAGACCTGGTCGGACTCCGAGCCGGTGATCGCGTCGTGATGGGCGCCGTACGCCAACTGCACCCACGCCTTGGCCAACGCGGCCTGCGGGTACTCGGCGCCGGCCACCAATCCGGCGAACACCGCGAACTTCTCGGCGTCGAGCACCGCGTCTTCGGCGGCGCGGTTGGCCTGCTTGGTGTCGATGAACGACACGTCCTTGCCGGTGTAGATCGGGTTCATGTCCCGGGTCTGCGGTGACGGCGTCTGGTCGCGGTCGTCCAATTCGGCCCGTACCGCGGCGAAGAACTCACGCGGTAGCGCGCACACAAAACGCGGCCAGGTGTAGCGCGAGGCCCAGTCGCGGTGAATCTCGGTGACCCACTTGTTCGGTGGCGTGTAATCGGTGCCGACCGGCAGCAACACGTTGCGGGTCAGCGCGACCTTCTTCAATTCCACAAACAACTCGACGGCTGCCTGCTCGGCCTCGGTCACCGTGGTCGACTCGTCCATCCACCAGCCCGCCGAATAGTGCGCGGGCATGTAGTGGGTGAGCAGGCCGCGGCCGGACGGCGAGATCCATTCGAACTCGCTACTGAACTGCATCCCCGATACGCCGCCCTCGCTGTGCATCGGACCCCACTGGTGGTGCGGTCCGCGGGCCCACGAACTCGAGGTCAGCCCAGCGTCGGCGGCCATCCCGGGAAACTGTGGGTCGTGGCCGAAGACGTCGAGCTGCCACGCGGTTTCCGGGTCGCCGCCGAACACGTCGCGCTGAAAACCGATGCCGTGCACGAAGTTTCTGATCGTTGTCTCCGGGCTGGTGAGATTGGTATTCGGCTCGTTGTAGGTGCCGCCCATGATCTCCACCCGGCCCTGGCGCATCAGCCGGCGCAGATCGGCGCGATCTTCGGGGTGGGTGTCCCAGTAGGGTTTGAGATAGTCCACTTCGGCGAGCACGAATTTGTATTCGGGTTCGCGGCGGGCCATCTCCAGATGGGCGTGGACCAACTCGAAAGCGTTGTTCTGACGGGCTTTTCCGGGCGGGTCCTCGGTCCACAGGCTGGTGTAGGCGCCCTGGGTGTTCCACCACACCGGGTCGTAGTGGAAGTGGCTGATCATGAACATCGTCCAGCCGGGCTCGGCGACGACGAAGTCGAACGACGTCGACGACGAGGCGACGTGGACCTGCGCGGCCCGCCGCTGTCCGGCAACCGGATCAGTGACGCTCACCGGCACCTCGACAGTGCACCGGCCGGCCGTGCGGCCCGCCGATGCCGACCCACTGAGCCCGTCGCCGTCGACGCGAACCCGCACCGGCTCGGTGACCCCGTCCAGCGTCACCCGGACCAGCTGCTCCGGCGCATCCGCGGGGCCCACGAAAAGTTCCGTCGGCTCCGCCGAAATGACCTGCATTCCTGCACCCTACGACCGGATGACAGGCTTGCGCGTACGCAACGGAAAGGTTCGGCCATGCCTGCTCTCGCTTCACCCGTCGCCGACGAACGCGGCGCGCTGCGCGAGTTCCTCGCCTACCACCAGAGCGCGTTCTTCGCGGTGGCCTACGGCCTGACCGACGACCAGGCCCGACAGACGCCGACGGTCAGCGAGTTGTCGATCGGCGGGCTTATCAAACACGTCACCGGTATGCAGCGCACCTGGATGTCGCGGGTCGCCGCCGCACCGGATGCTCCGCCGAAGGATCCGCGCTCGTTCGACGAGATCGCCAAGGACTTCGCCGACCAGCACGTGATGGGGCCCGACGAGACGCTGGACGGCCTGCTGCGCGCATTCGACACCCAGAATGCCACGTCGCTGCGGCTGACCGAGACAGCCGACTTGGACGCGAAAGTGCCGGTGCCGCAAGATATCCCGTGGTTCCCGAAGGGCATCAAGGGCTGGTCGGTGCGCTGGGTGATCCTGCACGTGATCAACGAGTTGACCCGGCACTCCGGCCACGCCGACATCATCCGCGAAAGCATCGACGGTGCCACCATGTATGAACTGCTCGCCGCCCACGAGGGCTGGTCGGTGGCTGGCTGGGTCCAGCCGTGGGCCAAGAAGACGGGGCCCGAAGATGCAGACTCGTAGCGGCCTGGCTCGTCGCGACACCGACGACGGTGCCGTCGAGCTGTTTTACGAAGACCTCGGCGACACGGGCGACCCGCCCGTCCTGCTGATCATGGGCCTGGGCGCCCAGCTGCCGATGTGGCCGGATGGCTTCTGCGCCCAGCTCGTCGACGCGGGGTATCGGGTGATCCGCTTCGACCATCGCGACACCGGCCTGTCGGCCAAGATGCACGGCAAGCGCGCCGCGGGCTCGGTGTACGCGCGGGTCGGGCGCTACCTGGTCGGCCGTCGCAGCCAGGTGCCCTACACGCTGGTCGACATGACGCGCGACGTCGTCGCGCTGCTCGATCACCTCATGATCGGCCGGGCGCACATCGTCGGCGCGTCGATGGGCGGGATGATCGCGCAGATTCTGGCCGCCACCGAGCCGGACCGGGTCGCGTCGCTGGCCATCGTCATGTCCACCACCGGTAAGCCGTTCTCCCGGCTGCCGGCCTGGCGGGTGATCCGGCTGGCGTTCAACGCGCCCGCCGACGACGCGACCGACGAAGAGAAGCTCGCGTTCGAGATGCGCAACGTCGCGGTGTTCAACGGCCCCAACTTCCTGCCGCCGGAGGCCGAGCTTCGCCGTCGCGTCCAGCAGCTCGCCGAGCGGTCCACCTACCCGCCCGGCATGTTGCGTCAGTTCGACGCCGTGCTGGGCACCGGCAGCCTGCTGGGCTTCAGCAAGGCCATCACCGCGCCAACGGTGGTGTTGCACGGCTCGGAGGACCCGATGCTGCGGCCCCGCAACGGCCGGTCCGTCGCCGCGGCCATACCGGGCGCCCGGTATGTGGTGATCGACGGCATGGGCCACGACCTGCCTCAACCGGTGTGGCGGCCGGTAGTGGAGACGTTGACCGAGAACTTTTCGCGCCAACTGCACGTTCGGGGCCCTCGACCGGGCCCGTGACCTGCGTGATTCGGTACCGACCTGGGCAATTTGAGACACTGCACCTATGAGTTCCAACAACCACCGCGGGGTTGCCAGGCTCGACCGGGTGCCGCTGCCGGTCGAGGCGGCTCGCATCGGCGTGACCGGTTGGCAGCTCACCCGCACCGCAGCCCGCATCCTGACCAAGCTGCCCGGCAAGGGCCCGCTGCAGCAAAAGGTCATCAAGCAGCTCCCCCAGACCTTCGCCGACCTGGGCCCGACCTACGTCAAGTTCGGCCAGATCATCGCTTCCAGCCCGGGTGCGTTCGGTGAGCAGCTGTCCCGTGAGTTCCGCAGCCTGCTCGACCGGGTGCCGCCGGCGGACACCAAGGCGGTGCACAAGCTGTTCGCCCAGGAACTCGGCGGCGACCCGTCGGAGCTGTTCGCAAGCTTCGACGAGGAACCGTTCGCCTCGGCGTCCATCGCCCAGGTGCACTACGCCACCCTGCACAGCGGCGAGGAAGTCGTCGTCAAGATCCAGCGGCCGGGTATCCGCCGCCGGGTGGCCGCCGACCTGCAGATCCTCAAGCGTTTCGCGCAAGCCGTCGAGCTGGCCAAGCTGGGCCGCCGGTTGTCCGCGCAAGACGTCGTCGCGGACTTCTCCGACAACCTGGCCGAGGAGCTCAGCTTCCGCCTCGAGGCGCAGTCGATGGAGGCCTGGGTCTCTCACCTGCAGCCGTCACCGCTCGGCAAGAACATCCGGGTCCCCCAGGTGTACTGGGATCTGACCTCGGAGCGGGTGCTGACGATGGAACGGGTGCAGGGCATCCGCATCGACGACGTCGCCGCGATCCGCAAGGCCGGCTTCGACGGCACCGAGCTGGTCAAGGCGCTGCTGTTCAGTCTCTTCGAGGGCGGCCTGCGGCACGGCCTGTTCCACGGCGACCTGCATGCCGGCAACCTCTACGTCGACGACAAGGGCCGGATCGTGTTCTTCGATTTCGGCATCATGGGCCGCATCGATCCGCGGACCCGCTGGCTGCTGCGCGAGCTGGTCCACGCGCTGCTGGTGAAGAAGGACCACGCCGCGGCCGGCAAGATCGTCGTGCTGATGGGCGCCGTGGGCACCATGCGGCCCGAAGCCGAGGCCGCGAAGGACCTCGAGAAGTTCGCCACCCCGCTGACCATGTCGACCCTGGGCGAGCTGTCCTACGCCGACATCGGCAAGCAGCTGTCGACGCTGGCCGACGCCTACGACGTCAAGCTGCCGCGCGAGCTGGTGCTGATCGGCAAGCAGTTCCTCTACGTGGAGCGCTACATGAAGCTGCTGGCCCCGCGCTGGCAGATGATGTCCGACCCGCAGCTCACCGGATACTTCGCCAATTTCATGGTCGAGGTCGCCCGCGAGCACAAAGAATCCGATATCGAGGTCTAGAGCGCATGCAAATCCGAACCGGCACAGCACGTTCGGGCGATTTGGATATCTACTACGAGGACATGGGCGAACCGAGCGACCCGGCCGTCCTGCTGATCATGGGCCTGGGGTCGCAGCTGCTGCTGTGGCGGATGGGATTCTGCGAGAAGCTGGTCGCCCAGGGCCTGCGGGTGATCCGGTACGACAACCGCGACGTCGGCCTGTCCAGCAAGACCGAGCGACGCAGCAACGGCGGAGCCCTGATCCCCAACCTGATCAGGTTCTTCGTGGGCATTCCCGGCAACGCCGACTATCGGCTTGAAGACATGGCCGACGACGCCGCCGCGATACTCGACCACCTCGAGATCGACCGCGCCCACATCGTCGGCGCCTCGATGGGCGGCATGATCGCCCAGATCTTTGCGGCACGGTTCGCGCAGCGCACCCGTTCGCTGGCGGTGATCTTCTCCAGCAACAACCGGGCGTTCCTGCCGCCGCCGCACCCGCAGGCGCTGCTCGCCGTGCTGAGAGGCCCGTCGCCCAATTCGCCGATCGAGGTGATCGCCGATTACTCGGTGAAGGTCTGGCGGATCATCGGTAGCCCGCGCTACCCGGCGCCCGAGCAGCGGCTACGCGACGAGGCCATTCAGGGCTACCAACGCTGCTACTACCCCTGGGGAACGACCCGGCACTTCAGCGCGATCATCGCCAGCGGCAGCCTGGCCCACTACGACCGCCAGATCACCGCGCCGACCGTCGTGCTGCACGGCACGGCCGACAAGCTGCAGCGGCCGTTCGGCGGCCGGGTGGTGGCCCGCACGATCCCGGGCGCCCGCCTGCGGTTGTTCGACGGCATGGGCCACGACTTGCCCGAGGAACTGTGGGACGACGTCATCGGGGAGCTGACCACAACGTTTACCGAGGCCTGAGCCACAGTTTCGCGGATTCGGTCTGATTAGGCCGATCGACTAGCATGACTCGAGGATCGCCGGGGGGCGGGCAGCTCCATCCAGGCGGATGGACACCACGAAATTTCCAGAAAGGCGCGTTGCGCGATGGCCGAAAAGCTCAGGCCTCATTTCGAAGACGTACAGGCACACTACGACCTGTCCGACGAGTTCTTCGCACTCTTCCTCGACCCGAGCCAGACGTACAGCTGCGCCTATTTCGAGAAGGACGACTACACGCTGGAGCAGGCGCAGCAGGCCAAAGTCGACCTGGCGCTGGGCAAACTCGGCCTGGAACCCGGCATGACCCTGCTCGACGTCGGCTGCGGCTGGGGCAGCACGATGCGCCGCGCCGTGGAGAAGTACGACGTGAACGTGATCGGCCTGACCCTGTCCAAAAACCAGGCCGGACACGTCCAGAAGACGCTGGACGCCATGGACAGCCCCCGCTCCAAGGAAGTCCGCTTGGCCGGCTGGGAGGAATTCGACGAGCCGGTGGACCGGATCGTCTCGATCGGCGCGTTTGAGCACTTCGGCCACGACCGCTACGACGACTTCTTCGCGATGGCCCACAAGGCGCTGCCCGATGACGGGGTGATGCTGCTGCACACCATCACCGCCCTGGTGCCGTCGCAGATGACTGAGCGCGGCATGCCGTTGACGTTCGATCTGGCTCGATTCATGAAGTTCATCGTCACCGAGATTTTCCCCGGTGGCCGGTTGCCGTCGATCGAGATGGTCGAGGAGCGCTCGGCGAAGGGGGGCTTCACGTTGACGCGCAGGCAGTCGCTGCAGCCGCATTATGCGAGGACTCTCGACTGTTGGGCCGCCGCGCTCGAGGAGCACAAGAGCGAAGCGATCGAGATCCAGTCCGAAGAGGTGTACGAGCGCTACATGCACTATCTGACCGGTTGCGCCAAGGGATTCCGGGTTGGGTACGTCGACGTCAACCAATTCACTCTGGAGAAGTAGTCATTACGCGCACAATGAACAGCAATGTTGTGGCGAAAGCCGGGGTACTGTGCTTTCGCGACCTGGGTGCGTTTATTCCCCGGGCAGTAGGAAAGGGTTAACAAACACTGATGCCTGAGAAGCAAGATGGATCGATCCAGATACGGACGCGCCCGGAGGACATCCAGGCGCACTACGACCTCTCCGACGACTTCTTTGGGCTGTTCCAGGACCCGACGCGGACCTACAGCAGCGCCTACTTCACCCGTGACGACCAGTCTCTGGAGGAAGCCCAGATCGCCAAGGTCGATCTGAACCTCGACAAGCTGGACCTCAAGCCCGGCATGACGCTGCTGGACATCGGTTGCGGGTGGGGAACCACGATGCGCCGAGCGGTGGAGAAGTACGACGTCAACGTGATCGGTCTGACGTTGTCCAAGAACCAGCACGCCCGCGCTCAGCAGGTGCTGGACGACATCGACACCGACCGCTCGCGCACGGTGCTGCTGCGTGGCTGGGAGGACTTCAGCGACCCGGTCGACCGGATCGTGTCCATCGAGGCGTTCGAGCACTTCGGCTTCGAGAACTACGACCACTACTTCAAGAACGCGTTCAACATCATGCCCGAGGACGGGCGGATGACGGTCCAGAGCAGTGTGGCCTATCACCCGTACGACCTCAACGCCCGTGGCAAGAAGATCACGTTCGAGACGGCGCGGTTCATCAAGTTCATCCTCACCGAGATCTTCCCCGGCGGTCGGCTGCCGTCCACCGGCATGATGGTCGAGCACGGCGAGAAGGCGGGCTTCATTGTGCCCGAACCGCTTTCGTTGCGGGAGAGCTACATCAAGACGCTGACGATCTGGGGCGACGCACTCGAGGCCAACAAGGACAAGGCCATCGAGATCCAATCCGAAGAGGTCTACGACCGGTACATGCGGTACCTGCGCGGATGCCAGCAGTACTTCACCGACGAAGTGATCGACGTCAGCCTGGTGACCTACCTGAAGCCGGGCGCCGTCGCCTGACTTTTCTTGAGGCGAGCTGTCGGATACCGGTCGCGCCGTTCGTCGAACCGGTAGAGAGTGGAACACAGGGTTCTGCTCACTACCGGAGGTGACGACCATGCAGTACCTCGCTTTGTTGATCGGCCAGGAACCGGATCTCACGCCTGACGAGCGTGCCACCGAGATGGCGGCCTACCAGAGCTTCCATACCAAGGCCGGCCCAGCGATCCGCTCCGGCGACGCGCTGTTGCCTGCGGCGGCCGCTGCCCGGATCAGCGGCGGTCCCGATGCCCCGCTCGTCACCGACGGCCCGTTCGCCGAGGGCGCGGAAGTCGCCGGCGGCTATTACGTGTTCGAGGCCGAAAACCTCGACGATGCGCTGGCGCTCGCGCGCGATGTCCCTGCTGCCAAACGCGGCGCGGTGGAAGTCCGGCCCATCTTCCACACCGTGGACTCCGAGTGGTCGGGTTCCGATGCCAGCTGGCTGGCGCTGCTGCTCGAGCCACCGGCCGCGGTCAACACCCCCGGCACACCGGAGTGGGAGGCCGAGGCGGCTCGGCACGGCGAATTCGCGGCCGCGGCAGGCGATCACATCATCGCGTGCGCAGCTCTGCACGAGCCGGCGACAGCGACGACCGTACGGGTCCGCGACGGCCAGGTGTTGCTCACCGACGGGCCGTTCGCGGAGAGCGCCGAGATCGCGACGGGGTTCTATCTGCTGAAGGCCACGGACCGCGACGAGGCAGTGAAGCTGGCGTCGATGATCCCCGCTTCGGCAGTGGAGGTACGGCAGCTGGCCAAGGTGTCGGCCGTTTAGCCCACGAATGGCAAACCTGGACGGCGTCTTCCGGCGGGAGTGGAGCCCGGCCGTGGCCGCCCTGGCCCGGTGGTCGGGTGATCTGACTGTCGCCGAGGACGCCGTCCAGGAAGCCTTCGCTGAGGCATTGCGGGCGTGGCCACGCGACGGCGTACCGGACAACCCCGGTGCATGGGTGCTCACTGTGGCGCGCAACCGCGCCCGCGACCGGTTGCGCCGCGAGTCGGTCCGTCCAACAAAGGAACTGGTGGCCTACGTGGACGAGATTCGGGCGCGCACCGAGGTGGACGTGTACCCGGTCCGCGACGACGAGCTGCGGATGATGTTCACCTGTGCACACCCCGCACTCGACCGGTTGTCGCAGTTGGCGCTGACCCTGCGGCTGGTGTCCGGGCTCACCGTCGCCGAGATCGCCCGCGCGCTGCTGCAGACGGAAACGGCTGTCGGTCAACGGATCACCCGAGCCAAGGCGAAGGTCCGGCACGCCAACATCCCGTTGCGCGTGCCGCCGGCCGAGCTGCTGCCCGAGCGCACACCGCATGTGCTCTCCTGCATCTATTCGGTGTTCACCGAGGGCTACTGGTCGACGGCCGGACCGTCGGCGATTCGCGATGAGCTCTGCGATGAGGGCGTTCGACTGGCGACTGAGCTGTGCACGCTGATGCCGAGTGAGCATGAAGCGCACGCCCTGGCCGCCCTTGTGCTGCTGCATGATTCGCGACGGGCCACTCGGGTCGACGCCGACGGCACCTTGGTGCCGCTCGAGGAGCAGGACCGTGGCCGCTGGGACCGCGGCCGGATCGCGCGCGGCCTGGACCGGCTTCGACTGGCCCACGGGTCGACCGGACCCTACCTGCCGCAGGCGGTGATCGCCGCACTGCATGCAACGGCGCCGTCGTGGGAGCAGACCGACTGGCGCACGATCTGCACGGCCTACGACCGGCTGGCGGCAATGACGGATTCGCCGGTGGTGCGCGCGAACCGCGCCCTGGCGGTAGGGTTCCGCGACGGCCCGGACACCGGGCTGGCGGCACTGGAGCAGGTCGCGCACGACCCGCGGCTGGCGCGATCCAACCTCGTCGCGTCAGTACGAGCAGACCTGCTGCGCCGGGCAGGACGGCCAAAAGACGCCCTTACCTGGTATCGAGAGGCGTTGGCGTCCAACGGTTCCGACCCGGGCCGCGACTATCTGCGCCGCCGGATCATCGAGTGCGGTGGGTAAGCCGTCAGGAAAGGCTACGGTGGCCCAGTTCACCGTTGAGATACAGCGCCCGGCACGCCTGGCGCGCGAGCTTGCCGCTGGTGGTTCGCGGGATCACGCCGGCCGCGACCAGCAACACGTCGGCCAGCGGCAGGCTGTGCCGACGGGATACCGCCGCACGGATGTCATCGATGACTGGTTGCAGGTCAGCCCGGCCCGCCCCCGGCGCTCGCTCGGCGACGATCACGACGCGTTCGCCGACCTCATCTGCGGCCGCTCCGGGCACCTCGTTCGCCGGCACCGAAAACGCTGCGACATAACCTGATCGGACTTTCGACGACGCCTCGGCCGTGGTGGCCTCGACGTCCTGCGGATAGTGGTTGCGGCCGTCGACGATGATCAGATCTTTGATCCGCCCGGTGATGTAGAGCTCACCGTTGAGGTAGACGCCGAGATCGCCGGTCCGCAGCCAGGTGGCCTCGCTCGGTGCCCCATCGGCGTGGCTGCCGACCGATAGTCTGCGTTGCAGTTTGTTGCCGAACACCCGCTCGGTTTCCTTGGGTCGGGCCCAGTACCCCTGGCCGATGTTGTTGCCGTGCAACCAGATTTCGCCGACCTCGCCGTCGGGGAGTTCCGCTTCGGTCTCGGTGTTGACGATGACGCCCCACTGGCTGCGGGCGATCCGGCCGCAGGAAACCTGCGAGATGGCGTTGGGATGGTCGCGTGGGACTTGAACCGCGCGCCCGGCACCCAGCTGTTCCCGGTCCAGGTGGACCACGGTCGCCGCGGCGGAGAGGTCGATGGTCGAGACGAACAGCGTCGCCTCGGCCATTCCGTAGGACGGCTTGATCGCCGTGCTCGGCAGGCCGTAGGGGGCGAACGCCGCGTTGAACTTCTCGATGGAGCCGATCCGGACCGGCTCGGAGCCGTTGATCAGCGACACCACATTGGTCAGGTCGAGGTCTTCGCCGGGGTCGGGACGCCCACGCTCGACGGCCAGCTCGAACGCGAAGTTCGGGGCCGCCGCAAACGTGGGGCCGTGCTTGGACTCCGCTGCCAGTTGGCGGATCCAGCGCTGCGGCCGGCGGACGAACGAGACTGGCGACATCAGGGTGACCTGCGTGCCGAACACCGCCACGCAGACGATCATCAGCAGGCCCATGTCGTGGTACAGCGGCAGCCAGCTGACGCTGCGGATGTCGTAGTCGATCCCGGTCGAGATCACCATCTGCAGCACGTTGGTGCCGATCGCGCGGTGGGTGATCTCCACACCGACCGGAGATCGGGTGGATCCCGAGGTGTATTGCAGGTAAGCGATGTCGTCGGTGTCCAGCTGAACCGGGGCGAAGGTGGCGCCCACCGAGTCGGGAACTTCGTCGATCGCGATGACCCGCGGTCTGTCCGCGCGCGGCAGCGAGCGGACAAACTCCAGCACTGTCGCGGCCGCGCCGGCGGTGGTCAACACCACCGAGGGTTTGGCGTCACTGAGCACCGCGTCGAGGCGCTCGGCATGTCCCGGAAACTCCGGCGCGAACAGCGGAACGGCGATGTCGCCGGCCTTGATCGCGGCGAAGAAGCCGACGATGTAGTCGATGCCCTGCGGCGCCAGGATCGCCACCCGATCGCCCTTGGTGGTGACCTGTTGCAGGCGAGCGCCGATGGCCCGCAGCCGGGTACCCAACTCGCCCCAGGTCAGCTCGATCATCGTGCCGTCGGCGTCGTGGGAGTAGTCGAGGAAGCGGTACGCGACGCCATCAGCGATGTCTTCGATATGGCGGTCCAGAAAGGTCACCACGTTGACGCCCTCGGGCAGGACGATTTCGCCGTCCGCGTCCAGGTAGTCACTCAACTCCGGCCGGCTCAGCCGACTGCCGTCGCTTTCCCAGGCACCAAGCATGAGGAGATTCTAAGAGATAAGGGGTCTGTTGAGAGCTAGCAACCGCCGGTTTGCGGCACTACGCGTTTACGCCTCGGAGAAGTTGCGGGTGACCGCCGGGTCGACCGGGATGCCCGGGCCGGTGGTCGTGGAGACCGTGATCTTCTTCAGGTAGCGCCCCTTGGACGAGGACGGCTTGTGCCGCAGCACCTCGTCGAGCGCCGCGCCGTAGTTCTCGACCAGCTGTTTGGGGTCGAAGGACGCCTTGCCGATCACGAAGTGCAGGTTGGCCTGCTTGTCGACGCGGAAGTTGATCTTTCCGCCCTTGATGTCGGACACCGCCTTGGTGATGTCGGGGGTGACGGTACCGGTCTTGGGGTTCGGCATCAGGCCACGCGGCCCGAGGATGCGGGCGATCCGGCCGACCTTGGCCATCTGGTCGGGGGTCGCGATCGCTGCGTCGAAGTCGAGGAACCCGCCCTGAATCTTCTCGATCAGATCGTCGCTGCCGACCACGTCTGCGCCGGCCGCGGTCGCTTCTTCGGCCTTTTCACCGACGGCGAAGACCGCGACGCGGGCGGTCTTACCGGTGCCGTGCGGGAGGTTGACCGTGCCGCGGACCATCTGGTCGGCCTTGCGCGGGTCCACGCCGAGCCGGATGGCGACCTCGACGGTCGCGTCCTGCTTGGTCGACGACGTTTCCTTGGCCAACTTGGTGGCCTCGAGCGGGGTGTAGAGGTTGTCGTGGTCGATCTTCTCGGCCGCGGCGCGATATGCCTTGCTGTTCTTGCTCATTCGTTCATCCAATCTCGGTGTTGGGTTGTGGTTAGCGGGCCGAAGCTGGCCCTCCCACGCGCACTGATTTTGTCGGGAAACCGTCCTTAAACGACAGTGATCCCCATCGACCGGGCGGTCCCGGCGATGATCTTGGCGGCCGCGTCGACGTCGTTGGCGTTGAGGTCGGCCTTCTTCGTCTCGGCGATCTCGCGGACCTGGTCCCAGGTGACCTTGGCGACCTTGGTCTTGTGCGGCTCGGCCGAGCCCTTGGCCACCTTGGCGGCCTTGAGCAGCAGGCGGGCGGCCGGCGGCGTCTTCAGCGCAAAGGTGAAGCTGCGGTCCTCGTACACGGTGATCTCCACCGGGACGACGTTGCCGCGCTGGCTGTCCGTCGCGGCGTTGTACGCCTTGCAGAACTCCATGATGTTGACGCCGTGCTGGCCGAGCGCCGGACCGACCGGCGGAGCCGGGTTGGCCTCGCCAGCCTTGATCTGCAGCTTGATCAGCCCGGCGACCTTCTTCTTCGGGGCCATGAGTGTGGGTGTTCCTTCCTAGCTAGCTAAATCTTTGAGACCTGGGTGAAGCCCAGCTCGACAGGTGTTTCGCGACCGAAGATGGACACCAGCACCTTGAGTTTCTGTTGTTCGGCGTTGACCTCGTTGATCGTCGCCGGCAGCGTGGCGAACGGACCGTCCATGACGGTGACCGACTCGCCGACCTCGTAGTCCACCTCGACCACGGGACGTTCCAGACCGCCTTCGCTGACCGCGCTCGCGGTGCTCGAGGCACCCTTGGCGGCCTTCTTGGCGGCCCCCTGCGGCAGCAGGAACTTGACCACGTCGTCGAGCCGCAGCGCCGACGGACGCGACGTGGCGCCAACGAACCCGGTGACGCCCGGGGTGTTGCGCACCGCCGACCACGAGTCGTCGGTCAAGTCCATCCGCACCAGGATGTAGCCCGGCAGCACCTTGCGGTTGACCTGCTTGCGCTGACCGTTCTTGATCTCGGTGACCTCTTCGGTGGGCACTTCCACCTGGAAGATGTAGTCGCCGACATCCAGGTTCTGCACACGGGTCTCGAGGTTGGCTTTCACCTTGTTCTCATAACCCGCGTAGGAGTGGATGACGTACCAGTCGCCGGGCTTGGAGCGCAGGTCGGCCTTCAGCGCGACGGCCGGGTCGACGTCTTCGTCCTCAGCCGGCACCTCGGGCTCAGCCGATTCTTTGGGCTCGGCCGACTCAGCGACCTCGCCGATTGACGGTTCATCGGTGGCCGTCTCGGCTGCGTCGTCAGCAGCGGTGACTTCGTGCAGCGCGGCTTCGATGTCGACCGTCTCACCCACCGGCTGATCGCCGTTGGAGGTAGTCACGGTTTATGGATCCTTCCTAATATTTCAGCGCTAGGTGGCCGTGGACAGCTCAGCCGAACACCAGCAGCACTAGCTTGGCCAAGCCCAGATCCACCAGGCCGATCAACGTCACCATGAACACCAGGAACGCCAGCACCACCGAGGTGTAGGAGCTCATCTGCTTGCGGTTGGGCCAGATGACCTTGCGCAGCTCGGCGACGACCTGCTTGAGGTAGGTGAGGACGAAGACGAACGGGTTGCTCGACGAATCACCGGACGTCTTGGCTTTCTTCGCCTTCTTGGCTTTCTTGCGGGCGTCGTCGTCGGAATCGCTGTCGGTGAGTTCGACGGCGCCGGAGGCGTCATCCGCGCCGGGCCGCTGCCGGGACCGCTTGCCGGTGGGCCGCTGCGGCGTCACCACGGCAGTACGACCGCCTGGCGAGTCGGGTCCGCCGTCGGCTGCGGCGTCGGCATCGACGCGTTCGTCGCTCACCGCATGCTCCTTCGTTCCATCGTGTGCGTGGTGTTCACCGTCCAGTGTCCACCATTGCTGCTCCGGATCCTCCTCGGGCCGAAACGGCCCGCATCGTCACCGGACGCATGTGCAGGGGCGACAGGACTTGAACCTGCAACCTGCGGTTTTGGAGACCGCTGCTCTGCCAGTTGAGCTACGCCCCTTCGCTGGTTGGCAGGCCAACCTGCGCGTGTCGGGGCCACCCGCCACGCGCGCGCTTCTCCAACTGAAGGAAAAATACGCTGGTAGTGGGAAAACCCCGAGGTCCGAGTGTACATCGGAGCAAGTCTCAGGTACTAATCACGCCGTCCTGACGACCTGGCCGGTCTCCTTGTCCCATCTGAGATTGATCGAGTTGTCGCCCTCGTGACCCATCATCGTGGTGTAGGACTCCATCACGAGTTCGCCGGCGTCGTTAGTCAGCGTGTTCCTGGTGACGACGATGTCCGCGCCAAAACGCTCGACGACGGAATCAACTTCCATCTTGGCGTGCAACACGTCGCCGGCCAGGATCGGCTTGTGGTAGACAAACCGCTGGTCGACCTGGACCATCTGCAACGTCTCGTAGCCGGTGTCGACCTTGCGCATGAAGTCCGCCTGCACCATCTTCCCGAGGATGGTGACAAACGTCAGCGGCGCGACCAGGTCGTCGTAACCGAGTTCGGCTGCTGCCGCTTCGTCCAGGCTGGCCGGGTCTTCGGCCTTGACCGCCTTGGTGAATTCGCGGACCTTCTCTCGGCCCACCACGTAGCTGTCCTCGTAGACCCACACCATCCCGAGGATGTCGGTGTTGATCGCCATGGCTACGCCAACTTTGCCGACGCGACCGCGCGACCGAAGATCTTCTTGCCGTCGGTGGTCGCGGTCAGTGCGATCGTCACCAACTTGCTTTCGGGATCGACAGACTTGACCCGGCCGGTGAAGACGATCTCGGCGCCCTTGCCGTCGTTGGGCACTGGGACCACCGCGGTGAACCGCACGTTGTACTCGGTGACCGCCCCGGGGTCGCCGACCCATGAGGTGACAAAGCCGCCGCCCAGACCCATGGTCAGCATGCCGTGCGCGATTGCGGTGTCGAGCCCGACCACCTTGGCGATCTCGTCGTCCCAGTGGATCGGGTTCAGGTCACCGGAGACACCCGCGTAGTTCACCAAATCCTGACGGGTCAGCGGGTAGATCTTCTCGGGAAGTTGATCGCCCACCTTCACCGAATCGAACTCACGCAGTGGCATCTCGAAAACCCTCTTCTCCGTCTTCACCTGCACGACCCGCCAAGGTCGTGTAGGTCTCCTGAATAACCTCACCCGCGTCGTTGGTGATGGTTTGTTTGGTCATGACGATGTCGGTGCCGTGGGCTCGACGAACCGACTCGATCTCTACATCGCAGTACAGGCGGTCCCCCACCTTGATGGGGGCGAAAAATGTCAGCGCCTGATCGACCTGAACAACCTGGGCGTCATGAGTGACGATGTTTGCCCACTCGAAGAAAGCTGCCACAGCCTTGTAGCCGAACACCGAGATGAAGGTCAGTGGTGCCACCAACCCGTCATAGCCTAGTTCAGCGGCGGCGTTCTCCTCGAAGAACGGTGGATCCTCGTTTTTGACAGCGACCGCGTACTCGCGAATCTTTTCGCGCTCGACGAGGTAATGATCGGGATAGCGGAAACGCTTACCGATCGCGTGTTTGCCCAGCGACATGGCTCTCGAATGTACCTAGCCCATCTGTGTAGATAGCTGACGGGGAGGGGTCAGCGGGTCTCGCGGTGCGCCTGATGCTGGCCGCAGTTGGAGCAGAACTTCTTCAGCTCCAACCGGTCGGGGTCGTTGCGGCGGTTCTTCTTGGTGATGTAGTTGCGGTGTTTGCACACCTCGCAGGCCAAGGTGATCTTGGGCCGTACGTCGGTACTGGAGGCCACGTCGGTTCTCTTTTCCGGTTTCTGTTCGTTGTTGTCTTGTAGCGATGGCCGGACTCGAACCGGCGACCTAACGATTATGAGTCGTTCGCTCTAACCGACTGAGCTACACCGCCTCGGAACTGCACTGTTCTTCGTTCTGGGCCGCCTGCCTGCTCGGCGTCCGCCGAGCCCCCTAACGGAATCGAACCGTTGACCTTTTCCTTACCATGGAAACGCTCTACCGACTGAGCTAAGGGGGCCGCACCCGATAGCGACCGGTTGAGTCATGCGTCGGGCCTAAAAGAGGGTACAGCCTGCGTTGCGAGGGCACCAAAACGGTGAGGTTTACCCCGCGTCGCGAGCCCCCTTAGGCTATCCGAGTGTCTGACAGTGACCAGCAAGACCGGCTGTACTTTCGCCAACTGCTCTCCGGCCGAGACTTCGCCCTGGGCGACGGCATTGCCCAGCAGATGCGTAACTTCGCCTATTTGATCGGCGACCGGCAGACCGGTGACTGCGTCGTGGTCGACCCCGCCTACGCGGCCGGCGACCTGGTCGACACGCTGGAGGCCGACGGCATGCACCTGTCCGGCGTGCTGGTCACCCACCACCACCCCGACCATGTCGGCGGCTCGATGATGGGCTTCGAGTTGAAGGGCCTGGCCGAGCTGCTCGAGCGGGTCAGCGTCCCCGTTCACGTCAATTCCGAAGAGGCACTGTTTGTTTCGCGCATCACCGGGATTCCGATGAGCGATCTCACCGCCCATGAGCACGGCGACAAGGTCAGCATCGGCGATATCGACATCGAACTGCTGCACACCCCGGGCCACACGCCGGGCAGCCAATGTTTCTTGCTCGACGGCCGGTTGATCGCCGGCGACACCCTTTTTCTGGAGGGCTGTGGTCGCACTGATTTTCCCGGCGGAGATTCCGACGAGATATTCCGCAGCCTGCAAAAACTTGCACAGCTATCGGGTGATCCGACAGTATTTCCCGGACACTGGTATTCGGCTGAGCCAAGTGCCTCGTTGTCTGAGGTCAAGCGTTCAAATTACGTTTACCGGGTCGCTAATCTGGAACAGTGGCGTTCGCTGATGGGCGGATAGCTGTGCGGACACAGGCTCTCAAGCGAATTTTCACGCGGCCAATCGCGTGATGTAGGTGAAAGCGATGGGATCTTCGATGGAATGGATCCGCGATCGATGGCATGAGGTGGCGGGCGCCGGGTCCGCGACCTGGTTGGCGTGGGCCGTCTGGGCTTTACTCGCACTCGCAGTTGTCGCTCTGCTCTACGCCAATGCAAGCATCCGCCGCGCCCGCCGACAGGCATCCGAAGAATCCCGCCCGCACGTCAGCATGTTCATGGAGCCCCACGCCGCCGACTGGCATGTGATCGAGCTCGTCGTCCGCAACTTCGGGAAAACCTCCGCCTACGACGTCTCGTTCACGTTTCCGCATCCACCGACCGTCGCCGAGTACGAGAACGCCACCGACGGTTATGCCGACGTCGTGGAGTTGCAACTCCCCCGTCAATTGCCGACCCTGGCCCCCGGGCAGGAATGGCGCACGGTGTGGGATTCGGCGCTGGACCGCAACGAGCTCGGTGAGGGCATCGAGTCTCGATTCCCCGGCACCGTCACCTACTACGACCGGGCCGAGATTCCGCGTGGCTGGAAGTTCTGGCAACCTCGCCGCCGTGCCCTGGAGACCAAGGTGGTGCTCGACTGGGCGTCGCTGCCACCGGTTCAGCGGATCGAATTGATGACCAACCACGACCTGGCCAAGCGGGAAAAGCAGAAGTTGGAGCTACTGCGCAGCCTGCTGACCTACTTCCACTACGCCACCAAGGAAACTCGGGTGGACGTGTTCCGCGCCGAGATCGAGCGGATCAACCGCGCAGTGGACGAGGCCAAGGACCGCTTGCGCACCCGGCAGATCGAAGCGCCGCCGACTGATGTCAGCCTGCGCTGGGGTAACGCCGAAGAGGAACTCGGCAAGCACCGCGGCGAGCGGGTCTAGCGACACCGGCTTTTTATCGGTCTGATTCAATCAACTCCATGAGCGACGGCCCGGTCAGTTATCGCCTCGATGAGTCCATCGCGTTCATCACGATGGACGACGGCAAGGTCAACGTTCTCGGTCCGACCATGCAGCAGGCGTTGCAGGACGCGCTCGACCACGCCGACCGCGACGACGTCGGCGCCGTCGTGATCGCAGGAAACCACAAGGTTTTCAGCGCCGGTTTCGACCTCAAGGTCCTGACGTCCGGGGACGTCCAACCAGCGGTCGACATGCTCAAAGGCGGCTTCGAGCTGTCGCACCGGCTGCTGTCCTATCCCAAGCCGGTGGTGATGGCCTGCACCGGGCATGCGATCGCGATGGGGGCATTCCTGCTTGCCAGCGGCGATCATCGAATTGCGGCCCCCGCCTACAACATTCAGGCCAACGAGGTCGCGATCGGTATGACGATCCCCTACGCGGCGCTGGAAGTGATGAAGCTGCGTCTGACGCGGTCGGCGTATCAGCAATCGGCCACTCTGGCGAAGACGTTCTTCGGCGAAACCGCGGTCGCCTCCGGGTGGGTCGACGAGATCGTGATGCCCGACATCGTGCTCAGCCGCGCCGAGGAAGCCGCCCGGGAGTTTGCCACCTTGAAGCAGCACGCCCATGTCGGGACGAAGCTGCGAACCCGGGCCGAAGCTCTTGCGGGCATTCGCGCCGGAATCGACAACATGGCAAAGGAATTCGAAGTTTAGGGCTAGCTCGCCGGCCGCCGGAAGCGTTCGAGGTAGTCTTCCCAGTCCCAGGTGGACAAGAATTCCTCCGCGGCGTTGTGGCCGGCTTGGTAGAGCTCCTGCTTCTGCTTGTCGCCGATATTGAAGTCGAGGAATCCGACCTTCGACGAGTCGACCCGGATAGCCCGCGAGTCGACCCACGGCTGATTCAGGTAAGTCTGGTCGCGACCGACGATCATCGTCGTGATCAGCGCTTCGATCAACGGTGGGCCGCCGAAGATCCAATTCACCGGCCCCAGAACCGGAATCACCTTGTCGTTGCCCTGCGGCAGGTTGGGCAACAGCGTGACGCCGAAGGTGGGCCAACGCGGTAGCTTGCCGTCCCGCCGGTCGAAGGAGTCGATCGGGAAGTTCGACAGCATGCCGCCGTCGACCAGCGTGGACGTCAAGTCCGCTCGCGCTGGTCAATTTGGTGGTTTGAAAGAAGAACGGGATCGACATCGACGTGCGAACCGCGTCGGCGACCTCCTGCTCGTCAGGGTCCAGTCCGTATAGCCTGCGGTAGTCCCACGGCAAACGGACCATCTGGCCGGTGGTCACGTCGGTCGCGGTGACGACCAACCGGTAGCGCCGTTCGGGCGCCAGGTTCGGGGCGTCGATGGCGAGGTCGCCGAAGGTGCGTACACCCAGGTTGGCCAGCTCGGAACGGATCCAGTCGTGAGCGAAATCGCCTTTGTAGATGCCGGTTTCGCTCAGCACTCCCCACGCTGGCCCGAGCAGCGGGATACCGGTGATGCGCGTCGGGTCGAGGAATTTTTTGTAGGGCAGCGTCATGGTGAGCTGCTCGACCTGCTCGGGGGTCAGTTCGTCGGCGCCGGCCGCCAGGATCGCGCCGACGACCGAGCCGGCCGAGGTACCGGAGACCCGCTGGATCGCGTAGCCGGCTTCCAGCAGCGCGACGGCGGCGCCGGACAGGCCAATGCCTTTGACGCCGCCACCGGACAGGACGAGATCCGCCTTCAGTTCGGTGGTCACTCTGCGAACTGTAGCCGCTAGGCCGGACGAAGCTCGTTCGGCTCCATCGCGACGGGGGCTATCAGCGCGAGGACCGCCTCGTAGCGTCGTGTGACGTCGTCGCGGTCTGAGGGGTCGGGGACCGAGGCAAGGCTGGACCGCTGGATCGCCTCGGCCTGGTGGATCAGCGGAGTCTGGAGTTCACGGTCAGGGGTTTGTTCCATGATCTTCGCGAGCACTTCGAGTTGCCGGATCATGATGGCGGGCATGCCAACTGCGGCCTGCCGGATGGTATCGAACGTGCGCTCCACCAGCCGCTGGAAATCGGGCTGGAAGGCGATGACGCGGATGTTGCCTTCAGCGTCGCGCCGGATCCGGTGCGGACGCCATGAGGTGGAAATTCGGCACAAGCCGTCACCGATCCAGTCGACGCAGGTCATTCCGGTGAACGTGTCGTTGACTGCCGGCGATAGGGCGCGCAAACCGATCTCGACCAGTTGATCGAAGCCGAACGAAATGTCCTGTGGAAGTGTGCGATAGGCACCTGTGATGTGACCCAGTGCCAGACGCTCTGCGACAGACTCGGCAGCCTCGGGCGGCCATACCCGGGCGATCACCTGACCTGCGACCACGAAATGCCCAGGGCGGAAGGGTAACTGAATGACCGCGTCGGCCTTGGTAGCGATCTTCAGCAGCGAGTCATGCCGGATGACCTGGAGATAGCCGCTGCGCGGGGTGCGGATCGGGGCACCGGCCTCGGCGAACCGGGCCAGCAATTCCTCGTGCGACGGGCCGCGCGTCGCCTTGACCTCGAGCTCCCCACTGCGATCCAGCGCCGATATCTCTTTGTCCAATGTTGCAGCGATGTTTGCAATGACAACCGGAAGCTGGATCATCGAGGCGATGTGATTGAGGAAGAAGATCAGCACGGCGACGTCAGCCAGCGTCAGCATGAACGTCACCGTGATCGACAAATGTGGAACGAAATCACCGTGCGGGCCGCCGCCCACCGAGACCAGAGCGATCGTGGCGTAGGAAAACGACGCGACGAATGTTCCCAACGCAACTTGAGTTCCGGGATCGCGCACGAAGTTGCGCAGCATCCGCGGCCCGAACTGAGTTGAGGCCAGCGTCAGCGCAACGATGGTGATCGAGAAGACGATGCCGACCACTGTGATGATCGACGCCGCGATCGTGGCCAACACGGCGCGAGCCGAGTCGGCGCTGCCCTGAAGCACCCACGATGGGAACTGGATCATTCCGTCGTAAGCCGCGCGGTCGACTGTGTAGGTGATGGCGAACAGTACGCCTATTCCCAGGGTCTGCAATATTGGAACGAGCCACAGGTTGGTCCGGAGCTGCTCCCGTCGCCAGTCGGCTTCGAAGTATGGACCGCGCATGTAGCAAAAACTAAGCGTACGCGGCTTGTCGCGCGCGTTTATTGACAGATTCCTTACGGCTGGGCCGAAACCCAGTCGTAGGGCAGGAATTTCCCGTCGAAGGTGACGACGACGCGGTCACCGGACGGGTGTGGCTTCTTCTGCACGTCGACGCTGAAGTTGATCGCGCTCATGATGCCGTCGCCGAACTTCTCGTGAATGAGTTCTTTGAGCGCCGGCCCGTACACCTGCAGGGCTTCGTAGAAGCGGTAGATGGTGGGGTCGGTCGGGACCGCTGAAGGCAGCCCGCCGCGGTAGGGCACGGCGGCCAGCACGGGGACTGCCGATTCGTCGAGACCCAGCTTGTCGACGAGCACCTTGCCGATGTCAGGCGGGATCGGATGCTGGCCGAGGAGGGCCGACGTGGTCCACACCTCTGGGCGGTCGATCGCGTCGGCCAATTGCTGCCAGGTCAGACCTTTGGCGAGGCGAGCGACCACGATCTGTTCGGTGATCTCGTTACGGTTCATGGATACCAGCATGAACCCTGGCCGCTTGGCGCGTGACCACGGACGTACCTCACCATGTGTCACACCAGTACCGCCAGCTGGGTGCCACTCTTTTTCGGAATTGTGGTCGCATGCGATATCAGCGGCCGCGGTGATATCGCCCGTGGTCCTAAAACAAAAAAAGAGAGCCGACCAACTGAGCAACCGTCATAACATCGCCAAACATGCCGCAGCAGAACCCCATTCAATGAGGCTCTGCTGCAGCGGCGGCGGTGATCAAGCGGCGGACAGGGAAGGTGCTTTACTTCGTGCCCGCGCAGCGAGCTTGTTACCCAACCCGGTCACGATCTCCCTGGGGCGTTGTTGCTCACCTTGTTGCGCGCCGAGCACAACGACGGTGCCGGTCAGCACCGGAAGTACCCACTGGAGATACCGCAGTTGACGCTGCGCGCTCGCGACGTCGTCAGGTGTCTCCGACGACGGCTCGGTTGCTCCGTGCGCGGCGTGGCCGTCGCCCTGCGCAGTCTTGGCGCCGAGTGCCCCGGCGTAGGCGGTGGCGCCCAATGCGGCACCGGTGGTCAGGATTTTGGTGACGGTGTTCGCCGTGACGCCGGACTGGTGCTTGGCGCGACGCCGGTTTGCGTAGAGGATCGCCGAGCCGCCGACTAAATGCGCCGCGATCGCCGCGGCATTGACTGGACTCCACTTTGCCCAGCCGATCGACGCGACCCGCGCACGATCCCGCGGCTCGCGGACGGCTGCGGCGGCGCCGTTGACACCGACAGCGCCCATCAACGCGCCGCCAAACCAGGCCGCAGCACCGAGGTCGTGCAGAGACCGGACAACAGTATTTCGATTCGACATGAAAACCCTTCTTGGAACACAAAGAATTGAGCCCGAAGCCGACGGCGGGCCAACACATTTCGGAAATTTCAGCGCATATGATTGGGCGCTGTTCGAGAGGGATACACCGATGCCGCTGATCTCAAACGTCTCAACCGCAGCGATTGCGGCAGAACCTAATTCGTGAGGCCGAGCAGCCGCTCGGCGTTACCGTGGGCGATCTTGTCCCGGTCCACCGGCGGGATCGGCATCTGCTGCAGGAAACGGCGGCCGGGTTCTTGCCAGGCGAACTCGCCCGCCAGGATGCCGCCGTAGAAGTTCTCCCGCAGGTACTCCTTGACGGTCCGCTTGAAGCCGCTCTCATGTGGTGAGAAGGAGTGGATCTGCACGTCGACGCCGGTGGTGGCCAGCCGCGGCCGCCCTGGGTCTCATGCCGACCAGCCACCCACTCGTTACCTGACGAGGGCTGGGAGTGCTCAGCCGGCGGTATGCGCGATCAAGATGTCGATCTTGGCCCGTGTTGCGACCGCTCCCGGTATCGAGAACACCCGCCCGATGATCGCGGCTCCGGTGTCCAGCCCGACGTTGCCGACCACCAGCAGGTCGGCGCCCACTTTCTCGGCGAGATCCACCAACGCATTGACAGGAGCGCCCTTGACCGGCCGGTCCTCGATGTTGGTCGCCCCCGCCGCCTTTGCGCGATCGTGAGCATCGTGCAGCAACGAGTACACCGGCGCGTTGCCGGTGACCTTGTACGCCTCCTGCCCGAGGGCGTCGGCCGCCCGGGGGTCGTCCTTCTCCGGCAGGTAGCCGGTGGCAATGATCAGCTTGGCGTTGGAGTCGGCCGCGATCTTGCCGGCCCGCTCGACCGCGCGCAGTGACGACTCCGAGCCATCGGTGCCGACCACTACGGTCTTGTAGGTCGTCATGAGCCCTCCGCGGCGTCGTTGGCAACGTTGTGTGCAAACGGTAACGCCGCTGGCCATCGAGTCCCGCGGTTTCCGCAGAAATGCGTCTGTGAATGGCTCGCCCGCCGCGTACCGTAAGGCGGTGGCCGACATTGACCGCAGCAGAACCATCGTTGCCGACCCGCACGCTGTCTGGGATGTGCTCGCTGACTTCGGCTCGATCAGTTCCTGGGCGGACAACATCGACCACTCCTGCATCCTCGTTCGGGGCAGCGAGCCGGTCGGCACCACGCGGCGCGTGCAGATCGGCCGCAACGCGCTGGTGGAGACGATCACCGAGTTCGACCCCGTGCGCGTGATTGCCTACGACGTCGAGGGCCTGCCCAAGCGGGTCCGCCGGTTCGCCAACCGCTGGAGCCTGCAGCCAACCGGGAGGGCTGCCACGATCGTCACACTGACCAGCACGGTCGAAATCGGTTCTGGTGCTGTGAAGAAGCTCGCCGAGCACGCGGTGTGCCGTGTTCAGATCCGACAGTCCGACATCATGCTCGCCGGTCTAGCACGCCGAATGGAGAAGCCTCATGGCTAGTCAGCCCGACATCATCATCCTGATGACCGACGAGGAGCGCGCCATCCCGCCGTACGAGTCACCCGAGGTGCTCGCGTGGCGGGATCGAACTCTGCACGGGCGCAAGTGGTTTGACGAACACGGCATCAACTTCACCCGGCACTACACCGGCTCGCTGGCCTGCGCGCCCAGTCGCCCAACGTTATTCACCGGTCACTACCCCGATCTGCATGGCGTCACCCAGACCGACGGCCTGGGCAAGATGCCCGATGATTCGCGGATGCGCTGGCTGCGCCCCGGAGAGGTGCCCACCATGGGCAACTGGTTCCGCGCCGCCGGCTACGACACCCACTACGACGGCAAGTGGCACATCTCGCACGCCGATCTGCACGACACCCACGGACAAGTGCTGGCGACCAACGACGCGAACGGCGTCGTCGACCATGACATGGTGCACCGCTATCTCGATGCCGATCCCCTTGGACCGTTTGGCTTTTCGGGATGGGTGGGCCCGGAGCCACACGGGGCGTTGCCGGGCAACGCCGGTCTGCGTCGCGACCCGTTGGTCGCCGACCGCGTCGTGACCTGGCTGATCGACCGTTATGCGCGTCGTCGCGCCGGAGAGCCTGTCGCACAGCGTCCGTTCCTGTTGGTGGCCAGCTTCGTCAACCCGCATGACATCGTGCTGTTCCCGGGCTGGGTACGCCGCGGCCCGATCAAGCCGTCGCCGCTGGATCCGCCGCATGTGCCTGCGGCGCCCACTGCGGACGAGGACTTGGCTTCGAAGCCGGCGGCGCAGATCGCGTTCCGGGAGGCCTACGCCACCGGCTACGGGCCAGCGCCGGTGATCGAGCGGGCATACCGGGGCAATGCGCAGCGTTACCGCGATCTGTACTACCGACTGCACGCCGAGGTCGACGGCCCGCTCGACCGGGTGCGCCGCGCGGTCACCGAAGGCGGTTCGGACAACGCGGTGCTGGTGCGCACCTCCGATCACGGCGATTTGCTTGGCGCACATGGTGGTTTGCATCAGAAGTGGTTCAACCTGTACGACGAGGCGACCCGGGTGCCGTTCGTGATCGCCCGCATCGGCTCGGACGCCACGTCGCCGCGGACGGTGACGGCGCCGACGTCGCACGTCGATCTGCTGCCGACGCTGCTGGCCGCGGCCGGTGTGGATGTGGATCTGACGGCCAACGACCTGGCCGAGTCGTTCTCCGAAGTGCATCCGCTGCCGGGCCAGAACTTGATGCCAGTGGTCGACGGGGGGCCGGCCGACGAGGACCGCGCCGTCTACATCATGACCCGCGACAACATGCTCGAGGGAGACACCGGCGCCTCGGCGGTGGCCCGCCGGCTGCGGCAGACCACGAATCCGCCTGCGCTGATTCGTATTCGGGTGCCCGCGCATGTCGGGTCGAACTTCGAGGGTCTGGTGGTCCGCATCGACGGACGGCTGTGGAAGCTGGTGCGCACCTTTGACGATCCGGCGACCTGGACAGAGCCGGGGGTTCGCCACCTCGCGGCCAATGGGCTGGGCGGCGACGCGTATCGGATGAGTCCGCTCGATGACCAGTGGGAGCTCTACGACCTCACCGACGACCCGACCGAAGCCCACAACAGGTGGACCGACCCGAGCCTGGATGAACTACGCCAGCACCTGCGGACGCAGCTGAAACAGGCCCGGTTCAGCTCGATCCCCGAACGAAACCGGCCGTGGCCCTACGCTTCTCGATGTGAGACTTAGGCCATCATTGCCATCGGCCGCAAAGGTGCCTAGGCTCGCGCTATATGACACTCCCACCGCCGTCGGCCGGTTCGGTCGCCCTGATCACCGGAGCATCCTCCGGTATCGGTGAAGAATTCGCCCGCCAGCTCGTGGCCCGCGGCTACCGCGTCGTCGTCACCGCCCGCCGGGAAGACCGGCTCCAGGCTTTGTGTACGGAGTTGGGTGGCGACGACCACGCCGTCGCGGTCGGCACCGACCTTGCCATCCCGGAGGACCGAGACCGGCTGGCCGCCCGCATCGATGAACTGAACGTTCAGGTCGACATCCTGGTCAACAATGCGGGCCTGGGCATCTACACCAAGTTCGGCGCCGAAGGCCGCGACAAGGAATTGCAGGTGCTGCGCGTCGACGTCGAGGCGGTGGCGGACCTGACGTTGCGCTATCTGCCGGGCATGGTCGAACGCCGCCGCGGCGCGATCATCAACCTGGCCTCGGTGTCGGGATTTCAGCCCGCCCCGTACAACGCCAACTACGCCGCGTCCAAGGCATACGTGCTGTGGCTGTCGGAGGCGGTCAACGCCGAAGTCGCCGAGAGCGGCGTGACCGTGACCGCGGTCTGCCCGGGTCCGGTGCCGACGGAGTTCCAGGCCACCAACGACGCCCAGGATCTGGTCGACAAGCTGCCGGGATTCACCCATGTTTCGGCCGAGCGGGTGGTTGCCGATGCGCTGAAGGCCGCCTCGCAGGGGCGCGGCTCGGTGGTCCCGGGCGGACTGCAAGTCCGGTTGGCGCTGGGGTCGACCCGATTTGTGCCGACCCCGTTGGTGTTGCCGATCCTCAAGCGAATATTGAAGCGGTAGTAAGGACTTCGCGCCTACGCCGCTGGGGTCACACCCGTCACCTGCGCACCAAGAAGTCGGCCTACACATGGTTGTGAAAACGAACCCATATGCGATATCACCCTGGTCTTGGCCACGGCCGCAGTGGGTGGTTGACTGCGTTTATGGATAGAGAACCAAAGCTTGCGCGGCGCTTTCTGGATCGGTTCGAGCCCATTCACGGGGTGACGTACTTCGCGCCCGAGGTGCGCGAGGCGCTGGACGGTTTGGGTTATAAGGGCTACTGGATGGGCTACTTCGCCGCGCGCTCGGCGCCGCTGGGCGCGGTGCCGCCCGAGGTGGTGACGGCGATCTTCTACAACTTCGCCCCCACCCGGGTCGCCAAGTCGTTGCCGGCGGCGTGGGAGATCGCCGGTCCGGATAAGGCGTTGCGTGTCCGGCTGGACACGGCGGTGGCGGTGCTGCGCCGCTACGGCCTCAAGGATGACGAAAATGTCACGACCGCAGCCGAATTGGCGGGCAAGGTGGCGCTAAGCGCACCGGTCTGCGGACGACCGCTGTTCGCCGCTAACCGTGCGCTCCCCTGGCCGGATGAGCCGCTGGCCGCGCTGTGGCAGGCCACCACGCTGCTACGCGAGCATCGCGGCGACACCCACACCGCGGTGCTGAGCGCCGCCGGTGTCACGGGCCGGGAAAGCAATGTGCTGCATGCCGCGTCGGGGGCGATCGGGCGCGAGTACATCGCCCGCACCCGCGACTACGACGACGAGGAATGGCAGTTATGTGAGCAGCGGTTGGCGGCGCGCGGGTTGCTCGACGACGACGGGACGCTGACCGCGGCGGGTCAGGAATTGAAGGACCACATCGAGTCGAGCACCGACGCGCTGTCGGTGTCGGTGCTCGACGTGTTGAGCGACGACGAAGTGGAGACGCTTTTTCAGGTCCTCACCCCGATCACCCGGGTCGTCGTCGAGGCCGGCGATGTGCCCGCAATGACGCCGATGGCGCTGCGCCGCAACGAGTTAGACGACAACAGCGCACATCTGGTCGGTTAGCGATACTCAAGAGATGCTCGGTCACCTCGGAATCAATGTCCCCGACCTCGCAGCGGCGAAGCGCTACTACGACGCCCTGATGCCGCTGGTCGGCTTCGAGACCTTCTTCGCCACTGACGACGAGTTCTCCTATAAGCCTGCCGCCAATAAGCCCGGCACCTTGGGTCACTACTACGCGACGTTCTGGCTCGATCCGTTCGGCATCAAGCTGGAGGCGGTATGCCACTACGACCGGGACTAGGTTCAGCCGTCGCCTGGATTACCGGGCCGCTGACATATCTCATCCTGGAAGCCGTTGCGGCTGACGATTTTCCGCACTATGGCTACGCGCGGAACTTCATCAGTGATCTCGGCGCCGCGGGATCTCCGCGGGCCTGGGTGATGAACACCGGGTTCTGTGTGCAGGGCACTATGTTTTTCGTTGCCGCTGCGCTTGCCGTTAGGGCTTTCGAAATCCGCAGGGCCCGGCTGTTTCTCGGGCTTGCTGCCGCGAACATGGTCGGAAACCTGCTGGTCGCGGTGTTCCACAGCGGGCCCTCCCCCACGGCGTGGATACATGCCACCGGCGCGGTACTGGCGATCGTGGGAGGCAACGCGGCAATCCTCGCGGGCTCGTCGATGATTGGCGGACGGCATCGCGCGGTGTCGGTGGCTCTGGGCGCGTTCGGTCTGCTCAGCTTCGTGTTTTTCGTGCTCGTGTTGAAGAACGAGACGCCGCCCGCGGTGTGGGAGCGATGCAGCGTCTACTCGATCACCGCGTGGGAGTTATGCACCGGCGCGTGGGTGCTCAGCCGGCGGCCCACTCCTTAGCCTTATCGAGCTCGTCAAGCGTGAAGACGGCGAGCTCACCGGGAATCAGCCACGCCAACGCGTGCAGGGTCAGGGCAACCCACTGCTCATCGGACACCACCGCAATGCGCTTGAAGGCCGAATGATGCGGCCAGACGGTGGTGAAGGCCAGCTTCAGATCCTCGAGCAGTCCGCCGGGGCCGAATCCTTCGTAGTCGGGCGCGATGACTTCGACGATCCTGATCTCGTCGGTGTTCATCATCTCCGCGATGGTCGGCTTGACCTCGCGGATCTCGTCGCCGCCCAGTCGGCCCGAGACGCGAACGCCGGTCACTCCCTCGGGCATGTCCGGCAGTAGTTCGATCATGAGACCCACTATGCGCAATTGCTGCTCGGCAGGCCACCGATGGTCAAGACTGGACCGATGACAGATGCCGACGCGGACCGGGTCGCGGTGTACCTCGACTTCGACAACATCGTGATCTCGCGTTACGACCAGGTCAATGGGCGCAGCTCGTTTCAGAAAGACAAGGCCAAGGGGCTGGACAAGCATGCGGACCGGCTGGAGCGGGCCACCGTCGACCTCGGCGCCATCATCGACTTCGCCTCCTCGTTCGGCACGCTGGTGCTCACCCGCGCCTATGCCGACTGGTCGGCCGAGGTCAATGTCGGCTACCGCGAGCAATTAGTCGGTCGCGCAGTCGATTTGGTGCAGCTGTTTCCCGCGGCGGCCTACGGCAAGAACGGCGCCGACATCCGGCTGGCCGTCGACGCGGTCGAGGACATGTTCCGGCTGCCGGACCTGACCCACGTGGTGATCGTGGCCGGCGACTCCGACTACATCGCGTTGGCGCAGCGCTGCAAGCGGCTGGGACGGTATGTGGTGGGTGTCGGCGTCGCGGGATCGTCGAGCAAGGCGCTGGCGGCCGCGTGCGACGATTTCGTCATCTACGACGCGCTGCCCGGCGTCGAGCTGCCAGCGCCCGCACCGAAAGCGCGCAGCACCAAGCCCGCCGACGAGGAGCCGCCGGCACCGGATCCCCAGCCCGCCGCCACGGCACTGCTGATCCGCGCGCTGCGGATCGGCACGGAGAAGGACGATGTCGACTGGCTGCACAATTCGGCGGTCAAGGCTCAGATGAAGCGGATGGACCCGTCGTTCAGCGAAAAGTCTTTGGGCTTCCGGTCTTTCAGTGATTTTCTGCGGTCACGTTCGGACGTCGTCGAGCTCGACGAGAGTTCGACGACGCGGCTGGTGCGGCTGCGCGGAGTCGACGCATAAATCTTTGGCAGAAACTATTCAAAAGTTAACGCTGCGGGCGTAACGTGTAAAAATCATGTAAACAATCGCTCCCTAGAGAGGAGCAATCGGCTATGAGTATCAAACTCCTGGCCGGGGTGGCCGTGATCGCTGCCGGATTCGGGTTTTCCGGCGCAGCGCCTGTTCACGCAACCCCGACGAATCCACTCACACCCTGTTCCGAGTGCTTACCGGGTCCCGGCGGCGGGCCGGGCGGTCACGCTATCGGAATCCCGGCGGATGCGGTCCACCTCCCGATGACGGGGGGCGGGCCGAAGACCGGAGGATCGTCGATCGTGCAGCCCCGCGCTAACACCGCATTGCCGATAGGCCACTGAATCCGCGTAGCGGAATTGGGCAGCACATCGTTAGTTGCGTGCTGTCACAGTGACTTTCGCTGCGCAGAGATGAACCAGTGCGTCGGGGAGGCCTCCTCGAGGCCCTCCGGCGATGGGCGGCCGTAGCTGGCCATCAGCTCGTCTGACGGGGTCGCGGTGACGTCCCAGCCGTGCCGGCGCAGCCAGTCGCCGACGTCTTCGCGCTCTTCGAAGTACCAGAGTTCGTCTGTCGTCGGGACCACGAGCGAGGAGCCCGAGCTTGCCACCAGCTCGCGGACGCGGTCCATTCGCTCGCGGCGCTGCGCGCGGAGCTCGGGGACGGCGAACTCGGGCCCGAGACCCTCGACGGCTAGGTGGCTGCCGGGCGCGGCGAGTTCCTGGATGCGCTCGAACAGCAGGTCCTGCGCCGCGGCGGGCAGATACATCAGCAGACCCTCGATCGACCAGACACTCGGGGCTTGTGCGTCAAAACCCGCTTGCTGCAACGCCGTTGGCCAGTCCTGCCTAAGGTCTACCTTGACCTCGACCCGGTTGGCCTTCGGTTCGGCACCGTGGTCGTGCAGCGTCTGCCGTTTGAAGTCCAGCACCCGGTCCTGGTCGAGCTCGTAGACGGTGGTGCCGTCGGGCCAGGGCAGCCGCCACGACCGGGCGTCCAGGCCGGCGGCCAAGATGATCGCCTGCCGGATACCTGCGTTGGCGGCGTCGATGAACGAGGTGTCGAAAAACCTTGTCCGCGTGGCGAAGTAACTAACCAGCGCCTGCATCCGCTGCGGCATGTCAGGCTCGGCCTCGATCACCTCGGCAGGTAGCTCGGGCCCGCCGTACCAATCCCACACGCCGGATCCGACGCGGTCGAGGAAGATCCGCGCGAACGGGTCGTTGATCAGCGGGTCGGCGCTCTCGGTGTCGGCAGCGCGCGCGGCCGCTACACCCAGGGCCGTCGCTCCCACGCTTTCAGTGATTTCCCAGCTGTCGTCATCGGTTCTCGCCACGCCCCGACCCTAACCGAGGCAGCGATACGGAAGAATCACGGTCACCATGACCGCTTCGTCTCGGCGACCCCACATCATCCGGCTTGCGGTGTTCGCCGCCTTTTTAGTCGTGATGTTCTATTTGTTGGCCGTCAAGCACGTGATCAACATCGACGACGTGCGGCACTGGGTCAAGGCGACGGGACCGCTCGCGCCGTTCACCTACATCGTGTTGTCGGCGGTGCTCGGCGCGATCTTCGTGCCGGGCCCGATCCTGGCCGCGAGCAGTGGGCTGCTGTTCGGCCCGCTGCTCGGGGTGTTCGTGACGCTGGGTGCGACGGTCGGTACCGCGGTGGTGGCGAGCCTGCTCGGCCGTCGTGCCGGCCGAGACAGCGCCCGGGCACTACTGGGCGCCGATCGCGCCGACCGTCTCGATGAGCTGATCCAGCGTCGCGGGCTGTGGGCGGTGGTGGGTCAGCGCTTCATCCCCGGACTGTCGGACGCGCTGGCGTCATATGCCTTCGGAGCGTTCGGGGTTCCGTTGTGGCAGATGGCCGTTGGCGCCTTCATCGGCTCGGTGCCGCGCGCGTTCGTCTACACCGCACTCGGTGCATCGCTCGGGAACAAGTCGCCGGCGTTGGCCTATACGGCGATCGGGGTGTGGTGCGTGACGGCGGTGGTGGGGGCGTTCGCTGCGCGGCACGGATTCCGGAAGTGGCGCGGGAGTGACGGGCGAAACTCCGCTGAAGTCCCACCCGTCACTCCGCCGAACCAGTAGGCGATCTGCCCGCCTCTGAGCGAATTGGTCAGGCCTGCTTGAGGGCCTCGATCGCCAGCGTGATCGTCACCTTGTCGCCGACGATGGCGCCGCCGCCGTCGAGCAGCAGTTCGCCACCCACGCCGAAGTCTTTGCGGCTCAGCACAACCGAGGCGTCGAACCCGGCGACCTCGCCGTGGCCCATGCCCGGGCTGACACCGTTGAACGCCAAGGCCAGCGTGACCGGCTTGGTCACACCCTTGAGGGTGAAGTCGCCGTCGAGCAGGTAGTCGTCGCCGTCGGGCCGCACCGCGGTGGAGACGAACGTTGCGGTCGGATATTGAGCGGCGTCGAAGAAGTCGGGGGCCTTGATGTGGGCTTCACGTTGTTCGTTGCCGGTGTCGATGGACGTGACGTCGACCTCGGCGCGGACGGACGGGGTGCCGTCTTCGGCGATCGTGATCGCGCCGCTGAACTGCCCGAAGCGGCCGTAGGTCTTGCCGACTACCAGGTGGCGGACGGCGAAGTTGACCGAGGAGTGGACTGGGTCGATCGCCCAGACCCCGGCGGTGAGCTTGTGGGTGTCAACGGCAGTGGTCATGGTGGGTCTCCTTTGGGTAGGACGTACGGACAACACCCAAAGCTAACCGGACTACGGTCCGGATTATTTCCGGCCCACCCCGACGGACCCCGTGCGCTATGGATGCAGATCGGCGAAATTGATGCCCGCGTTGACCATGTGGGGCTGGTACGCATAGGCGATCCCGGCGCCCGCGAGGCTGAAGCTGGCCGCAGTAACAACGCCCGCGACCGCAAGACGGAATTTCGAGATCTGCATGGTGTGTCTTCCTTGAGGCGTTCGGACGATACTGCAGATACAGCAGACACGCTCGAACCTCGTCAGAGGCCCGGGATCAGGTCCACGAGGTTGATCAGCGTGCCCGCGGCCGCCTCCAGCACCGGCGCAGCTGCGCCGTATCCGAGCGCGAACGGCACCAGCGCCAGGTCGGCTCCGATTGGATCACCCACCGCGGCAAGCAGATTGCCGGCCTCGAGTTGATCGGTGAACAGGTTCAGGTCGTAAGCGGGCAGGCTGGTCAGCAGCGCGTTGACGGTGTCGGCGACAGGCACCAGCGTTGCGTAGTCCGCCGACAGGGTGGCGCTCAGATCGTCAAGCAAGTCGGTCGGTGACGAGAGCAGGTTCGCCGTGGAGATCGGGAAGTTGGCAAAATCGCTCAACGCCGTTTGCGCCACTCCGAGCAGCGCCGGGATGTTCAGCATCTGCTGCAGATCGGTGGCGTCGGTAAAGCCGATCGTGTGCGCGATGTTGATCAGCTGGTTGGTCAACGGGTTGTCCAGGATGGACGAAATAACTTGGTAGTCAGCAGGATCCTGTAGATCTTTCACGGCGGCGGTGATGCCTTGCGGGATCCCGTTGACCAACGCGGTGAACACATCGCTGAGGCTGACGTCGGTCGGGAATAGTCCCATCGGGCTGGGCACGTCGGCGTCGCCGGGGCTCCAGCCGTCGGTGATGCTGCCGTAGCCGTAATTGACCAACACAGACAGGTCGGGCTGCAGCAGATCCGCGAGCGGATTGCCGATGACGGGGATGAATCGCAGGACGTCCAGCAGCGGTAGATCCTCGGGGACCATGTAGTAGTTGGTCAGCGTGTCGGCCACCGACGTCGGAAGTTGTATGGCGTCGGCGATCTGGCCGGGCTCCGGGTTGAGGTAGGTGATGTGATCGAACAGGATGCCCAGGAACGCGTTCAGGTCGGACAGGAAATCGATGGGGTACTTGGGAAAGTCGGCGAAACCGTCGTATTCGTTGGTGTAGATGTCCGTCGGGAAAAGATCGGCCGGGGTCGCGCCGTCGAACGTGATGCCCAAGCTGGGCACCGAGGGGTCCGTGCCCATGGGGACATCGAACCGTTCCAGCAAACCCCCGTCGGGGTTGCTGGCGTCGCCCACCAGGATGAAGTGCACGTCGTCGCTGGGGACACCCTGGGCGACCAGCTCCGGCATCGTCAGCCCGGAGAAATCTGCGCTTTGCGACCACCCGAAAACCACCACCGGGTTGGCGGCATCGATTCCCCCACCGGCGATTTGGCTTTGAATCGCGGAGTCCAGAATCTGCTCCTCCTGCGCGAAGGAGGTGTCGACCGGCAGCGTGTGCACGCCGGTGACCGGATACAAACCTTCGGGCGTGAACGGAGCTTGGACGGTGCCGTCGAATCCTCGCGGCTCCAAATACAGCTGCTCGACGGCCTGTTGGTAGCCGGCGCTCGCGACCGGCGTCCCACTGGTTCCGAAGATCAACGCCGTCCCGTCGCCGAGCGGCGTATCCGCATCGTCGACGCTGGCCAGCTGTACGTCCGCGTGACGCGGCAGGGCTGCGACGGCGACCAGGGCGGCGGCGACCGCGACGGTGACGATGGCTCCACGACCCGACATGGCGTCTCCCTACTCCCACAACTGTGACCCAGATTACAACACGGCCTCTGACTAGAAACAAGAGCTCTTGCTCAAATTGCGGATCCGGCTAAAATTCGGCGTCATGGCAGCACCCACGCGGCCCAGGCCGCGCACGATCCGCGGCTTGGACGCCGAGCAGCGCCGCGCGCAGCGTCGTGAACAAATCCTGACGGCGGCGTTCGAGCTGTTCGCGCGCGACGGGTACGCGAACACGTCGATCGAGCAGATCTGTCAGACCGCGTACGTCGGCAACAAGGCGTTCTACGACCTGTTTGACAGCAAGGAGGATTGCTACCTGGCGCTGCTGCGCCAAATTTCCGAACGCATCGAAGAGCAGGTGGCACAAGCGATGCAAGAGTCCGTCGACGTCGACGAAGACGAAACCGTGCGTCGGCTGCTGTCTGCGTTCGCGCACACATTGGTCGACGATCCGCGCGTGGCGATCGTGACTTTCGGTGAGGCCGCGGGTATTTCACCGCGCGTGGAATCCCAACGGCGGGAGAACCGGCGCTGGGCCGCATCGTTCATCGAGTCACTCTGGCGCCGTAACCATCCGAGCGGTCAGCAGGGCGGCGGGATCAACTATCACGCGCTGGCGGTCGCCACCGTTGGCGGACTATTCGAAACCGTCACCGACTGGCTGCATGAGGCGGACCCGCCACGGGCGCGGACGTTCGATGACCTCGTCTCGGATCTGACCACATTCATGTCGGTCGTTGAGGCCGGAATCCACAGTCGCTGAAGGACCGGCGTTCATTGGGTCGCGCTGAAGTCCCCCGTCACTCCGCCGAACCAGCGACCGAAGTGCCCGCCTACGAGCGAATTTCAGAGTCGCAAGGCCTCGGCTGCCGCAGTAGCCACGTCACCACGCAGCGCGGAGATGGGTGGACTGCCGCGCAGATGAATCGAGTTCGCGAGGAGGATGACGTAGGTATCTGAGCCTGGGTCCAACCACAGCGAGGTTCCGGTGAAGCCGGTGGCGCCAAAGCTGCCGACGGGAAAGATCAGACCGCGCGGCTTGGAAAACGCCGTGTCGATATCCCAGCCGAAACCACAAAGATCCTGCCCCTCGATTGCCGGATAGTGCGGGGCAAGCAGCGGATCAGTGGTGTTCGGCGTCGTTGCGGCGGCTTTGCGGACGGCATCATTCGCCGCTTCGACCTGTCCGGGTGTGTGTCCGGGCTGCTGAGGACTTGTCATCACCGCCAGGGTCGCTTGTCGCAGCGGAAACCTGCTGGGCCGGTTGGCGAGCCGATCCAGCAGGGCCTGCGCGTAGAGGCCGACGTCGTGCGCCGTCGAGAACACCCCGGCGTGCCCGGCCACTCCTCCCATGCGCCGTGCCGTCGGGTCGTGGACGGTGCCCCTCAGCAGACGGCCGAAATTCGGGTTCTTGCCCGGATCCGCACTGCTCTCGTCGTCGATGGCCGTCGGCGCGATGCGCGGCAACATACTGGCCGGCGGTAGGTATCGGGTGTCGGTCATCCCCAGTGGCGCAAAGATGTTCTGCCGGGCGTAGTCGTCTTCTGCTTCGCCAGTGAGCTTTTCGACCAATGCGCCCAGCAGGATGTAGTTGATATCCGCGTAGCGGAAAACCCCGCCGGGAGCCGACTGCAGCGGCATGGTGGTCGCGCGGTGGATGCCTTCGTCTTTGTCGGTTTGGGTCAAGCCCCACGGGTCGGCGAGGTCGACGTCTATCGGTTCGCCGGAGGTGTGCGTGAGCAGCATGCGAACGGTGACCCGTTGTCGCTCAGCGTCGTTGGCCGGGTTGAAGTCGGGCAAGTAGGTTTGCACGGACTCATCGAGTGCGACCTTGCCGTGTTCGTAAAGCTGCAGGACGGCAGTCGCGGTGGCGAGCGGCTTCGTCAACGATGCGATGTCGAAGACGGTGTCCTCGGTCATCGGCTCGGCAGGTGCGGGCGATCCGTCCAACCCCTGCTCCCCGGCGAGTTTGCGCGAACCGTACGCTCGCTGGAACACGGTCTTACCGCCGTGCCCGATCACCACCACGCCGCCCGGAAGCTTCTCCGCCGCGATCGCATTGTTCATCAGCGTGGAAATCGGTGCGAATTCGGTTGCCGCCGAACGCGTTCCCTCGCGGCTCACCACGTACCTGGCCGAGGACGCCGCCAGGAGTATCAGCACTGCGACGGCAACAACCCGTGTTGCCTTCATGTCTCACCGAGCGCGGCACGCACGTGGCCCCGCGCCCGGTCGAGCCGGGCGGCGGCCTCGGCCGCGTCGACGCCGGCGAGCAGCGCGACGATCGCAGTCTTGGCGTGACCGCCCGCGGCGGTGAGCGCGGCCGCGGCCACGTCCTCGTCGACACCGGCCGCGTCACGGACGATGCGCACCGCGCGGCGACGCACCTTCGCGTTGGTCAGGCGCACGTCGACCATCCGCGGTCCGTAGGCCTTGCCGAGCGCGATCATGACGCTGGTCGAGAGCGCGTTGAGCACGACTTTCTGCGCCGTCCCCGCGGTCAGCCGGGTGGAACCGGCGAGAACCTCAGCGCCCGTGAGCAATTCGATCACCAGGTCGGCCGACGCCTCGCTGCCCGCGTTGTTGACGATCGCCACGGTCAGCGCGCCCGCCGCGCGCGCGTGCTTGAGCGCGCCGAGCACATACGGCGTGCGGCCCGACGCGGTGATCCCGACAACCGCGTCCGCGGCGGTCAGGTCGGCGAGATCGGCGGGCTCGTAGGCATCTTCGGCGCCCTCGATGGCCTCGGTCAAAGCTCGTGGCCCGCCTGCGATCACTCCGCGCACGAGGTCGGTTCCGAACGTGGGCCCGCACTCGGCCGCGTCGAGCACACCGAGCCGTCCGGGTGTTCCGGCACCGGCGTACATCAGGCGGCCGCCTCGCTCGAGTCGCTCCACGATCGCCTCGGCCGCCGCGGCGATGCGTGGGACCGCAGCCACCACCGCGCCGTGCGCTTCACCCTCGGCGGCGACCAGCAGCGCGACGACCTCGTTGATCGGCCGCGCGTCGAGGTCGTACAGGTCTGGTCGCGCGGCCTCGGTGGCGAGCGCGTCGAGGCTATGTGCGACAACAGGTTCGGCTCGAAGGTGGATCACGTGCGGCTGGTGGATCGACCCGAGCCGGAGCGCGCCGTCCAAGGCGTCGCCGGCGGCCGGGATGAGGTCGAGGTGCTCACGCAGCACGCCAGCCAGGGCCGGTGCCAATCCGCCGACCATCGCCACCGGGCCATGTCCGGCTGCTCGGGCGGTCGCGGCGAGCGCGTCGGCGGCGTCTCGGACGATCGCTTCGGCCGCGGCGTCGTGCTGCGCCGTGAGGACGTCGGGCGCGAAGGACGCGAGGGCGGCCGCGCCGGTGAGTGTGGCGGGCCACGTCTGCGGCGCTCCGAAGCGGGCGCGCGCGGCGTCGAGCAGCACGGTGGACGGGCCGCGGCCGTCGTGGGCGCGCAGTGCCGCGCGCAGGCCGGCGGCACCGATCCACGCGCCGCCGCCCTCGTCACCCAACCACGGGCCCCAGCCGTCGACGGCCCGCAGTGCGCCGTGCGCGTCGATTGAGAGCGCCACGACGCCGGTGCCCACGATCAGCACGACGCCCGACTGCCCGTTCAGCGCGCCCGCGTGCGCGGTCACGGCGTCGCTGGTCACCGTGACGCGCTCTGCCGGCAGCGAGGCCAATAGTGCGTGGCCCAACGCGCGGGCCGCGTCGGGCGCGGCGAACACTCCGGCGGCGCCCACGATCACCTCGTCGACCGGGCCGAGTTCCTTTGCGACAGAAAGGATCGCCGTCTCCGCGGCCCGTACGCCGTTAGGCGTCGCGAGCCCGGGTGCGCCAGCGCCCTGGGCCCTACGGCCGGCTACTGCGACGCGGCAGGACGTCTTGCCGAGGTCGACGGCGAGGATCATCGGAGTCATCCTTCCATGACGGTCCGCGCCTCAGGTCACATCTGCCACACGGGTCTCTAGAGAAGGAGGCACGACTTTTGCCCGCCTCATAGCGAAAACTTGCCGTTGTCTTTCAGATTTCGCTACGAGGCGGTCATATTGCCGTATCGCTAGCTTCTGGTGCCGTTCGGGAGTTGAGTCATCTAAGGCTCCCCGAGACATCTACCCAGCACTTGTATTGTGGCGCCAGTAGCTGTGTCCACTGGGGAGAACACCTCGTGCCAACGCCGCGTCTAGCGGAGGTAGCGGCGCGCGCCCCAGTAGTCCGCGCCCAGCCGAGCCGGGGTGATGCGGACCGGCGTACCGGTTTCGAATGCTTCGATCATGTTGCCGTCGCCGGAATACATGGCCACGTGGTAGATCGCGTCGGGGTCTTTGCTGTGCGAGTAGAAGAGCAGATCGCCGGGTTGCAACGCGGATTTGTCGATCACGCGGCCGCGGCTGTCGGCGGCTTGCGGTCCGGCATCGCGCGGAAGGGTGATGCCGTACCTCTGGTAGACGGTGGAGGTGAAACCGGAGCAATCCAGCCCGAACCCGGCCCGGCCGCCCCACAGATAAGGAACGTTCACGAATCCGGCGGCATACCGGACCAGATCGTCTCCACTGGGATGTGTTATGTCCGTGGGCTTTTCGTAGACCGTTGCCTTTCGGGCATCCAGCCACCTCGGGCCCCGGTCCGGGGTGGCTACCTGGACGGCGTTGTCGATACGGCTCAGGACGGGAAGCCGGGTGTTGGTGCTGACCTCGAGGTCCCGATCGGAGAGTCCGGGTTCGCGGTACAGCCAGGTGGTGATGCCGCGATCGACAAGCGCAAACGGCTTTGGTGCACCGAAGCTAGGGTCGGTTGTCAACTGGGCCTTGGGAATCCAGCCGGGATAGCCCTGGGAGTCTTTCGGTGTGGGTTGGCCGGGGACCAGGACCTGGTCCCAGTCGCCCTGCTCTCGCACCACGATCACGCGGTCACCGAAGAGAGCCTGCGTCTGGTCGAGATCGTCCGACGTGAGCGCCTCCTGCTGGGCCGGCGTCATGGCGGACAGCCAACCGCGAATATCGACCGGGTTGGTCAGGGCCGGATGGTCGACTGCGCGCGGGCTCTGCGGCGTGGTCCACACCGTGGCCACCGACACCGCGACATAAGCGCTGTGCGCAACCGGCGACGCAGAGACGTCCGCGGTTGCCGGTAGCGCCGTCAGAGCGATGGACACGACGCCGACCAGCGCTGTTCGGGTCGCGGCGCCGGTCATGTGCGTCGACGTTATCGGAGGCGTGCGGTACGCCCGGTTAGCGCGCCGCCGCGCGCGTCGCAGAAGAGACGGCTCATTGGCTCCGCGGTAAGGATTTCGGAAGTGGCACGGCCAGGACTCAGCTGAAGTCCCACCCGGCACTCCGCCGAACCAGTAAGCGATCTGCCCGCCTCTGCGCGAATTCAGTCCTGCTTGAGGGCCTCGACCGCCAGCCCGCCGAGTTTGCGATGGCCGCCATCGCTGATCGCGATAGGAGATCTGCAATAGCGATAGCCGGGCAGTGGTTAGACCAATCGAAGACCGAGTAAGCCATTGACCGGTAGCCCGTCGCCGGTCGCACTGCAAAGGATTGTTCATGAATGATCTTCAGAACCACAAGGCGCTGATCACCGGCGGAACGTCCGGAATCGGTTTGGCGACCGCAGGATTGCTCGCGGACCGTGGCGCCCATGTCATCATCACTGGCCGCGACTCCGAGAAGGGTGAGGCGGCACTTGCCGCCCTGGGCGAAGAGCGCCACGTCGACTTCGTTTCCGCCGACTTGAGCGATCTGGTTTCCATCGAGCACCTCGCCAAAGAGGCCGGCGCCGTCGACATCATCGTCAACAACGCCGGCGCCTTCCCCACCGCGGCGACCGTGGACCAAGATGTCGCCGGATTCGAGATGGTCTTCGACACCAATGTCCGCGGGGCCTACTTCTTGGTGGCCAAGCTGGTGCCGCACATGCTGGCCAACGGCGGCGGCAGCATCGTCAACGTCTCGAGCCTCGGCACGGCCAAAGGTGTGGCGGGGGCGTCGGTCTACAGCGCGTCCAAGGCGGCGCTGGAAGCGCTGACCCGGACCTGGGCCGTCGAATTCGCTCCACACGTTCGGGTCAACGCAGTCTCCCCTGGCCCGACACGCACCGAAGGTGTGCTCGCCGAGTGGGGTGATCGCATCGAAGCCCTCGGGCAGGGCACTGCGCTCGGGCGCACCGCCGACCCCACCGAAATCGCCGAAGTGATCGCATTTCTCGCCTCCCCCGCCGCAAGCTACATCACCGGCGCCAACCTCCGCGCCGATGCCGGCGCAGCCATCTCCTGAAATTAAAACCCCATCTAAAGGAGCACCGACACCATGTCACCCAAACCCCGCATCGGAGTGCAGCTCTGGCCCGGCAGCACACCTGACTACGCGACATGGCGCCAAGCCGTACTCGACGTCGAATCCCTGGGCGTAGATGCAATCTTCGGCTACGACCACTTCCACAAGCCGTTTGTCGAAATACGTAACGGCGGCCCACACCTGCTGCCCGATCAGCTCGACGTGAACAACTTCGAAGGTTGGACGGCGTTGGCAAGCTGGGGCGAGATCACCACTCGCGCCGAAATCGGACTCTTGGTCACCGGGATCGGCTACCGCAATCCCGACTTGCTGGCGGACATGGCACGCACCGTCGACCACATCAGCGGAGGACGGCTGATACTCGGCATCGGGTCCGGCTGGTATGAAAAAGATTACACCGCTTACGGATACGACTACCCGTCACTGCCAGAGCGGATGCGGCTGTTCGCCGACGGACTAGCCCGCATCGACCACCGATTGGCCAATCTCACACCGCCGCCGGTGCGAAAGATTCCGATCCTCATCGGCGGCTCCGGTGAACGCAAAACCCTGCCCCTGGTCGGACGCTACGCCGACATCTGGCACAGCTTCGAACCCCTCGACGAGTTCAGGCGCAAAGACGACATCGTCAAACGCTTGGCCGAGCAGGCCGGCCGCGACGAATCCGGCATCGAACGAGGAACTGCCTGGGATGGGCGCGCCGCCGCCGACGCGTTTCTCGCCGGGGGTGTGAGTCTGTTCACCACCGAGATCAAGCCGACGGACACTGGCTACGACCTGACCGTGGTCAAGGACATGGTCGCCTGGCGTGACGGGTACCGATAGAACGACGCGTCTCGGCGGGCGTGACAATGGAAAGCGATTTAGCCGAGCCCGGAGGGCTGATGGAAATTCGTGACCTGCGTGTGTTCGTGGCCGTCGTGGAAGAGACCGGCTTCTCCGCGGCGGCACGACGCCTACACATGAGTCAGTCCTCGCTGTCGCAGACCATCCAAACGCTGGAGAAGCAGCTGGGCTGCCGCCTGCTCGATCGTGACCACGCCGGCGCCCGACCCACGAAATGCGGACTGGTGCTGCTCAGCGAAGCTCGCGACCTCATCGCTCATCACGACCGCGTCGTGGCCGCAATGGTCGAATCAACCTCAGGCACAGGTGTGTTGCGGATCGGTGCCCCGCTGGAATTACCACCCGACCTGCTGCCGTCCGCCATTGCGCGAGTCAGCGCAGTCTTGCCGGAGTTCGCCGTGCAAGTGCGTCATGCACGCAGCACCGAGCAAATCTCCGCATTGACCGCCGGCGAGCTGGACATGGCGCTGGTGCGCGACCGCCCCGTCGATCGCGCGATCGACAGCGTCCTGGCGGTCGAAGAATCCATGGGGGTGATCCTGACCGCCGAGCGTGCTGTAGAGCTGGCGCGACCCGCGGGGGTACCGCTGCAGTCACTTACCGGGCTTCGATGGGCCGGCTTCTCCCGCGGCGACGCACCGGCGTGGCACGACCAAGTCAGCGCCACGCTGCGCGGCCATGGCGTCACCGGCACCGACTGGGTGGTCGACCAAGACCGGCCCGTCACTCCCGAAGTCAAACTTGCGGCGGCGGGCACCGGACATGCGTTCGCGCTGGCGTCGCAAGGATGGGCCCGCCCACTGCCCGACGGCCTGGTTTGGAACAAATTGCTCGGCGATCCGCTCGTCCGGCGCACCTGGGCGGCATGGCGTAGTCAATCCCAACGCAAAGACCTGGCATGTCTTGTCGCTGACCTAGACCTCAGCAACAAAACCAGCTAAAGCAGAACGCGGTTGGGTGCTACTGGTGTAGCTCGGCTTAGTCGATACCCTGGTTTCTTGTAGAAGAGATGCATTAGCTGCTGCGTAGCTCGGGCACACCGCCGGCCTCAGAGCCGCCTGGAAGTTGTGCGCGCATGTGCGCGAGAACATCTTCGGTCATGGCGAAGCCGCCCAGGTGGCTCTCGGAGCGCACAGTGAGTTCGCCATCCTGCAGTCGCGTGATGGCCGTGTGCACTCCGGCGATCGGAACGACGTGGTCGGTCTCGCCGTGCCACCACCGCACCGGCACCTTCACGTCGGCGAGCTGAAAGCCCCAGTCTCGGCCCAAGAGTCGAGCATCGTCGACCATGGCCAGACATCGGCCGCGGAAGGCGTTGACCATGTCGTCGACGAAGATCGCCTCGACCTCCGGATCGTTGAGAACCTTGCGATCGACCTCGGGCCACATCCGCATGTACACGCGATAGGCGTAGTGCGCGAACGGAATTAAAGGCGCAAGCAGGATGGTGGCGATCACGGCCAGCGGCCGGCGCAGCTGGGTGAGGACGGGGCCGAAGCGCCGGGCGATCTCGGTGGCACCCGCGCGGGTGGCCTCGGGCCCGACCGCCGGGACGGTGCCGTCGAGAACGCCGACTGCTGCGACACGGTCAACCATCGGAGGCAGCGCCCCGCAGGCCAGCGCGTACGGGCCGCCACCGGACATGCCGACGACGCCGAGCTTCTCGGCGCCGAGTGTGTCGGCCACCTGCGCCATGTCGGCGACCCACTCGCTCACCGCGGTGTAGCGGTGGGAGTCGGAGAGTCCGGTGCCCGGTCGCTCGATGACGATCACTCGCAGGCCGAGTTGCTCGGCGGCACGCCGTCCCTTCGCCAGAAACTGTCGCCGCGCGCCCAGTGTGCCGTGAAACCACAGCACCACCGGGCCGTTGGGATCACCGAATTCTGCGTAGCCAAGTCGGCGGCCGTCGGCAAGATGGAATTGACCTTCCGCCCGCGGCTTTTCAACGCGAGGAACTCCGGGAGGATGCCGCAGTGGGTTGTCCATCGAGGTTCAGAGTAGGCGAGCATCTGGCCTGCGTTTGGACACCAAATGACCAGTTAGACGCAGTGTTAGGCAGGAATTCCCGAGTGATTCATCGCGGCTTTGTCACGGTGACAAGGTGCGTCGAAGTACCGCTGATCTTCCTGACCACTAGTCCGCATTGTGCCGGTGAAAGAGCCTGACTGGTTCACCGCACTCAATGTCTTTAGGCTTCGGCGCATGGAGCCGCAACTACGCGTAGACACTGCTGGCGTGCACGCCATGGCGACGCGCTGGGGTGCCACAGTGGGCGACCTCCACGAAGTGGTGGCGCCGACCGGACTCGGATTGTCGTGCCAGACCAGTGCCGCCGCGGTCGATGCCGCCCACGCCGCCGTCGCGACATTCACTGCAGGATTGGCTTCGCGGGTGGGTGATCGCGCGACTGGCGTCGTCCAAGACACCACCAGCTATCTCGCCCAGGAGGCTGCTTCGACGGCCGCGGTGGCCGCTGTCTTCCAACCCATGATCGGCGGGTAAACGATGGCGGCGGTGGCGGGGGTTCCCGGCCTGTCGGCTCTGTTGAGTTGGCCTACCGACCACCTCACCGAAGCAGCGTCTCACTGGGAAAACGTGGGTGAGCGCAGCTATGGGGTGGCCCATGGGGTGTGGAGCGACGCGCTCGGGGTCGATTGGAGTGGCGAGGCCGCCGACGCGCTGCGCACCGACACCCACGCAGATCTCATGACCACCAGCGGAGTCGTCGATCAACTACAGGAAGCCGCGACAGTCGCGCGCAGCGGAGCTTCAGAACTGGACGCAGCCCGTTCGCAGGTGCGCTACGCCGTGGAAGACGCCCGCTCTGCGGGATTCGAAGTGGGCGAAGATCTTTCGGTCACGGACCGGATGGCCGGCGGATCAGCGGCACAGATGGCCGCGCGGCAGGCTGCCGCCGAGGCTCATGCCGCAAATATCGGTGGGCGCGCTGCCCAACTGGTGGGCGTGGATGCGCAAGTCGCTACTCGGGTCACCGCGGCTGTTGCCGGCGTCGGCAACACTTTCCCACCGGCGCCGTCATCCAACGGCCAGGTTCGAGCCGTCGACAGCCGGACGTTCAAGCAGGATCCGTCATTTCCGGTCAGCCCGAACGACATGACCAAGACAGAGGCACTCGCTGCATGGGAAGCCATCAATGCTGAGCAGCGAGCGTGGAACGCTCGATGCGGCGTCGAAAACGTCGGGCTGCTCCCGCCCGCGCAATACAACGCCTGCCTTGCATCGCAGAGTTCTATTTCGGAGCGAAAAGCAGCGATCAGAGACCGGCTTCGGCAGCTTGGGATTCCGGTAGAAGGAGAACCTGGTTCGGGTGGCCAACCGCGAGGGGGTCCTTCTTCGAGTCCGAACATCGCCGACGAGGCCGCTGAAATTGGTCGTGAAGCGTCGCTTCTTCCGAGAGGTGCTAGGTCAGACGGGATTGCCGACAAGATAACTGGCCTGCACCTCGATCAAGACCAAGCTGCTCAGGCAGCTGACATAGCTGCAAAAACTGCCTTCGGCGAAACAGCAGGAATCGCCAACTTGCCCAACGGAACAAAGATCGTGCTGCCAGTGATAATCGATCAGGGAATCGCGCTCGAGGTACTACCTGACGGTTCAGTTACAGTGTTCAGAGGCGACCTTCACCAATTCCTGCCCTACCTTGGCAACTGAATGGATAGGCCGATGAATCCAGTTCCCACAGTCACGATCGTGGACTTCGAAGTGCACCTTTTGATGACAATGAAGCTTCGAATCAAAATGTCACACAAGGAAGCCCAATTAGAAGGCAAGCTCGCCGAGCACGGACTATCTGTCGAAACTGCTGAGGGGATACACAAGCGGATAGTCCACAGGCTTGGCGACGAAGCCTCCTTTTTCCAGAATATGAAGAAAATTCTTGAGTTTGCAGAGCAGGACGCCACGTCACTTGAGTACGAGAGCGTTCTATGGCCAGGATTCACGTTCAAAGCATCCGCCGACGAGTATGGCCGGCTTGAATCAGCTCGGTATTCGCATACGAGCAGCTCCTCGCCCGGCGTTGACTCTCCGGTCGGGCTGGCCATATGGAGCATGGACGTCAGTGAATTCGCAGCGCAATTTGGACCGGTGAACGTTGGTCGGAAGTGGTCACCGTTTGATCCGCTCTTACCTGCCTACGAGGAGTACGAGTTTCAGTGGAATGATGAGAGTTACGGTGCGGGTTTCAGCTGGGGGCTGTTCATGTTTTCCGCGATGTCGTGGGATTGAGTGACACCGCGTCGCCCCGGATGTGCTGCAGTAGGAGACGTCATGAAGAAAATCGCCGATCGGGTGACCCGCGTCGCGGCTGACCTGATGGACAGCGCGGCCGTCGAGGGGGCGCGACACAGTCGCTCGGCCAAGCAGCAACTCGAACACTGGGTGCGAGTGGGACGTGAGGTGTCAAGTCAGCAAATGGTGGGCCGCCGTCGAGTTGAAGCCGCGCTCAGTGGCGAGCTCGAATTGCGTGAACTCAGTGCCGAAGAGGGCTTGGTATTCAATGCCGAGGTTGCTGCGGCCGTTCAGGAGAATCTAGCGGAATGCACCTACGGCAAGCTTCTTGCCGCAGGTGGCATCACGACCGTGGCTCTCGATGAGAACGGTAAACTGGTCGCGCACCGTCCTGACGGGTCTTCAGTGACGCTCAGTGCGAAATCATCACGCCGCAAAGAGGCGAGCTCCGAACCCACCTTATGAAGCGGCTCGATCTTGGCCGTACCCACGGGGCTGACAAGTCGACTTCGTTGCACTCACGCCAGCGCCTCTCTAAGGCATAGCGCTTGCCCTGCGCCAAAGCTAATCGACTGACTGAGCTCACCAATGTCCGTGGTGGACAACCTCATCGAACGGTCGGCGGTTCGGTTTGCGGATCGGCTTGAGTGGCCGGTCAGCCGGATACCCGACACCCAGCAAGTAGGCGACCTCGTAGCCCTCGGGCACACCCAGGATGGCGCGGGCCTTGTCCTGCTCCCCCACCGACGAGTGTCCGGTGCCGATGCCGAGGTCGGTGGCCGCAAGCATGATCGCCATGGTTGCCTGACCGACGTCGTACTGGTCGGTCACTCGGCGCCGCTCATCGGGCGGTTCTGGGATGACAAGGGCGATCGCGGCCGCGGCCCCCGCGATGTGCCCGGCCCCCCGCCACACCGTGGACAACTCTTGGAGCTGACTCTTGTCGGTGACGATGACGAAGTCCCACGCTTGGCGGTTCTTCGCCGACGGCGCCCGCCAGCCGGCTTCGGCGATGCGGTTCAGGTCCTCGTCTGTCACTGGCTGCTGCGTGTACTCCCGCACGTTGCGTCGGGCCGTGATCGCGTCCCACGCTTCCATCGCGTTCCTTCCGTCTGAGGTTCGTTCGCCATAGTGCCACCGCTTGCTGGGGGCAATCGCCGGCCCGAAGTTGTCGTACCCAGCAGCGACAATAGGGGCGTGGAAGGTTATGACATCATCGGCGACATTCATGGATGCGCCGCCCATCTCGAAGCGCTGCTGAGCGATCTCGGCTACCGGCCGGACGGACCAGGCGGCGCCTTTCGGCACCCGCAACGACAGGCGATCTTCGTTGGCGACTTGATCGACCGCGGCCCGGAACAGCTGCGGGTCCTTGCGACCGTAAAAGCCATGGTCGACGCGGGCAGCGCCCAGATCGTGATGGGTAATCACGAATTCAACGCGGTCGCCTACGCCACCGAACATCCCGCTGGCAGCGGGCACTTTCTGCGACCCCATAACGAGAAGAACAACTATCAGCACCAAAGCTTCCTCGACCAAGTCACCGGTGCAGAGCGCACCACGTACATCGAGTGGTTCAAGAATCTGCCGCTGTGGCTCGACCTCGGCGACCTTCGTGTCATCCATGCGTGTTGGCATGCGGACTCGATCGCCGTTGCCACGCGCGAGTTGGGGTCGAATCGGTTCAGCTCAGAGGACGACGTGGTGCGAGCGAGCACGAAGGACGACGCGCTCTACGCCGCGATCGAGGTGCTGCTCAAAGGCCCCGAAATCAGCTTGGTCGACCACGGCCAGCCGGCCTATATGGACAAGGACGGCCACGTGCGAACCAACGCCCGGGTCCGCTGGTGGAACGGCGAAGCGATGACGCTGGCTGAAATCGCCGAGATATCAAGCACTTTCACCACCGTAGACGGCGAGCCTTATCCCAGTCTTCCGAATGTCGAGGTCACGCCGGAAAATCGGTCGTACGTGTACACCGACAGCGTTCCGGTGTTCTACGGCCATTACTGGCGCCAAGGCCAGCCGCAGCAGCATCGCGACTGGAACTCACTGAGCGCCTGCGTGGACTTCAGTGCCGTGAAGAAAGGGACGCTGATGGCGTACCGCTGGTCAGGTGAGAGTCGGGTCCAGCCTCAGCACTATTTCTCGTACGCCGGTTGACGATTAGCCTCGCTAGCCACGAAGGAGGTTGGACATGACTTTGACTGCTGCACAACGTGATCGAGCCTGCGGCGCACTCCTCGCGACGGCGGCCGGGGATGCCCTCGGCGCAGGCTACGAATTTGACCCACCGATGCCGCACGACGCCGCCGTCGACATGATCGGCGGCGGATTGGGAGCGTTCGAGCGTGGTGAGTGGACCGACGACACCTCGATGGCGATCGCGATCGCCGAGATCGCAGCCACCGGAGTGGACCTGCGCGACGAGCAGGCACAGGACTATCTGTCAGACCGCTGGAGCTTCTGGGCAGAGACGGCTAAAGACATTGGTGTGCAAACCAGTTCGGTGCTGTTCGCAGCCAAGGCGCGCGGAACTTCAGCGCGAACGGTCCGCGCGGAGTCCGAGGCACTGCACAAAAGCAGCGGCCGCACGGCGGGCAACGGATCGCTGATGCGGACCGCGCCGGTGGCTCTCGCCTACGTCGACGACGAGGGCGCGCTCATCGAAGCGGCCCGTGCCGTCAGCGAATTGACGCATTTCGATCCCGAGGCCGGCGATGCCTGCGTGCTGTGGTGCCTCGCGATTCGCCACGCCATCATCACCGGCGAGATCGATGTGCGCCGCGGCCTGGACCGCATTCCCTCCGACCGTCGCGCGCTGTGGACGTCGCGGTTGGACGAGGCCGAAGCGTCGCAACCGTCGGATTTCGCCGCCCAGAACGGCTGGGTGGTCGCTGCCCTGCAAGGCGCGTGGTCGGCAATCGCGAATACCCCGGTGCCCGTTGATGATCCGACATCAGAGAAGTTTCGCGCCGACCATCTGCGGCTCGCGCTGGAGACCGCCGTGCGCGGCGGCAACGACACTGACACCGTCGCGGCCATCGCTGGCGGCCTGCTCGGTGCCACATACGGAGCGTCCGCGGTGCCTGCGCGCTGGCGGTTGATGTTGCACGGCTGGCCCGGGTTGACAACTCGCGGCTTGATCGCGCTTGCCGACAAGATCATCGACAAGGGCGAACCCGACCGGTTCGACTACACCTACGGCGGCTACCCCGAGTCTCGTCAGCTCGTCCAACACCCCTACGACGACGGACTGTGGATCGGCGGCGTCGCTGCGCTGCAGACGCTACCAAAGGAAGTCGACGCCATCGTTTCGCTGTGCCGCGTCGAGAACGCGCAACTGCCGGAGGGTGCGACCCACCTGGATGTTCGGCTCATCGACTACGTCGGCGAAAACGAGAATCTTGACTTCGTGCTGCTCGACACCGTGCACGCGGTCGAGCAGTTGCGCGCCGAGGGTCGGACGGTGTTCCTGCACTGCGTGCAGGCCTACAGCCGCACGCCCACCATCTCGGCGCTGTACGGCGCCCGGAAGCGGGATGTCGACATCGACACCGCATTGCGCGACGTGGTCGAGGTCTTGCCCGGAGCCCGTCCGAACCCGGACTTCCGCGCCGCGCTGCAGCGGTTGGACCCGAAAGGCGCGCAGCGATGAGCAACCAGTGCGAGGCCTTCGATCCGAACCTGGATGGGGTGTTGCAACGCTGCGTTCTGCAGGAAGGCCACGACGGGCCGCATCGAGACGAAGAAGGCCTCGAGTTCTACGACGACGAGGCCGAGTACTGATGCGTTGGAAGGAGCCTTGGCGGTGCCAGCATCCGCAGTTATTGCGGAGTCCGCACATTATGCGGTATGGTGACGTGTGTCCGATCAATACAAGCTGATCCGCTCGCTCCTCGACCAAGCGGAATCATCTGACTCCACAGCCCAAGTACTGCAACACCTTCGATCTGTCCTCATCGAGGTCGGCCGACTACTCGACGAGCAACTAGCCAAAGCCGTCGTCGACGACGAATTGTCGATCGCGGCAGCCGGCAAGCACGCCGGCCTCACTGAAAATGCGGTGGGTCCCCGGCTGGCCAACACGGCCAGGCTGGCCCCGTATTCCACGTCGGCAGGCCGCGTGAAGGCCGAAGACGTAAAACGCGCCCGCCAAGACAAGTACGCCCGCCAACCGCTGCCACCGGCAGCACCCGCTGAGCCGATGCGGTTCAAACCACGCCGAAAAAGCAATCCCTCCTAGCGATCTCGAAAGGACGACTCATGTCAAACCCGAACCTCACCCACCTGGTGTTCCTGCTCGATCGCTCCGGATCGATGCAGTCGATCGCATCCGATGTCATCGGCGGATTCGAGGCATTCATCAACGAGCAGCGCGGAGGCGAAGGTTTGTGCACCGCGACGCTGGCGCAGTTCGACAACGAGTACGAGGTGGTCTACCGCGGCATCGCCGTCGGGCAGGTCCCTCCGCTGGCGTTGTGGCCGCGCGGCACCACGGCGCTATACGACTCGATGGGCAAGCTCATCACGGACACCGCCGCCGAAATCAACGCCCTGCCGGAGGACGACAAGCCAGGCACGGTCGTCGTGGCAATCATGACCGACGGTCTGGAAAACGCCAGCCGTGAATGGCGGCAGCCAGATATCAAAGCCCTTGTTGAGCAACAAACTAACGACCACGGGTGGGAGTTTATGTACATGGGTGCCGATCAAGATGCCGTCGAGGTCGGCAGGGGCCTGGGTGTCAAAGAAGGGCAGGCCGTCACCTACGCCAAAGGCAAGTCTCGCGAAACGCTGCTGACGGTGTCGGGCAACGTCCGTGGCTACCGCAACGCCAGGATGGCCAACCCGACCGCAGCCATGCCGGAGTTCACTGACACGCAGCGCAAACGCTTGGCGGATGAGTGAGCCCCATTTAGTACGTTCGTACGACAAATCGCCGAACCGGTCGTCGACCTCCACGTCCCGTTCTAGGGTGACAACGATGGCACTTCACGTCCACCGTGCCGAGCGCACCGACCTGTTGGCCGACGGGTTGGGCGCACTGCTGTCCACACCACTCCAAGACCCGTTCGCCGAGGAACTCGTCTTGGTGCCGGCCCGCGGCGTCGAACGCTGGCTAAGCCAGCGACTCTCGCACGCCCTGGGCGCGGGCGGCAACGGCGACGGAGTGTGCGCGGGAGTCGCGTTTCGCAGCCCTGCCTCGTTGATCGCCGAGATCACCGGCACCGTCGACGACGATCCGTGGTCACCGGACGCCATGACCTGGCCGCTGATCGAGACCATCGACAGCTCGCTCGAGCAACCATGGTGCGCCATCCTGGCGAAGCATCTCGGTCACTTCGACGCCGGCGACGAGGCCGAGTTACGCAGCGGGCGAAGGTATTCGGTGGCGCGACGACTGGCCGGGCTGTTCGCCTCCTATGCGCGCCAACGTCCGCAACTACTCATCGACTGGCTCGACGGCAACACCGGCGGAGTCGACGCCGATCTGCATTGGCAACCCGAACTGTGGCGCGCGCTCGTCGAGCGCATCGACGCCGATCCCCCACACATCCGCCAACAGAAGACCATATCGAGGTTGCAGGAAGGTCCGAGCGACCTGCCGGCACGGCTGTCACTGTTCGGGCACACCCGCCTGGCCTCCACCGACATCGAGCTGCTGCAGGCGTTATCGACCCATCAGGATCTGCATCTGTGGCTCCCCCACCCGAGTGACGCGTTGTGGCAGAAGCTCGGCGGTCATCACGGCGCTATCCCTCGCCGCGAGGACACCAGCCACCGCGAGGTCGACCATCCGCTGCTGGCCACGCTTGGACGCGACCTTCGCGAACTGCAGCGCAGCCTGCCGGTCGACGTGCAGACGAACGAATATCTGCCCAACGAAGACCGCTCGAACACTCTGCTTGGTTGGCTGCAGTCCGATATCGCCGCCAATGCCGTTCGGCCACAAGGGCGTACGCTCACCGATGACGACCGCTCGGTGCAGGTACATAGCTGCCATGGGCCGGCCCGTCAGGTCGATGTGCTGCGTGAGGTCCTGCTCGGCCTGCTGCAAGACGACCCGACGTTGGAGCCGCGCGACATCTTGGTGATGTGCCCAGACATCGAGACGTATGCGCCGCTGATCGTCGCCGACTTCGGCCTCGGCGACGTGGTGCACGGCGCGCATCCAGCTCACCGGCTGCGGGTCAAGCTCGCCGACCGGTCGCTGATCCAGACCAACCCACTGCTTGCCCTCGCCGCGCAACTGCTGGCGTTAGCCGACGGCAGGGTGACGGCCAGCGAGGTGCTCAACATCGCGGAGACCGCGCCGGTGCGATCCCGGTTCGGGTTCAGCGACGACGACTTGGAGTCCATCACCCGCTGGGTGCGGCAGGCGAACATCCGCTGGGGCTTCGACCGAGAACATCGCCAGCCCTACCACGTCGACTTCGTCCACAACACATGGCGTTTCGGCATCGACCGAATCCTGGCCGGTGTCGCGATGTCCGACGACGCGCACACCTGGATCGACACCACGCTGCCGCTCGACGATGTCGGCAGCAACAAAGTGGAACTCGCCGGGCAGCTCGCCGAATTCGTCTGCCGTCTCGAACGTGCCGCCGACGCGCTGTCCGGCGCGCGGCCGCTCAAAGACTGGCTCGAGGCCCTCAGTGAGGGAATCAGCGCGTTGACGCGGATCAGCGACTCCGACGCCTGGCAGACACGGCAGGTGGAACGAGAGTTCGCAGACGTGTTGGAGCAGGCCGGGTCTCGCGGCGACACGACGCTACGGCTGCCCGACATCCGGGCACTGCTCGACCAGCACCTGGCCGGCCGGCCGACCCGGGCCAACTTCCGCACCGGAACGCTGACCGTGTGCACGATGGTGCCGATGCGGTCGGTGCCGCACCGGGTGGCCTGCCTGGTCGGGCTCGACGACGGCGTCTTCCCCCGCCTCGGCGTTGTCGACGGCGACGACGTGCTGGCCCGCGACCCGATGACCGGCGAACGCGACATCCGCTCCGAGGATCGACAATTGCTGCTCGACGCCATCGGCGCGGCCACCGAAAAGCTCGTCATCACCTACACCGGAGCCAATCAGTATTCAGGCCAACCGCGTCCGCCGGCGGTGCCACTAGACGAACTACTGGACACCCTCGACATGACCACCACCGAGAAGATCCGGAACCGCATCGTCGTCGAACATCCGTTGCAGCCGTTCGACATTCGCAATGTCATTCCCGGAGATCTGGTGCCGGCGGTGCCGTTCAGCTTCGACCCGACCGCGCTGCGCGCCGCAAAGGTCAGCGCCGGCGAGCGGATCCAACGGCCCCCGTTCATCTCGGGGCCATTACCGGCGCTACCCACCGACGACGTCATCCTCGCCGACCTGATCGCCTTCTTCAAAGATCCGGTCAAGGGTTTCTTTCGGTCGCTGGAATTCACGCTTCCGCGCGACGTGGACGGTGTCGAAGATGACATACCCGTAGAGCTCGACAGTCTCGAGGCCTGGTCAGTGGGCGATCGGATCCTTCGAGATCTCCTGCGCGGCATGACCGCCGAACAAGCCTGTCAAGCAGAGTGGCGACGCGGTACGCTACCTCCTGGAAAACTGGGGTGGCGCAAGGCGGCCGAAATCCGCGACCAGGCGAGCCTGCTGGCAACCGAAGCACAGAACTACCGCACAGCGGATGCGCAGCCGTATGACGTCGACATCCACCTCGGCGGCGGACGCCGACTTAGCGGCACGGTGCCTGCGGTATACGGCCAGCGGCTGGTGTCGGTGACCTACTCTAAGCTGGACGGCAAGCATCTGCTCGAGTCATGGATTCCGCTGCTGGCGTTGTACGCCCGCGATCCCGAACAAGACTGGTCGGCGGCCTGCATCGGGCGACCGAAGCGCGGGACCACACCGCGCGTCGAGGAAATCGGCCGACCAGATGGCGACGCTGTCGAGGTGCTGCGCGAGTTGGTCGCGCTTTACGACGCGGGCCGGCGCGAGCCACTTCCCCTTCCCGTCAAGACGTCGTACGCGTGGGCGGTCGCGCGGCACGAAGGTGACGACGCGGAAAAGGCCGCGGGATACCGATGGCACAACGGCGATTTCGGCGAAGACACGGAGCCGGCATACGAGCGCGCCTGGGGCAAAGGCGCGTGGCTTGCGGACCTGATGACACCGCTGCGGCCGGGTGAGGAGTTCGACAGCGAGGACAACCGGCTGGGCGCCTATTCCTGTCGCCTCTGGCTGCCGATGCTGCGCGCCGAGAGGATCCCGACCTGATGGAACCTTTCGACCTGCTCGGACCGCTGCCCGCGGAAAAGTCCACCACCGTGCTGCAGGCCAGCGCGGGCACTGGCAAGACATTTGCCCTCGCTGGCCTGGTGACCCGCTACGTCGCTGACGGTACGGCGACGCTGGACGAGATGCTGCTGATCACTTTCAGCCGAGCGGCCAGCCAAGAACTGCGTGAGCGCGTCCGCCGTCAAATCGCTGACGCGGTGGCGGGATTCGACGACCCGACGATCGGCGAAGACAACCAACTGGTGGCCTACCTGCTGCAAGGCAGCGAAACCGAGCGCGCGGACCGTCAACAACGACTGCGCGATGCGCTGGCCGGGTTCGACGCAGCGACCATCGCGACCACGCATCAGTTCTGCCAACTGGTGTTGAAATCACTTGGCGTCGCAGGTGACACCGCGTCGAACGTCACCCTGCTGGAAAGCCTGGAAGACCTCACGAAAGAGATTGTCGACGATCTGTATCTCGCGCATTTCGGTCAGGAACGCGACGATCCGGTGCTGCAGTACGGCCCCGCGCTAAAGTTGGCGCGCGAGGTGGTCAGTAACCCAACCTCCGACCTCCGACCACGCGACGCGGAACCGGGATCGGAGGCCGCCGTGCGCGTCGACTTCGCGAAAGATGTTCTGGTCGAGCTGGATAAGCGTAAGCGGCGCCTCGGCGTGCTGAGCTACGACGATTTGCTGTGTCGACTAGCGGCAGCGCTGGACACCGACGACTCCCCCGCGCGGGCACGCATGCGGCACCGCTGGCCCATCGTCATGGTCGACGAATTTCAGGACACAGACCAGACGCAGTGGCAGGTGATCGACCGCGCGTTCAGCGGGCATTCCACGGTGATCCTGATCGGCGATCCCAAACAGGCCATCTATGCGTTCCGCGGTGGCGACATCGTCACCTATCTCGAGGCGGCGAAGACGGCGGGTGAACGAAAGACCCTGGCCACCAATTGGCGGAGCGACTCCGCGTTACTCGACCGGCTCCAGGTAGTACTGCGCGGGGCCCAACTCGGTGACGCCGCCATCGTGGTGGAGGACGTCGAGGCCCATCATCAGGGGCATCGACTTGCCGGTGCGCCGCACAACGACCCGTTCCGGCTGCGGGTTGTGCAGCGGGCAGCATTGGGCCGCAGCGGTGTTCAGAACCCGCCGATCGACGACACTCGAGACCACATCGGCGCAGACCTCGCCGCGGACATCCGCGCGTTGCTGGCCAGCGGCGCGACGTTCGACGATAAGCCCCTGTGTGCCCGCGATATTGCGGTGATAGTCGAACGACACCGCGATGCCGATGTCTGCTTCCAGGCGCTCGCCGCCGCGGGCATCGCAGCGGTCTATACCGGCAACACCGATGTGTTCACATCGGACGCGGCAGCCGACTGGCTCTGTCTGCTGGAAGCATTCGATCAACCACACCGACCGGGGATGGTGCGCGCGGCCGCCGCGACGGTGTTCTTCGGCGAGACGGCGGAGACCCTCGTTGCGGGTGGTGATCCGCTCACCGACAGGATCGCCGGCACACTGCGTGAGTGGGCCGCCCACGCCCGGGATCGCGGAGTCGCCGCGGTCTACGAAGCTGCACAACTGCGCGGGATGGGCGATCGGGTGCTGTCCTGGGACGGCGGCGAGCGCCGGATGACCGATCTGGCCCACGTCGCCCAGTTGCTGCAAGAGGTCGCGCACCGTGAACGACTTGGCTTGCCGGGTCTGCGCGATTGGCTGCGCAAGCAACGCGAAGAGCGAAGCGGCGCAACCGAACGCAACCGTCGGCTGGATAGCGACGCCACCGCCGTCCAGGTGATGACGGTCTACGCGGCCAAAGGCCTGCAGTTCCCTGTCGTGTACGTGCCGTTCGCGTTCAACCGCTACGTCCCAGACCAAGACATGGTGGTGTTCCACGACGACGAGGAACGCTGCCTGTACATCGGCGGGTCGCGCGGTCCCGGTGTCGGCGACGCCGAGCGGCAGGGCCGCCACGAGGAGGCCAGCGATGTCGCGAGGCTGACCTATGTCGCCCTGACCCGCGCCCAGTCGCAAGTCGTGACCTGGTGGGCACCGGCCCGTGACGAACCCAACGGCGGCTTCTCGCGTCTGATACGCGGTCGTCGCCCCGGCGAAGCTGTTGTGCCCGAACGCTGTGATCCCGCGAAGGTCACTGACGACGACGCGCTGGCCCGGCTACGGGAATGGGAGGCCGCGGGCGGTCCGGTCATCGAGTTGTCCGCGGTAGCCGCAGCTCCGCCGCTTCCCGCGAAGCCGAAGCCCGCGGACCTGGGGATCAGACACTTTCATCGCAGAATCGACACCGAATGGCGGCGGACCTCCTATTCGGGCCTCGTTCGGGTGGCCGAAGCGGTCGGAGTCACCAGCGAGCCGGAAGTCACCGAACTGGATGACGAGACCGGCGATATCTCGTTGACCGAGAACGCATCCGGGCCGTTGGTGGTATCCCCGATGGCGGCGCTACCGAGGGGCGCGACGTTCGGTTCGCTGGTGCACGCGGTGCTCGAGAAAGCCGATCCATCTGCCGCAGACTTTGCCTCGGAGCTCGAGACTCATGCACGGCGGGAGTTGAACTGGTGGTCGGTAGATGTGTCGGCGGCTGATCTGGCTGCGGCGCTGGTGCCGACGAACGAGACGTCGTTGGGCCCGCTGGCGGACGGCGTGACGTTGCGGCAGATCTGTCTGGCAGACCGGTTGCGGGAGTTGGACTTCGAGATCCCACTGGCCGGCGGCGATCTGCGCGGCGCCGCGCCGAAGGTGTCGGTGTCCGATGTCGGTGAACTATTGCGCGCTTACTTGCCCGACGATGATCCTTTCGCGCCCTACATCGATCGACTGACATCGGCTGCGTTAGGTAACGAGTCGCTGCGGGGATACCTGTCCGGCTCGATCGACGCGGTGCTGCGGCTACCCAGCCAGCGCTACCTGGTGGTGGACTACAAGACCAACCACCTCGGTGACAATGCCGCCGATTACGGGGCCGCGCGGATGGCTGAGGCCATGCTGCACTCCGACTATCCGTTGCAGGCGTTGTTGTATACCGTTGTGCTGCATCGTTTTCTGCGGTGGCGGGTGCTTGGTTACGATCCGGCTCAGCATCTGGGCGGAGTGTTGTATCTGTTCGTGCGGGGCATGTGCGGCGCCGACACCCCGGTGATTGACGGTCAGCCGTGCGGCGTGTTCAGCTGGCAGCCACCCGCCGGACTGGTGGTCTCGCTCTCAGATCTGCTTGACGAGGGACGGCAGGCAGCGTGACTGTTGTGGACGTGGAGTTGGCGGTCGGTGCTCGCGGCTTGCTGCAGACGTTCAATGAGGCAGGCGTTTTGGACGTCGCCGATGTGCGGGTGGCGGAGCGAATCTGCTTTCTGGGCAAGGAAACTGACGAGCGGGTTGCATTGGCGGTCGCGCTGCTGGTGCGCGGGCTTCGTGGCGGATCGGTGTGCATCGAGCTCGCGACCATCGTTTCCGACATTGATATCGACGACGTACCGTGGCCAGACTTTGCGGGCTGGCTGGCGGCAGTCAGGGACAGCCCGCTGCTTGACCACGTTCTGCACCTCTACGACGAGCGATTGCTTTATCTCGACCGGTATTGGCGCGAGGAGAAGCAGGTCTGCGACGATTTGTTGGCGCTGCAGATATCCACACCAACCGGCGATGTGCCCGCCTCCCAGCGACTTTTCCCGGCCGGTTTCGAGGAGCAGCGCGAGGCCGCGGAAATTGCTCTGGCGCAAGCGGTCACAGTGCTGACCGGCGGCCCCGGGACCGGAAAGACCACCACGGTCGCGCGGCTGCTCGCGCTGCTCGCCGAGCAAGCCCAGCTTTCGGGTGCGCCTCGACCGCGAATCGCGCTGGCGGCGCCGACCGGCAAAGCCGCCGCCCGCTTACAGGAGGCGGTGCAGCACGAGGTCGCCGAGTTGGGTGAGGCCGACCGAGCGCGGCTCGGCGAGTTGCGGGCGATGACGCTGCATCGGTTACTGGGCAGCCGGCCGGACACCTCGTCGCGCTTTCGGCACGATCGCGGAAACCGGCTGCCGCACGACGTGATTGTTGTCGACGAGACCTCGATGGTGTCGCTGACGATGATGGCGCGACTGCTGGAGGCGGTCCGTCCCGATTCCCGGCTGATCCTGGTCGGCGATGCCGACCAGCTCGCGTCAGTGGAAGCCGGTGCCGTACTTGCTGACTTGGTCGACGGCATCTCGGCGCGCAGCGATATGCGGGTGGCGACGCTGAAAACCTCACACCGATTCGGCGAGTCGATCGGTCTTCTCGCCGAGGCGATCCGGGTCGGTGACGCGAATTGTGCGATGGAGTTACTGCATGCCGGCGGCGAGCACATCGAGTTCATCGAAACTGACGATGCGTCTGACGCTTTACGCTCGGTCTTGTTGCCGCACGCGATACGACTCCGCGAAGCGGCGCAATTCGGCGCCGATGAAGTCGCGCTGGCGACGCTGGATGAGCACCGGCTGCTGTGCGCGCACCGGGAAGGACCGTTCGGTGTACGGCACTGGAATCGGCAAGTCGAGCAATGGCTTTCCGAAGCGACCGGCCAGTCGCCGTGGTCGGAGTGGTATCCCGGTCGTCCGCTGCTGGTGACTGCCAACGATCACGGGTTGCACATCTACAACGGCGACACCGGCGTCGCCGTCGCCCGCGCCGACGGTCTCCGGGCAGTCATCGCGGGCGCCAGCGGGCCGCTGGACTTCGCGACCAGCCGGCTCGCCGATGTCGAGACCATGCACGCGATGACGATCCACAAGTCACAAGGCAGCCAGGCCGACGAGGTGACAGTGCTGATGCCCGGCGAGGATTCGCGGCTGTTGACACGGGAATTGTTCTACACGGCGGTCACCCGGGCGAAGAAAAAGTTGCGGGTGGTCGGGCGAGAGGCGTCGGCACGGGCCGCGATCGAACGGCGCGCGGTGCGGGCGACGGGGTTAAGGCTGAGATTAGGGGAATGAGCTCTGTCTCTCAGCCTCGTTTAGATCGGCTTGTCGCCGTCCGAAATTAAACCGCCCGCACGAGTTTTGGCGTGCGCTGACGACTCGAAAGGCATTGATATGCAAGCGGACTCGGATGACACGGGCAGTTTTTGGGACGAGAGCGGCGGTAAGATAGCCAGATCGTGGCAGCAAGGTGGCGCGGCAGCCCTGGACGAACAGGAAACTACTCGGGGCCAACGTAATTTCCGTACCTGCGACGTCGCGCTTGCGCTGCCGCCGAGAGCTGCCGCCCACGTCGGAAGAGTCCAAGTTCGACAACCTCCGGCGAGCCATCCCAGACAGGATCGTGTGACCAAAGCTCACCAAGCCTGAGGTATTCCATGTAGTCAGCGCGAAAGACTCTGCCGCCCGCCAGTATTCCCGAACCCGCTTCATGCAAAGCCAGCAGGACATTGAGATCGAGGATCAGTGGTCGTGGTCGCACGTCTAGGTGGTAAGCCGCGAAGTACAGAATTTTCGCCCCAAAGGCGTAGTCGAGGCCGCCGATCTTGTGCCGATTGCGAAATGCATGCCACCCGGCCTCGGCACCTGCCGTTCGGGTCAGTTGGACGACGCTCGCGATCCTTTCCTTTGGAGGATTTTTCAGGAGCGCCCGCTGGGCCGGGAACCGTACGTTCGTCGTCCCGTAGCCCCACGCCATCGCCGCATAGAACAGATCGATGGGATCGCCGTCGGCGTACCCGTGCACGAACTTTCGACGAATACCCCCCTGCTCGGCCACCTCGTTGACCAAAGCTTTAGCGAGCTTCGGACGAGCGCTGAGAAACCCTCTCCACGCTCCACTGAAGGACCACTCAACGCGCTGTTTTTCGACATCCGCTACCCGCAAACCTTGAAGGCTGGCGGGAACATCTTCGTCAGCCATGTCGAACTCCCTCAAGTATTCAACCGGAGATCTCCGGGTCACCAGAGTATGCAGAACCGGCGGCCTGCGCGGGTCGACTATCGAGCGGACGCCAAGCGACAGGACCTCCCGCAGGCCCTCTCGGCCTACTACGTTCGGACGACAATTCCCGCGAATAGCACGCTGGCCGCGCTGCCCAGCTCTAAGCTCGATAACGATGGGACTTCATCTGCATCGAACCGAGAGCCCCGAACGATCCGAAATGCTGCTTACCGACTTTTGTCCCACACAGCATCTCCAGCGTTCGACGCATTTCTATAGCTCGTAGCTTGGACCACTGGTTAGAAGCTAGGGCGGCACTTCCAGGAGCTGAGCTTGCATATCATCGACAACGTCAACGGACTCTTCGGTGATGACCTCAAGGCCGAGGTGCGTCAAGGTTCGAAACTACGTATCGCCGCTTCGACGTTTTCGATCTTCGCCTTCGAGGCGTTGCGCAAGGAGCTAGAACGGGTCGAAGAGCTCCAATTCGTTTTCACATCGCCCTCGTTCGTCGCCGCCACCGCCACCGATCAGTTACCGAAAGAACGTCGACAGTTCTTCATCCCTGCGGCCCAGACCGGGGAATCCTCGCTCTACGGTTCGCAGTTCGAGATCAGGCTGCGAAACCAGCTGACACAAAGAGCCATCGCCCGAGAGTGTGCGGACTGGGTGCGCCGCAAGGTCCGATTCCGCTCGAACCGAACCGGAGCGCCGATGCAACAGTTCGCAGTCGTTGACGACCGGGTCGCCTATCAACCGATTCAAGGCTTCACCTCTGCCGATCTTGGTTACGAACGTGGAAATGCGGTCTCCAACATCGTCACCAAACTCGACGAAGCACCGATGGCTACACAGTATGTCGCTCTCTTCGAACAAATTTGGAACAATCCGAGCCAGCTCCAAGACGTCACCCAGTCGGTGCGTGACCACATCGCAAGCGTGTACGCGGAGAACTCGCCTGCTCGGATCTACTTCGTGATCCTCTACAACTTATTCTCCGAGTTCCTCGAGAACATCAACGAGGACGTTCTGCCCAACGATCGCACTGGCTATCAGGAAACACACGTCTGGAAAAGCCTGTATAACTTCCAACGCGACGGCGCGACCGGAATCATCAACAAGTTGGAGACGTACAACGGCTGCATCCTCGCCGACAGCGTCGGTCTGGGCAAGACATTCACTGCGCTGGCGGTCATTAAGTATTACGAGCTGCGCAACAAGTCCGTTCTCGTCCTGGCGCCGAAAAAGCTCGCGGAGAACTGGACCAACTACAACGCGAACCTGACCACCAACATCTTCGCCAGCGATCGCTTCAACTACGACGTTCTTGCCCACACCGACCTTTCGCGGACCAAGGGTGAGTCCCTGGGGTTGCGGCTCGACCGGATAAATTGGGGCAACTACGATCTGCTCGTCATCGACGAGTCCCACAACTTCCGCAACGCCGACTACGCAGAAGAGAAGGAATCGCGCTACCAACGACTCATGCGGCAAGTCATCCGCGAGGGTGTCAAGACCAAAGTGCTCATGCTGTCGGCTACCCCGGTCAACAACCGGTTCAACGATCTGAAGAACCAACTCCAACTCGCTTACGAAGGCGACTCTGACAAACTCGCTCACCTGCTCAACATCTCTAGCACGGTCGACAAAGTTTTCAGCGAGGCACAGCGCGTCTTCAACGAGTGGTCCAAACTTCCGGTTGAATCGCGCACCGCTGATCGAATCACGAAGATGCTCGACTTCGACTTTTTCGAAGTCCTCGACTCCGTCACAATTGCCCGGTCCCGCAAGCACATTCAGGCGTTCTACGACACTACCGAGATCGGTACGTTCCCCAAACGTCGCCACCCAGAGTCGATCAGGGAGCCACTCTCGGATCTTCCAGACGCTCCCGCCTTTAACGATATCTTCTCTCAGCTCCAAGAGTTGACCCTGGCCGTCTACACCCCACTCGCTTACGTTTTTCCCAGCCGAATCAGCAAGTACGAAGAGCTCTACAACGTGAAGGGCGGCACCGCTCGCTCCAACATAGGACAGCGTGGCCGTGAGCAGGGTCTGAAGAAACTCATGACCGTGAATTTGCTCAAACGCCTAGAGAGCTCGGTAGAGGCATTCCGTCTCACCCTCTCGAAAATCGAAGCAGCAGTTGGCCGAACCGTCGACCAACTGGACTCACGAACCGGATCCCTCACGGACCTCAAGGTGGACTTCGCTGGACTCGATCTCGATGTTGACGACGAGGACGACGCCAACGTCGAAGCCCTGTCATTCGGAGAGAAAATCAAGATTGACCTCAACGACATCGACGTGGAATCCTGGCAGCACGATCTGTCTAACGACCGCGAGACCCTGCGCGCGCTCCTGGAAGAGATGTACCAGGTCACCCCGGACCACGACCTGAAACTCCAGAAGCTCAAACGCCTCATCGAGGACAAGTCCGCAAACCCTTTCAACCCCGGCAATCGCAAGGCTCTCGTGTTTTCCGCGTTCGCCGACACCGCCGAGTACCTCTACCGGGAACTCGCGCCATCTTTTCGCGACGCCGGAATCCAGTCCGCGCTCGTCACCGGAGGTGCTCACGCAGCGAAAACCACATTGGGTACCGGTTATAACTTTCAGCAAGTCCTGACACTGTTTTCTCCAAGGTCCAAGCAACGCCACCTCACCATGCCGAAAGTGACCGCCGAGCTCGACCTCTTGATCGGCACCGACGTCATCAGCGAGGGGCAGAATCTCCAAGACTGCGACTACCTCATCAACTACGACATCCACTGGAACCCGGTCAGGATCATCCAGCGATTCGGCCGCATCGACCGTATCGGCTCGACCAACGCCGAGATCCAACTAGTGAACTTCTGGCCAGACATCTCCCTCGACGAGTACATCAACCTCAAGGAGCGCGTCGAAAGCCGCATGGTGATCGCCGACCTTGCTGGCACCGCCGACGACAACGTTCTCACCCTGGAAGACAGCGATGCATCCTTCCGAAAGGAACAACTCCGCAAGCTTCAAGACGAGGTGATCGAACTCGAAGACGTCCGAACCGGTGTTTCCATTACAGACCTCGGGCTCAACGACTTTCGAATGGACCTCCTCGGCTATCTCAAGGAGTACGGCGACCTCGCCACCGCCCCAAAGGGGCTGCACGCCGTGATTCCCTCCGACCCAGCAAAAGGTCTCCACCCAGGCGTGCTTTTCGCACTCCACAATGTGAACGCCGACGAAAACATCAACCGCGGCAATCGCCTACACCCGCACTACCTCGTATACCTCGACAACCAGGGCAATGTAATCGCCGACCACACCGAGGCCAAACACCTGCTCGACTTGATCCGCACGGGATGTCGCCCCTATGACGAGCCGGTCACCGACGTCACCCACATCTTCAACGACACCACGCGCGAGGGTGCAGAAATGGGCGCCTACTCGGAACTACTCACCGCCGCCATCCATTCGATGATCCAGGTCACCGAAGAACGTGACATCGAGAGCCTCTTCACCAGCGGCACCACCACAGCGCTAACGCAAACGATCGCAGGTCTCGATGATTTCGAACTGATCGCCTTCATCGCTGTTATCGATCCCGGGAGGGAAACGGGGTGACCGACGTTCTCTATCGATGGCCGGCCGCCGCCAAGTTCGGTCGCCAAGTACCCAAGACCAAGTTCTACGAACACGGCTCAGTATCTGCTGCGCTGCGTGAGAAATTTGTCAACGAGGTTCAACGCATCACCTGGGCATACAAGCTCGGGGAGTCGACAATCAACCTCGCCGGCGACCAACAGGTCCCCGAGATCCAGGTGTTCCAGATCGAGGCCAAAGGCGACGACATCAGCGAGCCGGTGATAGCCGCCATCGACAAAGCCGTCCAGACACCGATCATCTTCGAGGTCACCAGCAGCGACGGGCGTACCCGCATGACGGCGACCCACAAACAGGTAATGACCGCCTCGCCGAAGCTGGGCGCCTACTACACGACCCATTGGCACACGGACACCGCTGCACGGCAACCACTTCCAACCGCCATTACGCTGCCGGCCCTCTACACAGCACTCGTTCAATCTCTCACCCCGGTATCGACACGACCTGGCGAAGAACTATCGGAAGCGGCTGCGAGGCTGGAGACAGTCCGCAAGCTTGAGCGTGACATAGCCGCGCTACAACGAAAACTTCGGACCGAACCGCAACTCAATCGCAAAGTCGAACTGCGCCGCACGTTGAAAGCCAAGCAAGCAGAACTGGAACAGCAAAGGTAACCGGTGGAAAAACTCCGCATGACATCGCCCGATCTGACCGACGCCAACATAGACAAGCTCTCAGAGCTGTTCCCCAGCGTCATCACCGAAACACTCGACGCCGAAGGCAACCCCTCGAAGGCGATCAACTTCGACCTGTTACGCCAGGAGTTGGCCGACCACCTCGTCGAAGGTCCCCAAGAGCGTTACCAACTCGACTGGCCCGGCAAGCGTGACGCCGCCTTCGCCGCCAACGCCCCGATCGCGAAAACACTCAGGCCCGTCCGCCAGGACTCTGTCGACTTCGACACCACCAAGAACCTGTTCATTGAGGGCGACAATCTTGAGGCGCTGAAACTGCTGCAAGAGTCGTACCTCGGCAAGATCAAACTCATCTATATCGATCCTCCCTACAACACCGGGGGAGACTTCATCTACGACGATGACTTCGCGGAATCCACGAGTGACTATCTGAAGCGGTCAGGTCAGGCAAATGCCAACGGCGCCAAGCTAGTGGCCAATACAGAAGCAAACGGCCGCTTTCACTCGGACTGGCTCAGCATGATGTACCCACGACTGAAACTGGCCCGAAATCTGCTAAGAGACGACGGCGCCATCTTCATCTCGATCGACGACAACGAAGTAGACAGCCTTCGCAAGCTATGTGCAGAAGTATTTGGAGGCCAGAACTTCGTCGCCCAAATCATCTGGCAGAAGGTGTTTTCGCCGAAGAACTCAGCTAAGTGGTTTTCAGAAGATCACGATTACATTGTTATCTTCGCGCGAAACAAGGAAGCGTGGTTCCCAAATCAGCTTCCTCGAACTGCCGCGATGGACGCCCGGTACCAGAATCCCGACAACGACCCGCGCGGGCCTTGGGCATCCTCTGATTTGGCGGCACGTAACCGGTATGACGCCGGCCTCTACAAGATTGAAACCCCAACTGGACGCGTCATTCCGGGGCCGCCTAAAGGTAGCTACTGGCGCTTCTCCAAGGAGCGGTTTGATGAGCTCGCGAAAGACGGAAGGATTTGGTGGGGTAACACTCCCGACAGCGTGCCTCGCTTGAAGCGCTACCTCTCAGACGTATCGGGAGGACGCACTCCGCAAACGTTCTGGCCATACAGCGAAGTAGGACACACACAGGATGCGAAAAGGTCCCTCCTGAAGTACGTGCCGTTCGAACACACCGAGAATGTTCTCAATTCGGTCAAACCTGTGGAACTGATCCAACGTGTGCTTCAGTTGGCCACCGAACCTGGAGGGGGCGACATCGTCCTCGACTTTTTCAGCGGCAGCGGCACAACCGCCCACGCCGTCCTGAAACAGAACGTCGAAGACGGTGGACACCGGCGGTTCATCGCCGTGCAAGTGCCGGAGAAGCTGCCTACCCCAGAGCCGACTTTCGATTCGATCCTCGGAATGAGTTTGCTCCGCGTTCAGAACGTGGCGAAGGAACTCCGCGAACAACTCGGCTCGACCGAAGCAGACCTCGGATATCGACGGCTGACTGTCGACACAACCAACATGATGGATGTCCTGCGAACTCCCGATGAAACAGGGCAACAGACACTCACCGAACTAGAGAACAGCGTCAAACCTGGACGATCCGGCGAAGACCTTTTGTTCCAAGTGCTATTAGACTGGGGCCTCGAACTGACCATGCAGGTCACGGTCGAGACGCTCGAAGGCCACGAAGTATTTATGGTCGAGGACGACGCACTAATCGCCTGCTTTGACAAGGAGGTGAGCCCAGAGTTATTGCGCGCCATAGCAAAACGACAACCACTCCGGGCCGTCTTCTGCGATTCAAGTTTCTCCTCTGACGACGCTCGTATCAACGCTGAGCAGATTTTCCGTGAAACCTCCGCAGCGTCGGATCTCAAGGCCATCTGACGCCAATGAAACTCCAGTTCAAGGTCCAGCAGTATCAGACCGATGCGGTGGATGCGGTTGTCGAGGCCTTCGCCGGCCAACCTAAACATGACGGCGTCTCCTATCGGATCGATCCGGGCAAGGCGAAAATCACCAGCGACCCCACCCTGTTTGAGCCGAGCGTTAGCCCGGATTCGGGTCTACGCAACTCGGAGATCGGACTAACGCCAACGCAACGTCTAGACAACGTTCACAAGGTGCAACGATCGCGGAACCTGCATTTGTCACAGAAACTTGTAGACAGCAAGGCTGCTCCGGGGGCTCCGAATCTCGACATCGAGATGGAGACTGGCACCGGCAAGACCTATGTATACATCAAGACGATCATGGAGCTGAACAAGCGCTACGGCTGGTCCAAGTTCATCATCGTCGTTCCATCGGTCGCTATACGTGAGGGCGTGCAGAAGTCGTTCGATGTGACGGCCGAGCATTTCCAGCAGATGTATGGCGAAAAGCCTAGGTCATTCATTTACAACTCGTCTCAACTTCACGAGCTGGAGCGGTTCAGCTCGGACGCAGGTGTGCAGGTGATGATCATCAACATCCAGGCATTTAATTCGACGAGCAAGGACAACCTCCGAATATACGAAGTACTCGACGACTTCCAGTCCCGGCGTCCTATCGATGTCATCAGCGCCAATCGACCCATTGTGATCATCGACGAACCGCAAAAGATCGGCGCGCCAAAGGCATTGGAGGCGCTTTCGCGGTTCAACGCGCTCATGGTGTTGCGCTACTCAGCAACTCACAAGGTCGAGCACACCAAAGTGCACCGGCTAGATGCCGTTGACGCGTACAACCAGAAGTTGGTAAAGCGAATCTCTGTGCGAGGCATCACCTTAAAGGGACTTGCCGGTTCCACGGCATACTTCTACCTCGATGCTATCGAGATAGCGAAAGGTGCTAAACCACGTGCTCGCGTGGAGATCGAAGTGCAGACGAAGAGCGGACCGATCACCCGTCAGACTAAGCGCCTTGAGGTGGGCGCCAACCTTCATGACATAGCGAATGGCATAGAGGCTTACAAGCCGGACGGTCGTCCCCTAATTGTCACGGACATCGATGCAAACCGTGACGTTATCGAACTCAGCAACGGCGATGTTGTCGTCGCGGGACAGCTAGCGGACCGCGACGTCACCGAAGACACCAAGCGCCGCATCCAGATTCGCGAGGTTATCCGGGCACACCTCGACCGAGAGCGTGAGCTGTTCACGCAAGGCATCAAGGTGTTGTCACTGTTCTTCATCGATGAGGTCGCGAAGTACCGTGACTACGAGCGCGAGGACACTCTCGGTGAGTACGCGCGTGTTTTCGAAGAGGAGTACGACACGGCCGTCAACGAGATCCTCGGTGAGCTCGAACTCGATTCCGCGACAGCGGCATACCAAGAGTACCTCCGCCGTGACGACGTACGTGCGGTCCATGAGGGCTACTTCTCCATCGACAAGAAGACCAAACGCCAAGTTGACCCGACCGTAGCTAAGCGCGGAGACGAAGTCGGCCAGTCAACAGATCCCGATGCCTACGACCTGATCCTCAAAGACAAGGAACGCCTACTGTCGTTGGCCGAACCTGTCCGCTTCATCTTCTCCCACTCCGCCCTCCGTGAAGGCTGGGACAACCCCAACGTGTTCGTGATGGGCATGCTCAAGAAAAGCGACAACACCGTGTCGCGGCGCCAAGAAATCGGGCGTGGACTACGCTTAGCCGTCGACCAAAACGGCGAACGCATGGACAACCCCGTCACCGTGCACGACATTAACGAACTGACTGTCGTCACCGACGAGTCCTACACCGACTTCGTAACAGGGCTGCAGAAAGAGATCGCCGAGACTCTCCACGCCCGTCCCCGCAAGGCTGATGTCAAATTCTTTACCGGCAAGACAATTCAGACCGAGAACGGCGAGTCAATCGTCGAAGAAGCCCTCGCCCGTGCGCTGCAGATGTATCTGATCAAGAATGACTACCTCAATGAGGACTACACGCTCTCCGATACATACCGAGATGCCAGGAGGGCCGACACGCTTGTAGAGCCTTCGTCCGAAGTTCTGAAGCCGATGATAAAGCACCTTCTGCCATTAATTGATTCGCTGGACCAGAACTTGCCTGTTCCCACCGACAGCCGCAAGGGCAAGAAGATTCCGCTCAACGAGGCCAACTTCGCCAAGAAGGAGTTCCAAGCACTCTGGAACCGCATCAACCACAAGGCCGTATACCAGGTGGAGTTCGACTCCGCCGAACTCATCAGCAAGTGCATACACACGCTCGACAACCACCTCACTGTCGCCGCAATGCAGTATGTCGTTCAAGCAGGAACTCAGATCGACTCCCTCGACGCCGAAGACCTCTCGACAGGCAAAGGGTTTGGCATCTCGAATACGGCGACGCACACCGAGACCGCCTCGGCCGGGTCCCAGGTCAAGTACGACTTGCTCGGCGAAGTCACCGAGAAGACTCATCTCACCCGACGGACGGCTGCTGCGATACTCAGGGGGATCAATCCAGATGTGTTTGCGAAGTTCCGGCTCAACCCAGAGCAATTTATCACCGAGGCCGCTCGGCTCATCAACGAGCAGAAGGCCGCCGCAATAATTGAGCACCTGACATACGACGCCCTAGAAGACCGTTTCGAAACAGCGATTTTCACCGAAAGCCAAACCACACAAGACTTCGCCAACGCTGGAAACAAGCTGGCGAAACATATCTACGATTACGTCGTCACCGACTCCAAAGTAGAGCGCAAGTTTGTCACCGAACTCGATACCAGTAATGAAGTCGCCGTCTACGCCAAGCTGCCACGCGGATTCTTCATTCCGACCCCAGTCGGTGACTATAACCCTGACTGGGCCGTCGCCTTCACCGATGGAACGGTCAAGCACATCTACTTCGTCGCCGAAACCAAAGGCTCGCTTTCATCTCTCCAACTCAAGGGAGCCGAGGAGGTCAAGATCGAATGCGCCCGGAAGTTTTTCAAATCACTTAATGAGAAGAACAGGGACGACGTTCAGTACGATGTGGTCACCGACTACGCCGGGCTGATGCAGCTCGTCGTGAGTTGATGCGCCGTAAGTGTCCTTTGAAGCTTCACTCCGTTCACCCACCCGTCACCCACCCTCCCCCGCCGCAACCAACAACATGAACGTCCGCTCCCCCTTGCCGGCCTTCGTCGTCAGCACCAGCGGGTAGTACCCATCCCGCACCGAGTCCGCGACCTTGACCGAGACCGTCGATGTCCCAGAGCCTCCACCATCGAACTTCCCCGACACCGACTCCACGGAAATGCCTGCTTCAGAAGACTTTCCGCTGATCTCGTAGTCGCTGGGCCCATCCACCATCCGCTGCACGTTGACCGTCACATCCGTCGACGTTCCGGCGTCCACCGCGACAACAGCCGGTGAGACGTTCACCGTCAACGGCAGACTCCCCGCACCAAACGACGGCGGCGCCGATGACGCAGCAGTTCCCCACGACTTGTTCGGCTTCGACGCAAGCGAGAACGCCAGCTCACCGCCGCCCGCAAGCAACGACTCCGGAAGATACGTCTTGTCGGTCGACCGCCCATCGACATGCAGCCCATTGATGTACTGCAGCCGGTGATGCCCGGACGCCCCTGGCGCCGAGATATGAATGAATTTGTCTGCGGGCAAAGCGATGTCGACCTTGTCGAACAACGGCGCGTTCACCGTCAGCGTCGACGTGCCCGGGGTGATCGGATACAAGCCGAGAGCCGACCAGACGTACCAGGCCGACATCGCCCCCAGGTCGTCGTTGCCGGGCTCGCCGTCAGGCGTGGGACTGAACAGCGTGCCGCGAATCCGGTCGACCAATTCCTGTGTCTTCCAAGGCTGCCCGATGTAGTTGTACAGCCACGGCACCGAGAAGTTCGGCTCGTTGCCGGCCCACAGATACGGGTCCACCGGTCCGACGTTCAGCTGCTCAGTGAACTTGTCGAGCCGCTTGGACACCGCGTCGCGCCCACCCAACGCGGTCACCAGACCGGCGATGTTTTGCGGCACATACCAGACGTATTGCTCGGCGTTGCCCTCGTCGAACCCGACCTGGCTGAAGCAGCCCTCACCGGGCGGAAACACCGCGGGCCCTTCCGGAAAGAAACCAAGCGCGTTGCGCGGCTGGATGGAATGCGTGGTCGGGTTGAACAGGTTCTGCCAGTACTGCGCCCGGTCTTGGAATTCGGCGGCACTCACCGAATCGTCCAGAGCCGAGGCGAATTGGGAGATGGCGAAGTCGTCGACCGACCACTCCAGCGAAATCGATGCCGCAGGGAAGGAGCCGTGGCAGTTGGACGACGGCAACGGCAGGTAACCGCGTTGTCGGTACGTCGCGATCTGTGGCCGCTCGACGTAACCGCGACGTCCGATCCCGCCTTCCTTCGCCGCATCCAGCATGAAGTGCAGCGCCCGTTCGACGTCAAAGTCCTTGGCGCCGAACGCATAGAAGTTCGCGATCAGCGGCACCACGCTGTCGCCGGTCATCTCCGCGGTCGCGGTATTGGCCAGCGCCCACCGCGGGAACGACCCGCTCTGCTCGGCGTCGTTGACCAACGACTGCGCCATGTCGCTGGCCTCCCGCGGAAATACCATGGCCTGCAACGCCGCCACCCCGCGGTAGGTGTCCCAGTCGGAGTAGTTGGCGTACTGCGTGTGTCCCGGCGCCACAGTATGGATCTCGCCGTCGAACCCGATGTAACGACCGTCGACATCGTTGAATGTGTTGGGGTTCAACAGCGAATGGTAGAGCGCACTGTAGAACGTGCGAATGTCGTCTTCGGTGTAGCCGGCAACCCTAATCCGCGACAACGAGTCATTCCACTGCTTCGACGCGGCGGCGCGCGCGTCGTCAAAGCCCACAGCGGCTTCGTCGAGATTCTTACGTGCGCCGTCAACGTCGACGTAGGACAACGCGGTCCGCACCTCGAGATCCGAGCCGGCCGGGAACTCGACGTATCCCCCGGTGGACCCCTGGTAACTCGAATAGGCGCTGCGGCCGTCGGGAAATACCTCAAAGCCGTCCCAGGTGCCGAACGACGTGAACGGCTTGTTGAACTTCATCGCGAAGTACACCGTGTAGACGTTGTCCTTGCCGCAGAACCCGCCGCTGGTCGCCTGTCCGGTGATCGTGGTGTTGTCGTCCTCGATCCGGATCTTCGCCGCCGATGTGCCGCCCAATGACCCGCCGGGGCGCACGAAGAACCGCGCCGCCCGATCGTTCGGATAGTGAAACCGGCCCACGCCGGTGCGGTTGGTGGCGGTGAGCTCGGCCGTCACGCCCGCGGACGGCAGTCGCACCGTGTAGTAGCCGGGCACGCCGCGCTCGGTTTTGTCGTGCGCGATCTCCTCCGAGGCTTTCCACGGCTCCGAGCCGACCGGGCTCGTCGTGGGCAGCATCGAGATGTCACCGAACGCCGGGCAGCCCACCGAGGCGTGCGTCATGCTGAACCCGCTCGCGCGCCCGTTGGAGTGGCTGTAGCCCGCATAGTTGCCGACGGTGTCCGGCGAGTACTGCACCATCCCGAACGGCACCGACGGGCCGGGGAAGTTGTTGATCTCCCCCACCGTCTTGCCGCCGTTACCCGTGCCGATCAGGGTGTCGACGTGCTCGACTGGATGCGCCACCATCGGAGGCGGCTCATACGACGTCGGCGTGGCGCTGACCAGCATCGCGCTGATGAGCACAGCCGCCGCGATGAGCACCACGGCACCCCGTCGTGACCGCATCACCGGATTCTGCTCCTCAGCTGGTGGTTCGTGTGGGAGGCGGGTCGGAGAGTTGTGGACAGCCGCGCACCACACCGGGCGGCATGGAAGTATCCCGGTATGCGATCAACCGTCAAACGGGTCGTCGTGTTCCTGACCGCGCTGATGCTGATCACCTCGTGCGGCGGCAACGATCACCCAGCTGACCCGGTGAAACCATCTGCCGCGCCGGGCTTGTCGCAGTCCGAGGCCACCGACATCGGAACCGAGGCCTACGCGTACGCGTATCCGCTGGTCACGATGGAGTACACCCGCCGCGAATTCACCAACGTCCCCGCGCCCGAGGACACCAAAGCCCCGATGGGCCAGTTCGCCCGCCAGCGCACCTACCCGAACGCCGCATTCCGCGCCGCGACCGCGCCGAACACCGACACGCTGTACACCCAGGCCTGGTTCGACGTCTCGAAAGAGCCGTGGATCGTCACCGTCCCGGACATGGGCGACCGCTACTTCCTGCTGCCGATGATGGACGCCTGGACCAACGTCTTCGCCTCGCCGGGCACCCGCAACGGCGGCGGCAAGGCGCGGACGTTCGCGATCACCGGCCCCGACTGGCACGGCAGCCTGCCGCCGAACGTGCTGGAGTACAAGTCGCCGACGGCGTTGGTGTGGCTGCTCGGACGCATCTATTGCTCGGGCACCCCGGAGGATTATGACGCGGTGCACAAGCTGCAGGATCAGATCACCGCGACGCCGCTGTCGTCGTTCGGCAAGCAATTCCTGCCGCTGCTGCCTCCGCTCACCGCGTCCGTCGACATGGTGTCTTCGGTGCGCCGACAGGTGAATGCCCTTGGCGCACCGGACTTTTTCAAGCTGTTCGCCCGCCTGCTCAAGACCAACCCGCCGACCGCAGCGGACGCGCCGATGGTAGCCAAGCTCGCCCAGATCGGCATCGTCCCGGGGCAGGATTTCGACCCGTCCAAGCTGCCGGCCGCGGCCAACACCGGCTTGGCGATGGCGCCGAAACTGGGTCAGGACAACATCAGTGGCTGGCGCGAAGACGGCGTCGTCGCGGGCGATTTCGTCTCCAAGAACGGCTGGGCCTACACCATCAAGGCGGGCGCCTACGGGACCAACTACCGGCAGCGGGCGTTCGTCACCGAGGTCGGCGTCGGCGCCAACCTGCCCGAGGACGCCGTGTACCCCACCTCGGACGCGACGGACCTCAAGCAGAAGTACAGCGGCGCAACGAAATACATCATGCACTTCGACAAGAGACAGCTGCCGCCGGCGAAGGGCTTCTGGTCGCTGACGATGTACAACGGCGACTACTACTTCGTCGACAACCCGCTCAACCGCTACAGCCTCAGCCCGCGGGACAAGCTCGCGCCCAATCCCGACGGCTCGACCGACATCTACATTCAGGCCGATTCGCCTGGCCCGGACAAGGAATCCAACTGGCTGCCCGCGCCGAAGGAACGGTTCAGCCTGATGCTGCGGCTGTACTGGCCCAACGAAAAGAAGCCGTCGATTCTGGACGGGACGTGGCACATCCCACCGGTCAAGCCCGTCCCCTAAGTCCGCTGCGCGTTGACGAACTCGTTGCCCGGCACCATGTCCTGGACTTCCGGTGCGGCGCTGCGACCGAAGTCGGCCATCAGCTCGGCGGCCGGCGTGACGGTCACGGTCCAGCCGTGACGGCCGAACCAGTCGCCGACCGGTTCGCGCTCCTCGAAGTACCACAGCTCGTCGGTCCTGGGGACATCACGGTCGGAATCCACCTTGGCCAACAGCGTGCGAACCCGCTCCATCCGCTCACGGCGCTTGGCCCGGATCTCCTCGTCGAGGAACGTCGGCCCCAACGCCTCCACCGCGACCCGGCTACCGGGGGCGGCCAGCTCGTTGATGCGCTCGAACAGCAGATCCTGCGCCGCGGCCGGCAGGTACGGCATCAGCCCTTCGGCTGACCACACGCTCGGCTGCGACGGGTCAAAACCGGCCCCCTGCAACGCCTTCGGCCAGTCGTGGCGCAGATCCACCGCGACCTCGACCCGGTTGGCGGTCGGCTGCGCGCCGTGCTCGGTCAGCGTCCTGAGCTTGAAGTCCAGCACCCGGTCCTGATCCAGCTCGTAGACCGTCACCCCGTCCGGCCACGGCAACCGCCACGACCGCGCGTCCAGGCCCGCGGCCAGGATCACCGCCTGCTTGATTCCGGAGTTGGTGGCGGTTTGGAAGAACGAGTCGAAAAACCTGGTCCGCGACGCCATGTAGCTGACCATCGCCTGCATCTGCAGCGGCAACTCGGGCTCGGCTTCGACGATCTCCGGCGGCAGCGCTTCGCGCGCGTGCCAGTTCCATACCCCGTCGCCGGCGGCGTCGAGGAACACCCGCGCGAACGGATCTTGGATCAGCGGGGTGTCGCTCTCGGTTTCGGCTGCGCGCGCCGACGCCACGCCCAGCGCCGTAGCCCCCACGCTCTCGGTGATTTCCCAGGTGTCGTTGTCAGTTCTCGCCATGATGCAAAACTACCGAGGTTGTCTTGGTGTCGGCTGTGCGTCGTCTGGGTGATATCGCATGTGGTCACGTTTTCAAACACCACCACATGGTCGGAGTCTGGTGCTCAGGTGACGGCTGTGACTCAGCACGGCCTCTAACCAGCCACGTGGGCCGGGCAATCCGGCTAAAGACAGAGGTCACCGGTTATGTTGTCGGCGGAACGCTGACAGAAGCAGGCCGGAGGTGTGGGGACCATGCAGGTCGATGGTCGCGACGTCCGGGTTTCCGGCAGCCTGCTGCAGCCCCTGACTCGGCGCACCAACGACATGCTGCGGGTCGCGCTGTCGGGGGCGCTGCTGGCGGTCGTGATCACCAGCTCGCTGGTCACCCGCACGCGCTGGGACGGGCTGGAAATGTCCATCTCGCGCATCATCGGGGTGCTGACGCCGACCCAGTCCGACGTGGTCTACCTGGTCTACGGCCTCGCGGTCCTGGCGCTGCCGTTCATGATCCTGTTCGGCCTGATTCTCGCCCGGCAGTGGCGGCTGCTGATCCCATACGCGGCGGCCGCGTTGATCGCCGTTCTCGGCCTGTCGATCACCGGCACCGGCATCGCGGCCCCGCAGTGGCATTTCGACCTCAACGACCGGCTGCGCACCGTCTTGTCGCAATTCCTCGACGACCCGCGGTGGATCGGCATGCTGGGTGCGGTGCTCACGGTGTCCGGGCCGTGGCTGCCGGCGCGTTGGCGGCACTGGTGGTGGGGGCTGCTGCTGGCGTTCATCCCCATCCACCTGTTCGTCAGCGCCATCGTGCCGGCCCGTTCGCTGCTGGGTCTGGCGGTCGGCTGGTTCGTCGGCGCGCTGGTGATCCTGGTCAGCGGCACCCCCGCCCTGGAGGTGCCGCTGGACGGCGCGGTCCGCGCGATGGCCAAACGCGGATTCCTGGTCAGGGGGCTGAGGGTGGTCCGCCCCGCGGGATCGGGGCCGCTCATTCTTGCGGCCGTCACCGAGGAGCCCGAAGAGAACGCCGTGGTCGAGATGTACGGGCCGCATCAACGCAGCGGCGGCGCCCTGCGGCAGGTGTGGCGAATCCTGCGGCTGCGTGAGAACGAGACCGCTCCCCTGCAGGCGTCGATGCGACGGGCCGTCGAGCATCGCGCCCTGATGGCCATCGCGATCGGCGAACTGGGCATCGCCAATACCGAGACGATCGCCGTCGGCACCCTGGACCGGGGCTGGACGTTGTACGCGCACAAGCGCATTCGTGGCGCGCCGCTCAAGCAGTGCCACGAGTCGACGCCGGTGGCCGAGGTGTGGGAGTCGCTGCACAAGTTGCAGGAGCATCAGATCTCGCACGGCGATCTGCGCGACAAGGAGATCACGGTCAGCAATGGCGCGGTGTTCTTCGGCGGCTTCGGTAGTGCGGAATACGGCGCCACCGACAACCAGCTGCAGGCCGACATCGCCCAGCTGTTGGTGACGACGGCGGCGCTGTACGGCGCGGACGAGGCCGTCGCCGCGGCGATCGAGGTGCTGGGCCGCGACACCGTGTTGACCGCGTCCCGTCGGCTCACCAAAACCGCTGTCCCGAAACACATCCGCGACTCGGTCGTCGACGCCAAATCCGTCATCTCCCGCAGCCGTGCGGCGGTCATGCGTCAAACCGACACCGAGAAGATCAAACCCGAGTCGGTCACCCGGTTCAGCCGCAGCCAGCTGGTTCAGTTGGTGTTGCTCGGCGCACTGGTCTACGTCGCCTACCCATTCATCAGCACGGTGCCGACGTTCTTCAACGCACTGGCCCACGCCCACTGGTGGTGGGCGTTGCTGGGCCTGGCCATTTCGGCGTCGACGTACGTCGGCGCCGCGGCTGCGTTGTGGGCCAGCGCCGACGAGTCGGTGAATTTCTGGCGGCTGGCGATCGCACAGGTGGCCAACACTTTTGCCGCCACCACCACCCCGGCCGGCGTCGGCGGGCTCGCGTTGAGCACCCGCATCCTGCAGAAGAGCGGGCTCAGCACGACGCGCGCCACCACCGCCGTCGCTCTGCAGCAGTCGATGCAGGTGATCATGCACATCGTGTTGCTGATCTTCTTCAGCACCGCCGCGGGCGCGGGAACCGACCTGTCCCACTTCGTTCCGAAGTCGACGATGCTGTACCTGATTGCCGGTGTGGCACTGGGCATTGTCGGCGTCGCCCTGCTGGTACCCAACCTGCGCCGGTGGCTCTCGACGTCGGTGACTCCCAAGCTCAAAGAGATCGTCGTCGACATCATCGAGGTGGCGCGCGAGCCCCGGCGGATGGGGTTGATCATCTTGGGTTGCACCGGAACGACTCTCGGCGCGGCGCTGGCGCTGTTCTCCAGCGTCGAGGCGTTCGGCGGCCACACGACGTTCGTCACCGTCACCGTGGTCACGATGGTCGGTGGCACCCTGGCCTCGGCGGCGCCCACTCCCGGCGGCGTCGGCGCCGTCGAAGCGGCCCTGATCGGTGGGCTCGCCGCCTTCGGCGTACCCGCGGCCGTCAGCGTCCCGTCGGTGCTGCTGTATCGGGTCCTGACCTGCTGGTTACCGGTGTTCATTGGCTGGCCGGTGATGCAATGGTTGACCCGTAATGACATGGTCTAGCGACCGGTGTCGTTGCTCACACTGCGTGCCCGATGGCAAGAAACACCTGCGCGTGAGTTACTCTGATCTCAACGTTGGCTTTTCGACATGCCAGCACGTCGTGGACTGCTCCGACATTCCCACTCAAGCTTTCTCGCGGCGATCGATTTTGCCCACCGGCAATCTCGCCAATCAGTGCTGACCGTCTTATGACGTCGTGGCACGCCCCGATGCCTGAAAGGCACTACACCACAATGAATTCCCCATCTTTTGCTGACCTCGGCGTACCCGCGCGGCTGATCACCAACCTCTCTGCGCGTGGCATCACCGAGCCCTTCCCGATCCAGGTGAAGACCCTTCCCGAAACAATGGCGGGCCGCGACGTACTCGGCCGCGGTAAGACCGGCAGCGGTAAGACGTTGGCCTTCTCCATCCCGCTGGTCACCCGTCTCGAGTCGGCCAAGCGCCGTCCGTCCACTCCGACCGGTCTGGTGCTCGCGCCGACCCGGGAGCTGGCGACCCAGATCTCGGCAGCGCTCGAGCCGCTGGCTGCCAGCTATGGCCTGAAAGTCACCACGATCTTCGGTGGGGTGTCGCAATCCCGCCAGGTATCCGCGCTGCGGAGCGGTGTCGACATCGTCGTCGCATGCCCGGGCCGGCTGGAAGACCTGATGCGCCAGCGGCTGGTCAGCTTGGACGAAGTCCAAATCACCGTGCTCGACGAGGCCGACCACATGGCCGACCTCGGCTTCTTGCCGGGCGTCACCCGCATCCTGGCCGCAACACCGTCCAGCGGTCAGCGACTGCTGTTCTCCGCCACCCTGGACAACGGCGTCGACAAGCTGGTCAAGCGGTTCCTGCGTAACCACGTCATGCATTCCGTCGACGAGATCAACGCGCCGAGCCCGGAGATGACCCACCACGTCTTCCACGTCGCCAGCGCCGGCGCCAAGAGCGAATTGGTGCAACTCCTGGCGTCTGGCACCGGTCGGCGAATCCTGTTCATGCGCACCAAGCATCAGGCCCGCAAGCTGGCCCGTCAGCTCACCGACGCCGGTGTGCCCTCAGTTGACTTGCACGGCAACCTCTCTCAGCCTGCCCGCGACCGCAACCTGGCCGCGTTCAGTTCTGGGGAAGCCCGCGTGCTGGTCGCCACCGACATCGCCGCCCGCGGCGTACACGTCGATGACGTGCAGTTGGTCGTCCACGTCGACCCGCCCGCCGAGCACAAGGCCTACCTGCACCGCTCCGGGCGCACCGCCCGCGCGGGCAGCTCGGGTGACGTCGTCACGGTCGTGCTGCCCGAGCAGCGTCGCGACACCAACGAGCTGCTGCGCCGGGCCGGTATCGCCGTCCGCCCGCAACAGGTCACCGCGGGGTCAGACCCTGTCACCGAGCTGGTCGGCGAGATCGCGGCCTACCAGGCTCCGAAGCCGGTGCAAGCCCAACCTGTCCAGCAGCGTTCATCTCAGCCGCGTCGTCGCCCGAACCGCGGCGGCGAGCGCGCCAAGGCGGCCCACAGCGGCCAGCGCGCGGGTGGCCACGGACGTCGCAGCAGCGCCGGCGCGGGAGCGTCACGCCGCTCGTCGTAGTACTTGTTTCGATTGTTTCGATCGGATGGGGCGGCTGGTAGCCTGGAGTCATGTCCACTACCGTCGCCCCGCTGGTTCGTCAGGTCGTCGAACGGGCTCGCACTGAGCCGGGTTTCGCCGAGGTCCTCGACGCCATCCTCGGGGCGCCGACCACACCGCACGGCACGCTGGAGCGGGTCGCTGCGCACAGCCTGAACGAGGAACGCCGTAGCGCGTTGGTGCGCGAATTCGTCGAGGGCGCACTGGCAACACCGAAGGTGCAGCAGCGACTGGCCCTGCACTCACCGCAGGCCGTGCATCGGCTTCGCAGCCGGGGCAAGCTACTGGGCTCAGCGGTCGGCAACCACACCTACTTTCCCGCTTGGCAATTCGACGCCGACCGGATACGCACCGATCTGCCCCGGATCCTCGGGCTGCTCAGCGAGTTCACCACCGACCCGCTGGCCGCCGACCGGATCATGCGGCTCACACACGACGACCTCGGTGGCTCGTCGATCGCCGAGGCGCTGCGCCGCCCGAAGACCGCCGACGCCGCGTGGCGGATGCTCGCCAGCATCGGTGCCTGACCTTCCCGCCGGCTACCGCACGCCGCTGCCCGACGCCCGACCGGTCGGCCTGCGACGACGACGTGTCGACGCCGGCACCGAACTGTGGCGGGTCGAGGCCCTAGCGCCCTCCGCGTGGACCTGGACCGGCTTCCCGACCGCGCGGTACCGCTTCGACCCGGAGTCCGGTGCGTTCCGAACCCGTTATGCGGCAGGCGCTCTCGTGGGGGCCTTCCGCGAGCGCTACCGTCCGACCGGGCTGATGATTCCCGCCGACCACGCCGATCACCGGTTGGTGCGACTGGTCGCCGCCCGACACTTACGGATCTTCGACCTGCGCACCGAGGCCAACCTCGACGTCCTCGGCGTCGACGACCAGATCAGCACCGGCCAGCACGATCACGTGTGGGCCACCTGCCAGCGGCTCGCCGATGCCGTGCGGCGCTGGTGGCCTGAACTGGACGCCATGGTCTACCGGCCGCGAACCACGCCGGAGACGTCGATCAACTACGCGTTCTTCGCCCTCGAATCGTTCACGGTCGAATCGTGGCCGCTGGCCGAGCGCACCGACGTGCTCACCGAGCTGGTCTTGCGGCACGGCTTCACCGTCGGCTGGGAGCTACCGTGACGTGATGACCGAGCAGCCGATTACCAAGTCGCACCCGCGAAAGCATTCCTTCCGGCCAGTTCGCTGAGGCCGTCGAGCAGCTGGGGCTCGGCGCGATTCGGTTCACTTCCGCACCATGAGGTGACCATGTGCCGTTGTGCCCACCTCTGAGCGAAAACTATCGGGAGTGCCGGTGAATTCGCTCGGAGGTGGGCACATCGGACACCCCGACCCCGCTGTTACTCACGAGGCAGATGCGCCGCCAGCGGCGTACGTCCGCGTGATCAACGGCTTTTCCTCACCGTGCACCGCGGATCGCACGGCCTCGGAGACCACCTCGACGCGCTCGGCCGGCACCAACGCGATCACGCAGCCACCGAATCCGCCGCCGGTCATCCGCGCGCCCAGGGCGCCGGCCTCCACAGCGGTGTCGGCGATCAGATCGATGTGCGGGGTGGTGATGGCGAAGTCGTCGCGCATCGATGCGTGTGACGCGGTGAAGATCCGGCCGGCCTTGCTGTAGTCCGAATCACCGAACGCCGCAACGACATCCAGCACCCGCTCGTTCTCGGTCAACACATGCCGGGCGCGACGGGCGTCGACGGGATCGGTGACGTGAGCCAGCGCCGAGACGTCGTGGACCTCGCGCAGCGACGCCACCCCTAAATCGGCTGCCGCCCGCTCACAGGACAGGCGGCGCGCCGCATACTCCCCACCGACATGACCATGTCGCTCGCGCGAGTCGATCAGCAGCAACTCGACACCCGAGGATGACGGGTCGAATCCGACCGGCGTCACGGAAAGGCTCCGGAAGTCGATCAGCAGCGCCGTCGCCGCCGCACCGAACAGCGACGAAATCTGATCGAGCAAACCCGTTGGCGCACCGACATACTCGTTCTCCGCCCGCTGGGCCAACCGCGCCTGATCCATCCGGCCGATGTGCGGACCCAGCGCACCCAGAACGGCACATTCCAGCGCCGCCGAGGACGACAGCCCCGAGCCCACCGGGACGTCGCTGGTCACAGACATGGTCCCACCCGACACGGGATACCCAGCCTCCCGCAAGGCCCACACCACGCCGGCCACATAAGCCGCCCACCCCGCCACGTCACCGGGCTTGGTGGTCAACGGAATTCGCACCGAGCCGTCGGCAGCTGAGCTGGAGACGGTCAGCGCGTCGGCGTCGGACGGTTCGAAGACCACCCACGTGCGCTGCGGCAGCGCGATCGGCAACGACCAGCCGAGGTTGTAGTCGGTGTGCTCGCCGATCAGGTTCACCCGCCCGGGCGCCGAATAGCGAAGGGTCATGCGAGGTCCTGCAAACGCTGGGCGACGGCTTCGGGCACCACGTCGGTGATGAATGCGTCCATCGCCGACTCGGACGCGGCCAGATATTTCAGCGCGCCCGCGCTGCGCCGGATCGACATCAGCTCGACGTGGAAATAGCCATCACGCAAGGCAGGGGTGTCGGAGTATTGATGCAATGCCGAAATGTAGGGCAGCGGGCCGGAATACATCCGGTCGAAGCGTCGCAGCACGTCGAGGTAGATCTCGGCGAGCCCGTCGAGTTCGGCCGAGGAAAGATCAAGAAGGTTGTGCACGAACCGGTTCGGATAGATGTGCACCTCCACCGGCCACCGCGCGGCGAACGGTACGAACGCGGTGAACAACTCGGTGCGGGCCACGATCCGGCTTCCGTCGGCGACCTCGGCCGCCAGCAGGTCGGCAAAAAGGTTGCCGCCCTTGTGCGCAGCCGCCTGCTCCATCATGGCCGCGGTCCTTGGCGTCACAAAGGAATAGCCGTAGATCTGGCCGTGCGGGTGCGCCAGCGTGACGCCGATCTCCTCACCCCGGTTCTCGAAGCAGAACACCTGCTGCACGCCCGGCATGGCGAGCAACGCCGACGTCCTATCCCGCCACGCGTCGACCACCAGTCGGGCGTGCGGCACCGGCAGTTCAGCGAACGAGCCGGTGTGGTGGCTGGAGAAGCAGATCACCTCGCATCGTCCGACTCCGGGCACGGACACGAAGCCGTCCGGCACGGAGGCGAAAGACCCTGAGCCGGACAACGACGGGAAGCGGTTCTCGAAGACCACCACGTCGTAGTCGGGTGCGGGCACCTCACTGGTCAGCCCGGTCGGGCCCGGGCACAGCGGGCACTGGTCTGCGGGCGGCTTGTAGGTGCGGTCCTGACGACGCGCGGCGATGGTCACCCACTGCCCGGTGGCCTGGTCGAACCGCAACTGCGACTGGCCCGGCTCGAACGGCGGCAACGGCCGGCGGTCGGGCACCGGTAAAGGGGTATGCCCCGGCAGTGAGAAGAACAACAGCTCGCGGCCATCGGCCAGCGTCACCTCCGTGCTCATCGGGTCCCATCTTGGTCGCTGTGCCAGAGTCGGTGGCAACAGACACGCATTTCAGGCGAGAGAGGCTGGCCACGGGTGTTGGGTAACGCAACCGCGCGGTACCAGCGGGCGCGTGACTGGGCGATCGGATCCGACCCGGGGCTGCTGCGGTTGCGGATGGCCGTCCGCACGACCGGCGCGCTGGGCACCTCCCTGCTGGTGCTGTTCGTGCTGACCAAGGCCACCGGACAGCCGCTGACGGTGGCCCTGCTCGGGGCGGTGGTCACGATGATCGCGGCGCGTTCGGTGAATGAGCCGGATCCGCGTCAGCAACGCATCACGATGGCTCTGCTGCCGCTGCCGACCGCGCTGGCCATCACCGCAGCCGCGCTGGTATCGCCGCACCCGGTGGTCGGCGACATTCTGTTCGTGGTGGTGGTGTTCATCGCGGTCTACGTGCGCCGGTTCGGCCCGCGCGGAACGGCGCTGGGCATGGTCACCTTCATGGCGTACTTCTTCTCGCTGTACCTACAGGCGAAGTTCGCCGAGCTGCCGTGGCTGATCGGCTCGACGATCGTGGGCACGCTGTGCAGCTACCTATGGAGTGCCTTCATCCTGCCCGACCGGCCGGAAAGTGTTCTGCGCGAAAGCATTCGGTCACTGCGGGCGCGGATGGCGATCGTCGTCGACACCACCGCGGACACCGTGCGAATCGGCAACCCTGACGAGCGGCGGCAGCGTCGACTGCGAATCCGGACCCGTCGGCTCAACGAGACCGCATTAGCGGTCCAGGCGCAGATCGAAGACCGGGTCAATCCGAGTGCGCTCTGGCCCGGGGTCAGCGGCGAGGACCTCGCGCTGTGGTTGTTCGACGCCGAGCTGACCGTCGAACGACTCGCGACCGCGGGCACCCGCGCGGCCCTGTCCGATCTGCCCGCCGCCACGCGCGCCGAACTGGCCGACACCGTCACTCTGCTGGCGCGCGCGATCCGGACACCGAACACCGACGCCCTCAGCCAGACCGCGCATATCGCCCAGCAGCAGCTCGACCGGCACCCCGACGACGTGCCAGTACGCCGCCTCGCGCTGGCCATCGTCGACACCGCCAAAGCCACCGCCGAAGTCCGCAAACGCATCGAGCAGGTGCCGACCGAGGCGACGCTGCGCCCGACGCTGCCCGAGACGCAACTGCAGCCGGGGATGCTGCCGACCACCCGACAGGCCGTCCAGGTCGCCGTCGCCGCGGTGCTGGCCATCGTCGTCGGTGAGATCGTCTCGCCGTCGCACTGGTACTGGGCGGCGATCGCCGCGTTCGTGATCTTCGCCGGCACCAACTCGTGGGCTGAAACCCTCGACAAGGGCTGGCAGCGGCTGCTCGGCACGGTGCTCGGCGTGCCGATGGGGGTGCTGGTCGCCACGCTGGTGTCCGGCAACAAGATCGCGTCGCTGGCGATGATCTTCGTCTGCCTGTTCTGCGCCTTCTATTTCATGAAGGTCACCTACAGCCTGATGACCTTCTGGATCAGCACCATGCTGGCGTTGATGTACGGCCTGCTCGGCGAATTCACCTACGGGCTCCTGCTGTTGCGGATCGAGGAGACCGCGGTGGGCGCGGTGATCGGGATCGCGGCCGCCGTGCTGGTGTTGCCGATCAACACCAGAGCGAAAATCCGCGGCGACGCGCACACGTTCTTCCTGACGCTGGCCGATCTCGTCGAGGCGTCGGTCGCCAGCCTGCTGGGCACCCCCGCACCCGCGAGGTTGACCGAGACGGCCCGTCAGCTCGGCCGCGATCTGGCGCAATTCCGGATCACCGCCAGGCCGATGAGGGCCGGGGTCGCCGGGCTGGCGGGCCGCCAGACGATGCGCCACACCCAACGGATGCTCACCGCGTGTGACCGCTACGCGCGAATGCTGGCCCGCTGCAGCGAGATACACATCGACACCTCACCAGAGCTGGCCGATGCGATCAGGTCGACCGCCGACCAGATCCGCCGCAACATCGACGTGCTGATCACCTCGCTGGAGTTCAACCAGGCCGCGACCGTCTTCCCGTGCACCGACTACGTCGACGCCGCGGAAACCCTCGCCCGCCACCATGTCGACCAGCCGCCGGCACCGGATCACCGACGGCTGATGAACGCCTTGCATGCGCTGCGCCAACTCGACCGGGTCGTGATCAACGCCGCCACCGACCTCGGCGCCGAGAACGGCGTGCTGTTGACCGTTGGGCAACGGACTGTCTAATATTTTGGGTTGTGTCTCCCAATTTGACGCCCTCCGTCGTTCTCGTTCACGGAGCGTGGGCCGACGGATCGAGCTGGAGCCGCGTCATCACCGGACTGCGGCACGCCGGCATCAACGTGACCGCCGCCCCCATCCCGCTCACCACGCTCGACGACGACGTGAACGCCGTCACGCGGGCCATCGAACGAACCGAAGGACCCGTTGTTCTGGCCGGCCACGCGTATGCAGGCGGGGTTATCGGCGCGGCCAGCCACCCGCGTATCACAGCACTCGTCTACGCAGTCGCGCTGGCGCCCGACGAGGGCGAGACCGTCGCCGACGTGTTCTACCGGGATCCCCCGCACCCTCAGGCACCAGAACTGAAGCCCGACGACGGTGGGTGGATTTGGTTGCCCGAGAATGCTTTTGCCACAGCGTTTGCGCAGCACGCCACCGCCGAAGAGCAAGCCGTGCTCGCCGCAGTCCAGCGACCGATCGCCGCCCCATGCATTCAGCAGACCGTGCCACGACCCGGCTGGAAAGATCTACCGAGCTGGTATCTCGTCGCGGACGAAGACCGCATGATCAACCCGGCCACCCAACGATTCATGGCCGATCGGATGCAGGCCCACACCCGAACCGGCCCATTCGACCACGCTCCGTTGGTCACCAGCCCGCAGGCCGTTATCGACATCCTGACCGAGGCGGTCGAGTCCTAGCCGTTGCGCCCCTGGCGGACAAGGAAATCCAGCACCGCGTCGGCGAACAGGTCGTTGCGATCACCGGCCACCATGTGCCCCGCGCCCTGCACGTCGACGAACTCGACCTGCGGGAAGCGGGCCAGGAACTCGTCGGCGCGGTCCTGGCTGACCAGGTCGCTGACCTGACCGCGCACCAGCAGCATCGGCACGCCGTCGGCCAGGATCGCCTCCACTGCCCTGTTCATCCGGTCGACGTCGGACACCTCGCTCGGAGGGAGCGAGGCGTTCTCGCTGATGAACTGTGGATCCCAGTGCCAATACCACCGGTCACCACGACGCCGCAGGTTGGTGCGCAGACCGTTGAGGTCGGACGGCCGCGGCCGATGCGGGTTGTATTCGGCGATCAGGTCGGCGACTTCGTCGAGCGAGGAGAATCCGGTCGTCATCCGGCCGGCCATGAACTCGTGGATCCGGTTCGCGCCGGACTGGTCCATGTTCGGCACGATGTCGACCAGCACCACCGCCCGCGCGATACCGGGCGAAATCTCGCCTGCCAGAAGCATTGTGGTGAAACCACCGAGGGACGCACCGACGAGCACCGGCTTCGGCGGCAGTTGGCGCAGCACCTCGGCCACGTCACCGGCGAAGCTGATCAGCCGATAGTCGCCCTCGTCCGACCAGTCCGACTCACCGTGGCCGCGGAAGTCGACCGTCACCGCTTGCCAACCACGTTCGGCCACCGCGGCGGCCGCCCTGCCCCAGGAGCGACGGGTCTGCCCGCCGCCGTGCAGGAACACCACGGCCGCGGTGTCGGGATCACCGAGTCGGTCGGCGACGATGCGGGTGCCACCGACGCCGGTCGTGGTGAAGGTTTCAGGCGCGAGCGTCATCGGTGGCCTCTTTCCGTAACTCCTGCACCAGTTCCCGGATTTCGCCGCGAAGTTCGTCGATGTGGGCGACGGTCGCCGCCTGTTGCATCTCGTCTTCTTCGGCGACGCGCTCGATGATCCAGGACGCCAGAGCAGCTGTGACGACGCCGGCCAGACTGATACCGCCGATCATCAACAGCACCGCGATCACTCGACCGGCGTTGGTGATCGGATAGACGTCTCCATAGCCCACCGTGGTCACCGTGGTGATCGACCACCAGATCGCCTTCCCGAACGAGTCGATCTTGGTACCGGGCAGGTAGCGCTCTTTGTCGAAGACGGCCAGTGCTGACGTGTAGATCAACAGCAGCACACCCGACGCGGTGTAGACGACGATGCGACCGCGAAAGGCATCTCCCACTGCTTTCTGCAGCACTTCGATCAGAACCAGCATGCGCAACAACCGAAGTGGCCGCAGCAGCGGCAGCGTGATAACCGCGAAGTCGATCAGGTGGCGCCAAAACCAGCGCCATCGGTCGGTGGCAAGGCCCAGTCGGACAAAGTAGTCCACGAAGAACAGGCCCCAAATTGCCCAGTCGGTCGCCCAGATGAAACGCGCTTCGGGTCCGTGCGGTTCGGCGAGCACCTGCCTGGAAAACAGGACCAAGAAGACGACGGCGGCCAGGGCCAGCGGCCACTCGGTATACCTCTCGAACCGCTGCAGCCTGGTTTCGGTCTCCATGCCGCGAAGTATCGCCGCTGCAATGGGCGCTCGCCACCAGATCTTGGAAATCAGCCGTCCACCGCGCGGTTGCGGCGTCCGACTTGTCGGACGCGCAAAGACGGGCACTGGCCGGGCTTCTCGACGTGCTGTGGAGCCCGCCGACCTACGAACGCCTGGTCAGCGCGTGGAGTCTGGAGAACACGAAGCTGTCGATGCCGTCCGGTGGCTGATCGCGAAAGTCATTGCGGTGGTGGAGAACAACGACTCACCCATACTCTAACCAGTATTTACCTCTGCAGATTTGATATCGGCGATGGCCGTGTCGCGGCCGTCAAACACGGCTTTTACCCCTAGGATCAGCGGTCAGTCGACTGACGAGTTGACGTGTCACACCACTTCAAACGGGGTGCAAGCTGGGGGTGGCACCGCTGCTGATCTATTGGATACCGAGCGGTAGGCAGGTAGCCTCACTTCCGGTTGACACTCCAGCCTCACGGAAACATCACGGCGGCGATCTGATTTGTCCCCGTCGACAAGCGCTCAAGCGCTGATGTAGCCGCCACGTCAGGTTCTGCTTTCGGCGCTGGAGGTCCCCGTTTGGGTACCAATCCAATTATTTCCGGCGCCATTGCGCCGGAGCCAGGGGATTAATCGTGAGCCGATTTACCCAGACCATGTTCGACAACGCCCAGAGCAGTAGCAAGGGCATGAACACCGGGGAGCCCGACGCCCCGGTCCGCCATACCTGGACTCAGGTGCACGAGCGGAGCCGCCGCGTGGCGGGCGCTCTAGCCGCCGCCGGTGTGGGCCACGGCGATGCGGTCGCGGTTCTGGCCGGCGCGCCGGTCGAGATCGCCCCGACCGCGCAGGGCATCTGGATGCGCGGCGCCAGCGTCACGATGCTGCACCAGCCTACGCCGCGCACCGACCTGCAACGCTGGGCCGACGAGACGATGGCCGTCATCAACATGATCGGCGCCAAAGCCGTCGTGGTCTCCGATCCATTCATGGCCGCGGCACCGCTGCTGGCCGGACTCGGCATGCAGGTTCTGACGGCCGAACAGTTACTCGACGGCCGGCCGATCGACCCGATTGACACCGACGACGACGACATTGCGCTGCTGCAACTGACGTCCGGCTCGACCGGATCACCCAAGGCAGTCCGGATCAGCCACCGCAACGTCGTCTCCAATGCCGAGGCGATGTTCGTCGGCGCTGACGTCGACGTCGAATCCGACGTGATCGTGAGCTGGCTGCCGTGCTTCCACGACATGGGCATGACCGGCTATCTGACGGTCCCGATGTACTTCGGCGTCGAGCTGGTCAAGGTCACGCCGATGGACTTCCTGCGCGACACCCTGCTGTGGGCCCGTCTGATCGACAAATATCAGGGCACCATGACCGCGGCGCCCAACTTCGCCTACACGATGTTCGCCAAACGCCTGCGCCGGCAGGCTCAGCCCGGTGATTTCGACTTGTCCTCGCTGCGGTGGGCGCTCTCCGGAGCGGAGCAAGTGGACCCGGCGGACGTCGAAGACCTGTGCGAGGCCGCCGCGCCGTTCGGGTTGCGTCCCGAGGCCGTGGTGCCCGCTTACGGCATGGCCGAGACAACGGTGGCCGTGTCGTTCACCGAGTGCGGCCGCGGGTTGACCGTCGACGAAGTCGACGCCGACCTGCTCGCCGTACTGCACCGGGCGGTCCCGGCGACCCGGGGTAAAACCCGGCGACTGGCCTCCCTCGGTCGCCCGCTGAAGGGGCTGGAGATCCAGATCGTTGACCAAGACGGGTCGCTGCAGCCTTCTCGCAGCGTCGGTGTCATCCAGGTGCGTGGCGAACCGGTGACGCTGGGATACACGACGACCGCCGGTTTCGTGTCCGCGCAAAATCACGAAGGGTGGTATGACACAGGCGATTTGGGTTATCTCACCGAGACCGGCGACGTGGTGGTGTGCGGGCGGGTCAAGGACGTGATCATCATGGCCGGGCGCAACATCTACCCGACGGATATCGAACGTGCCGCCACGCGCGTCGAGGGGGTCCGGCCTGGCTGCTCGGTGGCGGTGCGCCTGAAGGCCGGCCACCCACGGGAGACTTTCGCCGTCGCGGTCGAAGCCAACTGCTGGGCAGACCCGGACGAGGTGCGCCGCGTCGAGCGTCAGGTTGCCCACGAGGTGGTGGCCGAGGTGGATGTCCGGCCCCGCAATGTGGTCGTGCTCGAGCCAGGGACCATCCCGAAAACACCGTCTGGAAAACTTCGACGCGCGCACGCGCTTGCCCTGGTCACCTAAAGTTGTCGCTGCCGATGAGTGACTTCGACTCCCAGCCCGGTCGCACACCACCGGTGCCGACCGAACTGTCCACTTCCCAACGGGAAGCGGACGAAGGAGACCTGCGCGAAGGGCTGCGCAGCCTGTCCGGGTTGGTGGCCGGGGCCCGCGACCTGTTCGAATTGCTGGGCAAGGTCGCCGGGTTCGCCGCCGATGCCATTCCCAGCGTCGACGGCGCCGGGGTTGCGTTGATCGATGCCGGTAAAGGCGTCGCGACGCTTCAGACCACCTCTGCCACAGCGGAATTCGTCCACCTGATCGACGCGGTCCAATACGAAGAGTTGCTCGAGGGCCCGTGCATCACCTGTATGGAGACGCGGCGACCCGCCATCAGCGGGTCGCTCGGCGCCGACGGCCGCTGGCCGCGTTTCGGTGGACGGGTCGCACGAATGGGCGTGCATTCCGCGTTGTCGCTGCCGCTGATCGTCGGTGAGCACATGGTCGGTGCGATCAACTGCTACTCGGAAAGCCACGACGCGTTCGGCGAGCACGCGGTGCGATTGGGATCGCAGTTCGCCGCTCCGGCCGCCGTGTCGATCTACAACGCCGATCTGCTGGCCGGCGCCCGAGCCCGCGCGGAAAAGCTGGAGGAGGCGCTCGATAACCGTGCGGTGATCGATCAGGCGGTGGGCATCATCCGCAGCCGGTCGGGTGTCAGCGCCGACGTGGCATTCAATCGACTGGTCCAGATGAGTCAAAACGGCAACATCAAGCTGCGCGATGTGGCGGCACGACTGGTCGAGGACGCGGTGCGACGCGCGCAAGCGCGGCGGATTCAGCCCTGAGGCAGTTGAGTTATCTTCCGCAATAGCGCCGGGCGGGTGCCGGGATCCGACATCAACTGCCGAGACACGTCGGTCAGGTGTTCGCTGTGGGTGCGCGCATACCTGCGTAGCAGTGAAAATGCCTCGTCGACCGAGATATCGAGGCGTTCGCGCAGGAAGCCCTTGGCCTGCTCGACGACGATGCGGCTGGTCAGTGCCGAACGCAGCTGCGGTATCACCGTCGCAGGCGTGGGCGGGTGTTCCTGCAGTATCGCCACGCAAGCGATGTGCGCCAGTGTCTGACCTACCAGCAGGTCGGACTCGCTGAGTCGGCCTTCGTGGTTGCCGAACAGGCCAAGGGATCCCAGGACGATTCCCGCGGCCCGCATCGGCACCGCGTGCACCGAGACGATCCCTGCCCCGAGCGCGGCGGGGACGAACTGCGGCCACCGCGGGGATTCGGCGCGCAGATCCGCCACCGAGATCGGTTGGCCGGTGGCATAGCACTCCACGCAGGGACCCTCATCGACGTGCAACTGAAGCAGCTCGAGCTCGTGTGTCTGCGTGGACGTCGCGGCCAGCAGCCGCAGCTGACCGAGCGGGTCGGCGAGCAGAAATGCCGCCGCCCCGACATCGAGCAGATCTGCGCAGCGCTCGGTGAGCTCGGTCAGCAGGTCGACGACGTCGAAGTCGTCGAGCAGGCTGTCGACAAGCGATACGACCGCGTCGAGTACGCGAGCTTCGCGAGGAGTGTTGGTCATCGTGCCCTCCTGGTCGGATCAGTCGGCGTCGGATCAGTCGGCGTCAAGACGCAGCCTCCGATCCAAAATGTCGCGCGCGACATCGGTGGCGCTACGGTTGGTCGAGTAGGCATGAGCACGCAGGCGCACCAACGCCTCGGCGGGTTCGACCTCGAGTTGAGCGACGAGCATGCCGGTGGCCTGGCTGACCTCCGTGCGGCTCAGTGCGTTGAAGTCGGCCCACGAACTGCTGTATGGGTCATTGGCCGCGGCCTGCAGATCGGCGTCCATCAGGTCGAGCAGCGGGGCGCCGGCCAACTCGGCGGCGACGACAGCGCCGGCCAGCTCGTCGCTGTGTAACGCGCCGGGCTCGGTACGGAAAAGGTCAAGGGCGCCAACGAATTCGCCGGCCACAACGACCGGAATGGCGAAGACGCCCCGAATCTTGTAGTCAAGCAACGCGGGTCGGTACAGCGGCCAACGAACGTTGTCGGGCTCCGCGAGGTCGGCGATGAGGATGGGGCCGCGCGTCGCGACGGAATCCAGGCATGGTCCTTCGCCGATGGTGAACTGAAGTTCGTCATACGCCCGTGCCGCCGCATCGCTGGAGCCGAACGTTCCGCTGGCGACCCCGGAGAAGACCAGCGAAAGGGCTGCCGCGTCAACGCCGAACAACATCACGCAGGCCTCGCACAGCGAATCCGCGGCGGCCAGGCCTCGCCGGCCGTCGACGGCCGCGCGAAGCTGTTCGTCGATGGCCACCGTCAGCCGATCGATACCAGTTGGTCGATCGAGTCGACGGGCAGATCGCCGTTCACGATGGCCGTCACCAACAACTTGTGCAGGACTATCGCGCCGCGGTGATTGTCCAGGAACGCGATGTCGGCGGCGTCGCGCCCGGTCGCAATACGCACGAGCGTCTGCCTCGGCGCCAGCAGGGTTCCGTCGACGACCCGCCACTGCCCGCCGACGAAAGCCTCGGCCACGGCATGGAAATCCATCGGATACAGGCCGGGCGCATAGACCGACACCGCGCGGGCCGGCACCTTGACCGCTCGCAGCAGCGCCACCACCAGGTGCGCGAAGTCGCGGCATACCCCGGCACCGGAGAGCAGTGTTTCCACCGCCCCGTCGATCGGATCGCTGGAGCCCGGAACGTAATTCAGTCGAGTGCCCACCCACAGCGACACTCTTTCCAGCAGAGTCGTCGAGTCGACATAACTGCCGAATTCCCGTCCGGCGAAACCGTAGAGCTTGTCGGCCTCGGCGTACCGGCTTGGGCGCAGATACATCGACAGATCGGCTTCGGTGACCGGCGCCGGGTCGGTCCGGCCGACGATCGTCGCGGCGTAGTCGACGGTCAGATAACCCACCGGAACTTCGAGTTTGTGGATGCGATTGCCGTGGGCTCCGCTGATCTCCAGAGCTTGGACCGGTTTACCGTCCAGAACGAACGACAATCGTTCTGTCACTGTGGTATTCGGGTGCGGAGCGATCGCAATCTGGAATTCCAGCGTGGTCGGGTCGGTGATCTCGACCTCGAGCTCGGCGGCGACCTCCCGTTCCATCAGCGATTCCTTGTCCTCGAAAGTGACTCCGCGCAGAATCCCCGCTGGAATAGAGCGTTCCCCTGCCGACACTACACGCGCGGTGTAGCGTCGAAGATGTTGGCGATCTTTCGTATACAACCGTTTGAGTTTGTGTCGTCGCCGAGGTGAATATCTGGTCGATTCGCGGCCAAGACAGGAGCGTCTCATGACGCTACGAGATATCCGAAGCGCACCAAGTTCCATGCACAACGGACCACAGAGCACTCCGCGCCTTCGGTTGAAGCCCAAGGCACCCAGTACCGGCCACGTCGATGGCGCCTGGTGGCCGCACAGCGACAACCTGCTGATGGAATTACCAGATCTGCTGGCGGTGCTGTCGGTGAGACTCGGCCCGATCGATCAGGTCACCTACAACTTCGCGGACTGGGCGGCAGCGCCGACCAAATTCCCGACGGGCGGCGACATGGTCCGGCTCAGCGGCTTTTACCAGCAGCAAGGCAACACCCTCGAAGTCATCGGCATCAATCGCAGCAAGCTCGTCCTGCTGGTGGTACCGAGTCACGCCGAATCAGAACACGCCCACGAGATCATGATGTCGGCGGCGACGCCGAACGACGCCTCGACGGTCGACTGCTTGCTGCACGACTAACCGCGGGCCTGCCCACGCTTGTTCGCGTGTGCGGTCATCTCGGTAACCACCGAGCGACCTTGTCCGCGAGGCGATTGGCGCGCGGCCGCCACCAAAATGCCGAGTGCGTCGACGATTCCGGTCGCGATCTCGTCAACTGCGGGCACATTGTCCGGGCACACGCACACGCTGAGGTGCATCTCCTCGCCGTGGCTGGTCGGGGTGATCGTCAACCCGCAACCCTGCACCAGCGGCGTCACCGTATGCATACCGACCACCTCGGCGCCGGCACAGTACGCGGGCAACGGCTGCGCCGGAACCGAATGGACACTGCCGTGCGACATCGGCGTCAGCCGTCGCCGCACATCCAGGCTTGCGAAAATTCGCCTGCCCGCATCCATCACCGTCGACGGAATCAACGATGCGATAGCTCTCACATCGACTGTCAAATAGTCTCTTTCGTCGTCGTGTGACTGCGCCGCACTCATCCGCTCGGTGGCGGTGTGCAAGTTGGTCAGCACTTCGACCGGATCGTTGAGTTGCACGGGGACGCGAATCTGGCCGACCTCGCCCGACTGGGTGAGCGGCATCCACATCACCAACGGATCGTCGGGCACCGTGCCGTGGCGTTGCAGCCACGCTCGCAGCGACAGAGTGCACGCGGTCAGCAACACATTGCTGACGTCGCCACCGAACGCGGTGCTGACCGTCTCCAGGTCGGCCTGCCACACCGAGGCGAATGCGACGGCCCGTCGCTCGGTCAGGGGCGCGGTGAAAGCGTTGGGCGGCAGCGGCCCGGGTGTCGACGACGCTGCCGTCGACGCCGAATCATGTTCGCCGCCAAGGTATATTCCGCCCAGCTGCCCCCACGCCGACCGCAGCAGACCGGTGATGGTTTCGGCAACCAGGAACAGGCCCTTGAACTGCAGTTCGATGATCTCGGCGATCACCTCGGCCGCCAATTCACCCACCGCGGGTATGACCGGACTCGGTTGCTTCGGCTGATCGTCGCCGCCGCCGTGTCGCGGATCGGAGTGCAACAGCCGCGACCAGATGGCTGCGGCGCCGACGCCCCGCTCATTGAGCACCGGCGACAATCGAACCACCAACGCCCATCGGCCGCCCGACAGGCCGTCGATACTCCATGCTTCCCAGAGCATTTCGCGGCGCCGACGTGGTTCTGCGCTCAACTGCGCAATCAGCGCGGCGAGTTCGCGATGGCCGCCAGGAGCCCGAACCGTTGCGCGGTGAATTTGCGAAGACGGGTCATACCGGTCGATCTCAGCCCAAAATGGCGGGCCCACTCCGAGCGGCCTGTCGACCAACCTGCTGCGAAAATGCGTGAGTTGCGGCAGCGACGAGGCGACCAACCGCTGTAGCCGTTCGTGGCTGATGCGCTCGGTTGGCTCGATGACAACGAAGGACACGGTAGGTGCGTCGGCCGTCGACTTCTCCAGGAGAAGCCGTAACGCGCCGACTGCCGATGACCGGACAGACGTCACAATGTTTGCGGGCAAAACAACCCAACCTAGCCGACGACAATCCCAATCCGAGGCTCGCTTGGCACGTCGTCAAGACCGGGTCAACACTACGCCGGTCCGGGCTTTAAAGACACCCTCGACAACGGTCTCCAGCGGCCTCCGCTCAGAGAAAAGAGTTCTCCGCGGTGAGCCCGCGCTCCGGGAATGCTCCCATGGCGAAGGTCTCGGCGTTGCCGAGTCCGGTACCACCGCCGACCGGATCGTCGATGCGCACCAACAAATCTCGCAATTGATGAAGTTCACGCGCCTTTTCCGGCTTGTCGCAATCGGTGACGTGGCTGCCCTCGACCTTGAGGTCGCCGACCCATTCGCCGTACACCCAGTCGTTCCATCCGTAGTAGCCGGCCGTGCCGAGGTGAAAGCCGCCGGGCCCGGCCGCGGTGACTGTCAGTGGCCGCTTGGACCCGTCGGTATCGATCAGGGTGATGGTTCCGTGGGTGAATCGCCGGTTGCCGTCCTCGAAGTGCAGGTCCTGCTCGACCGACGGAAAGCGGTGCGATGTGCCGTCGGGATTCTGTTGCTCGGCCTGACAACGTATTTCGGTGAACCCGTCGCCGCGCTCCTCCTGATACATGACGAACAGCGAGTAGGCCGATCCGTCCGGGCGGGTCAGCGTCATCGGCAGCCAGGTCATGAACATCTGCTTGATCTTGCGGCTCCCCCGCGGCAGTCCGGGTATCGGCTTGCCGATCCCGGGCCGCAGCCCCCAGGAGTGGTCGCGGATCGAAATCCATTGTTCTTCGGTGATTTCCGTGCGCTCACCCTCGACCTCGACCCAACCGGAGGCCACCCCGATCTGGTGGTATCGCAGGATGTTGTGGGTCACCCGGTAACCGTCCGGGCTGCGGTCAGGCCAGGGGTCTTCCAGCGCCGCGTCGAAGTGCCCGCGCAGAACCACGTCAAAGGCGATCGGCTCGTGCTCGTTCGGGTCCAGGCTCACCCGGATGGCCCGCAGCGGTTCGACCACCTGATAGTGGATCGGCCCTACCTCGGTGCAGGCCGGCGCTGAGGACAACCGCCGACCGGCACGCACGGTCCACTGTTCGGTGCCGCGGCACACACCGGCGGCGCCGTCGAAGACGCCGCGGTTGGTGTACTTCCCGATTCCGAGGACCACCTGCAGCGAGTTGTCGCGGGCGTGGGCGATCGTCCAGATCTTCTCCGTCCACGACGGATCCGACTGGCTGACGGTGGCGAAGGTGTCAACGATCTGGTGGGTGAGCAGCTCATCCTCGGGCACCAGTGCGCCGTAATTCGTTGACAGCAACCCGATTACCTCTCGTTACCTTCCCATCGAACAAGGCCAGCGGTAGGCTCAGTGTGACATTTGACCCCTTAGATGTAAAGGACGCGATGGTGGCTCCCGCGCCTGCCGTCGACGGCGAGCAATCGACGCGACGACGGATTCTTGCCGCCACATTTGTTGTGCTGGCGCGTGATGGTCGCCGACGGTTGCAGCTGTCCGATGTGGCCGCCCAGGCCAAGGTGTCGCGCCCCACGCTGTACCGCTACTTCGGGTCGAAGGAGGGACTGCTCGAGGCGTTCGGCCTCTACGAGCAGGACAATTTCGACGCCGGCATCGCCACCGCGATCACGGGATTGAGCGGAGCCGACCGCCTCGATGCCGCATTGCGGTTCATTGTCGACTTCCAGAGCAGCTATTCGCTGGGCTCACTGGCCGAGACCGAGCCCGAACATGTTCTGCAGCAGATGAAACGGGTGCTGCCGATCATGCGCGACCGCATCGCGCGGATCATCGGCGGCGACCACGCGCACGTTGCCGCGTCGGCTGTTGTGCGCATTGCTGTGTGCCATTACGTCATCAGCGATGAAACTCCGGCGGGTTTCCTCGCCGAGCTGCGGCACGCCGCAGGGCTGAGCCGCGCAGCCTTAGACGCCTAGCCAGGCCTTTTATTTACATTTGACCCGGCATATGTAAATCTGGCGTGCATGGCGGGAATCGCGCTCGTTCAACGCGACCTGGCGGACACCAGAGCCCGGCTCGAGACCTGGTTCAGCCACCGATACGACGCCGATGCCGCGGTGTCTGAGCTCAAAACGGCGAACCGCGCGGCCGGCTGGTCCAGCGAAAGCTTGGTGTTCTCTGCCGACGTCGCCGGCCGCACCAGCGAGTACGTGTTGCGGATCCCGCCGACCGGCGGCGGCATCTACCCCGAGTACGACTTGGACGCGCAGACCCGCACCCAGGAGTTCCTGCATGAGCACGGCATCGCGACGCCGTCGCCGATCCTGTACGAGCCCGACGAGACGTGGATCGACTCCCAATTTCTGGTGATGCCACGCATCGTCGGGCACACCCCGTCGGACACCGGCTATGCGACGCGCGGGTGGTTGCACGACGCCGGACCGCAGGTGCAGCGTCGCGCCCACGACTCGTTCCTGGAGACGCTGGCCGCCTTGCAACGCGTCCCGGTCGATGCGGCGACGTGGCTCCATCGGCCCACGGGCACAGGTGTTTCCGCGGAGCTGACCTGGTGGCAGGAATACGCGGCGTGGGGCACCGACAATCAGATCCCGGACGTCATGACCGAGGCGTTCGATTGGCTGCACCGCCATCAGCCCGAAGAGACCGGTGAGGTGGCGGTGTGCTGGAACGACGCCCGGCTGTCCAACGCCATCTTCGACGACTCCGGACAGATCGTCGGCGTGCTGGACTGGGAGCAGGCATGCTTGTGTCCGGCCGAAACCGATTTCGCCTGGTGGCTGGCCACCCGTCGACAGATGTTGGAAGTCAACGGCATTGACGCCGATCCGGAGTTGCCGGGGTTCGACAGCCGCGAGCAGGTCATCGGCCATTTCGAGGAGATGATCGGCCGCGAGCTGGTTGCGCTGGACTGGTATGAGATTTTCGCGATGGCGCGGATGGGCTGCTGCATCATGCGCACCCAGGCGCTGCTGCGCAGCATCGGCCAGGGCGACCACTTCCTCACCCGGGCGCCGATCCTGCCGGCCTGGGCCATCGCGGCAGTGCGGGCCTGAGAACTACAGCCAGGGCGGCACGATCCATTCGCCGTACGGGGCGACCGCGAGGCGATCGAGAATGCCGGACTCGTCGAACGCCACCCCGACTTCGCCGACTCCCTCGCTGAAATGCGCCCACCCGTCGACGTGCGCAGGGATGACGAGCCTAGCGCCGAGTACTTCCGCGGCGGCTGCGGCCCGCTGGCCCGTCATCGTCAGCGGACGCCCCCGCTCCTTCGCCGGAACCCTGGCCGCGCCGGCGAAGATCACCGCCACATCGACCGGGCCGACCCGTTCGGCGATGTCCTTGACCGCGGCAATCGACGCGTTGTCGCCACTGAGGTAGACGGTGGGCAGGCCCGCACCTGACAGCACGAAACCCGTCACCTCGCAGTTGACGTGACCGTCGGCGTCGCGCTGACCGTCGGCCGGGCCGTGTACCGCCGGAACCGCTTGCACGGTAATGGCTTTGGCGCCGTCCGCAGCCGGCAGCTCGAAGCTGTGGAACGGCTCGAGCCCGACGGCCGGCGGGCCGAGCCGGGATGCGGCGCCCGGGTTGGTCAGGATCAGCGGCGCCCCGAGCGCCACCTGGCGGCCCGTGTCGTCGAAGTTGTCCGGGTGATTGTCGTGGCTGACCAGCACCGCGTCGATAGGCCCCAGCGCGTCGGGTTGGATCGCGGGCCCGACGATCTTCTTGAGGTAATCGTGCGGGCCGGGCTCGTCGAAGGTCGGGTCGATCAGGAATCGTCGGCCGCCGAGATCAACGACGGTCGTGGGACCGCCGAGGACGCTGAATGCGACGTCACGCCGTCGGGCGTCTACGCGAGTGCTCACGACATGGACTGTAGATGCACTATGGGTGGGTGGACATCTATGACGTCATGCGGACGACGTTCGCAGCGCGCGAATACACCGACGACCCCCTGCCTGACGATGTGCTGGAGCGGATTCTCGACAATGCGCGCTTTTCGCCCAGCGGCGGCAACCGCCAGGGCGCGCGGGTGATCGTGATCCGGAACCGCGCGACCCGCGAAGCGCTCGCCGAGCTCTCGATGACGGGTGCCCGCCGGTATACGGCGCAGATGGTCAACGGCGAAAGCCCCTGGAATCCACTGCACAAGCCGGGGCCGACCGCCGAACAAATCGCGGCTACTGACGTTCCGGCCCAATTCACCGCTCCGCTCGTGAACGCCGCTGTGCTGCTTGCGGTTTGCGTCAACCTGGAAGTTGTCGCTGCGATGGACCAAAACCTGGATCGGATCGGGGTGATCAGCGGCGGGTCGGTCTATCCGCTGGTGTGGAACATCCTGCTGGCCGCACGCAACGAGGGTTTTGGGGGCACCATCTCGACGATGGCGGTGGCCGAAGAGCCCAGGGTCCGCGAATTACTTGGCGTACCAGAGACATACGCTCTCGCGGCGGTGTTGCCGTTGGGCAAGCCGCGCAAGCAGCTGACCAAGCTCCGACGCGCCAGCGTCGCCGAATTGGCCACCCGGGAGCGGTTCGACGGCGAGCCGTTCGAGGGCTAGTCGGCGGTCACCGCGTCGCCGGGCTGGCGCTCGCCGAGCAGCTCGTCCTGCCCGACCTCGGCAGGACCCGAATCGTGGCCATTGCCGCCGCGCTTGACTGGCTTCTTCTTCGCCGTCTTCGACGTCTCAGCCTCGATGTGGTGACCGTTGGACGGCAAACCCGCTGCGGCACCGACCATCTCGATCGCCTTCTCGGTGTACACCCGGTAGCCGAAGTTCGGCTCGTAGCCGTGAATCTCCTTGGTGTCCAGGTCGCGCATGAACTGCAGGATCTCGCGGCTGACCACCTGGCCGGGCACCAGCACCGGGAAGCCCGGAGGGTACGGCGTCACGTACGTTGCCGACACCACGTCGATTCCGGCATCCAGCTTCTCGTCGATCTGCTCACCCTTCAGGTATTCGCAGTTCGTGTCGTCGTACGACAGGTAAAACGCGCGACGGACATCGCCCTCCGGGGTCGGCTGGCTGCCGCTGTGATCCCGGAACGCCGGGTGGAATCCGCTGAAATTGCACAACGGCACCGGGCGGTCGGTCAGCCCCCACACCGCCTGCTCGAAGTGTTCGCGCTCACTCAGACTCATCTCGGAGATCTCCTGGTCGAGCTCGCTGGCGATGCTGACCAACACCTCGACCAGGAACGCGACCGAGCTGCGCGTGGTGCCGATGTTCGTCATGAACAACACGCTGTTGCGCGAGGTCTTGTTGATCTGAATGCCGTAGCGATCCATCAGCTGTTCGCGCTTGAACGTGTCGCCGTCGTAACCGGTACGCCCGATGGACAACGTGATTCGCGACGGATCGAGCACGAACTCGTCCTCGCGCCAGGCCGCCATCATGTTGCGCAGACCGGAGCGCAGCGGCTGATCGATAGCCGTCGGGCGGAACTGGTCCGGGATGAGGTGCGACGTGCCAAGGCAATTCATGTACTTGCTCAGCAGCGGGTGATTGTCGATCGCATCGCGCAGTTGCATGGCGTTCTCAATTTGCCGCTGCACCAACTCGGCGCCCTCCAGCGCCACCTGACGACGACCCAAGTCGAGTGACGCCAGGATCTGGTAATTGGGCGAGGTCGAGGTGTGCGCCATGTACGCCTCGTGGAACGGCACCGCGACCTTCTGGTCGAAATCCTGATCGTAGACGTGAATCATCGATCCCTGCCGCAGCGCGGTCAGCGTCTTGTGGGTCGACTGCGAGGCGTACACCCGCACCCGCGCCCGGGCCGGGTCCGGCATCAGGCGACGATTCAGAAGGTCCTCGTCGCTGGGCTTTTCGGCGTTCTGGTCGGCCAAATACTTCTCGAACTGCGCCTTGTATTCCGGGCTCTGCAGCCGTTCACGCACCGCCGCCGCCGAGGCCATCGCGGTACGGGTGCGATACACCGGGTGGAACCGGGCGAAGGCGAACCACGCTTCGTCCCAGAGGAACACCAGGTCGGGCTTGATCGCGAGGCACTCCTCCATCACCCGCTCGACGTCGTAGACGATCCCGTCGAAGGTGCAGTTCGTCAGCGACATCATCTTGACCCGATCGAGCTTGCCGGCACGCTTGAGCGCCAACAGCTTTGACTTGATCTCGCGCAGCGGCACCGCGCCGTACATCGAGTAGTCGTTGAGCGGATAGGCCTCGAGATAAACGACATTCGCGCCGGCCATCATCATGCCGTAATGGTGTGACTGGTGGCAGTTGCGGTCCAGCAGCACGATGTCGCCGGGGGCCACCACCGCCTGGGTGATGATCTTGTTGGCGGTCGACGTTCCGTTGGTGACAAAGTAGGTGTGCCGCGAGCCATAGGCTATCGACGCGAGCTGCTGGGACTCACGAAGCGGTCCGGTCGGCTCCAGCAACGAGTCCAGACCACCGCACGTCGCCGACGTCTCGGCCATGAACACTTCTAGGCCGTAGAAGCCGACCATGTCTTTGATCCAGTGCGAGTTGACAATCGACTTGCCCTGCGAGATCGGCAACGCGTGGAAGACGCCGGTAGGCCGATGGCTGTACTGCTTGAGCGCGCTGAAGAACGGGGTGCGGTAACGCGCGGCGACGCCGTGCAGGATCGACAGATGTAGTTCGAGCATGCCCTCGCGGGCGTGAAACACCCGGCGGAAGTACTGGCCCAGCCGGCCGGCGATGTCCTCTACGTCGATCTCGGTCATCAAATACAGGTCGAGTTCGGGACGCAGCTTGGCCAGCGACGTCGCCAGAATCTGAGCGCGCTCCTCGGGCGAATAGTGGTCGGCCAATTCGTGCGACACCCCGTCGTCGACGAACTCCGACAGCGACGACAGATCGCGGGTCGATTGGTGCGAGAAGCGCCGCCGGATCACCACCGCCTGCAGGTTCACGTTGAGTCGTGCGGCGATCAGCGCCTCGTCACCGCTGGCGACCACGACAAGTTCGTAGACGAATTCGTCGTCGGGGCGACGCCACTTGCGGACCTCGTTGCGCAGCGCGCGTTCCTGGGCGTCGGTCATCTTCTCGACGACGAGCACCTCGAAGTACGGGCGTTCGCGCTCCGCCTCGGTCTGACCTTCGAGTTGGCGGGGGTCGGACGGGAACATGTCCAGTTCATCGGCGCCGGCGTTCTCGACGTCGCCGGTGCGGTAGGACTCCTGCGTCAGCGCCCGGTTTATCCGCGCAACCACCTGGGAGAACTTCTCGTAGCTGCCACCGGTGAAAAGCCTTTGCACGCGGGCGAATTGCGGCGAGCCCGGGTAGGCCCAGTAGGGCTCCAGTGTGCTCAACCGGCCCAGCAGTTCCTGGCAGGACGCCACGCATTTCTCTTTGAGTTTTCCTGCGGTGTCCGGACGGGTCAGCCGATCGGCGGCTTCCTCTAACCGGCACCACGAGTCGCTGCGGACCTGCCACAGGCTGTTGTAGGCGCGTAAGTGTTCTGTCATGGCGGCCTCCCGACTATGTACCGAGCCCGGTACGTCGAGTCAAGGTTCGCAGACCCAGCGCGCGCCCTGGTGGCCAGAAGACAAACACTCGGAGTCCGTCACATGTCGGCCGCGGCGGGGCAAACTCAACGGATGGAGATGTGCGAAATCGTCGCGGCTCCGCCTTCGGTGATGGCGAGGCCGGCTCAGACTTCGTGAATGCCGATCAGACCGTCTTGGATGGCCCGGGCGAACAACGCCGCCTTCGAGGGGGCTGGGCGGTCGATCTCGCTGTAGCGCCGCCGAATCCGTTGCAGGTGGGTCCTGACGGTGCTCGGCGCGATGTGAAGTTTTTTGCTGACCGAGTCCTTGTTGTCGGTGAGCAACCATTCGATGAGGACCCGCCGTTCTTGCGCGGTGAGTTCCGGGCGCCCATATTGCTGGGCCGCCCGCTCGGCCGCCGTGGCGAGCGGTCCGCGAGATTCCGTGCCGAGTTGAGCGGCCGTGATCGCCTCGATCAGGTGTTGCGGCGATTCGGACTTCACGATGTAGTTGGCCGCTCCGGCGTCCAGACAGCTCAGGATGATTTCGGGGGACGCGATGCGCGAGTATGCCACCACCCGGTGATTGAGTGTGCATAGCTGTTGCAGGCCGGCGTAATCGGGCCGCAGCTCACCATGCTCAGGGTCGAAGATGATCACTTCGGTCGCGGTCGAGTTCCGCTGATGCTGCGTGAGGAACTCAGGAATCGAGCGGTAGGCATGCACGGCGCCGGCCAAGACGGACGCCTCCGCGACCCAGCTCCGGACACCGGTGTGGACAATCGGCTGGTCGTCGATCACGACCAGCGGGACGATGCGGCTCATCCAATCCTCCGGATGTTTCTTCCGATATTCGGTATATACCTGGTACTCCATGTACCGGATGTGAGATTAGCGGGACAATCCGTACCATGTAAAGCTATGACTACCGGTGCGTCGCCCACGAAGGACGCATCGCAGGCAGTGGACGGGCGCACCGCCCGTTGGTCGGGTCAGCGAGACAAGCGACGGGCCGAGTTCGTCGAAGCCGCGCTGGAGACGATCGCCCAGTACGGGCCGAACGCATCGATCGAGCAGGTGGCCGACCATGTCGGGGTTACCCGCACGAAGCTCTATCGATACTTCGACGGCGCAGCCGATCTGCACCACAGCGTCGCCCAGCGAGCCAGCGACATGCTCACCGCCAAGCAAACGCTGGTCTGGAATGGACCGGTCAGCCCGATGCAGGTGGTCAGAAGCACCGTGTCAATGCATGTGCGGTGGCGCATGGAACACCCGAACTTGTACGAGTACCTGGCCCGACATCCGCTCAGCGACGACGCCGACGGCGTCTCCGCCATCAACAATGTGAACAGCACGGTCGCCGCAAATCTCGGCGGAGTGATCGCGGCTTTCTATCGCACGCTCGGGCTAGACGAGCGGCCCGCCGTGCCGCTGAGCATCGGGGCTGTCGGCTTCGTCGAGTCCGCGGTGACCCACTGGCTCAAGGACCCGGCCGCTCTGCCCCGGCGGGAATTCACCACCCAGCTCGCCGAATGGATGTGGTCGCTGCTGAACTGCCCACTGCTCAAAGCCGGGATCACCATCGACCCTCACGAACCCATTGCTCCGCAGAACCCGGTGGTTCCGTCGCCGGTGAGGTGACGGTCGCGGCCCGGCCCGCAGCTGAAAACTGTTGCTGCGGAACCGGATAACCGCTGACCTCGGTGGCAGATCCAGGATTCGAACCTGGGTAGGCGTTAGCCGACGGATTTACAGTCCGCTCCCATTGGCCGCTCGGGCAATCTGCCGGTGTATTACGGGTAGCTAGCCTACAACGAAGATGTGCTGAGATAACAAACGGCCAACGCCGATGGAAGGAGACGTATCCGATGGCGGATTCATCGTTCGACGTGGTGAGCAAACTCGACCGCCAAGAGGTCGACAACGCTCTCAACCAAGCTGCCAAGGAACTCGGCACCCGGTTCGACTTCCGGGGGACCGACACCAAGATCGCCTGGAAGGGCGAAGAAGTGATCGAGCTGACCAGTTCCACCGAGGAGCGGGTCAAGGCAGCCGTCGACGTTTTCAAGGAGAAGCTGATCCGGCGCGACATCAGCCTGAAGGCGTTCGACGCCGGCGAGCCGCAGGCCTCCGGCAAGACCTACAAGGTCACCGGCACCTTGAAAGAGGGCATCACCAGCGAAAACGCCAAGAAGATCACCAAGCTGATCCGCGACGACGGCCCCAAGAGCGTCAAGACCCAGATTCAGGGCGAGGAGGTCCGCGTCAGCAGCAAGAGCCGCGACGACCTGCAGGCCGTCCAGTCGCTGCTGAAAGGGGCCGACATCGAGGTCGCCCTGCAGTTCGTCAACTACCGGTAACGTGATCGGCACCACAACGCGGCGGTAGGAGCGGATTCGTGATGGACGTAACCGACGTTGACGTCGTGATCATCGGCGCGGGGATTTCGGGCCTGGGCGCGGCCTACCGCATCACCGAGCGCAACCCGGGGACCAGTTACGTCATTCTGGAGCGCCGCGAACAGATCGGCGGCACCTGGGACCTGTTCCGCTACCCCGGAGTGCGCTCGGACAGCAGCATCTTCACCCTGTGCTTTCCGTGGGAGCCGTGGACCGAAAAGGAACGGGTGGCCGATGGGGCCGACATCCGCGGGTACCTGAAGGACACCGCGCACAAGTACGGCATCGACGAGCACATCGTGTTCAACTCCCACGTCCGCTCAGCAGACTGGGACTCTGCCACCGACACCTGGACCGTCACCGCTGAGCAGAACGGCGCCGAGAAGACCTACCGCGGCCGCTTCGTGTTCTTCGGGTCCGGCTACTACAACTACGACGAGGGCTACACCCCCGACTTCCCGGGCTTGCCCGAGTTCGACGGCACGATAGTTCACCCGCAGCACTGGCCCGAGGATCTCGACTACCGGGGCAAGAAGATCGTGGTCATCGGAAGCGGCGCGACCGCGATGTCGCTGATCCCGTCGCTGGCCGCCAACGCCGCCAAGGTGACCATGCTGCAGCGCTCACCTACCTATCTGTTCTCGGCGGCCAAGAGCAGCGCGGCGACGAATTTTGTGCGAAAGATTCTGCCGCGCAGACTTTCTCATTCGTATGCTCGACAGAGCAATGCGCTGCTGGAAGGCGTGATCTGGTTCTTGGCCCGCATGACGCCGGGCTTTGTGAAGTGGTGGATCCGCCAGATCGCGGTGCACTACCTGCCCAAGGGCTACGACGTCGACACGCATTTCAAGCCGCGCTACAACCCGTGGGATCAACGACTGTGCCTGATCCCCGACGCCGACCTGTACGTCGCGATCGGCGACGGTCGCGCCGAGGTGGTGACCGATCACATCGACCACTTCGATTCCACCGGAATCGCTTTGAAGTCCGGTGGGCACCTGGACGCCGACGTGATCGTCACCGCCACCGGTCTGCAACTGCAGGCACTGGGCGGAGTGGCGGTGTCGATGGACGGCGCCGAAGTCAAGCCGCAGGACCGGTTCGTCTACAAGGCCCACATGCTGGAGGAAGTACCCAATCTGTTCTGGTGCGTCGGCTACACCAACGCGTCGTGGACGCTGCGCGCCGACATGACCGCCCGCGCGACGGCAAAGTTGTTGCATTACATGGCCTCTCACGGCTATACCCACGCCTACCCGCATTTGGACGGCGAGCCGATGCCGGAAAAGTCCGCCTGGGACATCCAAGCCGGCTACGTGCTGCGCGCACCGCACGCACTGCCGAAGTCGGGGATCAAGCGGCCGTGGAACGTTCGGCAGAACTACTACGCCGACGCCATCGACTACCGGTTCGACCGGATCACCGAAGCGATGGTGTTCGGCCGCGTCGAGCAGAAATCCGCGCTGGCCGGATAACTCCTATCGATCTGGCCAACCGCCGGTAAAGATCAGGCGTCGGCAATACGCTGGTCGCCATGGCAGCTACGCGCGAACCCAAGGTCGTCGTTTTGGGCGGGGGCTCCTGGGGCACCACCGTCGCATCGATCTGCGCGCGCCGCGGGCCGACGCTGCAGTGGGTCCGTTCGGAAGAGACCGCCAAGGACATCAACGAGAATCACCGCAACACCAACTACCTTGGCGAAGACCACGTCTTGTCCGAAAGCCTGCGCGCCACCACCGACTTCGCCGAGGCCGCGCAGTGCGCCGACGTGGTCGTGATGGGAGTGCCGTCGCACGGATTCCGGGGCGTACTCACCGAGTTGGCGGCAGAACTGCGGCCCTGGGTTCCGGTGGTGTCGTTGGTCAAAGGCCTCGAGCAGGGCACCAACATGAGGATGTCGCAGATCGTCGACGAGGTGCTGCCCGGCCACCCGGCCGGCATCCTCGCCGGGCCCAACATCGCCCGCGAGGTCGCCGAGGGTTACGCCGCCGCAGCGGTGCTGGCGATGCCCGACCAGCACCTCGCCGCGCAACTCGGTCAACTGTTCCGCACCAAGCGTTTTCGCGTCTATACGATCGACGATGTGCTGGGTGTGGAGATGGCCGGTGCGTTGAAGAACGTCTACGCGATCGCGGTCGGGATGGGCTACTCGCTCGGTATCGGCGAGAACACCCGGGCGATGGTGATCGCGCGCTCGGTGCGCGAGATGTCGAAGCTGGGCGAGGCGATGGGCGGGCAACGCGACACCTTCGCCGGTCTGGCCGGGATGGGCGATCTGATCGTCACGTGCACCAGCCAGCGCAGCCGCAACCGACACGTCGGCGAGCAGCTCGGCTCGGGCAAAACCATCGACGAGATCATCTCGTCGATGAACCAGGTCGCCGAGGGCGTCAAGGCCGCCAGCGTGATCATGGAGTTCGCCGACAAGTACGGCCTGAACATGCCGATCGCGCGCGAGGTCGACGGCGTGATCAATCACGGCTGCACCGTCGAAGACGCCTACCGCGGGCTGGCAGCGGAGACGCCCGGCCACGAGGTGCACGGCGCGGGTTTCTAGAACAAGCTGATCGGTGGCCGATCCGCCAACTTCTGGACCACCCATTGATTCATCGACACGTTCTGCTCGGCGGCCTCAACAGCCAAACGAGCGTGCAGCATCGGTGACGTCCGCACGACAAACCTGCCGCTGAATGTGTGATCGGTGAGTGGAGGCGGGATATCACCGTCGCCGTCGCGTTCAGCCAGGTATTCGTCGACGGCGTGCTCGGCGCTGGCGATCGCGTCGGTGACCGTCGGCGCGCGCTGCGACAGCCACGGCAATTCCAGGCATCGGCCGATGTATTCGCCCAATTCAGAGGACCATTCGGCTCGGTAGGTATAACGGTTCACCCGCTGGGTGATACCACCTGCGCCGCCGATACGACATTCACCACATGGTCAGCTGTGGAACATCGGCCCCAACTGCACCAAGACTCTGGGGTGCTCCGTTTGTGGAAAACGAGTCACATGCGATATCACCCGGTGGGCGGTGATATCGCATGTGGTCCCAATTCCAGATTCACCACACGACCAGCTGACCGGGGCTGGTGGGGCACGTGTGACTCAGCCCCGCGCCATCTCTTCGAGACGCCGAATCCGCTCTTCGATCGGCGGGTGCGTCGAGAACAGCGACCCGATCTTCTCGCCGGCCCGGAACGGGCTGGCGATCATCAGGTGCGCCTGCGCGGCCAACTGCGGCTCCGGCGGCAGCGGCGCGACCTGCACACCGCCGGAGATCTTGCGCAGCGCTGAGGCCAGCGACAGCGGGTCGCCGGTCAGCATCGCGCCGGACTCGTCGGCCTGATACTCCCGCGAACGGGACACCGCCAGCTTGACCACCGTCGCGGCGATCGGTCCCAGCATCGAAACCAGCAGCAGTGCAAAAGGATTGGTGCCTTCGCGGTTGTTTCCGCCCATCATTCCGGCGAACATCGCCATGTTGGCCAGCGCGGTGATCACCGACGCCAGCGCGCCGGCCACGCAGGAGATCAGGATGTCGCGGTTGTAGACGTGCGACAGCTCGTGGCCCAGCACCGCTCGCAGCTCACGCTCGTTGAGGATGCCGAGAATCCCGGTGGTGCAGCACACCGCGGCATTGCGGGGGTTGCGGCCGGTGGCGAACGCGTTGGGCGCGGCGGTGTCGCTGATGTAGAGCCGCGGCATCGGCTGGTGCGCGGCGGTGGCCAGTTCGCGCACGATCCGGTAGATCACCGGCTCCTGCACCTCCGACACCGGCTGCGCATGCATTGCCCGCAGCGCCAGCTTGTCGCTGTTGAAGTAGGTGTAGAGGTTCATGCCGACGGCGAACAGCACGGCCACGAACATCACGCCCCGGCCGAACAAACTGCCCACGAACACGATCAGTGCCGACATACCAACCAGCAACGCGAACGTCTTCGCCGTGTTGTGATGCGGATGCCAGATCATCAAATCCTCCTACAGGTCACCCCATCTAACGCTGCGGAGCCACAGCAGAGTTCCGCAAACTAGCCGTGTCGGTGGATCGTGTAATCGACCAGTGTCGCAAGCGCGTTCCGGCCGGGGCCTTCCGGCAGCGCGGCCAATTCCTCGCGGGCCTGAGCCGCAAACTGGGCGACGGTCTCCTTGGCCTTGGCCATGCCCGGCGAGGCCCGCAGCAACCCCAGCGCCTCCGCGAGCGCCGCGTCGTCCTCGATCGGACCGGCCAGCAGCTCGCGCAGCCGGTCGGCGTCGGGTCCGGTGTCGTTCAGCGCGTAGAGCACCGGCAGGGTGTGCACGCCCTCGCGCAGGTCGGTACCCGGCAGCTTGCCGGACTCGTCGGGATCGCTATCGATGTCGATGATGTCGTCGGAGATCTGAAACGCCGTCCCGACCAGGTCACCCAGCTGGCTCAGCCGCTCGGTCTGCTCCTCGTCTGCACCGGAGAACATCGCGCCGAACCGGCCGGCCGCGCCGATCAGGCAGGCCGTCTTCTCGTGCACCACCCTGAGGTAGTGGGCAATCGGGTCGGCCTTGTCAACAGCCCCTTGGGTTTCGCGCATCTGCCCGGTGACCAGCTGGGCGAAGGTCTCGGCGATGATCCGCACCGCGTCCGGCCCCAGCCGCGACACCAGCCGCGATGCGGTCGCGAACAGGTAGTCACCGGCCAGAATCGCGACGTTGTTGCTCCACCGCAGGTTGGCGCTGGGGGCGCCGCGCCGCACTTGCGCCTCGTCCATCACGTCGTCGTGGTAGAGCGTGGCCAGGTGCACCAGCTCGATGACCGCGCCGGCGATGGCGACCTCGTCACTGTCCGGATTGGGCCCCAGCTGAGCGGACAGCACCGCGAACAGCGGCCGGAATCGTTTGCCACCGGCCTCGAACAGGTGCAGCACGGCATCTGTCATCAGGTCGTCTGACCCGCGCAGCTCGGTTTCTATCAGTTGCTCGATGCGGGCCACCCCGTCGCGTACGTCGGTGGCGAATTCGGCGTCACCGAAGGCGCTGAGATCCATACCCGCCACTACCGTTTCCGGAGTCCTCACCCAACCAACATACTGGTGAACATGGATTCCCATGCCGACGTGGTGGTCGTGGGCGCCGGACCGGCCGGTTCGGCAGCCGCGGCGTGGGCGGCGCGCGCGGGCCGCGACGTGCTGGTGATCGACTCGGCCAACTTCCCCCGTGACAAAGCCTGCGGTGACGGGTTGACGCCGCGGGCGGTCACCGAGCTGGAACGCCTGGGGCTCGGCGAATGGCTCGACGCGCGGATCCGGCACCGGGGCCTGCGGATGAGCGGGTTCGGCGGCGAGGTCGAGGTGCCATGGCCTGGCCCATCGTTCCCCTCGACCGGCAGCGCAGTAGCCCGCGTCGAGCTGGACGACCGGATTCGCAAAGTCGCCGAGGAATCCGGCGCACGGATGCGACTCGGCGTCAAAGCCGTTGGTGTCAACCACGATTCATCGACCCGGGTGGTGTCGGTGACGCTGTCCGACGGCAGCCAGGTCGGCTGCCGCGAGCTGATCGTCGCCGACGGCGCGCGCTCGCCCCTGGGCCGCGTGCTGGGCCGGCGCTGGCATCAGGAGACCGTGTACGGGATCGCCGCGCGTGGCTATCTGGCCACGGCGCGCAGCGACGACCCTTGGCTCACTTCCCATTTGGAGCTGCGGTCACCCGACGGCGCAGTGCTGCCCGGCTACGGGTGGATCTTCCCGCTGGGCAACGGCGAAGTGAACATCGGCGTGGGCGCGCTGTCGACGACGAAGCGGCCGGCCGAGCTGGCACTGCGGCCGCTGATGTCGTACTACACCGACCTGCGGCGCGAGGAGTGGGGCTTCGAGGGCCAGCCCCGCGCTATGTCGTCGGCGCTGCTGCCGATGGGTGGTGCGGTGTCCGGTGTGGCGGGCCGCAACTGGATGCTGATCGGTGATGCCGCGGCCTGTGTCAACCCGCTCAACGGCGAGGGCATCGACTACGGGCTGGAGACCGGCCGGCTGGCGGCGGACATGCTCGGATCGGGCGATCTCTCCGGGGCATGGCCGGCAGTGCTTCAATCCCATTACGGGCGAGGGTTTTCCGTGGCCCGCCGACTGGGCTTGCTGCTGACGTTCCCGCGGTTTCTGCCCGCGGCCGGCCCGATCGGGATGCGCTCGACGACGCTGATGGGCATCGCGGTGCGGGTGATGGGCAACCTGGTCACCGACGAGGACGCCGACTGGGTGGCGCGGATGTGGCGCGGCGGCGGGCGGGTCTCCCGGCTGCTCGATCGTCGAAAGCCATTCAGCTGACAGCGATTCAGCTGACGGCGTTGCGCAGCAACGGCAGAACCTGTTCGCCGATCCTGGACACTTCGGCCAGATACGGGGTGTCGGACAGGATGAAATGGCTCACGCCGAGGTCCCGGTACTTCTGCAGTGCGGCAGCCACTTCGGCGGCCGAGCCGACCAGCCATGTCGTTCCGGCTCCCTCGCCGCCGTACTTGCTCGGCGTGGTGTAGAGGCAGGAGTCGAGGACTTCGCCGCGGCCGGCCAGATCGCTGAGCCGGCGCTGACCTTCCGCTGAATTGGCATTGTGCAGCAACAACACCGAGGGTTTGCCGGCCAGCTCGGCGACCTTCGCCTCCGCATCGCGCCACGCCTCTTCGGAGGTATCGCGGACCAGCGTCGTGATGCGCAGCCCGTATTCCAGCGGCGGGTGTTCGCGTCCGAGCTTCTCGGACAACGCTTGGAGCCGTTCGATCCGTTCGGCGATCCCGTCGAGCGGCTCACCCCAAAACAGTTGCACGTCAGCCTCTTCGGCCGCGACTTCTTCTGCGGCGGCCGACGCGCCACCGAAGTAGAGCTTCGGGTGAAGCCCCTGGTCGGCACCAAACGGGCGCGGCTGCAACGTCGAGTGCTCGACCGAGAAGTAGTCGCCGTCGAAGGTGACGTCCTCTTGGGTCCACAGCCGACGGACCAGCTGCAGGAATTCGCGGGTCCGGTCATAGCGGCTCGACTTGTCCAGGTCGACGTCGCCGTAGGCAAGGACGTCGTCCGCGCCGGTGACCACGTTCACCAGCAGCCGGCCCTGACTGAGCTGGTCGAGTGTGCTCGCGGCACTGGCGAAGTGGGCGGGATGCCAGTAGCCGGGGCGAATCGCGACCAGCGGCGCGAACGTCGTGGTCCGGGCGGCGATCGCAGTCGCGATCGTGAACGAGTCGGCCCGTCCCCAGCCGGCGCCGATCAGCGCACCGCCCCAGCCGTTGCGCTCGGCCCGCTGCGCGAGCTCGACCGAGTACTCCAGGCTGCCCCACCCGTCGACGGTGTCGTCGCCTCGGTGACCGGACAGCACGGTATTGGGGATGTACCAAAGAAATTCGCGGCTCACCGGGCCCGATAGTGGCAGACCGGCGTGCTTCGGGCCAGACCGAGAATCAACGCGAATGAAAGTCAGCGCGGCGCCTTGTAGGCGGCGTGCAGCGCGACGATGCCGCCAGTGAGGTTGCGCCACCGCACCGCCGACCATCCGGCGCGGGTGATCTGGTGGGCCAGATCAGCCTGGTCCGGCCAGGCTCGAATCGACTCAGCCAGGTAGACATAGGCTTCCGGATTGCTCGACACCGCCCGCGCAACCCGCGGGAGGGTCTTCATCAGGTATTCCTTGTAGGCGGTGGCGAACAGCCCGTTGGTGGGCGTGGAGAACTCGCAGACCACCAGCCGGCCGCCGGGCCGCGTGACCCGGGCCATCTCGGACAGCGCGGTGTCGCGATCGGCGACGTTGCGCAGCCCGAAGCTGATCGTGACCGCGTCGAACACGTCGTCGGCGAACGGCAAGCGGGTGGCATCACCGGCGACCTTGGGCACCTTGCGGGCGTGACCCGCAGCGAGCATCCCGACCGAGAAGTCCGCCGCCACACACCACGCCCCGGAGCTGACCAGCTCTACCGTCGACACCGCGGTACCGGCGGCCAGATCGAGCACCTTCTCCCCCGCGCCGATGCCGAGCGCCTTGCGGGTGGCGCGCCGCCAGTACCGGTCCTGGCCCAGCGACAGCACGGTGTTGGTGATGTCGTAGCGGCGCGCGACGCCGTCGAACATCGACGCCACCTCACGGGGGTCTTTGTCCAGCGTGGCGCGGTTCACGCCTCGACACTATCGTCATCCGGGAATGCGCTGCCGACGTGTGCGTTGCAGACCGGCATGGCTGAAAAAGTTTGGTTCATCACCGGTACTTCACGTGGCTTCGGACGGGAGTGGGCGCTTGCCGCCCTGGAGCGGGGCGACAAGGTCGCCGCCACCGCGCGCGACACCGCGTCATTGGACGATGTGGTCGCCAAGTACGGCGACGCGATTCTGCCGCTAAAGCTGGACGTCACCGATCGCGACGCCGACTTCGCCGCCGTCAAGCAGGCGCACGAGCACTTCGGACGCCTGGACGTCGTCGTCAACAACGCCGGCTACGGCCAGTTCGGCTTCGTCGAAGAGTTGTCCGAGCGCGACGCCCGCGACCAGTTCGAGACGAACGTATTCGGCGCGCTGTGGGTCACCCAGGCCGCGTTGCCGTACCTGCGGGCGCAGGGCAGCGGGCACATCATTCAGGTGTCGTCGATCGGCGGCATCGTCGCGTTCCCGAACGTCGGCATCTACCACGCCTCCAAGTGGGCGCTGGAGGGCTTTTCCCAGTCGCTGGCGCAGGAGGTCGCGCCGTTCGGCGTGCACGTCACGCTGATCGAGCCGGCCGGCTTCTCCACCGACTGGTCCGGGTCGTCGTCGCGGACCGCCGAGGCACTGCCGGCCTACGCCGACTTGCACGCCGAGAACGAGCGGGTGCGCAAAACCCGCTGGGCCGCGCCGGGTGATCCGAAGGCGTCGGCGGCCGCGGTGCTCAAGGTTGTCGACGCGGACGAGCCGCCGCTGCGGGTGTTCTTCGGCGACGCACCGTTGGGGTTGGCGAAGGCCGACTACGAGCAGCGGCTGCGCACCTGGGAGGAATGGCAGCCCGTCGCCGAGTTGGCGCAGGGCTAACGGGTCACTGCCCTTGCGCGTGTTGTCGGCGCATACCCGCCCGGGCGACGGGCGACAGAACAGCCTCGTAGTGCCCGAGTAGCTCGTCACAGATCGCGGGCCAGCTGCGTTCGAGGATGCTGCGGCGGGCGGCCACCGAGTAGCGCTGCCGGTCTTGCAGCAGGTGTGCGACCGCGGTGGGTAGCTGCGCTTCGAATTCCTTGACTCCCAACAGCAGTCCGGTGCGCCACGGCGTCACCAGGTCGCGCGGTCCGCCCGCGTCGGGAGCGATCACCGGCAACCCGGACGCCAGCGCCTCCTGCACCACCTGGCAGAACGTCTCGTGCTCACCGGCGTGGACGAAGACGTCCATGCTGGCGTACGCCGTGGCCAGTTCCTCGCCGTACAGTGCGCCGGTGAAAACGGCTGTGGGCATTGCCGATTGCAGCTTGGCGCGGTCAACTCCATCACCGACGATGACGACCTGCACGTCGCCGGCGGCGGCCAGCGAGGTGAGCCGCTCGACATGCTTCTCCGGCGCGAGTCGACCGACGAAACCCACGACCGGTTTGCCGTCCGGCGACCAGTGCTGCCGCAACACCTCATCGCGGTTCGACGGCGCGTAGCCGATCATGTCGACGCCACGCGCCCATTTGTGAACCCGCGGAATACCATGAGCAACAAGGGATTCCATGGTGGCGGTGGACGGGGCCAACGTCCGGTCGGCGAGCCGGTGCAGGTGCCGGAACCAGGCCCAGGCCGCTTTTTCGGTGATGCCGATGCCGTAGCTGGCCGCGAACCCGGGCACGTCGGTCTGGTAGACCGCAACCGTCGGCACGCCGAGGCGTCGGGCCGCCTTCACCCCGCCCCAGCCGAGCAGGGCGGGCGAGGCCAAATGCACGACGTCAGGCTCGAATCCGCGCAGCACGCGCAGAATGCGCGGCAGCGGGAGGCCCAACGGCAGGGTGGTCACCTTGGGGAACATCCACGACGGGACTCGATGCACCCGGATACCGTCATAAAGACGATCGGCGGGCTCCTCGCCGTGCGGGGTGTCGGGCGCGATGACCAGCGCTTCATGGCCGGTGCGCCGCAGGTGCTCGAGTGTTCGGACGACGGAGTTGCTCACGCCGTTGACGTGCGGGAGAAAGGATTCCGCGACTATCGCTACTCGCACGCCATCACGGTCTCAGCGCCGCCTGTCGATATGGTTACCGACTGGCGTACACGACACGAACTCTGACCCAAAGGGGAGTCTGACAATGCGGTTCTACCTGGGCGTATTGGCCACGATGCTGGGCCTGGTGATGTTCACCACCAGCACCGCGCGGGCCGACGTGCCACGAACCTTCGATGCCAACGGTGTGCTGGTCGGATCGTGGTTCGCCCCGGTGCAGTTGGAGATCTTCTGCGAACCGCAGTGCCCGCACTGCGCGGAGTTCGAAGCGGCCGACGGCGACCGGGTGGCCGCCGCGTTGGCCAGCGGTCGGTTGGCCATCACGTATCGGTGGCTGACATTCCTGGACGGCAGGCATCACAACGACGTGTCCACCCGGCTGGTCAACGCACTGTTCGTGGCGGCAGATCCGGCGACGTCGCCGACGGCGTATCAGGCTTTCGTGCAGGACCTTTACCGCCACCAGAGTGCCGACGGCCCGGCCGGCGATGCCGTCGTGACGATGGCCCGCGAAAGCGGACTGCCCGACGTCGTGGCCGACCGGATCGCGGCCGGCGACGCCGTGGTGGACGCAGCAGCGGTCAACGACGCGAACAAGGCACGCCTCAAAGAGGAGAACCCGGCCAATCCCGGCACCCCGACGATCTACAACCTGAACACCAGAAGCGTTGTCGACACTCAAGATCCGGGCTGGCTCGACGCGCTGACCAGCTGACGGTCCAACCGCTTGTCCATCCACGCCAGACCGCTCAGCGCAGCCGCGGCAATCAGCCAGCCGACGACGGCGATGGAACCCGCCGGGATGATCGCCAGCTTGGCGGTACGGTGTTGCACGCGAACCAAATTGGGGTTGAGCTTGTCGTACTCGACGTAAATCCGCATGCCCGTTGCCAATTGGGATGGATACAGCACGCCCAGCTCGGGACGGTAGGTGACCCGGTCCGGCGTGACGAACTCGATGGTCGAGCGGCGCGGACCCGCATCGAGCACCTCGGCCTCGGCCACACCCATATCGTGTTGAATCGCAATGTCATTGCGTACCGCACCGGCGACCAGCAACAGCGACTGCAGCGTGGCCAAGGTGACGAGGATCAGCACACCGATGCGCGCCAGCCGCACCGCGCGGTGCCCGGGAGTGTTCGGGAATTCGCCGCTTCGACCGTGAATGAGTATGCGCCACCAGGCTTTCAGCGCCGCGAGAGCGCTGGCCAGTCGACTCACAGAGCAGCCTTGATCGCGGCGTGCAGCCCGCGCAGCGACGATCGGTCCGCTTTGACCTCCAGCACCCTCATCCCGCCGGCCGGCTCGTCGAGCGCGGCCCGCAGGTCGTCGAGCTCGATCTGCCGGCTCTCGATGTGGTAGGCGCGGCACAACGCGCCGACGTCGACGTCGTGCGGGGTGCCGAACACCCGGGCGGAGACGTCGGAGAATCGCGGGTCGCCCTGCTCGAGCAGTTCGAAGATGCCGCCGCCGTTGTCGTTGGACACCACGATGGTCAGGTCCGCGGGCACCGGCTCGGTCGGCCCGATCAGCAGCCCGGAGCTGTCGTGGACGAAGGTCAGGTCGCCGATCAGCGCGACCGTCCGGCCACCGGTCGGGTCATGGCCGAGCGCCGCCCCGATCGCGGTCGACACCGTCCCGTCGATGCCGGCGACCCCGCGATTGGAACGGACCTTGATACCGCCCGGGTTCAAGCCGACCAGTGCGACGTCGCGCACCGGGTTGGACGCGCCGAGCACCAGCTGATCGCCGGGTCGCAGCGCGTCGGTCACCGCGGCGGCCACGTGCAGGCCCGTCGTCAACGGGTGCGCCGCGAGCTGCTCGCGCACCGCGGCGACGGCGTGGCTGTTGAGCTCGGCGCAGCGGGTCAGCCATTCGGGGCTCGGCGTGCCGGTGGTGACGGCCCGGGTGCCGGTGGCCTGTGAGTTACCCGAGACGTCGGGCCAGCGTGGACCGGTGGTCAACGCGTACACCGGGACCGACGGGTCGGCCAGCAGCGCCGACACCGGCCGGTGCAGGGTGGGCCGGCCCAACATGATCACCTGCTGCGGGCGCAGCTGCGGCAGCGCCAACGGATGCAGCGGGTTGGCGGCCGGGGGCGCGGTGGGCTCGGCGACCGTCGGCAGCGCAGCCAGCTCGGGCCGTACACCGGCGCCGTGACCGGCGATGACGACGGTGTTCAGGCTGAGGTCGATATCCAGCGGCTGATCGAAGCTGACTACCGGGGTGTAGGTCCACGGCTTGCCGTCGGGTCGACCCGGCGGGACGGGTCCGGGCTCCAGGTCGGGCACCAGCGGCTCACGCAGCGGGATGTCGAAATGCACCGGGCCGGCGTTGGCGCTGCGCGCGCCGGTCGCGGCCACCACCACGCGGCAGGTGGCCGATCGCCAGGTCGCGTTGAGTGCTTCCATCCGGTCCGGAACGTCTTCGGCCAACCCGAGGCTGATGGTGGCGCGGACCTGGGTGCCGAAGTAGCCCAGCTGTTCCATCGTCTGGTTGGCGCCGGTGCCGAGCATTTCGTAGGGCCGGTTGGCCGACAGCACGATCAGCGGCACCCGCGCGTAGTTGGCCTCCACCACGGCCGGACCGAGGTTGGCCACCGCGGTGCCGGACGTCATCGCGACGCAGACCGGTGTGCCCGCGGCTATCGCCAGCCCGACGGCCAGAAATCCGGCGGTCCGCTCGTCGATGCGGACGTGCAGCCGCACCCGGCCGGCCCGGTCGGCGTCCTGCAGCGCGAACGCCAGTGGAGCGTTGCGCGAGCCCGGGCACAGCACCACATCGCGGACTCCGCCGCGGATCAGTTCGTCGACCACGACGCGGGCCTGCACCGTCGAGGGATTCACCAGTTCAGCTTAGTCGCGCGACGCTATGTGCCGACTGTCGTCAGTAACTCATGCTGGCGAAGAACTTCAGCGCCGCTGCGTTGACCACCTCGGGCCGCTCCAGGAAGCCGAGATGCCCGGTGTCGGCGATCAGCTGGTACTTGGCGCCGGGAATGGCGTCGGCGACCTCTTTGCCCAGGTGCGGCGGCGTCACCACGTCGTCGGCGAAACCGAGCACCAGCGTCGGGGTGTGGATACCCCGGTAGGAGGGCAGGTGGTTGCCCTGCGGCGAGATCCAGCCCTGCCGGATGATTCCCGGCGTGATCTTGATCGGCCAGATGGTGAACATGCTGATCCACTCGGCGACGGCCTCGTCGTTGTTGAGTGTCTTCGGCGAAAAGCTCTCCAGCAGTCGAATTTTGGCGTCGTAGGCGGTCGGGATCTGCACGCCGGAGGCGGCGAGCTCGTCCTCGGCGGTACGGAAGAATTCACGCGCCTTGTCCAGCCGTCCGCGGGTGGCCATCAGCACCGTCTGGGTCACCAGGTCCGGGCGGGCGAGCATCAGCTCCTGGGCGATGAACGAGCCCATCGACACCGACACGATGCGCACCGGGCCGATGCCGAGCTGCTCGATCAGCGCCGCGGTGTCGGCGACCATGCTTTCGGTGGTGAAGCCGTCGGCGCTCGCGGTCGCGCCGACCCCGCGGTTGTCGAAGGTGATCACGCGGTAACCGGCGCTCAGGAACGCCGGGACCTGATTCAGATGCCAGGTGCGTCCCAGTCCACCGCGTCCGGCGATGAAGAGGACGGGTTCCCCCGTCCCGTTGTCGTCGTAAGCCAGGTTGATCACGACGACGAACCTACGCGAACTCGCGGCGTTGGCAGTATTTGGCAGTCCGCGGCGTCGAGCTGGCAGCGGGTCCGCGCCTTGACTGTCTGCATGACACAACTGGCGCTCAAGCAGGCAACCATCGACTACCAGGAATACGGTCCGCAGGATTCGGCGCATCCGCCGGTGGTGTTCGTCCACGGCGTCCTCGTGGACGGCCAACTGTGGCGCGCGGTCGCCGAGAAGCTGGGCGGCCTGGGATACCGCTGCATCGTGCCGACCCTGCCGCTGGGCTCACACACCATCCCGGTCCACGACGCCGACGTGCTGTCGCTGCACGGCGTGGCCGAACTCGTCAACGACGCGATCGCCGCCCTTGACCTGTCCGAGGTGACGCTGGTCGGCAGCGACACCGGCGGCGGCATCTGCCAGCTTGCGATCGACGCCGATCCAACCCGGATCGGCCGACTGGTGCTGACCAATTGCGACGCGTTCGAACAATGCCCGCCGTTCCCGTTCGGCGCGGTGTTCGGCGTGCTCCGCGGCCCGAACTCGATCAAGGCAATGATGGAGCCGATGCGGCTGGCGGGGCTGCGGAACTCCGCACTCGGATTCGGCCTGCTGCTCAGCCGGCCGGAAAAACAGCTGACGGCCGACTGGATTGCGCCGTGCCTGAACGACCGTCGCATCCGCGTCGACCTAGCCGCGCTGTTGCGTCAGATCGCGGTGACCGATCTCACCGACGTGGGGACCCGGCTGAACCGGTTCGACAAGCCGGTCACGCTGGTCTGGGGTCAGGCTGACCGGGTATTCACCCCGAAGCTGGGCAGGCGGCTGGCCGCGGCGTTCGGCAACGCCAAGCTGATCGAGGTGCCGGGTGCGCGGACCTTCGTCTCGATGGACGAACCCGACGCGGTGATCGACGCGATCACCGGCTAGCGACGGACCCGGGCTGCCGTCAGCGCGCGGTCCCACAACAACTGCGTGCCCGCTTTGACCGTCGCGGGTATCGCGATATCCCGGGCCAGCGACGCGGTGGCAGTCGCTTTGGTTTTCGCGGATGCCTTGGACATGTGGCCGGAGTCGAACGGCGGCTGCGGGTCGTATTCGATGCCCAACTGGATGGCCTTCGCGCGATCTTCGCCACCGATCTGGCCGGCCAGCCACAGCGCCAGGTCTATGCCGGCCGACACCCCGGCGCTGCTGACGATGTTTCCTTCGTGGACCACCCGCTCGTCGCCAACGGCGTTGACGCCCAACGTTTTCAGCAGCGGGAGGACGCTCCAGTGCGAGGTGGCCCGCTTACCCCTCAGCAAGCCGGCGGCGGCCAGCACGAGTGAACCCGTGCACACCGAGGTGGTCCAGGTCGCGGTCTGGTGCGCGGTGCGCACCCAGTCCAGTAGCTTCTGGTCGCGGGTGTGTTCGACGGTGGTCATTCCGCCCGGCACCAGAATCACGTCCGGCGAAGGGGTTTCGGCGAACGAGTGGGTGGCTCCGATGACCAGGACCCCGGAGTCGGCGGTGATCGGGCCGGCCTCGTGCCAGACAAAGCGGACCTCAGCGCCGGGTAGCCGGTGCAGCACTTCGTAGGGGCCGATGAAGTCCAGCGCGGTGAAACCTGGATAGACGACGATCGCGATCTGGGTCATACGAATGTCTTCCTGTATTGGTCGGGAGAGATGCCGACGCGTCGAACGAAGTTGCGGCGCATGGTTTCCGCGGTGCCGAAGCCGCAGCGTGCGGCAATCGCCACCACGGTGTCGTCGGTCTGCTCGAGTTGGCGACGGGCCGCCTCGGTGCGGACCCGCTCGACGTAGGCGCCGGGAGCTTCGCCGACTTCGTCGGTGAACACCCGGGTGAAATGCCGGGGGCTCATCGCGGCCCGGCGGGCCAGTTCATCGATGGTGTGCGCGCCACCGGGCTCGGATTCGACGGCGTCCTGGACGGCGCGGATCGGCTCGCGTTTGGCGCGGGTCACCCAGACCGGCGCGGCGAACTGCGTCTGCCCGCCGGGCCGGCGCAGGTGCATCACCAGATGGCGGGCCACCGTCTGCGCCACCTCGGTTCCGTGATCCGCCTCGACCAGCGCCAGCGCCAAGTCGATGCCCGCACACACACCGGCGGCCGTCCACACCGTCGGCGAGCTGCGCACGAAGATCGGGTCCGGATCGACCTCGATCGCCGGGAACTCGCGCGCCAAATCGTCGGCGTGCGCCCAGTGCGTGGTCGCCCGGCAACCGTCGAGCAGGCCTGCCTGCGCCGCCAGGAAGGCTCCGGTGCAGACGGTGACGACGCGGCGGGCCAGCGGCGCCGCGGCGACGATCCACTCGACCAGCCGCGGGTCACGCTTGTCGGGGCGGGTGCCCGGACCGCCGGGCAGCACCAGGGTGTCGACGGGCTCCGGCGGGTTGGGCAGGGTGGCGGTGCCGAAGGTCAGCCCGGTCCCGGTGGCTACCGGCTGCCCGTCAAGGGACGCCAGCAGCGGCTCGTAGCCGTCTTTGCCCTGGGCGGTCAGCGCCTTCGACGCCCCGGCGAACACATCGAACGGCCCGACCAGATCCAGCGCTTGCACGCCCGGGAAGCCGACGATCAGGACTTTTCGCGTCATGGGGCCAGTGTTGGCGATCAGACCCCGTGTCGTCTACGCCATGTACCCCACATATCAGGACACCAGCGGATAGCAGGCCCTGACCCGGTCGATCCACCACTGTCGCCGCTGGGGAGACGCGGCCAATGCGTGCAGTCGCGCCGGATCGGGTGCCACCGGCCCGACCGGTAGGTAGCCGTCGACCGGCTCGACAGGGTCTGTGACGTCGTCGACGAACAGCCGGCCGGTGCCCAGCCCGCAGGCATGGTGCACATCCGGCAGCGCCGCGGCGGCGGACAGTCCCACGGCGATGCCCACCGCCGAGTCGAGCGCGCTGGAGACCACGACGGGAATGTCGATCTGCGCGGCGATTGCCAGCAAGGCCGAAATACCGCCCAGTGGAGCAACTTTCAACACGGCGATGTCGGCTGCGCCGGCGCGGACCACCGCCAGCGGATCGCCGGCCTTGCGGATGCTCTCGTCGGCGGCGACCGGCACGTCGATCAGGCGTCGCAACTGCGCGAGTTCGTCGACCGTGGCGCAGGGCTGCTCGAGGTACTCCAGCGGGCCGGACGCCGTCAGCGCGGCTGCGGCCTCGACGGCCTGCGGAAGAGTCCAGGCGCCGTTGGCGTCGACCCGCACCGTGGGCACCAGCGCCCGGACCGCGTCGACCCGGGCGACGTCGTCGTCGAGGGTCTGGCCCGGCTCGGCGACCTTCACCTTCGCCGTGCGTGCGCCGGGGAAGCGGGCCAGGATCTCGGGCACCTGCGCGGCGGGGACGGCCGGGACGGTGGCGTTGACATCGACACGGTTGCGCAGCGGCGGCGGGGGCGTCCGGTAGGCCGAGTCGAGCGCGGCGGCCAGCCAGTGCGCGGCCTCGGCGTCGCCGTATTCGAGGAAGGCGCCGAATTCCCCCCACCCGGCCGGGCCGTCGATCAGCGCCAACTCGCGGGTGGTGATGCCGCGGAAGCGCACGCGCATCGGCAGCGAAACGACGTGCAGGCGATCGAGAACGTCTGGCAGAGTTGGGGTCACGACGCGTAGACCTGGCGGCCGGCCAGGAACGTCGCGCGCACCTGCAGGTCGGCGATGTCCTGCGGCGGCACCGCACGCGGATCAGCCGACAGCACCACCAGGTCGGCGTACTTGCCGACTTCCAGTGAGCCGGTGATGTCGTCGGCGAACAGCTGCCAGGCCGCGTCGATGGTCTGCGCCCGGATAGCCTGCTCGACGGTCAGCCGTTCCTCGGGACCGAGCACCCGCCCGCTGGGCGCTGTCCGTGTGACCGCGACGCTGATGTTGCGCAGCGGCTCCTCGGGCGTCACCGGCGGATCGTTGTGCAGCGAGATGCGCATTCCGGTGGCCACCGCGGAACCTGCCGGCATCCAACGGGATCCACGCTCCTCACCGAACAGCCCGTCGACGATGACGTCACCCCAGTAGTGGATCTGGTCGACGAAGATGCTGCAGGTGACGCCGAGGTCGTGGGCGCGTTGGAGTTGCTCGGGCCGGATCGCGCCGACGTGTTCGAGGCGCAGCCGGTGGTCGTCGCGCGGGTTGCGTTGCAGCGCTTGCTCGTACACGTCGAGGATGGTGTCCACGCCGGCGTCGCCCTGCACGTGACAGGCCATCGGCCAGCCCAGCGGATAGTAGGCATCGACGATCTCGGTGAGCTGTTCGGCGGTGTAGTTGGCGTGGCCGCACGAACCCGGCGTCACACCGATCGTGCGGGTGGCCGCGGTGTCGAGGTAGGGGAACGACAGCGCGATGTTGCCAATCCACGGCGAGCCGTCCACCCAGATCTTGATGCCGACCTGACGCAGCATGTCGTCGCCGTCGCCGGGCGTGGCGTCGGTCTTCATCTGCGGGTTGGAGATCTCGTAGGTCCGCAGCCGTACTGACAGCTTGCCCCGCAACACCTCGAGCATCGGCCGCAGCGTCGGGTCGAACGCCATTTCCGAGCAGGTGGTCAGGCCGGCCCGGTTGAGCCGGGCGCATTCGGCCAGCAGCATCGCCGGGTAGTCGCTCGGCGCGATAGCCCCGTTGAGCAGGGGAAACACCGCACCCGTTTCTTCGGCGGTGCCGTCGAGCTCGCCGTTGGCATCGCGGCCGTACTTGGCGCCTTTGGGGTCCGCGGTGTCGCGGTTGAGCCCGGCCCGCTGGGCGGCACTCGAATTGAAGTAGGCCTTGTGCCCGGAGTTGTGGATGATCACCAGCGGGTCGTCGGGTGCGACCTCGTCCAGCCAGCTCAGCGTCGGCTCCGGCAGGCCGTCCTGCAGCAGTGGATCCCAGCCGTTGAGGTAGGCGCCATCCGGGCCGCGGCGGGCCACCTCGCGGCGGACCGCGTCGACCACCGCGCCGGCGTCGCGCAGGGTGACCGGCCGGATGTCCACCAGCCGATCGGACAGCGCGATCGCCTCCATCAGCGGATGGCCATGTGCCTCAACGAAACCCGGCATCACGCAGCCGTCACCCAGGTCGATGGTCTGGGTGCCGGGGCCGATGAACTCGCCTACGTCTGCCCGGCTACCGACCGCGACGATCCGGCCGCCAGCGATGGCCAGCGCCTCGGCGGTGGGCCGGGCGTCGTCGACGGTCAGCACGGTTCCGGTGATGACGACATCTGCGGCGGCCATGGGCAGAAAGCCTACTGATCGTTGGGCTATTCGAGGGGATAGCAGACACGAATTGCAACACGTTCTAGTCTGGCCGTTATGACGGACGATCTGTTGCGCAATCCGACCCACAACGGCCACCTGCTCGTCGGCGCGCTCAAGCGCCACAAGAACCGGCCGGTGCTGTTCCTCGGCGACACCACGCTCACCGGCGGTCAGCTGGCCGAGCGGATCAGCCAATACATCCAGGCGTTCGACGCGCTGGGCGCCGGCACCGGCGTCACCGTCGGCCTGCTCTCGCTCAACCGCCCCGAGGTGCTGATGATCCTCGGCGCCAGCCAGACTCAGGGGTACCGGCGCACCGCGCTGCACCCGCTGGGCTCACTGGACGACCACGCCTACGTGCTCTCCGACGCCGGCGCCACCGCGTTGATCATCGACCCCAACCCGATGTTCATCGAGCGCGCGCTGGGCCTGCTGGACAAGGTCGACTCGCTGAAGAAGATCCTGACCATCGGCCCGGTCCCTGAAGAACTCAAAGATGTGGCGGTCGACCTGAACGCCGAGGCCGCGAAGTACTCGCCGCAGCCGATCACCGTCGCCGACCTGCCGCCCAGCCATGTCGGCGGCCTGACCTACACCGGCGGGACGACGGGCAAGCCCAAGGGCGTCATCGGCACCACCGGGAACATCGCCACGATGACGGCGATCCAGCTCGCAGAATGGGAGTGGCCCGAGCACCCGCGGTTCCTTATGTGCACACCGCTGTCGCACGCCGGCGCCGCGTTCTTCACGCCGACCGTGGTCAAGGGCGGCGAGATGGTAGTGCTGAGCAAGTTCGACCCGGCCGAGGTGCTGAAAGTCATTGAAGAGCAGAAGATTACGGCGACCATGCTGGTCCCGTCGATGCTCTACGCGTTGATGGACCACCCGGATTCCAAAACCCGCGACCTGTCGTCGCTGGAAACGGTGTACTACGGCGCCTCGGCGATCAACCCGGTGCGCCTGGCCGAGGCGATCAAGCGCTTCGGCCCGATCTTCGCCCAGTACTACGGGCAGTCCGAGGCGCCGATGGTGATCACCTACTTGGCCAAGGCCGACCATGACGAAAAGCGGCTGACGTCCTGCGGACGCCCGACCCTGTTCTCGCGGGTAGCGCTGCTCGGCGACGACGGCAAGCCCGTCCCGCAGGGCGAGCCGGGTGAAATCTGTGTCGCCGGGCCACTTTTGGCGGGCGGCTACTGGCATTTGCCCGAAGCGACCGCGGAGACGTTCAAGGACGGCTGGTTGCACACCGGCGACATGGCCCGCGAGGACGAGGACGGTTTCTACTTCATCGTCGACCGGGTCAAGGACATGATCGTCACCGGCGGCTTCAACGTGTTCCCCCGGGAAGTGGAGGACGTCATCGCCGAGCATCCGTCGGTGGCGCAGGTCTGCGTGGTCGGCACGCCAGACGACAAGTGGGGTGAGGCCGTCACCGCCGTGGTGGTGCTGCGCGACGACGCGGCCCGCGACGACGCCGCGGTCGAGACGATGACCGCCGAAGTCCAGTCCGCGGTCAAGGAGCGTAAGGGTTCGGTGCAGTCACCCAAGCGGGTGGTGATCGTCGACGCGCTGCCGTTGACCGGGCTGGGCAAGCCGGACAAGAAGGCCGTGCGGGCGCAGTTCTGGGAGGGCGCCGGCCGAGCCGTCGGCTAGCTTTTCGCCGTCGAGCGCCCGGCCAGCCGGGCTGTCGCAGCGCAGCGCCCGGCTGGCCGGGCGTTCGGCAGCCGTCAGGGACTAGAGCCCGACACCACCGACCTTGTCGATGTGAATATGGGTCACATATCCGGGCGGCGCATCCTTCGGCGGAAACTGGCTGGGATCGAGCAGCACCTCCGACAGGCTCACGAGCAGCTCGGGAGCGCCGCCCTCCTCGATCCGCGCCGTCCCCTCGATCGACAGGTATGGCCGCAGCTGCCTGTTCACGTCACCGGGAAACGCGATGGTCACGGCGACGCGAGGATCCCGCCGGATATTGCGGACCTTCTTGTGTTCGCCGAGATGCGCGGTGACCAACTCGTCGCCGTCGGGACCGGACCGCAAGGCCACCCAGACCAGCGATACCTGGGGACTGCCATCGGGGTTGAGGGTCACCAGGGTGGCGTCGACGCCGTCCCCGATGAGTTCACGCGCCGCGTCGTTGAGTGTCATGCCTGCATCCAACAGCGCAGGCGCCGATTGATTCCCTCAGCGAGTGGACGCGCCGGCCACCAACAAGTCCAGTAGCCGATCGGTCTGCTCGGGCGAACCGCTGGCCAGGAAGATGCCGATCAAATTGGACACCACATCGTCGGCCTGAACGTCGGAGCGCAGGCTGCCGTCGTCGGCGCCGGCCCGCAGCAGCAGGTCGACGGCGCCGGCGATGCTGGCACGGGTGTCGTTGGGCCGCATGGCACCGGAGTCGAAGATCGCGTGCAGCGATTCGGCCATGCCGCGCTTGGCGGCGACGAAACTCGCGTAGCGGTCCATCCAGCGACGCAGCGCCGTCTTGGGCGGATGCTGAGCGAGCAATGTCACCGCGGCCCCGGCCACTTCGGCGAGCTCAGTGCGGTAGACCGCCTCCACCAGCGCCTCACGGTTCGGGAAATGGCGGTACAGCGTGCCGATCCCCAGCCCGGCGTCGCGGGCGATCGACTCCAGCGACACCGGTTGCCCGTCGGCGGCGGCGAAAGCCGCGGTCGCGACCTCGAGCAGCTTCTCCCGATTGCGGCGCGCGTCGGAACGCTCACGTCCGGCCAAAGCGGAGGTTCCTCCGTTTCTGCTACAGTCGGGCAAACGGAGGGACCTCCGCATTTCTACCAGTGTCTCACGATGGGAGCACCATGACAGCTAACCCCGGCGGTTCGGCCAGCATCGGCAAGAGGACCGTTGCGCGAGTCGGCTACGGCGCCATGCAACTGTTCGAGACGTCGCTCGACGATGCGGTCGCCGTGCTGCGTCGCGCAATTGAGCTGGGCGTCAACCACATTGACACGGCATCGTTCTACGGCCCCGGCGAAGTGAACCGCCGGATCCGTGCGGCGCTGGCGCCCTACCCCGACGACCTCGTCATCGTGAGCAAGGTCGGTGCGCGCTTCACCGGTGACAGCCCGATCCCCCTGGCCCCGGCCCAACGTCCCGGCGAATTGCGCGCCGCCGTCGAAGACGACTTGGACCAACTGGGCCTCGACCAGATACCTGTGGTGAACCTACGACGGATGGACCTGGGGCCGGGCGTGCAGGCCGAAGGCGACCAGATCGTCGACCTCGACGACCAGTTGGCCGAGATGATCGCGCTGCGCGACGAGGGCAAGATCGGCGCCATCGGCGTCAGCAGCGTGCCGCTGGAGATCCTGCACCGCGCGCTGCCCGCCGGCGTCGCGTGCGTGCAGAACTCCTACAGCCTGTTGGATCGCTCGCAGGAGGCGATGCTCGACGTCTGCACCGCCGAAGGCATCGCGTGGGTGCCGTACTTCCCACTCGGCTCGGCGTTCCCCGGGTTCCCCAAGGCATCGGACAACCCGGTGGTGATCGATATCGCCGGCGAACTCGGCGTCACACCCGCGCAGGTCGGATTGGCGTGGCTGTTGGCGCATGCGCCGACGACATTGTTGATTCCGGGAACGCGGTCGATCGCCCACCTCGAGGAGAACCTCGGCGCCGGCGACGTCGTCCTGAGCGCCGACGCGCTCGCTCGCTTAGACGCCGTTACCGAACCCAGGACCAGCGCGATGCCGGACGGCATCGAGGGGTTCGTCGACCAGGATTAGTGGTCAGCCGATCGCCGCGCCGACCAGATGGCCGATCACGTAGGTGACCGCCAGAGCCAGTCCGCCGCCGATGAAATTTCGAAGCACTGCAACCTTTTTCGGCGCCCCGCCCAGCCGCGCGGACACCAACCCGGTGACCACCAGCGCCAGCAGCACCGCCGCGACGGTGACCGGGATCCGCAGTGCAATCGGTGCGACCAGGATGGCGATCAGCGGTAGCAGCGCGCCGATGCTGAATGACAAGGACGATGACAGCGCGGCCTGCCACGGGTTGGTCAGCGCGGAGGGATCCAAGCCCAGTTCCACCTCGGCGTGTGCGGCGAACGGATCGTGATCGGTGAGTTCCTCGGCGACCGTACGCGCGGTCGCGGCTGACAAACCTTTGGCTTCATACAAAGCGGCGAGTTCGTCCAGCTCGGCGCTGGGGTCCGTGCGAAGCTCGTACCGTTCCTGGCGCAACAGCGCCTGTTCGGTGTCGCGCTGCGCGCTGACCGAGACGTATTCGCCCAACGCCATCGACACCGCGCCGGCGGCCAGCCCGGCGATTCCGGCGGTCAGGATCGGGCCGCGTGCCACGGTCGCCGCGGCGACACCGACGACGATGCCTGCCGTTGACACAATCCCGTCGTTGGCGCCCAGCACCCCCGCGCGAAGCCAATTCAGGCGAGCCGAGACCGAACCCAGGTGGGGCTCATGCGGATGGAACTCGGTGGACACGGGCCACACATTAGAGAACCCAACGCTGCGCCGCCAGCAAACATAGCCTTGCCAAAGCGCTTACCGACGCGACGAGTACCGTCGCCGTATAGGCAGCGCACACGCTGCGCGGTGTTACGACTGAACGGAATTCAATAGCCTTGTCTGACAACCCTTTTCATGCCGAACACTGGCAGCTGGTGGACGGGTTCGCGGAGCTGACCGACATCACGTATCACCGCCACGTCACCGATGCAACGGTGCGGGTGGCGTTCAACCGGCCCGAGGTGCGCAACGCGTTTCGCCCGCACACCGTCGACGAGCTCTACCGCGTGCTCGACCACGCCCGGATGTGGCCCGAGGTCGGGGTGGTGCTGCTGACCGGCAACGGCCCGGCACCGAAGGACGGCGGCTGGGCGTTCTGCTCTGGCGGCGATCAGCGCATCCGCGGCCGCAGCGGCTACCAGTACGCCGAGGGTGAGACGGCTGACACGGTCGATGTGGCACGTGCCGGCCGGCTGCACATCCTCGAGGTGCAGCGGCTGATCCGGTTCATGCCCAAGGTGGTGATCTGCCTGGTCAACGGCTGGGCCGCGGGCGGTGGGCACAGCCTGCACGTGGTGTGCGACCTGACGCTGGCCAGCCGCGAGCACGCCCGGTTCAAGCAGACCGACGCCGACGTCGGCAGCTTCGACGGCGGCTACGGCAGCGCGTACCTGGCCCGGCAGGTCGGCCAGAAGTTTGCCCGCGAGGTGTTCTTCCTCGGCCGGCCGTACACCGCCGAGCAGATGCATCAGATGGGCGCGGTCAATGCCGTCGTCGACCATGCCGAGCTGGAGACCGAAGCCATCCAGTGGGCGGCCGAGATCAACGCGAAATCGCCTCAGGCCCAAAGGATGCTGAAATACGCCTTCAACCTGCTCGACGACGGGCTGGTGGGCCAGCAGCTGTTCGCCGGTGAGGCCACCAGGCTTGCCTACATGACAGACGAGGCCGTCGAGGGCCGCGACGCATTCCTGGAGAAGCGGCCGCCCGATTGGAGCCCGTTCCCGCGCTACTTCTAGTCGACGGGTCGTTGGGATCGACACCAGCGCGAAGAAGTGCCCGAGAGCGCGTCACGCTCCCGTCGATCTCGGCGCCGACGGCCGCCCCCCAGCCGCCGCCTAGACTTCCGACCTGTGAGTTGGAACCCGCTACGACGACTGGCCGAGCAGATCACGCTGACCTCGATGCGCCCGCCGCTAGCAGGACGCCTGCTACCCGGCGCCGCCCGCATCGACCTCGCCGGCAAGCGCGTCGTACTCACCGGGGCCTCGTCCGGGATCGGCGAATGTGCGGCCGAGCAGTTCGCCCGCCGCGGCGCCACGGTGGTCGCGGTAGCCCGCCGCCAAGATCTGCTGGACGAGGTGGTCCGCCGGATCACGGCCAACGGCGGCGACGCAGTCGCCATCCCCTGTGATCTATCCGACCTGGACGCGGTCGACGCCCTGGTCGCCGACGTCGAGAAACGGCTCGGCGGGGTGGATATCTTGATCAACAACGCCGGCCGGTCCATCCGCCGGCCGCTGGCCGAGTCGCTGGAACGCTGGCACGACGTCGACCGGACCATGCTGCTCAACTACTACTCGCCGCTGCGACTGATCCGCGGCATCGCGCCCGGGATGCTGGAGCGCGGCGACGGGCACATCATCAACGTCGCGACCTGGGGTGTGTTCAGCGAACCGTCGCCGCTGTTCGCGGTGTACAACGCCTCGAAGGCGGCGTTGTCGGCGGTCAGCCGCGTGATCGAAACCGAGTGGGCGACAAAGGGTGTGCACTCGACCACGCTGTACTACCCGCTGGTGGCCACTCCGATGATCGCGCCGACCAAGGAATATCAGGGGTTACCGGCGCTGACCTCCGAGGAGGCCGCGGGCTGGATGATCACGGCGGCGCAGAAGCGCCCAGTCCGGATCGCGCCGCGGATGGCGCTGGCCGCGCAGGCCATTGACACCGTCGTCCCAGGTCTGGCGACCACGGCCATCCGGCGACAGCGGCTTCAGCCGACGACGATGCAGAGCGCGAAGCGCGATGAGGAGGAGTTGGCTCATCGGGCTCAGCCGACGACGATGCAGAGCGCGAAGCGCGATGAGGTGGGGGTCCCCCCAGCCGCGGAGCGGCGAGGGGGCAAGTCGGCTCATCGGACCGAGCCGAATAATCCTGAGGCGTGATAGACACGAAGGCATGGAGATTCTCGCCAGCCGGATGCTGTTTCGGCCGGCGGACTACCCGCGATCGCTGAGCTTCTACCGCGATCAGATCGGTCTGGCCATCTTCCGCGACTACGGCGCGGGCACGGTGTTCTTCGCGGGCCAGTCGCTGATCGAGCTGGCCAACCACGGCGCCGACGAGAATCCCGCCCGGCCGTTCCCTGGCGCCCTGTGGCTGCAGGTTCGCGACGTGCGCGCGACGCAGGCCGAGCTGGAGGGCAGGGGCGTCGAGATCGCCCGCGAGGCCCGCCAGGAGCCGTGGGGTTTGCACGAAATGCACGTGCTCGATCCCGATGGCGTGTTGCTGATCTTCGTCCAGATCCCGCCCGAGCATCCGCTGCGCCGCGATACCCGCGGTTAACGCGATGAGCTGGCAGGTTAACCCCAGACGAACATCTGACGACTACTGTGAAATACCTTTGATTTGCGACTCTGTTCTTTCGACAACTGCGCCCACCTACCTACAGAATTAGGCCCGTGAATCTTCAGCTGTTCCTTCTGATTATCGTCGTGATCACCGCCCTCGCATTCGATTTCACGAACGGCTTCCACGACACCGGGAATGCGATGGCCACGTCCATCGCCAGTGGCGCACTCAAGCCGAAGCAAGCGGTGGCACTTTCGGCAGTGCTGAACCTCGGCGGAGCGTTCCTGTCCACTGCCGTCGCCGGGACCATCGCCAAGGACCTGGTCAACGGTCACCTGGTGACACTGCAGCTGGTGTTCGCCGGTTTGGTCGGTGGGATCGTCTGGAACCTGCTGACCTGGCTGCTGGGCATCCCGTCGAGCTCATCGCACGCCCTGGTCGGTGGCATCGTCGGCGCCATGATCGCGGCGGCCGGCGCGCACGGGGTGATCTGGACCGGGGTGGTGTCCCGCGTGCTGATCCCGGCCCTGGTGTCGGTGGTGTTGGCCGGCATCGTCGGAGCGGTGGGCACCTGGCTGGTGTACCGGATCAATCGCGGTGTTCCGGAGGAGCGCAGCGAAACTGCCTTCCGCCGAGGCCAGATCTTCTCGGCCTCCCTCGTTTCGCTGGCACACGGCACCAACGACGCACAGAAGACCATGGGCGTGATCTTCCTGGCGCTGATCTCCTATGGCGCGGTCAGCCGTACCCAGGCCCTGCCGCCATTCTGGGTGATCTTTGCCTGCGCGTGCGCAATGGCACTGGGCACCTACACCGGCGGCTGGCGGATCATCCGCACCATGGGCAAGGGCCTGGTCGAGATCAAGTCACCGCAAGGCATGGCCGCTGAGTCGTCTTCGGCGGTCATCATCCTGCTGTCCGCCCAGTTCGGCTACGCGCTGTCGACCACGCAGGTGGTCACCGGTTCGGTGCTCGGTAGCGGCGTCGGCAAACCCGGTGCCGAGGTGCGCTGGGGAGTCGCCGGCCGAATGGCGACCGCCTGGCTGATCACGCTGCCCGCGGCCGGCTTGGTCGGGGCCGTCACGTACTGGGTGACCCACGGGATCGGCGGCTATGCCGGCGCGATCGTCGGCTTCCTCCTGCTGGCAGCGGCGGCCGGGGCCATTTACGTGCAGTCGCGCAAGACCAAGGTCGACCACAACAACGTCAACGCCGAGTGGAAGGGTGACCTGACCGCCGGGCTCGACGAGCACGGCAAGCCCGGCATCGCGAACGCTCCGTTCCGCAACGGCGAAGTTTCCGACGGCACTGCCCACGCCGCCGACGCAAAGAAAGCAGGCACGCTGTGAGCCACTGGTTCAACTACGAGGCCTCGCTGAAGATCCTGATCTTCGGCCTGTTGCTCGGCAGCGGCCTGCCCGTCTTGTTCGCCATCGCGGTGCGGGCGGGCTCTGCCGGTGCCGGCGTCCAAGGGTCCGACGGCGCGGCTGTCGCGCACAAGAACCCGGCGCTGATCGCCATCAGCTACGCGCTGTACGCGTTGGCGCTGGTCGCGGTCGTTATCGGCGTGCTGTACGTGGCTCGCGAGTTCATCGGGGCGCATACCGGTCTTTACATTCTCGGAGCGAAGCCCGCGTAGCATCGGAACCTAATTTCCTTTTGCAGGCGTAGCGACAGTTCAGCGGGGGAACGCACAACCGTGAACCGATTTCTGACCTCAGTAGTCGCGTGGCTGCGCGCTGGCTACCCAGAAGGTATTCCACCGACCGACTACATCCCGGTGCTCGCGTTGTTGTCTCGACGCCTGGGCAACGACGAGGTCAAGGCGGTCACCCGCGAACTGATCGCGCGAGGCGACTTCGATCACGTCGACATCGGCGTGCTGATCACTCAGATCACCGATGAATTGCCGAGTCCCGACGACGTCGAGAGAGTGCGGGAGCGGCTGGCCGCCAAGGGCTGGCCGCTGGAAGACGACCGCCACGGCGAGGGAACCATATAACCGTCCTGTGGGCTTTCGCAGTGTCGCCAGGCTCGTCGGCCGGCCCGCTGTTGGCCGCCCTGGACGACGCCCTGCACGGCCGGTCCCCCGCTCTGCTGCCGGTACCGGACGGGATCGACCGCTCGGCGTTGGAAGCGCTGCGGGTAGACGAGGGCATCGACGACGACGTGGCTCTGGTGGCGATGACGTCGGGCACCACCGGGACCCCCAAGGGGGCGTTGCTCACCGCCGCTGCGCTGACCGCCAGCGCAGTGGCCACCCACGACCGGTTGGGCGGGCCCGGCCGCTGGCTGCTGGCCCTGCCGTCGTATCACATCGCCGGAATCCAGCTGCTGGTGCGCAGCCTGCTGGCCGGCCGGGCCCCCGTCGAGCTGGACGTGTCGGCCGGCTTCGACGTCAGCCAATTGCCCTGTGCCGTCGATGAACTCGGACCGGGCCGACGCTATACCTCGCTGGTTGCCACGCAGCTGGCCAAAGCGCTCGACGATCCCGCCGCCACCGAGGCGCTCGCCGACCTGGACGCGGTGCTGATCGGCGGCGGACCGGCCCCGCGACCCGTCCTCGACGCCGCGGCGAGCGCAGGCGTCACCGTGGTCCGCACCTACGGGATGAGTGAAACCGCCGGCGGCTGCGTCTACGACGGTGTCCCGCTCGACGGTGTCACGCTTCGCATCGACGACGGCCGGATCGTGCTCGGCGGCACGACATTGGCCAAGGGCTATCGCAATCCGCCCGACCCCGATCCGTTCGCCGAAGCCGGCTGGTTTCACACCGCCGACATCGGCGTCGTTGACGATTCAGGAGTGCTCAGCGTTCTGGGCCGCGTCGACGACGCGATCAGCACCGGCGGGTTGACGGTGTTGCCGCAGCTGGTCGAAGCCGCGCTGCGGACCCATCCCGCGGTGGCCGACTGCGCGGTGTTCGGCATGACCGACGATCGACTGGGCCAGCGGGTGGTGGCCGCCGTCGTGCTGGCCGGCGGGTCCGGCGCACCCACTCTCGACACCCTGCGGGCCCACGTCGCGCGCACGCTGGATCAGACCGCGGCACCTCGCGAGCTGCATATCGTGGACGCCTTGCCGATGCGCGGCATCGGCAAGGTAGACCGCTCGGCGTTGATACAGCTGGCCAGCGCACGTCAGATGACATAATGCCCTGGTGAACCGGCACGCAGGCATGGTGTGAGCATGCATCGCCACATCATTGTCAGTGGTGATGACGCACTGGCGACGACGATCGCCGACGAGCTGAAAAACGCCGGTGCGACGGTTGTCAGGCTGGTCACCGGCGAAGCATCCGAGGCCGGGGTCGCGCGCGAGCTCACCCTGGCCGAGGTGTCCCGTGCCCTGGCCGTTGTCTGCGCCGGCGATGACGACGCGGTGAATCTCGAAATCGCCCTGCTCGCCAGGAAAGCCAACCCAAATGTGCGCGTGGTATCGAGGGTGGCCAATGACGTGCTGCGCGGGGCGGTCGCCAACGACAACGGCCCGGGTGCGATCTTCGACGTCGCCGAACTCGCCGCCCCGGCGGTGGTTGAAGCCTGCCTCTCTCAAGACACCCACGACTTCGACGCAGCCGGGCTGAAGTTCGTCGTCTCGGGCACCACCGCGTCCCGGGAAGCCACGCTGCGCGAACTGTACGGCGACCTGGCACCGGTGGCAGTCATCCATGGCAAAGACTCCCCAACCCCCGGCGAGCTGGACATCTGCCCGGGCCGCGATCAGCGGGTACACGCCGGTGACTGGGCGATGATGATCGGCACCGCCGACGAGTTGGCCGCGCGGGGCATCCGGATCCCGGGTTCGTCGCGGTCACGGTCGCGCCGGACGTTCATCCGGCGAGCGGTCGACGTTGTTCGCGGTGTGGTCAACGACTTCAACCCGACGTTCTATCCCGTCGTCGGCGCCACGTTGGTGGTCCTGGTCACCGCCACGTTCGTGCTGCGCTTCGGCTACCGTCCCCCACCCAAGATGGGCTGGGTCGACGCGTTCTACTTCACCGTCGAAACGATGACCACCACCGGGTACGGCGACTTCAGCTTCGTCAACCAGCCCACCTGGTTGCGCACCTTCTCCACGCTGCTGATGTTCAGCGGCGTGACCACCACCGCCCTGCTGGTCTCGTTTGTCGCCGACGTTTTGCTCTCGCGCCGTTTCGTTTTCGCCTCGTCACGCCCTCGGGTCGGACATCTGCGAAACCACACGGTCGTGGTCGGGCTCAGCAACCTTGGCATGCGGGTGGTCCAGGACCTGGCCACCGCCGGACACGACGTGGCGGTGATCGAGCGGGATGAGGAGAACCGCTACCTGTCCGCGGTGCGCGAACTCGACGTGCCGGTCATCTTCGGCGACGGCACCCTGCGCCAGACCCTGCAGGCCGCTCGGGTCGATCGCGCGCGTGCCGTAGCGGTGCTGACCCGCAACGACATGATCAACATCGAAACCGGCATCGTGCTCACCGAGATGCTCGGCACCAAGACGGCGACCCGCAAGCACTGGACCCCGACCCCACTGGTGCTGCGGGTGTACGACCGCACGCTGGGCTTCGCGGTGGCGCAGCGGTTCGGTTTCGAGAACGTCCGCTCCACCGTCGAACTGGCGGTGCCGTATTTCATCGGCGCTGCGATCGGCCTGCAGGTGCTGGGAACGTTCTCGGTGGGCCAGAGCTCGTTCGTGGTCGGTGGCATGCAGATCGCCGCCGGTAGCGAACTGGACGGGCTGCGGATGTTCGAGCTGTCCACCCAGGCTCGGGTGATCGCAATCGTGACGTCCAACGGGCTACTCAAGCTGCACCCGCGCCGCGACTCACGGCTGCACGCCGACGACACCGTCTACCTGGTCGGCCCTTACCGCGAGCTGATCGACACGCTGCGACGGGGCCGCCCGCCGCGGGAGCCGAGCGCCGACGACGGTCGCAAGCCGGCGTCAAAAGCCGGCTGACTGCTACCCCTCGTCGAACGGGAGCGGCATCCCGGTGTGCGACAGGCATTCGGTGCAGGTGTGCTCGGCACCGACCCGGCCGACGGCTTCGCGAACGAGCTTCTTGAACGGCTCGATGTTCTTCGCGAATTCGCCGATCACGTCATCGACTTTCACCCCGGCACCCGTCTCGATCCCGGCATCCAGGTCGGTTACCAAAGCAATTGCCGCGTAGCATATTTCGAGCTCCCGAGCGAGCACCGCTTCCGGATAGCCGGTCATGTTGATCAGGGTGAAGCCCGCGGAGGCGAACCACCGGCTCTCGGCGCGAGTGGAAAACCGCGGCCCCTCGATGACGACCATCGTGCCTCCGTCGACCACCTCGGGCAGCCCGGTGACCGCCGCGCGCAGCGTCGGGCAGTAGGGGTCGGCAAACGACACGTGCGCCGCGCCGGAATCGAAGTACGTGTCCGCGCGATGACGAGTGCGGTCCACCAGTTGATCGGGCACCACGACCGCTCCCGGCCCGTGCGCGGTCGTCAGGCTGCCGACCGCGCACGGCGCAAAGACCTGACGGACCCCCAGCGCGCGCAACGCCCACATGTTGGCCCGATAGGGCACCTTGTGCGCGGGATAGCGGTGTTCGACGCCGTGGCGGGGCAGGAAGGCCACCTCGTGGTCACCGATGTGGCCGACCGTGACGGGGCCGCTTGGCTCGCCGAACGGCGTGTCCAGGCTGACGCTGCGGGCGGCCGAGTCGAAGAAGCTGTAGAAGCCGCTGCCGCCAATCACTCCAAGCATCTGCCGCCGCTCCTCCTGCACGTTCGGATCGCACTGCCCCGTCTATCGTCGCCGGCGGGCATCTGCCCATTGTCGTCGGCCCGGGTGGAAGGATCACAGGGTGGCCAGTCTTTCGCAGTGGATCGCCGGTGCGCGACCGCGAACTCTTCCCAACGCCATTGCCCCGGTCATCGCCGGTACCGGAGGTGCCGCCTGGCTGCACTCCGCGGTCTGGTGGAAGGCGCTGCTGGCGTTGGCCGTCTCGCTCGCTCTGATCGTCGGCGTCAACTTCGCCAATGACTACTCCGATGGCATCCGCGGTACCGACGACAACCGGGCCGGCCCGCTGCGACTGGTTGGCTCGCGGTTGGCGGCACCGCGGTCGGTGCTGACGGTGGCGCTGTCCAGCCTGGCCGTCGGCGCGGCGGCCGGGCTGGCGCTCGCGTTGACGAGTGCGCCGTGGCTGATCGCTGTCGGTGCGCTGTGCATCGCCGGGGCCTGGCTCTACACCGGCGGCTCTAAGCCCTACGGCTATGCGGGTTTCGGTGAGGTCGCGGTGTTTTTGTTCTTCGGTTTGGTGGCGGTGCTGGGCACCCAGTTCACCCAGGCGTTGCGGGTCGACTGGGTCGGTGTGGTGCTGGCGGTGACGACGGGAGCGCTGTCGTCGGCGGTGCTGGTGGCCAACAACTTGCGAGACATCCCGACCGACACCGAGTCCGGCAAGATCACGCTGGCAGTTCGGTTGGGCGACAAGGGAACACGCGTCTTTTACCAGCTACTGCTGGCCGGCGCCGCTGTCGCGACCTTGGCGCTGACCGCGGCGACGCCGTGGTGTGCGCTGGGCCTGCTGGCCACTCCACTGGCGGTGCGGGCCGCACAACCGGTGCGTACCGGGCAGATCGGGCCCGCGCTGATCCCGGTGCTGCGTGACACCGGCCTGACGATGCTGGTCTGGTCGATCGCGGTGTCGGCAGCCTTGGCGCTGACGGCCTGAGCGGACTGGAACTCGTTGAGTCTGCGGCTAGGGCGGGATGCGTCGACACTTCGCCACCCTCGCCGCAGTGTCATTCCGGGGCGGGTGGCTCTTCGCCGCGTAGCCGGGCCTGCAGCTGCTCGCGGTCGTGGCGGCGGCGCGCGGTGACCTGCTCGAGGCCGGCGTTGGCCCGTCGCCGCAACGGGGCGAACAGCCATATGCCCAGCGGCATCGCGATGACCAAGGCGAACAACAGCGCGACCACGACCGGAAACTCCTGCACTCCGAGGGCACGACCGATTCCGTAGATGACCGCCGTGAGTGCGGCCACCAAGGCCAACCGGGCGATGACGTACAGGAAAACACTGGCAAACGCGCGGGCGGCCGAGCTCTGTCCGTTTGGCACAGTGCGAGCCTAGGTCGCCGCGTATATTCAGACCAAGGAGGTGTTGAGTGCTGTATCTGCTCCTGGTCTTGGTTCTCGGATCGCTGGTCTATGTCGGTTGGCGCGCGGCCCGCGCACAGATCAACCGGCCGAAGAGTCGCGTCATCGGACCTGACGACGATCCGGATTTCTTGTGGCGATTGACCCACGGTGACAATAACCCGCGTTAGCGCTCAGGCTCGATTCGCCCGACTCCTCCTCAGGCCGCACGGCCTGCATCGTCGTCGAGCTAGATGAAGTGCTCGTTGGACCGCCGCTGATCGGTCGGAAAGCCATCTGCGACAACGGCTGCCAGCTCGATGAGCGCTTCCCGGGTCTCCCGCTTCAACAGGTCCAGATCGATCTCGGCGCCTTCTTCAAGGTGCGGGTCGAACGGCACCAAACGCACTGCGCGGCAACGTCGTGAGAAGTGATCGACGACCTTCTGCATGTCGACCTTGCCGGACCGTGGCCGCACCGCGTTGATCACCGCGATCGAATTGCTGACCAGGTCTTCATGACCGTGCGCGTCGAGCCAGTCCAAGGTCGCTGAGGCGCTGCGGGCACCGTCGATCGAACCGGAACTGACCACGACGAGCGCGTCGGCCTTGTCCAGTACCGACGTCATCGCGGAATGCAAAAGACCGGTACCGCAGTCGGTGAGCACCAGACCGTAGAACTTCTCGAGGATCTCCAGCGTCTGCGCATAGTCGTCGGCGCTGAACGCCTCCGACATCGCTGGATCACTCTCGGAGGCAAGCACTTCCAGCCGGCTACGCCCCTGGGAGGTGTAGCTGCGGACGTCGCTGTAACGTTCGATGCCCTCGGCGTCGCGCAGCAGATGCCGCACGGTGGCCGGGGTTTCCAGCGGCACCTTCTGGCTCAGCGTGCCGCGGTCGGGGTTGGCGTCCACCGCCACCACCCGGTCGCCGCGGATCGAGGCGAAGGTCGCGCCCAGCGAGGCGGTGATCGTGGTCTTGCCGACACCGCCCTTCAACGACAGCATCGCGATGCGGTAGCACCCGCGAAGCGGCCTGTTCACCTGGACGGTGAGGTCGTTGTAGCGGATCGTCCGCGGGCTCTCGCCGACGTTGATCAGCTGGCCCGACAGCTTGTACAGCCAACGTCGCCAACCCTCCGACGGCGCGGGCTTGACCTGACGCAGCAGGGTGCTGGTGGAAAGTTCCGGATACCGCGACCGCGGCAGGTTCGGCTGCTGGGGTGCGGCCTCCAGACCCGGAGGCGGACCGCCGTAGTTGCCGTAGACACGGCGGGGCGCCTCCGCGGACTCGACGACGCGGGGAAGTCCTTGGTACGGCGTCTCGGCCCAGGCGCGCGGCTCGACGCGGGTCTCGGGCATCGGCGCGTTCTGTGTCGAATTGTCGCCGAACCGGCGCTCGGTGCGAAACCCAGCGAATGCGCGGGTCGGCGGCTCGGGAGCCGGCGGCGGTGGCGGCGCGTGCGGCGGCAGTTCGGTCGTCGGATGCTCTCCGCGACGGCCGTCGTTCGGGTCGTACGGCGGATGGTCAGACACGTGAAAAATCCCCTCGTTGCGATACTCGGGACGAACTGTCCTTTCGATCGAACATATCGCAGCGTCGACCGAATGCCTCTGAGCTGGAGTTATCCCACTCCAGCGTAGGAATGCAGGCCCACGGTGACCAGGTTGACGAAGAACAGGTTGAAGACCATGGCCACGAAGCCGACCACGTTGATCCAGGCCGCCTTGCGGTCCCGCCAGCCGGCCGTCGACCGGGCGTGCAGGTACGCGGCGTAGACCACCCACGCGATGAAAGCCACCGTCTCCTTCGGGTCCCAGCCCCAGTACCGGCCCCAGGCCTCCTCGGCCCAGATCGCGCCGAAGATCACCCCGAAACCGAAGACCGGAAATCCGAAGATCGTCGTTCGGTAGGCGATCCGATCGAGCGTCTGCGCGTCGGGGAGCCGCTGCACCAGCTGGGCCAACCGGCCCGGGGTGTCCGGCTCCCCGAGCCGCGACGTGCGCAGCAGGAACAGGATGCTGGCCACCCCGGCAACCATGAACACACCCGAACCCAGGCTGACCACGGAGACGTGGATCGGCAGCCAGTACGACTGCAGCGCCGGCATCACCGGGGCGGCGTTGGTGTACAGCCAGCGGCCGGACACCGTCAGCAAAATGAGCACAGGCAGCAGCAGGAAGACCCACAGCGGACGGTATTGCGGACGGCGCAACACAATTGCGCCGGCGACCAGCCCGCAGAAGCAGGTCAGGTTGATGAACTCGTACATGTTGCCCCACGGCACCCGCTGCGTGGCCAGACCGCGCAGCACGATGCACACGAACAGCAGCCCGATGCCGGCGTAGACCAGCAGCAGCCCGGCTCGCCCGACCCGTTCGTCGACCGGGCGTCGCGGGAAGTCGGTCACTACGCCGGGGGTCGCGCTGTCCGCACCCACCGACCCAGCGCCCACCAGCTCGCGGTCGGCTCTGCGGCTGCCGGTGTAGGCGAGTTCGACGGCCAGCAGCAGCAGGGCGACGACCATGATCACCACCGCGGACGTGAACGCCCAATCGGAGTTGCGCGCCAGACCGAGATGGATGTGCGATGTGTTCATCGGCGCCACTCCTCACCGCCGGCTAAGCCGGCTTTATCGTCGTCGGCGCGGTTCATTCCAGGCTCCTCCCGGTTCCGACCGGTTCAGCGGCCGACGTCGTCAGTCCCTGCTGAAGGCGCTCGACGAGCCGCTCGAATTCGTCGCCCCAGCCAGCGTTGTCGGTCCGCGCCAAACCGCCTACCTGGACATTCACCGTACCCGCCGTCGCGGTCTCGAGCCGAACCCAGATCCGTCGTCGACGTACCAGCAGCGACACCACCAGCCCGGCCATCATTGCCATCGCCGACACCAGTACCCAGATCTGGCCGGGGTCGTGGGAGACCTGCAGATTGACGAACGGGACGGCGCCGTCGAAGCGCACGACGGTGCCCGCCGCAGGCCCCTGGTCGATGCGCACCTGCTGGCCGACCCGCAGGTTGACCCGTTTGACCCGGGTGATCCGATGCTGGTCGATCAGTCGCGGATCCAGGGTGTACAGCGATTGCGGCCGGCCGCTGTCCAGGCCGGTGTCGCCGGTGTAGATGTCGACGGCGACCGCGGGCGCGATCAGTTCGGGGAAGCTCGACGAGAGCAAGGTGCCTTCGAGTTGCTCGGTCGGTGCGAGCAATCCGGTGATGGCGATTTGATGCTTGCGTCGTTCGCCTGCGTCGGGATAGGTGCCGGCCGGCGGGTCGATGCGCGCGACACCGGAGGACAACAGCGTCTGGGCGTTGTCGGGCCGCCACTGCACGGTCGAGGTGCGAATCTGCCCGTCCGGGAAGACGACGCTGAACGTCGGCGCGTAGCCATGGCCCTGCAGGTACACCCGATCGCCGCCGACCCGCAACGGGTGGTTGACCTCCAGCCGGTAGGGACGCCAGCTGCCGCCGGTCAGGTCGCGGCCGGACTGGTAGTCGATGTCGGCGGCGAACGACGTCGCCTGCCCCGACGGCAGATACTTCGCCTTGAAGTCGTTGACACGCAAGCAGATCGGGTACAGCGAGGTGCCGTCGACGGTGTTGCCGGCCCGGAACGAGTCGAACGCGGCGGGCGATGCCGAGCAGAACCCGGGTCCGCCGTCGGCGATCACGACGACGTTGCCCTCGTAGCCGAACAGCTTGCCGGCGGCCACCGCGACCAGCAGGCCCAACAGCGAGAAATGGAAGACCAGGTTGCCGAATTCGCGCAGATAGCCTTTCTCGGCGGAGATCTCGATGGTGTCGCCGCGGCGGACGGTCGTGCGCCAGCCACGCAGCCGCTGGGCGAACGTGTCGGCCAGCTCGTCGGGCTCGCCGGCGATGGTGGCGACGGCGTGCTTGGGCAGCCGGGTCAGGTTGCGGGGTGCGGGCACCGGCGTCGCACGCATATTGCGGGCATGCTCGATCATCCGCGGGGTCAGGCAGCCCAGCAGTGACACGAACAGCAGCGTGTAGATCGCGGTGAACCAGAAACTGCCAAACACGTTGAACGCCTGCAGTTTGTCCAGTAACGGACCGAGCTTCGGGTGCGCGGCGAGGTAGTCGTCGACCTTGCGGGCGTTGAGGCTGCGCTGCGGCAGCAGCGCACCGGGCATCGCGCCCAGCGCGAGCAGGAACAGCAACACCAGCGCGGTGCCCATCGACGTCAGCGACCGCCAGGTGTTGCGGGCATATGCGAGTAGCCGGCTCAAATCGGCAACCTCACATCGGAGACCAACCCGTCGCGCAGCCAGGACACGAAGTCGCCCCACGCACCGCTGACCAGGGCCACGCCCACCGCGATCAGCAGCACGCCGCCGAAGATCTGCAGCGCCCTGGTATGGCGACGCAGCCAGCCCAGACCCGCGACCGCTGATGCCGATCCGAAAGCCAACAGCACGAACGGGATTCCCAGTCCCAGGCAATAGGCGATCACCAAGACGATCCCGCGGGCCACGCTGGCACCGTCGGTCGCCGACGCGACCGTGACCACGCCGGCCAGTGTCGGGCCCAGGCACGGCGTCCAGCCCAACGCGAACACCGCGCCCAGCAGTGGCGCGCCGGCCAGCGTCGACAACTGCCGCGGCGCGAACCGGAATTGGCGTTGCAGCGCGGGGACATAGCCCACGAACACCAGGCCCATCACGATAGTGATCACGCCGCCGACGCGTTGCAGCACAATCTGATTGGTGATCAGCGACGTGGTCATACCCAGTACCGCGACCGTGCCGAGCAGGAACACCACGGTGAACCCGGCGACGAACAGCGCCGCCGACCCGGCCACCCGCCACCGCGCATTCGGCGCGGCGTGGTCAGCCTCGTCGACGCCGACCACCGCGGCCAGATACGACAGGTAGCCCGGCACCAGCGGCACCACGCACGGCGATGCGAACGACACCAGCCCGGCCAGCACCGAGACCGCGAGCGCGAGCAGAAGGGGTCCGGCGGTGGCGGTTTCGGTGAATCCGCTCACGGCGACACCGGTTCCGCGGCGAGCCGCTGGACCACCGGCTGAAGATCCTCGGCCAGCACTTCGCGCAGGAACACCGCGGCCACCCGGTGGCTGCGGTCCAGCACCAAAGTCGACGGAATGACCGACGTCGGGTATTTGCCACCGAACGCGATCATGGTGCGCATCGCCGGGTCGTAGATCGACGGGTAAGTCACCTTGCGGTCTTTGACGAAGTCCTCGGCGGCGTCGCGATTGTTGTCGCGGACGTCGATGCCCAGCACGGCTACCCCACTGCCGCGGGTGGCGTCGTACACCCGCTGCAGCGCCGACGCCTCGGAACGGCACGGCCCGCACCATTGACCCCAGACGTTGATCACCACGACCTTGCCGGCGAAGTCGTCGACCGACACGGTGCGCGCCGGGTCCATCAGTCCCGGGCCGGCGATCGGGCCGGGCCGGCCGCGGTGGTCGGGCGGGTCGTAAAGGATGTCGGTTTTGCCCCCGGGAGAGACGAATTCGAAGGTGCCGCCTTGAGCGACGGCGTCGTCACCGGTGGAGCAGCCGGCCAGGAGGCCGGCCGCTGCGACGGCGACGAACGCCAGCTTGGTCAACTGAGTGCCGGCTCGCTGTAGAGCACGTCGACCAGCCGATCGCCGTCGAAGACGAGCGAGGTCACCGAACCCACCGCGCATTGGCGGCGGCGCGGGTCGTGCCAAAGCCGTTTGCCGGTCACCGCGAGCCGACCCGTCCACACCGGAAGCTGGTGACTGACGCAGACGACTTCGTGTCCGGTGGCCCGCGCGCGGGCCTTGTCGATCGCGGTCGTCATGCGGGCTGCGATCTGCTTGTACGGCTCGCCCCATGACGGGGTGAACGGGTTGCGGAGCTGCCACCAGAACCGCGGGTCGCGCCAGGCGCCGTCGCCGGGGCTCACCCGCTTGCCTTCGAAGAAATTGGCCGACTCGATCAGGTCGGGGTCGGTGTCGACGGTGAGGTTGTGACGGGCGGCGATCGGCGCGGCGGTCTCCTGCGCGCGCTGCAGCGGGGAGGCGATGACGGCGACGATGTCACGGTCGGCCAGCGCATCGGCGGCGGCCTGAGCCTGTCGATTTCCTTTGTCGGACAACCGGAATCCCGGCAGCCGTCCATAGAGAATCTGGTCGGGGTTGTACACCTCGCCGTGGCGGATCAGGTGGACTCGGGTCTGTTCGGCCATCAGGGTGTGGTCTCCTTGGCTGCGGCTGCGGCGGTTGCGGCGGCGGGCAGAGCGTCGACAATCCGGGCGAACGCGGCATCGTCGAGCGCCGCCGAGACGAACCAGGCTTCGAAGGCGCTGCAGGGCGGGTACACGCCGCCATCGAGCAGCGCGTGGAAGAACGGCGCGAAACGCCACGTCTCGCTGGCGCGCGCCGACGCGAAATCGGTCACCGGCGCCTCGCCGAAGAACACGCTGAGCATGTTGCCGGCCCGCGGAATGTGGTGTGGCACTCCGGCCTCGGTCAAGGCCACCGACAGCAGGCCGGCCAGTCGGTCGGCGTTGGCGTCGAGCGCGGCGTAGACCGCGTCGTCGGCGGCCCGCAGCGTGGCCAGACCGGCGGCGACCGCCACCGGGTTGCCGGACAGTGTGCCGGCCTGATACACCGGCCCGAGCGGGGCGAGACGCTGCATCACCTCGGCGCGCCCACCGAACGCCGCGGCCGGCAGGCCGCCGCTCATCACCTTGCCGAAGGTGAACAGATCGGCATCGACGGGATCGACTCCGTACCAACCACTTCGGCTGATCCGGAATCCGGTCATGACTTCGTCGATGATCAGCAGGGCACCATACCCGGCGGTGATCTCCTTCAACCCGGCGTTGAAGCCCGCCGCGGGCGGGACGACGCCCATGTTGCCGGGGCTGGCCTCGGTGATCACGGCTGCGATCTGGTCGCCGAACTTCTCGAAGGTGTCGCGCACCGCATCGATGTCGTTGTACGGCAACACTATTGTGTCGGCAGCGGTCGCGCCGGTGACCCCGGGCGAGGACGGCAGGCCCAGCGTCGCGACACCGGAGCCGGCGTCGGCCAGCAGCGCGTCGACGTGGCCGTGGTAGCAGCCGGAAAACTTGACGATCTTGGCCCGGCCGGTGAACCCGCGGGCCAGGCGGACCGCGCTCATGGTGGCCTCGGTGCCGGAGTTGACCAGCCGGATCAGCTCCACCGGCGCGACCCGGTCGATGATCTCCGCGGCCAGTTCGCTTTCGGCGGGGGTTGGCGCCCCGAACGACAGGCCCGAGCGAGCGGCCTTGGTGACCGCGTCCACCACGGCCGGATGCGCGTGGCCGAGGATCATCGGCCCCCACGAGCAGACCAGGTCGACGTAGCGGTTGCCGTCGGCGTCGGTGAGCCAGTAGCCGTTGGCTTCGGTGATGAAGCGGGGAGTGCCGCCAACCGCCTTGAACGCCCGGACCGGCGAATTCACCCCGCCCGGAATGACTGCGCTGGCAGCGTCGAACAGCTTCGACGAGACGTCGGTATTCACGTCCTCCAGTGTCCCAGCCAGGTGGGAGTGGTTCGACTACAGGGTGTAGTTGTTGGCGGCGACAACAACATCAGCCACTCCAGCCCCGTCACGTCAGGGGTGAGGCTTTTTCGAAACGTGACCGCGGGCGATATCAGCCGACGGCTACATGGCCAGCTTCGGCGCCACGCTACGAAGCTCCGGCATGGGATGGGGAAGTGTCAGACATCCAAGCCGTCGCTCCTCGGCCACTATCGCGGCTGCCTTGGCGTCGACCGCCAACTGAATCAACTCTCGGCGGCAGAGATCGGCCAGGATGAGGCCGTTCATCTGGGTGCACCACTGAACAACCGCTTCGTCGTCGCTGGCTTCAGCGCCGGCCCGCAGCAGCGCGTGCAGCGCTTCCAGCTCCGCATCGTCGAGCGTGGTCAATGGACAGCGTTCGCCGGCGTTGCCGCCGACATCAACGCCGGTGGTTACCGACACCAGTCGGACCAGCAGGGCGTCGGACACCGAGCCGGCCCACCGCGCCAGTCCCGGGTGTCGCGACCGCGACAGTTGCGCGCAGACGCCAAGCAATGTGGAGGTGGCATCTTCGGGTAGCTCGCCGACGGCGGGATAGGTCATCTGGATCCTCCTCATGCTCGTGAAGAGGTATTCGGCGCCAACGTCGTCTTGGACGGAAGCGGTTGCAACAAACAGCTCACAGTTTGATGCCGATGAGGCGCGGGAACTTGACAGTCATCCACGAGGGCCGATCGGCAAGCCCGGTGTCCGGACGCGATCCCCAAGGAATCGGGGCCCGCCGATATCGGTTACGCCACGCCCGATGCGAAAAGCGCGCTCACGCCAATGAAATTCGACCGTCCTGGGGTCGGACCCGAGTCGATCAACGATGCTTTCGACGACATTGCCGACATCGAGATCGCCTTTCGCCACGTGATCGACAACTCCATGTGGCCCACGTTCGGCAACTGAATAGGCTGCGCCGCGACGTCGATGAACCACGGCGGCTTGAGGTAGGCCCCGCTGAAAGAGTTTGATGGCTGTATGCAACTACCGCAGCGACTCGCCCGGTTCAACCGGCACGTCACCAATCCGATTCAGCGCATGTGGGCCGGCTGGGCCCCCTCATTCGGCATCCTCGAGCACGTCGGACGAAAATCCGGCAAGCCCTACCGCACCCCATTGACGGTGTTCAACGCCGAAGTCGACGGCAAACCCGGCGTGGCGATCCTGCTGACCTACGGCCCGGATCGCGACTGGCTGAAGAACCTCGACGCGGCCGGCGGCGGCAAGATGCGCCGGCATGGCAAAACGTTCGGCGTCGCCAATCCGCAGATCGTCAGCAAGGAGCAGGCAGCGACGCACGTCGGCGGCGCTGCGCACCGGGTGTTCGGACGGATGCCCTTCGAGCAGGCGGTGCTGCTGACCAAGACCGGGTGAGCGCGTCGTTCTCAACGCGGTAGCGCGGATTAGCCGTCCGCGGCGCGTCCGCGCCACCGCTGGGTGAGGAAGTACAGCGCGACCACGACGGCCCAGGACAGCAGGCTGAGCCAGAACTGCGTGCGAGCCGAGCTGTCGAACGCCATCTGCACCAGCACGGCGGCGATCCCGGCCACCGTCAGAAGAGACAACACCGGGAAGAACCACATCTTGACCCGCAGCTTCTCCGGCGGTGTTTTGCGTCGTAACACGATCTGCGACAACGCAATCAGCAAGTAGACCAGCAACACGATGGCGCCGGAGGAGTTGAGCAGAAACTGGAACACCGTGTTCGGGGCGACGCCGGCCATGATGACGCACAGGAAGCCGACCACCGACGAGCCCACGATCGCCAGGGAGGGCACTCCGCGGCGGCTGACTGTGAGCATCCGGGCGGGCGCCTCGCGTTGACCGGCGAGCGCAAACAGCACCCGGGACGCGGTGTAGAGCCCGGAGTTCAGACACGACAACACTGCCGTCAGCACCACCGCGTTCATCACATGGTCGGCGCCCGGGATCCCCATCTGCTTCAACGCCGCGACAAACGGCGACGAACCGGACTGCACGGAGTTCCACGGCATGACGACGGTGAGCAAAAAGACCGATCCGACAAAGAAAATCGCGATGCGCGCCGCGACCGCGTTGGTCGCTCGCCGGATGGCGCGCTCCGGATCGGGGGTCTCCGCGGCGGCGATGGTCGCGACCTCCGCGCCGACCATGGAAAAGATCACCACGACGATGGCGCCGAAGGCGCCGTGCAATCCGTTGGGGAAGAACCCGCCGTGGGCGTGCAGGTTGGACAGGTCCGCATGTCGGTGCGGCCACAGCCCGAAGGCGTACATCGAGCCGAGCAACAGAAAGAGCACGATGGCCGCGACTTTGATTCCGGCGAACCAGAATTCGAATTCGCCGTAGGACGACACCGAGAACAAGTTCGTCGCCGTCATCAACACCATCAAGCTCAGCGACAGCAGCCACAGCGGCGCGGGAAACCAGTAGGTGATGACCTTCGCGCCGGCCACGGCTTCGAAACCGACCACGATCACCCAGTAGTACCAATACAGCCAGCCCACCGAGAACCCCGCCCAGCCACCTAGTGCTTCGCGCGCGTATTCCGCGAACGATCCGGTCGAGGGATTGGCGGTGGCCATCTCGCCGAGCATGCGCATCACCAGGATGATCAGCACGCCGCACAGCGCGTAGGTCAGGAATGCGGCCGGTCCCGCCTTGCCGATGACGACGCCCGACCCGACGAAAAACCCGGCACCGATGATGCCGCCGATGGCGATCATCGTCAGCTGACGCTGCGACAAGCCTTGGCGCAGTTGCGATGTGGCGGTCATCGACGGATCAGGCCGAGCTCAAGGCCGACTGCCCGGGCACCACGTGGATGACCGGGATCGGGTACGCTGCGCGCACCCTGTCGACCATGCCGAGCCGCAGCCACGCCGAGCGGGCTTCGGCGATCACCAGTTGGTCGGGCCGGAAGCGCCGTACCGCGGTGTCCAGGGCCCGCAGCGGCCGGTAGTCGCCGAGTTCGCCGTCGGCGGTCAGGCCGATATCGCGCAACGCGGTCAGGATGGCATCGAGCCGTTCGTGCGCCGCGGTGACGGTGGCGTCGAGGACGAACAGCGGACCGGTGCGCTCGGCTTGGCCGGTGTCGACCGGGTTCACCGGCACGCAGATGAAGTACTCGGCTCGCCGCTGGGCGTCGACGCGGCGCAACACGTCGAAAAGCTCACGGGTAGAGACGTTTTTGTTGGCCAGCACGAGCACACGATTCGCCGTGCCGCTCGATGCCGCCGCCGGCTCGTCCTTCACCGATCCGCGCCGCCAACGCGGCACGAAATACAGCGTCAGCACGACCGCCCAGGACAGCAGCCCCAGCCACAGTTCCATGCGGGCGCCTTCGTCGAATGCCATCAGCACCAGTACGCCAACCAGTGCAACTGCGGTGAGTATCGACAGGCCCGGGAAGAACCACATCTTGACCCGCAGCCGCGCGGGCGGTGTGCGCCGCCGCAGCACGATCTGCGACAGCGCGATCAACAGGTATATCGAAATAACCAGCGAGCCAGACGATTTCAGTAGGAAAGTGAAAACCGCCCCAGGTGCAACCCACGCCATCAGCACACACACGAAACCGACGATCGACGACACCAGGATCGCGACAGCGGGCACGCCGCGGCGTCCCACCTTGACCAACTCGATCGGCGCTTCGCCGCGGGCCGCCAGCACGAACAACATCCGTGACGCCGTGTAGAGGCCGGAGTTCAGACACGACAACACCGCTGTCAGCACAACCGCGTTCATGATGTGACCCGCAGCGGGAATCCGCATTGCCCCCAACGCCGCAACAAACGGAGACACCCCCGGGCGCTCGGCATTCCACGGCACGATCACCGCGAGCAGGAAAACCGAACCCAGGTAGAAGATCACGATTCGGACGACCACCGATTTGGTCGCACGCGCCACCGCCCGCTCCGGATTCGCGGTTTCGGCGGCGGCGATGGTGGCCACTTCGGCGCCGACCATCGCGCCGATGACCACCGAGATGGCACCGAAGACCGTGCCGACCCCGTTCGGGAAAAAGCCGCCGTGTGCGGTCAGGTTGCTGAAGTCGAGGCTGCGCCTCGGCCAGAAGCCGAGAACGAACAGCGACCCGATCGCCAGGAACGCGACAATCGCGGCGACTTTGATTCCAGCGAACCAGAATTCGAACTCACCAAAGGAAGCCACGGAAAACAGGTTGGTCGCCGTCATCGCAACCAACAGGACGAGCGACAGCAACCACAGCGGCCCGTTGATCCAGTAGGACAACACCGCGCCGCCGGCGATCGCTTCGAAGCCGACCACCACCACCCAGAAGTACCAATACAGCCAACCGACCGAGAAGCCCGCCCATCCGCCGAGTGCTTGCCGGGCGTAGTCGGCGAATGAACCGGTCGACGGGTTAGCGGTGGCCATTTCGCCGAGCATCCGCATCACCATGACGACCAGGACACCGCAGAGCGCGTAGGTGATGAAGGCACCGGGGCCGGTCTCGCCGATGATGACGCCGGACCCGACGAATAGGCCGGCGCCGATGACGCCGCCGAGCGCGATCATGTTCAGTTGTCGCTGCGAAAGCCCCCGGCGCAGCGGCGCAGTGCCGCTCGCATCTGGGGTCTCCGGCATGACGGGACGCTAACACCTAGGCGCGAGGCCGCGCTCGCTTCACACCGGCACGGCGCGCAGTGCAGCGGGCAGACTCGGCAGAAAATGCATGCTGGCAAAGGCGCGGATGTCGTCGTCATCAACCGCCGCCCGGCGGGCCGGCAGCAACAACAACATCGCTGCGTAACGCAGGATGGTGTCGGCCAGCTCGTCGACCGCGTTAGCGCCGATTTTCTCAGCGAACCCGTCCGGGAAGATCACCCGCAATGCGGCTGCCATCCGGTCAACGGCGGCAGGCCAGTGCTGGTTGGCCAATTCGATCATCAGGCCGGGCTCGTCGGCGAGCATCCGGGTCAGCACCCGGTGTTGACGGAACCGCACGATCGACAACGTGAACGCCTCGACGTAGTAATTCGATTGCGGCCTGCGGCTTTTCAGCTCGTGAGCAATGTTGGCGAACAGGATCGCGTTCTCGCGGTCGATGACGGCGGAGACCAGCTCGTCGCGGTTGGCGAAGCGCCGGTAGATGGTGGTGCGGCTGACGCCGGCGCGGCGGGCCACGTCGTCGAGAGCCACCCGCCGGAAGCCGTGCTGCTCGAACTCGACGACGGCGGCGTCGAGGATAGCGTTGGTCGACGCGTCACCCCCGGGCATAACCGCCACGCGCAAAACCGTTGTAGCGCAGTCGCATCGGCAGATGATCCCACAGCAAGTTCACCGGCCGCGACCGCCATACCGCGGCGAACCGCTGATAGCGACGTTCCTGGCGATCAGTCCAGGGCAGACCGAGCAGGGTCCGGGCCCGCGGCGGTAGGCCGCCGGTGGTGAGAAACGCAGCAAGCGGGTTGAACACCGGGGCCACCGTCCGCCACACCAACGGCGACACGCCCTTGGGGCAGGGGAAGCCTTTGGTCACATACCCCACACCGTATTTCGCTGTTGGGTGCGCGATCATCACGTGCTCCATCATGTGATCCCAGTACTTCTCGAACTCTGGGTAGTTCGCCGGCATCGGCCGCTCGCTGACCCCGTAGCGGCGGTACCAGGTCTTTGATTCAAGGTAGATCTGTTCCTTCTCCGCGTCGGTCAGGCGCTTGACGAAGGTGTCGGCGAAGTAGAGCACCTGCTCGACGAACGTGGCATGCGCCCAGAAGTAGGTATCGGGGTCCAGCGCGTGATACCTATCCCCGCTGGGCATCTCGCCCTTGATTTGGTGGTGGAAGTCGCGGACCTGCTGGCCGGTGTTGTCGTCGTCGGATCCGTAAACGGTTTTGAAGATCGGCGGCAGCGAGCGCTTGATGCGCGCGGAGGTGTCACTGAAGAACACCGAGTGATCCAGCACGCCCTGCCCGAGTTCGGCCAGCATGTTCTGCAGCACCGCGGGGCGCGGTCCGATCAGGAACATCCTGTTGTCGCCGAAGTACCGCCACACCAGCGACTGTGGCCCCAGCGGAAGCGCATCGGCGGCCTGCCCGGCAGAAGACTCATGCAGCTCGGTCACGCGGAGCAGTGTTACATATTTTGCACTTTGTACCAAGTGCAATGATTGCGTTGGCAAAACGTGACCGCCATGTTGCTTTCACATCCGGCGTGGCTCGGAGGGCACCGCTGCTCAGGACGGCAATATGGCGCTCGTGCCTGAGCTTTCCCGCCGTGCTGCGCTGCGCCTGGGTGCCAGTGCCGTTGCAGGAGCAGCGGGAATCTGGACGCTCGGCGCCCTGGTCGATCCGGAGCAGGTCCCAGCCGACCCCAGCCCCTTCGATCCCGCGGCGCCGGCGGGGCCGCCCGCGCCACCGGTCGCCGCCCCGGTTCCGTTGCCGACGAAAGTGTCCGGCTCGTTCGTCTCGGCGGCCCGCGGCGGCATCCCGACCAACTACATCATCGCCAGGCCGCCCGGTCAGATCGCACCGCTGCGCCCGGTGATCGCGTTGCACGGTGTGCGCGGCAATGCCAAACAGGTGATGAACTTGGGCGTCGAACAGGCGCTCGCCGATCTGGTCAAGGCGGGCCGCCCGCCGTTCGCGGTGGTCGCCGTCGATGGCGGCGACAGCTACTGGCACCGGCGGGCCGGCGGCGAAGATGCAGGCTCGATGGTGCTCAACGAGCTGATCCCGATGCTGTCGACGATGAACATGGACATCACCCGAGTGGGTTTCATCGGCTGGTCGATGGGCGGCTACGGCGCCATGCTGCTGGGGGGCCGGCTGGGTCCGGCGCGGACCGCCGGGATCTGCGCGGTCAGCCCGGCGCTGTACCAGTCCTACACCGCCAGCACGTTGGGCGCATTCGACAGCTACGACGACTGGACGCGCAACACCGTCTTCGGATCGCCTGCGCTGTCGATGATTCCGCTGCGGATCGACTGCGGCAACGACGACCGGTTTGCACCGGCCACACATCAGTTCATCGCCCAGCTCCGCACACCGCCTGCGGGCGGGTTCACACCCGGCGGACACGACGAGGCGTATTGGCGTCAGCAGCTGCCGGGCGAACTGGCCTGGCTGGCTTCCTGACGCGGCTGATCTCTGAACTGCTTGAGCCGCAGGCTGTTCGTCACCACCACCAGCGACGAGCAGGCCATCGCGGCCCCGGAGATCATCGGGTTCAGCAGGCCCAGCGCGGCCAGCGGAATGGCCGCCGCGTTGTAGGCGAACGCCCAGAACAGGTTCATCCGGATCGTCCGCAGCGTGCGAGCGGACAGCCGCAGCGCGGTCGGCACGGCACCCACGTCGGTGCGCATCAGCGTGAGATCACCGGCGTCGATCGCCGCATCAGCGCCGCTGCCCATCGCCATGCCGATGTCGGCGACGGCGAGGGCCACCGAGTCGTTGACCCCATCGCCGACCATGGCCACCGTCCGGCCCTGGGCCTGCAAATGCTTTATGGCGTCCGCCTTTTCGGTCGGCAGCACACCGGCGATCACGGCGTCGGGCGCGATGCCCACGTCGGCAGCGACGTGCCCGGCCACTGCCGCGCTGTCGCCGGTGAGCAACATCGCGGTGATGCCCATCGACGTCAACTCGGCGATCGCGGCGGCACTGCCGGGCTTGAGCCGGTCGGCCAGCGTGATCACGCCGCGGATCTGTCCATCCCAGGTCACCTGCACCGCCGTTCGACGAGCCGTCGGCGGCGCCAGCAGATCAACTCCGGCCAGCGAGCCGATGCGCGAGACGGCCACCTCGACACCATCGACCACGCCGACGACGCCGGTCCCCGGGTGGTTGACGAACCGCTCGGGTGCGGTGCCGATCGGCAGGCCGCGGTTGCGGGCGGCCGCCACGATCGCTTCGGCCACCGGATGTTCGGACGCGCACTCGACCGCGGCCGCTCTCGCCAGCACGACGTCGGGGTCTTCGCCGGGCCGAGACTCGATGTCGTACACCGCCATCGCGCCGGTGGTCAGCGTTCCGGTCTTGTCGAAGACGACGGTGTCGACGCGCTCGATGGTCTCCAGCAGCGCCGGGTCTTTGATCAAGATGCCCAGCTGTGCGCCGCGGCCGGTGCCGACCAGGATCGCGGTCGGGGTCGCCAGCCCGAGCGCGCACGGGCAGGCGACGATCAGCACCGCGACAGCCGCAGTGAACGCCGACGACGCCGGCTGTCCGGCGAGCAGCCAGCCGGCCATCGTCGCCGCGGCGATCAGCAGTACCGCCGGCACGAAGATCGCTGCGACCCGGTCGGCCGTCCGCTGGACGGGGGCCTTGTTGTTCTGGGCGTCGCCGACCAGCTTGGCCATTCGGGCCAGTTGGGTGTCGGCGCCGACCCGGGCTGCGCGCACCAGCAGCCGGCCGTAGGTGTTCAGCGATCCGCCGACGACGGTGTCACCGGCAGACACGTCGACGGGAACCGGCTCACCGGTCATCGCCGAAGTATCCAAAGCCGTTGTGCCGTCGATGATTACGCCGTCAGTGGCGACTCGCTCCCCCGGTCGTACCACCACCACGTCACCGACCTGCAGCTGCGCAACGGGCACTCGCACCTCGTCGCCGTCGCGCAGCACCGCGGCGTCCTTGGCGCCGAGGTTCAGCAGCGAACGCAGCGCCGCCCCGGAGGCGTGCTTCGCCCGCGCCTCGGCGTAATGACCGGCCAGCTGGAACACCGTGACCGCGGCCGCGACTTCGAAGTACACCGGGCCCGAACCCTGCAGCACCGCGGCCGTCGACCAGAGGTAGGCGGCCAGCGTGCCCAGCGACACCAGCGTGTCCATTGTCGTCGTGCGATGCCGCAGGGCGAGCAGCGCCGCGCGGTGGAACGGGTAGCCGCCCCACGCCACCACTGGCGTGGTCAGCGCGAGCACCAGCCACTGCCAGCCCGCGAACTGCCACCCCATCACCATCGACACGGCCACCACGGGAATCGCCAGCAGCGTCGATCCGATGAGCCGGTGCCGCAGCTCATTCCGCGGCGCGTCCTCGGATCGCCCGAACGGATCGACGACGACCGACGCCTGATAGCCCGTCGACTCCACCGCGCGGATCAGATCACCGGCCGACACCGCGGACTCGTGCTGGACGTGAGCGCGCTCGAGCGGGAAGTTCACCGCAGCGCGCACCCCGTCGAGCCGGTTGAGCGCACCCTCGACGCGGGCAGCGCAGGATGCGCAGCTCATGCCGCGCAGGTCGAGATCGGTGCTGGTCATGCTGCCGGGGCGCGGTCGGCCCGCCGCAGCCGGGCGACACCGACCACGGCCAGCATGCCGGCGAGCGCCGCGAGCAGCAGGGTCAACAGCAGCATCGACGGGTCATAGACCACTGACACCGTCACCGGCTCGTCGTTGAGCACGGGTGCAACGACCACCGTGGAACGCACCGCCGACCAGCTGGCCGCGCAACCCACCGCCGCGGCACAGGCCAGCAGCAGCTCGACGACAGCGCGGAAACGGCCCATTACCAGCCTGAGCTCTCGTCGTCGTCGTACTCCGGCGGCTCGTTGGGTCCGACGCGCTCCTCGACCAACGGGGTCAGCAGGTTGCGCAGATGACGATGCCGGCGCGCCCACGCCTGGGCGGTGCGGCCACCGGTGAGCCTCAGTCCAATGCCGGTGCGGCCCTTGGGCACACCGACCAGCTCGCCGAGCGCGCGGGCGGATTGCCAGCGCTCGACGTCCTTCTTCGCTGCCAGCGGATTGTCGGGTTCCGGGTAGACCTTGAGGATCTCGGACACCTTGATCGTCTCGGTGCCCTGGCGCAGGGTCTGCGGGGTCAGCACGACCGAGGTGTGGATGCGGGCCGCTTTGATTTGCAGCGCAATGAAACTCGTCATCACCACCAGGAAGAACGCCGGAATGGAGATCTGCCAGCCGTTGCCGTGGGACTTCTCGATCCACAACATGATCCCGGCGGCGATCGGACCAGCGAGCAGCCAGTACCAGGTTGCGCCGACCTCGCGAAAGATCGGTGCAGCGTCGGTATCCGTGCCGGCAGTCACGTCTTCCATCATCCCTGCCGGACCAGCGGTCGAAATATCCGGGTCATCGTCGCCGCTCACCTGGTGAAGTAGTCGTGAGAGTCGCTGCGGTGCAGCAGGAACATTCCACCCGCGATCAGCACCGACCCGGTGATGCCGGCGACGCCGCATGCGACGGCCCATACCGGTGGCCAGGTGACGGTGAAAAGCCGGATGCCGACGTAGACCACGGTGGCCACCGCACCGCCCGTCAAAGTTGTTCGGGCCCATCGGTACCCGGCCCGCATCAGGATCAGGAACGTCACCACGATCGCGCACAGCACACCGGTGAACAATCCCGACGCGATCAGCAGCGGTGTGGCACCGTGAGCATTCGACGAGCCGAACAGGTCGGCGACGTAGCCGACCACCATCAGCGGCAGCGCCACCAGCCACAGCCAGAAGCCGGTGTCGACGTCGATCGGCCGCTCCGGCGGCCCGGGCCGGTCCTGCGGCCACTGCTGAACGGGACCCGTCACGACAACCAGTTGGCCGCGGCGGCAGCCCAGTAGGTCAGCACGATATCGGCGCCGGCGCGCCGAATGCTGGTCAACGACTCGAGTGCGGCGGCTCGCTCGTCGATCCAGCCGTTGGCGGCGGCCGCGGTGATCATCGCGTACTCCCCCGACACCTGGTAGGCGGCGACGGGCACCGGCGAGATTTCCGCAGCTGCCTTGACCAGGTCGAGGTAGCTCATCGCCGGCTTCACCATCACGATGTCGGCACCCTCGTCGAGGTCGAGCTGCACTTCACGTAGCGCCTCGCGGGCGTTGCCCGGCTCCTGCTGATAGGTGCGCCGGTCGCCGGTCAGGCTGGAGCTCACCGCTTCCCGGAAGGGGCCGTAGAACGCCGACGCGAACTTGGCCGCGTAGGCCAGGATGATCACGTCGGTGTGCCCGGCAACGTCCAGGCCGTCTCGGATGGCCGCCACCTGGCCGTCCATCATGCCGCTCGGCCCGACCACGTGCGCGCCCGAATCTGCTTGCGCGACAGCCAGTTCCACGTATCGCTTGAGGGTCGTGTCGTTGTCGACCCGGCCGCGTTCGTCGAGCACGCCGCAGTGGCCGTGGTCGGTGAATTCGTCCAGGCAGGTGTCGGCCATCAGCACGGTCGCGTCGCCGAGGTCTTTGGTCAGGTCGCGCAGCGCGACGTTGAGGATGCCGTCGGGATCCGAGCCCGCCGACCCAACGGCGTCCTTGTCCTCGGCGCGCGGCACCCCGAACAGCATCAGCCCGCCCACTCCGGCGGTCACCGCGTCGGCCGCTGCTGAACGCAACGAGTCGCGGGTGTGTTGTACGACGCCCGGCATCGAGGCGATCGGCACCGGCTCGTCGATACCGTCGGCGACGAACATCGGCAGCACCAAATGCCGTGGCTCCAGCGATGTTTGCGCCACCAACCGGCGCAGCGCCGGAGTCGACCGGAGTCGACGCGGACGCTGCCGGGGGAAGGCGCTCATGCGCGGCGACCCGCTGCGGCCATTACCGCCTGCGGCTCTTCTTACGCGGCGGCGGCAGCGCACCCTCGGCACGCAGCCGGGCGGCGTGCTCGGCCAGCGCTTCGATCAGCGGACCGACGGCGGCGGTCTCGGGTTGCACGTCGACGCGCAGGCCGAATTCGGCTGCGGTCTCAGCGGTTTTCGGGCCGATGCAGGCGACGATGGTGCGCGCGTGCGGCTTGCCTGCGATACCGACCAGGTTGCGCACCGTCGAGCTCGAGGTGAAGCACACCGCATCGAAACCACCGGTCTTGATCATCTCGCGGGTGGCCGCCGGCGGCGGGGCAGCCCGCACGGTCCGGTAGGCGGTGACATCCTCGATCTCCCAGCCACGTTCGCGCAGACCCTCGGCCAGCGTCTCGGTGGCGATGTCGGCGCGCGGCAGCAGCACCCGGTTCACCGGGTCGAAAATGCTGTCGTAGTCCGGGAATTCGTCCAGCAGACCCAGCGACGACTGCTCACCGGAGGGCACCAGCTCGGGGCTGATCCCGAACGCGCGAACCCGGTCGGCCGTCGACTCGCCGACGCAGGCGATCTTCACGCCGGAGAACGCGCGGGCGTCGAGACCGAACTCGCCGAACTTCTCCCACACCGCACGCACCGCGTTGGTGGAGGTGAACACGACCCACTGGTAGCGGCCGTCGACGAGACCCTTGACCGCACGCTCCATCTGCGCGGGGCTGCGCGGCGGCTCGACGGCGATGGTCGGCACCTCGATCGGCAGTGCGCCGTGCGCGGTCAGCCGGTCGCTCATCTCGCCGGCCTGGTCCTTGGTGCGCGGTACCAGCACGGTCCAGCCGTACAGGGCGCGGCTTTCCCACCAGTTCAGCCTGGCCCGGTTGGCGACCGTCTTGCCGATGGTCACGATCACCGGCGACGGTGCTGTCGCGTCGCCGCCGAGCAGCAGGGTCGAATCGGTCAGCCCGCCCAGCGTCGACTCCACCGAACGCTGCGCGCAGGTGGTGCCCGACGACGTCACCACGCAAGGGGTGGTGTCGGACAGGCCGTACTCGATCAGCGTCCGCGCCGCGTCGGCGACATGCGACGAAGTGGCCTGCAGGATCAGCGGACCCGGTCCGGCGGCCAGGGCACCCCAGTCCACGTCGCCGCGGACGTCGGCAACGGTGTGCGACGAGCCCAGCGGCAAACCGGCGTAGGTCGGCACCGCGTCGCTGGCGGCCAGGCCCGGCACGATCTCGAAGTGCAGGTGGCTGCGGGCTACGGAGTTCACCTCGGTGATCACCGAGTCCAGCGACAGCGGATCGCCGGACACCAGCCGCACCACGTCGGCCCCGGTGCGGGCCTCGGCGACCAGCGTCTTGGCCACCTCGGTGGGATCGCCCAAAGCGGGCCGGATGTCGGGTCCCACCGACATCACCGAAGCGGGTTGTTGGTCGGTGTCGGCATCCTCGCTGGTTCCGTTGTCCGACGGCGCAGCCGGTTCGGCCGGCGCGGGCCCGGAGACCGGCGGCAAGTCCTTGCCGATCAACGCCAGCACTGGCTCGGGCACGTCGGGATCAATGAACACCAGGGGGGCATTGGCCAGCACTGCTGCGGCCCGCATCGTCAGCAGCGCCGGGTCCCCAGGACCCGACCCCACGAACATGATGCGGCCCGGCCTCGGCTTGCGCCCTCGCGTCGTCATCGTCGCTCCTACCTACCTATATTGTTGGCGCGCTTGCCTTACCGCGCGCTCGACATGACTTCCCGTGCACCCAACTCGAACAACTCGGCGGCCACCGAGAGCCCGAGCTCCCGTGCCCGATCCGGACTGCCGATCCCGGACGCGCGGATGACGTCAGATCCGTCTAGCGCCGCCACACAGCTGCGCAGCGACAGCTCGTCGAAGATGCGGCCTTCCTCGTCGATGGACTCGACCACTTCCGCGATCGCTCCCACCGGCGCTGAACACCCCGCCTCCAGCTTGGCGAGCAGGGAACGCTCGGCGGTGACGGCCGCGCGGGAGTCCGCGTCGTCCAGCTCCGCCAACAGTGTCGCGAGCCGGGAATCCCCGGAGCGGCACTCAATGGCGAGGGCTCCTTGAGCCGGCGCCGGCAACATCTGCACCGGCTCCAGCGTCTCGGTGATCGCATCGAGACGTCCCAGCCGGGTTAGACCCGCCCGGGCAACCACGATCGCGTCCAAATCGCCATTGCTTACCCTGTTCAACCTGGTGTCTAGGTTGCCTCGTAGGGGGCGAATTTCCAAACCGAGACCCAGTGCTCTAAGCTGCGCGGCCCGCCGCGGGGACGATGTGCCCACAATTGCGCCGTTCGGCAGCTCTCCCAGCACCAACCCGTCGCGGGCCACCAGCGCGTCGCGGGCGTCTTCGCGCGGCGGGATGGCGGCGATCACGAACCGCGCATCGTGTGCGGTCGGGAGGTCCTTGTAGGAATGCACCGCCATGTCGACCTGTCCGTCGTCGATGGCTTCCCGTAGCGCGGCGGTGAATACACCGACACCGATGTCGGCGATCGGCTCTTGCGACTGGTCCCCTGCGGTGCTGACGATCACCAACTCGGCTTGATGGCCCTTGGCCAGCAGGGCATCTCGAATGTTGCCGGCCTGGGTGGTGGCCAGCACGCTGCCACGAGTACCGATCCGGATCACGTCGGCCAAGCGGTTACTCTGCAGAATCTGTTGGGACAGAGGGCAATTCGCCAGCGGTGGCGACGGCGTCGACGGCGGTCTGGTCGAGCTCGAACAGCTCCCTGAGCGCTTCGGCGTAGGCGTCGCCGCCGGGCGCACTGGCCAGTTGCTTGATGCGCACGGTGGGTGCGTGCAGCAGCTTGTCGACGACGCGACGAACGGTGCGGGCGACCTCGTCTTTGTGGGCTGCTTCGAGACCCGGCAACCGGTGATCGAGGCGCAGCAGCTCGGCCTCGACGACGTCGGCGGCGCGCTGGCGCAGCGCGGTGACGGTCGGGGTGACCTCGGCCATCCGCTGGCCGGCCAGGTAGGTGGCGACTTCGGCGGCGACCATGTGGCGGGCGGCGTCGGCGTCGGCCGCGGCAGCTCTCGCGGAGGGTTCGCGCTGGATGCGGTCCATGTCGACCACCCAGACGCCGGGCAGCCCGGAGACGGCCGGGTCGACGTCGCGCGGCATGCCCAGGTCGCAGATGACCAGCGGGGTGTCCTCGCGACGGCCGGCGGTCAGGGCGTTGTGCACGTCAGCCAGCGACACCACCGGGCGGACCGCGCCGGTGCAGCTGACGACGACGTGCGCGCGGGCCAGCGCGGTGGACAGGTTGTCCAGGCTCAATGCCTCAGCGGGAGTGCCGGAGTCGCGGATCTTGCGGGCCAGCCGCTGTGCACGGGGCAGCGACCGGTTGACGACGTAGACGGTGTCGACGCCGGCCCGGGTCAGGTGAGCTGCTGACAGTGCGCCCATCGCTCCGGCGCCGACGACGACGGCGGTCTTGCCTTGCAGGCCAGCTTGCCCCAGCTTTTTGGCGGCCATGCCTAGCGCCACGGAGACGACCGAGGCGCCCGCGGCGTCGATGCCGGTTTCGGAGTGCACCCGCTTGCCGACCGCCAGCGCCCGCTGCGCAAGCTCGTGCAGAGTGCGGCCGACGGTGCGGTTGGCCTCGGCGGCGGCGTAGGCGCGTCGGACCTGGCCGAGTACCTGCTGTTCGCCGACGACGGCGGAGTCCAGGCCGCTGGCCACCGCGAAGAAGTGCTCGACGGCAGCCTCGCTGTAGCGGACGTAGGCGTGTTTGGTGAGGTCGGAAACCGTCATGCCGGATTGGTCGGCGAGCACCTGGCCGATGGCGGAGAGGCCACCGTGGAACGCGTCGACGACGGCGTAGACCTCGACGCGGTTGCAGGTGGACAGCACCATGGCCTCGGTCACCAGCGGCGACTGCATGATCCGGTCGACGAGTTTGACTTGCTCAGATTCGTCGGTGCTGAGCTGCTCTAAAACGGAGACGGGCGCGCTGCGGTGCGACACACCGAAGAGCAGGACGCTCACGGCTGAATCACCTGGCCTGCTCCCTTGCTAACACCAGTGAATTGACTACTACCCACCGTAGACGGTTACCTGATGGGCCACCAAATTTACGGCGAAGTCACTTCGCGGCCAGATCCTTGCGCAGGCGGGGCTCGTCGAGTTCCCAGTAGCTGTGCTCGCGTCCGTCGAGCAGGACGACGGGCAGCCGGTCGCCGAATTCGGCCCGTAGCGCTGTGTCGCCCTTGGCCGCTTCGGCGTCGACGTCGGTCTTTGTCAGGTCGAAGTCGAGTTCTGTCGCGAGCTGGGTGAGTTGGGCGTGGACGCCGTCGCAGATCGTGCAGCCAGCGCGGGTGAGGAGCTGGACGTGGCGGCGGCTCATGGGTCCAGTGTGTCAGTTCGGTTCGTTTGCAGAGGGTTTGGATGGTTGCACGCTGTTTGGGTTGTGCTGTCATGGGCCGGGTCATTGCGATCGCCCACGAGGCCATAGGGCGTGATGACCCAAGACAGGTCAGCAAGCTTTTTGGCCGCCGCCACCACGTCAGCCGGCCCCGCCGGTTCGTCAGCCAACGTCGTCATGAGGTGTGCGCTGCCAGCCAATAACACTGGGCGCAAGTTACCGCAATCAGGAACTTAGAGTTCGGATCGTGGCCAGCCGTCTGAATTGAATTGATGCCGACAGCATTCGGTACCTTCTGTTACGCGATACACAGCATGGCTTTGGCGCCGGATCCTCGCAGGCAGACCCGTAAAGCATCGCAATGGTGAATACCGGGACCGGGAATCGGCGATACCATCGCTTCATGTCTCAGCAGCCGCCTACTGGGCCACCTTCGCCGTCCGGTACAGGCGGGTTTCCCGCCTCGCGCGGCCAGTTTCCCGGCGCGGCGGCCGGACCGCCTTCCTGGCCGTCCACGCCACCGCCTGGGCAGTCTCGAGCGCTAACATTCGTAGCCCTCGCAGTTGCGCTCGTCGCCACAGGTCTGGCGATCGTCGGATGGTTCCGGCCCTCGCCCGCTGCGCCGACCCCACGGCCCGCCGCAGCTTCGGCGTTCTCCGAGCAACAGATTTCGGATGCTAAGTCTCGAACTTGTAATGCGTTCGACGTTGTTCAGAGGAGCATCAGATTACAAACTGGCGCCGGCAACACAAGCTCCAATGCGAGCGACAATCCGGCAATGACCGAGGCGCAATCCGCTAATGCACGGCTCGCCGTGGTCGCAGGCTCTGTGTATCTGCGGCACCATGTTGACCCGGCGACACCCGCAGAGATCGCCGATATCGTCCGGAATTTGTCCGATTCTATGTCTGATCTCAGCGAAAAGTATTTGGCTGGCGCTCAAAATGATGATCCCGAAGTCACCAAGCTGCGGAGCGACGGATCCTCCGCCGCCGCCCACATCGCGGAGCTCTGCAAATAACCGTGGCAGATAGCGGCAATCCGTGGTTTCACCTCATGGTGGGTCAGTGGTGGACACCGCTACCTGATCTTGGCGTTGTGGGAGCGGCAACAGCGAAGCGGCAAGCTACTGCAGCCGAGTGGCACGGCTTCTCGGAGCAGTTGCGCCAGCAGCTGTCGACATCACTCAATCCAGAACTTCAGAAAGGATTGACTGCAGACAACATTCGTGATGCGTTCTCCTGGGGAGCTGATCAGGCCAGTGAAGTCGCAAACACGAACACGGTGATTAGCGATGCCCATCGCTCAGCTCACCATTGCGCGAGCGATTTGAATTCTAGGTTAGAGACGATCGCTCACGACGGTAAAGCCGAGATTGATCAAATCCAGCAGTCCAAAGATCCGCCCCCTATAAAATTGGGCCGAATTGTAGATGTGGTTCTACAGCGCCAGCAGGAGGCAAACGCGGCAGCGGCGCCGAGCACTCAGAATGTTTTTGAGGCTATGCAAAAAATCCTCGACCAACGAGGTATACCACTGAGTGCCCGCCAGTTCGCCCAGCAGCACGGCATCGATACGACTCGAATGCTTGGCTCCGCCAACAAGGACACACTCACCCAGCAGGTCAAGGGCATCCTCGATAAGGGCGGGGCCCCAAATACACTCGGGTCCAAAACTAACGAATCGCTATATGGAGACCGCGGTGCGGGCACCGAGGGCACGGCCCCACAAGGTCCGGCGGAGCCATTGTCAGCTGGAAATCCACCACCGTTGTACGGTGACGCTGGCGCCGGCCGCGGTGGACCGCTGCAACCGGCTTCCGGGTTCGAACATGGCACGGGGGCACAGCCGCTATACGGCAACCAAATGCAAGGCCCAGTACCCGGAGCGACACCGGCCGCCGCTGTCAGGGGCCCCGCAGGAATGGGTGGACTACCCGGCGCGAACGCGCCACTGTCGACCAACGTCCCGACATCGATCTCGCCTTCCAACCCAATTGGCCAAGCGGGCTTAGCAGGCATTCAGCCGTCGAACGCCTTTGGGCAAGGGCTGAACCCCGCGCTCAGCCAAGGCGCTCCTACATCTGGCGCACTCAACAATGTGCCACCGGTGACCGGCCCGGTTCAGCCGCAGGTGCCCGTGCAACCCACGCCATCCGAATTCTCGGGATCAACGGTCCCAGCGGCCGCGCATGCACCCGCAGTCGATATGCCCCCACCCGCTGCCGCGCCGCCAGTCACGAGTCACGCGGCGGTAACCGATTCGGGCACACCATATTTGGCGGGACCGGCAGCCGCTGCGCCGTCCGCCGCGGCACCCGCCGGTCCCTTGCCGACATACGGATCGGACATCCGGCCGCCGACCCCGACAATTTCGGCCCCGACTCTGCCTTCCAGCCCAGCTGGGATCTCGTCCGTATCGTCCTCCGCGTCACCAGCTTCCGCACCCGTCAGTCCGTCGGCCGGAGCAGGCGGACTCACCCAACCGGTCGTGCGCCAGCCACCCACCGCCGCGATGGCTCACCCCGCGCCCGCCGGGATCGGCGAGCAGGCCGTCGCCGCCGCCGCGGGAGGAGCCGCCGCCGGCGCAGCCTCCGCAGAGGCCACAGCCAGGGCACGCCTGCAGCGTCTCGTCGACTCCGTTGCGCGCCAGGAGCCGCGGCTCCGATGGGCTGCCGGCGAGCAGTCAGACGGCACCACAATTCTGGTCACTGACCTTGCAAGCGGGTGGATTCCGCCGAACATCGCCGTCCCGTCGGTCGTCACGTTGCTCGAGCCGGGCGACCGCCGCGGCGACATCGAAACCTTGCTCGGCCAAGTGAGCACATCGGTGAACTACACGCCGTTGCATTACCTGTCGGAGTCGGAGGACGACGCTGAACCCACTCCGACTTCAACGCGCCCCCGCCAGGTGCCCGCTGTCGACGAGCTTGGCTGGGAGCTCGGCCAGGCGACCAACTGGCGCGACGGACTGCCGCAGATGGCGCACACCTTAGCCAAGGCGGCCTCGACCGGTACCGGCGTGATCGACAGCGAAGTCGAATTCCTCCATCAACATCTCTCGATGCTTCGCGATCGCGTGCTGGACGCGTACCCCGACAACGTAGACGCCGCCGCGGTTGCGAACTGGCAATTGCTGGCGTCGATCGAAGCACTCGCCGGTGCGGACAATATTGGCGCCAACTATCACTTCGCCTGGTTCCAGGCACTGAATCGCGTTCCCTAGGAAGAAGATTCATGACTAACGGACAAGAACTACAGATCGTCCTGAGCCAGCTCGCTCAAACGATGGGCCTGCCACCACCGCCGCCGTTGACGCCAGATCAGGTCGCCTCGGGGACCTCACTGATGAGTCAGTTGCTTGCCACACTGGGCATGGCCGGGAATGTCGGCGATCCCAACGACATGGCTACTGCCGCCGAAGCGCATGCCAAGCGCGGCGAGAAGACCGGCGACGCGATGACCCAATTCCCCGCAGCTGACCAACAGGGAAGTCAAGAACTCCAGCAGCTGATGAGCACTGTCCAGCAGATGCCCCAGCAAGTCATGCAAACCTTCAGCGGCCTACTCCAGGGGTTTTCTCAACCACTCAACCAAGCCCTGCAGCAGGTCTCGCAGATCAGCTCGCAGCTGACAAGCACCTTGGGCAAGGCGGGCCAAGGAGCAGGTGTCGGCGCATCGCTGCCCGCCGGTGCGCTTGGTGACGCGCTCGGGGCCGGCGGAGGCGCCATGGGCGCTGGCGGAGCGGGTGCGGGACTCGCCGGCGCCACGACCCCGGCCGGAAACCTCGGGCCGCCACCAACTCCGACGGCCGGCACCGTTCCGATGTCATCGCAGCAGGCACCCGTGACGTCACCACCTCCCACCGAAGGTGCCGGTGCTCGCGGGCAAATGGGCGGCGGCATGCCGATGATGCCGCCGGGTGCCGGAGGCGCTGCGGCGAGCGGGGGCGACAGCAAGGCCGAGACCAAGCGCGTCGTCCCGCCAACGGTGAAAAACGGCGCCCCGGTGCAGGGCCGCATCACCACGCCGCAGACCGCGCCCGAAGTGGTCAAACGCGTTGCCGGCAAACCGATCGCCAGCCGTCGCATCCTGCCCCCGGATACCAAGGTCGAAGACGACGCCGACCAAGACGGTCGATAAAGCGGCGGTGAATTGTGTCGGGCCCAGTAGGTCGTTAGGTTTCAGAAATGGCCGATCGCGAAACCTTGCGGGTTCCAACCGAGGTGATGCAGACAGCCTCGCAGGCATTAGCGAGCGCGTCCAAGGATTTGCACGCCAAGCTCGTCGACCTCGATGCTCAAGTCCGCGAAATGCTTACCGGTTGGCAAGGGGGATCAGGTAGCGCGTACGGCGACGCCTGGGATCTCTGGCACAACGGCGCCGCAGAAGTGCAGACGGGCCTAGCCATTTTGGCGAAAGCCGTTGGTAATGCGGGAATTCAATTCCAGGCGCAGGATGCAGCGGCTGAGCAGACGGCGGAAGGCATCTACCGTGGGTGACGCCTTCAGCGTCGATCCCGCCGCATTGGAAGACGCGGCCAGGAGAATGGGCGAGTTTGTCAGCTACACAGAGAGCATGGTTGCTGAAATCGATTCGCTGGTAACACATCTGCACGGCACGTGGTCGGGCGAGGCGGCCGCAGCTCATGCCGAGGCGCACCGACACTGGGCGCGCGGTGAGGCGAACATGCGGGAGGCTTTGGCGCGACTGACAGCCGCGGGGGCCGCAGCCCATCACAACTACACCGGCGCGATGAACGCGAATACCACCATGTGGTCCTGATCCCGTGGCGCCACTCGCGGTCGATCCAGAGGTTCTAGACGGCGCGGGGTCGACCGTAATCGCAGCCGGTGAGGGCTTGGGGTCGGTCATCTCGACGTTGACAACGGCGCTGGCCGGATGCACTGGAATGGCTGGCGACGATCCAGCCGGTGCCGCGTTCGGCAACAGCTATAATTCCGCAGCGCCCAAGCTGCTCGAGGCGATGTCAGCTACCCGAAATGGGTTGTGCCGCTTGGGTGATGGTGTGCGGATGTCGGCCCACAACTATTCGGCGGCCGAGGCCATGTCGAATATCTCTGGACCCGGTCAACCGCTCCCCGCTCCACACCCAACCGGCTCCATCTCAGCGCAATCAGTGCCGTCTGCAGTCGGCGGCGGCGTCGGCGCTCCGGCCGGCTGGGGGTGGGTGTCCAAGTACATCGGAATGATCTGGCCAAGTGGTGATTCGGCCAAGCTACGGACCGCTGCGGCCGCGTGGATCAGCGCCGGTGCAGGTTTCGAGGTCAGCGAGATAACGGGCGCCGTCGGGCCGATCGCGACAATCGGCGCACAGCAGATCCCCGAAGGATCCGCGATCGCAGCGGCTTTCGCCGATGCCAATCGCAGTGCCGCGGCAATCCTGCAGCAGTGCAACACTATTGGGATTCAACTCAACTCCATGGCAACCAGAATCGATTCGGTCCATGCGGCGATCCTGGATCTTCTGTCGCGGATATGCGATCCACTGACTGGGATCAAAGAAGTCTGGGAGTTTCTCACTGATCAAGACGAAGACGAGATCAAGAAGATCGCCCGCGACATTCGCACGATCATCGACCAGTTCACCGCCGAGGTTCAGGCGCTGAGCCACCAGATCGCTGCCGCCGTCACTGAGGCGAGCACGATCCTGAGCACCATGGGTCGCTATGCGGAGAAGGAGTGGGACCAGTTCCTGCACCACACCGACGTTGGCAGGGCCCTCAACCAGGTAGGCCAGTTCGGAAAAGGGCTCGGCGAATCAGTTGGCGGCCTTTTCAAAGACGCGTGGACGTACGGCCCGGTGCGGGCTCAAGTAGATCCGCAAGGTTCTTACCAATCATGGAAGGAGCTGCTGCACGGGATGGCTCCGCTGGTAGGTCTTGGCGATGATCACGCACCGGGCGTCGCCCAGTCATGGAAGGACCTAGGGAAAAACGCCGTCCACTGGGATGAGTGGAAGACCAACCCCGCCGAGGCCGCCGGCCAAAGCACCTTCGATGTGGCGACCCTGCTCATTCCGGGCGGCGGCGAAGCGGCAGCGGCAGCCAAGGGAGGTCGCGCTGCTGCCGACGCGGCCGAAGCGGCATCGGCGGCCAGCCGTGCGGAGTCTGCCGCGACGCGAGCGCTCGAAGACGCGCCAAAACCCCATGCGCCCGCGCCAAGTGCCCCCCTTTCAGAGCCGCGCCCGTCGGCCCCGCCCCTCGACCGACCACCAACGCCAGCCGACAAACCGACTGGGCCAGCCGCGACGAGGCCGGCATCCGCTCCCGCTGACGGTCCGACGCCGCACAGCCCGACCGAACGCGGCGGGCCTGCACCCGCAGAACCGCCCCCCGCACACGCCCCTGGGGAACCAGCGCACGATGCGCCCGCTCCCACCGCGCCGGCGCGCGCTGAGCCGCCGCAAGGCCACGAGCCGGACGAGGCGGCCCACACCGAGCCCGCCCAAACCTCCCACGACGAGGTGCCGTCAACCGCCGACGCGCCCGCTGAGCACTCCCCCGCCCCAACTGACGGGACACCACCTCACGAACCGGCGCAAGCCCCGCCGCCACGACTCGAAGATGCCACACAGCCTGCCGCGGCCACCGAATCCAGCCAGCATCCCGCTCAAGACTTTCCCCGCGAACCGAACCCGCTCGCCGAACGGCCAATTACCCAAGACCCGACGCCCAGCCACCCCGGGCCGACCGAGACCACGACCGTTTCCCATAGCTCGCCGTTGGAGAAAGCCACACCGACCGCTCATAGCGGCGACGCCGTTCGGCCATCGGGTGCGGGGATCAGCGGAGCCGCAGCCAGCCACGAACCGGTCACGGCTCCTAGAGCCGGATTACACGAACCCACGGGACACGGTGGTCACGCCAGTGAAGGTGGGTCCAATTTCGATAGGGCGAACGGTGCCGAAGGCCACGACGCACACCCCAGCGATGGCGAGCCGCCGAACCCCGACGGGTCGAATGACACGCCGCCGCTGCTGCATCGAGAAGAACCGCTCCCAGGTAAAGAAATCTTGGACCAGTACAAAGGCGAGAACGATGCCAGCAATCCGAATCGATACTTCCGGCCCAATACTGTGGAGTATTTGTCTAGCGAAGATCTAGAGAAGCATCGACTATTCGTAAAGGACGGTCTGATTTACTCAGCTAGGGATGGACTCCCATTTGACACTACGTCCGCGGGGACTGTGTGGAATCAGGGTCGTGCGATTTACGTAGTCGATCAGCACGGCAACTTGTACGCCTCTTTGGTACAGCAGGTCGGCCGCTTTCATCACTCGAGCTTCCTAGGAGGGAAGCCAGTGGCCAGCGCAGGTGAGATTGAAGTGAGAGATGGAGTCCTTAACATGATTAACCGAAAAAGCGGCCATTACCAGCCTGATGAAGAACAGCTGTCCCGGATCCGGGGCATACTCGAAGAACAAGGGTTGGACACCAGCAGTATCTCTTTCGGGGCCGGGTTTTAAGGATGACGTCAACGGGACAGTCACCAGCATGGTGGCACGGCTACATCAATCAGATAACTTACGGCGCCGATTTGCGCGCCCCGATAGACGATTCGCTCCTCAATCGTCTTGCGGACGAGTTGGTCTTACAGCGACTCTTTACCCTCCCAGTCGCGGATTACTACCGGGCGGCTACCGAAGCAATTCGCTCAGGTGAACATCTAGGCTCTGTCGACGGTCACGATGACAGTGCGGTGCGTGACCTCCTGACTCGGTTAATAGAGGCGTTGGATAGCCGCAGACCTTGGCCCAAGCCGCCGTTCGAGGCGCTTCCTGTCGATGAACCGTTCACGCTGACGAGTGCGGCGCTCATCGGGCGAATACCTTTACTGCCGAGGGACATTGAGGGCCGTCTCAATCGAAAATTTTCGAAGCGCGAGCCCGACGGCCGAGAAGGTGAATTCATCGCGCTGCGCCTGCGTACCGGACAACTCGTGGTTCTGCGTGCTGCGGCTTTCCAGGTCGCGAACGTAGAGCTCTATAGCGCCGACGATCCGAGCGCTACCTGTGAGGCGTTCCAGTCACTCACCGCTCTCGAAGTGCAACCGGCTTGACTTGTACACGTGGGCTAGGAGAGCGATTCCGTAATGAACGAGCAAGGGAATCGGCACGCATCCCTCGATCAAGTATTACCAAGACTTTATGACTCGAGCTTTTTCAGTGGCAAACCTGTGGCGGGAGCTGGCGAGCCGACGTGCGTGACGGAGTGGTCGTAGTTGTGATTCGCAAAATCGGCCACTACATGCCTACGCCGGAAATGTTGGCGCAAGTCCGCGATATGTTACTCGAACAGGGATTCGACACTAGTGGCGCAATGTTCGAAGACGGTCTTTAAGCCATGAAAATGGAGCGGTCCGCGTCGCCCTGGCGCGGTTATGTCGCGCAGATCACTTATGGAACTCGGGTGCAGTCACCAGCACCTGATTCGCTGGTTTTCCGCCTTGCGGATGAAATCCTTCGGCAGCGTTATTTCAATGATCCGGTCGAGGACTACTACCGCGCGGTCATCGAAGCTTTACGCTCCGGTGAGCAACTGCGGTTTGACTCTACTCAAAACGAAGCTGCCGTACGCGATCTGCTGGAGCGGTTAATTCCCGAGCTCGATAAACGCAAGCCGTGGCCCGAACCCCGATTTACATCTTTGCCAGTCGAGGAATGGTCGGCGCTGCAGGACGCGCCAGTCTTGGGCCGCATACCCATGCACGTCATGGCTGTACAAGCACATCTGCACCGAGTCTTTTCGGAACTCGGTCCTGATGGATCGGATGCGCAAGTGTTGGTACTGCGTCTACGCACAGGCCAAAAAGTGGGCCTAAGCGCCAAGTCGTCCCGCGGCGACGATGTCGAGTTGCGCAGCCTGGCCGAGCCTGCAAGCACTCGCAAGGCCTTCCTTGAGCTCACCGGTCTTGACGTGCGACCGCGCTGACATAGAGCGTGGACACGCCACATCTGGTGTTCAAGATGTAATTAAACAAAGCGATGGCGAGCCGCCGAACTCCGACGGGTCGAATGACCCGCCGCTGCTGAATCGAGAAGAGCCTCTCCCAGGTAAAGAGCTCTTTGACCAATATCTTCCCTTTCTACGATGATTCCAACGAGCGGTGAGCAATTGGTAGGGACGGGTCCAACCGGGAAGCCATCGATTTCGACGTGCATCCGCGGTGACTGCGGAGGGCGAGCACGACATCGTCCGCTGCTAAAAGGTTTCGTCGAACAGCCTGACTTGGCTGACGATCCGGGGTCCGAGTTAGTCGTGGTGGGTTGAACCGTTGTTTTCGGGCATTGGGCTGGCTGCGGGCCAGCGGTGGCCGTGCTGGAGGCCAAGGCTGGACGTATTTGGCAGCCAATGAGGCTGTGCCGTTGAGCAGATGATGACGCCAGCACCTCGGCGCGGGTCGCCGGCCGAAACGTGTCGTACCCGGCTGCGAGGATGACGTTATGTCCGTGACTGCATCACCTTCGGTGGCGGTGAGCCGTGCTGAGCGGGTGGAGGTGTTGTTCGAGGAGTTGGCGGAGTTGGCGGGTCAGCGCAACGCCGTGGATGGCCGCATCGTGGAGATCGTCGCTGAGCTGGATCGCGACGAGCTCTGCGGGGCGACGGGTGCGCGGTCGGTGGCGGCGTTGGTGGCCTGGAAGTTGGGCTGGTCATCGGGAAACGCCCACACGATCACCACCGTGCCGAGCCGGCTGCAGGAGTTTCCGCGCTGCGTGGCCGGCATGCGGGAGGGCCGGTTGTCGCTGGATCAGGTCGGTGTGGTGGCCGCCCGGGCGGGCGCGGGTTCTGATGAGCATTACGCCCAGCTCGCCGCTGTCGCGACGGTCAACCAGCTGCGCACCGCGGTCAAACTGGAACCGCGACCCGAACCCGATTCCCGGCCCGAGCCGCAGCCCTCGATCACCGCGACCAGCGACGAGCACGCCGCTAGCTGGCGGATCAGACTCGGCCACGACGACGCCGCGCAGTTCGAGGCGGCCTTGGCGTCGCATCGTGAGGCGCTGTTCGCCGAATGGAAACAGGACCACGACAGCAGCGAGCACACAGCACAGAACTGTCCCCCGCTGCCCACCAACCTCGAGGCGTTCATGCGCCTGGTCCAGGCTGGATGGGACGATGAGGCGGCGCGGCGCCCACACGGGCAGCACACCACCGTGGTGGTCCACGTCGATGTCGCCCAGCGCGCCGCCGCGCTGCATCTGGGCCCGCTACTCAGCGACGCCGAACGCCGCTACCTGACCTGTGATGCCACCTGTGAAGTCTGGTTCGAACGTGCCGGGCAGGTCATCGGCGCCGGCCGGGCGAGCCGGGTGATCAACCGCCGGCTGCGCCGCGCCCTCGAGCACCGCCACCCCCACTGCGCGGTCCCCGGCTGCGGCGCCACCCGCGGTTTGCACGCCCACCACATCCGGCACTGGGAAGACGGCGGCCCGACCGAATTATTCAACCTGGTGCTGGTGTGCCCCTATCACCACCGGTCACACCACCGCGGCGCCATCACCATCACCGGACCCGCCGAGGACCTCGTCGTCACCGACAGCGACGGTCAACGACTCACCGCAGCATCACTGGCACGCCCACCCACCCAACCCCCACCCGCTGTCGCGCCCTACCCCGGACCCACCGGCGAACGCGCCCACTGGTGGTGGTACGACCCCTACCAACCACCACCACCAAACAACTAGGTTGGCTACCGGAGCCGTTCGTCATCGACACCGTACCTAAGCCCAAACAGGCTCAGGCACAGCGAATTTCGTTCGCGATACTCGCCGTTGTCGGATCTCAAGTCCCGTTAGGCAAATGCGATGCTGACTGCGATTCGAGCGAAGGAGGCTGAAGGTGGCGACTGACATCGTCGATGCTTTATTGAAGTTGCCCGCAAGTCCAGGAATTACCTACCGAGGGATGTCGGGGCCGCCCGCGACGTCGGCATTCACACTGTCACGGGTTCTGCCGACCTCGACAGACCCGCGCATTGCCACCGAAAACTTTACTGCGGAACGTGTAGTCGCCATTGTTTCCGTCACCGGTCGGTTCATCGGGCCGCTCTCCCAGCACCCTGACAACTTAGAAGTCGCTCTGCTACCCGCTACGTTGCTAGCGCCAGTCGGTTCCGTCGCAGTTAGTGGGATCGATAACGACGTGGTGCTACTCGCCGAAACCGGTACCGCACCCGGGCTTCCAGCCGACTTGCAGGAACTCAAGCAGGCGGTCGGCGAACAAGTAGGAGCCGCTTTACTGCGGGAACCCGTCACAGTCCGTTCGCCCGGCCGATTTTCTCCTCCGCGGCCGTAGCTGGCTGTTTACGCGCCAGCGACTCCGCGAGCGCGTCGACAGGCTGATCGCGCTCAAGGTGAATTGTGCGCGGTACACAAGCTCGTTAGCTTTGCCATCGTGGACAGGCGTGACGCGTTACGGGTACCACCCGCAAGAAGCTGATGGCACCGCTCACCGTCGACCCGGAGGTGCTGGATAGCGCTGGCGCCGCCGTCATTTCGGTCGGCGAGGGACTCGGGTCCACCGTTTCGACATTGACCACTGCGCTCGCCGGATGCCACGGAATGTCGGGTGACGACCCGGCCGGTGCCGCCTTTGGCCACAGCTACGACAATTCGGCATCCAAACTGCTCGAAGCCATGGCCACCACCCGCAATGGGTTGTGCCGCTTGGGCGATGGCGTACGCGTCTCCGCGCACAACTACTCCATCGCCGAAGCGAATTCGAACATCTCCGGACACAGCAATCCTTTGCCCGGTCCGCATCCAACCGGTTCGATCTCAGCCGGCTCGACACCGTCGTCTGTCGGCCGCGGCACCGGCCCACCGGCAGGCTGGGGCTGGGTGTCCAAGTACATCGGGATGATCTGGCCCACCGGCGATTCCGCGAAGCTGCGTGGAGCGGCGGCAGCGTGGACCATTGCCGGCACCAACTTCGAGGTCAGCGAGATAACCGGCGCCGCAGAACCGATGAGCAGCATTGGCGCTCAACAGATCCCGGAAGGTCCGGCAATTGCCGCCGCGTTTACCGCGACCCACCGTTGCGCAGCCGGAATCCTCCAACAATGCGCGACCGTCGCGACACACCTCACGTCCTACGCGAGCAAGATCGACACCGTCCACGCGGCGATCATCGATCTGCTGTCACGCATCTGCAATCCGCTGACCGGGATCAAAGAGGTTTGGGAATTCCTCACCGACGAGGACGAAGACGAAATCAAGAAAATCGCCAACGACATTCGCATCATCATCAATCAGTTCACCGCGGAAGTCGATGCACTGAGCCAACAGATCGCGACCGCGCTCACCGAAGCCAAGACGATCCTCGGCATCATGGCCCGCTACGCCGAGAAGGAGTGGGACCACTTCCTGCACGCAACCGAAGTCGGCCGGGCACTGGACCACCTCGGGCAGATCTGCGGCGGGGTTTTGACAGAAGCGGAAAGCGCCGTCAAAGGCGTGTGGAACCTCAGCCCCGCGCGAGCCCTTCTCGACCCAAAGGGCTTCTCGCGCTCCCTGTCCGGCGCCCTCGAGAATTTCGAGTCCCTCACCGGATTAGACGGCGAGCAGAAATTCGAGGAGTCGTGGAAGGAACTCGGCAAAGACGTCGTTCACTGGGACGAATGGAGTACGAACCCGCTCAAAGCCGCGGGGGAATCCGCTTTCGATCTCGGCACACTCTTACTCCCAGGCGGGGCATTAGCGAAGCTCTCCAAATTGGGCCACGTCGCCGCAGACGTCGCCGAGGCACCCAAGGAGCTGCGCCTTCCCACACCGGGTCGTCTGCCCAACCCCGCGCCGCACGACAACCAACCGCCGCGCAGCGAGCCACCCAAAGGCGGGCAGCCGGAGCCCGCGCCGACGGCGAAAGGGGCGCTGCCACCGTATGGGCTTACCGAGTCGAAGACGCCCGCCGAAACGAAGCCCCCAGCCGCACCGTCTACTCACGTAGCCGAACCGGCAGCTCCCTCAGGGCATCCACCCTCAACGACATCCGCCCACGCGCCACCCGAGCACGCCGCTACACCGCCCGCGGCTCCTGCCCCCGGCCCACCGCACGGCGGCGCCCCCAGCGGCTTACCACCGCATCAGTCCCCAACTCTCGACCATCACGGCCCCGTAGCCCACACCCCGCAGCCATTGACGACCGGAGATCTATCTGCGCTGGCCGATTACACTGGGCTGGGACACGAGGACCTAAACGACGCGTTGAGGAACGGCGCTATGGATGCATCTCAACAAGCCCGTGTCGACGCCCTAAATCATGCGCTGGAGAAATTGCCTGCACACCAGGGCTTCGTTTTTAGGGGCACGAACTTGCCCCCGGACGTGCTCGCGCGATATCAGCCGGATGCCGTAGTAACCGAACCCGCATTCTTGAGCACCTCGGCGGATCCCGCTGTGGCCAGGTCCACGGTCTTCGCCGGGAACGTCGAGTTCAAGATCCTGTCGAAGACGGGAAGAGATATCTCCTCGATCTCAAGCTTTTCCACCGAGCAAGAGGTCCTGTTTCAAACTGATAGGCAGTTTTACGTGCTAGGTCGGAGACTCGATCCAGTCACAGGCAGGACAATAATCGAAATGGTTGAGCGATAGGGAGTTGAGCAGTGAGCGAGAGAATTGCCGGAAAAATCTTCTCCACACCCGAAGAAGCCGGTGTGACCCGGCCAACCGAAGCCGAATTGGTCGAATTACGCAAGCTGTTCGACGAGGCTCAGGAGAAGATGGACCGCCTGACCGAAGCGGACCTTTGGCCAGAAGTCTCCTCGAAGTTTTGGGACGACACGTCCGGCACCGAGTATGAGGGCTGGGAGGACCGTCAGTAACGCACACCCACCAGGGATGACGTTCAACGAGGAAAGAAGTAGCCGGAAGGATCTTTTCCACGACGGAGGAAGCCGGTGTGTCCCCGCCAACCGATGCGGAGATTGCCCACGCGCGCAAGCAATTCGACGAGTTCCAAGCGCAGATTGACCGCGTACCCGAGTCAGACCGCTTGACCGACGTCTCCCCCAAGTTTTGGAACGACATGTCCGGCACCGAATACGAGGGCTGGCGCGACCGCTAGACCTCTCCGCCAACCCCAACCCAACGCGCCACGGCCCGATAGTGTGAAGCCGTGACCGCTTCCGGCGGCCCGGGCAGTGTCGAACCCGGCCCTCATCCAGACCCAGAACCCGCTGAGCAGCTATTGGAGACGCTGGCCGCCAACGCCAGCGCTGAGCGGGCGCTGGAAGACGTCCACTCCGGCGACGCGCCGAAACCCGAGCAGCCGCCGATCGATCTCACCGCGGCGGCGTTCTTCGACGTCGACAACACCTTGGTGCAGGGCTCGTCGCTGGTCCACTTCGGTCGCGGCCTGGCCGCCCGGAAGTACTTCACGTACCGCGACGTACTCGGCTTCGTCTATGCGCAGGCCAAGTTCCAGGTCCTGGGCAGGGAGAACAGTAACGACGTCGCCGCCGGCCGCCGCAAGGCGCTCGCCTTCATCGAGGGCCGGCCCACCGAAGAGCTGATGAGACTCGGTGAAGAGGTCTTCGACGAGATCATCGCCGAGAAGATCTGGGATGGCACCCGCGATCTCGCTCAGATGCACCTCGACGCCGGCCAGCAGGTCTGGCTCGTCACCGCTACGCCTTACGAGCTTGCAATCACCATCGCCCGCCGGCTTGGCCTGACCGGCGCATTGGGCACCGTCGCCGAGTCCGAGAACGGGGTCTTCACCGGCCGGCTCGTCGGCGACATCCTGCACGGTCCCGGCAAGGCGCACGCCGTGCGCTCACTGGCCATCCGCGAAGGCCTCAACCTCAAACGCTGCACTGCCTACTCCGACAGTTACAACGACGTGCCGCTTCTTTCCCTGGTAGGAACAGCGGTGGCAATCAATCCCGACGCCGCTTTACGCGACTACGCGCGCAAGCGAGGCTGGGAAATTCGCGATTTCCGGACCGCCCGCAAGGCCGCCCGGATCGGCGTACCGTCAGCTCTGGCACTGGGCGCGGCGGGCGGCGCTCTGGCCGCGGTGGCATCTCGACGGCAATCGCGCTGATAAGCTGCGCCGCTGAACCCATAAGAGTGGAGAGCAGCGCATGTCCTTGCCCGCAGGCACCGAAGGCCTGATCGGCACCCACTACCGGTATCCCGACTACTTCGACGTGGGCCGTGAAAAGGTTCGCGAGTTCTCTGAGGCCATCCAGAACGATCACCCGTCGCACCACTCTGAGGACGCCGCAGCTGATATCGGCTACGACACCACGGTGGCGCCGTTGACCTTCCTTGCGGTCGCCGGACGTCGCGTTCAGAATGACGTCTTCACCAAGTTCGACATCCCGATCAACATGGCCCGGGTGCTGCACCGCGACCAGAAATTCCTGTTCCACCGGCCGATCAAGGTCGGTGACCGGCTCTACTTCGACACCTACCTGGACTCGGTCATCGAGTCCCACGGCACGGTGATCGCCGAAATTCGCAGCGAAGTCACAGACGTCGACGGCAACCCGATCATCACCAGCATCGTGACCATGCTCGGCGAGTCGTCCAATCCCGACGCGAACGCAGAAGCGACAATCGCGGCAATTGCATCCATCCGCGCTGGCGCTTAGGGTCATCGCGAACCTTTCAGGGGGAGTCCCAGAACATGAGCACCGATCTCACGCCACACTTTGACGACGTCCAGTCGCATTACGACCTGTCAGACGAGTTCTACCAGCTGTTTTTGGACCCGAGTCAGACCTACAGCTGCGCCTACTTCGAGCGCGACGACATGACGCTCGAAGAGGCTCAGCGGGCCAAGGTCGACCTGTCGCTGGGCAAACTCGGCCTGGAGCCCGGTATGACGCTGCTCGACGTGGGCTGCGGCTGGGGGGCCACGCTGCGTCGCGCGATCGAGAAGTACGACGTCAACGTGATCGGCCTGACGCTGAGCAAGAATCAAGCCGAGCACGTACAGAAGTCGTTCGACGCGCTGGACACCGAACGCACACGGCGAGTGCTGCTGAACGGCTGGGAACAGTTCCACGAGCCGGTCGACCGGATCGTCTCGATCGGTGCGTTCGAGCACTTCGGCTTCGAACGCTACGACGACTTCTTCAAGATGGCGTGGGACGCCCTTCCCGCCGGCGGCACGATGATGCTGCACACCATCGTCGTCCCGAGCGACCAGGAATTGGCAGACCGCGGCATCAAGATCACCATGGACCGGGCGCGGTTTGCCCTGTTCATGATGCGAGAGATCTTCCCCGGCGGCCGCCTACCGACGGTCGCCATCGTCGAGGATCACGCGACTAAGGCCGGCTTCGAGGTCGCCCTCGTCCAGCCACTTCGCCTGCACTACGCGCGGACCCTGGACTTCTGGTCCGCGGCGCTGGAGGCCCGCAAAGACGAGGCGGTCAAGATCCAGTCCGAAGAGGTCTACGAGCGCTACATGAAGTACCTGACGGGGTGCGCCAACCTGTTCCGTGAGGGCGCGTGCGACGTGGCCCAGTTCACCCTGATCAAGCCGGCCGAGTAAGCGCTCAGCCGAAGAACATATTGCGGCGACCCGCCAGCAGCCGATACAGCGTCTGCTGAATGGTCTCGCGCACCTGATCGGTCAGCTCGAAGGTGACCATCGGATCTTCGGCGTCGGCACCGTCATAGTGCGCAGTGTCGATCGGCTCACCGAAAGCGATGTGCCACTTCGACGGCAGCGGCACCAGCCCGGCCGGGCCGGCCAGCGGGAACAGCGGCGTGATCGGGAAGTACGGCAGCCCGAACAACCGCGCCAGCAGACGCACGTCGGTCAGCATCGGGTAAATCTCCTCCGAGCCGACGATCGAGCACGGAATGATCGGCGCCTTGGCGCGCAGTGCAGCCCCGACGAATCCACCGCGGCCGAAGCGCTGCAGTTTGTAGCGGTCCTTGAAGCGCTTGCCCAGACCCTTGTAGCCCTCCGGGAACACCGCGGTCAGTTCGCCCGCGGCCAGCAACCGGTGCGCATCCGCGGTGCACGCCATGGTGTGGCCGGCTTTGCGGGCGGCTGCGCTCACCACCGGCATGTCGAACACCATGTCGGCGGCCAACAGTCGCAGGTCGCGGTGGGCGGGGTGATGGTCGTGCACGGCGACCGAGGCCATCAGCCCGTCGAACGGCAGCACGCCGGCGTGGTTGGCCACCACCAGACCCGCGCCGGTGTCGGGGAGGTTCTCAATGCCGCTGACCTCGACGCGGAACCACGAGTTGAAGAAAAACCTCAGCAGCGGCCGAACGATCGCGTCGTTGAAATGCGGGTCGAAGCCGAACTCGTCGACCTGGTAGTCGCCGGCGAGCCGGTGCCGCAAGAAGTCGGCGACGGCACTGACCTTCTGGACGAGCTCGTTGCTCGGCTGTTCCACGTCGGCTGAGGCACTTGCACCACGGCGGTGCTGATCGATTTCACGTACGACAGCGGCGATCTCATCAGCGGAGGCCCGGGTGTCGGGCTCGGAAAGGAGGGAGGGATGTTGGCGAGCGGCGCGTTGCCCGGCGCGTCGCTGAGCCGCCGCACGGCCTGAATTCCCGTGCAGCGGAATGACTTTCGCTTTCGAATCGCCCGCCATCAGTTAACCTCCCCCCGGCCCTTGGTTGATTGTGGATCGGCCACCAAAGCGCTGCAGTGCGGCTACGGCCCGACCCTCAATGGAGCGTACCCATTCAGGGTCGATTATGGGAGTAAACCCCGGCCGCGAACGTAATCGTCAAAAGCCTCCGCAGTCGACCACTTGGGTGGTATCCGAGCTCCTGTTCCATCCGTGTGGTGTCCATCACCCGGCCGTAGCTCAGGTAGTCGAGTTGCTCGCGGCTGATGTCGACATAGCGGTTGGCACGCCGGACCGAATCCAGCACCGAGAGCCCAATCCCGGCAACGGCAAGGCAACTCGGCCCGCCCGCCGGATCGCTGGGACAACATGATGATTCCGCTGGCGCCGACATTGAAGGTACCCGGCTTGCCGGCCATTACGGCCCGCTCCAAGGCGCCGAGCGCATCTTGCTCGTGCAGCAGTTGCAGCCGGGCGTCGCGGCCCAGCACCGTCGGGACCAACGGTCCAGCCAGGTAGCGCGACAGGGTGGTCTCCATCGCCGGACCGATCATGTCGGCCAGCCGCAGGATCGTCACCGAGATGTCCGGCCGGCGCCGGCCGAGCCCACGCGTGTACCCTCGATGTCGAGGCTGTCTTTCGGAAACCCTTCCCGGAAGGGACGCCGGCTGCTGCTGTCCTCGGTGAACAGCACCGGGTCATGCGGGCTGGACCCGTAGACCTCCGAGGTAGACTTCAGCACCACGCGACGCACTGACGGCGCCTTCTGGCAGGCGGCGAACAACTGCATCGCGCCCAGCACGTTGATTTCCTTCAACGCCGCCCCACCACCGGAACGCGGCGCGAACGACGCCGCCGCCGCGTGGACGACGGTGTCGACGTCGCCATTTCGGATCACTTTGGCGACAAAGGGATTGCGGATGTCGGCGCGTACGAACTCGGCGCGGCCCATCCGGCGCAGCATGTCCTTGCTGGGCGCGACGGCGTCGACCGCGATGACCCGATTGATCATCGGGTTCTGCGCCAACCGGGCGGTCAGATACCCGCCGAGAAATCGGCACGCACCGGTGACCAGCACCACCTTCGGATAGTGCGCATTATCAGTGCCAGTACCTGATTGCCCGTCCGACGAGTCCACCCGGCCAGCCTAGCGACGGCAGCAGCGAGAGTTACTTACCGAGTTTTCTGCGCTGCACCCGGGTCCGACGAAGCAGCTTACGGTGCTTCTTCTTCGACATCCGCTTGCGCCGCTTCTTGATTACTGAACCCATAACTCCGCTATCTGTGCTGGATTGCCCGACTTCTCCTCGGGACGCTGCGCGTCCCGCATCGTTGTCGCGCGGTGTGGCGGCCCGAGTCCGCCGTGGCCGGGCATGTGCAATAACCCGGTCACTCTACCCGGCCGGGCATGCCGAACACCAAAGCGCACCGGCGGGCCCGTACGGGCTCACCGGTGCACGGGCTAGCAGCGAGCAAATCGCCAGCGTGACGCTGGACGCGGCGCTGCTAGCCGGCGTCGAAGTAGGAGCTCTCCAACATGTCGTGCACGGCCTTCGCGTGGACGCGGAAGGACCGGCCGACGCGGACTGCCGGCAGCTCACCGTTGTGAACCAACCGGTAGACCGTCATCTTGCTGACCCGCATCAGTGCTGCCACTTCCGCAACCGTCAGGAACTGCGTCCGGGGCTGCTGGCCGTCTGCGGAACCCGTGTCTCGTCCCGATTTCCCGCCAGCCGATGGCCCGTTCATAGACGTCATCGCAACCCAATCAATCAGGCTCCTGCAGTCCCAGCGGCTTCCCCTCCGCTGGCACCAACAGGTGCATACCAACTAGGAGAATAGCGGGACTAGTGTGGTTATTGCGACGGGTGATAGCAATTAAATAAAATTCTATAAATTACTCTGATGTAATTCTTAGCTGCTCAGAGCGGGTTTTTGCGGCCCGTACCGCGTCGTCGACCGCCCCCCGCAAACCGTGCTTTTCCAATTCCCGCAGCGCAGCGGCGGTAGTGCCACCGGGCGAGGTAACAATGGCGCGCAGCCGCGCTGGGGTGGTGTCCAACGACAAGTCACGCCCGGATTCCGCACCCGTTCCGCGGTCCTGTTCCATGCGGTCCAGCAAAAGCGCCGCCGAGCCCGCTACCGTCTGGGCCACCAGCTCGGTCGACACCGCGCGGCTCAGGCCCACGCCGACCCCGGCATCCACCAACGCCTCGATCATCAAGAAGAAATACGCCGGACCCGACCCAGAGACGGCCGTAACGGCGTCCATGTGCTCCTCAGAGACCGTCAGCACCGCCCCGACCGAGTCGAACAGCGCTGCGACCTCCTTGAGCTGCTCAGGGGTCGCAAACCGGCCAGCGGCGATGGCGCTGATCCCGGCGCCCACCAACGCCGGCGCATTGGGCATCACCCGCACCACCGGAGTGCCGGCTAGCAGTTTGGATTCCAGGTACGCCGTTGTCACCCCGGCCGCGACGGTGATGAACACCTGGTCTGGGCTGTCGTGGGCGGCGTCGGCGGCCACCTTGCCGATTTCGCCGATCGTCGAGCCGACATCGGAGGGCTTGACCGCGATAATCACGAACGTCGCGTTCTCCACCGCGTCGGGCAGCGACGTCACCAGCACGCCGTAGGTGTCGGCGAGGTAGCGGGCGCGGTCGGGCATCCGCTCGGCCACTACGAGGTCCTTGACCTGACGTCCGGCCCGGAGCAGGCCCGACAGCAGGGCTTCGCCCATGCTTCCCCCGCCGACAAGTGCAATTCTGGCCATTCGCTCAGCATGGCAGAACTGTGCGACTTTTTCGCCAGGGCGCGTCGCGGGTCGCGCGGCGCAGGGCTAGGGCGCGGGCACCATCGCCAGCTGACGGCTCTGCACGATGATGCGGCCTTGCGAGTCGACGACGGTGTGGTCTTCGTCGAACCAGTCTTGGCCGATCTGCACGCAGGTGCACACCACCCGCAGCCAGCCGTCGGCAGGCAGGCCGCGCAGGTAGGACGTGAGCTGCACGGTCGGCGCCCAGCCGGTGCGGTTGACGGCGAAGCTCACCGGCGCCGAGATGTCGCCGCACATCAGCGCGAAGAGCACGTCGGGGGCCACGTCGCGCGGACGCACCCAGTTCTGGATCACCGGCGGCCTCCCGTCGGTGGAGATGCCCAGCGTCGAGGTCAGCGTCCGCACCTCGCAGCCCTCGGCCAGGTTCACCAGCCCCGACAGCCGGTGACCGGGACCGATCGGCAACACATCGTCGGGCGGTTCGGGGTCCATCAGGCCGACCGCCGGATTGGCCGACAGCAGCGGCGGCGCCAGGTGCTCCGGCTCCCCCAGCGTGACAACGGCATGCACGGCGGCGCGGTCACCCTGGATCAGCTCGACATCGACCACGCTGATCCGGCGCCCGCGCTTGCGCATCGAGGTGACCAGCCGCATCGGGCCGGGATCGGGCGCCGACAGGAAACTGGCCGACACCGCAACCGGCTCAACGGGTCCACCGTGGGCGGTGCGAGCGGCGTTGGCGCACAGCGCAACCATTGCCCCGCCGTGCACTTTGGGCCCGATCGTCCAGTACTTGTTGAGCTCGCCCTCGTAGACGCTGTGCACGCCGTCGGTTTCGATCTCGCGAAGCTCCATCGCCTCGGTGAATAACGCTGTCAACTGGTGGAGTCCTCTGTGTGTCAACGCAACAGGTGCGTGCGAGCGAATTGCAACGACTCGGCGAGCATGGCTTCGCGCTCGTGGACCGACCGCGCCGACGACGTGGACACCTCCAGCACCACGTGGCCGGCGAAGTCACCGGTGGCCAGCAGCTGGCAGACCTCGACCACCGGCTGGCTGCCGCGACCCGGCGTCAGGTGCTCATCGGCGGGCAGCCCGGTCCCGTCGCACAGGTGCAGGTGCACCAGGCCCGAGCCCATCCGCTCTGCCATATCCAGCGCATCGGTGCCCGCTGTCGCGGAGTGTGACAAGTCCAGCGTGTAGTGCGCGTGGTTGCCGTCCAGCGGGTCGTAGGACGGGGCGAACGCCGAGATACCCGGCCCGGGTCCGCCACCGCGTCGGCGCATCCGCTCCATGCTCTGACCCGGGAAGAACCGGTCGGTGCGGAACGGGAACATGTTCTCCACGGCCACCAGCACGTCGCCCGACGCCTCCAGCTCGGCCACCTGATCGGTGAAGCCCTCGACGTAACGGCGCTGCCAACGGAACGGCGGATGCACGACGACAGTTTGAGCCCCGAGCTTTTCAGCGGCCCGCACACTGCGGTCCAGCTTCGCAATCGGGTTGGCGCCCCAGACCCGCTGCGAGATCAGCAGACAGGGCGCATGCACCGACAGCACCGGCACCCGGTAACGCCGCGAGAGTTTGGCCACAGCGTCGATGTCCTGGCTGACCGACTCGCCCCACACCATCAGCTCGACGCCGTCGTAGCCGAGATTGGCCGCGAATTCGAAAGCGGCCTCGGTCTTCATCGGATAGACCGAGGCCGTCGACAGACCGACCTTGATTGCGGGGCGCACGTGGATTCTGTTGTGGCTTAGCCGGATTGCAACAACGCTAGCGGGCCCAGCGTGACCAAGGCCCCCACCGCGACCGCGATCAGCGTGCTGCCGATGTCCTCGGTCTTGCGCACCACCCGCACGCCGACCACCAGGCCGAGGATGACGAGCACCGAGAGCACGAGCGCGACGATGTTGTTCCACCGCCATAGCTGGTCGAATGCGATGAACAGGCCCGCACCGAAAGCGACGGCCAAAAACGATTGCAGCACAACCGTTCCGGTGAACCGCATGCTGTCGGACCGTGACCAGGTCTGCTCACCGCCGAGATCGTCGTCGGGGTAGTCCTCTTCCTCGGCGACGTCGTCGATGTCGTGGTAACCGGTATCGCGTGAGCCGCCGTCGTTGCCGACGGACTGGAGGTAGGAGCGCACATAGGCCGAATCTTCGATGGCCTGGTCGGCGTCACGCACGTCGGTGTCCATCACGTCGACCGACATGCCGGCGTAGTCCTCGAGCGGATCGGGGTTCATGCCTTCGGCACCGGACCGGTCGACCGTCTTGTCGTCGCGCGACTCGGGGCGGTCGGCCTCGGCGCGCACGTTGTTGCGCACCGGGCGCGGATAGGAGCTGCGCTGCGGCCGCGATTCGCGCGTGCTGGCCGCGGCCTCCCGGGGCCGGGGCGGCGCGGATGCCGGCCAGCGTGGCTCGGGTTCCGACCAGAACGCCTTCTCGGCCGGTTCCTCGGCGGGCGCCTCGACGACCTCGTCGTGCACGCGTGCGGTGCCGTTGGCGCGATGCGCGCGCGGTTCAGGGGTCCGATGCTCTTCGGCGTGGGGATCGGTGTCGTCGGTGATGATCGGGATCTCGCCGGTCAGCTCGGCGACGGTCACCGCGTCGGAGTTTCCGCGACGGCGGCGACGGCGTGCCGGAACCGGGGCGCCGAGCGTGCCGTTCTTGGCAAGCAGCTCGGCAACCGAGATGGGTCGGGTGGTCTCGTTGGGTCCCGTCATTTCTTGCCGCCGTTCCGATTGGCTCGCTGGCTACCAGCATCCCGTACGGACGTCTCTACGAAGGCAGTTCCGTCGGCCTCACTGTCGAGTTTGCGCAAGATGAGGCCCTCCCGTAGCGCCCACGGGCAGATGTCCACCGTTTCAATCGACAGCGCTCGCATACTTGCCTCTGCGACCAGAGCTCCTGCCACAATCTGCGGCGCTCGCTCGGCGCTCACCCCTTCCAGCTCTGCACGGTCAGCGGTCGTCATCCTAGATATGAAAGATATGAGTTGTCTGAGGCCATTCGCCGTTAAGGTGCGCTTTACCCGAGGCCCCGCAGCCGATGGCGCCGCACCCGTGAGCCGGGCCAGCGACCGGAAGGTTTTCGATGTTGCCACAGCCAGATCGGGGCTACCGGCATCAAGCATTTTCTCAGCGGCGTCGGCGAGTTCGGCGTCCAGCCAGTCGCGCAGCATGCCGACCCGCCGTCGGCCGGGCGGGTCGTCGCTGAGCCACTCGCGAGTCAGTCGTCCGGCACCCAGCGGCAGCGACAGCGCGACTTCAGGCTCCTCGTCGACACCGTTGGACAACTCCAGCGAGCCGCCGCCGATGTCGAGGTTGATGATCCGCCCCGCGCTCCAGCCGTACCAACGGCGAACCGCCAGGAAGGTGAGCCGCGACTCGTCGACACCGCGGAGCACCTGCAGCTGCACCCCGGTCTCCTTGCGGACCCTGGACAGCAGATCGTCGGAGTTCTTGGCGTCGCGCACTGCCGAGGTGGCGAAAGCCATCAACTCGGCGCAGCCGGAGCTGTCGGCGATCTTTTCGAACTCCTCGATCGTCTCGATCAGCTTGTCGGCGCCCTTGCGGGTGATCTTGCCGGAGTTGTCGATCGACTCGGCCAGCCGCAGCGTGGCTTTGGTCGAACTCATCGGCGTCGGATGCCCCCCGCGGCGTGCGTCGACCACGAGCAGGTTGACCGTGTTGCTGCCGACATCGAGAACACCTAATCGCACGAGACACAACTTAGTCCGGTGACGATGCGTGCCGCGAGCG